>CAVSJC010000021.1:0-132188 GCA_963728135.1 uncultured Nitrospiraceae bacterium | reverse complement strand
CATGGGCCGGCGAGCTGGTGCCATCGTTGCTCGGCGTAGGTCTGCGCATGGCGGCGTCGTCTGACACGACGGTGATAACCAACGCGAAGCTTTCGCGACGTGCGCTGCGGTTTGAGCTGCTTGAATTTTGAGCTCTGCCGCCAGCGCGCCAACGCCGCCGGCTGATCGGTATCGAAGCCGCGGTGAGCGTAAACCAGATGTCCTTCAGCCTCCTTGCCATGTTCGGCGCCCATGCGACCCACTCCGACCAGCCGACATGCCATTCTCGTGGCGTCGTCATGCGTCTCCTTCATTCGTCGATGAGATCCTCACTGCTATGCCGGCGATTGTGCAAGAGATCGGAAAGCGGGCGCCAAGAACGGAACCGTCGTCTATACGCTACCCAGCGACGAACTTCAGCGCAACGCCGTTGATCCAGTAGCGGAGTCCTGTCGGCTTTCGCAACCTGAAGAGCCCCTGATCACCCTCGCAGCGGCCGGTGGACTTCGGTCCAGGTCATGAAAAATTTGATCGGTGATGTCTCGACCACCTTGAGGTCGATCAGTTGCCAGAAGCTAGGCCAGCCGGTGCCGCTGTCGAAGTCTTATGTTCAGATGAAAGAGTGGCGAATCGCCACCGCACAGTCGATAGATTGGGCGCATCGTTGTCATGCAGTGGATTCGCAACGCCCGTTCAGTGTCTTCATCACGCAGGCACCCAATCAGCAGCAGATGAACAGTTCTTCCGTTCGTCGTCCATCTCGTCACCTTCATGATGGGACCAATCTTAACTTTGGGCGGCATCGCTAACTCCTTTGTCTTGTCACCAGTGCATCATCCTTACATAGGCCTACAACTACGGCAGGCAATCGGATGCAGATAGAGGAAAATGTGCCGAGGCCCCACGAGGTCCCAGGGCCTCTTGTGCTTCAGAAGCGTTAGAGGTTGCGAGCGGTTCGTCATCAGGTTGCACGGTGATAACGGGCGTCCTGATTGAAGGCGGCCAGCGGCACGTCTTCAATGCGCTCCGCCAGGATGATGTCGATCTTCACGGACTTCCGCCGGATTTCCTTCAAATCCTTTTCGTTCGCCTTCGGCGGATAATCCGCTTCATGCCCGCACCGTGTGCAGCCAGGACTTCTTGATGCCGCCCGCCGGCGATACCAGACCGCTCAAGCTGATCTCGCCGGTCGTCGCCGTCTCGCTCCATACCACCTTACCCGCCTATGTGGAGGCGAGGCACGTGGCCATGGTGATACCAGCTGAAGGGCCGTCTTTAATGGCTCCAACGGCACATGGATGTGAAGGCCGTACCGTTTAAACCGGAAATATCCCAGCCCCATACTCCCCGCATGCGACCAGAGATAGCTCCGCGCCGCACGCGCCGATTCCTGCATGACATCGCCCAGCTGGCCCGTCAGTGTGAGCTCGTGGCTTCCGGGCAGCAAGGTGGTCTCTATGTACAGCACATCGCCTCCGGTCGGCGTCCAAGCCAAACCGGTCGCCACGCCGGGCGGCAATTGCTTTCGGGCTTCTTCGGGCATGAACCGTTCAGAGCCAAGCCATTCGGCGAGCATCTCGATTTGAATAGTCACCGGAGCTCGCTCGTGACCTTCCGGAAGATCGGCGAAGGCCAATGCCACTTTCCTGGTCAATCGACCCAGCATCTGTTCCAACTGACGCACACCCGCCTCTCTGGTATAGCGGCCGATCACGAGGTTTAAGACCTCGCCGGGCAGAATGGCTTGACTCGCATCCAGGCCTGCCTCCTTGAGACGTCGGGGCCACAGATACCGGCGTGCGATCTCAGCCTTCTCATGTTCGCTATATCCCTGGACCCGGATGATTTCCATACGGTCCAACAGCGGCTGGCTGATCGTATCAAGCGTGTTCGCCGTCGTGATGAAAAACACCTTCGAGAGGTCAAAGGGCAAATCCAGATAGTGGTCGCGGAACGTATGGTTCTGGGCCGGATCGAGGATTTCCAACAACGCCGCGGCAGGATCTCCACGGAAGTCACGGCCCAGCTTGTCGACTTCATCCAGCATGAGCACCGGATTATTGACGCCGGCTCGCCGTACCGCCTGAATGATCCGGCCGGGCAGAGCGCCGACATACGTCCGGCGATGGCCGCGTAGTTCGGCCTCGTCATGGACGCCGCCGAGACTAAACCGCTCAAATGTTCGTCCCATGGCCCTGGCGATCGACTGCCCCAAGCTGGTTTTCCCGACGCCGGGAGGTCCGACCAGGCACAGGATCGGCGCCTTGGCAGTCGGGTTCAGCTTGAGCACAGCGAGATGTTCGACGATCCGCTCCTTCACTTCCTTGATGCCGTAGTGATCCTCTTCGAGCACGTGGCGGACTTTTGACAAGTCGAGATGTTCTTCGGACGCTTTCCTCCACGGCAGTTCGAGCACCAACTCCAGATAGCTCCGGAGGACCTGATGATCCGGCGACGATGGCGGAACTTTGCCTAGCCGCGTCAGTTCCCGTTCCACTTCCTTACGAATGTGGTCAGGCAGGTCGGCGTCTTGAATTTGCTTCTTGAGGTGCGAGACTTCGCCTTCCTCGCTCTGGTCCTCGCCCAGTTCCTGTTGAATCGCTTTCAGCTGCTCACGCAGGATGTACTCGCGTTGATTCTTCCCGATCTTCGCTTGCGCGTCGCTCGCAATCTTCTCTCGCAATTGAAGAATCTGGATTTCTTTCGACAAGGCGGCATACAGACCACGAAGAAGATCAACCGTCGACGCGCTCTCCAACAACTTTTGCTCTTCTATGACCGATAAATTGATGAGCGAGGCAATCCGGTACGCGAGGGCGATGGGATCATCCTCGTTGCCGAAGGCGAGCGCCGCTTCCTGAATGCCGGGCGCTTGTATTAAACGCGGCAGCTCAGTGACCAGTTCTTGTATTGCCCGATGCAGCGCCTGGACCTCGGTGCCGGTGTCGGATGGCCGGTCAAGCGTCCGCACCCGCGCCTGCGTGTAGGGTGTGGATTGCTCCTCTTTCAGAAGCACCACGCGCTCCAAACCTTGTGCGAGCGCGTGCATGGTGCCCTCGGAGGACTGTCCGATTTGTTTGATGGTCGCTTTGGTACCGATAGTGTAGAGGTCGGCCAGTCCCGGCGCTTCGGTATGAGGATCCCGTTGCGCCACGACGACGATCATTTTTTCTTCCGTCTTCATGGCGGCGTTCACAGCGGCCAGCGACCGCTGGCGACCGACCGTCAGCGGCATCATCACGCCGGGAAACAGGACCGTGCGCTTGACGGGAAGTATCGGGAGCGTGAGTAACCGTGGTTCATGTTCCATAAGCATCCCTTCCGTTCGCTTTCACAGCTCAGATAAGTACGGTCCCAGATAGCGCTCTGAAGGAGGAAGTCAAGTGAAGGGGAAGAGGGAGAACCTTAGAAGAAAATAATGTGGCTAGTCATGGAGAAGTGGCCCTGATGTCGTTCCGGATGTCGCCGTGCGCCTTCGCATCGATCCATGCACAATCGGAAAACAGTACAAACGGCATTCAATCGCACCGTTGTAGAGAGGAATCCGGCGGGAGGGGGCGAGGCCAATCAGCTTCGGCAGTCTCAGATCGCCTGTGAATACGTACACCTGCCATCCCACGCAACGTTGCTTCATCCACTGTCCCAGCCGTGGGTACAGTTCATCCAATTCATCCTGGGATGCCAGGCGGACACCGTATGGCGGGTTCATCATGATGATGCCACCCTCGGACGAGGGCGTGACGGAAAAAATGTCTTGCTGGACGAGCGCAATATCAGATCCCACACCCGCATAATTGATGTGCTCTCGAGCGATCTCAATCGCTTGAGCGTCACGGTCGGACGCCCTGATGCTGACGGGACTGTGCGGCAACTGTTTCGCTTGAGAGTCCGCTCGAACAGATGCCCAGAGCCGAGCGTTAAAGCCCGTCAGCTTCTCAAAACCGAACGAGCGGCCCGACCCTGGAGCCACCTGCCGCGCAAGCATTGCGGCCTCGATTGCAATCGTGCCGCTTCCGCACAGCGGATCGAGGAGTGGCTGCGTCGCATTCCAGCCAGCCAAACGCAGGAGACCTGCAGCGAGGTTCTCCCGCACCGGAGCCTCGCTGTGACCATGACGATAGCCTCGCTTAAACAGGGGTTCACCGGAGGTATCGAGGTAGAGCGTGACATGCGTCGGGTCAAGAAATGCATCAATCCGAACGTCCGGCTTCTTGGTGTCCACGTCCGGCCGGGACCGCGCGGTCTTCATGAACTTGTCACAGATGGCATCTTTGATGCGCAGGGTGACAAAGTCCAGGCTGGGGAGCGGGCAGCGACGGGCGCTGACTTTCACTTTGATGGTCCGAGATGGAAGAAACCACTGAGTCCATGGCACGGCGAAGGCGGCCGCGTAGATGTCCTGTTCCGATCGGTAGGGAAGCCTGACGATTTCGAGAAGGATGCGACTGGCGATGCGGCTTTCAAGATTCGCCCGATACACGCCCTCAAGCGAGCCCTCGAACGCCACGCCCCCTTCAGTCTGGGCCGTGACCGTCACCCTCAATTCGTCGAGCTCTTGTTGAAGGACCGGTTCGAGCCCGCGCGGACAGGGTGCAAAGCAGCGATAATGTATGCTATCCATCGTAGTCAATTCGCCTCGCATGGAGACCCATGAAATTTTGCAGCCACTGCGGCGCACCGGTCACTCAGAAGATCCCGGCCGGCGATAATCTGCTACGGCATGTCTGTGATCAGTGCGAACTGATTCATTACCACAATCCCAAGATTGTCGCGGGCTGCATTCCAGAGTGGGATGATCAGGTCCTTCTGTGCCGACGGGCCATCGAACCGAGGTTGGGACTCTGGACGTTCCCGGCAGGCTTCATGGAAATTGGTGAAAGCACCGAGCAGGCCGCTATACGCGAAACCAAAGAAGAAGCGGAAGCGGACGTGTCAATCAGTTCCTTGTACGCCGTGCTCAGCTTGCCGCACATCGGGCAAGTGTATCTGGTCTTCCGTGGCAGGATGATCACGCCTACCTACAGACCGGGTTCCGAAAGTCTAGAGGTCCGGCTGTTTCCGCTCTCTGCTATTCCCTGGAGCGACATGGCATTTCCCGTCGTCAGTCATGCGCTGAAACGCTATGTCGACGACGCGGCTCAGGGCCGGTTCGGATTGCATGTCGCGAGTCTCCAGGACCGAATCTAGCCGGACATAACCCGGCCTCAATACAGATTACAACGTCGAGCGATGGACGACGTGATGGATGTCGACCACCTGCTCTGTCCGGTCGATCGAGTAGAAAATCCGCCAGTCTCCGACCGCATACTTACAGAGACCCGGAAGGGCCGGATCCACCGGCTCATGCCGCAGGTTGTCGACATTAGACGCGAGCCACTTCGTTTTCTCAAATAAGCGCTGGGCCATCGGTTGCTCGACTTTGCGCAGATCCTCCAGGACCGCCGGACGGAAAGCGAGTCGATACCACGCCATTGGTTACCACCGAAGACCAAGCTTCTCCGCCACTTCATCGCCGGATATCCGCTCGGTGCTGAGCAGAGACGCTTTCAATCTGGCTTGAAGCGGTGCCCCCAACTCAAGCCCAAGATCAGGGTCGCCTAGAAGCTCCCTGAGCCGGTCATCGACGAGACCACGGACAAGCTCTTTCAATTGATCGGGTGTGAGGCCAGTTAGTTCCATCACACTTGAGGATAAGGAGGCAGGCGTCTGAAAGCAACCGCGGTTGGAGGCTCGCGAGGCTAGGCCTGACCGGTTTTGGCCGACAGTCGCTCAACAATGCGGTTAAGACGTTCCTGTTGGGGAGGCGCGATGGTCAAAAACTCGACGCCGATTCCATGTGAGCCCGTCCATCGGACGGCGGCATTGGCAACGGTAACGGGATTGGCTTCGTCGGGCAGTTGCAGGTGAATCTCCAGCTGCATCCCGGTAAAGGGCCGAATGATGCTCTCAACGCGGCAGCCCTTTACAGAGAGATCGCGCAGAGAGGCTGTGTAGCGTAACCGGTCCTGCTGGATGAGGATGGTGGGGATGGTGACGGCAAATCGTGGAAATTTACGAACGACCATGGTGCGTCCTCGACCTCCGAAGTGCTGCTGTATGAGCCTGTTGGCAGGCTAGTGGCTGACGGTGAGCTTGTCAACGAAAACAGCGAACGCTGTGACTCTGCGGCCCCATGTTGACTGGCTACCGTCCATGCCTCCACGGTCGGTAATAACGAGGACCCCAGTAGGGACGAAACGCGTAGGGCGCTCCATAGGCCCAGGGACGGCCTAAATAGAGACCCAACCCCAAGGTTGGCGGATACCCATAGGGATAAGCATAGGGATAGCCATATGGAATCGGCGTGATGGCCGTCACCGGAGGCCGGCTGGAAAACTGTCTTTGCAAATCGGCCGTTGCGGCAGATTGCCGGTCCACCTGATCCTTGAGCTGGTTGACGGTCCCCTGTTGCGCTTGCAATTGGCCTTCGAGCTGCCCGATTTTTTCGCGCTGCATCTCCACGAATGCATTCAGGCAACGAGTCTGGGCCTCTCCTTCATACTGTGAGCACTCCCAGGGAGTTGTATCCGCTGCATGGCTAGTAGCCGGAAATGGAAGGACAATAGCCAGACCAAAAAAGGAGGAAATGGCCAAGACGAGCGTCCGAGAGGCGGCAGTCATCCAGTCGTTCATGATTCCCCTCCGCTGCATATGGCAATAACCTACCACGAGAGTTCGTCGTTGAACAGTCTGTCCACTCCGCAGGAGTCTCGTGTGTAATCGCCCGCTGGGTAGACAAGTCACGACAATTCCAGATGTTTGATTTTGCAGCAGAGGAGACCTACAATGCCCGCGGTCAAGGACCTATTGGCATGGCAAGTCCACCTCAGATGAAGCGCAGACGCCGCTCGGCGCCAGGCTCGATTTCACCATCCGTAAAACGCCGGTTCCAGCAACGGCTGCTGAAATGGTATCAAGAGCATGGGCGTGACTTACCTTGGCGCAACACTTCAAATCCCTACCATATTCTTGTGTCAGAGGTCATGCTCCAGCAGACGCAGGTGGATCGCGTGATTCCCAAGTATCACGAATTTCTAGAGCGCTATCCCGGATTTAAAGAGCTGGCAGGTGCCCCCGTGACAGAGGTGAGGAAAACCTGGTATCCGCTCGGTTATAACGTTCGCCCGGAACGATTGCACAGTATCGCCTGCGAAACCGTGGAACGGTACGGAGGGACGTTGCCAAGGGCTGCTGAAGAGCTTCTTTCATTCAAAGGCATCGGACGGTATACCGCCGGCGCCATCCGGTCCTTTGCCTTCAACGAAGATGCACCGATTCTCGACACCAACGTCATCCGGGTGCTGCATCGCGTCTTTATTGCTGCCGGTGATCCTAAGTCTTACAAGGCTCTGCTGTGGAATGTATCGGAAGCACTGATTCCACCCGGCAAAGGGTACGATTTCAATCAGGCACTCATGGATTTCGGCGCAATGGTGTGCGTCGCGAGAGATCCGTATTGCCTCATGTGTCCCATGAAGGCATTTTGCAAAACCTATCCGTATGACGCCAAAGCGAACGGGACCGGCGAATCATGAAAAGAAAAGTGGTCGAGGTCGCCGCAGGCCTGATCCATGAGCAAGGCCGATATCTGATCGCTCGGCGAAAACCCGGCGTCCACCTTGCGGGCTACTGGGAATTCCCGGGCGGAAAACGGGAGGACGGGGAGACGTTTGAAGAATGCCTCAGGCGGGAACTCTTTGAAGAGTTGAGCGTTCGGGTCGATGCCCCGGTGCCTTATCAGGTCGTGCGACATGACTACGGTGACAGCACCGTCGAGCTGCACTTTTTCCGTTGCCGCATTGAAGAAGGTGAGGCGAGTAATCTCGATTCTGCGGAAATCCGCTGGGTGGCGCCAAAGGAATTACCTCAGTATGCCTTTCCTCCTGCGGATCAGGTCATCATTGACGCGTTGCAACGTGACGCAGACCGGTAGGTGACATGAAAGTCGTTCTTGATATCGAAACCATTCAAGCGCCGCGTGATGAATGGGCACGCCTCATCGGAAAAACACCGCTCAGTCCCGAGCCGGACCTTTCCGATGACGACTATGATTTGTTTGCGGCCGGTGCTGCCGAAGAACAGCGACAGGCCGACGATGAGCTCTATGCCAAATCGGCATTCGATGGGACATTCAGCCGGATTGTGTGTATCGGCCTCCTGGAGTTTTCCGATCAGATGGAAGCGCGTAGCGCGGTCGCCTGGTACGGCTCCAATGAACGGGAGCTGCTGCGGCAATTCTGGGCTCGACTGGGTCAGGATCGACCCACCCTCTTTATTACTCATAACGGCCTTGGATTCGACCTGCCGTTTCTCCGAAAGCGGTCCATCGTGAACCAGGTCAAACCGACCATGGAGATCAATCTGGCCAAATTTCGGACCGAGCCGGTGTATGACACGATGGCCATTTGGAGCAATTGGGATATGCGGGGCTGGGTGAAGCTTGACGTCTTGGCACGCGCCTTACAGGTCGAGTCCAAATCGGGAAGCGGCGAGCAGGTCGCGAAGATGTGGGAGGATCGGCAGGGTGTCGAGTTGGCCCGATACTGTCTGCAGGACACGTACGTTACGTATGCCTGTTATTGTCGCATGACGTTTCGGCAGCCGCTTTCGCGGGAAGTGGTGTTATTGCAGCCTGAGTTATTGGACGTCAGCTAGCCATCAAAACAGGCGCTACCTGTTTGAATAGGCTTCAACCGCTTTTCTCTTTTGAGCAGATACCTTGCTGGTTCTTAAGGCTTTGATTTCCTCGCTCCGTTCACGCAGCTCCCGCTTCATCCATTCGGCTTCTTTTCTCAACATCGCAATCTCGGTTTGCTTCATCTTGTTCACTTCACGAGCCTGACGGAGCTCATCGAGCTTCTTACTCAGCAACTCGTCAGTACTCATGTCGGCAGCAACGGATTCCGCTGGATTGGAAGCCGACATTGTCCGTACTGGCTCGGGGTTGCCCGAAAATTTCACCGCTGGCATTCCGGCAACGGGCGCCGCTGCCAGTTGTCTTGCATTTCCAACGGGCAGGGATCCCGACGCATGCTTAGCCAACAGTTGATACTCGATGATCACTGACATGCCGCCCGATACCGCGGCGAAAGATGGCGCCTTTTCTATACGAGCGGCGACAGCCGGAACGAAAGCCGACACCTTTCTGCCCCGAACCGGAGAGAGGGTTAAATACAGAGAACCGCCCTGCACGTAGAGGGTGCCCGCCGTGGGTTCAGCGCCTGACCCTGCCGATGAAGACACCGTGAAACCGACAAGGTGTTCCGGTTTCGCCTGAGACAGTCCGTTGGCTAGCAGGGGAGCGAGAAACTCGGCATCTTCATCGCTGAAAACTCTCATTGGCTTGCTGCCACTGGCGGGCATTTTGGCGGCTAGATGACTAGGATCTTCGGCTACGACTCCAGTAAGGATTTTCATCATCGTCATGCGGTCAATGACGGCGGGATGGGTGGCCTCGAAGGACCAATCACTGACCTCTTGAAGCTGGACTGAACCCTTGGCACTCTTATGGAGGTTTGAACCTCCCAGAGAACAACCGGTCATCAAAAGACAGAAAGAGAGCGCAGTCCCCGCAAAGTAAAACCCCCGGCTCGGTAGCCATGTGCACATCGGTAATTCTCCTTTATGCCAAAAAAAGAGGCGGGTATTGCCTGCCATACTTGGAGGCGGCGTCAGGGTGTCCGCCTACCAGATACCCAGGCCCATGAACAACATACCCATCGCGAGCCACCCGAGGACGCCGACCGAAATAATCGTTTCGAGGGTCATACGGAGCTCCCAAAAAAGAAAGTGGACGGGGAAGCTAGATCGAACGGTCTCATGAAAAGTGACATGGCGATCAACAGCTTAGCAATCTCCATGCCCTCACAGTTCTTCTCCTTGTGAAAAGGATGACGCCGTCTGGATGCCTCGGTCGCCTCACCCGGTTATCAATCTCACAAGCCTATGGCCAACGAAGAGTGAAGAACAGGATGACATATCAATGAGTTGTATCTCTGATTTATTCAAGCACTCGGAAAAGGACCGGCGGTGCGTTTGGAGGTAGTGAGGCAGCCGATCAATTCTTTTCCACGAGCGAGGAGGAATTTTGACGAAAGACTGTCAGAAAATGTTCAGTCTGAAGGCAGATGAGTGCAGATTTGTGCTTGGAGTAACAAAGCCAGGAGGCTCACACGCCGTAGAGGGTAGCGGCGGAGGCGTCAACAATCCGTTTGGTCAGCAACTGCCCCGGCAAAAAAGGATCATGGCCTTTATCCCATACCACCGTGATATTGCCGTCGGTTTTTCCCATTCCTTGGCTGGCCGAGCGAGTGGCATCTCGTTCTGTAAGTACCACAAGGTCGGCGCCTATCATGGCCTTGTTCCGCTCTAAAGTGATTCGTCGTTGGAGCTCTACCAGCCGCGATACGCGAGAACCTTTGATATCTTCGGGAATGTCATCCGGATACTTGCGAGCCGCAATCGTGTGCTTCCGTTCAGAGTACTTAAAAATATACGCCGAGTCGAATTGAACCTGGTTCACTAATCGATAGGTGTCCTCAAACTCTTCTGCGGTCTCCGAGCTGAAGCCACAGATAATATCCGTCGTCAGCACGACCTGAGGGATCTGCCGTCTGATGCGATCGGCAAGGCTCCGGTATTCCGCGCTCGTGTATGTGCGTCCCATCAGATCGAGGATACGATCGCTCCCGGCCTGAAGGGGTAAATGGATGTGTTTGCAGATTTTCGGATGTTTGGCAACGGCGTCGATTAAGGCGGCTGGAAAGTCTTTGGGATGCGGCGAGGTGAACCGTACCCGTTCCACGCCGGGCGTGTCCGCCACCGCAGAGATGAGTCTGGCGAAATCCCATTCATCATAGTGGTAGGAATTGACGTTTTGTCCAAGGAGCGTGATTTGTTTGAATCCACGGTGAGCTGCGTCACGTGCCTCGACGAGGACCGCTTGAGGGTCGCGAGACCGTTCCCGGCCTCTGGTGTAGGGGACGACACAAAACGAACAAAAATTATCGCAGCCCCGCATGACCGTGATCCATGCGTTGACTCCGCTGTCCCTGTCAGGCAGCACGCCTTCATAGGTTTCATATTCCGAAAGGTCGAGCGCGAAACCCTGCTTGGAAAAGCCTTCCTCCTGAGATTGCAGCGCCGTTGAAATCAGCATCGGCAATTGCCGGTACGCATCCGGTCCCGCCAGCACATCGACAAGCGGTTCTTTTTCAGCCAATTCGGCCTTGAGATTTTGCGCCATGCATCCCAACACACCGACAACCAGGGGACGTTTCTTTTTGAGCCCCTTCAGTTCCCTGAGGTGCGCATAGACTTTCTTGTGCGCATTTTCCCGGATGGCGCAGGTATTGACGAGCAGGACGTCGGCCGCTTCTCGATCTTCCGTAAACCCGAAGCCCTCGCGCTTCAGCATCGAGCGAACGAGTTCACTATCAGACTCGTTCATCTGACAGCCGAATGTCTCGATATGCACTTTATGCACGTGGCCCCCCCGCTGATGGCTCATGAAACACTCTTATGGGACGTCTCGCCAGTTCATGTCCAGCCACTATCTGTCCGATGGCCGATCGGTCAGTTGCCGCAGTCATTGTCACCCACTTTATCTGATTGTGCAGGTCGACATTGCCGGCCACTGCCACCCTGGTAAAATTTGATGTGGTCCCATGTCGATACCCGTTTTGGCAACCCGACTCGAAGAGCACCCGCTCAGTCGTCCCAATCTGTTGCCTGTTGAAGCCAAGTCGTTTTGCGCAATCAAGGCGATGAAGCATTTTCGACCGCCTGTGAACCGTCAGCGGTGAAACCTGCGCTGTCATTCTCGCCGCAGCCGTCCCGGGGCGCGACGAATAGGGAAAGATGTGCAAATAGGAGAAGGGGAGCTCCGAGGCTACCGCAGCAGTATTGCCAAACGCGGCCTCTGTCTCGCGGGGAAATCCTACCATGACATCGGTTCCCAGGCCCACATGGGGAAGCGCTCGCACCACACGTTCGATCAACTGTGTATACGCTCGAACCGTATGGCGCCGGTTCATGGCGGACAGGACGTCGTCGTCACCGCTTTGCAACGGAATGTGGAGATACGGACAAATGGTTTTGGATGCAGCCATGACATCCAATAACTCATCGCTCACTGTGGTGGGCTCGATGGAAGAGATGCGCACACGTTCAAGGCCGCTGATGCATTCCACTTTGCGGAGCAGGGCACAGAAGTCGTGACCGCTCTGATTATATTGGCCGATGTTGACGCCGGTTAACACGACCTCACGAAACCCCCGCGCAACCAAACTCTCAGCCTCTCGGATTATATCTGCCAGCTCCCGGCTCCTCTCCTGGCCGCGGGCAAACGGAATGATACAGAAGCTGCACATGGCGCTGCACCCGTCTTGAATTTTCAACAGCGCGCGTGTGGAGTCCGGAGTTCCGTATTGAGGAAGCTGAAAATCTTCGCGGGCGATGGTTTTCGTATGGTACACCTCGGGCTTCAACCGCTTCTCGAGGGCCTGGGCGGCCGGCAGGTAGGCCGGCAGGTCAAGCTTGTATTGATTGCCGACAATGAGATCCACCCCCGTGTGCCTTTTGAGGCCGTCCGCTCCTGTCTGAGCGTAGCATCCTGTGACGGCGACAAAGGCCTCTGGCGAATGCTTTAAAGTCTTGCGGATGACGTAACGAGAGGTACGCTCCGCATCTTCCGTGACAGAACAGGTATTGAGGACCAGCAGGTCTGTAGGCTGGCCGAAGTCGACGATCTGGTAGCCTTTCTGCCGCAAACCTTCCCTGAGAATGGCCGTCTCCGCCTGATTCAGGCGGCATCCTAATGTATGCAGCGATGCGCGTTTAGATGACATAGCCGCGGCATTATAGGGAGACGCGGGACCATCCGGCAAGGCTCGTCTTCCGGCGTTTTCTTCGCACCCCCGAGCATGGTAGGATCCGAGCTGTGATCACACCCCATCGTGAGTCACCATTGCTTACCCGCCTTTCCATCGTGTTAGTCGTCTTCTTGATGGCGGCCGCTCCTGATCATGTAGGCTGGTCAAAAGAACCACTGCCAGTCGAGCCTGACCTCACCACAAGAGTCGACGAACTGTATGACCATGAAGCGCGTTTGTTCATCATGCTGTATTCGCTCACAGGCAACGGTCACATCGACTACGTCACCGGTAGACTCGTCCAGGAGTACGCCAGGAGTACGTACGGCAATCCTGTATACCAGACTGAAGCTCAGCCTCTTTTCTATTGGTGGGACCACACGATGTGGAACGATCCGGAGCAGGATGGCGTGAACGGCAATGAACGGATTTATCAAGAAGGCATTGAGTTCGATACTTCCCGCTATAAACCCTGTCTCTTCAACGGGCAGCCTTGTTAGGACCCCGATCTCCGTCAATCCGGCCAGCGCACCCGTCTCTTTCATGATTGTGCTCCGAAAGTCTGCAACCCAATGGTATTCTCTGACTTGTCCTGTCCTATTTCCCCGTGAACTACGCGCGTGAAGACCTATCTGCAATCCATCTTGAACCCGCGCCTCGGCGTCATGCTGCCCTTGGGATTTGCCTCAGGCCTGCCCTTGGCACTGACAGCCGGCACGTTACAGGCTTGGCTTGCGGTAGAAGGTGTCGACTTGAAGACCATCGGGATTTTCACTCTGGTGGGCCTTCCGTACACACTGAAGTTTCTCTGGGCGCCAGTCATGGACCGCCTGGTGCCTCCCTGGTTCGGCCGCCGCCGGGGCTGGATGCTCTTAACTCAAGTATGCGTCGCCTTGGGTTTGGTGTTGATGGCGCTTTCAAGCCCCCACGATCAACCGGAACGGCTGGCGGCTTTCGCCGTGCTCGTCGCCTTTCTGTCTGCGTCACTCGATATCGTCTTCGATGCCTACCGAACCGAAACGCTCCAGCCTCATGAACGCGGCTTGGGTGCAGCCGTCTGGGTAAATGGATATCGTATTGCGCTGCTGGTGGCGGGCGCCGGCGCCTTGATGTTGGCCGATCACGTCGGATGGCCGATGACCTATGGAATGATGGCGGCCGTCATGATGGCCGGAACTGTCACCATAATGGTAAGTCCTGAGCCGGCCCAACTGGGACACCCGCCCAAGAGTCTGGCGGAGGCTGTGGGCGCACCTCTGAGCGAGTTTTTTTCCCGTCCGCATGCGTGGGCTTTTCTTGCCGTGATCGTGCTCTACAAACTCGGTGATGCCTTCGCATCGTCGCTTCAAACGGCATTCTTCATCGGCGGCGTCGGCTTCTCGGCTACAGAGGTCGGAGCCGCCAAGGGAGTCGGCATCATCGCGACCCTCATAGGGGCACTGATTGGAGGGGTCATGATGACGAGGTCAGGATTATTTCAGTCACTGCTGCTCTTTGGAATTTTCCAGGCTGTTTCTAACTTGGGATTCGTCGCCGTCGCGCTGGCAGGAAAGAGTTCGGCCGTGCTGCTGGCCGCCGTCGTCGTCGAGAATGTGACCGGGGGAATGGGGACCGCTGCCTTCGTCGCATTCGTGATGTCATTGTGCGATCAGCGTTATACCGCGACACAGTTTGCGTTGCTGTCATCGCTTGAAGCGTTGGGACGTGTATTCGCCGGACGGCCTTCCGCCGGAGTGGTCGAGGCCCTAGGGTGGCCTCAATTTTTCTTCGTGACTTTTTTAATCGCGATTCCGGGGCTGTGGGCGGTGTGGCGATTGCGTCGTCATATGGCCATCGGCGGAGAGGAAGCCGCCTTGCCAGTGCAGCAGACGGCGTAGGGGCGTATGTAGGATGTCAGGGGGCGAGTTTCCTCTGAAGGAACAGCACAAAAAGCATGAGGGTGGGCAGGGGCGCGACGATGAAGGGAACCAGCCATAACCACACATTTCGCCCGCGGACTCTCGCCTGGTCGATCATCCACACAAAGAGCCAGATCAGGAGACCCGCATAATTCAATGCCATCCATCTGGTCGTGTGAATCTTCAATCCGCTGGTGCTCCCGGGTGTTCCGAGGAAGAAAAACAATCCTACAAGCACCACAAAGGCGCTCAATAGCACGGCGACAAGCTTTTTACTCCAGACGAACATGGTATCCTCCCCACATCGATTGATGGATAAATGGCTGCTCCAGCGGGCGCTAGGCTAAGGGGCCGTTCATGCTTTGTCAAACAACCGAATCGCGACCTTGATGACCCTCATCCGCTTAGGCCTTATTGTTTTCGCGCTCGTCTTTGCGATCGCTTTGGCGCTTTCCAATCCGACGATGGACGACTACCTGCGGTTTGTGGAGCGGGAGCTTGGCCGAGCGCTCGACAAGATGGATCAGACGACGCCGACCCGGGAGCAGCAAGTGATTCGACAGATCTATGCCGCTCGAAGCAAGGACCTTCTTGAGAGCGCAGTCCGTCCTCGGACGACTCGGCAAAACTGGGGATTGTTGAGCCGGTATAAGACTCAGGTCAATGGTACAGAGGTCCTGGTGATCGGTGTTGCCGGGCGTTTCATCCCTGTGAAAGGTGTCGATGAAGCGACGCTAAAAATCGGCCGCATGGCGTTCTGAATCGGGTCCGAAGAACGCTGACTCACGACTCTCTTTTCTGTGGATAAGTGCTCCGGATTCGACGCTCTTCCGCTACCATATTCGGTTCCGTGCTATCCACAGCTTTTCCTCGCATTCCCCAGCCAATCCACAATATTTGGTATTGACAAAAAATCGGGATAGCTATATGTAGTCACTCCGCGATGAGTCTCATATTTATGACCACCCGAATACGGCGCCCTTGATGACCCCATTTAAGCAGGCCAGCATGACCGTCCACATGCCTCTAAAAGGAGGAAGACTGTGAAAATAGAGCGGAGATTTACCCAGCGCGGGCAAAGTCCGTACGAAGGTCTCACCTTCGTCAAGCGTTCGTCCGAAATTCGTAATCCGGATGGGTCCACGGTGTTCAAGCTCGAGAACCTTGACATACCCGAGCAGTGGTCTCAGCTGGCCATCGACATTTTGGCGCAAAAATACTTCCGCAAGGCTGGAGTCCCGCAAAAGGACGCGAATGGTCAGCCGGTTCTTCAGGCGGATGGGAAGCCTGTGCTGGGTGGGGAACGCGATGCCCGACAGGTATTTGAGCGGATGGCGGGATGTTGGACACACTGGGGCAAGTCATACGGCTACTTCAAGACGCCGGAGGATGCCGAATCCTTTCACGATGAGATGTGTTGCATGCTCGCACGGCAGATGGCGGCGCCCAATTCTCCTCAGTGGTTTAACACCGGGCTTCACTATGCGTATGGATTGTCAGGACCGGCCCAGGGACATTATTACGTCGATCCAAAAACGCGTGAAGTCGTGAAGGCGACGAACGCCTTTGAGCATCCCCAGCCGCATGCCTGCTTCATCCAGTCTATTGAGGATGACCTCGTCAATGAAAACGGGATCATGGACCTGTGGGTCCGTGAGGCCCGGCTGTTTAAGTACGGTTCAGGCACAGGCACGAATTTCTCGAAGCTGCGTGGTGACGGAGAAGGTCTCTCCGGGGGGGGAAGATCCTCGGGCCTGATGTCTTTCCTGAAGATCGGTGATCGGGCCGCGGGCGCGATCAAATCAGGAGGAACGACGCGTCGAGCGGCCAAGATGGTGTGTTTAGACCTCGACCATCCGGACATCGAAGAATTTATTGATTGGAAAGTCGTCGAGGAACAAAAAGTCGCGGCCATGGTCACAGGATCGAAGATTTGCGCCCAGCGCCTGAACGCCGTATTGAAGGCCTGTCATACTGTCGGCGCCGACGGACAGATGAAAGCCGATTTGGATGCGAAGACGAATCCGGTTTTACGCGACGCATTGGCGGCGGCCCGCAGAGACATGGTGCCGGAAGCCTACATTCAACGGATGTTTTCCTACGCACAGCAGGGGTTCACGCATTTTGTCTTCCACGAATACGATACGAACTGGGACGGGAAAGCGTATCAGACGGTGTCCGGCCAGAACTCCAATAATAGCGTCAGAATCCCAAATGAATTCTTCGCCGCCCTTGAGGCAGACAGCGATTGGCAACTGAAACGGCGCACCAACGGCAAGGCGTGCAAGACGATCAAAGCGCGGGACCTGTGGGATCGTATCGCCTGGGCAGCCTGGATTTGCGCCGATCCGGGGACTCAGTACGACACGACGATCAATGAATGGCATACCTGCCCTGAGGACGGCCGAATCAATGCGTCCAATCCCTGCTCGGAATACATGTTCCTCGACGACACGGCATGTAACCTCGCGTCATTGAACCTCGCGACCTTCTACACGGCGGATGGCGAGTTTCAGTTGGAGGATTTCCGTCATGCCGTCCGGCTCTGGACGATTGCGCTTGAAATCAGCGTCCTCATGGCGTCGTTTCCCAGCCGGTCGATCGCCGAGAAAAGCTATCAATTCCGCACGCTCGGATTAGGCTACGCCAACATGGGAACCGTGCTCATGCGTCAAGGAATTCCCTACGACTCCCCCAAGGCCTTGGCCATGTGCGGATCGATTACCTCCATCATGACCGGTGAATCGTACAGCGCCTCAGCGGAAATGGCGGCGGAGCTCTGGCCATTCCCCGGTTATGCGAAGAACCGCGATCACATGCTGCGGGTGATTCGAAATCACCGGCGGGCTGCCTACAATACGCCTCCGGAGGAATATGAAGGCCTCACGATCACGCCGGCCGGAATTCAGCCGGAACACTGTCCTCCTGACCTCCTGATTGCCGCCCGTCGGGCATGGGATCGCGCGCTCGAACTGGGCACCGCCTATGGATACCGCAACGCGCAAGTGACCGTCATTGCCCCGACCGGCACGATCGGTCTAGTCATGGACTGCGACACGACCGGAATCGAGCCGGATTTTGCCCTCGTGAAATTCAAGAAATTGGCGGGTGGCGGATACTTCAAGATCATCAATCAGAGCTTGCCCGCGGCCCTGGCCGCACTGGGTTATAGCGAAGCGGAATCGCAGGATATCATTCGCTATTGCGTGGGCGCACAGACATTGAAGAGCGCGCCGTTTATCAATCATGACACCTTACGGCAGAAAGGGTTTGATGACGCCGCCTTGAATCGACTGGAGAGCAGCCTGGCCCAGGCATTCGAGATCCAATTCGTTTTCAACAAATTTACGCTGGGTGAAGAGTTTTGCCTGGAAAAACTCGGTTTGAGCAAGGCACAACTCAGCGACAACAACTTCAATATGCTGAAAGTCCTTGGTTTTACCCAGGAGGAAGTGGCTGCGGCCAACGATTACTGCTGTGGGACCATGACAGTCGAAGGCGCGCCACATCTAAAGGCCGAACACCTCCCGGTCTTCGATTGCGCGAACCGCTGCGGCAGAATCGGGCAGCGTTACATTGCGGTAGATGCCCACATTCACATGATGGCTGCGGCGCAGCCCTTTATCAGCGGGGCGATCAGCAAGACCATCAATATGCCTGCCGATGCCACACTGGAAGATGTCAAAGCCGCCTATCTTCTGTCATGGAAAAGCATGGTCAAGGCGGTTGCGCTCTATCGCGATGGCTCGAAGCTGAGTCAACCCTTGAGTGCCTCCACAGATAGTGGAAAGGCGATCGAGACCTCGAATGATGTCATGGCGGTGGCAGAAAAAATCACCGAACGGGTGCTTGTCCGATATCTGGCAAAACGGCGGCCTTTGCCTGGCCGGCGGAACGGGTATACGCAAAAAGCCATTGTAGGCGGGCACAAGCTGTATCTGCGCACCGGTGAGTACGAGGACGGCACAGTGGGAGAGATCTTTCTCGACATGCACAAGGAAGGCGCCGCCTTCCGGAGCCTCATGAATTGCTTCGCGATTGCGATTTCCCTCGGACTTCAGCACGGCGTGCCGTTGGAGGAGTTCGTCGAGGCCTTTGTGTTCACCCGGTTCGAGCCCAACGGCCCGGTCAAGCTCAATGACCGTATCAAAATGTCCACGTCGATCATCGATTACATCTTCCGTGAGCTGGCCGTCACCTATCTCGATCGGTACGACCTGGCGCAGGTCAAGGAAGAGGATCTGCGGATGGATTCGGTGAAGAAAGACGAGATGGATCCGGAATGTTTCGAGGAAGAAGCGGACATGGATGCGCTCGCCAAGTCGTCGGTCCTTACAGAACATCTTCCCATCCGCCGGAACGGTGGTAAGGGAAATGGCCATGGAAACGGCCACAGTGTTGCCAGGCAGGTGGAAATTATGCGCGAGACGCTCACCCTGACCGAGGTCCAGAGTGCCAAAGTGAAGGGCTATGAGGGCGATCCCTGTCCGGAATGCAAGCAATTCACCATGGTGAGGAATGGCACCTGCCTTAAGTGTGTCAGTTGCGGCGCTACCAGCGGATGCTCCTGAGGACACAGCGCAGATAGAAACTGGAGCCGAGGCCGAACCCTTGTTGCTGGAGAAAGCAGGAACAGGCTCTGAACAATCCATCGAAACGGTGCAGAACCTTTGACCGGTAGCGGTCCGGCGTAGGTGGTTCAGGAGCAGGGAGAAACGCAATGAGTCTCATGAGTCTGCTGCCGCAAATCAGTATCCCCTCCATGGAGGAGAGGGGGGTGGACGATCCGACGACGGCGAGGCGTTTCGCAGATCGCTTGAAAAGTCGCTTAGCTGAGATGCAGAAGGAGTTGGAGCATGACGAACAATTGGAAGTCGTGGCTTTTCTGCCCTCGGGAGCAGCGGTCCGGGTGGACTCGGTGGGATATCAGAGCCCCGCGCTCCTCACACTCACAGGTCAAGATCAGACGACGGGGAAAGCCTGTGCCATCCTCGTCCACCAATCATCACTGCAGATCTTGGTCTCCATTGAAAAAGTACCGCCAGGGCAGACGCAAAGCATGATCATGTTTGATCGATACTAGCCCACAGACACCACATACTCGCCGTGAGGAGACTTGATTCCCGGACGAAGACGTGAAATTGTATGCTCATTGAGCTGTCTACCGCCGATCGCATGGATAGGGAGTAGCGAACGATGCCTACGACGACCCAGTTAGTCATCAGTGGACAAAGCAAACCCGGTGTTCTCGCCGCCGTCGCTGCGGTATTGGGCGAAGCGGGTGTCAACATTAAGGCATTCTCGGCGCCGGAAGTGACCGGAACAGGCAAACTTCGCATGCTTGTGGCCGACCTGGATGGCGCGCGGGCGGCATTGAAGGCAGCCAAGATCAAATTCGGCGAAGAAACGGCTCTCATTCTCAGCCTGGAGAACAAACCGGGCGCGTTGAAGCAAGTCGCGGATCTTCTGACCCAGAGCCGGATCAATGTGAAGTGCGGATACTGTACACCCTCCCGGGAAGGGAAGCGCGCGATCGTCGTGCTCACTGTCTCGAACACGGAAAAGGCGCAGACCATCCTTCGCAACAAATCGCTCGACGAGTTTTAATTCATGCCGACGGGGCCGTCCAATCGGACTGCTCGCCTGTCGGCGCTCGCCGTGACATTGGTCGCCGCGGTGCTCGTGCACGGCTGTACCAGCGCACCGCCGCCCGTCGATCGCTTTCCAGGCTACCCCATCGGCTTTGTGGAACAGGGTATGGCCTCCTGGTACGGTCCTGGGTTTCACGGCAACAAAACAGCCAACGGAGAACGGTACGATATGTATCAGCTCACCGCCGCCCATCGCACCCTCCCGCTTGGATCGATCGCCGTCGTCCGTTCATTCACTTCCGGACGTTACGTCACCGTGCGAATCAATGACCGTGGACCCTTTGCCAGGGGACGAATTCTGGACCTCTCGCTTGCAGGGGCGCGAGCCCTCGGTATGACGGGCAGCGGGACGGATCGGATCGAACTCCGTGTGGTCGGATATACGCCGAGGCCGGAAGGAATGGGGTTCCTCCGCCTACAAGTGGGCGCCTTCGCGGACCTCCAAAACGCAAAAGCTCTCTATGAACGAGTGCGCATCGACTATCCCGGCGGGCGGGTTCTTCCAGCAGACTTGCCTGAGGGCCGCCGCTATCGAGTTCAGGTGGGACAATATTCAACGGAGGCCGAGGCGCAACAAGCCTCAACGCGAATCGACCGCATGTATCGCCTCCAATCCTTTGTAGTTCGGGATGACAACGGCTAAAGCCGCGCTCTACATGCCTGCGTAAATGGTTGATATGATGCGAAGTTTCCTGAGATTGCTTGATCGCGCTGATCCACTGTGATACATGTATGGGCAATGATGACTCCGCCATGTGGCCCGATCATCGCGTTCATGGAACCTTCACTCGGCCAGTCATCGGGTTCTTTTTCCGGTGACAGCCGGCTCCTGCTCAGACCAACCCACTTGGTTGGACGTCCCTAATCCATCACAGCTATGGACATCCTCATCCTTTTGGGATTGATAGGGTTATCCGCTATTATTTCGACCGCGGAGATCGGCTTCTTCGCCGTGAATGAAACCCGTCTTCGTGCGCTGTCTCAAAACGGCAGTAAACGGGCGGCCATGGCGCTTCTACTCAGAAGCGATCCTCAGAAACTCCTTTCGACGATTCTGGTGGGTGACCGTCTCGTGGGAACCGCCATTCCCATGTTCGCCACCTTTATTACTTTGAACGCCTATGGTGGCAAGACCACTTTCGACGAGGCCATCGCGGTCATGGTGGGCATATCTGACGTTTGTGCTTCTGGTCTCGGTTGACGTCATCCCGAAAACGCTGGCGGCTAAGTTCGCTGTGCCGGTGACATTGAACATGGCTTATCCGGTCTATGGCGTACAAGTTCTGCTGAGACCGATCCTCTTCTTCATGGTGCCGCTCATTCATAAGCTGACCGGCGGAAAAGGGCTCACGCTTCCATTGGTGACCGAGGAAGAATTGAAGATTATGTTGGATGAAGGCGGCAAGGCCGGCGCCCTCGAGTCTGAAGAAGTGAAGATGATTAAGAACGTCTTTCAACTGAAGGACATCACAGCGGAGGATGCAATGACTCCGCGCATTTATGTCTTTTCCCTTGATGGGAACCTGCGCCTCAAGGAAGCGCAGGAGCTGCTCTACAACTCGAAATATTCCAGAATTCCAGTGTATGACACCACGCTCGATAACATCACCGGGGTTCTTTACAAGTCAAAGGCGCTGACCGAATTGGCAAAAGGCAGGGTCGAAGTCCGGTTGCGCGATATTGCGCATCCGCCGCTCTTTGTTCCGGCCGGAAAGACCGCGGACGACCTCATGAAGCAGTTCCAGCAGGAGAAGCGGCACATGGGAATCGTCGTGAACGAATACGGGGGCGTGATGGGTCTGGTCACCCTCGAAGATCTGTTGGAAGAAGTCGTGGGCGAGATTGTGGATGAAACCGACATCACCGAGGAACTGATCAAGCGCATCGGCAAAAGCCAGATCCTTGTGCATGGACGGACAGAAGTG
Organism: uncultured Nitrospiraceae bacterium; assembly: GCA_963728135.1. Taxonomy (GTDB): domain Bacteria; phylum Nitrospirota; class Nitrospiria; order Nitrospirales; family Nitrospiraceae; genus Nitrospira_D. Next base: position 109,824 of record CAVSJC010000021.1, on the reverse strand, counting down.
CGGAAAGTGAACGACTTCCTCAAGGTGGAACTGGGAGACGAGGCACTCACGATTGGCGGGCTGGTCCAGGAAGAACTCGGCCGGATTCCAAAAGTGGGCGAAGAAATCCGTATCGGGAATTGCCGGTTAGTGGTCCATGAGGCGGATCCCCGATCGATCCGGAGCGTCCATATATTCAAGGATGAGAAAGTCGCGACCGCTGTGGAAGCGGCAAGCCTGAATCCTGTCAGCTGACCGGCTTCACAACCTCCCGAAACTCCTCCTCGCTCAGTATATGGACGCCCATCTGTCTCGCTTGATCCAGCTTCGAACCTGGATCGTGACCTGCGACCACATAGCTGGTTTTCTTGCTGACACTCGAGGAAACAGTCGCTCCCAGGCGTTCGACCAGCGCTTTCGCGTCATCCCGGCCGATGGAATCCAGGCCGCCGGTAAATACAAACACCTTCCCTGAAAGCGGTAACGTTCCCGCCACGTCCACCGGCTGACGTTCAATGGACACGCCCAGTTCGCAGAGTTGAGCAATCACCTGCCGGTTGGAGTCTTCTTGAAAAAATAACACGAGGCTGGCCGAGATTTCCGGTCCGATCTCTTTGATGGCTTGAAACCGATCGAGATCCGCCGCCATGATGGCCTCGAGCGAGCCGAATTCCCTGGCGAGCACTTTGGCAATATGTTGGCCGACCTGCCTGATGCCCAAACCCAGAAGAAACCGCGCTAATGACACATGCTTGCTGCGTTCGAGTGATTCCAGCAGCAATGCCGACGAGCGGTCGGCAAAGCCCTCGAGCGTGAGCAGCTGTGCACGCGTCAACCGGTAGAGATCGGCCAGGTTCTTCACCAACCCGGAATCCACCAGCTGGGCGACCGTTTTCTTGCCCAGGCCTTCGATATTCATCGCCTGCTTCGACGCAAAGTGTTCGATCGAGCCCTTTAATTGGGCATGGCAGGCCGCTTGTCCGGTGCAGTAGAAGTACGCGCCTTCCCGTGCCACCGCAGACGCGCACACCGGGCAGCGATCGGGCATCATGAACGGGTCAGAGCGCGTTTCTCCCGGCACCGGCACCCGCTCGGACACCGCGGGGATCACGTCGCCGGCACGTTCGATTCTGACGGTATCGCCCACGCGAATATCTTTGCGCGCGACTTCGTCGGCATTATGCAGCGTCGCACGACTGATCGTGACCCCGCCGACCTCAACCGGCCGCAGCAAAGCCACGGGTGTTAAGGTCCCCGTGCGGCCGACGGACACCGCAATGTCCTGCACGATGGTGATTTCCTTTCGCGGAGGAAACTTGAAGGCCACCGCCCAGCGTGGACTCCGTGACTTCATGCCCAACCGGTTCTGCCAGTCCCGGCGGTTCACCTTCACGACGACCCCGTCGATTTCGTAGGCCAACAGGTCTCGTTGTTGTTCAGTCTCACGGTGGAACGCCATCACTTCTTCGATCACTCGGCAGCAGCGTCGATGCGTCGGCACCGGCAACCCCCAACGCGACAGCGATTCCAGCTCCTCCCAGTGTGTAGGCGGCAATGGGACATCCATGACAATCGCTTCATAGCAGGTCACCACCAGCGGCCGGCCGGCCGTGACGCGCGAATCAAGCTGGCGGAGGGAGCCGGCCGCCGCATTGCGCGGATTGGCGAACGGATCATCGCCGCGTTCCGTTATGCGGCGATTCAATGCCTGGAAATCCTGGAGGCGCATATAGACTTCTCCGCGGACGACCAGATGCGAGGGCCGGTCCGCGATGGTATGAAGCTGAAGCGGCAGGGAACGAATGGTGCGGAGGTTGACGGTGACGTCCTCGCCCGTGCTCCCGTCGCCCCGCGTCGACCCTCGCACAAAACGACCGTCGTCATAGACCAATTCCACAGACAGTCCGTCGAACTTGGGTTCGGCTGTATATTCCACTTCATCAACGCTCAGTTCACGCTTCATTCGTTGATCAAACAGCAGCACGTCGCGGGGATCGACCAGGGAATCAAGACTGAGCATGGGGCGCTCATGCTGGATTTTTCCAAGTTCGTCGAGCGGCGCCGCACCGACGCGTTGCGTCGGGGAATCACCGGTGACCAAATCGGGATATGCTTGTTCCAGTTCGACCAAGTCCCGGAACAGACGGTCGTACTCCCCATCAGAAATCTCCGGGCGGTCTTTGACGTAGTACAGATGATCATGGTGCCGGATCGTTTCCCGTAGTCGGTTGATCCGGTCCTGAACCGCTTGAGGGGTTTCTGGGGAAGAGTTTGCGCTGCTGCCGGACAAGGGTGACTCCGAGACCAGCCAAAGGAAGAGGCGCGGGTGAGTCGATAGCACCCGACGTCGCTCACCGGTACTATACCGGAGAAACGGGGGTGACGGTAGCATAGGGTCGGAGGCCGGTCAAACGATGGACCAGCCGTACTTCGCTTTGACTTTCGCAACGTTGGCCACTATTCTAAGTCACTTTACCGCTTCAAAAGAGGGTCAGAGCGCATGGCCGCCGATCGTCCGACGGTCGGCATGGCGCACAGGAGGCATCTATGCATAAGGAGGAGCACGGAGTGAACGAGCGGACATTGGGTAGGATCGCACTGGGCCTGGTCATTCTATGCGGCGGACCGTTGTCGAGCGGATGCGTGGTGCTGGAGGAAAAATATAACGCCGAGAAAGCGCGCAGTCTCAACTTCCAACGCCTGCTCGCCCAAGAAGAAAAGCGAACGGCTGAACTGGACAGCGAAGTGAAGCGCACCAAAAAGGAATTGACTGAGTTCGAAGCCCGCAATCGGGAACTCTCCGCTCAGGTGCAATCCGCGCGGGAACAGATGGGGCGGCTGCAGGAAGAAGCGGAAGCCGTCAAGGAATCAGCGCTGCTGGAACGAAAAGCCATGGAAGACCTGCGGAAAGGATCGCCCAAGGCCAAAAAATCGGCTCCGGCACCTGATATGCTGAGCGATCTCAGCGGCCTTCAAGCCGATCTCCCGAAAGACCTGACTGCAAAAGACAGCCTCTTGAGTCCCGACTTGGCCCCTGCTCCCAAGTCCAGCGCCAATATCCATGTCGTAAAGCCCGGAGAAACGTTGTTCCGGATCAGCCGCCGGTACGGCATCGATGTCGACAAGCTCAAGAAGATGAATAAGCTTCCAGACGACATTATTGAAGTGGGCCAGAAATTACAGGTGGGAACGGAATAGCACGGAAGAGAGAAGATGGCCACGGCGACCTATTCGCTCAGTCTTGACGAGTTCCGCGATTACGCCAGAGAGGGAAACCTCATCCCCCTTTACCGCGAGATCCTCGCCGACCAGGACACGCCGGTGTCGGCCTTTGCCAAAATAGACCATGGCCCATCCGCCTATCTGTTGGAAAGCGTGGAGGGAGGGGAGAAATGGGCGCGCTATTCCTTTCTTGGCAGCGGCTCTCCAATCCTCATGGTTGAGGACCGTGGCGATTTGGTTATTAAACAGGGTGCGCGCAGCCGCAGAGTGCCGAGCCGGGGCGCTCCGCTCGATCGGCTGCGTGAATTTATGGAGGCTTATCGTCCGGTGACCGTGCCCGGCCTTCCCCGCTTTGTCGGCGGCGCGGTGGGCTACCTTGGCTATGACATGGTCAAGACGTTCGAGAAGGTTCCCTCGCGCCGCAAGGACTCAGTCGGCCTTCCTGATTTTGCCTTTTTACTGACCGAAACGTTGCTGATTTTCGATAACGTCGCGCAGAAAATCAAAGTGGTGGCAAACGCGCATTTGAAGTCTGCCTCGGACCGGGACGTCAGAGCCGCGTACAAGGAGGCGACCGCTCGCATCGAACAGATGATTGCCAGGCTGCGCCGGCCGTTGCGTTCCAAGAAGGCCAAACGCCGGCGGACGGCGATCCGCTTTACCCCGAACATGAGCCAGGCCGACTTTGAGAAAATGGTCGCACGGACGCACGAGTACATCAAAGCGGGGGACATTTTTCAGTGTGTGCTCTCTCAGCGGTGGGAAACCAATTTGCAAGCGCCGCCCTTTCAGCTCTACCGTGCGCTGCGCGTGGTCAATCCCTCGCCATACATGTACTACTTGCGCCTCGCCGGTGTTGAGCTGGTGGGCTCCTCCCCGGAAATTCTCGTGCGCTGCGAGGATGGCCTGGTTTCTCTGCGTCCGATCGCAGGCACCAGGCGCCGGGGCGTCAACGCTGAAGAAGATGCCCAGCTCGAACGACGGCTGCTGGCCGATAAAAAGGAACGGGCCGAACACATTATGCTGGTCGATCTAGGCCGGAACGACGTCGGCCGTGTCGCCGAACGGGGATCGGTGCAGGTTGAATCGCTCATGAACGTCGAACGCTACTCGCACGTCATGCACATGGTATCCAACGTCAGCGGCAGACTCGAGGCTTCCAAGACGGTTTACGATGTCTTGAAGGCCTGTTTTCCGGCAGGGACGGTCTCCGGTGCTCCGAAAATCAGGGCCATGGAAATCATTGAGGAGCTCGAACCCACGAAACGAGGGCCCTACGCCGGCGCCGTGGGCTACCTCAGCTTTTCCGGCAACATGGATATGTGCATCAACATCCGGACGGTCGTCGTGTCCCGTCATCGGGCTTTCATCCAGGCCGGCGCGGGCATCGTCGCCGATTCGAATCCTGAGCATGAGTACGAAGAAACCTGCAATAAGGCGCGCGCCATGATGAAGGCGATCGAACTGGCCGAACAGGGGCTTGAATAGATGCTGCTGGTGATCGACAACTACGACTCCTTCACCTACAACCTGGTCCAATACCTGGGTGAATTGGGCGAAGACGTGCAGGTCTACCGGAACGACAAGATTTCACTGGAGGAGATCACCGCACTCCATCCAACCCGGATCGTCATTTCCCCCGGACCCTGCACACCGAATGAGGCGGGGATATCCGTCGAGACGATTCGCCGGTTCGGCGGCAAACTCCCGATGCTCGGTGTCTGCCTGGGCCATCAATCCCTGGCCGTGGCCTATGGGGGCGAGGTCATTCGGGCGCCGCGCCTGATGCATGGAAAAACATCAGAAATCAAACATGACGGGAAGACGATATACCGGGGATTGCCCAATCCGTTTGAAGCCACGCGGTATCACTCGTTGATCGTCAATCGCACGAACCTTCCCGCATGCTTTGACATTTCGGCCGAAACCGCAGAAGGGGAGATCATGGGACTCCGGCACCGGACCTTGGGAGTGGAAGGCGTGCAGTTTCATCCGGAATCCATCTTGACGGCTGTCGGCAAAGACCTGCTCAGGAATTTTCTTAAAATCTGACCGCATTTCGTTCATCCTGAATCATGATTAGAGACGCGCTGGCCAAATTGGCTGACCGGAGCCACCTCTCGACACAAGAGGCGGAGGACGTCATGGCTGAGATTATGGACGGGGCTGCCACGCCGGCGCAGATCGCGGCCTACCTCATGGGGCTCAGGCAGAAGGGCGAGACCGTCGAAGAAATTACCGGATCGGCGAGAGCCATGCGCGCGCGAGCCACGAAGATCCGTGTCGGGGCGCAGGTCGTCGTCGATACGTGCGGGACCGGGGGTGACGGTGCCCACACCTTTAATATTTCCACGGCGGCGGCCCTGGTCGTGGCAGGGGCGGGGATGACCGTAGCCAAACACGGCAATCGATCGGTGTCCTCTAAATCGGGCAGTGCCGACGTGCTGAACGCGTTGGGTGTCAAGATCGACTTGGCGCCTGATCGCGTGGCGGACTGCATCGACGAGGTGGGCATTGGCTTTCTGTTTGCGCCGCTCTACCATGAGGCCATGAAACATTGCGCCGGGCCGAGACAGGACATGGGGATCCGCACGCTCTTCAACGTGCTCGGTCCGTTGACCAACCCGGCTGGGGCCACCCATCAGGTCATCGGGGTCTACGAGCCGAGGCTGACCGATATACTCGGGCAAGTGTTGCTGCAGCTCGGATCCCGGCATTGCTTCGTACTGCATGGCATGGACGGTTTAGACGAGCTGACGCTCTGCGATCGCACCAAGATTTCGGAAGGGAAAGCCGGCGTCGTCTCCAGTTACTTTTGCGCGCCGGAGGAATTCGGGCTGTCGCGCGTGGGCGCAAAAGAATTCGCCGGAGGTACACCGGAGGATAATGCGCGAATCATTCTGGAGATTCTTCAAGGGAAAAAGTCCCCTAAGCGCGATATCGTCTGCTTGAATGCCGCGCCTGCCCTGGTCGCCGGACAAATGGCCAAGACGCTGCAAGAGGGATTTCGGGCGGCGCAACGCACGATTGATTCGGGGGCAGCGGCCGAGAAACTCGATCGGCTGATCGCCTATACACAGAAAGTGTCCCGGGCATGATTCTCGACCGCATTCTGGAACATAAAAAAGCTGAAGTGCGGCATAAGCAAAGCCGGTCCTATCTGGCAGACCTCAAGGGAGCAATCCGCGATGGCTCGCCGCCCCTGGGATTTGCCACCACGCTCGACGTGATGAGAACCGCCAGCAGTCCGGCTTTGATCGCCGAGGTCAAAAAAGCTTCGCCGAGTCTGGGGCTGCTGCGGCCGGAGTTTGCCGACAAGTTCGACTATCTGGCCATCGCCCGGCAATATCAGGAGCATGGCGCGGCGGCGCTATCCGTGCTGACAGACAAAGAGTTTTTTCAAGGCTCGCTCGACTACCTGGCCGACATCAAGCAAGCCGTGCCGATGCCTGCATTGAACAAAGAATTTATGGTTGCGGAGATCCAGTTTTACGAGGCGCGCGCGCACGGCGCCGATGCGGTGTTGTTAATCGTGGCGGCCTTAGAGCGGCGGCAATTGATCGATTTTCATGCGCTGACCAAGGATCTCGGGATGGATCCCCTCTTCGAAACGCATCACGAACGGGAACTTGATACGGTGCTTGAATGGATTCCCGATGCACGCTTGATCGGTGTCAATAACCGCGATCTCCAAACATTCACCACCGATCTCGATGTGACGATTCGGCTGGCGCAGCGGATTCCGCCCGACCGGCTGATTGTAAGCGAGAGCGGCATTCACCACCGTGCGGATGTCGAGCGCCTCGTCAAAGCAGGGGTGCAGGCCATGCTGGTCGGAGAATCCCTCATTCGGGCAGAACGCATTGAAGAGAAGCTGCGCGAGTTACTTGGCGTCAGCATTGCCCCATCACGGGCAGGATAGCGGTCCCGCATGAAGATTAAAATCTGCGGAATTACGAATGCGAACGATGCCGCTCAGGCGGTGGCATCCGGCGCCGACGCGCTTGGCTTCGTTTTGTACCGAAAGAGTCCCCGGTTTGTCGAACCGGCAACCGTCCGGGCGTTGGTCGCAGACCTGCCTCCTTTCGTGCTATCTGTCGGCGTGTTCGTGAATGAATCGGCAGAGGTTGTGCGAAACCTGATGGACCAATGCGGGTTGTCGCTGGCGCAACTGCACGGCGACGAGACCGCAGCCTTTTGTGAACAGCTCGGGCGTCCGGCGCTCAAAGCGCTCCGGCTGAAAGACCGTGGATCGTTTCTTGCGCTGGCAGAATTTCAAGGCCGGGCGAATATCCGGGGATTTGTCATCGATGCCTTCTCTGATCAGGCCTATGGAGGAACCGGCCACACGGCCGACTGGACGCTCGCGGCGGAAGCGGCCAAAGCCGCGCCGATTCTATTGGCGGGCGGTCTGACACCGGCTAACGTCTTCCAGGCCATTCAGTCGGTCAGGCCCTATGGAGTGGATGTGAGCAGCGGCGTCGAAGCCGCGCCCGGCCGGAAAGATCCTGCTAAAGTGAAAGCCTTTATTGAGTCCGCCCGACTTGTGTCGGTGTAATCCAGCCGTTTATACTCTTGCGGTATTCACAACCCGTTCAACGGACTTTCGTCTCTATGTCACAGCATCCAGATGAGCACGGCAGATTCGGCCCGTACGGCGGCCGGTATGTGCCGGAAACGCTAATGCCTGCGCTGCTCGAATTGGAGCAGGAGTATGCTGCGGCGAAAAAAGACCGCGGATTCCAGAAAGAACTCGCCTACTACTTGAAGCAATATGTCGGCCGGCCGACCAGTTTGTATCGTGCCGATCGTCTGAGCAAACGGCTCGGCGGCGCAAGGATTTATCTCAAGCGAGAGGATCTCTGCCATACCGGCGCCCACAAGATTAACAACGCCATCGGTCAGGTGCTCCTGGCGATGCGGATGAAGAAGCCGCGGATCATTGCGGAGACCGGCGCCGGACAACACGGGGTGGCCACCGCGACCGCCGCCGCCATGTTCGGCCTTCAGTGTGAAATTTACATGGGCACGGAGGACATGCAGCGCCAGGCGCTCAACGTCTTCCGCATGCGGTTGCTCGGTGCCAAAGTGACCGGCGTGGATGCCGGAAGCCGTACGCTCAAAGATGCCATCAGTGAAGCCATGCGTGACTGGACCACGAATGTCCGCACCACCCACTACATTCTCGGATCGGTGCTTGGCGCCCATCCCTATCCCATGATGATCCGGGATTTCCAGGCCATCATCGGGCAGGAAGCCAGGCGACAGATTCTGGCTGCGGAAGGCAAGCTTCCCGAGTATCTGGTGGCCTGTGTAGGCGGAGGCAGTAATTCAATCGGTCTCTTTTATGCTTTCCTCGGGGATAAGAAGGTCAAAATGGTCGGCGTGGAGGCGGGTGGGCTCGGCATTGCGAGCGGTAAACACGCCGCCCGGTTTTCAGGCGGCAAGCCGGGAGTGCTGCAAGGCACGATGACCTATTTGCTGCAGGACGATAATGGACAGATTAATCTGACTCATTCCGTCTCCGCCGGTCTCGACTATGCGGCGGTCGGGCCGGAGCATAGTCTGTACCATGATCAACACCGCATCGAATACACCTACGCGACCGATGACGAGGCCATGTCTGCCTTTGATTTGCTCGCCCGCGAAGAAGGGATCGTCCCGGCGTTGGAAAGCGCCCATGCCATCGCGCATGTCGTGAAGCTCGCCCCCACAATGAAGAAATCCCAGATCATCATCGCGAACCTCTCGGGTCGGGGCGACAAGGACGTGCAACAAGTTGCGCGCATGCAGGGAGTGACACTGTAAGTGCCGACGCGGAATGACATAGGTAAAACCGGAGGACGATCGAACGGAACCACGACGCGAGACGCGGAGTCAGGACCTCTCACAAGGAACCGGCTCGAGGCTACCTTTGAGCAGCTCGGGGCAAAAGGTGAGAAAGCGCTCATCGCCTACATCATGGCCGGCGATCCGGGACTCGCTGAAACTGAACAACTGGTCCTAGCGCTGGAACAGGCCGGCGCTGATATTATCGAGCTGGGCGTGCCGTTCTCCGATCCGATTGCCGATGGTCCGGTAATTCAGCAGGCCGCTGAGCGGGCCCTCCGCAACGGCACGTCGTTGAGACAGATTCTGACCTCCGTCAAGTCGCTCCGCCGGCGCACCGACATCCCGCTCGTGCTGATGGTCTATTACAATTCCATTTTTGCGATGGGGCTGGAGTCGTTTTGCTCGGCGGCAAGAGACGCCGGTGTGGACGGACTGATCGTGCCCGACATGCCACCCGATGAGGCGGGTCCCTTAAAAGCTCCGGCGAAAGAGGCGGGTCTGCGCCTGGTGTTTCTTCTCGCGCCCACCAGCACGCCCGCTAGACGCGCGTTTGTGGCCAGAGAATCACAGGGATTTTTGTATTATGTGTCGCTGACCGGCATCACCGGGGTGAAGATTCACAACTTGTCGGAAGTCGGTGCCAATGTGGAAAAGATTCGAAAAGCCACCCGCATACCCATCGCCGTCGGCTTCGGGGTCCAGACACCCGAGGATGCGGCAAAGGTTTCTGCCATGGCGGACGGCGTGATCGTCGGCAGTGCCATCGTCAAGCAAATCGCGCTCCATCAACAGAAACCCGATATGGTCTCAGCCGTCGCGGCCTTTGTGGGATCGTTGAAGCAGGCCATGAGACAACCCGCGCACTCACAGGCTTCTTCGACATAAGAAGGCCTCGAAACTTCCAGATTGAAGAGGGGAGTGGGAGTTAAGCGATCGCTTATCGTTTGCCCGGGTTCTGAGCAGGCGGCATGTACTTGATCATCTCGTCGGTCAGTTCGGCGGCCACGTCTTTGAGGTTGGGCTTATAGAACATGTAGCTGCTGGCCTTTTCATGCCGCGCTTTCCAGATCGTGGCGCCGGTGGTCGCGTCGACCAGACGCATCGTCAATCCGACACGGCCGACGTTGTCGCCTTCTTTTCTCGCGTATTCCCAGGCATTAATCCGGAGAATCAAGAAGGACTCGACGTTCAGGGCCTTGCCTAACTTGATCGCGGAATCCTTGTCTGACTGACCCGTCATTTCCAGGCGCGAAAAGTAGAACACCAGCGAATCGAAGGCCTCCTTCGATCCCTGAAAAACATCCGTCACTTGTTCAGCCGGGATGACGCGCTCGATGCGCCCGGCCTTGCTCAGCGAATTGGCCAACACCTCCTGAACATCCTCCCGGGCACTGTCATATTGACTCGCCATGGGAGGCAGAACGGCGATGGATTGAGGCCGGAAGACGCGCGCACCGGGACCTTCCCACATCTCCTGCAAGCCGCCGCAGCCGGATAGAACGACAACTAAGAGCAAGAGACCTAGCCAGGATTTCTTAGGCGTGAGCATCATAATGTGAAGAGTATACCATCAGAACGTCAAAGAGAGAGAACCGGAGGCCAGCGCGCCTCGTTCACGGAAATCGTAGCCTCCTCCGACATCCACACGGAGGGCAAAAATCCGTATGCCGAACCCTGCAGTCGGGGTGAAGGGAGACTGGGCATCCTGCACATTCTTAAAGCCGCCGACCCGCAATGAAAGAAATTGTGACAGGATCGTTTGCTCGGCCCCCAAACTGAGCACCTGAGACTTTTGACCGGGCACAAACGTTTTGTTGGAGGTCACATCCATATCAGCGGTCAACGTCAAACTGGACCAGGGATTGACGGCCATTCCACCGCGAACCTGAGGATTCAGTTTGTATTTGCTTCCATCCGGCGCATCGAATTCGGGTTGATTGAGATCCTTCGCCACCACTCCAAAACGCAGCCAAGAGGCCGGCCGGTAAATTCCCCCGACATCGATGCCGTAGCTCGTCGAAATTGTGGCTTTCCCGAAACTCTCGCTCAGATCCACGTCCTGTCCGCCTTGGACTCCCAGGGAACTGGCATAGGCTGCGCCCTGAATGAGTTTAGCGGTCACGCCTATCGAAAACATTTTCTCGAAGAAGGCATAGGCATAAGAAAATCCTACTTGCCGGGCTTCCAAGCCTTTCAGAAGCATTGCTCCTTGCACGGTATTGTTCGCACCGCCTGGGCGAAACTGGTTACCTGGATCCACGAAAGCACCGGATGTCGCCACATTGGACACATTCAACCCAAAAGCATGATCCCCAAAGTGTCCCTTAGCATAGAACCCGCCGGCTGCAATACCTGAGACGTTCCCTTTGTTGATGCGGTCGGCCAACTCAAGCGCCCGGGCCGGATCAGGGGTGTTGAAATCCTTGATGTCGTCCAGCGTCTTCAGAACGCCGCCCCGGTCAATGACCTGTCCCGTTCCTTGAAATCGGATATCCACCGTCTGCGTCATCGCGAGACCGGCCGGATTCCAATAGGTGGCCAAGGCATCCGTCGTGACTGCGACGCCGGCGCCGCCCATGCCGGCGGCACGAGGGCCGACCACTGCAAATTCCACCGCCAGAGCCTGCGCCGGCACGAAACTCACACCCAACAGAGAAGCCAACAGAGCGCGTCGGATTATAGACATACCGATCTCCCTCTCCGGCTTAATGAAGGTTTGGAACTCGAATGAGGCGCAGTCTAATTATCAGACGCGGTGCCGTCAAGGGTTAGATGATCAGGCCGTCCTGCATATGAACGATGCGATCGGACTGGGCGGAGAGCTTGTCATTGTGCGTCACGATGATGAACGTCGTGCCGCGGGCTTTGTTCAGTTCACGCATGAGGCCGAATAAGCCGTCGCCCGTGTGTGTGTCCAGGTTACCGGTCGGTTCATCGGCAAGGACGACATCCGGCTTTTGGATTAGCGCGCGAGCCATGGCGACCCGCTGTTGTTCGCCGCCCGACAACTCGCCCGGCTTATGATGGAGGCGCTGTGCAAGCCCGACCTCTGTCAGGAGGGCGGTCGCTTCGGATTCCACCGCCTGCGGGTCCCGCCGCTCCACGAGCGCCGGCATGCAGGTATTCTCTAATGCCGTGAACTCGGGCAGGAGATGATGGAATTGAAAGACGAATCCGACCCGCCTGTTGCGAAACTCGGCTTGCTGCATTTCAGTAAGCTGAAACAGATCCTGGCCGTCGAATGTGACGGTTCCGCTCGTCGGCTGGTCGAGTGTCCCGATGATGTGCAGGAGCGTGCTCTTGCCGGCGCCGGACGCTCCGACGATGGCGATCAACTCTCCCCGTTGAATCTCCAGATTGATGCCTTTGAGCACCGGCAACTCATATGAGCCCATGGAGAAAGACTTGTGAAGATCGGTGACCTTGATCATGGCCGGTGACGCATCGGGAGGTGGAAATTATTCATAGCGCAACGCGGCCACGGGCTCGAGCTTCGCGGCCTGGCTGGCCGGATACACCGTCGCGGCAAAACTGACGAGAATGGCCGATCCCGCGACAAGCAGCACGTCTTCAGCCAGCACATGCACAGGAATTTTTGAAATGTAATAGACGGTCGGATCGAAGGTCCAGAAGGTCTGAATCAGCCAGAGAAACGCGTATCCCAGCGGAATGCCGATGGCGGTGCCGGAAAATCCGATGATGAGCCCGTTCAACATGAAGATACGGCGAATGCTGCGCTTGGTCGCCCCCATGGCCTTGAGGATGGCAATTTCCTTCTGCTTCTCCGTCACGATCATCGTGAGCGTACTCACGATGTTAAAGGACGCCACAATGGTAATGAGCACCAGCAGGAGAAACATCATCGTCTTTTCCAGCTTGAGCGCGGAAAACAGGTTGCGATTCATCTGCATCCAGTCTCTGGCGCCATGGCTGAAGCCCAATTCATGCTCGATGTCCCGTGCAATCTCGCCGGCGCGGAAGACGTCCGTCACCTTCACTTCCACTCCGGTGACGCTTTGCCCCATGTTAAAAAACTTTTGCGCTTCCCCAAGATCGATGTACGCCAGGGACGAATCGTACTCATACATCCCGGAATGAAACAGGGCCACGACGGCGAACGTCCGGATTTTGGGCACCATCCCCATCGCGCTGATGGGACCGACCGGCGACACCACGTTGACGGTATCGCCCACATAGACGCCGAGCCGCAAGGCAAGTTCCTTTCCGAGGATCATTCCGGGCTTTTCGACCATCAGCGGTTCGCCTTGAGGGTCGTCGACCGGCGCTTGCTTGACCTTGACCGGCGTGAGGAGATCGGTCAACTGTCCGGTAGAAATATTTTTGGCCAGTTCCGTGACATGGGCTTCTCGGGCGGGATCGATGCCTCGCAAGACAATCCCTTGGACGCCGGACTGTGCTGTCAGGAGCACCTGCCGCAGCACAAACGGGGTCGCCGCGACGACCTGAGGCACGGTGGCGATTTTTTCGATGACGGGATCGTAATCCGTCATGTTCTCTTTCATCCGCTCCTGCACAATGATATGCGCGGTCGTGCCCAGGATCTTGCCCTGAATGTCTTCCTTGAATCCCGTCATGATGCCGACGGTGCCGATGAGGGCGGCCACGCCCAGGGTGATGCCGGTGATCGAGACGAACGTGTTCAGCGAAATCGTCCGGTTCCGGCGCTTGGCGCGCAGATACCGCAGACCGACGAAGATTTCATACGGCATCGCCATTATGATTTCTCCGGTCGTAATTGTGGAAAGAGCACGACGTCGCGGATGGAGGCCTGGTTGGTAAACAGCATGACCAGCCGGTCAATGCCGATGCCTTCGCCCGCCGTCGGCGGCATGCCGTACTCAAGGGCGCGGAGAAAGTCTTCATCCACAAGATGCGCTTCTTCATCGCCCGCTTCCCGCTGCGCCGCTTGGCCTTCAAACCGTTCCCGTTGATCGAGCGGATCGTTCAACTCGGAAAAGGCGTTCGCAATCTCTCTGCCTGCAATATAGAGCTCGAAGCGGTCCGTCAAAGCCGGATCGGAATCCTTGCGCCTGGCGAGCGGAGAAATGTCGATCGGGTAGTCGGTGATGAATGTCGGCTGCTCGAGATTCGGCTCGACCGTTTCCTCGAAGATCTCGTTGACGATGTTGAAAAGCGAGGCGTTCGGATCGACCGACACGTTCAGCTGTTTGGCTGCGGCGAGTGCTTTGTCACGATCTTGCAGCACGGAGGCATCCAGGCGATTCACCTCAAGGATGGACTGATGATAGGACCAGCGCCGCCAGGGCGGCGTGAGGGTGATGGTCTTTCCCTGATACTCGATGACTGACTTGCCCAGAATCTGCCGGGCCAGCGAGGACACCAGTTCTTCCGTGAGCACGATCAAATCGTGGTAGTCGGCGTAGGAGACGTAGAACTCGAGCATGGTGAATTCGGGATTGTGAATCGTCGAGATGCCCTCGTTCCTGAAATTCCGGTTGATCTCGAACACGCGCGGGAAGCCGCCCACGATCAAGCGCTTGAGGTACAATTCCGGCGCAATGCGCAAATACAAATCGACGCCGAGCGCATTGTGATGAGTCACAAACGGCTTGGCTGTCGCGCCGCCCGGGATGGGATGCATCATCGGCGTCTCCACTTCCAGAAACCCGCGCTCGATGAGGAAGGTTCGGATCCCGCTGATGATCCGGCTGCGAGTCGAAAAAATCTGGTGGACTTCAGGATTGGCGATTAAATCCACATAGCGCTGCCGGTACCGCATTTCCACATCGGTCAGGCCGTGCCACTTCTCAGGGAGCGGCCGGAGCGCCTTGCTCAAAAAGGTCAGTGCATGCACTTCGACGGTGAACTCATTCGTTTTCGTGCGAAACAACACACCCGTCACGCCGATCCAGTCGCCCAAGTCCAGTTGCTCGGTCACCTTGTAGGCCTGCTCCGAGAGCAGGTCCTTCTTGAGATACACCTGGAGGCGATCGGCCCCGTCCTGGAGGACGGCAAATCCGGCCTTGCCGAATCGACGCAGCGCCACCACACGGCCGGCGAAGGTGCAGGAGACCTTTTCCTGCTCCAACACTTCCTTGCTTTTCTCGCCGTGCTGCGTGATCAATTGGCCGGCGCGATCTTTCACGTCAAACCGGGTGCCGTACGGCGCGACGCCGGCTTCGCGCAATTGATCCAGCTTCTTGATGCGTTGTTGCCGCTGTTCGTTCAGTTCATCCATGGGGTTGATGAGGTTTTGTCCGGCTGGTTTGGGTCTATCAGCACCGGATAGACCATCAATCAGACAAACCGTCCTCGTCGCTGACGGCGGTGAGCGGCTCATTGCCTTTCATCGCTTTTTTCTTCAAGTAGGCCTCGATGAAGCCGTCGATGTCGCCGTCCATCACGGACGACACCTGGCTCGTCTCATGGCCGGTTCGATGATCCTTGACCATTTGATACGGTTGGAAGACATAGGAACGAATCTGGCTTCCCCAGGCAATGTCCTTCTTCTCGCCGACGATTGCGTTGAACTCCGCTTCTTTCTTTTTCTGTTCCAGCTCAAACAAACGGGCCTTGAGAATTTTCATCGCGCCGTTGCGATTCTGCAATTGGGAGCGTTCGTTCTGGCACTGCACCACAATGCCGCTGGGCAGGTGCGTGATGCGGATGGCGGTTTCCACCTTATTCACGTTCTGGCCTCCGGCGCCGCCGGCCCGGAACGTATCGATTCTCAGATCCTTGTCCTCGATGGGCACTTCGATATCGTCGCTGAGTTCCGGATACACGAACACGGAGGCGAACGACGTATGCCGCCGCTTGTTGGAGTCAAACGGGGAGATCCGCACCAGCCGATGGACGCCCGCTTCCGCCTTCAAGTAGCCGTAGGCATACGGTCCTGTCATTGAAATCGTGACGCTCTTCACCCCGGCTTCGTCTCCGGCGAGATAATCCAATGTCTCCACTTTGAACTTCCTGGTTTCCGCCCATCGTACATACATGCGCAACAGCATCTGCGCCCAGTCCTGTGATTCCGTTCCGCCGGCGCCCGGGTGAATGGCAAGGATCGCGTTGTTCTGGTCTAACTCACCGGAGAGCAGCAGTTCGACGTGCAGCGCAGCCAGGCGGGGCTCAAACACATTCAACTCGTTCGTCAATTCCTGTTCGAGACCCGGGTCTCCGCTTTCCTGGGCCAGATCGAAGAGCGCATCCAGATCATTTAACGCCGATTCGATTTCGCGCCATTGTCGGAGATCCCGTTCAAGCGTCGCCTTTTTCCGGCTGGTACCCGCGGCGGCGCGCGGATCGTTCCAAAACGTCGGCTGGGCCATCTGAATTTCGAGTTCCTGCAGGTCGGCGGTCATGCGGGCAAAGTCAAAGATGCCCCCGTAACTCAGCAGCTTGTGCTCGAACGGCGCGAACCCGGCCTTGTACGTCTTCCAACATGAATCGTCCTTCCGTTACGCGGGAGTGATGGCGGTGGTTCCGTGGGCTGGTTCTTTCGTGCGGAAGTATCCGTACAGCCACAACAGCGCGCAGACTATCACACAGCCGTAGGCAAACACATCCCCGTTCTGGCTGTAAAAGGTGCGCGGCTGCCAGGCGGTGATCGTGTTCTGCAACGACGCCTCAGTGAAGAGCGGCGTGGCCTCGAGAATACGCCCGAACGGATCGACGAACCCGGATATACCTGTATTGGCCGAACGGGCAAACGCCAGGTGATTTTCAACCGACCGGAAGACGACCATGGCAAAATGTTGAGCCGGCGCCGAGGAGGGTCCGAACCAGCCGTCATTGGTGATCGTCACGAGGAATTCCGCTCCGTTGGCCGCAAACCGCCGAACGAGGTCAGGAAAAATCACTTCGTAGCAAATCGCCACGCCGAACTTCAGCGGTCGGGGCGCGCTCCCGGTGGGCGAAGCCTTCGGAGTGAAGGACAACACGGTCGAGCCCGGCCCGGCCTCAAAATCTCCGATGCCCTCGACCAGTTTGTCCAGGAAAAAGAGGAGCGACGATTTGAGCGGAATATATTCGCCGAACGGCACGAGATGATGCTTGTCATAGCGGCCTTGGAGGACGCCGTCAGGGGATAAGAGATAGGCGCTGTTCAGCAAGTAGGGTCGTCGGTCCGGATAAAATCGCAGGGCAGGACTGCCGAGCAGAATCGGCGCCTTGGCCCGATCGGCCCACGCGATGAGTTGCAGCTGATACTCTTTCTCCCGTTCCAGGAGAAACGGCGTCGCGGCTTCAGGCCACACGACCAGATCGATATCGCTGCCGAGCCGGGCGGTCAACCGGTCGAACCGCTCCATGGTCTGATCGCGAAAGGCCATGTCCCACTTGACGGCTTGATCGATATTAGGCTGGACCACGCCGACCGTAATGGTCGACCGTGGAAGATCGGCCAATGGGGTTCCCGAAGAAATCCATTGGCCGTACTCCCAGGAGAGCACCATTAAGAGGACCGTCATCGTCACCAGCTCCCACGGCAGCTTCGACGGCCTGAAGCCTCTAAAATAGGGCATCAGCCATGAGGACAGTTCCGCGAGCGTCACATTGACGAGGACAATGAGAAAGGAGACCCCGTAGACGCCGAGATGATCGGCGATCTGGATGAGTTCAATCTGCCGGTATTGAGAGTAGCCGAGGAGACACCAGGGCAATCCTGAGAAGGCATAGGTCCGCAACAGCTCCAACCCGACCCAGGCGCAGGGAGCGAAGAAGATGCCATACCGCGGGATCAGTTCCCGGAGCCATACGACGCTGAGAGCGTATACGCCGACGTACACGCCGAGATAGGCGGTGAGCAGCAACAGAATGCCGTAGCTGATCGGCAAGGGCACCTTGCCATAGGTGGTCATGGCCGTGACGACCCAGGCCATGATACCGGTGAATCCGATCGTCCCCGACAACCAGCCGAGCCAAAACGCGCGGCGTTTAGGGATGCGATCCAGAGTCAGATGGAGCGGGATCAACGCGATCCAGGCCAGGAGCCCGAGATCGAACTTCGGAAAGCACAACGGCAACAGCAGCCCGCTCGCGCAGGCAAGAAGTATCTGGCGCGCACGAGCTTGATCCATCGCCACGTACCATAACCAAAGGGCCTTGGAGTTTCAAGGGAACAGTCGAAGACTCGTGGACTTGAGGGTGCTTTTTCCGTTCAAAGCGGGTATCCTCAGATTTACATGGAGCGACGTCAACACCGGCGGGTGCCGGCGCAGGTGAAGAGCCTGTTGCGGGCCAACTCCCATGAGGTCGAAGGCCAAACGGTCGATCTCTCGGTCGGCGGGGCGCGAATGGAAAGCGATCTCGTTGTCCAACCCGGCAAGCAGATCGTCGTGAAGCTGATCGTTCCCGGCGTCGCTGAACCGGTCTTCATTGATCAGGCGCAGGTGCAGTGGATTCATGATCAGACGTTTGGCATCAAGTTTCTGGAAATCAGACAGCGGGAACTGGACGAGCTGGAACAATTGATCGAGGATTGCATCGCCCTCGACGAACGCGGAGAGCCATGAACATTTTTAGTACCTCCGATCATCAGCACCTGGACGACTCACACGCATGGGTGGGCGGTGAAGGCACCGTGGGCTCTCACGCAGAACGGCGGCACCTCCTCCGGCAGGTACGCAACCCCGGCGGGCTCGCCCTGACGATTCTCGGCCTCACCTTCGTAGGCGGGTTCGCATTGGCGGGAGCACTCTGCCAACTTTTCAGACGAGCCGCATAGACATCGATCCGGGTATACTCTCGCCCTGCCTCCCAGCTCCCGGTACGTCTGCTTCAGCCTCTCGACCATACGGCTGAATACCCGCCAGGGAATCCCATAGTAGACTGAGACCAACCGAGCGGAGCACGATTCCTATACTCTCGCTGGTGGATAAGTCGCATCAGCGTGTCCAGACTAGTGATAGAACATTGGAGGTGTGTGTATGCCGAGGGCAGTGTATGGCATCGCTCGATCACATGCAGACACGGCCAGGCTGATTGACGCCTTCCGAGCCGCCGGCTTCAAGACGACCGATCTGTCGGTGCTGGCTCCGCATAGCCTCGGTGACGAAGGACTGGCGATCGAGAAGCAGACGAAGGCGCTGGAAGGCACCGCGACCGGGGCAAGCGCCGGCGGCGTGTTGGGTGGAGTCCTGGGCTTATTAGTCGGCCTTGGAACCTTGGCCATTCCCGGCCTGGGCATGTTTGTGGCGGCCGGACCCTTGTTGTCGACACTCAGCGGGATCGGCATCGGCGGAAGCATGGGCGGGCTCGCCGGCGGGCTGATCGGGATGGGCATTCCAGAATATGAAGCGAAGACCTATGAAGGACAATTGGAAAAAGGGGGGATTCTCATCTCAGTCCATTGCCGTGACGAATCCGAGATCAGTCAGGCGAGAGACATTATGAATACGGCGGGTGCACAGGATATCGCAGTCAGCCGTGAAGCCGCAGCCTGACTAGAGTATCGCTTCATAATCCTGCTCACGTCATTTGAATGCATCCACTCTTGGGGTTTTCGTCAGGGAAAAAATACGCCTTACCCGAAGCCGAGCACGAGGCGGGCATCCTCGGTCTCATCCCACCTGCCCTTGAACCCCTCGTCAACACGTGTCATCAATGATGACCGGCATCTCGCTCTCCATTTCATGACAATGCGACAGCTAAGGGCCGCTCTGTTGCCGGCATTCCCTGCGGTTGTACCGGTGGAGCAGGACCGCTAAGCTACAGACTGAAACCAGATGGGCCTCAAGAAGGAGTGCGCAAGTGAAAGAGCCCAAAACCAGTATCAGAATTATGCTGGTGACTTCCGCGGTAGCCGTCGGCATTACTGTCCTCGATCTATTGCCGGGGATGAGGGGCATACCCTGGCACGGCCTGTTTATCGTTCCGGTCGTGTGGATCGCTCTCTGGTCCGCAGAAGAGGATGTGGTGCCGATTACTATCATGGCTTGGGTTGTGACGCTTCTGGCCCTCGTCCGCGGATTCGTCTCACATGAAACGGCCGCGACCGTCCCCCTCCCTGACCGAATCATCGTCATCTCCAGTATTTGGCTCACGGTGCTCCTCGCGCTCCTCCGAAAGCGCGCGCGGCGCACCTTCCGGTGGATTACGCTGATCGGCAAACGCTAATTCCCGCATCGAGCTCTAGGACAACGCAGGGTCTCTCTAAGGGGCTTTCCCAGGCCGGAGTCGCTTGACTGACGGCTACAGTGATAGATGAAGAAAAGGGGGTGTCTCATGCGTACAGCAACGATGGTTGTGCTCGCAGCGGTGGTCGGCATCAACGTGATGGTGGCCGGATGCGCCAAGAACGTCTCTGATCGGCGGGCTGCCTCGCCCACAATGAGTGAGCGGGTGTCCCACGACGCAGTCATTGGGCAGGTCAAGGACATCGGTTCCAAGCATGTTTCGATCAAGGATCGTGACGGAGAATCACGCCGCGTGAGGGTGGACGATCAGACCAAAATGGACCAGGTCGCCATTGGTGACCAGGTGAAAGCCTATGTGACCGAGGATGGCTATGCCTCCACCATCCAGCGCGTCACCAGCCAGTAACCGACAGGACAAAGCGTGGTCATGACACGAACGAGGATGCTCATCGGGCTCAGTCTGTTCCTGGCTACCGTCGCCGGCGGCTGCAGTCGCCCGGCATTTGTGCCGGACATTACACTGCCACAGGCCAGACCCATTATCGATGCGACGGCCGAATTTCATGACCTGTACCCGGCTCGAGATTTGGCGTCCGGCAAGGAAACATTTGGCCTCGACGCTCCGAAAGCCAAGCGAGTGGAACCCAGCGCGCTCACCGATCAAGTGGAAGCGGAACTCATGACTGCGCTGGATGATGCCGCGGTGTTTACGCGTGTCACCAGATTCGATCCCAATCCGGATGTCGTGCTGGCTGGCCGGATCAATGCCCTTCATGAACGCTACCAGCCGCAGGTCTGGACCAAACTTCCCTTTTTGCCCTATGTCGGCACGGTAGCCCAAATGCTCGCCATGAAGACGCATACGAGCAGCGGGGAAGCTGACCTCACACTGTTTGTCCTAAAACCGACCGGCGAAGTGATCGGGCAATACCACGGCAAGTCGTCGTTCAAGGAATCATTTAATCCCACACATGATGTCCCTCCCGGCTCGCGGCTCAATCGGGCGTTGTCCGAAGCGGTTCAACAAATCCAGGAACAGCTCGTTCGGGACGCGCATCTCCGGAAGGTTGCTTCCCGCTGATTTTCGTTTCCTCTCCGCTAGGGAATTCCCGTGTGGACTGGTTGTCTCGACCGGACAACTTTTCCTATGCCAGCCCTCCGCAGTGATCCGTGATTTGGGTACAACCCCTAATGATCTTTGACTTGTCTTAGGCGATATCCTGCTTATCAAGCCTTGGTCCCATAGTTGCAACACTCCATGTCGTTGGACAGACTAACCAAGGAGGAGTTATGCGTGCGAGCACTCCTGACGTGTATATAGAAGAACACAACGTTGTGATTGCACCGGATGGTGTCATGACGAATGCCTGGCCCGTCAATTGGAGCGCCATCTGGGTGGGAGCGCTGGCGTCGGTCGCGGCCGTGTTGCTGTTTGGGCTGATCGGCATCGCCATCGGGGCACACCAGGTCGGCAAGAAGATCGTGCATCTCTCAGACCTGGGGTTTGCCGGCCTGGTGTTCAGCGTAGCCGGCGCCTTCTTTTCTTTTGTGATCGGGGGATGGATTGCCGGTAAAATCGCCGGCCACCGCCGGGCGGAAACCGCGTCATTGCAAGGCAGCATCGTGTGGCTGCTTGCCGTGCCGCTGATTCTGCTGCTGGCCGCCTTTGGAGCCGGGAGCTTCTTCGGAAGCTGGTATGGTGGCTTGGCTGGAACCCCTATCTGGGCGTCCCAGTCTGCCGTGACGGCGGACCCTCAGGCGGCGGCGCTCGCCAGGAACTCCGCGCTCGGCGCGGTCACAGGGTTGTTGATCGGATTGATCGGGGGCTTGATCGGAGGGTGGATGGCTTCCGGTGAGCCGATGTCTTTGACCTATCGCCGGGCCAAAGAAGAACTTCATCATAGCCATGCTTAAATAATAAAAGAGGAGGTGCAACATGCCCTACATCATTATGTGGCTACTGGGCCTACCCATTAGCGTGATCCTGCTGCTGTGGTTAGTCGGTATCGGACGATAACGAGTACCGCTCCATAACAAGAACCCTGAACGAGGGCACCGACATACCGTCGGTGCCCTCGACGTCCTCTCGCCCCAAACACTCGCCGGTTCCAGCCAGTCCTTTCAATGCTCAGAATGCTTGATGAACCGCTTCATGGATGATTTCCCTTGAAGAAAGAGGTATTCTGCCGCGATTCCACACACGAGGCCTGATGACGCCCACAACACAGCGGTTCCGTCTTCCCCTCTACGCCCAGGTGCTCATCGCCGTGGCTGCCGGCACCGCGCTGGGAGCCCTCTTTGGCACAGAGCCCTTAGTGGCAGGTCTGCGCAACGAGCACTTGGGCCACCTGGGCATGCTCATCATCAAGCTGCTCAAGACCCTGGCTGTCCCGCTCATTTTCTTCGCGATTCTCGACGCCTTCATGCGTACCAGTCTTCCGCTCAGCCAAGGGACCAAGCTGCTCATTATTTGCCTCGTCAATGTCAGCGTGGCCATGGCCATCGGTCTTCTCATCATGAACACATGGAAGCCCGGCCTGGCTTGGGAAGGGCGTGTCGACGAGTTGTTGAACATCGTGCCGGGGACCCATGCGGGCAACGAGACATTCTCCCGGTCGCGAGTCACGAGTCTGAGTCCGCTTGAGAGCCTGGATGCCTATATTCCCAGCAGCGTCATTCAACCCTTTGCGGACAACAATGTCGTGGCCATCGTCCTGCTGGCGCTGATCTTCGGTGCGGCGCTCCGCCATGTGCGGACGCAGGCCGATCCGGCCGGAAATGTCCGGGCACTCGCGCGAGGGATCGAAGCCATCTATCACATGCATGTCCAGATGCTCGCCTGGATCATCAAGGCGGTGCCTTTCGCCGTTTTTGGAGTGATCGCGCAAGTCGTCGGAAAATCCGGAGTGGGCGTCTTCTCCGCCCTTTGGATATTTCTCGCCGCCATGTTGCTCGGTCTCGGCGTCCATGCGCTCGTCTATTATCCGCTGGTCGCCTGGCTGGTCGGCAAAAAGTCTCCGAAGCTGTATGTCGGGCAGGGCGCCGACGCCATCGTGACCGCCGTGTCCTGCAACAGCAGTCTTGCCACCGTGCCGGTCACGCTCCGCTGCCTCGAGCGCATGAACGTCTCCGCCCAGTCGGCGCGTCTCGCCGCCTGCGTCGGCACGAACCTCAACAACGACGGAATCACCCTGTACGAAGCGATGGCCGCCCTCTTTCTCGCCCAGGCCCTAGGGTATGATTTGCCGATGATGAACCAGTTGGTCATCGTCGGAGCTTCGATCATGGCTGGCGCCGGCGTGGCCGGCATTCCTGAAGCCGGCCTGGTTGTGCTTCCTCTCGTTCTCTCGGCCGCCGGCCTGGCCGACCACCTGATCGCCGCCGCGATGCCGCTCATTATGACGGTGGATTGGATCATTGCCCGCGTCCGATCGGGCGTCAACGTCATGAGCGATATGCTCGTGGCCATTTTATTGGATGCGGGTCAGGGAACGGTCGTGGCGGCGGAACCAAACAAACCTACGGTGTCGACAGCACAGACGATCAATCCGGTCGAACAGGAAACATTCTGACCTGTGTGGCCGACCTGAACGTCCCTGCGTCGTCTTCTTCCGGTATCAGCACTTACGTCGCGTGTGTGAGCTGGCCATACAGCGCCTTGGCCGTGCCGGGGGCATGGCCTTCGGCCCGATTGTTAATCAGGACATATGAACGTCGGTTTTCCCGGAGGGCCTGCGTCACGAGCCGCACAGCCGATTCTCTCATATCCGGAAGCGGTCGCACGAGCTTGTCGTAGGGTTGATAGGCTTTCACGGCATCATGATACTTTTTATCCCGGGGAGTGAGCAGCCGAAAGAGAACGAAGGGCGCGGTAAAGGTTCCGCTCAGCTTTTCATGCTGCTGCTCTAACAACGGCATGCCATACAGGTGGTTGTACACATGACTCACGCCATGCGCGCGAAGAATGGCCTCGTACGTGCCTCCCAGCACGGCCGGATTCCGGACTTCGACGGCATACTCGTAATGGGCGGGCAGCTGGCCTAAAAATCTATCCAGCCGGGGTAAAAACGTTTCGGGCTCGAGTCCTGTGCGCTGGAATTCGAAAATAAAGGGTCCGGTATGCTCGCGAAACGCCTGGTCGAAAGGCGCCACGACCTGATCGAGAAAATACTGGACGTCCAGGAAACGGGGGTTGGCGCCGGCTTTACTGCGATAGCGCAGTCCTGATGGATACACCGGAATCGTAATTTCCTCCCACACCTTTGCGCAGGCCTTGAAGTCAGCGGGCAATTGGCCGGCGTAGTGCGCAAGTTGCTGCGGAGTCGGTGGACCATAAAAGGTGTAGTCGAATCCGACCGTCCGGAACAGCAATTCCCCTTCGTGCTGATAGTGCGCGTACTCTTTAAGACAGTCCTGCTTGAATCGATGTTTCGGATAGTCCACCCGATAGACTTCTCCCTTCCAGCCTTCATAGGCCCACGTGGATGTGCCCAGGTGGATCAACGGAGAGAGCGGCATCGGCGTATTCTATCAACAACGAGCCTCCGCTGGATGAGGAGACGGCCCAGTTCAATCGTCCCTGGTCGTATGGTAGTGTTTGAACAACTCCCCATGGCTCATCTCAGAACATGAACTACGTCCATCTTGGTCGCTCAGGGATAGAAGTCAGCCGGCTCTGTCTCGGCACGATGAACTTCGGCCCCGAAACGAGCGAGGCGGACAGCTTCGCCGTCATGGACCGGGCGCTGGACCTCGGCATCAACTTTTTTGACACCGCGAACGTGTATGGGTGGAAGCTTGGGGAAGGATGGACGGAACAGATCGTCGGCCGGTGGTTTGCGCTGGGCGGCGGCCGGCGGGACAAGGTGGTGCTAGCCACCAAAGTCTTTGGCCGCATGGGCGCTTGGCCCAACCACTCCCGTTTGTCCGCCCTGCATATCAAGCGCGCCTGCGAAGACAGCCTCCGGCGGCTTCAGACCGACCGCATCGATCTGTACCAGATGCATCATGTCGATCGCGACACGCCGTGGGACGAGATCTGGCAGGCGATGGAGCAGTTGGTGCATGAAGGTAAGGTCCTCTATGTGGGCAGCAGCAACTTTGCGGGCTGGCACCTGGCTCAGGCGCAGGAACTGGCCCGCGGCCGTCATTTTCTCGGCTTGGTTTCTGAGCAGAGTCTCTATAATTTGGCCGAACGAACGATCGAGTTGGAAGTCATTCCGGCCTGCCAGGCCTATGGGATCGGGCTCATTCCATGGAGTCCGCTCGCGCGAGGGATGCTCGCCGGCGCCCTCCATTCCGCCCAGACCGGTCGCCGGGCAAAAGAGGATGTGAAAAAGGAAATTGAAACCTACCGTCCTCGATTGGAAGCGTACGAGAGACTCTGTGAAAAACTGGAGGCACAACCTGCCGACGTCGCGTTAGCCTGGTTGCTGCAGCAACCCGCCGTCACGTCACCGATCATCGGACCACGCACGATGGAGCAATTGAATGGTTCGATTCGCGCCCTCAGCCTGACGTTGAGTCGGGACACCTTGGCGGACCTGGACTCGATCTTTCCCGGGCCCGGGGGGCCTGCGCCGGAAGCGTACGCCTGGTAAAAGGATCGCGCTAAAGTACCGAGGAGACTGATTATGAAGAATGTCGAGATCACCGTCGAAGGCACGATCCTGACGATCAAGGTGGACCTTTCGAAGGAATTTGGTCCGTCAGCATCGGGCAAAACGATTATCATCGCTTCGACGGAAGGCAATGTGACGATCCCGAATCGCGAGGAGAAGATCGGGCTGAACGTCTACCGAAAAAAATAGGGCCTATATCCGAAGCTTTGTCAGGCGGTTTTTTTCCAGCTCTTCGCACTTTGGCCATTGACATCTCCATCTAGTTTTTAAGGGGACGTCCAACCGCTCACTGGGCTTAGGGTTGAGCGTCTTATCCTCAGAAAAGCCGCGAGGCTGTGGATATTTGACGGGGGCACGCAATCCTGACGCGCGTCAGATGCGGCGATTTCATGATGTCAAGGCGCTTTCCATGGGAATGTATACAAACCTTCACTTCGCCTTCCCGAGCCCCCATATATAGAGTCCTACTCGTGGATCTACCAATGCCTAAATTATAGGCACTTTGTTCGTTGCACACTTCAGTCAAGCGGGTTTTGTGCAAAGTGCTCACTTGTTCACAGAGTTATCCACAGAAGGTGGGAATAAGCATTTTTGTGCCACCCGGCTATGAATTTGTCTCCAAAACCATTCACCATATTGCCCTCATTCGAGCCATAGAAAACTTCAAGGAGACGTGTGATGAGCACCCCTGTCCAGATCGGATCATTGGTATCAGGCTCAGAATTCCGTGTGCGAACTTTGGCGAGCGGCCTTCTGTTCCTCATGGCTCTGCTTTTTGCCATTGCGGTCATCGCAGAGCCGGCCCATCCTTCCATGGGATGGCTGCGGGCATTCGCTGAGGCAGCGATGGTGGGTGCCCTGGCCGACTGGTATGCCGTCACCGCGCTCTTCAAACGACCTTTGGGGCTTCCCATCCCACACACCGCCATTATTCAAGCCAACAGAGAGCGTATTGCCGCCCGAATCGGAAACCTCACCCAGCAGAAACTCATGACGCCGGAAGGCATTGCGAAACTGGTCAGTGCCTGGGACGTCCCTCAGGAATTGGCGGCTGCTCTGCTACACGATCATCGCCGGCAGGCCTGGAGCCGGCAGATCTGCCACCTGTTTACCCGGGCGCTGCATGTGTCCGACAGCGCGGCCATGCAACGATTGCTGCGTGACCTGGGCAGCGTCGTCATCCGCGAAGTCCGTGTGGCACCGTTGACCGGACAAGTGCTGTCCGCGTTGTTACGCAGCGGCCAACGCGATCGACTGCTGCACGACGTCTTCACGGCGGTGGCCGACGCGCTCGAAACGAACCGCGGCGCGCTCAGCCACTTGGTGGCCGAGAAACTTCCCTGGTCGCGGCTGTGGAACTTCGTGAAACTCGACGAGGCGATTGCCAGAAAAATTCTGGACTCCGTCGAGTCCGCATTCCGCACGATGCGGGACAATCCTCAGGATGCGATGCGAGCGCACCTCATTGAACGGCTTGAGGAGATGGCTGATTGGTTGGAGCACAGTGAGGAGGCGCTCGTACGGGAAGCCCTGATCAAGGAGAAGCTGTTGAGCTACGACACGCTGCTGAAATTCTTTGATGAATCCTGGCATCGCGTGAAACAGTGGATGCTCGACGACATGGACGCCGAGTCATCGGAGGTCCGTGCCTCCATCGACACCCTGTTGGCCCATGTCGGGCGTACGCTGCATAAGGATGCCGAACTGCGCGCCATGCTGCATGACGGGCTTCAGGAATTCGTCCAGGCGCTTGCCGAGCGTCATAGCAACACCATCGGTGAGCTCGTCACGAAGACCGTCCGCGATTGGTCCTCCGATCAAATGGTGGACACCATCGAGCGGGAAGTGGGTCACGACCTGCAATTTATCCGCATCAACGGCACGATTGTCGGCGGGCTGGTGGGTCTGCTCCTGCACGCCATCGCCATCATGCTCGCCAGGTGATGATTCGTAATACGAAGTGTTGCATTGGAGTGATTCCCGAGCCACCTTGACAGTCTTACCGTTCAAGCCCTAGCCTGACAGCCCTACGTATCAAGAAAGCGTCAATGATCCGTCTTACGCTCATCGCCATTTGCAAACGTCCAGAGTGGCTGGTCTGTGCCGTCCTCATCGGTCTCCTGACAGGCCCATGCGGCGTGACGGCCGGGGAGCGCGAGGCGGACGTGCTGGAGACCGGACGATTGCTTGCCATCCTGCTTGATGCCGGACGTGTCGCGGTCGGTAACAATCAGGCGCTGATCAACGATGCAGGAAAAGCGGAGAAGGGCTTTACGGAGGAGGTGTTTGCCGCGCAGACCATCGCCTTGTTCAAGGCGCGGACGGGGCATGATCTGATGCGCTTGCCAGAGGCCGCCATTCCCCCGATGGCCATCCCACTCCTTGAGCGTCTGCTGGAGGAAAGTAAAAAGACGATCACGAGCTATCAGCCAGTCATCAATATGCCCGGAATCAAATACAAGGGACTCATTCCGGCCACCTTCGGGACCGAGGCGGGCAAGCGCTTTCAAAACTGGTCCGGCGTCTATCTCAAGCAAACGGCGCCCCTGCCTTTGATCCGTAATCCACGGAACAAGCCGGACGACTTCGAAATCGCCGAGATGAACAAGATGAGCGAGGCGTCGTATCCCCGGGACGGCGAGCACATCGCGAGCGCGACCGTCGACGGCGGCAAGGCGGTCCGCGTGATGCTGCCCCTCTTTTACGGCAAAGGCTGCTTAACCTGCCATGGCACACCGAAAGGGGAGCGCGATATCTCAGGCTACGCTCGGGAAGGCGGAAAAGAAGGAGACCTTGGCGGAGCGATCAGTGTCAAACTATCGCTGCCTGACTGATTCTCAGGCCTGACTCTTCACATCCCTCCACTCCCTCACTTCAACCTCTCTGGGGCATTCCCTGGCTGGCAGTCTCCTCCGCTGCTGATACCCTGAGCACATAACCGGGAGAGGAATCATCATGGCAGAGACAGAGACGCTGACCGATCAACTCAAGGCTCGTGTCACCTATCCTTCGAACGTCGGCGAGGCCGAGCAATGGCTCTCGGTATTGGGCGGGTTGGCCGTCGGTTGGTACGGCATGACAAGAGCATCGCACAGGGGTGGCGGTTACAGGTTCGGTTGGTTGACGCTGGCCGGTTTGCTCATCGCCCGCGGCGTCGCCGGCCACTGTGCCGTCTATAGAGCCCTGGGTATTGACCGTCGCGGCAGCGCCGGTGACAACACGCAGTCGTCTGGCGTGCGCCTGGAGCATACCGTGACCGTGCAGCGCCCGGTCGAGGCGGTGTATGCGTTCTGGCGCCAGGTTGAAAACTGGCCGCAGGTCATGCCGCACATACAATCCGTCACCAGGTCGGGACATGACCGCTTTCATTGTTCGATCAAGGGTGCGACGGGGACGACACTGACCTGGGATGCCGTCATCACTGATGATCGGCCGAACAAACAGATTTCCTGGCAGACATTGGCCAGGTCCGGAGGAATGAATCGCGGAACGGTCCGCTTTCGTGCAGTCGGCCAAGGCACGGAAGTCCGGATGTCGTTGCACTATGATCCAAGCGGGGGACCGGTCGGGGTGATGACCGGCAAAATATTGGGAGACGATCCTGCTCATCGCATCGTCGAGCAATTAAATTCTTTTAAAGAGCTCATGGATCGATCCTCGACAGAGCCTGAGGGCGCATCGGTCTGACGCGCGCATGCTTGTCTGTGAATACAAAATTAAATTCCATCAATGAGCGCGCGCTTCTCTTGACTGAATTCCAATGCGGGCATATGGTGACAATGTGGGGGGAGTTAACGCCCCGAGGGAATATGGTTCATAAGGGGATCGAGCGCTGAGGATGGTGTGCAAGCCCAGCTCGTACTGGGAAGCCTGAAGTCCTCCCAAGATTCCCGCCGTACCTACTGATCCTCGGTAGGTGCGTGCTCCTCCCACCTTAACCTTCCTCTTTCGCCCCGCTTGACACCTGGTCCTTGAAAGCCTAGCCTGCGCTCCACTCATTCACCATCCGATCATCCACCCATGGGGCCGGAAGGTTAGGAGCGATCTGTGAACACCAGCGAGCAATGTGATGTGATTCGCCAGTATCTTCGCGGTGAATTTCCAAACCATTTTATCGCGGACTTTCTAGAAGGGGCCAGCCGCGCTCAAGTGTTCCGCGTGGATGCGCCGACCGGGCGTCCCTTGCATTATGCCGTGCTGGGCATCGACTTTCTGCAGGCCCTTACCGCCGACGGTCTTCAACAAGCGCTCATCGCCGCCTGTCTGGGAGACAAGCTCAAGGCCGCCGGCTCTTCGCCGGTCACCCTCTCGCTGACCGGTTGCCGCACCGAAGGCGTCCGGTCCGTCACCTGATTGCACGCCGCCCATCTCTGCATCGCGGATATTGCGTTGCCTGCCAACAGAAATTGTGTTACCAAATGCTTCCCGCGCCTGATGAGAGGCTGAATGAACAAGAAGACATTGTCCGCATCTCAGACCGCTTCCACGGTACCCTCAATACCCGCACCTGACTCAGCCGCTTCCAAGAAAGCCGCCGCAAAACCCTTGCAGCAGGTCACGGCCGCCGAGATGGGAGCGCGGCAGCGGGAAATTTCCGTTTCTGAATTTTTCACCAAGAACCGCCACCTGCTCGGCTTTGATAATCCCCGCAAGGCGCTCCTGACCTGCGTCAAAGAAGCCGTGGACAATGCCCTCGATGCCAGCGAGGAAGCGGGCATTCTTCCCGACGTGACAGTGCGGCTGGAAGTGGTCGCCACCAACGGCGCGATGCCGCCGGCGAGCCAGGCCACCCGCTTCCGGGTGACGGTGATGGACAACGGCCCCGGCATCGTCCGCCAGCACATCCCGCGCATTTTTGCCAAACTGCTCTATGGATCAAAATTCCATCGTCTGCGCATGAGCCGCGGCCAGCAGGGGATCGGGATCTCGGCCGCCGGCATGTACGGCCAGCTGACGACCGGCAAACCGGTGAAGATTATTTCCCGAACCGGCCCGAAAGCGGCGGCGCATTATTTTGAGGTGCAGATCGACACGAAGAAAAACGAGCCACTGGTGCACGAGAACAAGCAAATCGCGTGGGACCAGCCCCGCGGGACGCAAGTGTCGATCGAAGTCGAAGGCCGCTATCAAAAGGGCCGCGCCTCGGTCGATGAATACCTGGAACAGACGTCGATCGCCAATCCGCATGTGCGCCTGATCTATCAGTCACCGGACGGCGAGACGAAGGACTTTCCGCGCACCTATCATGAGCTGCCGCCGGAGCCGAGAGAGATCAAGCCGCATCCGTACGGGATCGAGTTCGGCATGTTGTTAAAAATGTTGCAGGACACCAAGAGTCACACGCTGGCTGCCTTTCTCTCCACCGACTTCTGCCGCGTGCCGCCGCAACTCGCCGAGGAGATGTGCAAGGCGGCGAGAATCGCCCCGTCGACCAAGCCGCAGGCGCTGAAGGGCCATCCGGCCGAAACCCTGTACCAGACCATCCAACAGACGAAGACTGATGGCGCCGCCGACCAATTGCCTGTCACCGATCGGCGAGAAGGCGATCCTCGCGGGGCTGTACAAACAAATTAAAGGCGAATTTTACACCGCCGTCAGCCGGCCGCCGGCCGTCTATCGCGGCAATCCATTTGTCATTGAAGCCGGCCTGGCCTACGGCCATCGTCCGGACGAGCAGGTCAAACCGCAGCAACCGGCGATGCCCAAGGCCGAAGGTGAAGGAGACGACGAAGGGTCGGAACTTGCGCGCGTCATCCGCTACGCGAACCGCGTGCCGCTCCTCTATCAGCAATCCGCCTGTTCGACCTTCAAGGCGGTGCTGAGCACGACCTGGAAACATTACGGCATTCCGCAGTCGCGCGGCGCGCTGCCGGGCGGCCCGATGGTGATCTTCGTGCATATGGCCTCGGTGTGGGTGCCGTTTACAAGCGAATCCAAGGAAGCCATCGCCGACTACGACGAAATCCAAAAGGAAATCACGCTGGCGCTCCGCGAGTGCGGCCGGCGTCTCGGACTCTTTCTGCGACGGCGCGAACGGGCGGCCAGCGAGTTTCGCCGCCGCAACATCTTCGACCTCTACATCGAAGAAGTGGTGGAGGCCTGCAACCGGCTGAAAGGCGGGACGCTGGCGAAAGAGAAGCTGAAACTCCAGCTGCATAAAATTGCGTCCGCGAGAACGGGCGGCATGAAGACCGATGAAGCCTTGGGCAAGACCGGCGGCGGTCCTGAGGGCTTGCCTCATTCCATCATCGTGACGGCCGAAGGGATTGAAGGCGACGTGGCCCTTGCTCAGCAGGTGCAGATCGATACCGACTCTGCGCCATCCACCGATCCCTCAGTCGTCGAGCCTGCCGGCCGCCAAGATTCGTCGCCAGCGATGACGCGAAAAGGCGACCGGAAGCCGAAGCGGGCAGACGATCAGATGGCGCTGTTCTCACAGGTTCCAAAAAAGAGACTGGCAAGACCGGCAAGCCCGCAAAACCGGCCAAACGAAATTCGTCTCGAGGAAAGAAATAACACACCGCATGCCGACCAAGACCAAGAAGACCACGCCGGTCGAAAAGAAGCTCATCAGTCTCGCCGACATCGTCATCACGGCGGCCGATCGCTCGAAAGATCCGACGTTTTCCATTCCCATCCGCGCCCTGTCGAACGTCTCGTTCAATCCCCGCAAAGGGTTGATCACGATGGGAGACAAGAAGCAGGCGCGGTCGTTTTTCAATGTCGGCATGGCCAAGAAATTCATGCAGACGGTACTCGTGGCCGACGCCTTGTCCGAACTGCAACGGGCGGATCTGACGACGTCGTTGCGCGAAATTTACTACCGGACCAAACATACGATTCAGGATTCGCACGAGAATACGTTTGATACCCAGGATGAATCCGATCCGGTCATCGAAGATCTCGAAGTCTCGCTCGCCGCGCTCCGCGAGGAGTTGCACGTGCGCGCGGAGAACAGCGGGAGCATCGTCGGCCCGCGTCGTCTTCGGCGACGACGGCGATCGCGTGGATTGCGCGAAGCTGGGAAAGGGCGGGTATTCGGTCCCGTCGATTGTGGAACCCGAATATCTCGAGATTCGCCGGTGCACCGCCGAGTTCGTGCTGCTGGTCGAAAAAGGCACGCAGTGGAACCGGCTCTCGGAAGACAAGTTCTGGCGACGATATAACTGCGTGCTGTTGACCGGAAACGGCCAGCCGCCGCGCGGGGTCCGGCGGCTCGCGCGTCGCCTCCATGAGGAGCACCGGTTGCCCGTGTATGTCCTCGTCGATAATGACCCGTGGGGATACTACATCTACTCCGTCATCAAGCAAGGCTCCATCAATCTGGCATTTGAGAGCCAGCGCATGGCGATCCCGAAAGCGAAATTCATCGGTTTGTCGAGCGCCGATCCCGAACGGTACGAGTTGCCGCGCAATGTGGGCATCAAACTGAACGACAAAGACATTGCCCGTGCCAAGGAACTCATGAACTACCAGTGGTTCCAGAAGCCGGCCTGGCAAGCGGAGATCAAACGCATGTTGGGGAGCGGGCTGAAGTTCGAATTGGACGCGCTCGCCAACAAAGACTTCCAATACCTCACGAAGAAGTACCTGCCGCGGAAGCTCAAAGAAAAAGATTGGTTGGACTAGACCCGCCACTCACATACTTAGACGGCATTTTCGACTGTCATGGCGATGCCTCCTCGAACCTAGGCGGCTTCCGAGTAGCTCCCATGCATTGGCACATTTTATCGTGCCTGAATGCGGCACACGACGCGCCGATACAACGTACGGTTCATCCAGCCTCGCGCGCCGCACATGCCCTCGCGCCGGCTCGGAAAAACGGGCGTTGAATTGCCCATTCTGGGATTCGGGACTGCCGCCGCCGGACTCCGGCTCACTACCCGAGAGGCGGTGACGCTGTATGAGGCGGCCTTTCAAGAGGGTGTCACGTATTTCGACACGGCGCCTGAGTTTGCCGGCTATGGCAAAGCACAGACGCAGTTAAGCCATCTGCTTCGACAGGTCCGCTCCGACATCTTTCTGGTCACAAAGTGCTTCGAGCCCGACGGCGACCGCGCGCTCCGATTGTTAGAGCAGAACCTGCGCGAGCTACAGACGGATTATGCGGATCTCGTGTTCGTGCACAGCCTCGGCGACAACAAGATGAATCCCCAGAGGGTCTTCAGCAAGAACGGCACCTACGCCGCCCTCATGAAAGCCAAGGCGCTCGGGCTCACCCGGTTCGTCGGACTCTCCGGGCATAGCCGCCCGGCAAGATTTCTGACGGCCATGCGGCATTTCGACATTGACGTGTTGCTCAACGCCGTCAACTTCGCGGACCGCCACACCTACAACTTCGAAGAACAGGTGTGGCCCGCCGCCGCCCGCAGCCAGATCGGTTTGATTGCCATGAAGGTCTTCGGCGGCGCGCGGGATCCGGCGCCTCCCGCGCTCAGTCATTGCCAGATGCCGGCTGAGCATTTGGACCTGGCCTTCCGCTATGCCTTGAGCCAACCCCAGGTCGCCTGTGCGGTCATCGGCATGGCGACTCAACGCGAACTGGCGGAAAATCTACGGCGCGCCAGATCGTTTTCACCGCTCTCTCTCATGGAGCACCGACGGCTCAGGCAGATCGGCGAACTCCTCGCGCGCGAGTGGGTCGATCACCTGGGCCCGGTCGCGTAGTCCCCGGTCTTTCCTCTTGCGCGTTTCGGGTAATTGGCTACAATGGCGCCTTCTGTCGGTCATGCCGCGTCGTGACAAGTGGAATCAGCCGAGGATAGCCGGGCCCCCTGCCTCTCGTGCTTCCCACGTCAATCACCGCCAAATGAATGGGGACTCTTTTGCAATCCGAGGATGACAGCGTCCGGCGACCGGCACGGCCTCCTGAGCGCCCGGTGAAGACCCTGCCGCCGTGGACCGCGCCTCTCCGGGAATGGCAACGCCGGGCGCTGTCAGCCGTGTTGAGCCATCCGACCGTCGACTTTCTGGCCATGGCCACGCCCGCGGCCGGGAAAACACGGTTCGCTCTGCGGGTGGCGCATGAGTTCATGACGAGCGGAGCGGCCCTGCGGATTCTCGTCGTCTGTCCGACCAATCATCTCCGTACCCAATGGTCGGACGCGGCGGGAAAGATGGGACTCCAGCTCGATCCCGCCCTCACCAACGAACAGGGTCTCGAAGCGTCCGACTATCACGGCGCCGTGGTCACCTACCAGCAGGTGTGTCTTGCGCCGGCCCTGTTCCAGCGAGGCTGCCGGAGCAGAAAGACGCTGATCATTCTCGACGAGTTGCACCATGCAGGCGATGGCAAGAATTGGGGCAAAGCCTTGCGTACCGCCTTTGAGCCATCGGCATTCCGGCTGATCCTCTCCGGCACACCGTTCCGCTCGGACAATAACCCGATTCCCTTTATCCGGTATGAGCAAGGGGAAAGTCAGGCGGATTTTGCCTACGGCTACACGGACGCCATTCGAGACAGCGTCTGCCGGCCGATCGTCTTTCCCAGCTATGAGGGGGAATTGACCTGGCTCTCCGAGGGCCGGGAGCATACCGCCACCTTTGAAGACGGCCTCACCTTCGACCGGCAACGGGAACGGCTCAAGACGGCGCTGATCCAGGAAAGCTGGCTCGGGCCGGTCATTACTGATGCGCACACCCAACTCACCCGGTTGCGCAAAGAGGAACAAGCCGATGCCGGCGGCCTCATCGTCAGCATGGACCAGGACCATGCACGATGGGTGGCCGACCTGGTCGGCCGGATCACGGGAACCAAGGCGGGCGTTGCCGTCTCGGACGATCCGGCCGCCTCGCGCACGATCGAGACGTTTGCGCGGCACAAGACGCAACAATGGCTGGTGGCCGTAAACATGGTCAGCGAGGGTGTCGACATCCCGCGGCTGCGCGTCGGCGTCTATGGCACCAACGTCCTCACCGAGATGTACTTCCGCCAGGTGGTCGGCCGTTTCGTCCGTATGCAGGATCTGATTCCGAAACCGCAACGGGCGTGGCTCTACCTGCCCAAAGATCCGATCCTGGTGCGGTACGCCAGACAGATCAAGGCCGAGCGGGATCATGTGCTGGAAGACATTTTGCCGGCCGGTCAACGCGACTTGTTCGGCCGCGTGACAGTGTCGACGAAGGAATATGCGCCGCTGCACGCGGTGGCCCGCATGGATGCCTTAATCGGCGACGAGGAGGGGAGAGAAGAGGAGGCGGGGACCCCGGTGGGCGACGGACCGGCCCCGCTCCATGAACGGAAGCGAGACCTGCGAGATCTTCATCGGTTATTGGTCGGCAACGTGGCGCGAAAAACCGGGATCGACCACCGCCGGCTCAATGCGGAACTCATCGCTCGCACCGGCAGCCGTGTGGATCAAGCGACCGTGGAACAACTGCAAAAACGTATTCATCTACTCGAGCGCTGGCAGGAGCGCGGCTACGACGGGAAACGCTGATCCCTGCCTCGACCCGGCCTGTTTAGGTGGCTGGCAGCATCAGATACAGCCCGACCAGAATGAAGGGAGCCACCACATACATGGCCGTCTTCCCGAACGTATCGTAGACCCCGTAGATGAGGATGGCCGCCATAAAACTAAAATAGAGCTGCCCGATCCCCCGATAGCCGGCGTTGTGTTCCGCTGCAAGCGCCAGGGTGGGAGATGCCAGAACGAATCCAGCCAACAGAGTTGCCAGTCGTATCATCGCCGAACTCCTTTGTGAGAAGTGAAGTGAGAGTCGCTCATGACGCCTCCTGCAGGGCAAACGACAACGCCCTGCGGGCGAGGCTCACCGGCAGGGCGTCGGGCGAATGGATCGTCAAGGGAAAGGATTCCGATGATCAGCAACGCATCACAGAATGCCTCTTTGTCTTAAGGGGAAAGGGGCCTCATGCTGCGCTTTCTCGAAAAGGAAGTCAAATCGGTGGGATGGCAACGAACGATAGACCGGCTCGTGGTTTGATTTCGCTCGGGTAGAACAACGGGGGAATGAATGGATGCCGAGGCCGCTACAATGGCGGCCTCAGCGATCGGTGTGAAGGGGCTGGCGTAAGCGTTATTCGGGTGTCTGGACGGCCGGTGCGGCTGGACTCAACATCATCTGACGGGTCTCTCCATCAGACGGCGCAGTCACAGGCGGCGCGTAGCCGGCGCCTCGCTCAATGGGGATGACTTTTCCTTCCGCGATGATTTCACCGGCGATGACCGTGCGTATGTTGCCGTTTTTCA
This sequence comes from uncultured Nitrospiraceae bacterium, assembly GCA_963728135.1. Lineage (GTDB taxonomy): Bacteria > Nitrospirota > Nitrospiria > Nitrospirales > Nitrospiraceae > Nitrospira_D. Next base: position 72,843 of record CAVSJC010000021.1, on the reverse strand, counting down.
ACACGGGCCCGCGCACGTGAATGTGGTCGCGAGGCTCCAGCTTCACGGTGGTGAGCTTGTCGGCAGGACCAAGGTCGACGGTGATCCGGCCTCCTTCCACGGGCTGGAGCATGGCGATGAGTTGATCAGACTGGCCGTCCGGCTTCATGGTGACCGTTTCCTCGATTTGCCCGCTGACCTGCACCCAATCAGGATGCGGGATGATCCGGAAGTCCAGACGTGCCGGCTGCTCCGATCCTGCCTGAGAGACAACGGGCCGTCCGATTCCAGCCATCGTCGCCTGAAAACAGGCTATCCCCAACGCGGCCGCCCCGAGTGCATACATACTGCGTGTCATCCTGGACTCCTCGAGGTGATGCGAATTAGCGCCCCACGCCGGACACCGCGTCCTGCTTCTTGTCTTCATGCCCCGGCCTTGTCTTCCCGCTGCCGCTCGCGCCTTGCGACCCTTGCCCCTGGTGGTCCTCCTGCGGACCCAGATGCTGGGCACTCTCCGGATATTGCTGATGTTGACGCTCGCGAGTGCCCTGGTCCTTCTGCGCGCCGCCGAATTGAGAGTGGGACGGCGTCTCTTGGGACTTCCCGGCTTGCTGCTCTGGACTCATGGTCCCGCTCGACTGATGTTGCGATTGACCCGTGACCAATCTCAATCCTGACGTATCCACCCCGGCTTGCGCTGTGCCGATGAGGCTCAGACCTGCGCCGACAATCACGACTGCGATCGTATGCTGCATAGATTCACCTCCAAGTTGAGCTGTGTAAGTCGAACTTCGTGCAAGAGCAGGACCACTAAAACGCCACTGTCTTTCGTACCTTTTCACTCATGCAACCGCTACGCCTGACGGACGAGTTGTCTTGGCTCGGACAAGCGTTCTCGCCGGTTTGTCTTAGAGAATCTTCGAGAAGCGAACGACCTCCGTAGCCATCTTGGGGATTGCCTAGTTCTCTCAGACGGCATGCCGACGTACGTTGAAGTATGAAAATGAAGACGAGATTCGCGAAATGGATCTTGTGCGCCGTCTTGCTGACAGGGGCAACCTGGTCCGCCGCTGCCGATCGGTTGCCGTCGCAGCCGCCGGCTAAACCGGAACCTCCGACCGCCGAGGCTCCCAAAGCGCCAGAGGCGTCGCCGAACATGCAGGATCCCGGCATGGTGAAAAAGCCGGAAACAAAGGCCGCACCGGGCGCAGTAGTCACGCCGCCGGTCGTCGATCCGAAAATGGCGGTGAATCCTGAACAGCCGCAAGATAAGGACGCTCTCCGCGGCGAACCTGAAGCACCGCCCACGCCGGGTCCCTCCCGCTAACAGATGGGAACGCCGGCTGAACAGAACGGCGATGTCAAAGACATTGTCATGGCTGGCTGTGCGGTTCATCTCGCTTTCCGGCCGGCGCCAGGCGATCGATGGAGGGTGCAGGGCATCCTGCGCTGTGGCGTCGGCGAAAACCAAGGCGAACAGTCGTTTGGAACGGAAGCGCACGACACGCGGGAGGCAGCGGAAGCAGACGCGTTGAGAACGGTAACGGGTCTGTTAGGCAACAACGTGGATCGCAACACCTCGAGAGTTCACAACTGGAGTGAGTCAGCAGAAGGAGGCGTGCATGCCGACGATCGGGCAGGCGATACCTGACGGGACCTACCAAGCGTATCACCGCCAGGAGATTCAGCCGATCACGTTAGAGAGCTATCGTGGACAGTGGCTCGTGCTCGTGTTTTATCCGGGGGATTTCACCTTTATCTGTCCCACGGAGTTGGAGGAACTAGGCTCCCTGTATGGCGAGTTCCAGAAGTTAGGGGCTGAGGTCTTAAGCATCAGCACTGACTCAGTGTTTGTGCATAAGGCATGGCATGACACGTCGCCCTCGATCAAAGGGTTGCCGTTTCCGATGGTCGCCGATCCCGGAGGACGGCTCGCCCAAACGCTCGGCGTCTATCTCCACCACGACGGTGTCGCACTCCGCGGAAGTTTCATCTTTGACCCCGACGGCGCGTTGAGCGCGTATGAAGTGCATCACAACTCGATCGGGCGCGACATGCGTGAGTTGCTCCGGAAGCTGCAAGCCGCCGCCTTCGTGCGCGAAAACGGCGGGGTCGAAGTCTGTCCGGTGGGGTGGAAACCTGGCGAGCGGACGCTCAAGCCCAGTCTCGACCTCGTCGGCAAAATCTAAGAGGTCTCCATGCGGCGGACAAGCCCGATGGCCACGGCGCGGCGTCAGTCGTTCAATCACGGCAGTGCTGACCGGGCTGGTATTCTGTGCGGCCTGTTCGCATGGAAGCAATGCGGGCGACAGAAATTCGCTTCGGCAGCACACAGGGCATGAAGGCAGCACCGTGCCAAGAGCGAATCCGCCGTATTACCCGAATACCTCGGGCAATATCGTCGCCCCACCCGGCAATCCGGGAGGGAACCCGGCGGGATCGCCTCCGATTGTCGGGGGCAACACGAACCAGGAAAGCGGTTGGCCGGATGGCCGGTAGCCGTCCCTTGAACATTACAGAAGGAGTCTGCATGAACTACCGATCGCTGATCATGACCATCGCCGCGCTCTCTCTCACGCCGTTCTTCGGTGCCTGCGAGCGCACCCAGGACCAGATGACGCCGGCGGCCACCAAACAAGAAGGCAATCAGAAGGCGCAGGAATATCCTTCCGCCCGTAATTCCGAAAACCCCGATCCGTCGATCGGAGGAATGAACAGCGCGACGAGTCGTCAGGATCCCAATGCGCCCGGCTCGAGTGCGACCAATCCGTCCGGCACGGGTGGATCCGGCGATCTGACCGGACGCGGGCGATAACATTCTCCCTCTCGCTTCCCTCTGTCAGGGAGGGAAGCATTGTCAATATCGCTCCCTCCTTTCCTGCGCTCCGCAACCGCAGCCATATGTCACTGCCTTGCGCCGCCTTTTCAGCCGGTGTTAAGATCCCACTCCCGCAGCATCTCTTAGCTCGAAACATCCGGAGCGCTTATGCCGAATATTACGTTGCTCGTGTCGCCGAGTTGCGGCGCCTGTCCGTCGGCGAAAAGTTTATGGAAACAGTTGCGCGTGAAGTACAGTTTTTCTTATCGTGAAGTGGATATCACGACGCAAGACGGGCAGGATCTGGCCGATCGCCATTCCGTTCGAGCAGTCCCGGCGACGATTATCGATGGGCGCCTGACCTTCGTCGGGGTGCCGAGCCGGGAGAGCGCCGAAAAGGCCTTGCAGCTGAAGATGAAACCACGCGAATAAGGACCGCCACCTATGGTTCCTGATGACGACGATTTCGAACTTCCTGACTTACCCATCATCGACAAGGGACCGCCACCGGAATGCCCGATTTGCGCAGAACCCATGGGCTTCATTGATGGCGACTGGGCCTGCGTCGATTGCAACGGCGAATTGATGGGGCCTGAAACCGGCTAGACGCATCACACACACCGGCAACAGGGCAGCTTTCCGTTCGGATGACGACTGGCGCTTGACCTCCGATCCTCCATGCTCAAGGTAGTCACCGGCCGCTTTCATCCACATCTGGAATCCGCACTGGTTGATCACGTTCGGGTCGCCAAGGCGGCCGACCCGTTCGCGCCTCTCGCCGTCCTGGTGCCGTCGAAACCGTTAGCCCACCGGGTGAGCCGGCTCCTCGCGATCGAGCAGCGGCTGTCGCTTCTCAACATTCACATTCTGACCTTTCACCAGCTGGCCTTACGCCTGTCGGCTGAGGCGCGCGAACAACCGGGACTCGGGCCCTTCCCGCAGGTCGTTGAAGACATCGTGTGCGAGCAACTCGTCCGACACGTCGTCCGGAGCCGGTTATCGAGCCTGCTGCCGCTGGAACACGTGGGGCACTCTTCGGGAACTTGGAGCGCGCTGTGGTCCACCGTCCGGGACTTGAAGGACGCGGGCGTCGATCCGGATGCGGCCCTGTCCGCGGTGGAGGAACGGTGTTTCGGCGATGAAGATCGCACGTGGCTGCAAGCCGTCTTCTCGCTGCATGCGGCGGTTCAAGAGGCAGGAAAGACACTGGAGGTCGGCACCGCCGACGACTTGGCCGGCTCGCTGACCTCCTTCGTGCCTCAGTCTCGATTCGTCGGTGCGCTGACCCACGCCCTCTACTATGGCTTCTATGATTTGACGCAGGTGCAGCTCTCGTTTTTCGAAGCCGTCAGCCGTACGGCGCCGACGACCCTCTTCTTTCCTTTCGATGATTCACCCTCCTTCAAGTTTGCCCGGCGTTTTTTCGACCGTTCCATCCAGCCGCTCGTGCCGGGACCCGACCAGATTCGTCATCTGTCGGACGGTTCGCCGGCGGCGCGGCGGCCTGCGCTGGCTGTCCGCAGCGTGGTCGGCGCCGAAGAAGAACTGGCCTCGACCTGCCGCCAGATCCTGGATCTGGTCGAGACCAACGGCTACCGGTTCCAAGACATCGGCGTCGTCGCGCGCACCCTGGATGCCTACCGACCGGCGCTCCATGCGGTGTTCGACCGTCATCGCATTCCTCTCGTGACCACCGTCGGACGGCCGCTGGTTCATGAACCGCTGTGCAAAACGTTGCTCCAGCTTGCCGCGCTTCCTCTTCATGATTTCTATCAGGCCACGGTGTTGGATGTCGTGACCTCGCCACTATATAGGAGCGCGCGGTACGCAACGGCACAGGGGGATCACATCAGGCCGGATCTATGGAAACTGATCGTGCCGGCCTTGCATATCACCAGAGGCTTGGCCGAATGGGAGCGGCTGGCGGCGCCCTGTCCACCCGCGCTCGCGAGCGAGGGAGAAGCAGAACACTATCAGATCGGTCCTACGACGGTGCCTGCGGAGGTGATGCGGCTGTTGTGGCAGATCGTGTCTGAACTGTTCGCGGAATCGACGGCGCTGCCGGTTCGCGGGACGGCCGCCAGGCTGGCCGGGGCGCTCAAAGAATTGGCCGAGCGGCATCTGGTCCGTCCTGCTGCGGACGACCTGGACGAGGATGAGCACCTGACGCGGGTGTGGGAGCAGCTGGACGGGGTCTTTCTCACGCTTGCCCAGCTTGAGGTGATTGGAGACGAGATGCCGTGGGCCGAATTTGTGGAGTTGCTCACCCATGTCGTGGAACGGACGACGGTTCCATTGGAACGGGTGGAGCATCAGGGCGTCGCGGTCCTCGACGTGATGGCCGCACGTGGACTCCCGTTCAAAGCGCTGTTCGTGCTCGGGATCAATGAGAAGGTGTTTCCGCGATTCATCCGCGAAGATCCGTTTCTCCGGGACCGGCATCGCCGGGTACTGGCTGACACGCTCGGATTTAAGATCGATGAAAAGCTTGCCGGCTACCAAGAGGAAGCGTTGTTACTCGCGCTCGTGCAGCAGGCGGCCACAGACCGGCTGTATCTGTCCTACCAGCGGGCGGATGAGCAGGGCCGCGTGTTGACGGCCTCGCCCTACATCCTGGAAGCCGCCCGGATGTGCGGCCATGAAGAACCGGCAGAGGACAGCGTCCCTCGCCGGTTGACGGACCGCGTGGCAGGGCGTCCCTCCATCCGGACATTCCTTCCACCCGCCGATCTCGCCCAGTGGTTGGCGATGGAAGGGCAGGACGCCGCCGGGTTCCTCCAAGCGGTCGGCCGGGATGCAGAATCGTTCAGATACGGTGTGACGGCGCTGGACCGCATTGAAGACGACCATTCAACGTTGACCACTCATGACGGAGAGGCCGGGCCGCTCGAAGACCACTGGAAGAGAATCCTGGAACGTGGACTCGCCCCCACACCTTTGGAGCGGTATGCGCGCTGCCCGTTTCAGTATTTTGCCGCTGACGTTCTGCGCCTTCAGCCCGTGCGCCGGGCCGCTGCCGCGGAACTGGATGCGGCGCTGGTGGGCACCGTCTGTCATGCGGCGCTGCGACGCTGCTATGAACAATTGCTGCCGATGGGATGGCCCACCGAACCGGTGACCGACGATACGATTGAATGGTGCATTTACAATGCGGTCGGGGAGGCCGCGGCGGAGAGTGAAGCTGCGTACCGGACGGGCCACTATCTTCTGTGGGAATTGGCCAAGGACATGCTCATCGAAGTGGTGTCGGCCGCCGTCGAAGCCGATTCAGCCGCTCAGGCGGTTGATGCATTCGTGCCCGTGGCGTTTGAAGTCGAGGCGACCGGATGGTTGCCTCCCTTGGCGGAGGGCGCTCCGCCGCTCAAAATACACGGGCGCGTCGATCGCGTCGACCGGCGCCCGGGGACCGATCAGCTTCGCATTGTGGATTACAAATTTAAAATCGGCTCTTCGGCAAAGCCTGAAGATCGAGACCTGCTTCAGGCCGCGGCCCGCGGATATCGCCTTCAGCCGCCGATGTACGCGTGTCTGGACATTCCCGGTCAGCCGCGGCCGACCCAGGTGCAGCTCTTCTTCCTCGCGCCGCATTGGCCGACGCCGATTGTCCGTTCCACGTTCGAATCCGCCCTGTGGTCGTCCGCCCATGGCAGCCGTCTGCGGGAGACCCTCCAGAGTCTGGTGGAAGGCATCCGTGCCGGTCGCTTTTTCATTGTGCCGGACACCTATTGCGATACCTGCGACTTTCGAGTCTCCTGCCGCCGCGATCACCAGGCGACATGGTGGCGCGCCTATCGCGCGCCGGAATCCAGAGCGCTCAAGTCCTTGCGAGTTCTCAAGGTGAAGGATGAGTAGTGTGTTCGACATTCCGGATCGGCGACAGCGGGAACTGGCCGAAACAACCTTTGACCAAAACGTGGTCGTCGTGGCGGGAGCCGGCACGGGCAAGACGACCCTCCTGGTCAACCGGATGATCCATCTCTTAATGAAGGAACCGCATCCGGTCGCGATCACCCATCTGGTGGCCCTGACGTTCACCAATAAAGCCGCCACCGAAATGAAGGTCCGGCTCAGAGAACGGCTGATGGCCTTGCTTCGTCCTGAATCGGACCCTGCTCGTGCGTCGGAGAGCGGCGCCGTCTCGATGACGGACCTCCGGACCAGATATCACCTCACCGCAGGGGACATCACGACCCGCGCGCAGGCCGCGCTCGACGAGCTGGAGAAAGCGCAGATCGGAACGCTGCACAGTTTTGCCGCCCATCTGCTCCGCCTGTATCCCTTGGAGAGCGGGGTCGATCCGGCGTTTCAGGAGGACGACGGCTCACGATTCGACGAACAGTTCAGGACCACATGGGATGTCTGGATCGATCGTGAATTGGGCCGTCGAGGCGCTCATCATCATGTCTGGCGCATGATCCTGGGCCACGTGACGCTGGAGGACCTCCGGATATTTGTCCGCGCCTTATGCAGTGAGTTGGTCGACGTACCGCATCTCTGTGAGCAACTGGAGAAGACGGACTCTGTCCCGCTGGTCATCGAATGGTTGGCCCGGCTGCGAGAGCACGCGCAAGCCCTGTTGGAAGCACACGATCGGCCTAAGCGCCGGAAGATCGAACAGTTGCTCGCGGCCGCGGTGTCGCTGCTGGGTCGGCTCATCGAGAACGGTCAGGCGGCGTTGGTGGACCTGCCGGGCGATGAGCGCGAATTGCTCCGAAAAGATGTCGGCAACGCCGTCGGAGGATGGGAGTCAGCGGAATTTGAAGAAGCCTCCAGGATTATCAAAGCAGCGCAAGCATTTCTGCTGGTTGACCAGGCCTTCTTCAAGGATATGTTGAAGCTTGTCTCGCCGTTGGTGGATGAGATCGGGACAGCCTTTACACGGCAGGGATGGCTTTCCTTCGATGGGCTGCTCGCGCGTGCGCGCCGGCTCCTGCACGATCACCGGTCCGTGCGCGAGCGCATCAAACAGGACTACGATGCTGTGCTCGTCGACGAGTTCCAGGACACCGACCCGCTGCAATACGAAATCATCCTGGCCGTCTGCGAGCGTCGCGGAACACACGCGACTGCATGGGAGGACATGAAGCTGGAACCTGGGAAGCTCTTCATTGTCGGCGATCCCAAACAATCCATCTATGCATTTCGGCGCGCCGACATCGAAGCCTTCGATCGGGTGGTCGCACAAATCCAGGCGGATCAAGGCACGATCCAGACGCTGACCACCAACTTCCGGAGCGACGGCGCGGTACTCGAGCCGGTCAACGACGTCTTCGATCGTGTCTTCGTGCAGCGCTCGCACGTGCAACCGGCGAACGTCCGTCTGGCGGTGCGTCCTCACCGGCGGCCCGCCAACACGGAGGTCGGCGTGCGCCTGCACATCGTCGCGCCCCCGGAGGGCAGCGATCTGTTCGACGCGGCGGGCGCGACACGGGCGGAAGCGGAAGTGCTGGCCCGATGGCTGGCCGAAGACATCCTTGCGCGGCCCGCCGTCAGAGCGGGCCATGTCGCGCTCCTGTTTCGAAAGCTGACTCAGGCCGATGTGTATCTGGACGCGCTTCGCCGGTACGGAATCAGTTACGTCATCGAAGGCGAAAAACATTTCTACCGGCGGCAGGAGGTCATCGATTTAATCAACGTGCTGCGTGTGCTCGACAATCCGCACGACGCCATCGCACTCGTCGGCGTGCTCCGGTCGGCCCTCGGAGGGCTCGCCGATCGCGAGGTGTATGACCTGCGCCGGGCCGGATGGTGCGACTACCGGCAGTATCGGCGCCTTGAATCCTGGACGCATGCCTGCGCCGGCCATGTGCGGAGGTTGTATGCACACCTCGACGGCCTGCATCGGGAGGTCGGGGCCCTGCCCCTCGCCGATGCTATTCAGCTGGTGTTTGACCGCCTGCCTCTGCTCGAACTCGCGGCCGCGTCGCTGCATGGAGAGCAGGCCGTGGCGAATCTGCTGAAGGCCAAACAGGCGGCCGCCGCCCTGTCGGATCGGCCACACCTCACCTTGAGCGGTTTCGTCGATATCATGATCGCCCGCCTCGAAGAGCAACCGGATGAAGCCGAAAGCCCGCTGGTCGAGGAATCGTTGGACGCCGTCCAGGTGCTGACCATCCATAAAGCCAAGGGGTTGGAATTTCCCGTTGTCGTCCTGCCGGGGTTGCACCAGGGCTCGGGACGTGAACGATCCGTTGCGCCCGTCTCATACGATTGGTCGAGCGGCACCTATGGTCTTTCACTTGGCGGTCGCCACTCGTTCGGCTCCGTCCTCATCCAGGACAAATGGACTCTGCGGGAAAAAGCGGAACGCCGCCGCGTGCTCTACGTCGGCATGACGCGCGCGAAGGAGTTGCTGGTGCTCTCCGGCGGCATGACCGCCCGCGCCAACGGCGACAGCGTGCTGGGACTGTTCGACGCGATCGGTGAAGGGGAAGTCGGCGCCGCGTCAACGAAGGTGCTGACGGTCGGGAGCAGCGCCATCCCTCAGACGGTGGTGGTGGCGCCTGAACGGAAACGGCCCCGGCATCGTGAAACGCGCACTCCAGCCGCCGCGCCGGTGGATCCCCAGTCAACGGCCGCACAGTGGGAGCGACGGAGAGCGGCCTGGACACAGGCCCGGGCGACGCCCCGCCGCCTGACTCCGACAGGCATGAGACACACGGAACCGAGACTCCCGTCCGCGCGCGTCGCGGGGGAGAACCACCCTGACGTAAGCCGTATGGCCGGCGTGCTGGCGCACCGGCTTCTTGAACAGTGGGATTTCATGGCCGACCCGGGGCGACTCACCAACGACGTTCCCGCAATCGTCGAGCGGTCGCTCGGCGCGGACCAGGCCGCCTTGTCCGAACGGCTCAGGGAGTCCCTGACAGAATTATTGAGGGTCTTCGGCGCATCGGATTGGTATGCCAGACTCGGCAGAGCCACAATCCTCGGTCGCGAAATTCCGTTTTTGTTGCCATGGGAACAGGGACAACTCATGGAAGGCGTCATCGATCTCGTCTACCGCCTTGACGGGACCCTGTGGATTGCCGACTATAAGACCGATGCCATCACGGCGGAGGAGGCCCCTCAACACGCGGAACGCTATCGGACACAGAGCCAGGTGTACAAAACAGCCGTTGCGCAGAGCCTGGGCATTACAGACGCCCGCTTTCACTGTCTCTTCTTGCGCTGCGCCACGTCCATTGAATTGTAACGGAGGGAGGAGACTATGACGGGATGGATTCAGTGGCTGATTGTGGCCGCAATGCTCACAGGGTGCGCCGGTGCCAAGGCGGCTCCCGTCAAGATGCTTCCGTCACCGGCCGGCACATCGGCTCAAGCGGCTTCCTTCATGAGCGAGGGCGATCGTCTGGCCACCGCACAAGACTGGGCGGCTGCCAGGCAGGCGTATCAGGCTGCCGCAGCCACGCAGCCGGAGCTTGCCGAGGCGCATTATAACCTCGCCATCTGCCTCGATCGCATGGGGGAGAAAGCCGAGGCCAAGAAGCACTATGTCACGGCCGCCAATCTGGCCCCTGGCAACAAAGTGATCTGGGATTCTCCTCCGCTCCGGGAAAGTGGACTCAACTACAACCTCCGTCAGAAGTCCTACCTTGACCCCAATCCTCGCGGGTTCTGACCATGCCTCGCCGGTCAGGCCGCGGACAGATGTCTCCCGAGGTCTTCGCCCGGTTAGTGCAGCAAGCGATCGCCGACCTGCCGCCTCAATACGCGAGACTCATGGAAACGATCGCCGTCGTCATCGAAGACGAGCCGCCCAAGGAAGTGCTGCGTGATCTGGAACTCGGCAGCGACGACGACTTACTCGGGCTCTATCAGGGGCAATCGCTGGCCGATGACTCATTTTTCAAAACGGGCGGCGGGCAACCGGCCCACATTTCCATTTATCGCCGGCCGATCTTACGGCAATGCGAGAGTCCCGAAGACGTCGTCCGGGAAGTCTACGACACGGTGGTGCATGAACTTGGACACCATGTGGGACTCGATGACGAGGAAATGCCGTACTGAGCGATCAGGCTGAGGCCAGTAAGTCGCGGAGTTCCCGCCTGAGCAGGCGATAGCAGCGGCAGGAGACGTGCTTGAGTTCCTGCCGGTTTTGAATGCGCACGGTACCCCGGCTCAACCGCACCATGTTCCGCTCCTCCAGGATATGGAGCACACGATCCACGCTCTGGCGGGAGACGCCCAGCATCTGCGCCAACTGTTGCTGAGTCACTTTGACCGTGGGCGCCCCATCGCTCAAATCCTGGGCCGTCAAGAGACGCCGCGCGCAGCGCTGTTCCAGGGAGTGGTGCCGGTTGCAGGCAATGAACAACTGCAGTTGCGCAAAAAAGAAACCCATATACCGGCAGACGCACCGGTTGACAGCCGGATGTTGGTCCACTTCTTCGGCAAAGTGTTCGGCTTTCATGCGCAGCGCGGTCCCGGCAATCTGGACGACCGTGCTGACCAGCGGCTGCCCGCAAAACCGGGTCCGCAACGCGACTTCGACGCCGGCGATTCCTTCGCAGCCGATGAGATTGATTTCGACGACATGGCCCTCGGAGGTGGCCCCTGACTGCGAGAGCACCGCGGAGAGCGGGAAAAAGACGTCCTGGATAGCCTCGCTGGCGGCGAAGATCGTTTCATCAGGAACCAGGGAGACCAACTCCATCTTGCTGGCGATCCTGCGCCGGTCCCTGGTGGTCAGTTGAGCCAGCAGTCCATGGTCCCTGAGCTGACTCGCAAAGTGTGGGGCGCTCGGCAGCATTGATTCCTCCCATCTCAAGCCTCCTATCATCGTAATCACGGCATCAGGACGCTTGATAGGTAGGATTTCATCGAAATGCTGTGGGAAGAATCACTGAGGGATTACCAGCGGCTTCTGAAAGGCTTGGGAATGTTCAGAAATCGGGGCGGCGGTTCGCTACCCCAGGAAATTATCGAGGCGTTCTTTGGCGACCTGGTAGCATTCGCAGGCAATGGCGGAAAGCCGTGTCGGGTCGTTGATCTTGATCGAGCCCCGAAGGCACTCAATCATTCGCTTCGATTCGAGTTCTCCGAGCACGTTGTCGACGCTTTGCCGGCGGACCCCCAGCATTTCGGCAAGGAGCTCCTGCGTGACGGCGATTTCTTCGTACTCGCTGCGGTCCATGGAGCTGAGCAGCCAGCGCGCGCAGCGTTGCTCCAGGGAGTGCAGCCGATTGCATCCCACTGACAGCACAAGCTGGGTGAAAAGCACGTTGAGATACCGCCTCACGCAGCGGTTGAGTTCGATGTTCCGCTCCATCTCCAATTCGAACACGTCGGCCTTGATGCGGATCACGGAGCCGGGGATCTGCGTGATGACCTTGGCCAGCGCGCCCTGCTGCGCCCGGCTCTTGGGGCTGCTGAGAATCGCCGTGACGCCCACCAGCCCTTCATGGCCCACCGTCGCCACTTCGACGGTTTCCCCGTCGGACGTTGACGCGATCATGGTGAGCACGGCGGTGACAGGGAAATAGACAAAGTGGATCGGCGTGCCCTGGCGATAGATCACCTCGCGCGGGGTCAGAAACAGCACCTCCATATGGGGAAGCAGTTGCGATAACCCGGCTTTGGCCGTGGCATTGAGCAGAAGGTTTTTCTTAAGCAGGATCTCAACCGACTCCATAAACCCCACACTCCTCAAACTCGGGATGCGACGCGGCGGTATTCTGAAGAGGGCGGGTCGGAACTTCTGCCACTTACATGGCAAAGGCTACGTTTTTTTGCCCTTAGCCGAGAACGAGTTGGGTGAGCGCGGGCCAAGCACCGCCATTCAGCCACCAGTGCAGGCCTGAAACCCGAGGGCAGTCTGCAGAGTTGTTACGAGGAGGTCACTGCCAGCATCACGAAGCCTGTCGCGAGGCATTGGGAACGGCTTTGAGGGAAGCCTTGTGATGGACCCACACCAGCATGAAGATGCCGATTAATACCATCGGAGCCGAGAGCATCTGTCCCATCGTAATCGGTCCCAGCACGAACCCCATGTGGGGGTCCGGTTCGCGGAATAGTTCCACGATCAAGCGGCAGATGCCGTAGCCGGTGATGAAACTCCAGAGCAGCGTCCCAGGCGGTTTGGGCCGCCTGCCGATTAACCATATAACGGTAAACAGTAGCACCCCCTCGAGACCGGCTTCATACAGTTGAGAGGGGTGCCGGCACGCCGGTCCGCCCGCCGGGAACACCATACACCAGTCGACGTCCGTCGGCCGTCCATAGAGCTCTCCATTAATAAAATTTCCTAAGCGCCCGAATCCAAGGCCAATTGGAGTGACCCCGGCGGCGAGGTCGGCAATCGTATAGATGGGAATGCCTTGCCGCCTACCGAACCAGATCAGCGCGATGGTGGTGCCGATCAGCCCGCCATGAAAGGACATGCCGCCTTCCCAGACCGCAAAAATCTTCAATGGATGCTGGGAGTAATAGGGAAAATTGTAGAAGAGCGTGTAGCCGATGCGCCCGCCGATAAACACGCCGAACGCGGCGAAGACGACCATGTCATAGATCTGGTCGGAGGTTAGCGCCAGGCCCTTGGCTCCCGCCCGCCGGCGGATCAGAAAATAGGCGGCGCTGAGGCCGATCAGGTACATCAACCCGTACCAACGAAACTGTAACGGTCCGAGCTCTAGAAAAACCGGATCGATATGCGGATAGGGGAGAGCGGAGATTGAACCCATCGAAGCTCCTCGTGAAAATGCAGTTTATTGGCGACTGTGACAGGCATCACATTCCACCGTTCCTGCAAAGAGAGCGGAATCATAGGTGAGCGGATGACCCTTTGCAAGCACCGGAAGGCCTAGCCTGGAGGGCTCATTCAAGCGCAGGCACGGAGGCAATGAGGCCGCCTGATTGCCCCGACTGTTGGGTTTCTGAAACGACTGTGTTGTTCTCTGTAGAGAAAACGAGACGGTTATTAAACGTCTTTAATCGCTTCCTGGGCAGGGGCTTATTTTCCCGCACAAACAACCTCGTTTTAGCCTCAATGTCCCTGGCATGAGGAATGCTGTTAGACGGCTCACAAGAAGGGAAGTAGAAAGCCCTTCAAAATCTTTCACCACTCATCAAGGAGGCTCGCCATGTCGGAGCAAGGGATGCAGGAGCAAGGAATGCCGGAGCAGGGAACACAGATCGCCAAGGCAGCCGCATTGATTGCCGGTGGCGCCATCATCGGAGCGGGCATCGCACTGCTGCTCGCGCCCCAGACCGGTGCGGAGACCCGCCGTGACGTCAGCCGCTATGCGCGCAAAGCTCAAGTGCAAGCCACGCGCTGGGGTCGGGTGATGCAGTCAGGCGTGAAGGAAGCCATGGATCGCGGACGCACCTACGTGAAGAAAGCCGAAGAGAAGCCGGAACTGGAAGCGGTGCTGAATTAATCTCCTCGTCTGAATGGAATGCGGGGCAGACGAAGCCTGTTGCCGGGTGGCACAGGCTGTCTGCGTTTGTACGCCGTGAATCGCCGCAGTGTTTCCCCTAACTGTTCCCGTGTCCCGCCGCTCCTTGAATCCGCTCTACCCCGATGCTAGAGTCCGCGCCTGCGGCGTTTTCTGCCGGAGTGGCGGAATAGGCAGACGCAAGGGACTTAAAATCCCTCGGGCTCACAAGGCCCGTACCGGTTCGATCCCGGTCTCCGGCACCATATTAATAAGTTGTATCAGCGTCAGGTCATTCCATTCCGATTTACTCACTCCAAATCATGGCTGTCCTGTGGCTAACGCTTTTGTCGGTGGTTGTGTTCCGAGACAAATCTACATCAACGTATTGAGAGCTCGCTGAGACCACAGCTGTCTAAGGCATTCCCCAGCCAGAGCAGAACAAGGCTCCCCCCTTTGTTTGTACGTGCACTCTAAGGGAACCCGATCTTCGTTTTCGCTCCTTAACGCTTCCCTTGACACTTCCCATGGTTGAATCTACCCTTCGACATCGCCCTAGCTACAATTGCTCTTGGAGCACTATATGAATCGATGCCTCTTCTCCCTCTTAGTGGGATCCTACTTCGTTGTGTGGTCGGTCCTTCCTGTTAGTGCGGACTGGGAATTCACCAAATGGGGGATGTCACCTGAGGAGGTTGTACAGGCATCAGGCGAGCAGGCACGCCCACCACGTCCACCTGAAATCCCCAGCGTATTGCTTACACAAGACTGGCAATCTGGACGATTCCTTTTTGTGGTTTTGTACTTTTTTGAGAAACGTGAGGAAGGTCAACGTCTGACTAGGATCCAATTAGAGCTTCAAAACACCGAGTTAAAGGACAACGTACTGGCCGATCTGAAGAGAAAGTATGGGACGCCCAAGGGTGAGATAAAAGGGCGTATAAGTGGCCCGTACTGGGAGCATTCAGGTGACAACATCAATTATCTGACGGACCAAAAGGCGGTTACAATTCATTATCAGCCGGTGGTCACGAAGGAGCGGTAACAGCTGAAACGTTTGACTTGTTAAGGTGGGCGCAAAATTAAGACGGACCACCTCGGTTCGATGGTTCGGCTCTCGCATGGTTGCAAAACATATGGAAGACGAACGCATGGCAGATGCACGGAGACGATCGAGCCTGCACGATATTATCTCAGGCATGATGAGGTCAAAGGTCATTGCTGAGATTATGGCTGAAGGCTGGCCGCACCATGCTACGACCCTTCATAACTTCATTGGCGAATTGGATTTGCTACGCGGAAAGCTGATCAAACAGTTACGTCGGGAGGGACTATACGGGCGAGAGCCGTTTGAGATCGATGACGGATACCCGGCCGATGACAAGGCGATTCCACCGGCTCAATAGAACGCCTTCGACAGCAACCCGATCAAACTTGGACTGCTCACAACGGCTTTCTGGTCCTTATATGATCCCTTCTCCTGCTCTAGACTCCTTCGCTACTGATTCCCCCTTGCGCCACGTCTCTGGATCTTCTCTGCCTGCCCTTCGTCTTAGGTTGCTGGCTAGGTCGTAGGTGTTATGGACGGCGGTACCATCACTGTCATGTATAACAACAAAGCTGAACGTGTACGGCTATTTAGTATCGACTGCCCAGAGAAAAATTGTGGCGCTTCACTGAATCTGCCGATGGTACACATAGTAGGAGCGAGTAATTGATAATGAGCCAGAACCGGAAGAAGTGAGTAAAAGGTCCCTATTATACTCGATCAGCTTTAATCTTAAGTGGGCGTGAGCAACGCGACAATATGACCGCTGTGAGACTGCTGGGTCTTATCCTGTGTGTCCTGATCCAAGCCTGCGTCTCAAGAACTCCACCTGTCTATCAGCCACTCGCTAGTTCAAGTTTTCCACACGCAGGATATGCGAGCCATGAGATTGACTCGGACACCCATCTTGTCATCTACAGCATCAATGGCCATGCGTTCGAAGATCCCATCGAAAACAAGTCGCTCCTGGAGTGGGCACATGACTATGTCCTCGTCCGGGCGGCGGAAATCGCACAGCAAAAAGGCGCGAGACGGTTTCAAATTCTTCATCGTGATGATTGGCGGATCGTCTACTGGGCACACGGTTACCGGACTACAAGACCTGTCATTCTCCCAGGGGCAGCGATTGTTGTGAGAATAGTGCCCGTCTCGCTATCCGAAACGCTTCCTGATTCGCACGATGCCGGCGACGTACTTCGGACATTTCCGATCAAGAGCAACCACCGTTTTGAGCCCATTCAAAGACTGCTCACTCGTTGGAAGACTGCCGTTCCCCCATGGCGACCTATGCCTCTGACTTCCGATGGGCTGAACATTTCACGATATCATCCAGAGACAAAGGTAACAAAAACCGCCTCGGGGCGGTTCGAGATTGAGAGATGGTGGGATCATTCAATGTCGCAAATCGGGTTTCTTGGGGAGTGTGTCAAAGTGGCGGAACGTGAAGGAGCTGAGGTCTTCGCCCTGTATGGTTGGGAAGATGAGGAATACCATGGCCGTCAGTCCATATGGTTCCTGACACGAGCAACGATTGTGCTCAATCCCGGAGCATCTGATGTCCCCATGGCAGTTTTTCGTGTTGAGCAAATCAAGTCGAACGTCGATACTGATATGCTCAAACGGAGGCAGTTAGAAGAACGCAACAAGATAATCGACCGTGACCTTGAATCTGGATTAATCTACTGAAAATTGTCCTATGAATAAAAAAGGCAACTATAGAAAATTCATAACCGGCTATCGCAGTCGTCTGCAGCGAAACACTCGGAACGGTACAGACCTCCGCACAATCCTATGTACAGGTTGCCATTCCCTTGAATAATTCAATCCGGGCATCTGACATTCCAAGGCGACTTTCATAGTGGCTGAGCATCGCATGGATGCACCAGCCTTCAGCATCCTCAAGGGTTGCGAACACAGGCCCATCTAACGGCTGGCGAATACCCAGCATGAGGCCATGGCGTGCAGAGACCACCGGGCGATAGCCAGTGATAAATTTTTTCCGGTCGCCCTTTTGATTCTTCATCATCACCCTCCTGTCGTCGAAAGATTGAAAGTTTCTGAGGACCGGTAAAAAGCCCAGTTCCTTGTCATGGACCGAGAGCGTACGTTCTCACGTCTGCGTATCGATTCGCCGGAATCACGATAAACACATGAAAGGAATCTCCTATGATCATGCTGGTCACGCATCAACTGGAGCTCAGAAAACAACTGAGCCGAACTTTAGAGGCGAGCGGACACCCGGTCACTATTCCTCCCCATCGAGGGGACATGGTCAACACCTTTAAGAAATTTAAACCGAACCTTATTGTCCTTGATTTGTATGTCGACAGTCCCAGCGGAGTTCAAGATTTAAAAGCGCTTCGGGCGGAAGGATACCACGGGAACATCATCGTCTTGTCCGGTCCCTCCATGATGCCCGTGCTCAAGGAGGCGTATGCGTTCGGAATTGAAAGTATTGTTCAGGTCCCTGCGAAAATAAATGGGCAATACCAGCTCGGCGACCTGCAATCGAGTATTGCCATGTGTTTGAAGAGTCGCCAACACACGCTCATTGCAAAACGGGCCTATGAACTCTATGAAGCGGGTGGCTGCCAGGACGGCCGCGACCTGGATAACTGGCTGCAGGCAGAGCATGAGATCGCGATGCATGAAACAAACTAGCCTGTGAGAAAAGATATCGCGCTAACATCAGGGTGCCGCGATACCCTGGCACCAAATCGCTTGTTCCCCACGTTCTGTGGATAGACCTGTGGATAGCCAGCTTCGCCAGGAACATCCACCGCCATAGGAGAGACGCTCTAGCAAACTGCCTCTTTTTTAGGCATTGGGCGATATGGCGAGGAGCCACTACATATGGTGTGAAGGAGAATTGTAAAACGAATTTTACACTTCTGAATGTAAAAACCCTCTTGATAAATCTCAAACGTCGCTCCACCTGCGCATGTTGTCCTTTCGGCAGCCGGAAATCCACAGCCTATTAGCTGTTGAGTGGATAACCCCCCAAATCTTCCTCCCGTTTGGTCGGGGTCCGCGATCAGCATTTCTGGAGCCATCACGAGGACAGGCTTCCCTTCCAGGCCTTGTATACTCACTTTTTTTCAAGACAAGGAGGTGCCATGACGACGAGTGTGATGAACCAGATAAGTGCGCGGAATCAGATCAGCGGACAGGTGGCCGACATTCAGTCAGGAAAGGCTATGAGCATTGTCACCATCTCAGCAGATGGACATACGATCACGTCAGCGATTACCAACCAGGCAGTCCAAGACCTCGGCCTGAAGAAGAACGATTCGGTCATCGCTCTCGTCAAATCAACGGAAGCGATGATCGCCAAAGGCGACGCTGGAGCCATGAAAGTAAGTGCGAGAAACAAGGTCGCAGGACGGATCACGGACGTTCAGAAAGGTGCCGCGATGGGATCCGTCATTATTGATGTCGGACGATGGAAGATGACCGCCGCCATTACCCGGCATGCGATCGATGATCTTCAGTTGGAGAACGGGGATCAAGTGACCGCCTTTTTCAAGGCGACAGAAGTGATGCTTCAGAAGGCCGCCTGACTTTTCCTGAGTGAAGGGGCGCGGCTCGAAGGCCGCGCTCCTTTCTCGTCTGGGGCACCGTTCAGCGGCGGCGGCGTAAGTAGAAGCGCTTTCGGCACCCTTTGCATCGCCACGGATATCGTCCAAACCAGGCTGCGAAAGTATCCAGCCAGTGTGAACGGGTCGACCGCCGGCAGGCCTCCTGGCAAATCGGACAGGGCACATCCCATCCGGCGGCTTCGTCCGCATCACGTAAACCTTCGAACGCAGGTGGTCGCTGCTGTTCTTCACGTGCTTCTTTCCGAGGACCAGCGGGCATAGCGAAATCAAGATAGTGGAGAAGGTGAGCGGCGGGACCTGAGAAGACCCCTAGCCTTTTTATATCGAAACAAACCCCGTATTCACTCCCGACAAGTGCCGGAAGACTTCGCAAGGGCACTCAAATTACTCTGCAAGGGTGTTTCCCGGCATCCTATTTCGATGGCTAGATATACGATGAGGGTGCATCAGGAAGTGCAAAACAGTCATTGCGAAAGCGTGGCGGAAACGTTGCGAAAGCGCAGTGAAGCGATGCAAAGCCTGAAGCAGAAGGCTCGACTCCGAAAGGTGCCGGGCCTTTTTTATTGCCCAGTGGCGGTCCGTCGCTAAGTCCTGTGGCCCATGCTCATTCGTTAGATGGAGATTGGAGGGAGACGAGGAGGTTCACCATTTCCCAAGCCACCGCCGAGACCCGGCGAAATAGGCGAGACCAACCAGAAGGAGAATCATCATGCCTTGAAGGACGTATTGAGAAATGAGACCAGGCGGGGTGAGACGGGCGATGAACACCAAACCTGCCGCTATGATGGTGACAGACAAGGTCGTGCGTTTCGGACAAGGACGGTAACGGACGGATTCGGAAGATCGTAGCACCCAGACGCCGATCCAACCCAGGGCTCCCATGACCAAGGCACCCAACAGATCCGCAAACCCGATAAGAAGACTGTCTGAAACCAAGCGGGACGTCGCCCGTGAGGCCAAGTCCAGTTTCAAACGAAATCCCTCGCCGAAGGACAAGAGCACCCAGATCAGTCCAACCCAGACGGAAAAATCCCATCGAGACATGCTCCGCTCGCTCCGGGTCTGCGACAGACTCGTGGCAACCGGACGGGTATGAGCCAATCGTCGTCTGACGATCAAAGACAGATCATAGCCGCAGGTACAGTGCAGTTGGGTGTCCGGATTGGTTTCCAGGCAACGGGGACATTCGACGGGCATAACAGCGATCAGTCTGCTAGAATGCCGCCCGTTCCGCCAGCACAAATCCATTTTCAGCGTGCGAGCGCACCGATGACCTCAGAGACTGCGTGTCGTCACTTCCTCCTGCTCGGTTCGATCGTGGCAGGACTCGCCGTGGCGGCAGGCGCCTTCGGAGCGCACATGCTGAAACCGATTCTGGATCCGGCGATGCTGGCCGTCTACGACACCGCCGCGCGCTATCAGCTCTACCATGGCATCGGAATGGTCCTGGCAGGGCTTGCCGCCCGCCTCTATGACGAGGCCCGCTTTGCGGTCGCCGGATGGATGTTTGCGGTGGGCACCCTGTTGTTCTGCGGAAGCCTGTACGGGGTCGCGCTTCTTGGAATCCGCTGGCTCGGGGCCGTGACGCCGTTAGGCGGCCTAGCGTTTATGATTGGCTGGGGATTGCTGGGCTGGCGGGGATGGACAAGCGCCGGAAAGTCTCCGAGGGCCGGGCGTCACCCTTAGACTCCGAGAGCAGGCGACGCCCGGAACACGGCTGGGCACTCAGGCCGCCGAACGTTTGTCGGCGTAGTAGGCAACCGGCGGCACCGGCTGGACCGTCGTAGCCTGCGGGCCCTTCTCGCCTGGTTCGAGGTTCAGGCTGACTTCCATGCCGTCCATCTGCTCAAACACGGCATCCTGGACGGCGTTGCGGTGAAAGTAGACTTCGGTGCCATCCTCGGTCGCAATGAATCCATAGCCTTTGTCCTGAAACAATTTGGTGACAATCCCTCTCTCCGGAGGCGCCGTGACGCGCACTTCATGGGTCGACCGCTTGTCTCGAATCTTCTCCAGCTCGGTCTTCGCTGCGGCGAACGTGTCACGGATCGCTTCTTCAAAACTGTCCTGTTGCTTCCTGGCCGTGATCGTATGCCCTGGAATGTGCATGACGACGAGGACATCAAAAGAATCCTCCGCCTTCCGGTGATCATGCTTCGTCAGCGTCACCCGCACGTGCTTGATATCGTGCCCCGGTCGCAGGTCAGCGACACGCGATTCAATGTCCGCGCTCCATTCGGGCGTCACGCTGGTATGCCGGCCTTCAATCTGTAAATCCATGCGCACCTCCCGGTGTTATGGGGTCTTACGGCGCTATTACATTCCATCGACGGATACTTGATCATACGGCATGCGCGTGGAGTGACGATAACTGGTGTCTTCCCTTGACGGTGTGTGGCTCGTATCCGTACGCGCGGTTGGTACAATACGTCATGGAACATGGCTTGGACATACAGGATGCCGACGGGCGTCAGGTCAGTGCCACGTTGTCGACACCGGCGGCCGCCACCGACCGCGGAGTCGTGCTCTGCCACGGCTTCATGGGATTTAAGGACAGCGTCACGAATCGCACGCTCGGCCGCCTTCTCGCAGACCGGGGGGTCGCCACGTTGCGCTTCGATTTTTTCGGCCACGGGCGGAGCGCTGGAAATCTCCACGACTTACTGCTCACCACCCTGATCGGTCAGGCGGAATCGGCGCTGGCCTTCATGCGCGGGCGCGGATACCGCCGCCTCAGCCTCTTCGGCTCGAGCTTCGGCGGGCTCGTGGCCTTGCTGGCGGCGTCCCGGTCGCCCTGGCTCACGGCGCTGGCTCTCCGGTGTCCCGTTGCCGACTTTCCTGACCTGTTGCGGCAGCAGTTCGGCCGTATCGCGGTGGAACTGTGGAGACGAATGGGCACCGTGCCCGCGTCCATCGGTCACGTCCCGGTGCATGGGCGCTTTTATGACGACTGTCTCCGGTACGACGCATTTAAAGCAGCCTCCGCGCTCACGGTCCCGACCCTCATCGTGCATGGCGACCGCGATGAACTGATTCCGGTGGAACAGGTCCGCCGGCTCTACAGCTGCATCCCGTCACAGAAACAATTTCACCTCCTGCCGGGGGCGGATCACCGCTTTTCGTCCGCGGCGGATTTTACTCGCATGACGACGCTTCTGGCGGACTGGTTGGCCCGCTGATCGACGTCCATTATGGCGCTGATGAACCTGTTGACATCCGGCTCCTGCAATCGTAGCCTCTCCCATCTTTTACAGGTCTGGACACATCGGAAAGGCTCGTACGCGTATCCATGAAGCATGACACGACGCATCCGGCCGCCACTCCCATGGCCACGGGATTTTCCCCCGGCTTTGCCACGCTCGGCCTCGAAGCGTCCCTGCTCGCCACGTTGGAATCGCTCGGCTACGAAGAGCCGACGCCGATTCAACGGGAAGCGATTCCCCCGCTCCTGGCGGGGAAGGATCTGCTTGGACAGGCGGCCACCGGCACCGGCAAAACCGCGGCCTTCACGCTTACCGATGTTGCAGCGCATCGCGCACAGCGCCAAGCAGCGGCCCGCGGCGCTCATCTTGGTGCCGACACGCGAACTGGCCATTCAAGTCGGCGAGGCGGTGCAGCGCTACGGCAAGGAGTTGCAGACGAGTGTCTTAGCCGTTTATGGCGGGCAAGCCATTGGTCCTCAGCTGCAGGCGCTCAGGCGCGGCGTCGATGTCATTGTGGCGACCCCGGGACGGGCCCTGGATCACATCCGCCGGCAAACGTTGAAGCTCAATCATGTGCAGATCGTCGTGCTGGATGAAGCCGACGAAATGCTCGACATGGGGTTTGCCGAGGATCTCGACGCGATTCTTGAGCAGACGCCCAAGATGAAGCAGACCGCCTTGTTCTCCGCGACGATGCCCCAGCGCATCAAATCGATTGCCCACCGGCATTTGAAGCATCCGGTCGAGATCACGATCGCCAAAGAACCCGCCAAGGCCGGCGCCGCGCCCCGCGTCCAACAGACGGCCTACATCGTGAACCGCCCCCACCGCGGCGCGACGCTGGCACGCATCATCGACATCGCCGCGCCCAAATCTGCCTTGATCTTTTGCCGGACGAGGCTCGAAGTCGACGAAGTGACGGCCATGCTGAACAGCCGCGGCCATCGCGCCGAGGCTATTCATGGCGGGATGAGCCAGGTGCAGCGCGACCGCGTCATGCACGCCTTCAAGTCCGGACGGACCGAACTGCTCGTCGCAACCGACGTGGCGGCGCGCGGATTGGATATTCCGGCGGTCTCACACGTCATCAACTACGATCTGCCGTCGTCGGCGGAAGTGTATGTCCATCGCATCGGCAGGACCGGCCGTGCCGGACGCGAAGGCGCGGCGATCACGATCCTGGATCCTCGCGAGCAACGATTGTTGCGCAGCATCGAGCAGCATACAAAAGCCAAGGTGGTGGTGGCTCCGGTGCCGACGGTCGCCGATTTACGAATCAAGCGGTTGGAACGAATGAGAGCGGCCGTCGAGGACGCGATGAAGGCCGAGGACCTCGATCGGTTCCATGACCTGGTCGCGGCGCTCTCTCAATCAGGCGATCCGGCGACGGTCGCCGCCGCCGCCCTCAAACTCATTTTTCTCGCGCAGGGCGGAGAGCGAGCCGAGCAGGAAATTCCCGCGATGCCCGTGCGCGCACCCGAGCCTTTTCGTCCGACGGCGCGTTACAGTCCGGGACATCCGGAGGACGGACAGGATCGCCATCGCCGGACACCGGCCCGACCCGGTGCGGGGCAACCGATGGGAAGGCCTGGTCAGGGCGGCGGACGTGAAGCCGGTATGGCGCGGGTCTTTGTCGGGGCAGGGCGGGATGTGGGAATGAGGCCGGGCGATCTGGTGGGCGCCATTGCCAACGAAGCGAAGCTGAATGCCAAAGTGATCGGTGCGATTGCCATCGAGGAGCGTTTTTCACTTGTGGATGTGCCCGAAGCGATGGCCCAGGGCATTATTGAGGTGCTTGGCCGCTCGCGCATCAAAGGACGCAAGGTGCCCGTGCGACTCTTCCGGGATTAGGGACTCAGGGCGAATGCCGACGTCGTTTCATCTGATTTCTCTTCATCGAGGAGGGCGGATTTATGACATCTGTCTGGCAACGAGTCCAAGCCTATTGCGGGTCGATGTTGAGCCACCGCCACCGCGGTCATGCAGCCGAATCTTCGCTGTTCCGCACGGACCAGCCCAGGCGACGCGAAGCGCGCGTCTCGCAGGGAGGCCATTGCGAATTTGCCATGACCCATGCGTTGGACACTGAGCGGATTCTGATTGAGGAAGGGGCCGGGCTGACGGTCAACGTCAGCCGCTCCGGGATGCGGCTCATGCTGGGCGTCGCGCCCAAGGTCGGACAATTACTTGAAGTGCATCGAGGCGGCCTTTTACACCGGTCGGTGTCGTTGGTGGAAGTGCGCTGGACGAAACCGGTGCGCACGGATGCGCAAGGGCAGTTGCATCTCATTGGCTGCCGCCTCACCTTCGGGCCCTCGCGGTATTGGGCGTTGTAACTTTGTTTCCAGCACCCGCCGCATCGGGGTGGCTCATTTCCTGCCTGAGAACCAGGGCCCCTCTTGGTTGACGGGCCCCATGGACTGGTCGTAGCCTGCACAGAGGGAGGAGTCTGCCTATGCAGGAGCAGGTGGTCGAGCCGCACCTCTTCGTCATCCTCGGCGCGACCGGTGATTTGACGCACCGCAAGTTGCTGCCGGCCCTCTTTCATCTCCGCCATTATGGTGAGTTGGAGAAGGAAAACACGCTCATCGTCGGCGCGGCCCTGCCGGACATGAGCGAGGACGCGTTCCGCAGCAAGGCCTACGAGGAATTGCGCAAGGCAGGCGACGGCCACTCGGCGGAACTCCGTACCTGGTGCAATGACCATTTGTACTACCAAACGCTGCGCAAGGGCACCCCGGACGACTTCGCCGCGCTCGGCGCCTATATCCGGCGCCTGGAAGTAGCGCGGAATCTGCCCGAAAACCGGGTCTTCTATCTCGCGCTTCCCCCCGGCATTGTCCCGGGCACTGTGGAGCAGCTGGACCACGCCGGACTGTTCAAAAGCCATGGCTGGGTGCGCGTGGTCTTTGAGAAACCCTTCGGCCACGACTTCAAGTCGGCCCGCGCGCTCAACACGCTGCTCCATGAATACCTGGACGAATCGCAGATCTATCGGATCGATCACTATCTCGGCAAAGAAACCGTGCAAAACCTGCTAGCATTCCGGTTTGCCAATCCAATTTTTGAATCGTTGTGGAATCGAGACACGGTGGAGAGCGTCCAGGTCACCGTGGCCGAAGACCTCGGCGTCGAGCATCGGGGCGCCTATTACCAGGAGGCCGGCGCCTTCCGGGACATGGTGCAGAATCACCTCACGCAGCTGATGACGGTGATCGGACTGGAAGTACCCGTGTCCTTCGACGCCGACGCGATCCGGACGGAGAAACTGAAAGTCTTGCGGTCGATCATGCCGATTGCGCCTGAGGATGTCGTGTACGGCCAGTACACGTCCTGGAAGATCGGCGACCAGACGATTCCCGGCTACCGGGAGGAGCCCGGAGTCCCGCACGATTCGCAGACGGAGACCTTTGTCGCGCTTGAAAGCGGAAATTCATAATTGGCGGTGGAAGGGCGTGCCGTTTTATTTGCGGACGGGCAAGCGCATGCCGAGAAAAATTACGCAGATCGCCGTGACCTTTCGCGAAGCGCCCATCCAGGTGTTTCGTTCGCTTGAGCCGGATAGCATTCCGCCCAACAAACTCCTCATCACGCTTCAGCCGAGCGAAGGGTTCGCCCTGTGCTTTTCGGTGAAAACACCGGGGCGGCCCTTCCGCTTCAGCGGCCGGTCGCTGCAGTTTGATTATGCGAAGGCGTTCGGCGGCGAATTGCCCGAAGCGTACGAGACGCTGCTGCGTGACATTATGATCGGGGATCAGACGCTCTTCGTCTCGGCCGACTTCACGGAGGCGGCCTGGAAGCTTTACGATCCGCTCATGACCGGGCCGCGAACCGTCCATCCTTATACGGCCGGCTCCTGGGGACCGCATGAAGCCGATGCGCTCGTCGAGCGGACCGGGCAACGGTGGCAGCCAGGCTGGTAGGGCCCGCGCCGCCGCCGTCTCTTTAACTCCAAATGGACGTACGCTATGGCAGCTGAAGCCGGCGCCTCCGTCACGACTAACATTCCGCAACGCATGGACCGTCTGCCCTGGTCGCGCTGGCATTGGCTGGTTGTCACCGCACTGGGCGTCACCTGGCTGCTCGACGGATTGGAAGTGTCCATTGTTGCGGCGCTCGGCCCCGTGCTCACGCATCCCGGCACGCTCCATCTGACCGAATCCCAAGTGGGCCTCACGGCCTCCGCCTATCTGGCCGGCTCCGTGTTCGGGGCCCTGGTCTTTTCCTACTTGACCGATCAGCAGGGAAGAAAAAAATGGTTCATGATCACGCTGCTCTTATACCTGGCAGCCACCGTGCTGACGGCGTTTGCGTGGGATCTGACCAGCATGATGTGCTTCCGGTTCCTCACGGGGGCCGGCATCGGCGGCGAATACGCGGCCATCAATTCGGCCATCGATGAGTTGATCCCTGCCCGGCGGCGCGGCCATACCGATTTGGCTATCAACGGCACCTGGTGGCTCGGGTCTGCCGCAGGCGCTCTGCTGTCGCTGGTCTTTTTGAATCCGCTGCTCGTCCCCGAATGGATCGGATGGCGGTTGTGTTTTATCTTCGGCGCCGTGCTCGGCGCTGCGATTCTCCTGGTGCGGCGCTTTGTCCCCGAAAGTCCCCGATGGCTGATGACCCATAGCCGGGTGGCGGAGGCGGAAGCCATCGTGTCCGGCATTGAGCGCCAAGTCTCACGCGACGAAGGGGCGGAATTGCCTGCCGCGCATGGATCGATCACCGTTCATACGCATCCGCAGAGCACGACGATCGCCACGGTGGCCCGTGAATTATTCCGATCCTATCCACGGCGCACCGCGCTCGGCCTCTCGCTGATGGTGACCCAGTCGTTCATGTACAACGCCGTGTCGTTCAGCTTTCCGTTCGTGCTGACGCGCTATTATGAGGTGTCCACCAGCACCATCGGGCTGTATCTTCTGCCGTTCGCCTTCGGGAATTTCCTCGGACCGCTCCTGCTTGGCCGGTTCTTCGACACGATCGGCCGGAAGCCGATGATTGCCGGAACGTATGGATTGGCAGGCCTGCTGCTGGCCTTGACCGGATACGCCTTCTGGCAGCAGTGGTTCAGCCTCACCACCCATCTGCTGGCCTGGTCGTCCATCTTCTTTTTCGCGTCTGCCGGCGCAAGCGCCGCCTATCTGACGGTCAGCGAAATCTTTCCGATGGAGATCCGCGCCATGGCCATCGCGTTTTTCTTTATGGTCGCGCAAGGAGCCGGCGTCATCGCACCCTGGTTGTACGGAAGGATGATCGAAACCTCGTTGACGAGCATTTTTTATGGCTACCTTCTGGGAGCCGCGTTAATGATCGTCGGGGCACTCGCTGAATTGATATTGGGTGTGAAGGCGGAAGGCCGGTCATTAGAGCATATTGCCACGCCCCTCTCCTCGCAGCCGATCAGGGAAGGCAGGGTCTCACCCGTCATCGCGCACTTGCATTCATAACTTCCAAGAGGGTTTCAAACCGCCGGGCGAAGTTCTCATGTCCGGCAATTGGACAGCCCGCTGACCATCACGAACAGACCAGGCCCGGGGACCACGCGGCCTGTCTACATGTCGCTTCCGCACCCGGAACAAGCCGCCGCTCTGTGAGCTGGCCTTGAAACTCGGTGTGCGGCAGAATCACTGACAGAAACAGCCCGGCGATCTCGCGATGGCCGGCATTATTGGGATGGAATCCATCCAGGTTGAACACGAGCTCGTCGCGCACCGGGCGGCTGAAGAGATCCACGAGCGAAGCCCCGGCTGCCGCCGTCTCCTCCAGGATCGCCCGATTGAACGCCGCGACGCGTTCTGCCGTGACCGCCGGGTGCGGATGAGCCCGAAACCGCGGGAGTCTCGTCAGATCCGGCAGATTTCCTACGACGATCCGGTCAGACAGATCGCGTCGCACCATGCGCAGGAGCATCCGGAGCCGCTGCTGGAAAGTTTTCGGATGGTCTCCATGGATCAGATCGTTGCTGCCTGTCCAGACGGTCACGAGATCCGCCTTCATCCCAAGCTGCCCGGCAGCCCGTGCTTGCTGCATGATCTGATCGATCCGCGCGCCCGCCAGGCCAAGATTGATCAAGAAGAGGCCTGGCACACGCCGTTCCAATTCGCGTCCCATCACCGAGACATAGCCCTCGGAGGACGGGACGGCTCCCGCTCCCGTCGCATCGCTTGCCCCTAGCGTCATAAGAACGAAACGTTCCTCGTGCGTGGGCCCCGCGCAGGCCGTCCAAAACAGACAACAGAGCAGGGTCGTGATGCAGCAGCATCTCCTCATATTGTTTCCTCATTCATCACACCAGCCATCGTACCGCGCTGGCTCTTGTTGCAAACCTGGGACTTCTTCGCGTCCCGGTTCATCCGCCCCGGATGCGCCCGCCGCCAGTCGGGGCACACATTCAGCATGAAGGATCAGGCCAGGGGGCTTGACGGCCGGTCCGCTGCTTTGCTATTAGTCAGGACTCCTAAATAATGGCTAGCGGAGGTCCCACATGGAAACGGTCAAAGTATTCGATACCTGGGTAGAAGCGCCGGGCACGCGATTGCACTTCGATGTGATGACCAGCGACGAACAGACCGCGATCAGGCTCGCGAACGAGTATGTCGCAGCGTTGGGACACCCCGCCGTCACGGTCACGTCGCAAGAGTGCCAATTCTGCCATCAGGAGCCCTTGGCCATGTTCGCGGAAGAGCAGCAGCGCGCCTACCGCCAGGCGGGCGGGTTCATCGTATCCCTGTCGTCGTAAGGAGATGTCATGGGCAAGCCTCTGGTCATACACCAGGACCAGTCAGTCGTCGATCACATTACGGCGGGGCTCGGCAAGATCGCGACCGCCTTGCGGAGCCAAGCCTGGGAAGGAGGCGCGAGCAGGAAGCTCACGCCGACCCAGGGTCAGATCCTCGTGCTCCTGGCGCAGCGTCAGGCGATGCGGCTCAACGATGTGGCTCGCGAGTTGTGCATCACGGCGGCCACGGCCAGCGATGCGGTGATCGCCTTGGCAGAGAAGAAATTAGTCGTCAAGGGACGCTCGAGCGAAGACCTCCGGGCGCTCACGATCAGTCTGACGGCGACCGGCCGGCGGGAAGCCGAACGCACGAGCGGATGGACCGGAGTCGTCAAGGCCGGAGTGGCCAGCCTCACGCCGGATGAGCAGGCGGCATTCTTACGCGGCCTCACGAAAGTGATTCGCGCTCTCCAGGAACAGGGTGTGATTTCCGTGGCAAGAATGTGCGCAGGCTGCGCCTATTTTCAGCCGTATGTGCATGCCGACGCGGCGAAACCGCACCATTGCGGATTCGTGAATGCGCCGTTCGGGGAGGGCCAGCTGCGGTTGGACTGCCCGGATTTTCTCGAGGGATCAGAGACGGATGGCGCCGGTCGCTGGCAAACGTTTGTGAGCGGTCATCGCGAGCGATAGCTCGTGTTCATTTCAAACAAGGAGGGGCCCAATATGATACAGCGTGTGGTCGTGGTGGTGAGTCTGGTCGTAAGTGTTCTGTTCATGAGTGTTGGCGCCCGGGCGGCCGACGGCGCCAAAGGAAAGTCGCTCTACGATCGATTGGGCGGCAAGGGAGCCATCACAGCCGTGGTGGACACCTTCGTGGGCAATGTCGGCGGGGATAAACGGATCAACAATTACTTTGCCTCCACCGATCTCACGAAGTTAAAGACGCATCTCGTCAACCAGATCTGCGAAGCGAGCGGCGGTCCCTGCAAATACACGGGCCGGACGATGAAGCAGACGCATGCCGGCATGGGCGTCACCGATGCGGCGTTCGGCGCTCTGGTGGAAGATCTGGTAGCGGCGCTGGATCACCACAAGGTCGGGAAGACCGAAAAGGATGAGCTGCTCGCCGTCCTGGGTCCGATGAAGAGCGACATCGTCGAAAAAAAATAACGCCCTCATGAGCGGAGGGTCACGCAGGTGGCTCTCCGCTTGTCGCTCCCTCAAGACACTTCTGTTTATGATGGTATACTGGCCGTGAGTGTCCGGAGCCGGTAGGACCATGGCCACCACTGTCACCCCTGATACGGAAATTTTCCTGTCGTTTGAGCACCAGCGAGCCGTCGTCTCCCCATGGGGGGCGTCGCTGCGCCGGTATTTTCTCCTTGATGCCGCCGGCCGCGAGGTCGATCTGGTATGGGGCTATGCAGGAGGCCACGAGAAAAAAGGCGGGCAGGGCGACGTGCTGATACCGTTCGCCGGCCGAATTGCCGACGGACGCTACAGCTTCGAGGGCCGCACGTTCCAACTGGAGCGCAACGACAAGGAAGGGCCCAATGCGATTCATGGCTTCGTGCGCGCGCTGCCCTGGACGATTCACGACCGCAGCCCTCATCACTGCGCATTCGAGATCGGGATCGAGGCCGCCGAGTACGAACCACGCGGCTACCCCTTTTCTCTCGCCATCCGCCTCG
Organism: uncultured Nitrospiraceae bacterium; assembly: GCA_963728135.1. Classification (GTDB taxonomy): domain Bacteria; phylum Nitrospirota; class Nitrospiria; order Nitrospirales; family Nitrospiraceae; genus Nitrospira_D. Next base: position 42,406 of record CAVSJC010000021.1, on the reverse strand, counting down.
TGTATACGCTCGATCAGCGGGGACTGACCGGCTCATTTCTCGTGCGCAATGCGGGCGACGGACGCGCGCCGGTTTGCGTCGGATTTCATCCGTACTTCACCGTCGGCACCGCGACCATCGACGAGGCGGACGCCCTCATTCCCGCTGCCGGATATCTCGAGTTCAACGAACGTCTGGTGCCGACGGGCAGGATTGCATCGGTGGCCGGAACCGAATGGGACTATCGGCAATTCCAACGGATCGGCAGCCGCCGGTTCAATCATTGTTACGTGCAATTGGCCCGAGACGCAGGCGGCATCTGCACAGCGTCGTTGCGTCATCCCAGCAACGGCCGTGTCATCGATGTGGACATGGATGAGGCGTTTACGGCCATCGTTGTGTATACCGGCGACGCCATTGTCGAGGCCCCGCGGCGCGCACTGGCGATCGAGCCCATGACCGGCGCCTCCGACGCCTTCAATCACCCCGAATGGGGCCTCAAGGCGCTGAAACCCGATGAACGCTTCACCGGCCGTTACACGATCCGGTCTCGAGACGACGCCGCTCGCTAGCCGGCGCTGTTCCCCACAAGCCAGGCCGCGAGAAACGGCAGCCACGGCAGGAGCGCGATTCCGACACAGATCGAGAGCGCGACCACCGAGGCGACCAGATCTTCATCGAGTTCCGCGTCGCTCGCGAAGATCACGGCGGTGACCGCCGAGGGCATGGGAGCCACCAGCATCACGACCGCTCGTTCAAGCCCCCTCAGATCCAGCACCCACACCGCCGTCAAACCGAAGAGGAACCCGCCGGCCATCCGCACGACGACGCCGAGCCACGCGAGTCCGGCCGACCGCCGGACTGCGTCCACACTGATCGAGAGGCCGAGCACCAGGCTCGCCAGCGGCATGGTCGTGAGATGAATCGGCATCAGTCCGTCGTGAAGCCATGTCGGGAGCTCGAGATGGAACCATTTCAGGGAGAGGATCCCGCACAAGGCCCAGAGCGGCGGAGCAGTCAGCAGACGCCTGGCGACCGCATGCGGCGACGCCGTCTGCGGTCCGTGCCACACGGCCAAGGCATACAGGACGGTGAGCGTGAGCAGCGTTTGCCCGAGATCAAAGAGAATGGCTCGCGCCAGGCCCTCGTCCCCGAAGAGCGCCGCCATAACCGGATAGGCAAAATAGACGGAATTGATGCAGCCGGTGGCCAGCAGAAACGCGCCTTGCCTGCCTCGCGGCAAGTCGAGACGGCGGGCGAGAAGCCATGCGCAACAGAGGACGGGCAGGGTGATCAGGCAGGCCGCCATCGGAAGCGTCCATGTGCCTGGTACAAAGGTGAGACGATCCAGCGAGACGCAAATTGTCGCCGGGAGGCTGATAGAAAACACCACGGCTGCCAGCCTCTCGGCATGTGATTTGATGAGCAGGCCGGAGGCGCGCAGCAGCGCTCCTATCAGGACGATCGCGATAAAGACCACGAGCGAAGAAGACATCGTCGGAGCGTAACAGAAAAGAGCAGGGGCGGCCTAACGGTGGCCGATGCTGATGACCCGATTGACAGCCTCCATGCCACTCGGTAGCCTGTTCGCATTCTGCCGCACGAAAGGACGACGACGATGGCCACTGGTTCGATGACACCCGCGAAGATCATGCAGCTCGGGACCGGATTCTGGGGTTCCAAAACATTGCTGAGCGCCATTGAGCTCGGCGTCTTTACCGTCCTCGCGAAAGGGCCGCTCGACGCCGAACGCTTGCGAACCAAGCTGGATCTGCATCCGCGCAGCGCGCGGGATTTCTTCGATGCCCTGGTCGCGTTGGGCATGCTGAAGCGGACCGGCGCCCGGTACGCGAATACACCGGAGACCGCGTTGTTTCTGGATAGGACGAAACCGTCCTACGTCGGCGGCATCCTGGAGATGGCGAACGCGCGCCTCTACCGCTTCTGGGGATCGCTGACTGAAGGTTTGCGGACGGGCAAACCGCAGAATGAGGCCAAGACAGGCGAAGACTTTTTCGGAACGCTCTACTCCGATCCGCAGCGGCTCGAAGGATTTCTCAAGGCCATGACCGGCCTCAGCCTCGGGTCCGCTCGGGTCATCGCCAAAAAGTTTCCCTGGAAGCAGTATCAGACCTTCACCGACGTGGGCTGTGCCCAAGGCGGCGTGGCGGTGGAAATCGCGCTGGCGCATCGGCATCTCAGCGGCGCCGGCATGGATCTCCCGGTCGTCCAGCCGCTCTTTGAGGCCTATGCCAGACAGAAGGGCGTGGGAGAACGGCTTCGTTTTCACGCGGGCGACTTTTTTAAAGAGCCGCTGCCGGCCAGCGATGTCCTCATCATGGGGCATATTCTGCATGACTGGAACCTCGAGGAAAAGATGATGTTGCTCCGCAAAGCGTATGATGCGCTGCCTCCCAAGGGCGCGCTCATTATTCACGAATCACTGATCGACGATGCGCGCAAGGACAACGCGTTCGGCCTGCTCATGAGTCTCAATATGTTGATCGAAACACACGGGGGATTCGATTTCACCGGTGCGGAGTGCCGGAAGTGGATGAAAGACACCGGCTTCAAGCGTACCCGCATCGAGCGTCTGGCCGGACCTGACGGCATGGTCGTGGGCTTCAAGTAACCGTCCCGCGCGGCATCGTCCGGCTGGCAAGGAGCATCACATGATCAACGAGAGCGATACCCGCGAGCGGCAAAGACCGCCCGCTGCTGCCCGCGTCCGACATCTCATCCATTTCTATGAATCGCCGCAAATTTCTGGCCGGCGCCGCATCACTGATCGCCGTACAGACTGCGTCCCGGCTCTTTGAATCAGCCCAAGCCGCTGACCTTCCCGCAACCGATCCCATGCGCGTCCCGGGGTCTCCCCCTCGGCCGTATGGCGAACGCGCTCCCTCCGAAACGACCGTGCGAACAAGTGGACCGGTGTCGTCACTTACACCCCTGCAAGACCAGCACGGCATCATCACACCCTCGTCTCTTCACTTCGAACGCCACCATAACGGCGTGCCCTCCCTCGATCCGGGAGGCCATCGCCTGCTGGTGCATGGCTTGGTCGCACGGCCATCGGTGTTTACAGTGGAGGAATTACAACGGTTCCCGTCCGTCTCGCGGCTCGCCTTTATCGAATGCGCGGGGAACACGCGGACCGAATGGCGGGAGGCGCAGGATGTGTCCGTGCAAGACACGCACGGCTTGACGAGCACCAGCGAATGGACGGGAGTGAGACTCGCGACGCTACTGGAGGAGGCCGGCATCCAGCGGGGCGCCGCGTGGATGCTGGCTGAAGGCGGAGACGCCGCGGGCCTGGATCGCAGCGTGCCGCTGACCGATGACGTGATGAACGACGCGCTGGTCTGCTACGGGCAAAACGGGGAGGCCCTGAGGCCCGAGCAAGGCTATCCGCTGCGGCTGCTGGTTCCCGGCTATGAGGGGAACATCAACATCAAGTGGCTCAGGCGCCTCAAGGTCGCCTCCGCCCCGTTCATGACCAGATGGGAGACCTCCACGTATACCGATCTCATGCCGGATGGCACGGCCTATCAGTTCAGTCTCGTCATGGAGGCGAAGTCCGTCATCACTCATCCGTCCGGACGGCAACAGATCCGTCCCGGCTTCCACGAAATCCGGGGCCTGGCCTGGAGCGGCCGTGGACGTATCACCCGCGTGGAGGTCAGCGTGGACGGCGGGCGCCAATGGCAGACGGCGCGTCTGCAGGAACCGGTCCTCCCGAAATGTCATACCGCCTTTTGCTTCCCCTGGCAGTGGAATGGCCGGGAGGCCATGCTGCAAAGCCGGTGTACGGATGAATCAGGATTCGTCCAGCCCTCGCGCGACGCGCTGATCGCCGTCCGCGGCACGCACTCGAGCTACCACTACAACGGCATTCAAAGCTGGAAGATCGAACGGGATGGACGCGTGCGGAATATTCATGCGTAAACAACTTTTGCTGACGCTCTGCTTGTCCGCCCTCCTGGTCATCATCGGCCGGGCCGCCTGGCCGGCTGAGAGGAATGGAGACGGATATGGGCTCGGGCGACCGGCGACGGAGCAGGACATCCGGACATGGAATATGGATGTCTCTCCGACCGGCGAAGGGTTGCCTCCCGGGGCTGGGACTGTCCGCCAGGGAGCCACAGTGTTTGCCGGGAAATGCGCGAAGTGCCACGGCGCGACCGGCATCGAAGGGCCTGCCGACATCCTGGTGGGGGGACACAAGACATTGGCGACATCAAAACCGATCAAGACGATCGGCAGTTACTGGCCCTACGCCACGACCTTGTACGATTACATCAATCGCGCCATGCCGTTCGATGCGCCGCAGTCGCTGACACCGGATGAGATTTATTCGGTCATCGCCTGGCTGCTCTATCGAAATCAGATCATCACCGAGGACGTTGTGATGGACGCACGATCACTGCCGCTGGTGGAGATGCCGAACCGCCAGGGGTTTATCCCAGACCCGCGTCCCGATGTGCCTCGTCCATAATAGCCGACGTTCGTAGCCGCATTCCCAATCCACCCATGGAGGTTATGATGAAGCGCAAAGGTTCAGCCGTCTGGAACGGTGATTTAAAAACAGGCAAGGGCACGGTGTCCACAGACAGCGGGGTGTTGTCGAAAACGCAGTATTCATTTTCGACCCGCTTTGAAAATGGCACAGGAACCAATCCGGAAGAACTGATCGCCGCCGCGCATGCGGGATGTTTTACGATGGCGCTGTCCGGACAGTTAGGGAATGCGGGACTGACGCCGGAGAAGCTTGAAACGACGGCGACGGTGACGTTTGAGAAACTCGATCCGGGTTGGACGGTGACGAACATCCTGCTTGACGTCCGAGGCAAAGTACCGAAGGCGGATCAAGCGGCCTGGGACAAGGCCACGCAGGCAGCGAAAGCCGGCTGCCCCATTTCACGATTGCTCAACACGACCATTACGATGGAAGCGAAATTGGAGGCATAGGTTCGCCTTGTGGCCGGCGGCGCAAATGAAGACAGTTAACGCCGGGCTGCGAGCTGGCGCCGCCACATTCACGCTATATTGGATTTCAATCCCATGACATGAGGCGGCGTGGCAACTTCCGACCCTGATTCTCTGGCATTTCTATTTGATCTGGACGGCACATTGGTAGACAGCGTCTACCAGCATGTCCTGGCCTGGCGGGAGGCGACGCAATCGGCCGGCATTGAATTGCCCGTCTGGAGAATTCACCGGCAAATCGGGATGAGCGGCGGTCTGATGCTGAATGCGCTGTTGCGCGAAACCGGACGGCCGGTGTCCCAGCAGGAGGCCGAGCAGATCCAGCGGGTGCACCGCGAGTCCTTCGCCAAGCAAGCCTTTTCGCTCCGCGTCTTGCCCGGCACCCACGAACTGCTCGACACCTTGGCCGCGCATCGGGTGCCGCACGCGATTGCCACCAGCGGACGATTGGAAAATGCCAAGCATGCCTTGAAACTCTTGGGACTGCGCGATGACGTGCCGGTGATCACCCGCGACGATGTCCGGTTCGCCAAGCCGGATCCAGATTTGTTTCACGCGGCCGCGGAGCGCCTGAACGTGCCGATGAACCGCTGCATCATCGTCGGTGACAGTGTCTGGGACCTCCTGGCCGCACGACGGGCGTATGCGCTCTCGATCGGCCTGCTCTCAGGCGGCTACGGCCGGGAAGAATTGCAACAAGCGGGCGCCTATCGCGTCTACCAGGACCCGGCCGATCTGCTGCGGCATCTCGACGAGATCGGGTTGCGGCTGGACCCTCAACGACCATGAGGCCGCTATCATGCCGCGCTTAGCAGGCAAGGTCACCATCGTGACAGGCAGCAGCAGCGGCATCGGCAAAGCGATTGCGTTGCGGTTTGGAGCGGAGGGGGCCAAGGTCATCGTGACCGCGCGGCGGATGGGACTCTGCGAGCGGACGGTCGATCAGATCACCAAGGCGGGCGGCGAGGCTTGGGCGGTGCAAACGGATGTCACCGATGAGCGGCAGGTCCGGCAGTTGGTCGAACAGACGGTGACACGGTATGGTCGGCTTGACGTGCTCGTGAACAACGCGGGGATGGTGGCAGGCGGGCCGCTCGCAGACACGACCACGAAAACCTTCGACGACGTCATGAACGTCAATTTGCGGGGAACGTTTTTCTGCTGCCGGGCCGGCTTCACCCAGATGAAGCAGCAGGGCGGCGGCATGATTATCAATTTGTCGAGCGTGGCCGGCGTGCAAGCCTGGGCGGGGACAGGGACGTACAGCGCTTCCAAGCACGGCATCATGGCGCTGACCCGGGCGTTGGCAGACGAGGGCCGCCCCTTTCATATCAAAGTCAGCGCCATCTGTCCCGGCGCCGTTGCAGACGAACTGGTGGATGCGTCGCCCGCCGACATCTTGCGCAGCGAGAAGATCGATCCATTCGACGTGGCCGACAGCGCCGTCTATCTGGCGACGCTGGGGAAATATTCGGTGGTGCATCAGATCGTCATCGACCGGCTCGGAGCGGACTGGTAGTCGGAGACGGCCTGAAGGTAACTGGTTGCGCGACAACCGAGCCGGTGATGGCCCGCGGAACGAAATGCGCGTTGGAAAGCTGATCAGGAGGACAAAGACGGAGTATCCATGGAGGTGCTGTGAGCCCGGTACTTGTCGTAGTACATGGCACAGTCCGGGCAGTCGGTGTGCGATCCCCAAATTTCATCCGGCTGCAGGCCGTATTTGAGCCGGTATGTCTTGAGCGGCACCCATGCGCCATCCGCCGCCCCGGTCCCGTCGTTATCCTGCACCTTTTCACAAAACCAACAGGTCGGGACCACTACATACATGATGCCCCCCTTCCGCCAAGTTCATGTTCCGAGCATGTCTAGGGTGACAGGCGGAAAGCCGAATTATAATAGCGTCCATTTTGCGAACAGCTAGCTAGATCCCTAGTCATCCAGGTCGAACAACGCTCTTCCGCAGCGACTCATTGACAGGCCACCCTTAAGGGAATAGCCTCCCTTCCACCAACAACCCGTTGCCTGACACAAGGAGGAACCATGCCGTCCTTTATGCGTCCATTCAGCGCCCACACGTATGCGCTTCTCCGGATCGTCTCCGGTTTCCTATTCCTCTGGCATGGGACCCAAAAGCTCTTCAGCATCCCGACAGCCCCTCCACCACTCCCGGGGTTTGTCATTGGCGTGGCCGGTCCCATTGAACTCATCGGCGGCACACTCGTCATGATCGGATTGTTCACCGGCTGGGCGGCGTTCCTGTGCAGCGGACTCATGGCCTTCGCCTATTGGATGGTGCATGGTACGCAGGCGCTGCTGCCCATCCAGAACATGGGAGAGCTTGCCGCCCTTTATTGCTTTGTGTTCTTGTTCATCTCGTCACAAGGTTCCGGCATCTGGAGTGTGGATGCCGCCCGGGGATCCTCACAGTAGAGCGATAACGGACGCGCCAATCATACGATCGAGTGCTGCGGGAACATGGTGGCGGGAACAAAGCTGAGTGCCGGCATTCTGCTCTATCGCACGCGGGAGGGGATGATCCAAGTCTTTCTCGTTCACCCCGGTGGTCCGTTCTGGGTCAGGAAAGATGACGGGGCCTGGTCGATCCCGAAAGGGGAATATGCGGAGGGAGATGATCCGCTGGAGGTGGCGAAGCGGGAGTTCCGCGAGGAAACCGGCAGTGACGTTTTGGGTACGTTCCGTCCGCTGTCTCCGCTAAAACAGCCGAGCGGCAAAGTCATTGCGGCGTGGGCAGTCGAAGGTGATCTCGATGCGGCGGCGATCACGAGCAATGTATTCTCGCTCGAATGGCCTCCGAAGTCCGGCAAGCAGCACCAGTTTCCCGAGGTCGATCGCGCAGGCTGGTTTGACCTTGCGGCCGCGAGAACGAAGTTGCTTCCCGGCCAGCGCCCTTTTCTCGATCAACTCGTCGCGCTCATCCCTTCTGGTTGCGGCCCGCCATAACCCGTTCAAGCGGCGGTCCCGCCTCGCGTGGCATCCACAAATTGCTCTGTGGCGTCGTCCAGCACGCGGCTCTGCCGGCCCTGAGCCTTGTGAATGTACAGTAGTTGGTGATCGATGCCTGAGGCAACCGCCGGCGGCATCGGCATCTGATAGGTGACGGGCATGGCATGATCCGCGAGTTGCAATTGCGGATTATAGACGCTGTTGAACTTCCAGAGCATCTTGACGAAATTGGTTTGTCCCCTGAGCAGGTGGCCTGCGGCAATCCGGGCGGTCGATTTGAGGGCGGTCCAGCCCAGGTGCTTCTGGTTCAAAATCTGTTGCGTCTTCACGAGCTCCTCATAGAACACCGGCAGCGGCAGGGTGGTGGGAAGTACCGCATGCTGAATATCGTAGAGCCGATAGTCTCGTGAGACGACACGCCGCGCTTCCGTATGCCAGGATTCCGTTCCAGGATAGGGCGTGTTGACGCTGATGTTGACAATCTCCGGAATCTCCAGACACCACTGCCGGACGACCTCGAAACGATGGCGTTCCCAGGAGGGGTCGGCGATCAGATTGATGGCCACGGTGATGCCCAGGGAACGCGCAAACTCGAGCGCTTCGAAATTCTTGCTCAAGGTGATCCGTTTGCGATGGAGCGCCAATCCCTCCGCGTCGATGGCCTCGATGCCGATGAACATATACGCCAGGCCGAGTGTTTTCCAGAACTGGAAGACCTCTTTATTCCGCAACAGCACGTCGCCTCTCGTCTCCAGATAATACTGCTTCTTGATGCCGCGCCGGGCGATCGCTTCGCCGATCGCCATGCCCTGTTTGCCTTGGATGAAGGCCACATCGTCGACGATAAAGACGCCGGGTTCCCGGATGCGGGTCATGTCTTCCACGATCACCTCGGGCGAGCGCGCCCGATAACTCCGGCCGTAGAACGTCCACGCGCTGCAAAAGGAACAGTCCCAGGGACAGCCGCGGGTGAATTCAATGGAGGCACAGGGATCCAGGACTCCGATGAAATATTTGCGCCGATGCCGCAACAGCTCGCGGGCCGGTTGATGGTCGTCCAGATGCTCGATCATGCGGGCCGGCGGGCCTTCGCCGTCGGCCGTGACGACACCCGGGAGCTGTCCCAGCGCCTGACGATCCTGTTCGATCGCGGAGAGGAGTGGGCCGATGACGCCTTCGCCTTCGCCCTTCAACACGCAGTCAATCGCGCCTTCGCCATGCGCGAGCAACGAGCCGGCAATAAAGGAGGCACTATGGCCCCCCACGAAGACGACGGCGTTCGGCAGCAGCTGCTTGGCCAATTTGGCAAGATCGACGATTTCCGGCACGTTCGCGAGGTAATTGCAGGAAAACCCGATCGCTGAGGGACGCTGCTCGCGCAGCAGGCGCAGGAAATCCCGGCGTGTCTCGACTTGCAGGTCGAGCAGGCTGACGGTATGGCCGCTCTGCCGGGCGGCTGCGGCGATCAGCTCCAGGCCAAGCGGCTCCAGCCTCAAATATATTTTGGTGTACATCAGCGGGCTGGGATGCACGAGCAGCAGAGTCATGGGTACCTCCGATCGGCCACAGATTGACTGCACGATCATCGGTGTTCGCGTGGATTTCTGCTCCTGGGGATACCCCTAGAAGAATGGCCCTACAAAAGGCTGTATCCATTCGTGGATGTGGCGAGGAAAGAGGAGGTTATGCGCGGCGGAGATCGTGAACGGTCCGAGCCAGCTCCTCAAGCTTGGCCAGGACATGGCGGCGCTGTTCCGCGGTCGCCAATCGGTCGAGCGTCAGGATCAGCTGCGCAATGTGGTGCTTTAGTTGGCTATTGGACTCGATAAATGCCGGGTTGGCGGCCCGCTCCGGGTCGGTCAGCCAGTCGCGAAGCCGAGCCGGCGCATCGTCCCGATGCCGGGATTCGACGACATTGACCAGCTGGTCATTGCGCCGCAGTTGATGGGCATACCAGGCCGGAAGCGTATCGGGGAACGCCATGGTCAGCTGCGTAATGTGTTGTTCCTGCTCCCGGGTGAGCGGCCCGAGCCATTCTTTCACCAGCGCCAGGATTCGGTGGGTACGCTTCGCCATCCGTGCTGACGGGTCTTCCCGCAGCAACTGCTCCTGATCGCCGAGCCGCTTACGCAGCGCCGTGCGAAGCCGCATGACCTGCGGCTCTTCCACCAGGCGCACAAAGTCGCCGCCGTCCTGGGCGAAGCGGCCGAACAGATCGAGGCGCAGTTGATCGTATTGGGTGAACGCCCAGTCAAGGTCGGTGTCTGTCAGCCCGTTTTGAATGCGGCGACGTACCTGTTCGATCACCGCTTCGTAGTGGGGCAACGCCTCCCGGCGATGACGGTCCAGAATCGCGTCCAGCCTTGCCGACACGAACGCCTTTTGTGAGCGGGAGAGATCGAAGTACCCGTCCAGCTGTCGCAGCAGCAGCCAGTCCGCGTGGTTATAGACCAGCGTGGTCGCGCAGCCGGCGACGGCGCAGGACAAGACGAACAGGCCCAGGAGCAGCAGACGTCGATGAAATATCGCCATCATGTGTATGAATCTCGTCATCCGGAGGGGTCGATGTGGTCGTGGGTTATATTATCACCGGCCTGCTGCCACCTGCCACTCGTCATGGACCCTAAGGCCGATTGTGACGCCCGTATCCGTTGGGCTTCTTGACGGCCTTGAAAACCGGTGAGTAGGGTCATGGCTAGTACACACCATGGTAATGCGAAACAAGCCGCCGGTGCGCCTGGAGCGCCGATTCACAGCCTCCCCTGAGCGCGTGTTCGATGCGTGGCTGGATCCTGACTCGGTGGGCAGCTGGATGCTCGGGGCAACGCCTGCCGAGCAGGCTCTCGTCCGATTGACCAGCGACAGACAGGTAGGCGGCTCCTTTTCCTTTCTGATACGCCGTCACGGGACGCAGATCGAGTACGTCGGCAGATATCTTCAGATGAAGCGGCCTTACCGCCTGGTCTTCACGTGGGGCATCGCGGGTGTCTCAGCAGATCAGTCACGGGTGATTGTGGATCTGCTCCCTGCAGGAGCAGGATGCGATCTCACGCTGACCCATGAATTATCGTCGGCTTGGATGGATGACACCGCACAGACGGAAGGCGGATGGATCACGAGGCTCGAGGCCCTCGCCACAGTGCTGGGCGAAACGACTCTCTGAGCGGCGTGGATGGTCAGATGGCCCAGGCGTTCTTCTCACGGAGCCAGGCATCGCGATTGCACCGCGATTGCATAATGTTGTGATGCGGGGGTGAGCAGTCTGTCCACTTCAACTCGGAGGTAGCCATGAAGAAATGCGCGGTTCCTTTGTGCACCTGCGAAATCTCGCCAGGAAAAGAATTCTGCAGCGATGAATGCCGCAACGGTCTGCCCTCGGGGAAGTGCCATTGCCCCCACAAGGATTGCCGCGGTCATGAAAAGCAGTAAGTTGTAGTGACCAGTCGTACCGGCAGGGGTTACTCGCAGGTCTGCGCCGGCCGACCCGCCGGCTTCGACACCTCCCGCAAAAGACTGGACACCTGCTCGGATAAGGGAAGCTGAAGAGCAACGTCCTTTTGGGCGATGATGCCGACGCAGACTCCGCGATCATCGACGATCGGGATCCGCCGGATCTGATGCTCCTTCATGCGCGTGAGGCAGACCTCGATGTCATCGTCGAGATGGCAGGTGACCGGATCCTCATGGAGAATGGAAAAGAGGCGCATGAGCTCGGGATGTTTGCCGGCGGCCACCACATCCAGACAGAGATCGCGATCAGTCACGACTCCGAGCAAACGGTGCGTGTCGGCATCGACGACCGGCACGATGCCGACGTCTTCTTCCGACATAATCAGGGCGGCGGCCTGCACAGTGGCCTGAGGCGTACAGGTGGACGGTCCGGGCGTCATGAGCTGGCTGCACTTCATGCGTGTGAGAAGTTTTGCAAAAGATGAACCATGAAGCACGTCGGTCGGCCGGGCGATAACATGCAGAACCCTCGTGAGGCGGCGATTCCGACGACACGTCATGGGATGTCCTGGAAGACACATTGTCCCCGCCGCAGACGTTTTTTCCCATCCGTTTGGGCCTTCGCCCTGTGGTATGCTCGCCACCCATCATGACCATGACCACCTCGCTCCAGAATGAACTCAGTCTGGCAACCGCCAAACGACGAACCTTTGCCATCATCAGCCATCCCGACGCCGGCAAAACCACCCTCACGGAAAAACTGCTGCTCTACTCCGGATTGATCCGCACCGCCGGCATGGTGCGCGGCCGCAAGGGAGGAAAAGTCACCGCCTCTGATTGGATGGGGATGGAACAAGAGCGCGGCATTTCAATCACCGCCTCGGCCATGCAGTTCCCCTACAAGGATGCGGTCATCAATCTCCTCGATACCCCGGGACACCAGGATTTTTCGGAGGACACCTATCGCACGCTCACGGCGGCGGACAGCGCGATCATGGTCATCGATGCGGCGAAAGGGGTCGAGACCCAGACCCGGAAACTGTTTGCCGTCTGCCGGTTGCGCCGGATTCCCGTTTTGACCTTGATCAATAAGATGGACCTGCCCGGCCGTCCTCCGCTGGATCTCATGACGGAGGTGGAGCAGGCCTTGAGCATCCATGCCAGTGCCGTGAATTGGCCGGTGGGATCCGGCAGCGATTTTGCCGGCATCGTCCAGCGCGCCGACGGCCGTGTGCGGCTGTTCAGTAAGACAGCCCCCGGCGGTGCCACCAAGGTGGGCGTGCAAGATCTCATGCTCGCGGACCTGGCCGCCAGCGGCCGCGTACCAACGGATGTGATGGAGCAGGTCCGGCACGATCTGGAATTGCTCGACATCGCGGGCAATCCGTTTTCACGGGACCGGTTTCTGGACGGCGACGTGACGCCGGTCTTCTTCGCGTCGGCGCTGACGAATTTCGGCATAGAGAATTTTCTCGACGCCTTCGTCGAGCTCGCGCCCAGTCCCGGCGCGCGTCTGGCCGACCGTGAGGATGGGACCGAGTTGTCGGTGGATCCGATTGAGACCCCGTTCAGCGCCTATGTGTTCAAACTGCAGGCGAACATGAATCCCAAGCATCGCGACAGCACGGCGTTTTTACGCGTCTGTTCCGGACGGTTCGAGCGTGACATGGTGGTCAAGCATCACCGCCTTGGCCGCGACGTGCGGCTCTCGCGCCCTCATAGTCTGGTGGCGCAGGAACGAAGCACCGTGGAGGAAGCTTTTCCGGGCGATATCATCGGCATCATCAACCCGGGGCTCTTTGCGATCGGCGATACGATTTCCTTGGCGGGCGGTTTCAACTTCAAGCCGTTGCCGCAGTTTCAGCCGGAAATTTTCGCCCGCATCCGTCCCAGCGACGTGGGGAAACGCAAGGCCTTCGACAAAGGCATGACGCAGATGGCGCAGGAAGGGACCGTGCAGATCATGCGGACTCTCAATGAACTGGAGTCGCTGGTCGCAGCGGTGGGCCGGCTGCAATTCGACGTGCTGCAATACCGGCTCCGCCATGAATACCGCGTCGAGACGGTGCTCGATCAGCTGCCGTACACCTGCAGCGCCTGGCTGGACGGCGATCCCGCCACCTTTAAGGCGCCGTCCGCCTCGATGATCGTCAAAGATCAACGAGACCGGGTCGTGGTCCTGTTCGGGGACGCTCTCATGAAGACCATCGCGCGAGATCGCAATCCCCAGCATACCTTGCGGGACATGGGATAAGCCCCTCTTCCAACCGGCTGTGGGGCCGGTTGCGCGTCAGCCTCACGCCGGCGGCAGCACCATGTAAATAGCCAGCGCGAGAATCGGCGCACCCACATACATCGCTTTTTTACCGAACGCATCGTACAGCCCGTAACAGAGGATGCCCCAGACGAGCGTGTAATAGAGCGTCGCAATGCCGCGGTAGCTGCCGCCGACGGCCTCCTCCGCCAGGGCCAGGGATGGCCACCAGCAGGTGAGAGCCGTGAGAAGAATGAAGAGTAGTCGTTGCATAGGCGCCTCCTTTGAAAGGGTGAGAGAGGAACCAGGCTATGTTCTTCGCAAGCCACGTGCCGCGCGCGACCTGGCCCGGACATCCCGCGGCACTTCCCTCAGGCATGCCACCTCTAACGATCGCACAGATTGCGAATTCTTCTAACACTCAAAGACATCGAACCGGCCTTCACCGCTGGTCCCTTATCTGAACGGACCGCCCTCTAGTATTCCCGCCGCTAGGTCTGTTGTGAACCGCCAAGTGAACATAGGACAGACTGTCTCGCCAGAGACAGTCTGGCAGTCTGGTGCAGCACCGCGAAGGGTGACCGCTCGGGACGTCGTCTTCACTTTCCGTTCGACCCTGCCGCAGCGAACAGCCTTTGGCCCCTGAGCGTGGCCTATGTCTTGCGAACCAACGGGGGCATTCGTGTCTGCCCTGGATACGTGGTCAGATTCAACCCATCAACTCGAGATCGAGGTCCTGATGGGGTGACCGAAACCATTGAGGCCGTCCAGTGATTCAGCGATTGGTCATTCTTGGCGCAACAGGCGATTTGACCGCTCGATATCTCAGTCCGGCCTTGGTTCAGTTGAAGGAAGACGGCCACCTGCCGACTCCGTTTCATATCCTGGGTCTCGCCCGAGAGGAGTGGGACACCGAGCGTTTTCGTCAGCATATCGGAGACCGCTTACGCCTGCATGCCGGCAACCTGAATGAGCGCGTTCGTTTGGAGTTTCTCCAGGACCTGGAGTACCGCCAAGCGGATATGACGGACCCCGCGCGAGTCCGAACGGCACTGGGTGAGGTCAAGGATCCGATCGTGGTCTATTTGGCACTGCCCCCGGGCTTGTTCATGCCGGCCGTCGAAGCGGTCGCAGCGGCCCATTTACCCGCCGGCAGCCGGATTGTGGTCGAGAAACCATTTGGAACGGATCGAGCTTCTGCACAAGCCTTAAACCATCGGCTCCATCAAGCCTTTCCCGAGGAGAGTGTCTTTCGTATGGATCACTTTCTCGGGAAGCAGACCGTGCAAAATCTGCTCGGCTTGCGCTTTGCGAACCGGCTGTTTGAGCCGATTTGGAATCATGAACACATCGAACGGATCGACATTATCTGGGAGGAGACGCTTGGACTTGAGGGACGCGCTTCCTACTATGACAAGGCGGGTGCGTTGCGCGACATGGTCCAAAATCATTTGTTGCAACTCCTGTCCTTGGTGGGCATGGAACCGCCATTCAGCATGAATCATCGGGATTTGCGGGATCGCAAGGTCGATGTCTTACGAGCGGTCCGCAAGCTTTCGGCTGAGGAGGTTGAGGCGTTCGTGATTCGCGCCCGCTATCGTGCGGGACGAGTCGGCACTGCAGATTTGCCCGATTACGATAAAGAGCCCGGAGTTGACCCGCAGCGGAGGACCGAAACCTTTGTCCAGGTGCAGCTCATGATCGATAATTGGCGCTGGGCCGGTGTGCCATTCCTGTTGCGGACCGGCAAAGCCCTCGCGAGTGATCGAAACCACATTGTCGTGCATTTCCGCAAAGTGCCTCATTTGGCCTTTGGCGATTCGCCGTTTTGGCCGAACGAGCTGCGGTTCCAATTAAATCCGGACCGACTAGTTCTGCAGGTCAACATCAACGGGCCCGGTGATCCTTTTGAACTTGAGCCGGTCGATCTCGCCACCGATCTCGCACCACAGAGGATTCCCGCCTATGGTCGTCTCCTGCTCGACGTCATCGCGGGAGACCCCACACTCGCAATCCGGGACGATGAGGCTGAAGAATGCTGGCGCATTGTGGAACCCATTCTCGAAGCCTGGTCAAAGGGCCATGGCCCGCTGCATGAGTACCCCGCAGGTACTGAGGGGCCCATGGCGTGACGGAGCTTTCATAAAGGGGAAACGACAGCTCGATGTTGAACGCTCTCTTCAGACCGGATGCCCGGCTCCCTTTCCACGCTGACCCGGCTGCGGCGTGAAGCCGATCCCACCCCGTTGTAACCGGGTGTGGATCGGTCGCCGCTCTTCGGGTGGATCCCCCACAGGAGACGGTGCGGGCTCGCCCGGGAGACGATCAGGCGGCTCCTTGACGGGCGGTTCTTCATTTTCCGGTGGTTCGTCGACAGGCGGTTGTGTCCTTGGCGGCTCCTCGATTGGCGCTCTCTTGCTTCTGCGCTGCAGCCTTTGCCAGTCGCTCATAACTCATGTCTCCAGCACTATCTGTGCCACCAAGCTGTGCCGCCAAGCGAGACCACGCAAGTCAGCCACTGTCGCTGTATGGTCCAGGGAACTTCCTAGATGAATCTCAATCGGGGAGGCGTTAGAAAGAACACAGGTGGCCATGGAGTCCTGGTTGATCCGGCCAGCATCTGCTCCATGATGTGACTCTCATTGACCTGCCGAACACACGTTCCGCTTTCTCTCCGATGGCCACCGCTTAATTGCCCTCTCATTCAAACGCGCGCTTTGCGGATCAATCGTTGCAAGTCCGCGCGGCGTGGCAGCGCAAACCAGAACACCACAAAGATCAGTCCCAGCAGGACCGCCGAGGAGCCCGCGACCCACACGCTCGAGAAGATGAGACGGGTGATCACAAAGAACTCGATGAGGATGCCCGCCATCAGGGGAAACATCGACCAGAAGAGAACCCGCGTGGAAAGAATGACAAAATTTCTGGAGACCGCCTCCGGTTCCGCCTGGCGATGGTAGGCCGCCGGCGTCATGACCAACACAATCGAGAGGGCGACCAATGCGATGGCGGCGAAATGACAGAACCGGTCGGAGGCCTCCAGCCGGTCCCAAAACACCTGGTTAAAGACGGCCACGAGTTGGAAGCCGAACAACGCTTGAATGCCGGGCAGCACCATCCGGCATTCTTCCAACAGATGACTGACGACTTCGGGGAGCCGTTCGCGCTGTACATGGGCCATCGAGCTCATGGTCAGTACACCTTCCAAGATTTCCGCACCTGGGCCAACATTGTACTCCTCGTCATCCAACGATCAGCGCTGCACGCTTCGCCCGGCGGTAAAGAGGCTTTCGCCTATCCGATCAAAGCGGTTGCAGGACGACCTCTACCAAGGGGAACCTACTTATTGTACCGGCCCTTCTCTGTCCTTGGTGCTAGAGGCATTCCTAGGCGACAGTCGCGAAGACAAGACGGTACAAGCAGAGTAGCAGCGTAATCCTATTGAGAGGCTCACATGGCTCAGGCTCCGACCAATAGCTCCTTCATGCATCACTCACGAAGCGGCGAACTCAAAGCGCAGATCGACAAGCTCGAAGGGTTGGATCATCGCACGCCGGTCGATCCCATGCTGGACGCCTTTGATGCGGAGACCGAGGCCCTGCTCGGCAAGCTCTATGGAGCGACGCATCCTTACCTGGAAGCCTATAAGTACGCGTCACTCGGAGAAGCCGAGGCACTGGTCAACCTCCCTGAATCCGCGCAAGAGCAGCTGGCGGAGGACCGCCCGAAAACCGGCATCCAGCAGCGGCGGCAAGTCCTGCTCGGGATCATCACGGAGATGCAGGAGTTGGAAGCACAGGAAGCGAAGATGCTGGTCGGTGAGGATCGGGAAGATCCGCCTGGCTACAGCTAAGCCGCTCGTAGGAGAGCCGCCGGGGTTTTCAGAGGTGTGCATTTCTTCTTCACATCGCGATACTCGTCCCCGAAATCAGATTCAGAGGCCGGTGAGTTGGGCGTTCAACCTCCCGCAGCACGGTACCATCGTTCTCTTCCTGATGACCCCTTCCCGGCGGTCACTGGGCGGTGATCGGCATCATGTTCCCTCAAAGGGTACGCCCAAAGAGAGGGACCGCGATTCATGAGTCCTCCACTGCCATAGGCTGCGTTGTCGGGAGCGGGACGATGAGCGACGTTCAGATCCGAGATCGTTTGGCCAGGCAACGGACGGAGATGGCCAATGAACGGACGCTCCTGGCCTATATCAGAACGGCTCTCGGCTTTTCGATCGTTGGGATTCCCGCTATCTGGTGGTCAGAGCAGCCCGGGATGCAGGGGTTGGGATTCTTGGCGCTCGCCGCAGGCCTGGTGTGCCTCGCCGTCGGGCTCTGGCGTTTTCGTGTGATGAAGGCGGTCATAGCGGCCACCGACTCGATGGTTCCCGCCGCCAGTAGAGAACGCGACCGGTCAGGACCCGCGTGAACGGGCTGCAATCAAGGCCAGCTTGGCCGGCCGATCCATTGCTTTGATGGCCGCCTCGCGCTTGAGCGCCGCGCTCCTTGTCGCATGTTGTTCTGTGTAGCGGAGAGCAAAGGGGCCTCGCCGCTTCGTATATTTTGCGCCGGTGCCTGCCGCATGTTCCTCCATGCGCCGGCTCATATCGGTCGTAATGCCGGTGTAGAGACTCTCGTCGGCACAGGCAATGATGTAGACCACCCATCTGTGCAGCGTCAGAGACCGTCTCTGCCCGGTCATGGCGGTCACTCCTCGGTATGGACGCCGTCAAATTGATCGAGTGACTGGCCCAACGCGCGGGTGAGGTCCTTCCATTCAGGACTGCTGTCGGATCGTGTTTTCTCCTGCATCGCACGGTTCAAGGCGCGCAAGGGTTCCAGGATGCGGCGATCCGTCGTCGTGCCGAGCGCACGCACGATTTCTATCTGGCCGGCAACCGGCTCTCGCGGCAGTTGAGCCAACAATGAGGGAACGATGGGACTGTTGGGATGCAGCGGAGCGAGACGGCCGAGCCCGCGAATCGCGGCGAGCCGCACCGCGGGTGAGTCTTGCGCCAGCTGATCCAGGAGAATCGGGATGCAGGCTTCATGACCGATCGCGCCTAAGGCGATGGCAGCCTCCTGCACCAGCGCGGGATCCGAATCTTTTAACCTCCGGCTCAGAGCAGGAATCGCATCAACCGCGAACATGGTGCCCAGGAGCGTGACGATCATCGCCCGCTGATCGGCGGTCGTGGCATGATCGTCCAGGACCGGCAGTAACCGTGAAGACTGGCCCCACTCGGCGGCCAAGAGATAGGGAAAAGGATCTTCTGCAAGTCGAGCGGCTAAGTCAGTCAGGATTGTGTCGCCGCTCGGCGACACCTCCTTCGTATTCAGAGGCTCTGTCGTCATCCCGCGAACTTCCCGACGCCATTCCGAGACATGGCTGTCCGTCCGATACGTTATTTGACAGGCCGGACCTGTCCAGAGCCTGGAGGCCCCATCAAGTTGATCGGCATCTCCGCCGGACGTCACCGGGCCTTCCCACGTCTTTCGGTGTTCGCATTTCACCTTGACGGTCACATCGTGAACTTCTGCGGGATCGAGGCTGACCTCGTAGCCCAGCGAATGCAGACGCGCCACGGTGGTTGCCGCAATGGGCGAGGCATCGGCTACTCCGGGGTTCTTCAGGGCGAGCGCCTCCACATGAATCCGGTTGATCGCTTTGAGCTGGGCCTTTTCTTTCGGTGTGGTGAGTGCCCGATGAGCGTCAGCGGAGAGCGGCATGAGGAGGGCCGAGCCCGTGAGCCCGACGAAACAATTCATCACCAGCCCTATGACTCGACGCTTCCACCACATGCCTGATGTCCTTTTGCGCGGTGCTGGGCCTGGGAAATATTACGTGCGGTCTTCGTCCGCTTGAGGAGCATCAATCACATACTGGGGCCGCGCTGACCCGGAGACGGTGTGCGTATACTGACAGGGCGGAATGTCCGCCTGCAGTCGCCGTAACAAGGACGTCACCTTCATGGTCTGCGGGACTTCGCAAAGCCAGACATGGACGCCGGATTCGAGCTCATCGAAATGCCGTTGGACCCGAAAGCCCGGATGCTCCATGAAATAGGCAGACAAAAACCCGTTGATCGCCTGCACCACCCAGGGGTGTTCTTTCAGATAGCGATAGCTGAGCCGCAATTCTACGACCGGCGCTGCGCCTTCAGTGTCCATGCTGGTGCAGTGGGGTTCGTCCGGCCGGCATGGCGCACTCTACCAATTCTGTGGCGCCATTGGAATCGTTTCACATCGCCAAAGGTTAGTGCGGGATAGATGACTAGCGACCCGAGCCGACGGCTAGTCGGGGCGGGCAAGATCCGTATTGGCCGGGCCATTGATCACGGTTCCATGGCGGTCGAAGCGCGAGCCGTGGCAAGGGCAATCCCAGGTCCGCTCCTCGGCGTTCCATCCGACGATACACCCCAGATGCGGACAGACAGCCGACCTCGTGTGGGCGCGCCCTCCCTCGTCGCGATAGATCGCCAATTTGGTGGAGCCCTTTCGGAGGACGGCTCCCTGTCCCGGACGGATTTCATCGGGCGACGTCACGTCTCCCGGCGTGATCCAGTCGGCATATTGGGCCGCCACGTTCAGATTCTCGCGCGCGAATTCGCCCGCCGAGCGCGCCGGCACCCGGCCGGGATTATATAAGCCGGCCCAGGCGTTTTCGCGTCCACAGATCAAATCGGTGAGGAGCAGGCCCGCAATGGTTCCATGTGTCATCCCCATGCCCGAATCTCCGGTGGCGAGATACACATGCGAGTCGTCCCCGGGATTGCGGCCGATAAAGGCCAGTCCATCCACCGACTCCATGACCTGGCCGGACCAGCTGTAGGCGGCCGGGCCCGACCTGCGGCAACCAGGTGCGGGTCCAGGCGGTCAGCCGTGCATGGCGATCGGTCACATCACCGGGCTGGCCGGTCTTGTGGTCTTCACCTCCAACGATGAGCAGATCGTGGTCCGCGTCGAGCGGCTGAAGCCGGACGTAGTGATAAGGATCGTCGGTGTCCCAGAAAAGACCCGTCGGCACTGATCCATGAGGGATGCGAAACCCGATCGCATACGTGCGATACGCCGCCTGCTTGGTGTGCATCGTCACCCAATCGTTTATCGGGGTGTTGGTGGCCACGATGATGGAATCGGCCGTCACCGTGGCTCCTGACTCAGTGGTCACCCGGCGTTGCGCTCCTCCCTCCATGGCCGTCGCATGCGTGCGGGTATGGATGCGCCCACCCTTTCTGACGACCGCAGCGGCGAGCCCGGCAATGTATTTGAGTGGATGGAACTGTCCTTGGTCCGGAAAGCGAAGGCACGGTTGCGGGAGCGAGGGCAGGGGCGACGCGTCCATCATCGTCACGGCGGTGAGTCCCGCCCGGCGAGCCGCGGCCAATTCCTCCTGCAGCATCGAGACGGATTGCCCGGGTGAGAGGATGAGATAGCCGGGGAGCCGCGTGAACTGACACTCGATCTGTTCGTCCTGAACCGTTTGCTCAATGCGCCGGATGGCGGCCGTATGGCTTTCCGCCGTCAGCTTCGCGCCCTGCTCACCGTGCACTCGTTCAATTTCCGTATAGCGATCGTCCAGCGCATTGGCGAGATGGGCGGTGGTGCGGCCGGTCTCTCCGCTGCCCAGATTGCCGTCCTCGAGCACGATGACCGACAGACCCTCCCGCGAGAGCAGATAGGCCGCGCTCATGCCGGCGATGCCACCGCCGACAACGCAGACATCGGCGTTCGCGTGGCCGCTCAACGGCGCAAAACCTGCCGTTTCCTGATCACGCAGCCACACGGTTTCGTTTCGTCCCGACGTGATCGCGTCGGATGTCATGTCCTTCATGCGGTCACTCACATTGTAAGATCAGTGTAGAGCGTGGTGGAGAGGCCTTAGCCTCGAAAGAACCCTTGTTCGGGGCTGTCACTCCTCCATTCATGCGCCTCATGAAACGCTCTTCGCGTGCTGACCCGGTGGACAGGAGCCGTGAAAACGGATATGGATGGAGGGGAGGTGTGACCTATGACGCAGCAGGGGGATCAGCCCATGCCCCCGTTCATGTACGGGACGGCGTGGAAAAAGGAAGCGACGAAAGGATTGGTCTTGATGGCCGTGGATGCGGGCTTCCGCGCCATCGACACGGCGAATCAGCTCATTCATTACGATGAAGCGCGGGTGGGAGAAGCGCTGCTGGCCCTCGCTGCAAAGGGCATCACTCGTGACCAGCTGTTCCTTCAAACCAAATTCACGCCCGTAAACGGCCAGGACCATCGCACACCCTATGACGTGAAGGCGAGCATCACGACGCAAGTCGCGCAATCGTTTGCCAGTTCCTTGGCGCATCTCCATACGGACTATCTGGATTCCTATGTCCTGCATGGGCCCTATGCCCGACGGGGGTTGGCAACGGAGGACTGGGAAGTATGGGCAGCGATCGAGCAACTCTACGTATCACAGAAGGCGCGCATGATCGGCATCAGCAATGTCTCGGCCGAGCAATTGAGCCTGCTCTGCGAACGGGCGACGCACAAACCGATGGTCGTACAGAACCGCTGTTATGCCGCCTTTGGCTGGGACAGGGACGTGCGGGCCCTGTGCCGGACTCATGGCATCGTCTACCAGGGCTTTTCGTTGCTCACGGCCAATCGCGAAGTGTTTACAGAACCGGCTGTGCGCGCCATCGCCAGTCACCATGGGATGGGACTCGCGCAGGTCGTGTTCCGGTTTGCCCGGCAAGTCGGCATGGTCCCGCTCACCGGCACGACCAACCCGGAACATATGAAAGAAGATTTGCAGTCGGAGCAGTTTACGCTCAGTCCGGAAGACATCCAGCGCATCGAGACGATCGGACTCTCCTGACCACGAGCTCCAACCCGGTGGGAAAAAGCACCGTTCGTCTCCCGCCTACGACTTCAACTTGCGCGGATCGATGGTCTGGCCGGTCATCTTCCCTTCGACGCTCGCCACATACGCCAGCGCCACGGCGTCCGCCGGGAGGCCGATCGCCGGATCCATCCCTCGCGCGAGTAACGTTTCCTTCACCCACGGTGGGCTGACGACGTTGATGCGGAGGCTTCTCGGCAATTCAAGCGCGGCGGCCCGCACAAAGCCTTCCAACCCTGCGTTCACCAAGCTGATGGACGCGCTGCCTTTCATCGGCTCCTGACTCAAGATCCCGCTGGTGAGGGTGAACGACCCGCCGTCCGCGAGGATCGACTGGCCCAGCCGCACCACATTGACCTGTCCCATGAGCTTGTTCGAGAGCCCGATGAAATAATCGTCGGGTGTCAACTCGCTCAACGGGGCGAATTTGGCGAGGCCCGCCGTGCAGACCATGGCGTCGCAGGTGCCGACGGCCTGGAACAGTCCTGCGATGGATTCTGGAGCGGTCAGGTCGACACGCAAGGCGCCCTTGTGGTGGCCGACCGACATCACCTCATGGCGAGCCGACAACGCCTTGACGACGGCCGATCCGATGGTTCCGGTTCCCCCGATGACGAGAATGCGCATCTGCCGGTCTCCTCGTGGCTCTTCCCGAAAGTGTAGAACGAGACGCACAAGGATTCAACAGCCGGCCCGGCGTTGGTGCTATCCGGAGAGGGAACCGGAGACACTGAGGCAGAAGTCTGAGGCCGTCGACGTCAGCTCTCAGGATTCGTGAGGCGGAAGAAGTTGCTCACGGAACCGTCCGCCTTGTGTTCCTGAAAGACGAAGATGAGATTGCGCTCATCAAAGGTCTCGAACCACTCATCCCAGGTGAGTTCGCCAAGTTCGTTGCCGCCGTAGCCTGGAAAATCCAGCCGCAAGACGCCGGCGCGTCCATTCCGCTCCGTGGATTCGACCGTCGTCGGCACGGCCTGACGCTCATCGGCCCACTGGCGGATGACCTCATGGTTGCGGGTGGCCAAGCTCTGACCTGGTCGCTCCTCATGATCATCCGGGGCGTCAATCCATTTTGAGTACTTCACGCTGTTCGAGACGGAGCCGCCACTCGGGCGGTGGCCACGGGCGGCACGTACGCCGCGACTTCGCGACGTGGTTTTACTGCCTGCCCGTTTTGCGGTCCGGCGGGCCGTGCCGGTCTTGCCTCCCTGACTTGGACGGCGGACAGGCGACGACGTGGAGCGCGTCGAGGCTCGTTTCCTGCCAGTTGATTTGGCCCCCGACTTTTTTGTTGATCGGCTGACAGCCTTCTTCGCTTTGGGCATAACAAACCTCCTTGCGGAGTCTTAGCGCGTGCAAAACACACACCGGAACAGGGGCTTTGTCATCACGCGAGTGGCACCGAACGACGCCCAATAATCCGCTCTCCCAGAGAGGCCCGATTGCGGATGTGATACATCCGCGCATCCTGTGCAGCTCGTAAGGCCACAGTGAAACAGGATAGAGTGTCCGGCCCCCCCAGACGCGTTGTCCGTTGCCAGACAAAATGTCTGGTTCACTCATTTGTCAAGACGGCTCTGACAAGCCGGAGAGCGGCTTGACGTCCGCACACGGTACCGGTAGGGTCCCGCGCATGCGGATCCACATTGAGCGGGCACAGCCCAATGACGCGCGGATCATCGCAGAACTTGAGGGCGAACTGCTTCATGAAATTATGGCGGGCGCCGGGGTCGTGTTTGGGTTTGACCCTGTCGCGACAGAGAGACGAGCCCGGGCCTGGTTAACAGAAGATCACTCAGTCATCTGGCTCGCCAAGGACGGAGAGTCGGGGCACGTCGTCGGGTTTGTCGCGGTGTATGAAGCCTATGCGCTGTATGCCGAGGGGACCTTCGGGACGATTTCAGAACTGTTCGTGCAACCATCGCATCGGTCACAAGGGATAGGCCGGACGCTTGTCGAGACCGTCAAGCGATGGGCGGCTGATTGCCGGTGGACCAGATTGGAAGTGACCACGCCTCCGTTACCCGCCTTCGCGCGAACCGTGTCCTTTTACATGCGCCAGGAGTTCAGCATTTCAGGCGGCCATAAAATGAAGGCGACGGTGGAGTGAAGCCGGTGATTCAGAAAGAACGGACCGGCTGCGGCATTGCGGCGTCTGCCGCGGTTGCCGGGGTGTCGTACGACCGTGCCAAGGCCGTTGCCGCGTCGCTTGGAATTGTTGCCGCGGACGAGACGCTCTGGTCTGACACCGTCTATGTGCGCCGGCTGCTTGGCCGGTTTGGGCGCCGGGTCTCCTCCGTGACACATCCGTTTCAATCCTGGGAGGCACTGCCTGACTGCGCGCTGCTGGCGATCAAATGGCGCCGCGAACGCCGCGGCGCTTCGTGGCATTGGGTGGTGTGGGTGCGCGAGAAGGGCGTAGGTTGCGTGTTGGATTCCAAGCGGACCTTGAAAACGCACGTGCGGCGGGACTTCGGTCGGATGCGACCGAAGTGGTATCTCACGGTGTTCACCGAGGAGTAGCGTGCAGATCGCCATCATCGGCGGCGGCCCGGCTGGACTGATGGCGGCCGAATCGGCCGCTGAACAGGGAGCGCAGGTCGACCTTTACGACGCCATGGCGTCGATCGGCAGAAAATTTCTCTTGGCCGGCAGAGGCGGCTTGAACCTCACGCATTCGGAGCCCAACGAGGCCTTTCTATCCCGCTATGGGACCCGTCGAGCAGACTTGGAACCATTCATTACCGCCTTCGGACCTGACGCGTTGCGGCAATGGGCCCGTGAACTCGGCATCGAGACCTTTGTCGGGACGTCCGGTCGGGTGTTTCCGTCGGATTTGAAATCTGCGCCATTGCTGCGGACCTGGTTGCGCCGGTTACGACAGCGGGGCGTGCGCATGCATATGCGCCATCGCTGGCGAGGATGGGATGAGCAGGGAAGGGTGCAGTTTGCGACCCCGCTTGGGACGCGCGCAGTGGCCTGCGAGGCAGTCGTCCTGTCGCTCGGCGGCGGCAGTTGGCCCCAGTTAGGGTCGGACGGCGCCTGGGTGCCGGTCCTCGCCGGGCGAAAGGTGCCAATTACGCCGCTGCGTCCGGCGAACAGCGGCTTCGACGTGACATGGACCGACCATTTCCGATCCAAGTTTGCCGGTCATCCGGTGAAAACGGTCGGCCTGGTGGTCAAGACGGCCGGCGGCGACGTGCTTCGCCGCCAGGGAGAATTCGTGATCACGGAGACGGGGATTGAAGGCGGTGTCATCTACGGCGTGTCATCCGTCCTAAGGGACGTCATCACCGCGAAAGGGGTGGCAACCCTACGACTCGACCTGTCTCCCGACCGGGAGGTCAAGCGGCTCATCAAGGATTTGTCGCAGCCGCGGGGCAAGCGGACGATGGCCACACACTTGGAACGCCGGGCCGGCATCTCAGGCGTGAAGGCGGGTCTCTTGCGGGAGATTGTCCCAAAGGAAGAGTTCACGGACGCCGTTCGCATGGCGGCCGCGATCAAATCATTGCCTATCAGGCTCGTGGCAACCCGGCCACTGGAAGAAGCCATCAGCACGGCCGGCGGCGTGTCGTTCAAGGCGCTCGATGCCCGGCTCATGATCCGGAGTCTTCCCGGGGTCTTCTGTGCCGGCGAAATGCTGGATTGGGAAGCGCCGACCGGCGGGTATTTGCTCACGGCCTGTTTCGCCACCGGCCGGGCGGCCGGCCTCGGTGCGGCGGCCTGGCTGAAGGAGCGGCGCGGGTAGCGGGAGTTCAAGGTTCACCTCGGGGAAGCGAATGACGGGACCACCATCACTCGCTGATGTTCCGGCGCTCATCGTGCCCGGCATCGGCAACTCAGGGCCGCAGCATTGGCAGACGATCTGGGAACAGCAGCATCCGCATTGGAGACGGGTGATCCAGCGGGACTGGCATCATCCCGACCGTGACGAATGGGTCCGCGAACTCGAGACAGCGATCGCCAGCATGCCCGCCTCTGTCGTGTTGATTGCGCACAGCATCGGCTGTCTAATCGCCGCTGACTGCATCCGCCGGTCGGTCGCCTCTGTTCGAGCGGCATTTTTAGTCGCCGTGCCGGATCCACATGGTCCGGATTTTCCTGCCGGCGCACGGGGGTTTGGGACGCTGCCCCTGGAGCCGATGCAGGCACCCAGCGTCGTCATCGCGAGCCACGACGATTCGTTCGGCTCGGTCGCGCATGCCCGGCGGTGTGCGGCGGCCTGGGGCAGCGAATTCGTCGATATCGGGTCAGCCGGACACATCAACGCCGACAGCAATCTCAGAGACTGGCCTGAGGGACTTGCGCTGCTCCAGCGCTTGATTGAACGGACGCAGCCTGGCTCTCGTTGACTCGCCTGTAACGAGGCAGTAGCCTGGCACGCTGTTGGCGCGCACCGTCACCGTAGGATTCCATGGAGAGTCTTCATCAGCTCGAGATCATCATCCTGCTGTTGGCAGCGGTCCTCGCACTGACCACTCTTTCGCAACGGATGGTGATTCCCTATCCGATTCTAATTGTGCTCGGCGGGTTACTGCTGGGAATCCTTCCCGGCGTGCCGACGGTCACGTTCCATCCGGATCTCGTGTTTCTGGTCTTCCTTCCGCCCATCCTGTGGGCAGCCGCCTATTTCACCTCCTTCCGGGACTTTCGCCAGAATCTGCGGCCGATTTCATTGTTGGCGGTCGGCTTGGTGCTGGCCACCACGGCGGCAGTGGCGGTCGTGGCGCATCTGCTGTTGCCCGGCATCAGCTGGCCGGGGGCGCTTGTCCTGGGCGCGATCGTGTCGCCGCCGGATGCGGTGTCCGCCACAGCCATCGCCAGGCGGCTTCACATTCCCGGCCGGATCGTCACAATTCTGGAAGGTGAGAGTCTGGTCAATGATGCGACTGCACTCGTGGTCTATCGCGCGGCGGTCGGAGCAGTCATTACAGGGACGTTCAGTTGGAGTGATGCGCTTCTGGACTTCGCCTTTGCCGCCATCACGGGCATTCTGCTCGGTGTCGCCGTATCCTTCCTGACGCGGTGGGCCCTCTGTGCGACGGAAGACAGCTTTACGCAAATCGGAATGACGCTCCTCGCTCCATACCTCGCCTGGGTCACGGCCGAAACGGTGCATGGGTCGGCAGTCTTGGCCTGCGTCGCCGGAGGGCTGCATCTTCGACGCAATTTCAGCGGCGCCGTCTCGCCGGCCACCCGCATACAAGCGAGGGCCGTCTGGGAAGTGCTGGTCTTTCTTCTCAACGGCGTGATTTTTATTCTGATCGGTCTGCAACTCGGCGCGTTGCGTCAGGCGATTCCCGCCGGGCAGGGAGGCACGTTGCTCATCGCCGCCCTGTCGGTCAGCGCCGCGGCGATCGTGGTGCGACTGATATGGGTACCGCTTGCGGCCATCATCCCCCGTGCCCTGCCCTCTATTCGGAAACGAGATCCCATGCCTCCCTGGGCCGCGCTGTTTGTGATCGGGTGGACCGGCATGCGAGGCATCGTCACCTTGGCTGCCGCCATGGCCTTGCCGGTGACGACCGCGGCTGGAACACCGTTTCCCTTCCGGGCTGAAATTCTGCTGATCAGCTTCGCCGTGATCCTTGTGACGCTGGTGGGACAAGGCCTGTCTTTGCCGCCGTTGATCCGTCTGCTCCCGACTCTTCCGGACCCGCGAAACGTCGAGGAGGAGGAACGGCTGGGCCGCGAGCATGCGGCCACGGCGGCACTCCGTCGCCTGGATGGCTTGGCAGGGGAGCATTGGCTGCTCCCGGAGCAAGTCGACCGGTTGCGCCTGCACTATGGCCGTCGGGTGGAACGGTTCGCTGTGAATGGACAACCGGATCAGGAATGTTCGACGGAGGTTCAGTTGGCCTTCCGGCGCCTGCGGCATGAGACGCTGTCGGCCGAGCGTCTGGCGTTGATCGCTCTGCGCAATGACGGCACGATCAGCGACGAAGTCCTTCACCGCCTCGAGCACGAGCTTGATGTCGAGGCGTTGCGCCTCGGCATCGGAGAACGGCGCGTGGACCGCCAGTTGATCGCCCAAGCCAAACCACCGGCTCAATGAAGAACACCGTGTCGTGATCGGGCCGGCTCACGGTCCGACTTCCATGACCGGCATTGAGTGAGCGGATCTTCCAGCCCGACAGCCGTCACGAGCTGCCGTGATGTGAGACAGGTTCCCGACGTTTACCCGAAGATCCAGCTCCAGAGATTGGCGACCCAGGTCTTAATGGTGCCGCTCCAGGAGTCGTCTTCCCTGGCCGGATCGGTCTTGCCCGTGCGTGTGACCGACGGTACTTTGTCGCTGGGGGGTTGAGGTTGCGTCTGCGTCTGGGATTGAGCCGCCGGAGGATTGACGGGAGTAGGAATTGCCGGTGAGAGCGTGGAGACATCCGAGGACGGTCGCGCAGGGGACGGCATTGACAGCGGTCGCAGCCGGGAGTCTTCCGTTTCCTGTCTGTACTGATCGACCAGGGCTTGCAAAGAGGCCCTCTCTTGTTTCGCCTCTCCGATCTCCCGTCCGAGCAGACGGCTCTGTTGCACGAGTCGAGCGACCTGTGCCTGCAAGACCGCGAGTTTTTCATCCGCCTGCTGGCGCATCAACGGAGCGGCCTCCAGCTGTTGTTGGATCGCCGCACGGATGTCCGCCGTCGCCGCATCTTCCTTCTTATTGATCGCCCGAAGCACGTCGAGACGCTGTTCCATCTCTTTTGTCTCCGTACGGGCGGTTTCCAAGGCACGCGTGAGTTCCTCCGCCTCGGCTTTGGTCTTCTCATACGTGTCCAGGCTGACACAGCTCACAGTCGAAAGCAGCACGCACGTCATCGCGATCGCAGCAAGGTTCTTCATGGGACGTGACCTCATAATGGACCGGCGGTCAGGTGAGTAGCTGTACGTAGTGTCTCAAAAGCGGATGGTTCTGACAACTGAAGGGGGAAATCATGACGGCCGGTCTGCCAGGACGGCGTGCGACTTGGTTTCCCGCATGCGGTCGCGTACGATACCGCCGCATGATGTCCGGTGCTCCCTTCGAGAGTTCGCCGCTTCGGCTGCCTGCCGAATGCGAGCCGGCGCTCTTGGAACGTTTTCTGAAAGCCGAGGCCATGGCCTTGTGGGCGGTGCGCTCGGCGCAGCTGCAAGACGTCCCGTCGCATGTGCGGGTCTTCCTCCGTAAGCATGAAGAAGACGAACGCGCCCATCTTCAGCATTTTGAATCGATGCTCGGGCACTCATCACACCCGCGTGACCGGCTGCCGGCAGTGCCGCGGCAATGGCCGGCCCTCGCCGTGCAGCTTTACGGATACGAATCACTGGGGCTGGAATTTGCCAAGCTGCTGGCGGCGATGCGCCCGGATCTCGCGGCGATTCTTGAGGATGAAGAAACCCACGTCGGGTTCTTTGAACGGGAGATCGAAAAGATTCTGCGGGGCGACGTCACGGCGGCGACTCAGGCGCGGCTCTCGGGCGGTGCCTGGTGGCGAAAGCTGCCGCGAACGCTCGAGCGCTATCTGGACGGCGACGCCCTGGCCTCATGGAAAGACCGACTGGCGCCCCTCATGCTGTCTGCCGTCGGGCAACGATTGGTGGGCGTCGGCCTGCTGAAATCGATCGGATAAGACCTACGCCCGGATGGACGACAAGCCGTGGACGGCGCCCATGGCCCGGTACTTGTGATCACGGTGAGCGAGGAGCTGTGCGGACGAGAGATCGGTCAGCGAGGCGAGCTGATTGGTGAGGACTTTGGCGATGCGGT
Organism: uncultured Nitrospiraceae bacterium; assembly: GCA_963728135.1. Classification (GTDB taxonomy): domain Bacteria; phylum Nitrospirota; class Nitrospiria; order Nitrospirales; family Nitrospiraceae; genus Nitrospira_D. The sequence goes on along the minus strand of CAVSJC010000021.1, from coordinate 12,158 downwards.
CGAACATGGCTTTGGGTTCGCGATGCGCTCCGCCGAACGGTTCTGGAATGATTTCGTCGATGACGCCGAGTTCCAATAGATCCTTTGCAGTCATCTTTAAGGAGGCGGCCGCATCCGGCACCTTTGCCGGATCATCCCAAAGGATGGCCGCACAGCCTTCGGGTGAAATGACGGAATAGACGGAATGTTCCAGCATGAGCACGCGATCGGACACGCCCAGAGCCAATGCGCCGCCGCTGCCGCCTTCGCCGATGACCACGGACACGATCGGGACCGTCAGCCGGGACATGACGAGCAGATTGCGCGCAATCGCTTCCGCTTGTCCGCGTTCTTCCGCTCCGATGCCCGGATAGGCGCCGGGGGTATCGATGAACGTCATGATCGGACGGTCGAACTTCTCGGCCATCTTCATCAACCGCAGCGCCTTGCGATAGCCTTCCGGATTCGGCATTCCGAAATTCCGCTGCATCCGTTCTTTCAGCGTCTTGCCTTTTTGGTGGCCGATGATCATCACCGTGCGGTCGTTAAACCGGGCGAACCCGCCCACGATGGCCCGGTCGTCGCCAAAGGCGCGATCGCCGTGGAATTCGAGAAAGTCGCGCGTGAGCTCGCTGATGTAGTCGAGCGTGCTGGGCCGTTGAGGATGACGGGCGAGTTGTGTCCGCTGCCAGGGAGTCAGGTTTTGATAGAGGTCGTGTTCGGTCTGGGCGAGCTTCGTGCGGAGTTTGCGGATATCGTCTTGCGCGGAAGATTTGCCCGAGTTGGCGGCCGACAGCTTTTCGATCTTCTCTTCGATCTCGCGGATGGGTTTTTCAAACTCAAGATAGTCGCGCATAGACCTCGTTGACTCAGGGTGGGGTGCCTGGGATACGTTGCGCCGTATGATAGCCCAAAATCCGTCCTTAAGATACCAAAGAAAGAGCGCCTTTGCCTAGCACTTCCTCAACATCGGCGACGAAGTGCTCGCTCGGGCTCACGGTCAGATTGGGAAGCGGCTTCGTGTCGGCTTCGAAGGCTCCGTCGGTGCGGAACGTCATGGAAATCGTCGTGCGTCCGGGATGTCGCTTGAAGATGTCCAGCAGCCTCGGCAGTTGCTCATGCACGATGGGTTGATCGGTTAATCGAATCCAGATGCGTTTGATGGACTGGGCCTGCACCTCGGCCAGCGGTTCGATCTTGCTGCCGCGCATCTTCGTCCCTTTGTCCCCGCGATCGATCGTGCCGGTGATCCGCATCAGCCGCTCCGGCGCAATGAGGTCCCCGGCGGTCTTGAACAGATCCGGAAACGCGATGACTTCCACCGTGCCGTGCAAATCTTCGACGGTCAGATAGGCCATCCGATCGCCTTTTTTGGTGAGCATCGATTTCACACCGGTAATGATACCGCAGATCTTCACTTCCTTTCCGTCTGAACATTCGGCAAGTCCGGCCGTCGTCGCGGTGGAGAGCGCGTTGATCGTCGCCTCATACCGGGTCAAGGGATGGGCGGTGATATAGAAGCCCGTCAGGTCCCGTTCATATTTCAGTCGTTCGGCCTGGTCCCATTCGGCGATCGGAGGGAGGGCAGGGGACGCGACCGGCGCCGCCCTGTCCTGTCCGTTCAACTCGTCGCCGAAAATGCTGGTCTGGCCGGAATCGCGTTCCTGTTGCGCGGCCGCGCCGTCGTCGACCGCTTGATCGAGCACCGCCATGAGCTGCGCGCGCTTGGCCCCGGTGGAATCGAAGGCGCCCGTTTTGATCAGCCCTTCCAGCATGCGCTTATTCACTTTGTGCAGATCCACGCGCCGGCAAAAATCAAAGAAAGATGTAAAGGGGCCGGTGTCGGCGCGAATGGCCATGCACGGACTCCACGGCGCCTTCGCCGACGTTCTTGATCGCCGCCAGGCCGAACCGAATGACCCCGTCGGAGACGGCAAAGTTCTTCTGGCTTTCATTCACGTCGGGACCCAGCACCTTAATGCCGAGATCGCGGCATTCGGTGAAGTAGCCGACGATCTTGTCCGCATTGCCCATGTCGCTGGTCATGAGCGCCGCCATGAATTCGGTCGGATAATGGGCCTTCAGATAGCCGGTCTGATAACAGACGACCGCATAGGCGGCCGCATGCGACTTATTGAAGCCGTAGCCGGCAAATTTCTGAATCAGCTCATACAGCTTCTCGGCTTTTTTCTCCGGGATGTTCTTCTGCTTCGCGCCTTCCACGAACTTGACGCGCAGCTTTTCCATCTCCTCCGGCTTCTTCTTGCCCATGGCACGGCGGAGAATGTCGGCTTGTCCGAGGGAAAAGCCGGCCACCTTGTTGGCGATCGCCATGACCTGTTCCTGATAGACGATGACCCCATAGGTGTCCTTCAGGATCGGCTCGAGTTCCGGCAGCTCGTAGGTAATCGGGATCTTGCCCTGCTTGCGCTTGATGAAGTCGGGAATCAGATCCATCGGGCCGGGACGGTAGAGGGCGATGATGGCGATGATGTCTTCGAACCGGTCCGGTTTGAAGCCGGTCAGCAGATCGCGCATGCCGGAACTTTCCAGCTGGAAAATGCCGGTGGTCTTTCCGGACGAGAGCAGCGCAAAGGTCTTCGGATCGTCGAAGGGCAGACGGTCCACGGCCATCGGCGGCTGGTCGGGATGGCTTTCGGTGATCAGCTGTTCAGCGCGATCGAATCATCGTCAGCGTTTTGAGGCCGAGAAAGTCGAACTTCACCAGCCCGATTTTTTCGACGTCGCCCATCGAGTATTGGGTGACGATTTCGTCGTTGGCCCCCTTATAGAGCGGCACGTGATCCGTCAGCGGCTCTTCCGAAATGACCACGCCGGCCGCGTGCGTGGAGGCATGCCGCGCGAGGCCTTCGAGCGACTGGGCGACCGTCATCAGTTCCGCGATCTTCGCATCCGTTTCGACCAATTCCCGAAGCCGCGGCTCCAGTTCGAGCGCCTGCTCGAGCGTCATGTTCAGCTGGTTGGGGACCAGCTTCGCGACCTTGTCGCACCTCGGCATAGGGAATCTCGAGCACGCGTCCGACGTCCCGGATGGCGGCCTTGGCGCCGAGTGTGCCGAACGTGATGATCTGCGCGACGTGGTCCGTCCCGTACTTCTCGATGACGTAATTGATGACCTCGCCCCGGCGATCCATGCAGAAATCCATGTCGATGTCGGGCAGCGACACCCGTTCGGGATTCAGAAACCGCTCGAAGAGCAACGAGTAGACGAGCGGATCCAAATCCGTGATGCGGAGCGCATAGGCCACGAGACTGCCGGCCGCGGAGCCGCGGCCGGGCCCCACCGGTATGCCCCGGGAGCGGGCAAACCGATGATGTCCCAGACGATCAGAAAGTAGCCGGCAAATCCCATGGAGCAGATGACCATCAGCTCTTCGCGGAGCCGCAGTTCGTACGCCTCGGACGTGATGGTGCTCGGACGTTCCCGGAGCCGCGCTTTCAAGCCTTCGATCGCAAGGTGCTCGACGTACGATTCGCGTGTATAGCCCTCCGGCACTTTGTACTGCGGCAGATACGTTTTATTGAGCGCCAGCTCGAGATCGCAATTGTCGGCGATGCGACAGGTATTCGTGACGGCGCCCGGAAACTCCGCGAAGGCGGCCGTGAGTTCTTCGGTGGACTTCACGTAGAGCTGGTCGGTATCGAACTTCATCCGGTTGGGATCGCTGAGCGTCTTGCCGGTCTGCAGGCACAGCATGAACTCGTGCGGGATGCGAATCTTCTTTTTTGAGATAATGACAATCGTTGGTGCCGGCGAGCGGAATGCCGAGCTTCTTATGGATTTCCATGAGGCCGGCATTCGCGATGCGCTGATGATCGAGGCCGTTGGCCTGCACTTCCAGATAGAAGTGTTCCTTGCCGAAGATCTCTTGAAACTCCCCGGCGACCGCCATGGCGCCGGCCATGTCTTTCTGGCCGATCAGGTAAGGAATCTCGCCGCTCAGGCACCCGGACAGCGCGATGAGCCCTTCGTGATGCTCCTTAAGAATCTCCTTATCCATCCGCGGTTTATAATAAAATCCTTCAAGGTAGGCTTTACTGACGAGTTTGATCAGATTCTGATAGCCGGTGAGATTCGGGGCCAGCAAAATCAGATGGTAATAATCGTTATGCGCCAGGCCGCTGTCTTTTTTGGCATGGCGGCTTCCCAACGCCATGTAGGCTTCGCAGCCGATGATCGGCTTGATGCCGGCGTCGTTGGCTTTTCGATAGAACTCGATGGCCCCGAACATGTTGCCGTGATCGGTCATGGCCACGGCCGGCTGTCCGAACGATTTGATTTGCTGGACGAGCGGTTCGATCTGATTCGCGCCGTCGAGCAGGCTGAACTGGGTGTGGAGATGCAGATGGACAAACGACGATGCCACAGGAAGGAACCTCTCGATGAAGGAGCACCCACGGAGGCAGGCGGAATTCTAGTGACGAGGGAAGGCGAAGTCAATTGAGCAAAAGAAACAGAGCCGGTCAGAGATGTGCCCCCGGATCTCGTCCCTGTTCTTGAACTTCCCTCACCTCATTTGTTATTCTCCGACCGCCTTCCGGGAGCGAACCTCGAACCTGGGCGAGTAAAGGAGCGCGACATGGCCAGCATCAAGCGGGCGCTGATCAGTGTGTCAGACAAGACCGGCATCGTGGAGATGGCGAAGGAGTTGGAAACGCTGGGCGCGGAGATTTTGTCAACCGGCGGGACGGCGAAAGCGTTACGCGATGCCGGGATCAAGGTGACCGATGTGGCGGCCTACACCGGCTCCCCTGAAATTCTCGATGGACGGGTGAAGACCCTCCATCCCAAGATCCACGGCGGGTTACTCGGCCGCCGGTCGGTGCCGGCGCACGTCGACCAGATGAAACAACAGGGCATCGGACCGATTGATGTGGTCGTCGTGAATCTGTACCCGTTTGAGGCGACCATCGCCAAACCGAACTGCCAGTTTGATGACGCCATTGAGAACATCGATATCGGCGGGCCGTCGATGCTGCGGTCGGCCGCGAAGAATCATGAAGACGTGTTGGTTGTCGTGGATCCGACCGACTACCAGCGGGTGCTGGACGCGGTGAAGGCCAATACGATCACGCGGTCGCTGCGGCGAGAACTCGCCATGAAAGTGTTTCAGCACACGGCGCGGTACGATAGTCTCATCGCGGGCTATCTGGAGAAGCAGGTGCACGGCGCCGATGTGAAGTTTCCGCGCGTCCTGTCCCTCCAATTCGAGTTGGCTGAAACCCTGCGGTATGGTGAAAACCCCCACCAGCAAGGCGCCTTCTATCGTGAACTGCATGCCACTGAGCCATCGGTCTCGCGGGGCAAGATCCTGCACGGCAAGGCGATGTCCTATAACAATTTTCTGGATGCCAACAGCGCGCTTGAATTGGCGAAGGAGTACGACGAGACCGCCGTGGCTATCATCAAGCACAATAATCCGTGCGGCGTTGCGCTGGGCGGGACGCCGGTGGAAGCCTACGTCAAGGCACGGGAAACCGATCCGGTGTCGGCCTTCGGCGGCGTGATCGCCTTCAATCGGCCGGTCGATCTGGCCGCCGCGAAAGAAATCACCTCGACCTTTGTTGAAGTCGTCATTGCGCCCGGCTTTGCCGAAGATGCGCTGGCGGAACTCAAGCGGAAAAAAGATTTACGCCTGTTGGATGTCGGCCCGCTGAGCAAAGTGACGCAGGAAGGATTCGATCTCAAAAAGCTGGTGGGCGGATTGATTGTCCAGGATCGCGATTTGGGGGTGCTGACGGATCTGCGAGCCCTTGCGGTCCCGACGGTGCGCAAGCCCACCGACGAAGAATATGCGGCCTGCGCCTTTGCCTGGAAGGTCTGTAAACACGTCAAGTCCAATGCGATCATCTACGCGAGGCCGGGCCAGACCGTCGGCATCGGAGCCGGCCAAATGAGCCGGGTCGATTCCGTCAAGCTGGCCGCGATGAAAGCGCAGATGCCGGTGAAGGGCTGCGTCATGGCCTCGGATGCGTTCTTTCCGTTCCGCGATGGGCTGGACGCGGCCGCGCAGGCCGGCGTCACTGCGGTGATTCAACCGGGCGGATCGATCAGAGATGCCGAGATCATCAAGGCCGCGGACGAACATGGGCTGGCGATGATCATGACGGGCATGCGCCATTTCCGCCATTAGTCAGATGCTGAAACAGGTTCCCAACTTCGTTCTCGGCTCGGAAAAATCCTCAACGTAGCCCTGAGGCTACGCCTCCGGTTTTTTCTCGCCTGAGGCCTTGTCGGATACCCTGTTTGAGCATCCGCTATAAAAATAGAGCCATTTTAACGAAAGGTTGTTCGTGAAAATTCTCGTTGTGGGCAGCGGGGGACGCGAACACGCGCTGGTCTGGAAGCTTGCGCAAAGCCCGCGTAATCCACAGATCTTTTGTGCGCCAGGAAATGCGGGCATCGAATCCCTGGCGGCCTGCGTGCCCATCAAAGCCGACGACATCGCCGCCCTCAAATCGTTTGTGCTCAAGGAACAGATCGACCTCACGGTCGTCGGCCCTGAAGCGCCGCTCGCGCTCGGGATTGTCGATGAATTCCGCAAAGCCAAACTGAAAATTTTTGGTCCGACGAAACAAGCGGCGCGGCTTGAAGCGAGCAAGACCTTTTCAAAAGACGTGATGGCACAGGCGAAGATTCCCACGGCGCGCGCGAAGAGCTTTGAGAAAATGGCGGACGCCCTGGCCTATGTGGAACACCATCCTCTGCCGATGGTGATCAAGGCGGATGGCTTGGCACAAGGCAAGGGCGTCGTGATTGCCACGACACGCGAGCAGGCCCATGAGGCCATTGTGGATTCCATGGAGAAGGCGGTCTTCGGACCCGCCGGCCAGCACGTGCTGGTCGAGCAGTTTCTGGACGGCGAGGAACTGACCATCATGGCGTTCACCGATGGAAAAACGGTGGTGCCCATGTTGCCGGCACAAGACCATAAGCGGGTGGGGGACGGAGACACGGGACTGAACACCGGGGGCATGGGCGCCTACTGTCCCGCTCCTGTCGGGACTGCGGCGCTTCAAGACCAGGTGACACGGGAGATTCTCCAGCCGATTGTCGACACGATGGTGCGATTAGGCTGTCCGTTCCAAGGGGTGCTCTACGCCGGCCTGATGATCGTAAAAGGAAAGCCTTATGTGTTGGAATTCAACGCACGCATGGGCGATCCCGAGACGCAGGTCGTGGTGCCGCTGCTGAAAACGGATCTACTGGACGTGTTGGAGGCGGTGGTCGAACATCGCCTCGATCAACTCACCGTCGAGTGGCATAGCGGCACGGCGGTCTGCGTGGTCATGACCTCAGGCGGCTATCCCGGTGCATTTCAGCAAGGCTTTCCGGTTCGCGGCTTACCGTCCCCCAAAAGCACCTCGATGCCCGTCTTCCATGCGGGAACAGTCCGCAAAGGACATCAAATCGTGACGGCCGGCGGGCGCGTCCTCGGCGTGGTCGGATTGGGTCAGACCTTGGCTGACGCGCAACGCGAAGCCTATCGTGTGGTCCCATCGATTTCCTTCGACCAGTGTCATTACCGGACAGACATCGCGCATCGCGCGCTTGTCACGCCGGCCTAACCGCGGACTGCGGTCGCCTTGCATGGCCCTTATTGAGGCGTATTCATCCTGCACGCACGCTCCTCTTTCCCGGATCGTGGGAGACGTCATTCGGAAGGGCGGGCTCGTCGCCGTGCCGACCGAAACCTACTACGGTCTTGCCGCGAACCCGTTCGACCGAGGCGCCGTCGCCCGGCTCCTATCCGTCAAGGGGCGTGGAGATGGCAAACCCATTCTGACCCTCATCGGGAACCGCGCGCAGTTGTCGAGGCTGGTGCTGTGCGTCTCTCCCATCGCAGAAGTGTTGATGGACGCCTTCTGGCCGGGCCCGCTAACCTTGTTGTTTACGGCCCATCCGTCGCTGCCGCCCACCCTCACGGCGAACACCGGCACGGTCGGCGTACGACTCAGTTCCTGCGCGCCGTTAGTGGAGCTGCTCGACAGCGTCGGTCCTGTGACAGGCACCAGCGCCAACCGGACCGGCTCTCCGCCGGCGTGCACGGCCGCGGAGGTCGAGGCGTCGCTCGGGGAGCACGTGGAGCTTATCGTCGACGCCGGGAGGACGCCCGGCGGATTGCCGTCGACGGTCGTCGATGCCCGCGATGCGGTGCGGATGGTGCGTGACGGAGCCATCTCTCGACAGATGGTGCAGAACGTGTTACAGACACGGAGCATTACGCTCTTGTAAGCGTGAACGATTCCCCACGAAAGGAGAGGCTGATGGTCATGAGACGACGGGCAGGGAACTCGCTCGGAGTGATGGTGGGCGTTGGCTTGCTGATCAGTCTGACCGGCTGTGATTACTGGCCGCCGGCCCTGCAAGCCCAGGTGGAGCAAATGCGCTCGGAAACGCAAACCTTGACGATGGAAAAGACGCAGCTTCAAAACCAGGTCAACGATCTCTCAAAAGCGAAGCTCGATCTCCAGGCGCAGATCGACGATCTCGGGCGCATGAATCGGGAAAAAACCGGGATGATCAATAGCCTGCAGACTCAATTGGATACGCTTCGGGCCAAGACGGTCAAAACGATGGCGCCCAAAGCGCCGGTCAAATCGACTCCCAAGTCTCCCGCGAAGCCCGTCGTCAAGCCGCAGGCGAAGAAAGCCACGATCGACGAGGATGTAGCGCGATCGCTTAGGTCGACCCGGAAGCCTTCCCAGAGGAGGAGGGCGTGCTGCTGGGGGCGGGCGATCCGCGTACTTGCGCTGCCGGTCGACGGGGAGGTTGCCGCTGCTGGGACGGGCGCTGCGACGGCGGGTGCGGATGCAGTGCCGGCGGCCGTCTCTGTCTTGTCAGTGGCCGCTGGAGTGGAAGACGACTCTCCTGCCGGCGGTTTCATTTTGTCCGAGTAGTCCGTCACATACCATCCGCTGCCTTTGAACATGATCGCCGGCGAGGAAATGATCCGGCTGGCGAATGTTGCCACAGCGCTCACAAGCCGCCACGGCCTCGTCCTTCATGCTCTGCTTCAATTCGAACTTGTGCGCAGCCCGGCGTACAGCGTATCGGTAATCGGCACGACAAACCCTCCCTCGGCGCCTGCGCGCCCTCTAACATAAGATCGAATCTCTCACTGTCAAGGGCGTCCCGTTCAAGACGAGCAACTTTTCCACTGCCGCCGCGAGGCGGTCGAGCCCTCGTGTGATCGTGGCCATGCTCGTGGCATAGGAGAGCCGGATGTGTTCGACGCTTCCGAACGGCTCGCCCGGCACCACCGCGACATGCGCGTCATGCAGCAGGTGCTGCGCCAACTCGTGGGGCGTTTGAATGAGACCATTGGGCCCGCGCCGACCCAGCACGCCCCTGATATTGGGAAACGCATAAAAGGACCCGCCCGGCATCCGGCACGCACACCGGGGATCCGGTTCAAGTGTTCAATCATGACCTTCCGTCGCCGGTCGAACTCGACGACCATGTTCTCGGTAAACGGTCCGCCGAGCTTCAATGCGGCGACGGCCGCCTTTTGTGAGATGGAGCAAGGATTCGAAGTGCTCTGGCTTTGAATATTGGCCATGGCGGTCAAGAGGTCTTTGGGTCCGGCCGCATAACCGATCCGCCAACCGGTCATCGCGTAGGCTTTGGAGACGCCGTTGATCACGACGGTCTGCGCCGCGACTTCTGGACTGAGCGTGGCGATGCTGATGTGCCGCGCGTCGTCGTACAACACCTTCTCATAAATTTCATCGGAGATAATCAGGATCTTGTGGCGAAGCGCAATGGTCGCGATGGCTTCGAGGGTCTTCCGATCATACGTCGCGCCGGTGGGATTACAGGGACTGTTGACGATGATCGCCTTTGTGCGTGGTGTCACGCGCTCTTGCAGCGCCTCCGCATGAATGGCATACCCGTCACGTTCGCTTGTCGGAAGCAGGATGGGAGTCGCATCGTTCAACAACGCCTGATCGGCATACGAGACCCAATAGGGCGTCGGGATGATGATCTCATCGCCGGCTTCCAGCAGGGCTTCTGCCACGTTGTACAGCGAATGCTTGGCGCCGCAGGACACCAGCACCTGCGCCTTTTCGTAGCGGAGACCTTGGTCCGTTTGGAGTTTGTCAACAATCGCTTGGCGAAGCTCATCGATCCCGGACGACGGGGTGTATTTCGTAAAGCCGGCCCTGATGGCCGCTTCCGCGGCGGCTTTGACGGGCTCTCGGCGTGTCGAAATCCGGCTCTCCGGAAGAGAAGTCTACGACGTCAAGTCCTTGGGCCGCCATGGCTTTGGCGGTCGCCGTCATCGCCAGAGTCGGCGAAGGCGTAATGCGAGACACCCGTGCAGCGAGTTTCATGCTTTGAGACTCCGGATCCGTTCCTGGAGCAGCCGGGCCACCTGCGGATGGAGAAATTCCGTCAAGGCCCCTCCGTGGTGGGCGACATCCTTAATAATCGTCGAGGACAAATAGGAAGTATCTCTTCGCTCGGCATCAAAAACACCGTTTCCACTTCTCTCGCCAGCTTCCGGTTGATTAAGGCCATCTGAAACTCATGTTCAAAGTCTGAAATCGCCCGCAAGCCGCGGATAATCGCATGGGCGCCCGATCGCTCGACATAGTCGACGAGCAAGCCGTCAAAGCAGGTGACTTCAACCTGGCCGACGTCTTTCATGACCAGCTTCACCATATCAAGGCGTTCCGTCAAATTGAAGAGTGGATGTTTGGCCGGATTCGGCGCAACTGCCACCACGACTTTATCGAACACCCGCAAGCTCCGCGTAATAATGTCGGGTATGCCCATGCGTGATGGGATCGAACGTGCCGGGGTAAATACCGATCTTCATGGTTGCACAGTGTCCCGGACAACAAACGTCGAGAGGGCCGTATCGCCATATGAATACCGCCGCAGAAACCGGGTTGGCCCCAGATGCTCAGGAAGCGTGGTCTTCGCCGCATGCTCCACGCCACCGCCAGGCATCGTCGCCAGCAAGCGGTCCGACTTATGTGTGCAAACAACGGTTCCAGTTCGTGGACGTGGTCACACGGCGGATCCGCAAACACAATCTCGTAGGGTCCGTTCCACTCGTCTGGTTTGTTGAAAAACTGTTTCACGGTTTTCGCGCGCACGGTCACCCGGTCGGTCATTCCACAATCGAAGACATTTTGACGTAGCAAGGTCACCGCTTCTGCGTCGGATCCCACACAGGTCACCTGCCGGACGCCACGACTGAGCGCTTCAATGGTCACCGCTCCCGTTCTCCTGCATACAGATCGCAAAAGCGGCTGTCCGGAAGCCGGCTGCCGAGGATAGAAAACAACGCTCCGAACTCGGTCGGACGTCGGACGGAGGGCGGTTCCTTGCGGACCACGGAGACGCCGGCCCCGATGGGTTCCAGCAATAACACCGCCATGTCCTTCCAGACGAGTGCCATCCTTGTGAGCAGGCGCGACTCTCTGACATAGCGTTTTTGAAGGAGCAAGGATGGTACGGCAAAACCGCGCACGCAGCGGGCGACACCACACCGAGCGACCAAGCGAGGGACGGTTGAAGAGACGTTTTGACGGTGTCAACAGAAGCCTATAATGGGGGCCGCGTGCGCGTGCATCGCCGTGATTGAGCACCCGATCAACTGGGGGGCAGTCGCGGATATCGGCTCGAGCGAGCGCTGAGGTTACCGAGCAGAGACCGGTTGGGGATCCCGTGCCGCCAAGCTCTCTTTCGGCGATCTGTTAGAAATGGTTCGATCGATGATGGCGCCGCAGTTGATGCATTTCCACGCATAGAAAATGAGAAAAAACTCAGAGAACCGCTCCAGCCTCATCAAGCCCTTACACTTTGGACATTCCATCGGCCCCTCCAAGGTGGCTACGTGTACAGCTGGTGCCGCGATTAAGCAAAAGCTGCACCAATTTGTCACGAGACGCGTTTTCAAGGAGTTAGACCCTACGTAGTTGTCTGATGAGAGAACAGACGGCTGGGGTGAAGCTACAAAAACGGCCGAGCCGTCACTCTTTTTGCTCTTGAAAGGAGAATTTCATGACGGTCAATGGACAGGGAAGGGCATTACTCCGACTGGCCCATGACCGAGCGACCGAGAAAACGCTTGCTCGCCAAAGGTCCAGCGGCGCTCTCAGACGGGCACCTGCTGGCGATACTGCTCAAGACCGGACGCCGC
>CAVSJC010000020.1:0-63456 GCA_963728135.1 uncultured Nitrospiraceae bacterium | reverse complement strand
CGCGAGGAGATCGCGAAGCTGCGGCGAGCGATCTCCGACCAGGCGGGATCGCCGATGGTCGTGAGCGTGAACGACAGCGAGAAATTCCTCGGCTTCGCGCAGCACCCCGACGTCGAGCGGCTGTCGCAGCAGGGGCCGGGACCCCCGACCACGTCATCCGCACCAAGCCCTTCCCCTGCTGGGGCGCGATGTTCGCCGTCACGCCGGAAGTATCGGGCCTACTTCGAGCGCAACGCGGCCAGGCATGCAAAGAGACGAAGACCATGCTCGACCCGGCGCCTCGGATGGTCCTCGATCGCGAGCTCGGACTTCGCGCCGCCGGCCGCACCGCGAAGGACGCGAAGATCGTCGACGAGCTCTACGACCACACCATCGACGTCATCCTGCAGCCGAGGCGCTGGGCGGCTGGCCAGCGCCCGACCAGAAGCACACCTTCGACGTCGAATACTGGGATCTCGAGCAGGCGAAGCTTCGCAAGGCGGGCGCAGCCGCCCGTCGTTCCCGGCGAGATTGCGCTCGTCACGGGCGCGGCGTCGGGCATCGGCAAAGCGTGAGTCGAAGCCGCTGCTCACGCGCGGGCAGCGGTCGCTGCGCTCGATCTCAACCCGGCAGTCGCGAGCGTGCGCGGCAAGCGGCCGGACGTGCCTCGGCGTCCCGTGCGATGTCACCGATCGGCGCAGGCCGTCGCGGAGGCGCTCGGACGCACGGTCCAGCGCTTCGGCGGGCTCGACATGCTCGTCCTGAACGCCGGCATCTTCCCTGCCACCCAGGCGCATCGCCGGATCTCGCGCGCCGAGAATGGCGCCTGCGCGGACCGCGATCAGCGTCAACGGACGCCAATCTTGCGCTCATGCAGGCCTGCCATCCGCTGCTCAAGCTCGCGCCCGCGCGGCGGGCGCGTGGTGGTGATCGGTTCGAAGAACGTGCCGGCGCCCGGGCCCGGCGCCGCCGCCTACTCGGCGTCCAAGGCCGCGCTGACGCAGCTTGCGCGCGTGGCGGCGCTCGAGTGGGGCGCGGACGGCATCCGCGTCAACGTCGCTGCACCCCAACGCGGTCTTCGACACCGCGCTGTGGACCGAGAGGTGCTCGCCGCGCGGGCCAGGCGCACTACGGGATGACGGTGGAGCAGTACACGAAAACAACGTGCTGCGGACGGAAGTCCGCAGCACGCGACGTGGCCGAGCTCGCCGCCGAGATGTGCGGGCCGCTCTTCGCGAAGACCACCGGCGCGCAGGTGCCGGTCGACAGCGAGCGGGTCGTCTGATGAGCGCGGTTGAGCCGATCCGGTGGAAAGGCGACCGGCTCGAGCTCCTCGACCAGCGCCTGCTCCCGGACAAGGCGGTCTACGTCACCTGCCGCAGCGCCGAGGACGTCGCCCAGGCGATTCGCGACATGGTCGTGCGCGGGCGCCGCCGGCGATCGGTGTCGCGGCCGCTTTTGGCGTGGTCCTGTCCAACGGGTCCCGGGAAGGTTACGAGGCGCTGGCAAAGAGCCGGCCTACGGCGGTGAATCTCTTCTGGGCGCTCGAGCGCATGAAGAAGGCGAAGGACCTCGAACCCGAGGCGCGCGCGATTTTCAAGGAGGACGTCGCGGCGAACCGCGCGCTGGGCAGGCTGGGAGCGGCCCTCATTCCGGAACGCGCGCGCGTCATCACCCACTGCAATACCGGCGCGCTCGCGACCGCCGGCTACGGGACCGCGCTAGGAATTATCCAGAGCATCCAAATCGAAGAACATTTCGGTGATCGCCAACGAGACCCGGCCGTACTGCTCCAGGGCGCGCGGCTCACGGCGTGGGAGCTGGTGGAGGAGGGCGTGCCGGCGACGCTCATCTGCGACAGCATGGCCGGCTCGGTGATGAGCCGCGGCGGCGTGCACGCGTGCATCACCGGCGCCGATCGCATCGCGGCGAACGGCGACGCCGCGAACAAGATCGGGACCTACTCGGTCGCGCTCTGGCGCGCGCCCACGGCCTGCCGTTCTACGTGGCGGCGCCGTCGAGCACGTTCGACCTGTCGATCGCCACCGGCGCGAGATTCCGATCGAGGAGCGCGCCGGCGAGGGATCACGGGGGGTTCGGGCGCCGCACGGCGCCCGCCGGGGTGGCGACGTACTCGCCGGCGTTCGACGTGACGCCGGCGGAGCTCATCACGGCGATCATCTGCGAGAAGGGCATCGCTTACCCGCCCTACCGGGAGGCCATAGCGGCGCTGCTGCAGTGACGCCGCTGCCGAGGTTCGTCGCTTCCTCTACGCCGCGATGTACCGCGGCGTATGGTGTCGCATCGCCGTTCATGCCTTCGCTGCTTGCCTCGCGCGGGATGACGCCGGACGAGATCGGCCTCGCCTTCGGCGCCGCGACCGCGGTGCGCCTGGTTTCGGCGCCGCTCGCCGGCCGCATCGGCGACCTGGTGCAGGCGCTGCGCGTGGTGCTTGCCATCTCGATCGCTCTTGGGGCGCTGGCGACGCTAGGCTTTCTCTCGGCGCGTCAGTTCTGGACGCTCTTCGCCGTCATCGTCGCGCATGCGGCGACGCTTGCGCCCATGACGGTGCTCGCCGACGCGCTCGCCCTCGGCGCCGCGAGCCGCCGTCCCGGCTTCGAGTACGGCCGGGTGCGCGGCACAGGCTCCGCCGCCTTCATCCTCGCCACGCTGGCCTCAGGCCAGGCGGTGAGCGCGGTGGGTCTCGACGCGATCGTCTGGGCGCAAGCGCTTCTGCTGGCAGTCGCCGCCTTTGCCGCGACACGCGTCCCCGAGCTCGTCCATCAGCGCAGCGCAGCGCCGGCCGGCGGAGCTGCGGTGTTGCTGCGGCTGCCCGCCTTTCGCAACCTGGTGCTCGCTGCAGCCCTATGCTCGGCAGCCACGCCATGCACGACGCCTTCGCAGTGATCCGCTGGACCGAGGCCGGCATAGGGGCGGTGACTGCCAGCGTCCTGTGGTCGGAAGCAGTGGCCGCGGAGGTCATCGTGTTCTTTCTCATCGGCCCCGCCCTGGTCGCGCGGCTGACCCCCGCCGGAGCCATTGCCCTCGCCGCGGCCGCCGGCGTGCTGCGCTGGGCCGTGATGGCGCAGACCACGGAAGTCGTCGCACTGGCGCTGGTGCAGCCGCTGCATGGCGCGACCTTCGCCCTGCTTCATCTTGCCTGCATGCGCGTTATCGCGCGCTCGGTGCCCGACGGTCTCGAAGGTACAGCGCAGGCGCTCTACGCGACGGTGGGCGTGGGTGCCGCGACTGCGCTATTGACTGCGCTCTCGGGCGGTCTCTTCGCGCGCTTCGGCCCGCAGGCGTTCTGGTTCATGGCCGCGCTTTGCGCCTGCGCCTGGCCGATCGCCTGGAAGCTAAGAGGCGCTTGAGCTTGACAAGCACCGCCTTGCGGGCCGCGGTCTTACCAGGGAATTGTCGTGCCGTCGTAGGAGAGGAAGCTGCCGGAATCCTGGCGGCGCACGCCGGCGAGGACCTTGCGCAGCCCCTTGACGGAAATCTCCGGGGCGAGCGGCGCACTCTCCCCGCCCATGTCGGTGCGCACCCATCCGGGGCTCAGCGCGACAACGACGATGTTCTTCTGCAAAAGCTCTACCGCCAGTCCCCGCGCGAGAAGGTTAAGCGCCGCCTTGCTGGTCGCGTACGGCAGCGTATCGCCGCTCGTCTCGGAGATCGAGCCGAGCCGGCTCGACATCACGGCGATCGTCTTGCGCTCGCTCGCAGCGACATTGTCCACGAGCGCTTCTATCACCGCGGCCGCGCCGAGGAGCGGAGGTTCACGCGCAGCACCTTCTCCCATTCGGCGTAGTCGAAGCGACCGAGCGCCATGCCGCGCCTGCCGATGATGCCGGCGTTGCAGAAAAGAAGGTCGATCGCCTCGCCGTTCAATGCCTGGGTGATGCGCTTCGTTGCCGGGAAATCGGTTACCTCCAGCTCGAGCACCCTCGCGCCGGTCGCTCCGAGCTCCGGGGCGCTGGCGCGCGCGGTGCCGACCACCCGCCAGCCGTCTTGGGCGTACTGGCGCGCGAGCTCCAGTCCCAGGCCGCGGCCAGCGCCGGTGATGAGGATCGTGGGCATCAGCCGTGAATCTCGACCGGCGTATACGGCGCGACGAGATCGAAGAGCTCGACGATGTCGCGGTTGCGCATGCGGATGCAGCCGATCGATCCGGCCTTGCCCATTTCGGCGCTGTCGGGCGTGCCGTGGATATAGATGTAGCGGCGCATGGTGTCGACATCGCCCAAGCGGCTCCTGCCCGGCTCGCAGCCCGAGAGCCAGAGGATGCGCGTCAGGATAGTAGCACCCAGGATACTTCTTCGTGCATCTCGCGCGACCACACTTCGCCGGTCGGTCGCCGCCGCACGAACACGGCGGCGAGCGGCAGGCCGGCGCCGATCTTGGCGCGCACGATATGCCTGCCGCGCGGCGTGCAGAGGCTGCCGTTCTTCTCCCGGGACCGCGCTTCGACGTGGAGACGGAATAGCTCTTTCCGCCGTACGTCAGCGTCTGCGTCGGGATGTCAATGATCATCATCGGCGGGAGGCGAAAAAGCCGCTGAGCGGCGCCGCCGCATTCCTCCACGAGGACGCCGCCTTTAACCAGCGCGTGGTGGTTAAGGCGCTTTTCCTCGAAAAGGTTGAGCGTGCTCCCGGCCGCTCCGGTCTTGGGATCCGCGGCGCCGAAAACCACGCGCCGTACGCGGGCGTGGAACATCGCGCCCCACGCACATGGCGCAGGGCTCGAGCGTCACGTAGAGCGTCGTACCCACCAGGCGGTAATTCTTCCGGGTGGCCGCTGCGGCGCGCATGGCCTGGATCTCGGCGTGGGCGCTTGGGTCCGAGGCGGAGATCGGCCGATTCCAGCCTTCGCCGATGATCTTTTCGTCCAGCACCACGACCGCGCCCACCGGGACTTCGCCCTCCTCCTGCGCGCGGCGGGCAAGCTCGAGCGCGTGGTGCATGAAGTCTTCGTCGCTTACCACTTGAGCGATTGATAGAGCTCCGGCTTGAACCCCACCACCAGCCTCTCGCCGAGCTCGAGCACCGGCCGCTTGATGACCGAGGGATGAGCGAGCATAAGTGCCACCGCGTGTTCCGGGTTGGAAAGGATCTTTTGAGGCTCGGGCAGCTCGCGAACGTGGACCCCGCACGGTTGAGAAGCTTTCCCAGCCCAGCTCCCGGCACCAGCGGTTCAGCCGATCGCGCTCCACGCCCGACGCCTTGTAGTTGTGAAAGCGGTATTCGACACCTTTCTCCTCGAGCCAGGCGCGTGCTTTCTTCACGGTATCGCAGTTGCGGATGCCATACATCGTGGCGACTACTCCCATTCGATGGTGGCCGGGGGCTTCGAGGAGATGTCGTACACGACCCGGTTGACGCCGCGGACCTGGTTGATGATCCGGTTGGAGACCGCGCCAGCACTCGTGGGGCAGGTGGCACCCAGTCCGCCGTCATGCCGTCGGTCGGTCGACGGCGCGCAGCGCGACAGACGTTCTCGTACGTGCGCCCGTCGCCCATCACGCCCACGTGCGACCGGAAGCAGGACCGGCGACGGCCTGCACCGGTCTCGTACAGCCCGCATCCTTCAAGCTCCTGAATTAAGATGCGATCCACCTCCTGAACAGGGCCACCTTTTCGGCGGTGACGTCGCCGAGGATGCGGATGCCCAGCCCGGCACCGGGAAGGGATGACGGACAGGATGTTCTCGCGACCTGCCGACCCCGCGGCCCACGCGCGCACCTCGTCCTTGAAAGAGCTGCGATCGGCTCCAGGAGCTTCAGTGCATGATCTCCGGCAGGCCGCCGACGTTGTGGTGCGCTTGATGGTGGCCTGGGTCCTTCGGACGCCACGCCGATTCGATGACATCGGGATAGATCGTGCCCTGCCGAGCCACCTGCGCGTTCGGATCTTCTGCGCTTCCGCTGTCGAACACTTCGATGAAGGTGCCTGCCGATGGTCTTGCGCTTCGCTTCCGGGTCGCGAGACCTTTCAGCGCGGAGAGAACTCCGTCGCGTGACATCGACACCCGTCTTACGTCCATGTGGTCGCGAAGCTCTCCATGACCTGCTCGCTCTCGTCCTGGCGCAGAGGCCATCGTCGACGAGGCAACCGAGCGGGTGAACTGCTCGCCGATCCGCGCCGATGGAAGAGCACGCGGCCACGCGGGTGTCGACGCCGCCGCGAGACCCAGCATCACTTGATCGTCTCCCGACCTGTCCGTGCATCCTGCGCGATCACCGCTCGGAAACATCGAGGCCGTGTTCCAGTCGCCGCGGCAGCCGCAGATACCGCAGCACGAACCGGTCGCAGCAGCCTCGTCCCCGGCGCGTGTGCGTAACCTCGGGATGGAACTGCACCGCGTAGAAGCCGCGCGCCTCGTCCGCCATCCCGGCGATCGGACAGAGCTTCGGTGGAGGCCATGAGGCGGAAGCCGGGCGGAAGCTCGGTGACCTTGTCGCCGTGGCTCATCCACACCTTCAGCATGCCGTGGCCCTCGGGCGTCAGCAAAGTCCTGGATGCCATCGAGAAGGCGCGTATGGCCGCGGGCGCGCACCTCGGCATAGCCGAACTCGCGCACCTTGCCCGCTTCGACGCGGCCGCCGAGCTGCTGCGCCATGGTCTGCATGCCGTAGCAGATGCCGAGCACCGGCACGCCGAGGTCGAACGCGGCGGCGGGCGCGCGTGCGGTCGATTCCTCGTAGGCCGACATGTGGCTGCCCGACAGGATGACGCCTTTCGCGCCGAAGCCGCGCACGAAGTCGTCGGAAACGTCGTGCGGATGGATCTCGCAGTAGACCTGCGCCTCGCGCACCCGGCGCGCGATGAGCTGGGTGTACTGTGCACCGAAGTCCAGGATCAGGATCTTCTCGTGCACCCGGTTACTCCACGCGGTAGTTCGGCGCTTCCTTCACGATCTGGACGTCGTGCACGTGCGATTCGCGCATGCCGGCGGCCGTGATCTCGACGAACTGGGTGCGGGTGCGCAGCTCCTCGATGGTGGCGCAGCCGGTGTATCCCATGCTCGCGCGCACGCCGCCCGCCACTGCTGGATCACCCATAGCACGCTGCCTTTGTACGGGACGCGTCCCTCCACGCCTTCGGGCACGAGCTTGTCGACGTTCATTTCCGAGTCCTGGAAATAGCGGTCCGCCGCGCCCTTTTGCATGGCGCCGAGCGAGCCCATGCCGCGGTAGGCCTTGTACGAGCGGCCCTGGTAGAGCTCGATCTCGCCCGGGGATTCCTCGGTGCCCGCGAAAAGCGACCCCAGCATGACCGCGTGCGCGCCCGCGGCGAGCGCCTTGGCGACATCGCCGATGTGGTACTCGATGGAAAGCGGCGTCAGCCTCACCGGCCTGGTCGTACTCGGGCTGCTCGCCCTTGTTCCGGCGTCCGATCTCGCCATGGCGCTGATCAATCGCATGGTCATGGGGATCCTTGGGCCGCGTCCGTTGCCTCGACTCGCATTACGGAACGGGATTCCCAAAGAATTGCGAACGATCGTCGTGGTGCCCACGATGCTCGCTCATCATCAGGGCATCGTGGAACAAGTGGAACGATTGGAAGTTCATTATCTGGCCAATTCGGATGATGACCTGCGCTTCGCGCTGCTCTCGGATTGGAGAGACGGCCCGTGCGAAAGTATGCCGGGCGACGCGGAACTGCTGACCATCGCCGCCGACGGTATCGCGCGCCTGAATACGCGTTACGGCCCGGCCGCCGGTGGCGGGTCGCGCTTTCTGCTCTTTCATCGCAAGCGCGTCTGGAATGAGTCGGAGCGCACATGGATGGGGTGGGAACGCAAGCGAGGCAAGTTGCATGAGTTGAATCAACTGCTGCGCGGGTCCACCGGCACGACCTTCATGTCGATCCAAGGCCGCTCACCCGAGACCGTTCCTTCTGTCCGGTATGTCATCACGCTTGATGCGGATACGCGGTTGCCCCGGGGCGCCGCCCATCGGTTGATCGGGACTATGGCGCATCCGCTGAATCGGC
Source organism: uncultured Nitrospiraceae bacterium (assembly GCA_963728135.1). Classification (GTDB taxonomy): domain Bacteria; phylum Nitrospirota; class Nitrospiria; order Nitrospirales; family Nitrospiraceae; genus Nitrospira_D. The sequence goes on along the minus strand of CAVSJC010000020.1, from coordinate 55,486 downwards.
CCCGGTATGATCGGCTTGCCGGACGCGTGGTGGAAGGTTATGGCCTTGTGCAGCCCCGCATCACGCCGTCGCTTCCGGCCGATGGCGAGGGATCGTGCTACCAACAGACATTTTCCGGCCCCAGCGGCATCGATCCCTACGCCTCCGCCGTCTCGGACGTGTATCAGGATTTATTTCGAGAGGGGTCCTACACGGGGAAGGGCATCTACGAGATCGACGCGTTCGAGGCGGCCTTGGCCGGTAAAGTGCCGGACAATGCCATGCTCAGTCACGATCTTTTTGAAGGGCTCTTCGCCCGGGCGGCCCTGGCGACCGATATCGAGCTGTTCGAAGCGTTCCCATCCCATTATGAGGCGGCGGCAGCCCGACAGCATCGATGGGCGCGCGGCGACTGGCAGTTGGTGCCTTGGCTCTTCGGGCGCGGACAGACCGGCTCCGAGCGGCGTCACGCGGCACGGATTCCTGCGATCGGGCGGTGGAAAATCCTCGATAATCTCCGGCGTACCCTCTCGGCTCCCGCCGCATTGCTGACCTTGATCGCCGGATGGTTGACGCCCGGCGCGTCGCCCTGGGTGTGGTCCGGGTTTGTCCTGGCTTCAGTGACCATCCCCTCGCTTCTCTCCTTCGTGCTGGGGCTCTATCCTCGCCGGCGAGGGTTGTCTGTGCGCAGCCGCACCAGGAGCGCGGGTCTCGACCTGAAGCTGGCGGCCACCCAGGTCGCGTTGACGATCACGTTTCTGGCCTCCCAGACCTGGTTGATGTCAGACGCCATAGTGCGGACTCTCGGCCGCCTGTTCATTACCCGCACGCATTTGTTGGAATGGGTGACCGCCGCCCAGGCCGAAGACGCCTATTCCTGCGACTTGGCGGGCATGTATCGGCGGATGGCGGGCGGGGTTGCGCTCGCCGTGACCGCCGCCGGTGCTGTAGCCATTGGCGGAGAGCCTGAATCGGCCGCGGCCGCGGCTCCGCTCCTCCTCCTCTGGATCGCGGCTCCTGCCGTCGCACGATGGGTCAGCCTGCCTCCGATGATCACGGGGGCCGGCCCGGTTTCGCCGGCCGATGCGCGAACGCTGAGATTGATTGCGCGCCGGACCTGGCGCTTCTTCGAGACGTTTGTGTCTGCGGAAGACCATGCGTTGCCACCGGATAACTTTCAAGAAGACCCGAAACCCGTCGTGGCGCACCGGACCTCTCCGACCAATATCGGCCTCTCGCTTCTGTCGACTCTGGCCGCCCGCGACTTCGGTTGGTTGGGCACGTTGGAAGCCAGTGAACGAATGGACGCGACACTGACGACCTTGAGCCGCCTCGAACTGTACCGTGGACACTTCTATAACTGGTACGACACACGCACCCTCCACCCGCTGCATCCCAAGTACGTCTCGTCCGTGGATAGCGGCAACCTCGCCGGACATCTATTGGCTTTGAGCAACGGGTGCCGCGATCTGATCCAACGGTCCACGGTCGATGGCAATGCCTTTGCCGGGTTGGACGATGCGCTGCGCCTGTTAGGCGACGCGTTGAGCAATATACCGGAGCAGCGACAGACGCACACGGTGACCACGAAGCAGTTGAGTCAAGCGGTTGATGGCCTGGCAAGGTTGCTGTTGTCGCGTCCCGTGGATGCGGCCGGCTGGACGGCCCGGATGGCCATGCTCACCGCTTCCGCCCACACCATCGCGGATATGGCTCAGGCACTGGCACAGGAAGATGCCGATGGACCGGATGAAGAATTGCGCATCTGGGCGGACGCGATTCGACGATGTGTGGAGAGCCATGTCCGGGATGTGGAATTGCTGCTTCCGTGGATGCGCTTCAGTCCGAAAGACCTGGCGGCCCTGCTCGCTCGGCATCCAGGGCCGACGCCGGAGTGGGCGGCTATCGAGCCGTTCTTTCATCCCGTGCCGACGCTGGCCGCCGCGCCCGAACGGTTCTCAGCGGCGCTTGATTCGCTCGATCGTCTCAGGGAAGCCTCGCTCAGGCAGCCGGTGCAGAACGGGGCCAGCTTGAAAAGGATCGCGCTACTGGTTGATGCCCTGCGCCAATCGGCCGCCGATACCGCTGGATTGATTCGCCGCCTCTCGGCCATTGCGCAGACGGCGGACCAGATGGTTCGTGCCATGGACTTCGCGTTTCTGTTCGATCCCACGCGCAAACTCTTGTCCATCGGTTACCGGGTTGCGGAGAATAGCTTGGACCCCAGCTACTATGATTTGCTGGCGTCCGAGGCCCGACTTGCAAGCTTTATCGCCATCGCCAAGGGCGACGTACCGGCGTCGCACTGGTTCCACTTAGGCCGTGCCTTGACGCCTGTCGGCGACGGGTCAGCCTTAATTTCCTGGTCCGGGTCGATCTTTGAATATCTCATGCCGGCCTTAGTCATGCGTTTTCCTGCCGGCAGCCTGCTGAGCCGGACCTATGACACGGTCGTCCGTCGGCAAATTGAGTATGGAGCGGAGCGCGGCGTGCCCTGGGGCGTATCGGAATCCGCCTACAACGCGCGCGATCTCGACCTGACCTACCAGTATTCCAGCTTCGGCGTGCCCGGTCTTGGCCTCAAGCGCGGTCTTATCGATGACCTCGTCGTGGCGCCGTACGCCGCTGCGCTCGCGGCGATGATCGACCCTTCGTCGGCCACGCAAGGCTTTCAGCGGCTCGCCGATGCGGGGGGGCTGGGAGCGTACGGGTTCTATGAGGCCTTGGATTACACGGCCACCCGGGTGCCCGAAGGCCAGGACGTTGCGATTGTGCGAGCCTATATGTCGCATCATCAAGGCATGTCGCTGGTGGCGATCGGAAATGTGCTGCATGACGGAATCATGCGGACCCGGTTTCACGCCGAGCCGATGGTGCGGGCCACTGAACTCCTGCTCCAGGAACGGACGCCGCGCGATGTACCGATGGCGCGACCACGGGCTGAAGAAGTCTCTGCCGCCGCGCACGTGCGAGACCTCACGCCGCCCGTGTTGCGGCGTTTCACTTCGCCGCATGAGGCCACTCCGCGGACACATCTCCTGTCCAACGGGCGGTACGCGGTCATGCTGACGGTCGCAGGGTCGGGGTACAGCCGGTGGCGGGGTATTGCCGTCACGCGGTGGCGCGAAGATGTCACGCGTGACTGCTGGGGCAGCTATCTGTTTCTGCGCGACACGCAGAATGAAACGGTGTGGTCGGCAGGCTATCAGCCCAGCGGGGTGGAGGCTGACGACTACGAGGTGTCCTTTACGGAAGAACGGGCCGAAATCATCCGGCGGGACGGCGACTGGTGCACGACACTCGAGGTGGTGGTGTCGTCCGAGGATGATGCGGAAGTGCGGCGCATCTCCGTCACCAATACAGGCACCCAGGCGCGCGACCTTGAGGTGACCTCTTATGCGGAACTCTCGCTTGCTCCGCAGGCCTCGGACGTGGCGCATCCGGCCTTTGCCAATCTGTTCGTGCAAACGGAATTCGTCCCGGAGCTGGATGCGCTGCTCGCCACTCGTCGCCGACGATCGGATGAGGAAGTGACGGTATGGGCGGCCCAGGTAGTCGTGGTCGAAGGCGACACGGTGGGCGACCTGGAATACGAAACGGATCGCGCACGGTTTTTGGGCCGCGGCCGCCACGTGGGTACCGCGGTCTCCATGATCGACGGCCAACCGCTCTCTAATACTGTGGGGTCCGTCCTTGATCCGGTGTTCAGCTTGCGACGCACGGTACGGGTGGCCCCCGGTGGGACAGTGCGCCTCGTGTTTTCCACCATTGTCGGGTCCGCCCGCGATCAGGTGCTGGAGCTGGTGGATAAATATCGCGATCCGAGAGTCTTTGAGCGGGCCCTATCGCTGGCCTGGACGCAGGCGCATGTCCAACTGCATCACCTCGGCATTGAGAGCGACGAGGCGCAGGTCTTTCAGCGGCTGGCGAACGCGGTGCTCTACGCCGATGCGTCGCTGCGTCCGTCAGCCGAAACGCTTGGCGCCAGCATGATGGATAAAGCGGCGCTGTGGGCGCATGGGATCTCCGGCGATCTGCCCATCGTCCTCGTGTACATCGACAAGGCGGAGGATGTCGATATTGTCAGGCAATTGTTGCGGGCGCATGAATACTGGCGAATGAGACACCTCTTCGCCGATGTGATCATCATGAATGAGAAGGCGTCCTCCTATGAGCAGGGCCTGCAAGGGGCGCTGGAAGCGCTGGTGCGCGGCAGTCAGTTGCGTCTCGACCCGAATGCGTCGGGAGCGCGCGGCAACATCTATCTTCTTCGCACCGATCTGTTGTCCTCTCAAGACCAACTGATGTTCCAGCAGTTCGCCCGGGTCGTCCTCCTCAGCCGGCGGGGCACGCTGGCGGAACAAGTGACCCGCTTGCAGCGCAGGACTCCGCCGGTGTCGCCTGCTCTGCCGTCGAGGCGCAGGCGACAACGCCTGGATGTCCCGTTGCCCGAACGGGAGCTTGAATTCTTTAACGGCCTGGGTGGCTTTGCCGACGAGGGACGCGAATATGTCACGGTCCTGAGTGAAGGGCTTCGAACGCCTCGTCCCTGGATTAATGTCATTGCCAATCCGTCGTTCGGGTTTCTTGTGTCTGAATCGGGGTCCGGGTTCAGCTGGTCTCTCAACAGCCACGAAAACCAATTGACGCCCTGGTCAAACGATCCGGTCGGTGATCCCTCGGGAGAGGTGTTCTATATCCGCGATGAACATTCGAATGAGGTCTGGACTCCCACAGCGCTCCCGATTCGTGATGATCCCGCACCCTACATGGCCTGCCACGGACAGGGGTATAGCCGTTTCCATCATGGTTCGCATGGGATTCTGCTCGAACTGCTGCAATTCGTGCCTCTTGAGGACCCGATTAAAATCTCCCGACTGACTCTGCATAACGTATCCGGCCGTGTGCGGCGCCTTTCGGTCACGGCCTATGCCGAGTGGGTGCTGGGAAGTGCCCGCAGCGACTCAGCCCCCTACATCATTACCGAGATTGATCCCGACACGGGAGCGCTGTTTGCGCGGAGTGCCTTGGGCGGCGAATTCGGCGGGCGAGTGGCCTTTGCCGATCTTGCCGGCAAGCACACCTGCTGGACCGGAGACCGCGCAGAATTCCTCGGCCGCAATGGCACGCTTGAACGGCCCCTCGCCTTGGAGCAGGGGGCCCTGTTGTCCGGAAAGGTCGGCGCCGGTCTTGATCCCTGCGCGGCGCTGCAAGTTTCGATTGAGTTAGCGGCCGGCGAACGCGCCGAGGTGGTGTGGCTCCTGGGTCAGACTGAAAGCAGAGAGCAGGCGCGTGTGATGCTCACCCGTTACCGCGCCGCCGATGTGAACGAGGTGTTGCAGACAGTGACGCGTCGATGGGACGACGTGCTGGGCGCCGTCCAAGTCCGTACGCCGGAGCGGGCCATGGACGTTGTGTTGAACCGCTGGTTGCTCTATCAGACGCTGGCATGCCGGATCTGGGCACGCGCGGCGTTTTATCAGTTGAGCGGAGCCTACGGATTTCGGGACCAGCTCCAGGACGTCATGGCGCTCAGCGTCGCGGCCCCTGAAATCACCCGCGAGCATCTCTTACGGGCTGCGGCGCGGCAGTTTGTGGAAGGTGACGTGCAGCACTGGTGGCATCCTCCATCCGGGCGCGGGGTCCGGACGCGCATCTCCGACGACTTGCTCTGGCTGCCGTATGCCGTGGTCCGCTATCTTGAAGTCACCGGCGACATGACGGTGTTGGACGAAGTGGTGCCCTTTCTGGACGGTCCGCTGTTGGCCGAAGGACAGCACGAATCGTATTTCGAGCCTCGCGTCTCCGACAAGCAAGGCAGTCTCTTTGAGCATTGTGCGCGCGCATTGGACCGCAGCCTCTCAGTGGGAAGTCACGGCCTTCCCCTCATGGGAACCGGGGACTGGAATGACGGGATGAACCGTGTCGGGCAGCACGGCAAGGGTGAAAGCGTCTGGCTCGGGTGGTTCCTGCATACGGTGCTCCGGGAGTTCGCGCAGGTAGCGGCCCGGCGCGGCGAGCATCAGCGTGCAGAAACATGGCGGGTCCATGTGAGCGCGTTAAAGGCCGCGCTCGAACGTGACGGGTGGGATGGAGAATGGTATCGGCGCGCGTACTTCGATGACGGGACGCCGCTCGGCTCCACGGGAGATCCGGAATGCCGGATTGATTCCATTGCACAGTCCTGGGGGCTGATCAGCGGCGCTGCAGATCCCGGTAGAGCCGTCCGCGCCATGGCGGCGGTGAATCAGCACCTGGTCAATCGGCGTGAGGGCCTGATTCTCCTGTTGACGCCTCCCTTTAATCGTCTGCGCCAGGATCCGGGGTATATCAAGGGGTATGTTCCGGGCATTCGTGAAAACGGCGGTCAATACTCCCATGCCGCTGTCTGGGCGGTACTGGCGTTCGTCGCGTTGGGCGACGGTGATACGGCCATGGAGTTGTTCCGCATACTCAATCCTGTTCATCGGATCGCCTCACGATCCAAGGTGCAGCGCTACAAAGTTGAACCCTACGTTGTGGCCGGGGACGTCTATGCCGAGCCTCCGCATGTCGGATGCGGGGGATGGACTTGGTATAGCGGGGCGGCGGGATGGCTGTATCGGGCCGGTGTCGAATCGATGCTCGGCTTTCGGTTGCGCGGGGCCACCCTCCGTATTGACCCCTGCATTCCGCGAGATTGGCCGGGGTATTCGATTCGCTTCCGGTATCATTCGGCGCTCTACGAGATCACCGTGGACAATCCCAACCATGTGAACCGCGGAGTCGCATCGGCCGAGCTCGACGGCGCGGCGCTCACTGCTCGCGATGCAATCCCGCTCGTCGATGCGGGGAATCATGCCATTCGTATCATTCTTGGGTAGTCAGATAGCCCGCATCATTAGCGGTCCGTTGACCGAGAAAGGTAAAATACCGCCATTTTGGAGGAAAAGTGATTGACTAACACGGGTAAAGAGTTCAAGGTGACGTGCTGCGATTCCTCATGTTCTGACGCACCGGTTACGCCGATCGTGTGATTCCCTTGGGCGCCCGGCTCCTGTTCAGCCGACAATTCCCCACTGTCGGCCACACCAACGTTGGTCGAGACGGCTTTCATATATAAAGGAGAAGAGCTCATGGGACAGGACGATTCCACAATGACCACCACTACGCAATGGGCTCAGACCATCACCGCGAAGGTTCAAACGATTGCCGGTCAATTGGGCGTCGTGGGATACCAGCGGGCGGACCTCAACACGGCAACGTCCGTTCGCCTCCTGTCACTCAGTGGCATCGGGGTCATCTACGCCAAGAGAATCGTCGCAGGGCGGCCCTACCGATGTGCGGAAGAGTTGGTGACAAAGCACGTCCTGCCTCTGGTGACGTACGAGGGAATGAAGGATGAGATTCACGTGAAGCGGTCATGAAGGAGCGGCAACGAGTGACACCTGCTATACTTAGCACTATGAATAAAAAGAATCACAAAGCGCCTAAAAACGCCTTCGGGCGCATACAGGCGAAACGAAACGGCGCGATCAAGAGCACATCCAGAAAGAAAGACGACACCCCACCCCCTGTGACGTCTCACATCCCCTGGTCTCCTCGGAAAGTTGCTTAGCCCTGTCCAGCTTCTCTGCCTTGAGCACTCGTAGGCCGGGAGTTGGCGTTGTTCGTTCGTGATCCGGCGGCGGCTCAGAGCGCATGCCAACGCTAATCTTTTAGTCCCCCCCTTCATGGTACCCCTTCCCAGAATCAGGGCGTCTTGTTCGCCCAGCTTCTCCTAGAAGGACGGCTATCTGTTTCACTAGTTCCCCTTCCAACGGGTTGGTCAGTACACTGCTGCCAACCAAGGGAGGATGCGATGAGCGATCACAGCTACAAGGGGTACGTCATTACGTTGTTACCGTGCATTGAAGACAGATGGGGATGTCAGTACATCATCAAGGAATCGGATCGAATCAAAACAGTGGCCTCGCTTGGCAGTCAAACATTTAATTCGCGCGAACAAGCAGAATCTGCCGCTCTGGGGAAGGCAAAGGCGTTCGTTGATCAGTTCAGCGTGCCGGAGTATCCATTGGCAAGCGGATTTTGACAGCCTCGTAGGACGCTCGTGTCTACCGGGCGCCCCAAGGCAATGGCGTAAGACCGTCCATCCTACTCTTGCCTTCATGTCAGGGCGTTCGAGGCATCACGCCCCACCATCGCAGCAAAGTGCCGCCGACTAACCGACTTGTATGAGTGTGAAGTCGCGTCCTTCAAATAACTTCCGGCCGCTTGGAGGCTCGATGGGCAAGTGCCTCCGATTCACCACCAACACGCAGTCATAGTGAGAGAGCAACTCCGCCCGGAACGGGCCCGCGTGCTGGGCGTATTCGGGGTCGTTCAACCGCGCCAGCATTTGCGGGCGCGCGATATGGTGGGGGGTCGCCTGTGCAAGCTTCTGCATCTCCGGTGAAAAGGCCACCGCTTGTCCGGCGTCTTTCGGGTAGGTAAAGAGACTCGGCACGAACGCCTGACGATAAATGATGGCCATATTGGCGATTTCAAATGTCGGGATCGGTGGGAGGCTGCTCTGGGATGAATGGGCGACGACGACCATGAGTTTACCGCCGTACGGCACATGCTCAATCGCGGCGAGGTATTCGCTATAGACCGCATTCGATTCAGCCCACACCTCCGAAATTAGCGCGACGCGCACCGCAAACAACACAGTCAGGGCCATGGCCGGCAGCAGGCTCCATGAGCGCCATTCGCACCCGGCAATTCCAACCAGCGCGATGGCTATGGGGAGTCTTTTGTCTGCCGCATAGCTGGTGAACAGCTGATCCGGCATGATCAGGAACGCGATCACCAGCAGCGTGAGCGGTCCAAACATGAACCGGTTCCATGTCAGATGGCGGTGAAGCAGGCCCCAAAGAACCATCGCTGCCAAGAGACCCAGGCACGCCAGATCGAATGTCAGGTGATAGTTGAAGAGCAGATTCGCGGGAGCATCCACTTTCCTCCATAACGATCCCCACTCAGTGACCCGGGCGGCACCCGACGTGGGACTCACAAAGAGAAACAGGTACATCGCCGGAGCAAACTGTGCTGAGGCAATCGCCGCATCAACGATCGCCCGGCGCCTGTCGCGGCGCCGATCCCAGAGAACCGTCAGTTCATAACCTGCAATGCATAATGCGTAGACGCCAAACGCGTACAGATGCCCCAAGTAGATGGCAGTGGCGAGGACGGTCGCGATGACCATCCGGATCACGGGACGACCGCGTAACGCCACCCATCCCGCAAACGCCGCCATGGCGACACCCAGCGTGAAGAGATAGCCGACAAATCCCCAGAGAAAAATCCGGTTATACACGAAGAAGAGAGACATCAACGGCCAGACCGAGGCCCGGGCATGAAGAGCCCTGTGTAGGGCCGCCACCCCTCCAACCATCGCGATGATGGTCAATGCGAGGAACACCTTCCCAGCCGCTTCCAACGGCATCACTCGGGCAAGCAGCGCGACAATCACGTCAAAGGCAAGATTCGGCTGCGCGCTCGTGACATCTCGATAATATTCCGCAAGCTCAGGAACGCGATCCAGGTTGGAGAGGATGTGGACACGGGCCAGGTGATTGGGATAATCGGCAAGGGGCGGAATTCGGGACACGAAGATGGGGACCAGTGCGACGGCCAGGCCGACGATGGCAAAGAGCCACACCCCTAAAACGGACGTTTGTCGCTCGCTGTGAAGCAATGTGAACCGTTGTCTTCCTGTGGCGGTTTCTGGTCAGTGTCTCTCTCTGGACTGTTCTCGCCTGTCAGCGCCGGCTGGGAGGTGACCAAACGTCAGGAAAATGCCTAACCTACTGCGAGGGGTATCGACCATGTTACTCGACAATTCTATGGTTTCTTTCGTCCGGTCCCCTTGATTAGTGCGCTGAACGGGCTGGAAAAACGGCTGAGCCCACCACTACCGTTCGCTGTCCCAATCGGAAGTGGAGCAGATTCTGATCAACGAAATGCGTCATTTGACCAAGAGGCACGGATCAGGGATTTTGTTCCGATACTGGCTCAAGCGGATCAAAGATCTTCTCAGACTAAACCGCACATCCTGTCTGCAAATCATCCTGATATCGCCTGCGGCCCGTTTCGGGTGGCAGCGCGTGTCTGTCTCTCATCCACTCAGTTAACCGCGAATTAACATCTCGTTCACACGGTCGGAATAACGCGGCTGTACGCTAGGAGCATGGGCGCTCAGTTGGCATTACAGTTTGATCGGTCAATTGCTTGCGCGTTTGCCAAAACGCAGTGGAGGAATGATTAGGATGTTTGATTTGATCGGCGGGGCTCTCTTCATCGGTCTCGAAGGCTTGGTGATCGTAGCGCTCCTCCTCTTTGTGCGATCGATGTATCGTGACGTGGCTGGTTTCTGCTCAGCCAAGGGACTTAAATAGCCATTCCCGCTATCTGACCGGTGACATACCTGAAGCCATTTCTCACGCGATTGATGCTTGTGGCGGATGTGAAGCAAATGCGCCGGGAACGCACTGCTTGAAATACACATACTTCTCGACCCACTTCGTAGCCTCTGTCCGGGCAGCCTTCACAATCTTACACCGATTCGGTCGCTCGTCACCTCGTTCATGTGGCCGCAAAAGTTTACGTTCGTGTAACACGACGTTCATATCGCTGCAATCTTCCTCTCTTACCGTCTCGGCCCAAGGAAATGGTTCATGTATCAAGACATCAATGGGGGGTAGTTATGAAACTCATTGGCTGCCTGCTTTTGGGGAGTGTTCTCTCGGTCATCGCTCACATGGCTCATGCACAAGAGCCCCAGATGCCCGGCGTCGCGAATCCCAAGCCGCCCGGACCATTCAAGCAGTCAGAGAGGCTGAATCTACCGACGCTCGATGCCACTTCTCTCGAAGAACTCATGTTGGAGAAAGGGCTGCTCTCACAAGATGACTTTGTGCGCTTAAAGGCGGACCAGGAACGAAGACTGTCCGAATCCGCCACGATGGCCGAATTTACGGCCAGCCCGCGGTGGTATGAGCGGCTGCGGCATTACGGTTACGGTCAGTTTCGGTACAACCAGTTAGGCAACCCCAATGGCCAGGTACGCACCTATCATGACGCGTCGGTTGGCGATGCCGCCAATGGCGCCCAACCGGGATTTTTCTATCGACGGATCCGTTGGGTCATCACCGGTCAGGTGTCCGAGCATGTCGGCATCTTTTTCCAACCGGACCTGGCGAGCAACATCAGCGGCAACACGCATGCTCTGTCGATGCGGGATGCCTGGGGTGAATGGTATTTCGACAAAGATAAGGAATTCCGGTTTCGTGTAGGACTGCAACGCGTGCCCGCCTCATGGGATAACTGGCAGGCGAGTCGCCAACGTATGGCGTTCGATCGTGCGGATGCAACCAACTCCGGCGCATCCAGCGAACGCGATATGGGCCTTTCCTTTCAATGGAGTCCTAAGTTTGCCCAACAGCGCTGGAAACACATGATCGACTACCTCTATGGAGCAGGCGACTGGGGCATGATCAACGTCTCAGTCTATAACGGACAGGGCCTCAACGCTCAGGAGTCCAACAAAGACAAGCATGTCGGAATCAGGCTCGCCTATCCGTTTGAGTTGCCGGGAGGACGCTTGTTTGAAGTCGGCATGAATGCCTATCGCGGACAGTTTACCGTCAATCGCGGAACGCCGGCTGCCGGGACGACCTTGTGGTCGAATTTTGATGCCGGCCATACCTCGGGAAAATATCTTGATGAGCGGTTGAATTTTTTCATCTACTACCCGCCGCAGCCGTTCGGATTTCTAGCAGAGTATGTCGTGGGGCGGGGGCCGGAGCGAGACGTGAACACCGGCGTCATTCGGGAGCAGAGTCTCTACGGGGGATACGTCCAAGGCCATTACTCCTGGCAATACAGTGATACCGGCCTCGCCAATTTTTACGTTCGTTACCAAATGTACAACGGCGGCTTAAAATTCCAGACCGGCGCGCCAAGCGACAACATGCAGGAAACCGAAATAGGTGTGGCGTGGATGCCGGATCCCCAATGGGAAGTGACGGCGGCCTATGCATTTACCGAACGTCGTAACGTCTTTCAGACGACACCGGGTACGGCGACGACACCGGGCCGTCAGTTCGACGCTTATGGGAACCTGATCAGACTTCAACTCATGTGGTTCTTCAACTGAGGGGGAACCCATGCCACGACTCGTGACCGGGTCCCTAGGTGTGAATCTGCTCTTCCTGGATTGGCCTCTGTCGGCTATCGGAACGTAACGAGAGCGTCGTCGGGTGAAGATCCAGCTGGCCGAGGCCATCCAGTCTCAGCCGATCCGGAGGTAAACGGAAAGTTAACAGTTCTGTAACATGTCTGTCATGACGCTGAAATACCGGTTCCCTATACTGCTGTTGATGGTAAAAGGAGGACTCATGAAGAATCAGAACACGCCCCTCAGCCCTGTGGTTTTTGCTGTGATGGTCTTGTCAATCTCCCTCACTCCGGCATTGACAGCGCATGCAGAGCAAAGCCGTATGCTGGTTCAATCCGAAACCGAATCCTACGTGGCCGAAGCCGCTGTGTCCGGCAAGATGACGATCGCGGGGTCAGATACGATGCAAGCCCCACTGTCTAAACTGGCGATGGAATTTCGACGACGCCAGGTAGACATGAAGATCGCTGTCCAAGGATCACGCGATTCCAAACTGAGCCCCGAGGATGTCTTTCTGACCGGAATCTCGACTATGCGGCGCGGGGACGGAGACACGGCAGGCCATTTTGGCTCCTATGACGTGCAACTCCTCGCTTCATCCCGGGCCTTGACCGAAGAGGAGATCAAGCGCTTTGAATCAAGGTACGGGTACCCTCCGACAGCCGTGTCAATCGCGCAGGATGCTGTAGCCATCTATGTCAATAGCGATAATCCGGTCAGCGAGCTGACCTTGGCTCAAGTCGATGCCATCTTCTCAGCGACGCGTAAGCGAGGCATGCAAAGTATCCAGGAATGGGGACAAGTCGGTCTGACTGGTCAATGGGAACATGCGCCGATTCACTTATATGGCCGCGATCAGCGGTCGACCGGTACCCTGCCGTTCTTTAAACATGTCGTGATGCGTGGGGGAGAATTCAAGACGGCGTTGACGGCCGAGCCAGGGTCTGCGTCGATCGTGGTGGCAGTGGGAAAGGATCCATCAGCCATCGGTTACAGCGGTATCGGGTTTCAGACGTCTGCGGTCAAGGCGGTGTCGTTGAGTGAGGCCGCTGGCAGTCCTGCCGTGGCTCCCTCTATGGAGTCTGTGATGGACGGCCACTATCCCCTGGCCCGACCTCTGTATCTCTACGTGAATAAAGATCCAAAGAGAGAGTGGGATCCCAAGATTCTTGAGTTTCTGCGATTCATTAATAGTCGTGAGGGCCAGGAAACCGTCGCGCGGGCCGGGGTCTATCCGCTGTCGTCTTCACAACTCAACCACAACGTGGCTCTCTTGCAAGGCAAACGGCTTCACGCTGCGCGTTAAGAGTCTCAGTGACCAGTGGACGAGGTATCTGGGGTATCTGCTCCAGGTACCTTTTCTTTTTCGTCCGACTGGCGTAAGACTTTGTCCGGTAAGGAGCCTTATGAATGCTACGCGTGCTCATTGGGTGATGACGGTGGCACTGTGTCTGTCTGGCTGCGCGGCCGGGACAGACTCGACGGTCATCTATGACACGCCTTTGACGGGAGTTTGGCTCGCAGCAGATCCGCAAGCGGCTTCGGGACACAAGCATCCATACGATATGACCTCCGATGCCATGGCGAAAGTCCTCAACGGCGTTCAAGTCGAAGAACGCGACACAATAACCGGGCTCGGGATTTTGGGATCAAAGGAGGGAAGGCCGGCATTCAGTCACGCAGAGATCGTGCGGCTCACTCCATACTTAATGGAAGCGCTACGAAAAGCGTCTCCCAAAGATATGGCCACCTTTTACATGGTGGTGAGCGACGGAAACCAGAAACGAGCGATCACTTCCGGAGGTATGTATATCGACGAGAAACACTATCTCCATCTGATGTTGGCCAACTGGCGCTCTGTGCCAAGCGGGGGGCAGGACTATACGATGGCGATGGAATTGGATAATCGAAACGAGCCCCTGCTGCCGGTCTCACCTCACCGGTTCCGCGTCGGGTTTCACCCCGCAGATGCGTGGATTAAAAAGTCGGAAGAACCGAACACGCCACATTTTCGCGCCTACCGTTCAACTTACACGGATCCAGCAAAAGCCGTCATCATCGATCTCACCCGCTTTGTCACCTCTTCTACCCCATAACCTCTTCCGCGGTACGTGTTCCACCTTCTTCTCGGATGTGTCCTTCCAAGCCGTCTCGTTTGTAGGACCTCTGCACTGTCCTGGCGTATCCGCCAGTTACTGCATTAGTGAGAAATTACTATTATAGGCCTGTGAAGCTCGAGCACTACTGTGAAGTGTGTCAAAAAATTCATGCCGCCGGGGCCTGGTTTACATTCCAGAACGGGGGCAACCAGTATGTGTGCATGGACCGCCATCTGGCAGCGAACGGTGAAATGGAGAGGGCCCCACGGTGCAGCATCTGTTCTCACCCCATGATAGAGACGGAGTATGGATCTGCCGCGGCGGAAGCGACCGCTCAAGCTCATTGGCGATGCGAAGCCTGTCGGACCGCTATCACACTACCGCGGACCATCTTCTAACACTGAGCGTCGAGTACACATAGACATTCTGCACATGCCGTCCCTCATGCCGACAGCCGTTCAGTCGTGGGAGGCACCCGCAAAAGCTCCCCCCATAACGCGTGAGTGGCTATCTTAACGGTTGGCTTGAGCCATGTTGTTCCATGGAGTACACGTGGGAACTGTCGTTCGATGATGCCGGCGAGGGCTTGCTCTCTCAGGGTTGCACAGGGTCGGAATGACCCAGCACACGCTTGAGCGTGTCGCCTAGCCGATGGAGAGAGAACTCTTTTTCAATGAAGGCAGTGGCGCCAAGGAGCCGGGCTTCCACTTCGAGCTCTTCACTGCGGGCGCCCGTTAGAATGATGACGGGCTTGGCAGGGTCGAGCGCTCGGAGCTCTCGGAGAACGGCGAGGCCATCCATCTCAGGCATTTTTAAATCGAGCACCGTCACTGCAGGCTGCTCTCGCTTAAAGACTTCTAACCCTTTCCTGCCGCAATCGGCGAGCAAGACGTCATAGCCTTTCCGTTCCAGCAGCGTCGCCAGCAACCCTCGGATGCTCGGTTCATCATCAATGATGAGAATTGTTGGCATGATCTCCAGTCTACGTCAGATCGATAAAATGAACAGGGCCGCTTGGTCCCTTAATCGGACCTATAGAGGATTATAACTACCTAGAGAATGGGGCTAAAGGTAAGCACGGACAATGATGGAGCGTTCCGGGGGCGGGCTATGTGGTTCGCACTTCCATCAGGATTGGAAACCACAGACAGGTCACTGTGCATGGACGTGCTGAAGCTCGTCCCTTTAAGGCCCATAGACCCCCTTGTGAGACGTTGACCGAATTGGACTCAACGGTGAAGCCGTGGTTCCATTTCAACTGCAAGGTGATTTAATCTCGTAGGTCCAATAATGCTGCCTCGATTCTGCACGATACTCTGCATCTGGTTCTGCTGTTTCCTGATCTTCCTGGCTCTCGTTCATCCTGCTGGTGCGGACGTCAACGAACTACGAGCAGGTCACTGGTCAGGAGGCGGAGGCATCGGCTTCATGGCCGATACGCCTGATGGAGTGGCCGAATTCGGGTTTCAAGGCCATGCCGACTACTTCGTGACTGAACGGTTCTCTTTGGGTCCATTGGCGCAGTATGCCGGCGCCGGGAACGACCTGCTCTTCGGCCTGTCGGCTCAGGCGAGGTATTGGTGGGATATTCCTGGTAGCGATCACTTGGCCAGGCTCGTGTTCCAAGGCGGTCTCGGATTCGTTCGCGCTGGCATCAAGGACACCGACGCCGGTATCGCCAACACCTACGGTTCCTTTTTAATTCCTCTCGGCGTTGGAATAGACTACGCCGTGAATCAACGGATGGCGGTCACGGCCGACTTCGTGATCAATGTCACGTCGCTGGGCGAAACGGTTCGAGCGGGCGGCCGGGAATTCGATCTCCACACGAATGTAATGCCGGCGTTTTATCTCGGCGTCCGTTTTTAAGCCTTCGTAAAGTTGCAGCAGTGAAAAACCAATGACTGTTTTGTGTCGTCTCCTGCTGACAGAGTGTGGATGGCGCCCTTGCACTAATCAACCTGAGCGGTCGGACCGGCGAGCGGGGGGAGGTTCGCCACCAATGCTTTGTCGGCCTGCTCGTAGATCGCTAATGCTTCGGGCATCTTCTCGGTCAGCCGCTGAATTCTGGTTTCATGACCGGGATGAGTCGAAAGAAACTCCTGGGGCTGGTTGCCTTTGCTTCCCGCCAATCGTTGCATGCGCTCCCACACACGAACCGCCTCCTGTGGATCGTACCCTGCGTCGGCAGCGAGCAGCAGGCCAATGTAGTCGGCCTCCGATTCATGCGCACGACTAAATGGAAGAAGGACGCCCACCTGGGTGCCGACGCCCAGGGCAGACATGGCGGCTTGACTGGTCAAGGGACTGAAGCCTTGTGTGCCCAAAGCAATGGAGGCGCCCACGAGTCCAATCTGAGCTAACACACCTTGACTCATGCGTTCAGATCCATGACGCGCAAGAGCATGGACGACTTCATGACCGATGATGGCGGCCAGCCCGGATTCATTCTCAGCAACAGGAAAGATCCCCGTGTAGACAGCGATCTTCCCTCCCGGAAGGGCAAACGCATTCTGCGTGCGGTCGTTCTTAATAACCGTCACCTCCCATTTGAATGCCTTGGCTGGATCTCCATACTTGGACCGTTTCGCTGCCGTCAATGATTCTCGCTGATACTTTCTGCACAGGGGTCACTTCAGCTGGATCCTGAGAGGCCTGGATTTTAGGGTCAGCCAGTACGTCTTGATAGGCCTGGGCGCCTAAGCTGGCCTCATAGGATTGCGGGACCATGAGGAGTTGCCACCGATTGGTATAGGGATTCGTCACGCAACCGGCTAGTTGGAGGACAACAGCGAGCAACAACAGGAATCGAGATGGTGTGAATCCTGGTTTCATACTTAGAGTATAGGGCTCCCGAAAACATCAGCGGGTAGGGAGGTCCCCAGTCGGATGGTCCTATTTACCCGAAGACTCTCAGGTGCGCCGAGTTGAGAAGGCGACCGAGGATGCAAACTTCGGTCGGCAGGAGGCCCTAGTAAAACTCCCAGGCGAATGTCGGTTGGGCAACCGCTATTCTGAGATTGGAGAGGTGCGAGAGTGGCTGATTCGGGCAGTCAACGCTGCTGTCCGGGCAACACCGGCCGTAGGTTCGAATCCTACCCTCTCCGCCAACATGCAAACACTCGTCGTACAACTAGAGGGCGGCACCGAGGGCGAAGGGCGCAATTGCGAGATGTGACACTGCCTGCTCGTTCGGCAGTATGTATTCATAGAGCAGATTCGCGGTCAGTCATTCTGCCGGACCGTTCAAGCCCGAGTTCGCTCCGAGACAGAAAAGCCGGTCCGAGCGGTACCAACTGATGCCCCGTGAACGCCTGCGTCAGGCTGCCGACGGCATGGTAGAACGCCATCACCCCGACCACAATATGAAAAAGCCCGGGTCCGGTCTCGCTGATCAGGCCGAGTCGGGCCAACAGCGTTGAGGTGAAACTCAGCGTGATGACCACATGCAGCATGCAAAGCGTCGCGTTGCGGTACGCGGTTAAGTACACCATCACGGCCGAGAATGCCGCATAGACCAAATCGATTGGAACGTACAGCACCATGTCGAGGTGAAACGAGGTGCTCTCACTGACGAGTTTTGCCGTACACACGGTCAGCCAAAAAAATCCGTACATCGTCAAGGCCGTCCCGCCGAGTTGCTCGTGATACCGGATATCGGTGATGCCTGCCAGAATCTGTACGACGCCGCCAAAGATCAAGGCGATGACCAAGGTGCCGACTTTATTTGATTCCGGGATCACCCCGACCTGAGCGACGCCCAGGGTTAAGGCGCCGACCGCCAGGCCGAAGAGTCCGATCGCCAAAACATCGATGCGTCGCCGGCGTTCAAGATCGCTCATGCGCTGCCTCCGTATTCCTCCACCCGGACGACCTCTTCCATTTTGGAAGGTTCAAACCGGTGTTCAGTCTCAAACCGGCGCCCAGCATGCACGAGGGACAATTGAAAACACAAGGGGAGTGGAGAAGAAGGCCGGCGGTCCGGTACGAAAGTTATCCATGCAGCGGCCAGTCATTCTGGCAGCCACCTCTTATTGCGCTTGTGTTAGGGAGCATAAAGGTGAAACGTGTCCAATGGGGTATGACGGGCACGGCACACCGGTTCGCTGGCAACCGGACCTGGAACCGGAAAAATGGTCCAGGCGCCATGAGAAGGGGAGTGGTAAGTCGCTGGTTTATATTGGTGGCGGTGCCCAGAATTGAACTGGTGACCCGCGGCTTATGAGTCCGCTGCTCTGCCAACTGAGCTACACCGCCACGGAGGTGGTTGCTGCGAGAAGAGGTGGAATTATACCCGAGGACCGATCGGAGTGTCTACAGAGCGATGGGGGTTTCCATGCTCATGGCTCTGTTTGAAGGGTAGAACCATTGCAGGCGCGTATTCATGCGTGGGGAAAGTCAGACGACGGTTTCGGTGGCCGGCCGGAGATCTGCTTCTGGCGAAGCATCTTCGTGAAGTACGTGCGTTGAAGGCCCAGCTCTTCGGCCGCTCGTGTCTGGTTCCAATCGTTTCGTTGCAACGCGTCTTCAAGCACCTTCCGGCTGTACGCTTCCATCTTGTCATGGTAGAGACGCGGCGAGGAGGACGGTTCGATGTCCTGACAGTGCTCTGCCAGGCCGGAGCCGGACAAATACAGGTGCGCCGGCTCGATGGCATTACCCATCGACAAAATGTACGGCCCGGGTAAGCACATTCTCGAGTTCGCGGATATTGCCCGGCCAGCTGTACGTGTGAGCACCTGCATCGCGGCATCGGTCAAACGGGGTGGTATGTATGCCGAACCGCTGTCGAGCGACCGAGGAAGTGCTTGGCAAGAGCCGGAATGTCATCCGGTCTTTCGCGGAGCGGCGGCAAGGTGACGGCGATCACCTCCAGGCGGTAAAACAGATCTTCTCGGAACGTGCCCTGGCGAATCGCTTGCTTCAGATCCTTGTTGGTCGCGGCAAGGAACCGCACGTCCGTATGGACGGACTGGGTGCCGCCGACTCGATAAAATGTCTGATCCTGCAGGACCCGCAGCAGGTGACTCTGCAACGATAACGACATATCGCCGATCTCGTCCAGAAACACCGTCCCGCCTTCCGCAATCTCGATCTTTCCCGCTTCCCGTCTACGCCCCTGTAAAGGCGCCCTTTCTCATGGCCGAACAATTCGTTCTCGAGCAAGTCTTTCGGAATCGACGCGCAATTGACTGCCACGAACGGTTTGTCCTTCCGCGGACTCCATTCATGGATCGCCCGCGCGACGACCTCTTTGCCCGTGCCGGTCTCTCCCAAGATCAGCACCGTCACGGTCGATGCGGCTGCCTGCCTGGCCAGGTCAATTGAGCCGTGAATTTCGCATTGGCTCCCACCATGGGCCCTAACGGTCACCCACTTCCTTCTTGAAGCACGTCGACTTGGCGGCGAAGTGCCATTGCATTCCCAGCGCCTTATTGATCACGACGGAGATGTGGTCGCCGGTGAACGGTTTGGTAATAAAATCGACCGCACCCAGCTGCATGGCCTTGACGGCGAATTCGATCGTACCGAAAGCCGTCAGGACGATCAGGGCGGCAGCAGGATCCGCCCTGACGAGCTGTAGGGTCGCCGCATGTCTTTCCAATCGAATCATGGAGCTGCTGAATATTTCGATCCCGGAAAGGCACCGGAAGCTGAATGTCCAGGAGCACGAGATCGGGCTGTTCCGTTGAATGGTGCGAGGGCCTCCTTGCCGTCGCTGGCCGTCACTGGCTCGTGCCCCATCCACGTCACGCGATTCTCGAGCGCCAGGACGATATCCGGATCGTCGTCGACAATGAGTATTCGTGCACGCATGGGAGAGCCGTCCTGAATCGGACGCCTCTCGTCGAGCCAATAGACGTCAACGCATCTCTGAGACGACGTCAGCATCCTCGCACGCTGTCAGGCGCCGTGCAGGGCAAGGTGAAATAGAAGCGCGAACCCGACCCCAGCGCACTTTCGACCCAGATGTGGCCCTTATGCATCGTGATAAGGCTCTTCGTGATGAAGAGACCCAGTCGTGCTCCCTGCGACGTGGGCATCGTGGAAGGGACTTTCGAGAATTCGTCGAATACTCGGTGAAGTTGATCGGGGGCGATCCCGCAGCCCGTGTCCCTCACACAGGTTTGCACCATGCCATCGGGCAGCGGCTCGAACCCGACCGTAATCTGTCCGCCGGATGGCGTGAACTTCACGGCATTGCCGATGAGATTCCAAAGGATCTGCTCCAACTTGTCGCGGTCCGCCTGAATCATCGGCAGTTGCTCGCGGCGACTCGATGCGAATTTCCCTTCTTCTCCGCGCCACGGTGCGCAGACTCTCGACGACCCGCGTGGCGATTTGATCGAGGCAGAGAGGTTCCACTCGAAGAATTTCCTTCTTGAGGTCCAGTCGCGACCAATCCAACAGTTGGTTGATGATTCTTGTGAGCCGATTCAAGTTGTACCCGATGCGGTCGAGGTACGTCTTCTGACGATCGGTGAGGACGCCGGCAACGCCGTCAGCCATATTGTCCGCGAAAGCTGCGGATGGCGGTCATGGGGGTACGCAATTCATGCGAGGCGACCGAGACGAACATCGTGCGCCGCCGGTCGTGTTCCTGAAGCTGCTCGTTGGCCATGGACAATTCCAGTCGTTCGCTCTTGGATGCGCTGCTCCAGATGCTGTGTGAGCTGCGCCAAATTGGCATAGGTGCGGGCATTGTCGATCGCCGTAGCCACATGGCTCGCGATGGTCACAAGAATGTGAAGATCCTCTTCCGAGCACGGCAGCACGACCTCGGTCTCCACCAGTAAAGCCAAGCGTCAGGTTATGGCTTTGCAACGGCACACAAACGAAGGAATGGACGTCCACGCGGCGCACCAATTCGAGATCGCCGGATTCATCCGATGGGCAACGACTCCAGCATCCCGCACCAGATTGGCTTGGCATGGATAAAGAGGTCGGCGCGAATCGTATCGTCATCCTTAATCGGGATGCTCAGACAGCGGGCGGCCTCGGCGATCTCATCCGAGACCCCTGCCACCTGTGCGACGTAGCGACGTCCCGATCCTCATCACGGAGCATGAGGGCCATCCGTGAGAATCCCAAGTTGGATCTCAGCAACTGCAGGACGGTATCCATCAGTTCATGAAGATCCAGGATGCTCGTAATGGCTGCACTGGTTTGATGGACGGCTGTCAATTGGGTGATCTGCTTGCGGATCGTCTCCAGGTTGATCGTGATGGCCGCGCTCCGCTCGTGCAGCGCGGCCGTCATCGCGTTAAAGGTTTCGTCAGCTGGCCGACTTCATCGGTCGTCGTTGCAGGAATGGGCGCCGGAGATTTCACCTTCGGTGAGCTGGCGGGCGACCGAGGCCAGCCTTCGCAACGGGGTGGTAATCCGCAAGCGTCAGGAATCTGCGCGCCGATGATACCGGCGCTGATAAGCAAGGTCGTCAGGATCAGGACGTTGCGGATCATCTCGAAGAGTTCGCGCTTGACGCTGGGCATCGTGATGCCGATCTGCACGACGCCCTGCACGCTGGTGGGGCGCCGCGCTCTTTCTGGATTGGATCCGTTCTTCCATTTCAAGCGACAGCGGCGAAAGTGACTGATCGCGTGCCGGTCTTGCGAAGGACCGGCATGGCAAAATCGTACAGCGTTCGGATAAGCGACGAGAGGATCCAGACCGGATCTGAGGTGCCTCCGTCCGGAACCAAATTTTCTCGTCCGACAGTGCAACGGGTGTGATGCGCGGCGCGGACTCGGCTCGCGGTACAATTCCTTCAGCGATCACCTCATCGGGATAGTAACGGCGCTCCTGCGTGAATGTCATGCTTCCCGACGACTCCCGGACGATCTTGTTCTGCTGTGCGAGGATGATGTGGTCCGCGCCGCGGATCACGACATACACCACGTCATCGACGGCCATCAGGCTTTCGACGAATTGCTGCAGCGTCGCCCGGTCCTCCGCGATCAACCCTCCGTACCGGAATTGGCCGTTATTCACCACGCTGGTCAGGAGAATCGTGCCCACCTGCCGCAAGTGGTCCGCCAGCAGCGCTCGACGGCCTTCGACGAAGTACCAGCTCAACGTCGAACACGTCAGGATCAGGATGATCGCAAAAAACACGATGAATTTTGTGCGGAGACTGACAAATCGAAGGCTGACGCCCGAGGGACCTTTGGAAATCGGTGCCTCCGGATGGCCGCTCATGGCTGTCCTCGTCTCAGTAGGTTTCATCGATGAGCCCATTCAATTCTTCGGGGATCGAGAGTCCAAGGAACCGGGCGGTTTTCAAATTGACGCTGATCTTCAGCCGCTCGATCGGCACAGGTTTGAGTAGATTGAGTCGATCTCCGTCCAACATGCGCCGTGCCAGTTGACCGGTTTCCCGCCCGACTTCTCCATAGCTGACCGAGAAACCGGCTAAGGCGCCCAGCCGGGTGAACTCGGGTGAGAAACCGATGACGGGCACATGCTGAAACAAGGCCGATTGAAGGAGGAAATTCACCGATTCATTGTTCAGGACGGTAGAATCGGGAAGCAGCCAGAGGGCGTCGGCCGTGGCCAACAAGGCGCGTAACTGCGAGGGCACTTCCCGATCGCTGTCTACCCTAAGAGCGTTGAGTTCTATGCCCAGAGCCGCAGCCTGCTGTTGTGCGTCCTTGATCTTTGCGGCGCTCTTCTTGGGATCGTAGAGCGTGCCCAACCGCTTGATCGTGGGGAGGAAGGTCCGAATCAGTTTGAGCTGGCGCTCCACGGGAACTTCCAGCATCGTGCCGGCCATATTGGGCCCAATGAGGCGATGTTTCAAGGGGTCGAGGATCATCATGTACACGATCGGGGTGTCAACGATCTCCACCTTGGCCGCCAGTGCGGCCTTGAGTCCCACAGCGACCACGAGCGACGTGTCGGACGCGCGGATCTTTCGTGCCATTTTCTTCCCGAGATCCAGATCGCCCTGCAGGTCGTACTGGGTGTAGATGGCGCCGGAGGGACCGGTGGCTTTGAAGCCCGTAATCGCCTCTTGATAGGCTCCGTTTTCAGATGAATTGAGAATGGCGATTTCCAGGGGGGGAACCGCAGATACAAACCGGGGAGAGACGGAAATGAGACCGATAAATATTGTCCAGGCTACGACGAGCCGGATCGTCGCAGCGCAAGGCCGTCGAGAATTGTCTGTTACCTGAGTCATACGATCGAGGTCGCCCCGGCCTCTTCGCACGCGTCCATCGAAAACGTCTGAAAACTCAACCCCTAAGAAATTGTAGGTCCCGCAGCCACAGAAGTGCCATAGGACAATGCCCCCGATTGCCTAGAACCGAATGGTCACCCATCCAGAATATGCGACGTTGTTATGGACGTTGTTATCAATGAGAGACACATAGGACCGACGATTGCAAAATCAGCATGGCGCGGCGCGATGCCGGTTTCTTGTCCTCTCATCAGTTCAAGCATCTCTGTACTCGCGGGGCTTATGTTGCCGCCTGTACCGTTGGGCTCTGAGAGCCGGGAAGGACGATCCTCTGAGAGAGCCAGAGCAAGACATGTGCTCAACCGAATCCGAACACACAGAGTGCGTAGAGGGCGGTCTTCGCGCCTCATCTTGAAATCCACGCGCTGCAAACGACAATGCTATGTGCGCGTCTGGCGGTTGGGGAGTGGAGCTACCGGCGTCGTGAGCCGAACGCGCTTGGGCCGTCCCGCCTTGAGGGGCGCCAGACGGGGCGGAAACACGCCGCCGTTCGACTGTTCCATTTCCGTGACGGCATCTTCGATGGCGTCGGCGATGATCTGGGCCAAGGGTCGGTGCTGAGTCCAGTACACGGCGTTCCTCAGGCGTTCCAGCAATGACGCAGAAAGGAACACGGAGAGGCGTTGCCGACGATGAGAGGCCGGGTTTCGATGTGAGGTGGCTGGATGAATCGCCGAAACCGGGGACGCCAAGACATCAGATTGCGTTCTGTCGTGATTGCGAATCCACGCCTGCTCGTTCATGCCGCCACCCTCTGCTTAATCGGACTGTGTGAATCTGCCCGATCGGTTTCCCGGTCCTGAGTCCCGTCGCCTGACGGATGGCGTGACGGACGGTCCTCGGTGAGGATTGAGCAGGTCAAGACCCACACCAGCCCGATCAGGCCCGCTATCAGAACCCACAGGACCAGTTCTTGTGTCATAGGATCTCCTCCTCAGGCATTCAAGTCTTTGATGGATCGCTGCCCGCATCCTGACAATCAGCAAGGCCTGTGCCATTCAGGCCGTCAGCCACGTCTGTTTGCGATTCACGTCAGAGAGCGGAAACTGTGCGTGTCATCAAATGGCAAAGGCCGCTTAACGGCCCGCACCGACATTTGGTTGAATCAAAAACGATTCGCAGCTGAATCAGTTTGGATCAGGATGTGTGACGGAAGAAGAGGGTAGACGACAGTGGTTAGCGAGTCGAAGCTGCGATAGAGCGAAGATCCCACTCGGCGACGCCATGCAAGCCGACTTGTTTCAGAAGATGCGCTCGGAGTCTGCGAAGAGGACTCTCCGTGGGATGGGTATCGATGAGCTGGCAGAGACAGCCCATGGCGTCGTACCAGAATCCTCCCCGCATGTTGTCAATCACGCTTTGTTGATTGCAGGACAGATTGGGTTGGAGCACCGCGATGCACGAGCTGAACTCGCAGCGTTCGATGACGCCACCGGCGACGATGTCTTGTGAGTGAGAATCCGAATTGCATCTCTACCGAGACGTGCCAGCGGTACTGCACGTCCGGTTCGAGCGAGAGTCCAAGCGCCTTCGAGGTCGATGGACTGAAAGCCCTCGCGCTTGCGGCGTCGGCAACGGGGCTTCGTAGAGCGGTCTTATCGCGTCGGTGTTGATAAGGGTAAACGTGATCTTATGCGAAGTGAGTTTCGAGAGGAACCAGTTGAGTGTGGGCTTCTCGTTGACCGTGAATCCCACATGGTCCGGAACAATGGCCTGCACTTCCGGATTCGACGCCTTCAGTGCCGCGCAGACGTCCGCCGATGCGTGCCCTGGGAGAGAGCTTCTTTGGCGGGGTGTAGAGCGGGGCCTCGAGATCTGCCTCAGCAGTAGAGATCGAGCGGGACGTGGATCCAGCCACGGACAGTGATGCGTCCGTGCAGACGAGGCTCAGCCCCGCAACAACCGCAAGCATTCTGGATACGAATCTCACCGAGTCTCTCCTTAAGGGGCTCTACTATAGCACGGCTGCTATTTTCTTTCTTACAACCAGTTATTCAACAAGAGAAATGGGGACCAATAGGCCGGATGTTCGTAGATCCGGTCACTCAGCAATTTTAATTGCGCCTGTTGCAGCGCTTCCGCTTTGGACAACGAGGGGGTTCGTAGTTGGCGGTAAAATTCCGAGATGAGCGCTGCGGACGCTTCGTCATTGATGAACCACAAGGTGGCCACGGCGCTTCGGGCACCGGCCTTGATCGCCACGCCGGCGAGACCGAGTGCCGCGCGATCGTCGCCGACGCCGGTTTGGCATGCGCTGAGCGTCAGGAGCTCGATCGGATGCTCGCGGAAGCGGTACAGGCCGATCAGGTGATCCAGTTGATTCATGGTCAATTTCCCGTCAAAGGTCAGCAGAAACGAATCGTTCGCATCTGTCGAAAACTTGCCGTGCGTGGCGATGTGAACGATTCCGTAGCGTCCGTTGCGTAGCTCCAGTTCCATTTGCGGTGCGACGAAATCCTTATTCACGAGCTGATGACCTGCATAAAGCGTGCGAATCGAATCCATTTCCTCTGCGACGTAGGGGAGGGCAGGAAAACCTTGAACGCTCGTCGTGATCCCCGTGGCCAAAAACCGGATTTGCTGGCGATCAAGAGGGTGTGGGTCGGTCAAGGTGATGCCCGGAGTCATCGCCACCGCATAGCGGGCAATCAGGAAACTAGTCCCATCGTGCAGGGCCGACATCGGAATCGTCCGGAGCGCGCTGTCCGGCACGAAGACCAGGGTGGTGATTTTGAACTGCTGCAGCTCCGCTTCCAGCGGACGCACCAGCCAGTCGTAGAGCTGCTGCGCATGAGGCAGATATTCGCGGGTCGTCCGTTTTTCAACCAGCCGCCGGAATGCACGGATTTCTTTTGTGATCTCATCCGCCGTCACCGGTACGGTGATTCTCCGGATTCCCGACGGAAGACTGACCAGCAGTTCAAGACGTGTCGGAAAGAGAATGGGATAGATGACCGCCGTGGTCGGCGACAGCGTATCGGATTTCGTGATCCTGGCCTGCAGCGCATCGACGCATTCGTCCTTGAAGTAGTCGCGAAGTTCGGCCGCCTTGTAGGCCTCGATGGCATCGCGTGCCGCAAACACGTACGACTCTGCCTCGACCGGGTCGGGAGAACGACCTGCGCGCTGCAGAAGCAGATCCGCCAGTTCGAAAAAGACCGGGCGTACGACTTCCTGGTCCGACAGGGAGCCGTCGGCGCGGGCGGCCGCGACCTCCTGCCGGATCGGCTGAAGCGTCGTGATCGCCTGCCGATAGGAGGCAATGGCCTCATCCAGTTGGCCGGTCACAGCCAGTACCCGACCCAGCTGCCACTGCCAGCGGTAGAGCGACTCGGGAGCGCTCGCCGCCTGCGCGGAAAAAAGGGCGCGGCGTGTCAGGTGGAGCGCTTCGTCGTAACGATGTTCGGTTTCATACAGGTGACCGAGATAGCCATCGGCGTAGGAACTCGTACGTTGGTCACCTATTGCGTCCGCCGCGGTGGCCGCCTCCACGTAGGCCCCGGCGGCGCGCAAGAGGAGAGGCGCATGCACAGCCGGCATGGCGGGCAGGAGTTGTTGATAGCCTAATCCGACGTGAATCAGACCCGTGGCTTTGTCATGGGAGGGCTGAAAGTCTTTCAATCCATCGAGCGCCCGATCCAGCCAGTCCCGGGCCGGCTCCGGCTGTTGAAGCTTGAGTGACGCGCGGGCCGCATTGATCTGCGCGCGCACGGCTAACGGTCTATCCCCGGCCCTCTCCGCCTCTTGAGCCGCGGAGCTGAACGATGCCAGCGCCTCCGCATCATGCCGCTCCATCACCTGGACGAGTCCCAGGTCATTGTGAAGAGCGGCGAGTAAACGGGGGTTTCCCTCGGTTGTGGCCATCTCCATTGCTTGAGTCAAATGCTGCATCGCCGCGTCCGGTTTCCGCGCGGCCAGGTAGGTACGGCCCACATTCTCGAGCACGGTGGCGATCAAGACTTGATCCTGGCTCTGTTGCGCGAGGGCGAGCGCCACTTCCAATTGTTGCAAGGCCTGGCTGATCTGTCCCATGGACTCGGACGCCTGCGCCATCCGGACGAGCGTCTGGCTGCGCTCGCGGATTTTGCCGGCTTGCTCATACAGTCCTGCTGCCTGTCTCCATGACGCGAGCGCTTGTTCGAAGGAGCCCCGCTGGTACGCCTGCAGTCCCTGCTGTATCAAGGCGTCCGCAGATGGTCCCCCTGCGCGCCCGATCCCTGAGGCGCCGGACAGCATGAGATGACCCGCAACGATCACGACAAGAAGAAGTCTGATGGGATGAGATCTCATATCGCGAAAGGGCATGTGATTCAATTGGAACGGATTGACCGCCACTAGAACAGGTTGACGACTATGCCAAGATGGATGCCCTGATCCTGGATCGTGTTGTTGACCTTCGGCACGTTATTCAGCTTGTGCCCCCAATAGATTTCAAATATGGCACGATCTTTCGGCAGAATATTCCACCGGATCCCGGCCCCCACGCTCGCCAGCGTGTCGGGAAAGGACGTGACAGGAGCCGCCGCCGACGGGCGGTTCTCGCCCATATTCCATCCATGCGCCACATCCACGAACGGCGCGAATTGGAACATCGGCTCTCCGCTCGCCCAGCGGATCAAGGGAAAGCGGGGCTCGAGTGATGCGATGAACGAGTTGTCACGGAGCGTCGTGACTTCCCGGTAGCCGCGCACGGTATACCGTCCGCCGAGCGCCACCTGCTCAAGGGGAAGCAGGGGAGAATTGGTCAATTGCAGATCCATACGCCCGAGCAGTTGCATGTCGAGCAGCTTCTTGCCGAACTGTTTGATCCCCTGGAACTGGCCCAGCCAGGAGAAGAACTGGCCGTCGGGCGTGTCGTTATTGGAACTGATCGTGGCGCCCAATACGTTCAAGCCCACGCTGAACCTTGAGCGGAGAGCCAGCACCGCATCGGTAGTGCGATGTGTCCACTCCTGCGCAAAGCGGAGCGCGGAGACAGTGGCGGCTCCGTTCTGAAAGCCGGGAAAGGCGTTCAACGTCATCTGATCGGGCGTGTCGTAGAAGAGAAAACTTTGCGTAAACAAATGCTCGCCGATAATCGAGAGCGCCACCTCGTCGGTCACGGTTCGATAGATCGGCTGGCGAAGATTGATGCCGATGATTTCTGTATTGGTTTTGATGTTCAAGGGGGTGAACGGTTGCTCGATCAGCTTAAAGTCGTAGCGCCGGTAGTAGGGCGATATGGAGGTGCCGTACCGGTTCAGGGGCAGCTCGTACGAACCATAGACGATCGGAAAGGCACCGCTCGACTGGCCATAGCTGATACTGAGCGGGTCGCCGTTCCCTGTCAGGTTGTCGTGGGTCAACGTGCCGATGCCGCGGATCTCACCGACCAGCGGGGTCTGATAGTTGTTCACTTCCATGGAGGCATGGAACGGCTGGCGGTCCGTCACGCGCACGTTCAACGTGCTGTCGCCCTGCTTATCACCGGGCCGCAGTTCCGCATTGACGCGCTCGATCCGGCGATCCTGTTGTAACAGTTGCAACTGCTCCTGCAGCGGTTCGAGTGTCACCGGCTTGCGAACGCCGAGCTCGAGGCGATCGTGCAGGTAGGACGAACGGAACCAACGGTTGCCCGCCACGTCAATGCGGCTCAGGACGCCCTCAATGACCTGGACTTTGATGATTCCCAGCGAGACGTCCTGATCGGGGATCACCGCACCGGAGGTGAGATAGCCCTTGTTGATGTACAAGAGCGTCACGCGCCAGACGGAGCCGTTCCAAATCCTCGGAGGTCAATGTCCGATTGGTATATGGTTGGGTGACCTCGTAGAGTTCCGCCTCGGAAAAGACGGTGCTGCCCTCCACGTGCACGTCATGGACGAAGACCCGGAGGGTGCCGGGCCGCTGCTGCACTTCTTCCTCCGGGGGGAGGGGGACAATCGGAAGGACCGGACTTGGAGGCGGCTTGGGGCGTTGAAACTCCTCCCTCAACGGGCCAGGCGGTTGACCCGATCGTCCCGTCGGATCGACCGCCGTCTGCGCAAAAGCGGACGGAGTTGTCAGGACCGTGTTCATGGCGACGCCAATTCCAAGGATGAATAGTCCAACCCGCCGTAAGAAACGAACATGCGCCGGGTCCCCAGCGCGATAGGTCATGATGAGCAGTCTGTCGACCGGTCCACTGCAAAGGCCTGGGTCAGGAAACCAGGTGGCGAGATGTGCCGTAGCGACAGGAGGGGAGTCTGTCCTGCTTGCTCGGAGATGTGGGTGATGTCGACCGCCTCGGTCAAAGTGCCCTGAGCCGGTTCGAAGGCCTGGGCCAACGGGCTTGCGAGCCAGCCGCCCGGTTCAGCCGGCAGAGTCTCCCGGCCCGCCATGGTGAAGCTGCTGAACTCGCCGCCGGCGAGAGCCGCACAGCGCTGGCTCAGTAACGAGGTGACTTGCAGGGGCGATTTTCCCAGCGGCTGGATCTTGCCGCTGGCAGGGGCGTTCGGCGACTGGACCGTCACAGTGCCGTTGATACCAGCCTGCGACGACGCGGAGATGACACTGCTGGGATCGGCCAGCAAAGCGCCGCTATAAAAAATGTTGATATTGCCTCCCTGACCTTGCGTAGCCTGAGCCAGAACCTGGCTGTTCTGAAGGATCACGTTCAATGGATCAATCAAAATGTTGCCACCGACCGTAGTCGATGATCCCTGCACCGAGGCATTGATCTCGCTGTTGGTGAGATGCACCAGGTCCGTCGCAAGCACGGTGATGTTGCCGCCGCTGGCTTGTGCCGCTTGTGTCGTCACCGAGCTGTTCGAGCTCGTGTAATTCTGTCCGGCGTTGATCACGAATGTTGCCGGCATTGCCCGTCCCGTGCTGCTCGCGGAGATACTGGATCCGCTGTTGAGAGTCACCGATTGTCCGGCAGAGACATTGATATCACCACCTTTAGCCTGCGTCGCGGTGCTGCTCACGGTGCCAGCGTTACTACTGAAGTGTTAGCCGGCGTTCATATTGACCGAGCCGCCGGTTCCGGCACCGGTGGTGGAACCTGTGAAGACTCCACCGTTATTAATTTGTACCTGATCCGCGTTCACCGTGATGGTGCCACCGCTAGAACTAGCAGCGGATCCAGATGTTGAAGCAGAGAGCGTTCCGCCGTTTTGCAGCGTGACAGTGTTGGCATCTATGCTGATATTTCCTCCCGCACCTGTGTCTTGGGTATTAGTAAAAAGCCCGCTTGCAGCACCATCGCCCAAAAAAGAATTTGCGGGACTGTTGACGCCTTGAATCGTGATGCTTCCTGCATTACCTGCTCCTGTCGAAGCAGCGTTAATGGTCCCTGCTCCACTAATCGCTATGTCATTTGCCTTGACAAGGATGTGTCCGGCATTACCTGGGCCTGTGGTGCTAGCCGAAACGGAGGCGTCGTTCGAGATGCTTACAGATTGTCCGGCGATGAGAGAAATATTGCCACCCGCCCCTGAGCCGGATGTTAAGCCAAGTGTCTCGCTAAAAACTCCACCAGGTGTGCCATCATTCAATTTGCCTGAGATTGAAATCGTATCTCTGGCATTTATGGTAGTGAGACCTCCGTTTCCGTCACTTGTAGTTGAACTATTAATTCGCGCGCCATCCGCCACGTTGAGACTATTCGCCGTGATTGATATGTTCCCCGCATTGCCACATGGGCCCACGCAACTTCCGCCTATCGTTAGGGTACCAATTCCGCCTGCGTTGACCGTTCCTAGACTAAACAAATCCTCTGGGATGAAGGCTGGAAATTCGCCTGATGTTGAGACAGATTGAGCATTAATGATGACATCACCGCCTCTACCATTAGCAGCAGTGGCAGTATTGATCCGTGCGCCGTCGGTCATCACTAACCTTGGTGTGTTAATGGTGATGGTACCCGCCTTACCATGCGACCCCGAGATCCCGAATGAGTTGCTGAAGATTCCGGTGGGGCGACCAAATGGTCCACTTTGTAAAAAGCCCGATAAGGTGAGTTGGTCATGAGCCGTGATATTGATCGGACCGGCGTCTCCATCCCCGGCAGTGCTGCTCACTACTGTGGTTCCGTCCGTGAATAAAATGGAACTACCCACGATGTTTATCCCGCCAGGACCAAAGAAGGAGTTGCTCGAAATCAATGATCTGGTCGAACTCAACGAATCGGCCTTGATATCGATAAAGCCAGCCTTCTGGAAGCCGAACGCGGTTATATTAGAGAAATGCACCAGCATGTTCTTAGCTTGGAAAGTAAGATTCCCTCCATTGCCGACAAACGCAGAATCAGCAAAGATTGATGCATTCCTTATTTGAATATCGTCAGCAGTAATGGCGATATTACCCGCCGAACCTACCGCGTCAAAGTTGCTGGCTGCAGTCGCAGTGAAATCGCCTGTCGTCACAATCTGAAAAGCCAAGTTAAAGCGATTGGCCTTGATTGAAATGTTTCCCCCTTGTCCATTCGCGGTAAAACCCGTGTCAATGAATACTGCTTGACTGTCTAGCGGATTCGATGCATCAAGATGTCCGGTTATTATGTTGACATCTCCACCTTTCCCGGAGCCAGAAGTATGTGTGTCAATGATTATGGTGCCAGGAAATCCGCTCGTGCTCGTCGAAGAAGCTGTCACGTTGGCAGAGGTTATATTGACTGCACCAGCATTTCCTGTTCCAGCTGTTTGAGCTGATATGGAGGTGACCCCGGTCGTATCTACAAGGCTGAGGTCTCCGGAAAGATTTACATCCACAGCCACCGTCGCTCCGTCGCTATTGATCGTATTAGCGGCAAGTGTGCTATCAGAAATGACCAGTTGTCCGCCACGGATTTGAATGGTGCCAGCCTTATCAGCAGAAACATCTATCATTGACCCTTCAGAGAGACTGATGTTTCCCATTGAAGCGAAAGATTGCCCGTTAATGTTGGGAGCAGATTGCAGACCGGGGAAGAGGATTTCTCCGGGCGAAGCCACGCTAGCAAGTTTGATTTGTCCGCCTGGTGCCGAAAGGTTTGCCGATTGAATGGTGCCATCGTCCAGCGAGCCGGACCGAACCGTGAAATTGCCCCCGACGAGGGAAATGCCGGTTCCCTCCGTCACCGTCAAGTGACTCCCTTCGACGGGTCATCGCGCCAGGATTCGACCCCAAAAATCCGAAGGCCGCTACCGGCGCCGCGCTCAAGAGTCCGTCGGCAGGCACATTTGGAATCGAATTGAACCGTGCCCCATCAGCGAGTCGCAGGTAATCCGCTGAGGTAAAGGCCACCATCCCGCCCACATTAACAGTGGCGTTTGGGCCAAACAGAAACCCGGCGGGATTCATGAGGAAGAGATTCGCGTTTCCAAAACCAGTGGTTTGAATGGTGCCGAGGATATTCGAAATGTTCCCGCCTGTCACTCGACCAAGGATATTGTTGGTGGGCAGCGCGGTCTCATTCAGAAAGTTGGCGATGTTGTTGATGGGGACATTGAAATTGCCGAAGCTATGGAACAGGTTTGTGCCACCGCCTGGCCGAGTTCCACCGGTGATGTTGTATTGAGTCGAACTGCCTACTTGGATGGGATTGCTAACACCAGTGTTCAGCCCCGAAGAGGTCATCGGGGCTGAAGTCTGCCCTAGTGCGGTAGATTTCAATCCTATGGGAAGGATCAGTAGAAGCACAGTGAGCAAGGCTGAGCGCCATCGGCCTTGTCTTATTCTATTGCCTCGCCTCAGAAGGCGCACATGTCACCTAAGGTTTGATTCCATTACTCACATGCAATAGCAAGAGCCGGAAAAGTTCGTACATTTTTTCCATGGCTGAAACCGATTACAGGGTGTTTGTCCTGGTTCGGACATGCTCCACCGCCGGTGAGCGCACATCCATCCCCGTGACCCCCGCCAGGGCATTTGCTTCCATACAATTCGGCCAGTGTTTTCACAAGGTCTTCTTCCGCTAAGTGACGTTTACCTGCTTTCTCCTCTTGTACGGCTTTTTCCAATGGAGCTAGACCGCCGCTGAGTTGTTTCGTTTGGTCCGCCGACATTCCAGAACCGCCACTTCTCGCGCGACTAGCACTAACGGCCGTCTCCGCATGCTTGGTTGCCTCATCTTGCTTATGCTCTCTCAGCGCTTTCAGTGCCTCCTCTGCTTCTTCAATTGCCTGATACATCGGATTCATTTCTTGTTTCATGGGTTCGGCAGCATTTGCCGTCCCAGTGGAATCCGCACTTGCCGATATCGGAGCCAGTGCCGAAAATGAAGCCTAACAAAAACATCAATAACAGAGATGGAAACCTTCCGCTTTTGGATAACATTCGCCGCTCCTTTGGTTGTGAGTTAATGATGGTGCCCGACAGTTGCTGGTAATTTGGACAGTGCATCCCGAGCATTTTCCTTGGCCCCTATTGAAATCGGTAGATCTGTTGTACTTCTTGATTTTTCGTGGTCGACTCCAAGGCGGTATAGGGTCACTTCATTTCCGCTTAAAGTGCCTAAATACAATACATTCATTTCCGGAACCTTAATTATGAAGGCAGAGTGCGAGAGATTTAATTGCTCGGCGGCCCACGGACGACCTGGCCCGCCAAACGCATGAACCCAACCACCTTTGTCTGCTGGGGTATCTTCTATTTTTCGCACTGTTATTGCGGATCGTACTTTGTTATCGACAAGAACGGGGTACAAAAATAGACTTGTTTCTTCAAAGAAACCACCGATCTTGTCATAAGCCTTTAAAATGTCAGCAGGGACTGTAATAACGGGAATTACGGGGCCGAGTTCAATCTTGTAATCACTTAATTCGTGGGCGGACTGGAATCCAAGCGCAGATGGGTCGCTCTCCACCAACTTTATTAAGAGAGTCATCGCGGAATTAGCGGCAGCTTGCGCTTCAATCGGCGGCCGAGGAATCTCGAGCGCCCAAGAGTTTGCGCTAAAAAGGAATGGAACAATCAATGTTAAGACAGCTGTCGATGCTTTAACGCCCATCTATGGGAACTCCTGAGCTTTTTGATACCAATATGTCCTCAATCCATATGCCCTTATCGGCATACCACGCATATTCAAAGATGTTCGGCTCGAGCACAGACGGAGAAGCCGGATCGTGGACATAGAGCTCTTTCCGCTCCACGCCATTTTCGTCTGTTGTCAGGTGGTAACCATACACGACTACATCGTGATAATTGGCGTCGGGATCGCCGGCTGCACCATTGTCGTAAGCCCAAACAAACGGCTCGCCTTCTAACAAAGGGTCGAACACCCCGGCGCTGTTTTTGGGGCAGATTCTGTCCTGTATTTGTTCGAAGGTCAAAGGCAGGTGCTTTGGACGGTAATGTCGGACATGTTTGATACCACCGATTTTCTCCTCGTACTTTTCTACCACCCACTCTGGAGCTCCGGCCCCATCATAACCAGTGGATGCTCTGCATGAATTGGTTCTATGGACTAAATCATAAAGTTGACACTGGTCGGAATTAGGTAGTCCAAACCATTTGAGTATCTCGCTGACCGTTGCAACCCAGCACCAGTTTTCCTTGCCAGGGTGCTGAATTACATAGGTGATATTCAGTTTTCCAAGTGAGGCGCTGCACTGACTTCTTGGTGGGGAAGAAAACGATATCGTTGGACTGATAATGCCGACAAGTCCCACGGCACTTACAAGGGAAGCCAAGCTGTAGAGCTGTCGTTTCGTTAAATTAAGCATCACTATAGCTACCTCCTTGTGAGGCCGTAAATAGACGTTCCGTGTTTAAGACAAAACAATAACCCTTTAGAGTAGGGCCCTATCTAAAGGTCTTATAATCTAGATCGATTCTTACAAGTCACTTCTGTGCTTACAGCAACGCACATGCCTGAAGAGCAGTAGTGCCATGAAAATGTTTAATCATCTAAAATCCCTTTTGGATACAGAGCTCTTAAGAAAACAAGAAGGTGCCTTTCCGAACGAGTTAACCCTACGGCCAATCATTCTCCTGGATAAAAATTGATCCAATGAATCACAATAGATCCATTGTCTACTAGTTTCGATGTTGCGAAATGCTCTATGCGGAAGCGACTTAGCCGCCCGATTCAGACGCTATCTGAAAGTAGGCGGTTGACAAGTAGGCAGTTCACGTACTTGCTTACTAATCGAAGAAAAACGTCTAGTTGGCTGTTTGATTCGACGTGACCCAAGATGTGTATGATGCCGTTGAGCTCGAGAACCCTCCACGCTCCTTATGCCTCTAGGCTATGGGAAGAGCAAGGCATTCGATCGCATCAAAGTTAATCCGAGGCTGTGCGGCAAGCCGACCATCCTCGCCTCCGCATTACGCTGCAAGCGTCTGCCTAAACAGCCCCGTTACGCTGCAAGCTGGAAACGGGTACACCAGTTTTGGAGTTGGGATGCCCATTAACTTGTGGGTGGCTGGTACCCCTGAAGCTAGGTTGCCATTGTCGGTTTGAGATTTTCTGATTCAATGCCCTTAAAACAGCAAAACAGCGCTCTCTTTTCAGTCAGTCAGCTATTCCCGTCTTCGTCTGGCGATCGGTTCGGCCCTGCCCGGCAACAGGCCTGCTGGCCCATCGCCATTCGTCATAGGGTCTGCAACAGCCCCCTTGGTCTTCTTAATGTAGCGCTCAACCTGAGATCTAAAGAAAGCGAGGCGGGATAGTTGTCCACTCTGGATCTTCTCTTTGACTGCCTTCTAATTCGGCCTGCCAGTCCGAGCCGCACATCTGCTCTAGCGTATGGGATCCCAGCATGCGGTAGCTCTCGAACTGGGATTCGCTGAACCATTGGTCGCTTGTCGGCTCATGCGGAAATCCAGGGTTCCGCTGCGCGTAATTGTAAATATCCGCAGGTTCTTCTTCGCAGAGAGCCGGCTTGATATAGATGAGCTCGCCGTCCGCTTCCTTCGGATCAAGGCGTGAATACTTGATCGTTCCGATTGCGCAATACTTCGGAGCATCCTCGGGCTTACGGGTCGTGGTTCTCGGATAGATGCAGATCTTCTTGAACAGGATCGGTACTCCCAAATCGACCCGGATTTTGCGGATCGCATTTCCCAGATCTTCGAAGGCGCAGTCAGGATCGCGGCCGACATCGATGGCCAGAATGAAACGGCATCGCCGCAGGACCATTTCATAGAGGCCCAAGTTCTCGAAATGCCCGCCATCGGACAGGTACACGTAGGGATTCTGGTTATTTGTAAAGCCGAACGCCTCGGCCAGGACGGGCCGGATTGCGACGGTCGGACAGGCCTGGTGAAATGTCGTGTTGCCGGCGACTCCCGGATTGCCCAGCCACCAACCCAGCCTGAGATTGAACAGGGTCATGAGAAAGGTGACAGCCGGCGAGGAATGGTACCCCATGTTCGGACTCGCAGCCGCTCCTGAAATCGCAACGGCCGTTCCAAGGCGAATCGCGATGCCCTGCAGGTTTTTCCCATAGTCTCCCGCATTCCGATAGCCCAGTTGCCAGTTCCCGGCGTGCAATGCGCTGACGGTAAAGGACTCGGCTTTCCGCTCTTGCAACGCGAGAGTTTCCTTTGCGTTGCTGAACGAGGTTCAACGCCATATTCACGATGTGGAACAACCGGTGGCTCTGCGGTTGGTCCGGAGCGGAGGGCGGTTGGAGATGACGCATCTGGATGTTGTCGTCCGGATCGAACCCGGTGAAAGAATTGGGATGGCGTTTTCCACGGGACGCCCCGAGGTAGGCCCGGATCAGCCGGAGCCGGTAAATCGCGTGCAGTGAGAACTTATTTACATTAATGACGAGGGCAAGGGCGAAGCTGACGGCAATGAGGCCTTGAAAGAGAATGGACAAACGCCATCCGGCTGTCTGGTGGAGGATGAGTAGATGATGCGAGGGATGTGCGAAGACATCCAGATGAGTGACCGGCGGATCTCCGACGGTCGGAGAAAGCAACCATGGGACGCTTTGAATCGCCCAGCTCGTCGAGATAGACGAGCGTGACGAACAGATAGACGATGGCGACCGGCGCTGCGAGGGTAGGGACGCGCGTCATCAATTGCTCCTGCCAGCCCGGTTTCGAGGCTTGTCCCTTCGTTCCATCCGTCCTGCTGCTGAATCCGAGGAAGAGCGTCAGAAGGCCGCTCCCGCCGCCGATCGCCGCCAGTAGCGGTGCGTACATGTCCGACCGGAATAAGACCTGCGGGCCAAAGATCGCGATGCTGGTAATGGCGCTCCACCCGAGCATGGCGATCAAAATCCAGGCGCCCGATCTCGCCCACCATTCACGGTCCTCGTCCGTGGTCCATCGGCTCGTGAATGCTGAGAAGATCGTCCCGGCCACCAGAAACGATAACAGCAGCAGCGGGACTGCGAAGGAGCCGTATGAGTCGAGCTTGTCTAAAGGGTTCGGAAAGATCTTCGTCGCAAGGACCCATGCGACGATCCCTCCGATCAGCCCTGAAACGAGGATGGCGAACCAGTTATTGATCAACCGCAACAGGGAGCCGCTCGTGACCGTTCGGTCCTGCCCCGAGACCTTCTTTATCGCGACTTTAATGGCACGCCACCCTCCGGCAGCGAACAGCAACATCGCCGTGAACGCCCATCCTAATGTGTGCACGAGGGCCCCAACGATGAGAAAGATGAGGAAGGAAGACCATTCATGAAGAGGTGAGACCGAAGGAATCAACGACCTTCCCGAATTGGCCAGCCACGCCCAGGCACTGGTCAGAAGAAACGCCGCGATCAAGAGAGGCACGAGACACCAGCGCAGAAACGCTTCCTGCCCCTGGCGGTGTCTAAAGAAATGAGGCACCTCTCCAAAAAGAGAGCGGATCGACGGCAAACAGAGGTGGATGTAGGCCAGCGCAAGACTGACCAGGCCGAAGCCGGTCACGAAGGCCGTCCAGACTTCCCAGAGGCTGTCGTGAGGTTGATGACCTGCAATCGAGATTACGAACCGGGGTAGTAACAGCACCGCCGATAAGAGCGGCAACCAGACGAGCCAGTTGATGAAGAGATTTCGAAGGTAGGTGGCGATCAGCGTCCATGTGTCTGCCGACAGCCACCCGAGATGTGGTGTCAGGTAGTTACTGTATTGCCGGAGATATTTCATCGGCTGGGGTTCAGGATCCAACTTGGATGATTGCGGGTTCGCCAGCTCCGCAATGACCGCCTCCAATCCTTTCCCGGGTCCCTGTTCTTGCTCCTTCCGGTGGATCCACGATGTAAGCCAGCTTCCGACATATCCACCGCCTGAGACCGTCGAGAGGTAGTGAAACTGGTCGAGAAGCCCATGACGGGCCAAGCCCTGAAGGACTCCGAGTCCGAACGTCGCACTGCGAATCCCACCGCCGGACAGACAGAGGGCCGCCTGCCCTTGAGGAACGGACCGGTAAAACTCCGAGACCAGGTTGCCGTTCAATTCCCGAAGAGCCTGATTGCCAGCCTCGGTTTCGCGAGTGCCCGCTGCAATATCGGTGAGCAAGGCCTTGATCTTGCCGATGATGTCCTGTTTCTTGGTGAGATAGCTGTCAGGCAGTGCCCCGTGGAGAAGCCGGAACTCTTCCTCCAGGATCGTGAAGAGCGGCTTGGGAACATGGTGGAACAGTTCGGCGGTGAGCGCTGCATTCAGGTCTTCGCTCGACTGTCCCCCTCGTAACCGTTCGCTTCGAGCTTCGCTTTAGCGGCCAAATAGGCTTTCGGGAGAGCACCATGAAGCGCCTGATAGTGTCGCTCGAGGATCTGGGCGGGCAAGGGGCCGTCCTTGATGTCGGGGAGGAGCATGTGGCACCTCCTTACGTTATGCCACTTGGCGCAACGCTTGGCGGGCTATTGGTCCAGACTTGGGTTGAGACTAGTGCCGTCTATATAGGCTCATCGCTGATTTCATGCAACACCACTTTAGGCCGCAGCTGTACCGGCGATTTGAGTTTGGAGAAACCAGATTGTTAATGAGTCGTTGGGAGGGTGGAATGCGGCGCACCGTTAAGTATGGCGTCGGGCCATAACGCCCGACAAAACAATTGGTTGTCAGTGGAATGTGGGGTGATCGGAGTGCGGCACACCATTATATGTAGCCTCCCGGTCCTGTTCGGCCTGATCTTCGGCGGCTGTGCCGGGTCTGGTTGGCCTCAGTAGGCGCGGCTTAAGATAGCCGAAACGACTCGGGTTCTCGTCGTACATCCTCAACCTGTGTTTGTCGCCCCCAGAGAATAACGGTCAATCAGGACGCCAATAGCGCAATGACCGTCCGTACGAACAGCACAGCAACCGCTCACTCGTTACGCACTTGCCCCTTATCCTCGATCCCTAAGCCATTTTTAAGAATCTGTCGCTCCGCACCGCACCAATCAGTCTTCATCATCTTTCTTTAACCAGCACGCTCAAAATTCATGATTCCAGTCCGCTACTCATGCCAGATCAGGTTGATCACGACGTAAAGAAAAGCGGCCATCAAGGTGTTGGTGACTATTAAGATCGCTCCGTATTCCATGATGGTCTCCTTATCGTCCGGATCCCTGCCAGGAGATGCTTCCGCAACGATGAGTTAGCAAGCGGCGGGCCACTTCAGTGTTGAACCGATAGGAAATATAAACCGCTACACTGGAGTGATGTTTAGACGTTTTTAAGAATGTTGATTTAAGGTCGGTGAGTCAGGTTCGGAGAACCAAAAACAATGCTTGCTGGATCTAATCCGATCCATGCAAATAACCTTAAGAGGATAGCCAGACATCCCGACTTACCAGAGTCGCAAGTCCTCAGTCTGCTCGACTGATCAATTCTGCGGTAGTGGACCCTGCTAGACGCTCAGCCATTCTTCTCACCCCAGCGGTTTCGGCTCAGCGCTGGATGAGTAAGATCAAGCCCCGTGGAATTCAAAAAGTTCTCTCGGGCATTTGCTAGTCGTTCAATCTTCTCCGGCCTGCTCATAGTGACTGGATACGATCCGCTGTTGATGTCCGGCACAAAGCCCGTGTTTGTGTCGGTCTTTTGTTTCCGGTTCAGCTGCCCGGCATGTAGCAGCATGGATCTGGAATGACGCCAGCACATTCGGGATGGAGAAAGGAGGTGTAGATGTATCGTCAGTCCGTCATGGCCCTCATGGCAGCCGCGGTAGTGGGCCTTGCTCCGGTTGCGGCTCTTGCGGCTCAAGAAGAAAACACCTCGAGCGCCGAATTCTTTCTCAAGAAAGCTGCCGAAGCGCAGCAGTTGGAAATTGCGCTTGGCCGCCTGGCTTCCCAAAAGGCCTCAAGCCCGCAGGTCAAGGAGTTCGGATCAAAGATGATTGAAGACCATCAGAAAGCCGGTCAGGAAGTCCAGCAGCTGGCGGCGCGAGAAGGCATCCAATTGCCCATGGAGTTGAGCGAGAAGCACAAACAGAAACGGCAGCAGTTTGCTCAATTGTCCGGCAAGGAGTTCGACCGGGCCTACATCATGTACATGGTGCGCGACCATATGAAGGACCTCACCAGGTTTGAGGAAGGCGCTCAAGCCATCAAAGACCCACAGGTCCAGCAGTGGGCGGCCGGTTCACTTCCGATTCTGAAACAACATCTCCATGAGGCCCAACAGATCGCCACGGCAATCGGCGTTCCCGGCCACAATGCGCAATAAACGAGGCGTCTTTCCGTAGACCGCCTCCATTTCAATGAGGGACACATGAAGCCGGATCGTTGGTCGTTCACATGGATGTTTGCCGCCGTCGCATGCGCGTCCCTCTGGGCGCTTTCTTCCCTGCCCTCGGGCCAGGCCCAGCCGACCCCCGAAGGGAAGAAACAGCAAGCGCAGCTCGGGACGATCGAAGACACCAAGAAAAAAGGCTTCGACGGAGTGGACTTTTCCTACGACCTCTTCGGAGCGCCGCCCGGCCAGGACCCGCAGAAAAGTTTCGAGCAGGTGATGAAGAAAGATGTGGCCGAGAAACCGGCCGTCATGAAGGAGCAGCGTCAGCTCCTGCAGGACCGTTACAATCTGACCTGCCGGTCGGCGGACGGCGTGACGATGACCAAAGGGAAGCCGCAACCGATCGGTCCCGCCGTCAAACTGCCTTCGGGTGTGACCTGGGATCAACTGGGCCGGCTGACTTCCGACGAGATCAAGAAAAAGAACGTGTTCCCGCAGGGCTTCGACCGCCTGCCTCATGTGAAGCAGGCCGTCGGAGGCCAGGTGTTTCCACAGCTGCAGATCAAAGAGTTCCCACGCCTCGAACGCTTCGACGTGGACTTCGATCTGCCGGAATGCCTGCTTCCTGAATTCCCGCCCCCCATCTTTCTGACCACGCATCCCGAACTCGGTGACGTCTCCCAAGGGGAAGTCCTCCATGCGGAGAATTTCGACCGGCTGTTCCGCGGCCTGGTCACGCCGGCGCAGCTCGACGGCCTGCGGATGCTCGTCACGCAGTTCGCGCAG
The DNA here is from genome assembly GCA_963728135.1 of uncultured Nitrospiraceae bacterium. Taxonomy (GTDB): domain Bacteria; phylum Nitrospirota; class Nitrospiria; order Nitrospirales; family Nitrospiraceae; genus Nitrospira_D. Next base: position 13,636 of record CAVSJC010000020.1, on the reverse strand, counting down.
GAAGAATTCAACGCGACCCACGACCGCAAAACGGCGAAGCCCAGCCTGGGCGTGACCTGCCTGGATTGCCATGTGAATTTCCATTCGACCGGCCAATTTCACCTGAATCCCGATACCAGGCCGCAGATGGAGCGGCTGCGCCTCGATACGCCGAGTCTCCGCGGCATGTTCAACCAGCAGATTCACGGGTCGAAGCGTTCGATCCGCTCCGTGGAAGACTTCACCGAATTCGAGCAGCGCACCGCCTATTTCAATGGCGATCCGATACGCGCCATGAAAAAGGGCATGAACATCATCGACAGAGTGCCGGTGGCGCACATGGGTCAGATGCAAAACATGATCGATTTTCCGCCGGCTCCGCATCTGGATCCGATGACCGGCCGGCTGGACCGCGACAAGGCCACCGCGATGGAGATGCGCGGAGAAGACCTGTTCTTTGGAAAAGCAAAATGCGCCTCGTGCCATCTGCCGCCGTCCTACACCGATCACCAGATGCATGACCTGAAGCTCGAACGATTCGGCGCGTCGGCGGACGGGCCGATCAAGACGTTCGTCCTTCGCGGCATCAAGGATTCGCCGCCCTATTTCCACGACGGCCGCCTTCCCACGCTGGAAGACGCCGTGGAATTCTTTAACGTGGTGGGCGGTCTCAAGCTGGATCAGGAGGAAAAAAAGGCGCTCGCGGCCTTCATGCGCGCGCTATGAACCACGTCCTACGGAGGAACAGATGAATGATCACACGACCGATCAGTCTGTGCTGAACCACATACAAGAATTGGTTGATCAGGAGCACCGGCTTCATGTCCAGGACTCGATGACGGACGAGGACCGGACCAGGCTCCGTGATGTGCAGGTAGAACTGGATCAATGCTGGGATCTGTTGCGGCAGCGTCGCGCTCTCCGGGGGACGGGGCAGGACCCGGATAAAGCTCACGTGCGCCCCCCGAACGTGGTGGAGAAATATGAGCAGTAACGTCGCCGAGGTTCTGGTGGCCGGAGCAGTCAGCAGCGGCGCGGTCGCAGGCATGGCCGCGGCTCGTGGAAAGGCCGAGGGGCACTCGCGCTGGGAACCGATCAACGCCATCAGCCATATCGTGTGGGGACCGCTGACGGCCACGCGGACCGAGTTTACCTGGCGGCACACCGGGCTCGGACTTCTTCTTAATGGCGCCGCCTGCGGATTCTGGGCCGTGGTGTATCAAGCCGGCCGTCGCTCCTTTGAGGAACCGGATTCCATCCGGGCCTTAGCCGGAGCCAGTCTGGCCGTTTCGGCGATAGCCTATGTGACCGACTATTACATGGTTCCCAGCCGCTTCACGCCAGGCTTCGAACTGACTCTGACGCGTCGCAGCTTTCCCTGGCTGTATGGCGCATTAGCGGCGGGCCTGTTCGCATCCGGCTTGATGGGCCGCGGCAGGCTTGCGAGGAGAACCAAGGAGGCACCCATGACACGGACGCAGGCTCTCGGTTCCGCCATCCTCATGCTCTCGATCCACGCAGTGCCGGCCTTGAGTCAGGATGCGATTTTGCCCCAAGGCGATCCACGATTGCGCGAGACCCAGTCCCAACAAGAAGACATCCGCGACAAGCGGCTCAAGCAGCAAGGCCAGGGACCGAACTACCGCGTCGAAGGAGAACGGCAGCGGGCAGGCGGCAAGGCCAAACCTTCCACCGGAGGTTCGAAAGATGTGGCCCGCCAGGACACCGGCATCGAAGACCCCAGCGTGAATCCCGGCCAATCCGCGGGCATGCAGACGGTGCAAGGGCGCATCATCACATCGAAGGGCGATACCCACATTGTCCGGCAATTAACCGGCACGGACACGACACTGGTCGTGGATGCCCGCACGGCCGGTGACACCGATCTCCAACCCGGTGATGTCGTCACGGGAACGATCACCTCACAGGGCCGGGCAGTCACGATCCATAAGGAGATGAGGCGATAAGAGCCTACGACGAGGACGATCCGGTCTTGCAGCATTGTACGAATCGCAGATCGTGACAGGATTTGAAGAAGGAGGACGTGATGGCCATGCAATCGTTGCAACCACCAACGACGACGCAATCGGAGCGACAGACTCAGCTGAGCAGAGGAGCGGACAGGAGGCGGGCAGGAGGTTCCCGCCGGTCTTCGCAGGCGGATAGATCTCGAGACCATGGATCGATCAGTCAGGAACAACAATGGGCCAATGGCCTGGGTTGGTTCAGCATCGCGCTCGGACTGGCTGAGTTGGCCGCTCCCAGAGGGATGGCCAGGCTCGTCGGGGTGCGCCCGGATTATACCGGCCTGATCCGCGCGCTCGGGTTGCGTGAGATTGCGAGCGGTGTCGGCATTCTTGCCCAACGCGCTCCGGCGTCGGGTGTCTGGGCGCGCGTGGGTGGCGACGCCATGGATCTCGCCTGTCTCGGGGCAGCCTTCCTCTCGCCCGGGGCGCAAAAAAGCCGGGTCATCTCAGCCGGCGCGGCCGTCATGGGCGTGACCGTCTTGGACGTGCTGTGCGCGCAACAACTCACCCGTGGAGCGGAAACGAGAGACGGCGTGATGCCGGTCACTGTGAGTCTGGCGATCAACCGTTCTCCTCAAGAGCTCTATCGCTTCTGGCGCGATTTTACGAACCTGCCCCGGTTCATGCACCACCTTCAATCTGTCCAGGTCACCGGCGATCGCCGCTCTCATTGGGTCGCCACGGGCCCGGCCGGGACGTCCGTGGAATGGGACGCCGAAATTACCGAGGAGCGGCCGGATGAACTGATTGCCTGGTGTGCCCTCGAAGGATCCGATGTGCATCACGCCGGATCCATCCGGTTCTCGGCGGCGCCGCAAGGCCGCGGCACCTTCGTCACCGTGCAGATGCAATACCGGCCGCCCGCAGGCGCGCTCGGCGCGGCCGTCGGCGCACTGTTCGGAGAGGACCCCAGCCAGACGATCAAGTCGGACCTGCGGCGCTTCAAGCAGTTGATGGAGACCGGCGAGATCATCACGACGGAGGGCCAGCCGGCCGGACGCACAAGCAGCACCTCGTGGAAATACGATCAAGCGGTGAAACGGTAAAAGACTGTCTATTTGGTCTGTCTCGTCAGACCGGATAACCAGACAGACCGACAAACCAGACAGACCAGACAGACCAGACAGACCAGACAGACCAGACAGACCAGACAGACCAAACAGACCAGACAGACCAAACAGACCAGACAGACCAGACAGACGACTCAGGAGGCTTCATGAAAGCAAATTGCTGGTACGGCAAACAGGATGTGCAAGTGGTGAACGTGCCCGATCCCACAATCATCAATCAGCGCGATGCGATTGTCAAAATTACGTCGACGGCAATTTGCGGTTCTGACCTCCATCTCTACAACGGCTTCGTGCCGACGATGGAGAAAGGGGACATCCTCGGACATGAGTTCATGGGCGAAGTGGTCGAGATCGGCCGCGACGTGAAAAAGCTCCAGGTGGGCGACCGGGTCGTCGTTGCCTTTCCCATTTCATGCGGCAGTTGTTTCTTCTGCCAGAAGGAATTGTATTCGCTCTGCGAGAATTCCAATCCGAACGCCTGGATGGCCGAAAAAATGTTCGGGCACTCTCCTGCCGGCATCTTCGGCTACTCGCATTTGACCGGCGGGTTCGCCGGCGGTCAAGCGGAGTATGCCCGGGTGCCGTTTGCCGATATCGGAACGATCAAGATAGAAAATGGATTGACCGACGAACAGGTGCTGTTTCTCTCCGACATCTTTCCGACCGGGTATATGGCCGCTGAGAACTGCGATATCGCGCCGGGCGATACGGTCGCGATCTGGGGCTGCGGGCCGGTCGGGCAATTCGCCATCCGCAGCGCATTTCTGCTCGGTGCGGACCGCGTCATTGCCATCGACCGGGTGCCCGAGCGTCTGCAAATGGCTCGCGACGGCGGCGCGGAGACGATTAACTACGAAGAGGCCGACGTGTACGACTCGCTGATGATGATGACCGGAGGCCGTGGTCCGGATTCCTGCATGGACGCGGTAGGACTCGAAGCCCACACGCCGGGTCCGCTGCAGGCGTACGATCGCATGAAGCAGGCCTTGATGCTGGAATCGGACCGTCCCATTGTTCTGCGCCAGGCCATCATGGCCTGCCGCAACGGTGGAACGGTGTCTGTTCCTGGCGTCTACGGAGGCTTGGTGGACAAAATTCCTTTCGGGGCGCTCATGAATAAGGCGCTGACGATCAAGACGGGACAGACACATGTCCAGCGGTATTTTCGCCCGCTGCTGGAGCGGATCAAAAATCGGGAAATCGATCCCAGCTTCGTGGTGACGCACCGGCTGCGGCTCGACGATGCCCCCGCGGGCTACCATACGTTCCTGAACAAACAGGACGAGTGCATCAAAATTGTGCTGAAGCCGTAAGCTCGCATGGTCAGCCTAAAACGATACATGCTCGCGGGACTGCTCTGTTGCGCCGCCTGTTCCAGTGCGGAGCCGGTGCTGTATCCGAATGCGCATCTGCAGTCCGTCGGACAGGACAAGGCGGAGGAGGATATCGAATCCTGTCGCGAGGTCGCCGATTCTGCCGGAGCACGGGAAGGCAGCGGCCGGGCCGGACAGGTCGCGACGAATACGGCGGTCGGCGCGGGGGCCGGTGCTGCGAGCGGCGCGGTGGGCGGGGCCATCAGCGGTTCAGCGGGGATCGGTTCGTTGATCGGGGCGGCGAGCGGCGCCGTGTGGGGATTGATCTCGGGTCTGTTTTCAGGTGGATCGTCTCAGCCGAACCAGGCCAATGTGAATATCGTGACCCGCTGTCTCCAAGAGCGCGGCTATGAAGTAGCCGGATGGCAGTAATGAGTGTGATGGTCGCACGACTGTGATGCACGAGTCTTCCGAACCACTGAACCTAGAACACAGGACTGGGGCGACCCGGCCCGCCTAGATATATCCCTGGCGCGAGCACGTCGATTGAGGAGCCTATCTTGTCCGAGTTGAGACAGGCTGTCTCCGGTACCGGGACAGCTCGAGTCGCGCTCGTGTGTATTGTCTGGTCTCCAGTGTCCCAATTACGAATCGAGTATGGTCCGCCGTTTGCTACTCGTACACATGACTTTCGAGTTCTTGATGATCGCCACATGTGTGGCCTGCGTCATACAGGCTTGAGCTAAGGCTCCTCTCGTCGCGGGCCTGAATCGTGACAGAGTCGTGTGGCCACGAGCAGAAAGGAGCATCCCAATGGCTGAATCTCGATTTGACATCATCGCCGTCGTCCCGATGTTGCTGGTCATCCTCGTGGCTGGAGAAGGTGCTGCATCCGCCGCCGCGCCGGACAGTGGATTTGGGGCGGCGCAGGAGCGAGCGGACCGCCAGCGCGACCAGCGGGGGCCCACCGGCGGAGAGAAGGCGATCTCGGAAGCGACCGAGAGCAACCTGGCAGGCAATCGGATGGTGTCCGGGCGGATCAAGGAGATTCGCGGCAACCAGATTGAAATCGATATCGGCAATCCGCAGCCGCTGTTTGTGCCGCTCCGACCGGCGCATCTCAAAGGCCAGACGTTCAAGGCCGGCGATCCTATCGTGGTGACCTTGAACGATCACAATGCGGTCGTTGACTATCACCATCCCGGCGAGCAGTCGCATCATCAAGTGGTGCGCGGCAAATTGAGTACCCCCTTGACGGTCGGCCTGGATAAGGCGGTGATCGAAACAGAGCAGGGGACGAAGACGTTCATGGTGGCTGACCGTGCCAAAGGCAAGCTCACGGCGATCCCGGTCGGCGTGGAAGCGCTGTTCATGGCGGATGAAACCGGGCAGCTGGTGGATGCGCAATTGGCGAGCGCCCACGCGGTGCAGGAATCCGCCGACAATAACAAAGCCCGGATCAAGGGAGCGCACCGGCAGGTGCGGGCGGTGTTTCGGGGCGCGGAGCAGCCGTCCGTCGAAGGTCCCTCGGGCGGCGAAGGTCGTCTCAAAATCTCGGAGCAGGGGCATGAGCGCGAAGTGCCCTTCCGGCCTCCGCTGAAAAAGCTCGACCGCTTACACGCGGGTCAGGATGTGGTGTTGCTCATGGACGACCAAGGATATGTGCTCGAGATTGCGACGCCTGATGTGAGCCCGGTGCGATGACGTTTCGCAGGCCGGCCTTGTCTCATGACGCCGGCGAGTGCATGCGCGCATGAATCAATGTCTGAGCTGGTCCGAACACAATGTGCGGAAGGTTAAACAGCGCCTCGGGGTGACCTCCTACCGGCCCGGTCAAGAGGCGTTGATCGAGGCGGTCATGGAGGGGCGCGATGCCCTGGGCGTCCTTCCGACCGGCGGCGGGAAATCGCTCTGCTATCAGCTTCCGGCGCTGTTTCTCCCTCATGCGGTCGTCGTCGTCTCGCCGCTCATCTCGCTGATGAAGGATCAGCAGGACAAACTCGAGGATCGGGCGATTCCGGTCGCGAAGCTCGATAGCACGCTCTCGCGCGAAGATGAACGAGAGGCGGTCGCTGATATCAGGGAGGGAGAACCAGAACTGATCTATGTGACCCCGGAACGGTTGGAACAGGCAGATTGTGTGGCCATGTTGAAGCGGACCGGCGTGTCGCTGGTCGTGGTCGACGAGGCGCATTGCGTCTCTCAATGGGGGCATGATTTTCGTCCTGCGTATTTGGTCCATCCGCGCGGCGGTGAAGGCGTTGGGCCGGCCGCCGGTGTTGGCGCTGACCGCCACGGCGACGCCTGCGGTGGCGGGCGACATCCTGAAACAGCTCGATATCCCGCAGGCCACCATCGTGAACCGCGGGAGTCACCGCGAGAATCTCCTGTACGAGGTCCGGCGAACCGTCAGCGAGGCGGACAAGCAGGCCCATCTGGCGGCGCTGCTACGAAGGTCCCTCAGAATTGTCCCGCGCTCGTGTATGTCGCCACGATTAAAGAAGCGGTCGCCTTGTTCGGACGACTCAAACAGTCCGGCGTCAACGTCGGGCTGTATCACGGGAAACTCAGCGCCAAGGAGCGGCATCGCACCCAACAGGCCTTTATGGACGACGAGTACCGGGTCGTCGTCGCGACGAAAGCGTTCGGGCTGGGCATCGATAAGAGCAACCTTCGCCTGGTGGTCCATTATTCGTTGCCCGATTCGCTCGAAAGCTATGTTCAGGAGACCGGGCGTGCCGGTCGTGACGGGCGACCGGCCAGAGCCGTCCTCTTCTTCCGTCTGGAAGACCGGCGGGTGCAGTCCTACTTCCTGGGCGGTAAATACCCTCGCCGTGAAGATTGCGCCTTAGTCTATCGAGCCTTGATCCGCGCGGAGGAAGCCGGCGGACGCGGGTTGACGCTCAAAGAACTGGCTGCCGGGGCCGCACTTCCAGACAAGAAGGTCAAAGTCATCGCCGCGCTGCTGGAGGCGAGCGGGATCGCAGAACGAGAACGTCGTCTGTCGCTGATACGCCGGTTTCGCGATGAAGACGAACTGGGGCGGTACCTGAGTGAATACGAGAGCCGGCATCAATCTGATCGGGACCGGTTGGACACGATGATGAAGTACGGACAGACGACCGATTGCCGTGTCCGCTTCCTCACCCGGTACTTCGGCGACGAGAGTGCCGGGGATTGCGGCGCTGCGACAACTGTCGGACGGGCGCCGTCCATCGCATGGTGGACGTGCGCGACGTGCGCGCCGGATCGGCGCTGGCCGCATGACCTGACCCGGCCTGCAACGGGCACAACCAACAGGGGCGAGAACATCACCATTTACCACGAGGGAGCAATGCTATGGCCGTCAATCTATTGACCGACAAAGGGACGCCGATCGATCGGCAGATCTTCACCTGGAAGGATCTGGTTCAAAAGCCGATCAGCAAGCTGAACGTCGATGCGTTTACGCGCGTGCGGATCATCCTGATGAACGGCATCGAATCCGAAACCGTCCGCTTCAGCCATTCCTGCGCGCGCATGAACAAAGAGCTGCAAGCGTCGCTCGCCAAAGTGCGCCGGAAAGAGCAGCATCAGCAAACGATCGTCAATTGGCTGTTGTCTGCGGATCACTCGCCTTTGGAAACGACGATCGGGTACGAGCAGGTCGCCATTGAAGTGACGGCGTCTTTGGCCCAGGTCGAGCCGGACCCCTACATCGCGCAGGTGTTGCGTTTCGGCCTGCTGGAAGACTTCGATCACCTGTACCGTTACGCCGCCTTGCTGGATCGCCTGCAGGGCATTGATGCGAACACCATTACGCAAGGGTACACGGACATCACGCCAGGCCGTCCGACGGCGGAGGAGCACCGCGATCCACTCGACGATCTGCGGGAGCACTACGACGAGCGGACCGCGCAGCCGCTGACGAAGCTGCATGCCTATACGATCCTGGCGGGGGAACATCAGACGCACGATTATTACATGCACTACGGGCCCTGGTTTGCCGATCCGCTGGCCCGGCAGCTCTACGCGGAGATCGCGTCGATCGAAGAGCAGCACGTGACGCAATACGAATCCATCATCGATCCGACGGAAAGCTGGATCGAGAAGTGGCTCCTGCATGAAGCCAACGAGGTCTACAACTACTACAGCTGCGTGACCCAGGAAGATGACCCGCGCATCAAGTCGATCTGGGAACGCTTCCTCGACTATGAGCTCGGTCACCTCCAGTTGGCGATCGAAGTCTGTAAGCAGGTCGAGCGCCGGGATCCGGCCGAATTCCTGCCGTCTTCTCTGCCCGAACCGATTGCCTACAAGAGCAATCGCGAATACGTGCGGCAGGTGTTGCGCGATGAGGTGGATCTGCGGGCTGACGGGCCGCGGTTCGTCAATAAGGCTCAGGAGCCCGAGCGGTCCCTGTCCTACCGTCGCCAAATGAATCAGGACGGCTCTCCCACAGAAACTGTTGCGGCCGGGTGGCAATGGGCTCCCGGCGGCGAACTGACCGCCCAACGAGGCTTGAAGGAGGCAGCATGAACTCACCGACATCCATGGGAATGAATCGCACAGGCATCGACATGTCGCCGCAGGACGTCGAGGCCTTGATCCAGGGCGTGCAGGAGTTTCCGCCCACGTCCAGCGGCACCGCACAGACGCTCGCCGACTACCGCCGGTCGTACCTCGAGGACGCGGATCCGATCGGCACCGTCCCGATGCCGGGGACGGTGAAAGGCGCGGCCAAGGCGGGGATGCAGAAACTGATGGGCCGCCACGCCGAGGTGCTCATCGACAAGCTCGGCGGCCGGCTGGCTTTTGAACGGACCGGGACCCGCCTGTATGACGCCTTCATCGCCAAGTGTCTCGTTCGGACCGATGAGGCAGGCGCGCTCCCGATAGATCAACTGGAGCGGTTCCGTGCCGAGGAAGCCGCGCATATCGGGATCGTCTGGGATGCGTTGCGGCAGCTGGGCGCGGACCCGACCTGTGTGACGCCGATGGCCGATACGAACGCCGTGGCCTCCATCGGCTTGATGCAGGTGATCACCGATCCGCGCATGTCGATCGCGCAAAGCCTGCACGCCATCCAGGTCGCTGAACTCGCCGACAACGACGGCTGGCAGCTGCTGATCAAGCTGGCGGGAGAAATGGGCCAGGACGATATGGCGGCCCAGTTCACTCAGGCGCTCGCCGAAGAAGACCGCCATCTGGCGGAAATTCGCCGCCTGATGGAGCAGATCTGTCTTGCGGATGCCGGGGCCTAGCGATGGTCCACAGGGAGAGGCGGCAGAGGACTTCGTCCGGTGGGATCTGCGTGTCCAATGCGGGCGAGGGTCTGAGTCTGCCGTGACGGAATCAGAGCCGGACGACCAACTCGGCGACTATCCGCGGCCGCAACTCCGCCGGCAACACTGGCTGAGTCTCAACGGACCCTGGGATTTTGCGCTGGATCCGTATGCCGCCTGGCAGCGCCCCGAGGACGTCTCGTGGCGAAGCGTCATCGAGGTGCCCTTCGCGCCGGAAACGGCGCGAAGCGGCATCGGTGAAACGGGATTCTTCAAAAGCTGCTGGTATCGACGTGAGATCACCGCCATGAAGCTACGGCATGGCGAGCGTCTGTGGCTGCATTTCGGTGCCGTCGATCACACGGCTACGGTCTGGATCGACGGCGTCTCGGTCGGCTCTCATGAAGGCGGATATACCCCGTTTACTTTCGATATCACCGAGCACGTCCATGAAGGAACCCGGCACGACATCGTGGTCCGCGCGCTCGATCTGCCGCAGGATCTGCAACAGCCAAGGGGGAAGCAGGATTGGCAGCGGGAACCGCACCTGATCTGGTATCCGAGAACCAGCGGCATCTGGCAGACCGTCTGGCTCGAACGTGTGCCGCAGACCTACATCGCCGATGTCCGCTATACGCCCAACTTGAGCCGCTGGGAAATCGGTCTCAACGTCGAGATCGGCGGGCGGGAGGGTGAGGCGGACCGCCTGCGGGCGACCATGAAGGTCGGCGCCGAGGTGCTGGCCCAGGACGTGTACAGCCTCTCGGCCGGAGAGGTGCACCGCCGGATCGCGCTGTCCGACCCGGGGATCGACGACTCGCGGAACGAACTGCTGTGGAGCCCGACCTCGCCGACGCTGATTGCCGTGCGGTTGGAATTGCTCAATGCCAAAGACCAGGTGCTGGATCGAATCGACAGCTATACCGCGCTCCGGGAAGTGGCGATCCAGGGAGACCGCGTGATTCTCAACGGGCGTGCCACACAGTTGCGGTTCGTCCTCGACCAGGGGTACTGGCCGGAGACAGGCATGACGCCTCCCGACGAAGCGGCGCTTCGCCGCGATGTGGAACTGGTGAAGCTGATGGGGTTTAACGGCGTCCGCAAGCATCAAAAGATTGAGGACCCCCGATATTTGTATTGGGCGGATCGCCTGGGCTTGTTGGTGTGGGAGGAGATGCCGAGCGCCTATCGGTTCACGATGAAGTCGATCGAACGGGTGCAGCGTCAATGGGAAGAGGTCATACGGCGCGATTACAACCATCCCTGCGTGGTGGCCTGGGTGCCGTTCAATGAATCGTGGGGCGTGCCCAACCTGCCGGATAACGCACCGGAACGGCACTACGTGCAGGCCCTCTATCATCTCACGAAAACCCTCGATCCCACGCGGCCGGTCGTCGGGAACGACGGCTGGGAAAGTGTCGCCACCGATATCATCGGCATTCACGATTATGACGATGAGCCGCACCGCATGGCGCGCCGGTATGAAACCGCCGATGTGCGGGTCCGGCTCTTTCAGCACGAGCGGCCGGGAGGTCGCCTGCTCATGCTGCAAGGCCATGCGCAAGTGGACCATCCGATTATCCTGTCGGAATTCGGCGGCATCGCCGTCCACGCCGAAGATACGTGGGGCTATTCGGCGAGCGAGAACACCGAGGATCTGGAGCGGCGCTATACCGAATTGCTGAGCGTCGTGCATGGCCTGCAGTTGCTCGCCGGCTTTTGTTACACGCAGTTTGCCGACACCTATCAGGAGGCCAACGGATTGCTGTACGCCGATCGCCGTCCGAAGTTTCCACTGGACCGAATGGCGCAGGCGACACGGGGGCCAGGACGGTATGCGGTCTATGCATTCAAGCCGGGAGCCTCGACCGTATGAGCACGCCGTCTACAGGGCTGACAGTCCATCAGCTGGACCGGATCAAACCGGACGGTCGGCGCATGAGACTGTACGGGCGAGCGCCGATTGTGGCGGCGGACACGCCGAACCCTGTCGGCGACCGCCCCTCATCGGCCGGCCATTTCCGCTGGCATCCGTTCCGCGGTGAATGGGTCGCGTATGCGGCGCACCGCCAACACCGGACGTTCTTGCCTCCCGCTGAGTACAATCCGTTAGCTCCGACGACCGATGCCGCGCAGCCGACGGAATTACCGGTGGGCAACTACGATGTCGCCGTGTTTGAAAACCGGTTTCCTACCATGCAGCCGCAATCTGAGCCGGCACCGCCCTCGCTCGTCGAGACCAGACCGGGGATCGGCGCCTGCGAAGTCGTCGTCTACACCCAGGACCCCGCCTCCTCGCTCGGGACCCTGCCGCTCGATCACCTGGACGTCGTGTTGGAGGCGCTCGCAGACCGGTACCGCGAACTGGGCGGCCGTCCGGAAATCGAATATGTGATGCCGTTTGAAAATCGGGGAGTGGAAGTCGGCGTGACGCTGCATCATCCTCACGGCCAGATCTACGCCTTTCCCTTCATTCCTCCGGTCGCCGCCCTCGAACTTCGCCATCAGGCCGAGTATTACCACGCGCATGGACGGGGGTTGCTGGCCGCTCACATAGAGGAGGAGATACGGGACGGACGGCGGGTCCTCTATGCCGGACAGGAGGCGACGGCGTTTGTGCCGGCCTTTGCCCGTTATGCCTACGAGGTCTGGATCGCCCCCCGGCGGGCAGCGTCGTCGTTGGATGAGTTGTCCGGAAGCGAGCGGCATGACCTGGCCCGCGCGCTCAAAACCGTGTTGCTGAAGTACGACGGGCTCTGGCAACGGCCGTTTCCGTACGTGATGGTCTTCCATCAAGCGCCCACCGACGGGCGGCCCCACCCTGAAGCGCACCTGCACATCGAATGTTACTCGGCCTATCGGATGCCCGGACGCCTGAAGTATCTGGCCGGCAGCGAATTGGGCGCCGGGGTCTTCACATCCGATACCTTGCCGGAAGCCAAAGCGGCTGAACTGCAGGCCGTCGAGGTGCGCCTCGATGGCTAATCCTACGTGCGCACAGGTGCCCGTCACTCTGCCGCCGTTCGAGGCGCTCTTTCACCGCGTACCGGAGGTAGCCGCCTCGGCGCCGGGCCGCGTGAATTTGATGGGGGATCACACGGACTATAACGGCGGCTATGTGCTGCCGATGGTCATCCCGCAGGAAACCTGCGTGGAACTGGCGCTCCGCCAGGACCATGTGGTGCATGTCTGGAGCGCAAGCGTGGAGGCTTCCCACGCGCATGGTGAGTATCAGCTCGGCCAGGAGCGGCCCGGGCAGGACTGGCTCGATTTCATTCAGGCCGTCACCGCGATCTTGCGTCGCGAGGGACATCAGCTTCCCGGACTGGACCTGCGCATCTCATCCTCCGTGCCGCTGGGCGCCGGGCTGTCGTCGAGCGCGTCATTGCTGGTCGCGCTCCTTCGGGCCATCGGCACCGCCGCACGTCTCGAGTTACCAGATGCCATCATCGCGCGGCTCGCGCACCGCGCCGAAACTGAGTTTGTCGGCGCCCCGGTGGGCATCATGGATCAAATGGTGTGCGCGCTCGGCCGGCCCGGGTCGGCGTTCTTTCTCGACGTCGCGGCCGTTGACTATGAGCACATCCCGTTGCCGGCGTCTCTTGAGTGGGTCGTGATTCATTCCGGTGTGCGCCACAGTCATGCCACCGGCTCCTACCAGGAGCGTCGCAAGGAATGTGAAGCCGCCTCTGCGTTGCTCGGGGTGCAGGCCTTACGGGATCTCGAAGGCGCCGGACAGCAGGCGGTCCTCTCGCGCATCGACGCATTGCCCCCACCCTTGAATGCCCGGGCCCGGCATGTGGTGACGGAAAATGAGCGGGTGCTCGCCGCCGTCGATCGGTTACGGCGCGGCGATCTGGCCGGATTCGGCGCCGTGATGGATGCCTCTCATTGTTCCTTGCGGCAGGACTTTGAGGTGTCTGTGCCAGAGACCGATTTGTTGGTGGATTTGGCTCATGCTGAATCCGGCGCCGAAGAGGCGG
>CAVSJC010000019.1:0-105425 GCA_963728135.1 uncultured Nitrospiraceae bacterium | reverse complement strand
AATTCCTTGCGCTGCTCAGCGTTCAGCTTGCTCCATTGTGAGGCCAACGTTCGCTTCGACATTTCGGCGTAATCGAAACGGCTGGAGATCACTTCTTCCAGCTTCTGCCTGCGCCCGGTAGCTTTAGCCGGCTCTTTCAGCTTCGGATCGTCCAGGATGCGAAACACTTCTGTAAGCTGGCCCGCACCACTTCTGTCGGCGACTCGGAGAGGGGGGCCGATGCAGCGAATGCCAGAGTCCAGGCCACAGCTCCCATCACCATCAACAAAGAAAAGACTCTGGCTAATCCGACGTTTAAATTGCACAACCTGCACCTCCAATCAGTTCTTCCGGAACCTTCCCTGAGGACTAGTCCAGTACGAAGGTTACTTTGAGGTCCACCCGATACATCGTGACCTTCCCCTGATCTACCAGGACCTGCTGTTCCTTCACCCAGGCTCCCTTGATGTTATGGATCGTCTTGGAGGCCCTGTCGATGCCGTGTCGAACGGCGTCCTCGAAACTTTTTGTGGATTCCGCACTGATTTCAATGATCTTGGCTACGGACATGGCGTGTCTCCTTTTCACCCCATGGCACAGGGCTGCATCTGTCAGGCATCTCTTCGGACAGCATGACGAGAAGCGCCGGTCAATAACCACTAGTAATCGCCCCTTTTGTTTTACACTGTGATTTCCTATTTGACAGAACAGCAAGTAATACGCCCAATCTGCTGTGTCAACGATCCAGTGAGTTCGTCGTTCTTGCTCCATTGGCATGGGACCATATTCTTTACGGTGAATTCTGTTATGCTCCCTACTTGAACATGGTTACCACAGTACAAGCCGAGGAATCAGAATCCTGGCAGACCTACGTGTCCTGGAATCAGTTTGCCTGGCTCTATCTCGTCAGTCTGTTTGCTGCGTTGCGCGGGGCCTTACTCTCGGCAGGCCGGCATGCCTGGTGGTGAGATCTGGGGCATGGGTGCCATGGCTCTTGGAGCCGTCGCCTGCCTGTTACGGTACTGGGTGCGGTATGCCGCGACACCCCATCGGGTGCTGATCATCAACGCATTCACAGGACGGGAGATGCAGGCGGTCGACTGGGAACATGTCAGCGATATGGCTATCAAGCAAGGTGTGATCGATTGGATCCTTGGAATCGGGGCGATTGTGTTCAAATCCACTAGCGGAGACGACGTGATGCAGTTCCGAGGAATCAGCGATCCCGAAGCGACGCTCCGTGAAATTCAAACGGTCAGGCGCGCGCATCTTCCTCGGGTCTAAAAGAACCGACCTATTCAGCGCGCTCAACGGATCGACGTATCTTCGACGTCTTCGAGTTCATGGCGCGAAATCATGTCAGAGCCTCGACTCGATCATGCAATGCCGCGGCGATACGCCGATAGCGCTCGGCGCCTGTGCTGTCTCCACCCAATTCTCCTGGATCTAACGCTGTCTCCGAACGTGATCCTGAGTTTCCCGCCCGCCGAGGCCATCGTGCGCTGCGGGGAAGCGCTTCAAATGTCCTTTCGATTCGCACTGGAACAACGGGGACGGGGTGCGCTGTCAGAACCAAGCCGATACCAGGTTGAAACGGCTGCAGCCGTCCGTCCGGAGACCGGTTGCCCTCGGAAAACCACACCGATCTGTGACCGCCTGCCAGGGCTGCCGCAGGCAGTGCGAGATTGGCCAGCGGGCGGCCGCTCTGGTCGATCGGCAGGACTCGAGTCGCACGGCTGACGAGGCGCATGACCGGATTGCGGAACATGACGCCCGTCCATCCACCCCAACACGTCTGATTGAGGAATGTGTCTGACAAGACGGAATGAGGGCCGGTGCGCATCGAGCAGGCTGGCATGATTGGGCGCCAGAACGCAAGGGGACCATGGACGGGCACTCGATTCCTCCCATGGACTTCCAGATGAAACAGGGTCGGGATGAGCCATCGGTCCAGCGTAAAGAGCGCCGCTCCCAGTCTAGACACAAACCATCCGCGCGGACTTAGCCACTGTCGCTGGTCGGCATCCAGCAGTTCTTCCGGTTTCACGAGTTGCATGGCCGGTTCACCCGTGACACCGGTCGTCTGCTCGGCTTCGACCGCCTCGCGCAGCAGATCCCGCACCGTTCCAATCCGCGCGATCGCATCTTCAGGCAGATCGACACCCACGCGGTCGCTCCAATTGCAGACTCATGGTCATCCATTCCAACGAGTCCACGCCGAGTTCGAGCGACATATTCGTCTCCGGCGTCAGCCGCACGGAAGCAAACCGCTCCGCCAGCGAGTTCCAGGTGTGCAAAGCGACGGGATCTTCCAGCAACTGACGGTCATCCGGCGTCATCCGTTCGATCGGAATCGGTTTGGCCTCCACTTCCTTGTCTGTGGCCCGTTTGCCGGCTTCAAACAAAGCGGCGAGTCTGTGCCGCTGGATCTTGCCGAGCCTGGTCCGGGGCAGGGGATCGAGGCTGACGATGAAGTCGGTCAGACGATAATAGGAAGGCAGCTGACGCAGGCGCGTGTCAAGATCGGCACGGATCAGTCGGGTCAGCTGTTCGCGCTCGCCGGTGTGAATGACACTCGCCGGCGGGCCATCACTCCGACCAGCCGGCTTTGGCGAGCCAACACGCCCGATTCCCGTATGGACGGCGCTCCGTCTAGAACTTCTTCCACACGCTCGGCCAGATTTTCTCACCGCCTGGCAGGGTCATGCGAGAAGAGGCGCGTCCGACCAGATGCAAGCAGCCGTCTCGATCGACATAGCCCAAATCGCCGGTGCGAAACCAGCCGTCACTGGTGAAGGCCTCCGCGCTGTGGTCCGGCAGATGGAGATAGCCGGAAAACACATTGGGGCCATGGGCTTGGATTTCTCCGTGGCCGGTTGACTGATCACGGTCGCCAATGCGGATTTCAACACCTGGAGCGGCTCGCCGGCCGTGTCGATCCGTCGACTTCCCGGACGCACAATCGTGAGAATCGGCGAGGTTTCGGTCAAGCCATATCCGCCGGCGATTTCCCAGCCCAGGCCGGCCAATCGCCATGCGAGGTCGGCCGCGAGTGCGGAGCCTCCATAGACCAGAGTACGCAGCTGCGGCGCCATCTGTGCACGCACCGAGGTGAACAAGTATGAGCCGATCCGGATATTGCCGTAACGCGCCAACAGCGCAGAACCGGCGAGCAGGGCATGAAAAGAGCGGAGACGATCCGGCCCTTCTGGCTCACCCGACGCTCAATCGCACGTACGAGGGCCGCATACAGCCGTGGGACGCCGACGATGGCGGTGACCGAACCCTCGCGTAACGCCCGGATGATCTGTGGTCCGGTGAGCGAGTGCGGCAGAATAATCGGAATGCCGAGTGCCACGGGGGCAAGCAGTCCGATCATGAAAGGGTAGACATGATGTAGCGGCAACGGCAGCAGCAGCCGTTCATTCGGACGATAGACGCCGGCTTTCACCAGGCCCTGGAGATTCGCCAGTAGGTTCCGATGGCTCAACGGCACGCCCTTGGGTCGGCCGCTGACCCCGGAGGTATAGAACAGTAGGGCTTCATCATCCGGCTGAGCGGAGGCAGGACTCGCCGCTCGGCGCCGGAGACGTTGCCAGCTCTGAGGATCATCCTTGCCCGCATCTAAGAGGATAAGCGTCCCATTCTCGTTCAGACCCAGTGTCGAGAGTCGGCCTGCCAGAGACCGGATGGTCATGATCCAGCGTGCGTCGCTGTCCTTGACCACATGAGTGAGATCATCGCCGGCGATCTGGGAATCGATGGGCACGGGCACCGCAGCCGCGTAGAGCACGGCCAGACAGCCAATCAGCCATTCGGGCCGGTTTGGCGAATAGACGGCAACGCGCTGGCCTCGAGCGAGGCCCGCCTGGAGAAGCCCTGCAGCCCAGACGCCTGATGTCATCGGAGAGGTCAGCAAACGACCACGTCTCCACGCTGTGTTTGTGGAACGACAGTATAGCGGGCCGGTCTTCGTGGCCTGACAGACTGTGAACGACGTCCTGTAGCGTGTCTGGTCCATCCATATTCATAGCAAACCGTTGTCAAGAGACGGTTTCTGCTTGTTCTCATCTGACACGGACTAACTACTCATGGATGCCGCTTGTGGATTGTGATGTGGTTGCCGTCTTGATCTTCGATGACCGCCATCCGGCACACCGGCGTGTCGAACGCTTCCGTGACAAATGAAACGGCGCGCTCCTTTATCTTGTGAACAAATGCGTCGAGGTCCGACACCTCAAACGCCACCATGGCTCCTTTAGCACCGGGTGTGTATCCCATGTCCGTGGTGGTGATGGCAAAGGTCGCATTCCCGAGATCGTATTCCACCCACACGTCTTGATAGTTGTGGCTCACCCTAAGACCGAGCACATGTTCATAGAAGGCTCGAGCCTGTTCCATGTTCGAAACTGGATAGACGGTGAATGCGATCGCAGTGATCATCGGCAGAGTCCTTCCTTACGACGGGGGGACTGTTCATAAGACCCTGCCTTGTGCGCTGTGAGTCCGTCAAGTCTGGCTGCGACGTTGGCAACGCCAACTGTGGCGTGTGTCGGCCTGGCATGCTGTATTCTGTGGATTTTGTCCGCAATCATCTTATACCTTCATCAGAACAAGGGTGCCAGAATGTGGCAACCGCCACATCGATCAGTCCGTAATCTGGATAGCCTGTCTGTCCGGGGGAAAGGGGGAAGTCATGCGAAATGATGAGTATCAGTATTACCAGGAGCCGATGGGATATGCGACCTTCCTGGCGGGTGCATTAATCGGCGCGGGTGTCGCCTTGTTGCTTGCTCCGCAAACCGGCTCGGAGCTTCGGGGCATGTTGCGAAACTATGCCTCTCGGGCAAAGGATGAAGCGATGGAACGGGGCAAGGTCGCCTGGGATACCGCCGCAAAAGGCGGAAAGCAATCTTCCGACCGGGGTTAGGATCCGTGCAGCACCGAGCCTTGCAGCACACTGTAGGGTGCAGCCGAAGGCGTACAATTATCTGGACCCGGATGTGCGCCGCGTATGGGGAAAGATATCCGTGACCTGCACCGGCGGTCTCTACGGAATCGACAGGCAGACGGGGAAGTCCATCACCATTGATAGCTGGGTGAGCGAGGTGCACCACCTGATCTATGAACAGGGCGCGTGGCGCTTTCTCGGCAATGCCAGCGGTGCCTCCTCTTCGGCGCCGGTCGGCAGCGCGCCTCATCATCCGCTGTTCTAATGCCGGCCATGCCGAAACGCATCCTCATTATCCAGGGTCATCCGGATGCCGGCGCCCGCCATTTCGGCCATGCCTTGGCGGACGAGTATGCGAAGGGCGCGGAGGACGGCGGCCACGAGATCAAGAGGATCGAGGTCGCCTCAATCGAATTTCCAATTCTAAGAACGAAGGAGGACTTCGAAAAGGGGCCGCCGGCTGACTCGATCAAGCAGGCGCAGGACGATCTGATCTGGGCTGATCATCTCGTGGTTCTCTATCCGCTCTGGCTCGGCTCGATGCCGGCGCTCTTGAAGGCCTTCTTCGAACAGCTCTTTCGTCCCGGCGTCGCCTTCGAGTACCATCAGGGCGGAGCGATGCCGAAAAAACTCCTGACCGGAAAAGGCGCGCGAATCGTGGTTACGATGGGCATGCCCGCGTTTGTCTATCGTTGGATCTTCCTGGCGCACAGTCTGAAAAGCCTGAAACGGAACATCCTGGCGTTCACCGGCATCGGCCCGATTCGAGCTACGCTAATCGGCAACATCGAGGGCATGACGGACACCCAGCGGATGAGCTGGCTGGACGATGCGCGGGGATTGGGCATGCTGGGAAAATAGAGATGCTTTCTTACATGGCGAGGTCGAGTGCAGGTCGCTGTTGTCTGTAAGTCTCTTGCCGACTAGACCAGCCGCTCTCGTCCGTGCGGAGCCGTCAGGTCCTGCTCCGGGCCGATGGGCACGATGCGGGTGGGGTTGATGTCGTCGTGGGTGATGTAATAGTGCCGCTTGATGTGATCGAAGTTCACCGTGTCGGCGATGCGGTCTGTCTGATAGAGGTCGCGGAGATAACCGAAGAGATTCGGATAGTCGACGATGCGGCGGACGTTGCATTTGAAGTGACCGTGGTACACGGCGTCGAAGCGCACGAGCGTGACGAAGAGGCGCCAGTCGGTTTCGACATACTCCGGTCCAAACAGATAACGGTGGTCGCGAGCCGCGCCTCCAACTGATCGAGCGCTTCGAAGAGCCGCCGGGCCGCCCGTTCATAGACCGCCTGTGATGTCGCGAAGCCGGCGCGGTAGACGCCGTCGTTCACCTGCTCGTAGATGAAAGCATTGAGCTCGTCGATCTCGAGGCGCAATCCTTCGGGTAGAGATCGATGGGGCTTTCGGTCAATCGATTGAACTCGCTGTTGAACATGCGCATGAGGTCGTCGTCTGAGTTGCTCACGATGCGCTTGGTGACCGTATCCCAGAGCACCGGCACGGTCACGCGTCCGATGTAATTCGGATCGGTGGCTTTGTACGCGTCGCGCAGAAACTTGAATCCGTTGATCGGATCCGGTGCGTGGCCGGGGCCTTCGCGGAAGGCCCAGCCCCGTTCGTCGCGGATCGGGTCGACGACGGTCATGCCGATCACTGATTCCAGTTTCTTGAGTTTGCGCACGATGATGGTTCGATGCGCCCAGGGGCAGGCCCACGAAACGTAGAGGTGATAACGTCCGGCGGCCGCGGGAAAGCCGGAACTGCCGTTCGCCGTGATGTGTTGTCTGAACGCGTCAGGCTGGCGT
Organism: uncultured Nitrospiraceae bacterium; assembly: GCA_963728135.1. Lineage (GTDB taxonomy): Bacteria > Nitrospirota > Nitrospiria > Nitrospirales > Nitrospiraceae > Nitrospira_D. Next base: position 98,682 of record CAVSJC010000019.1, on the reverse strand, counting down.
TGAAATTCGCCGGCCCCGGTTTGTTCGTCGGGAAATTGCGGGTGAACGGTCATACGAGGAAGACCCTCTCGTCCTGCAAGCGCTGACGGGCAACGTCATTATTGCACAAGTGGTCGTGAGCGGCGCATCTTTCGTGTCCGCCAAGGTTGCAGCGACCGGCTTCCTCCAGTACAGTAAAGCGGTCACTAAGAGGCTCTTCGCGGTGATTGTCCCACCTGTCACAAGGAGTTCTGTCGTGTTTGGCGATAAATGGATTTCAATCGGATTATTAGTCTGGTACGTCGGCTTATCCGTGTGGATGGCGCAGGCGCCGGCAGATCCTCAGTTCTGGTTGCTGGCCAGCATCCTCCCGACCTTGTTGGTGGCGGTGCTGATTGCGACGTACCGCCTTCTTCCGTTGTCGCCCACCTCCTATGCGCTGATTACGGTGTTTCTCACTCTGCACACTGTGGGCGTGCACTACACCTATGCGGCCGTGCCGATGGGCTCCTGGGTTCAGCAAGGCCTGGATCTGAACCGGAACCACTTTGATCGTCTGGTGCACTTCAGTTTCGGCTTTCTCCTGGCTTATCCGATCGAGGAGTTGTTCCGGATGAGCAGCAGGGCGCGTGGCTGGCTCGTCTACTATCTGCCTGTGATCACGGTCCTCGGACTCAGCGGCTTGTGGGAAATCATCGAGTCCTGGGTGGCCGGGGCCGTACACCCGGAATTGGGCATCACGTACCTCGGCTCACAGGGCGACATCTGGGATGCGCAGAAGGACATGGCCGCCGCCTTTTATGGAGCGCTGTTGTGTGTGGCGCTGCTGGCCCTGGCTCGTGCGTGGCGCAGGGCAGAGTCGCCGCAACGCGCTGCGGCCCTCGCCGACTAGTCCGCCTCATGGCTGACCCGCGCAAGACCCCCTCGACGAATCCGCGTCTGCTACTGGGCCTCTTGCTGTCGTATGGACTGCTCTGGATCGTGCTCGCCATTGACCCGGTGGATCGGAAAGACTGGCTGCTGGAAAATCTTCTGGCGGTCACCGGCGTCGGAGTGCTGGTCGTGACGTACCGCCGATTTCCGTTCTCCAACCTGTCCTATTGTCTGATCGCCGCGTTTCTCACATTGCATGCGATCGGCGCGCATTACACCTACGCCGAGGTGCCATTCGGATTCTGGCTGAAAGACCTTTTGGCCTTGAGCCGGAATCCCTTCGACCGGATCGTGCACTTCGCCTTCGGGTCGCTGCTCGTGCTCCCGCTGAGGGAGATCCTTGTCCGCAAGGCCGGAATCAGCGGCTGGTGGTCGTACTACCTGCCGGCGAGCGCGATCCTGGCTCAAAGCGGCCTGTTTGAACTGATCGAAGCCGCCGTCGCCATGATCGTCAGTCCTGAACTCGGCACCATGTATCTCGGCACGCAAGGCGACGAGTGGGACGCGCAGAAGGACATGCTGGCGGCATTCGGCGGTGGGCTGCTTGTCCTGTCCTTCGTCTACCTGCTTTCACGGCGCGCGCATCCGACGCCTGCGATTGGATAACGTGCGGACATGTCGGTATGCGGGCTGCAGTAGTCACCATGGAATCCATGAGAGCATCCCCGGATTTCTGGCACGCCAGTTCAGTCGAAACGGTGACCAGACAGTTGCACACCACACTTGATCGAGGCTTGTCGGACGCCGACGCCCTTGAACGGTTTCGACAAGCGGGTCCCAACGAACTGCCCCCACCTCCTCCACGTTCCCTGCTGAAACTGTTCCTCTCGCAATTCACCAGCATCATCGTGTGGGTGCTGATCGGAGCAGCCGTTATCTCGGGTCTCCTGGAAGATTGGCTGGATGCGGCGGCCATTCTGGCCATTGTGTTGCTGAACGGCCTGCTCGGATTTGTTCAGGAGTATCGCGCAGAGCAAGCCCTGGCGGCGTTGCGCCAACTCTCCGTGGCGACGGCTCGCGTGATGCGTGACGGGTCGCTGCGGTCGATCCCGGCCCGCGATCTGGTCCCCGGCGACCTCATTGTCCTGGAAGCGGGCGACCGCATTCCGGCGGATGCGCGACTCCTGTACGCAACGAGCTTTCAGACGCAGGAAGCGGCCTTGACCGGCGAGTCGACCCCTGTTCAAAAGGAGGTCCGTCAGCTCGAAGAACCGGATGTGCCGCTGGCCGACCGGATCAATATGGTTTTCATGGGAACCGCCGCCGCCTCAGGCAAGGCGCGCGCGATCGTCGTGGCCACGGCGGTTCACACAGAGCTGGGCAAGATTGCCGCGATGATGCAGGCGGCCGGTGAAGCAGAGCGGTTGGAGACCCCGCTGCAGCGCCGGTTGGAACAGTTCGGCTACACGCTGCTCTGGCTGGCGCTGGCGGTGGTCTCGGTCGTCTTCGCGTTGGGGTTCCTCCGCGGGGAACCCTTGATGGAGATGTTCTTGACCGCCGTGAGTCTTGCCGTGGCGGCGGTGCCCGAGGGATTACCCGCTGTCGTCACGGTCACGCTGGCGCTCGGCGTGACCCGTATGGCGAAGCGGCATGCGTTGATCAGGAAGTTGCCCGCGGTGGAGACGTTGGGATCGGCCACCGTCATTTGTACCGATAAGACCGGGACGCTCACAAAGAACGAAATGACGGTCACGAACGTACTCGTGGACCATGACACGTTCGAGGTGACGGGCGAAGGCTATGCACCGGTCGGAGCGATCCGGGGGGTGGGGCCTGTTTCGTCGGGGTTGAATCCGGATGCGGTTCCTGAAGGCCTGTGTCGATTGCTGACCGCTGGGGTGCTGTGCAACGGTGCCACGCTGAGGCGAGAAGAGGGAACCTGGCGCATTCTAGGAGACCCCACCGAAGGCGCCTTGCTCGCGGCGGCGGCAAAAGTCGGACTCACGGCCGAACAACTGGAGCCCACCCACCGTTTTCTTGGAGAAGTGCCATTCGATCCCGAGCGCAGACGCATGACGATCCTCCGAAGCACGGACAAAGGGCCGACCGCCTATGTGAAAGGCGCCCCCGATATCCTGCTCCCGCGATGTACCTCCTATGTGACCGTGGAGGGTCGCGTGGAGCCGATGGGCGAGGCCGACCGCCTGAGGATTGTCGAGGCGAATGCCGCGTTTGCGCAACAGGCGCTGCGTGTCCTGGCGTTGGCCGACCGGGTGTTCGATACGGTGCCGGATGTGATGCGTGCCGATCGACTGGAATGTGACCTGGTGTTCCTGGGCCTCGCCGCGATGAAGGATCCATTGCGGCCCGAGGCGAAGGCGGCCGTCCGCCTCTGCCAGGAAGCCGGCATCCGGACCGTCATGATTACCGGAGATCATACAGAGACGGCAGTCGCCATTGCCCGGGAAGCCGGCCTGGCTATGGGCGAGGGCGCCGCACTGTCCGGGGCCGAGCTGAATACGCTTCCCGATGCACAACTGGTCCAGCGCGTCGAGCGGGTCTCGGTCTATGCCCGTGTGTCGGCTGAGCACAAGCTGCGTATTGTGCAGGCCTGGAAAGCGCAGGGGGCGATCGTGGCGATGACTGGAGACGGCGTCAACGATGCGCCGGCGATCAAAGCGGCGGATATCGGGGTCGCCATGGGCGTGAATGGCACCGATGTGACCAAGGAAGCGGCGGACATGGTGGTGACCGACGACAACTTTGCCTCCATCGCGGCGGCGGTGGAAGAAGGACGGGGGGTCTTCGACAACATTAGAAAGACGGTGCACTTTCTCTTGTCCTGCAACATGAGCGAAGTGTTGGTCATGTTGTTCGCCGCCTTGTTCGGGCTGCCGCTCCCGCTCCTGCCGATTCAGATTCTGTGGATGAATCTTGTCACCGACGGCATTCCCGCCTTGGCGCTGGCGGCCGATCCCAAAGCGCCCGACCTGATGAAGCGTCCGCCCCGCCCGCCGGATGCTCGGTTGCTGGACGGGGAGAGGCTCCGGGCCATCGCCGGTGAAGGGGTGATGCTGGCCCTCATCGCCTTAGGGGCATTCTGGACAAGCCTGTTTTTCTGGCATCAGACCATCGATCAAGCGCGGACGGTGGCTTTCACGGTCATGGTCGTCGCACAATTGGTGCATGCCTTCAACTGCCGGAGCGAACGGTTGTCCTTGTTCCAGTTGGGCATCGGTACTAACCGCGCGCTCTTGGGCGCGTTCCTAATTTCTATTGCGGTGCAGGTGACCGTGCTGACTCTTCCAGCGGCTGAGCCGGTCTTCAAGGTCGCGCGATTGCCGCTGGAAGACTGGGTCCTCACGGGAGCGATGGGCATCCTGCCCTTTCTCATCATGGAGGTAATCAAGGTGAGGCGCCGTCGATGAGAGTGCTGGCGATCAACAGCGGCAGTTCGTCTCTGAAATGCAAAGTCGTCGAGGTTGACGGCAGGCCAAGCGACGCTGGACGGTCGGAAGCCAGCATCCTGTATGAAGGTGCGATCGAAGCCATCGGTCCGGCGGCGAAACTGTGGCTAAAACGGGGCGGGAAGCGGATGGAGCAATCTGCCCGGTCCATTCAGAACCATGCGGATGCCGCGCGAGCCCTGTGGCAGATGTTGGAGCAGGCGAGCCGGGTGGAAGGCCATGAGTTGCAGATTGAGGCGGTCGGCCATCGTGTGGTGCATGGCGGTGAGCGGTTTCGAGAACCGGTGCTGATCGATGACGCGGTCATGAGCGCCATCGACAGTCTCGTGGAACTGGCCCCGCTCCACAATCCCGGGTCCATCGCAGGTATCAAGGCGACGCGCGCGGTCCTGGGGGCGTCGATGCCGATGGTCGCCGTCTTCGATACGGCCTTTCACCATACCATCCCGGCTCACGCCGCGACCTATGCGATCGATCTCGATCTGGCGCATAAGCACGGTATCCGTCGCTACGGATTTCACGGCATTGCCCACGCGTCGATGGCCGGGATTACGGCTGCCGCCCTCCGCCGCCCGCTCAATCAGCTCAAATTGATTACGCTGCAACTCGGCAACGGTTGCTCGGCCACGGCCATTGACCGGGGCCGGTCGCTGGACACATCAATGGGATTCACGCCGCTCGAAGGGCTGGTCATGGGATCGCGTTCCGGTGATCTCGATCCGGCAGTGGTCGCGCATCTCTCGAATAAAGAGGGCATGACTGCCGATGACGTGGAACATCTTTTGAACGAACGATCCGGCCTGTTGGGACTATCCGGGTTGTCCCGGGATATGCGTGAACTCTTGCAAGCGGCGGAAGGGAAGCCTGACTCGCGCGCGGCCTTGGCCATCGAGGTGTTTTGCTATCGCGTGCGCAAATATATCGGTGCCTATCTTGCCGTGCTGGGCGGAGCGGACGCGATTGTGTTCGGCGGCGGCATCGGCGAGCGGTCTCCGGTCATCCGTTCACGGATTTGCCAGGGGATGGATTGGTGCGGACTCCGGATCGATCCTTCTCGCAACGAGGCGACGGTGAACCTGGCTCCGGGAAAAGCGGCGAAGATCAGCCTGGACGGGGCGTCGCTAGCCTGCTATGCGGCCGGTGTGGACGAAGAAGTCGAGATTGCCCGCGCAGCCTGTGCTTGCGTGCGCGCCTCGCACAGGTCATGAGTGCCTGGGCCGATTTCTTTCAGGACCGCTATCTCGCGCGGGTGCCGGTCGTGCGGAACGGCAAACTTGTCGGAATTCTCGCGAAGCGCGATCTCTTGTTCGGGTATACGAAAGCTTCGCAATACTGTCTTAGCAGCAGCAGGAATCCAGCGGCCATAGGCAGACCGTCCGGCTCAGTCGAGTGACTTGCGAAAACGTCCCACGCTGACGGTGAGCATGAGGACCGCCAGGGCGCCCATCGACGACATCTGCGGCCAGAGCACATCCAGGCCCACACCCTTTAAATAGACGCCCCGAAGCACCTCTAAAAAATACCGTAACGGGTCCAAATAGGTCAGCCACTGCATGAAGTCCGGCATGCTGCTGATGGGCGTCCCGAAGCCGGAAAACGTGATGGCGGGCATGTTGAAGAAGAAGCCCGACACCATCGCCTGCTGCTGCGTCGTGGAAATGGTCGAGATAAAGAGGCCGATGCCCAGCATACACAGGATAAAGAGGACCGCTCCGACCGCCAGAACGGCAATGCTGCCGCGGAAGGGGACGCCAAACCACAGCGTGCCCACCAAAGAGACCAGGGTCATATCGAAGAGCCCGATCAGAAAAAACGGGACGGTCTTTCCAAGGATGAATTCGAGTCGGCTGATCGGCGAGACCATGATTTGTTCCAGGGTGCCGATCTCACGCTCCCGCACGACGGCGAATGCGGTGAGGCTCACGACCATTATCAGGATGAGGTTGCCGATCACGCCCGGCACGAAGAACCATTGGCTGTCGAGGTCCGTGTTAAACCAGGGGCGCCGGTCCAGCACGACCGAGGGAATCTGAGTCTGAACCAGGGGCGAGATCGCCGAGAGACGCTCCCGCTGATACTCCTGCGCAAACCGCGCCGCAATCTGATTGACGTATCCCACCGCGATCAAGGCGGTGTTGGAATTGCTGCTGTCCACGATCACTTGCAGCCCGGCCGTCTGGCCCTTACGGAGATCCTGTGCAAAGCCCGCATGGATCTTGAGCGCAACAATCACCTCGCCGCGATCGATCAGCTCCCCGATCTGCCGGTGATCGCTCAGCCGAGCGCGGATGTCGAAGTAGGGACTCGCCGTAAAGCGCGACAAAAGATCGCGGCTCACCTGGCTGTTGTCGAAATCCAGCACGGCAGTCGGAATGTGCCGGATCTCAAGCGTTGCCGCGTACCCGAAGACGAGCATCTGAATGATGGGCGGGCCGAAGAGCAGAAAGCGCGTGCGCTTGTCCCTGAAGACCTGAATGAATTCCTTGATCAGCATGCCCCGGATGCGCCCCAGCATGATGCGTCCCTTACGTCAATTTCTTCTGGAAGGCACGGGTCGCCAGAATTGTGAGGATCGCTGCAAAGACGGCCAGCGCGAAGAGATCGTGCAAGAGCAGCGGGAGAGATGTGCCTTTCAGAAAGACATCGCGGATGATCGTCATGAAATAGCGCGCCGGAATGAGATGGGTAATCACCTGGATGACGGCCGGCATCTGGTCGATGGGATAAATGAAACCGGATAGCAGGAACGCGGGCAGGAAGGTCGCGATGAGCGCCACCTGGCTGGCGGCCAGCTGCGATTTGGCGGCGACGGACACGAAATAGCCCAGCGACAGGACGACGATCAGAAACAGGGTGCAACTGAGGAAGAAGACGCTCCACTGCCCCCGAAACGGCACGTCGAACCACCAGATCGCCATGCCGGCGCAAAGAGCCGTATCGACCAACCCGATCACGAAATACGGAATCAGCTTGCCGATCATGAGCTCCAGCGGCGTGACGGGCGTCGAGACGAGTTGCTCCATGGTGCCTCGCTCCCATTCCCGCGCGATGGTCAATGACGTGAGAAACGACCCGATCACCGCCATGATGATCGCGACGACGCCCGGCACGATGTTGGCGGTGCTTTCGAGGTCTTCGTTGAACCACGTCCGGGTCTCGACCGCCAAAGGAGGCTTAAATTCGGCCTGTCCGCGGCCGTGCAGCCATTCCAGCTGGATCTCCCGGTTATAGTGCTGCACCACGGCTTCGCTGTAGCTGATGCCGACGTTGGCCGTATTATTGTCTGTGGCGTCGACCAGGGCCTGGACACTCACCGGCCCGCCGGTCTTCAACTGCTGAGAAAAGTCCGCTGGAATCACAATCGCGAGCCGGCAGTCGCCGGCATCAAGCGCGCGAATCAACGCCGGATAATTGTCCACGGACTTGACGACGTTGAAATAGTCCGAGGCCTGAAAATGCTTGAGGAAGTCCTGGCTTTGCTGGCTGCCCTCGCGATCGTACACATAGACGGGAATGTGCTGGATGTCGAACCGCACGCCGTAGCCGAAGGCCAGCATGAGCAACATCGGCATTGCCACCGTGATCAGCAGGCTGGGCAGGTCCCGGCTGATTTGGATGACTTCCTTGCGCATGATGGCGGCGAGCCGATGCCAGCGCATCTTCCTAGGTCCTTCCTGCTTTTTCCTGTGCGGCCGTCAACGAGACAAAGACATCCTCGAGGCTGGGACGAATCGGCTCCATCCTCGTCACCGTCACACCCCGTTGTGACAGTTCAGTGCGCAGACGGGGAATGGCGGTGGTCGCGTCCGGTACGACGACGTGCAGGGCGTTACCGAAGACGGCCGCATCGCGAACGTCGTGTGTCTGTTCCAGGACGTCGAGGGCGGTGCCGAGGGGTTCGCATTCGACCAGCAGCAATGCGCCGGTCATCGCCCGCTGCTTCAGGTCAGTCGGCGTTCCGGAGGCGACGATCCGGCCTTGAAAGATCAGGACGAGACGATTGCAGTACTCCGCCTCGTCCATGTAATGGGTCGTGACCAGCACCGTGACGCCCTCCGCAGCCATCTGGTGGATAAGCTCCCAGAATTGGCGCCGCGAAATGGGATCGACTCCGGAGGTCGGTTCGTCCAGAAATAAAATAGGCGGCCGGTGGAGCACCGCGCAGCCCAAGGCGAGCCGCTGTTTCCATCCACTCGGCAGCGTGCCGGTCAACGTCGATTCGCGGCCGCTCAGGCCGGCCATGTCCAGGACCCAGGCCTCGCGTTCTTTCAGCACTGGCGCCGGCACGTCATAGAGACTGGCGAAGAACCGGATGTTTTCAATGACGCGCAGATCGTTGTAGAGGGAAAACTTTTGCGACATGTACCCGATCCGCTGGCGGACCCGCTCCGGGTCCTGCGCGACGTCGTAGCCGGCCACCACGGCCTGACCGGATGTGGGGCGAAGCAATCCGCACAACATACGGATCGTCGTCGATTTGCCGGCGCCGTTCGGACCCAGGAACCCGACCACTTCTCCGCGCTGCGCCTCCAGGCTGATCCGGTCGACCGCGACGAAGCTGCCGAACCGTTTGACCAGGTCGCGGGCGATCACGGGCGCATCGTGGTAGGTCACGCGGGTGTCCCCTCGTTGCCTGAGGTCGCGGCAATAAAGAGATCTTCGATCGTGGGAGCGACTTCTTCCACACGGTCGAACGAGAGTCCCTCCGCCTGCAGGGTCGCCTTCAATGCAGGGATCCGGCGACCGGCCTCGTCCACCACGAGATGCACGCCGTCGCCGACGAGCAGGGCATTCAGCACGCCGTCTGCCTCGCCGAGTGCGGTTTTCACCCGGCGCGGGTCCGGCGCGATGACAGACAGGACCGCTCCTTTCAGGTGTGTCTTGAGTGCGGCCGGTGTGTCACAGAACAGGATGTGTCCCTGGTGTATCAGCGCGACCCGATGGCAGCGTTCGGCCTCGTCGAGGTAGGAGGTGGACATCAGAATGGCGATCCCTTCGTCGAGCAGCGAATACAGAATGCGCCAGAAATCCCGGCGCGAAACCGGATCGACGCCGTTCGTGGGCTCATCGAGGAGGATGACGCGAGGACGATGGATGAGCGCGCAGACAAGCCCGAGCTTCTGCTTCATGCCGCCGGAGAGTTTTCCAGCCAGTCTGGTTGAAAATGGCTCCATACCGGCCGCCTCGAGCAGTCGGCGGCTGCGCGCGTCACGGTCTAGGCGGGGGACGCCGAACACGTCGGCGTAGAAACGGATGTTCTCGTCAACGGTCAGATCTTCATACAGGCCGAACCGTTGCGGCATATAACTGATGTAGGCTTTGGCCGCTTCCGGATCCCGCACCATATCGAATCCTGCCACCGTCGCGGAACCGGCGTCCGGCGTCAGCACGCCGGCCAGCATGCGGACGGTGGTTGTCTTGCCGGCGCCGTCGGGGCCCACGAGCCCGAAAATCTCGCCGGGCTGCACCTCGAATTGCAGGCGGTCCACCGCCAGGACTCCGGGAAAGCGCTTGGTGAGATTTGATGTCGTAATGGCAGCAGGCATGACTCCTCACTGCGGGGGCGCGTCAATCACCGCGTCTGCCGGCATCCCGGGTTTGAGTTCGTGTTCGGTGTTGTCCAGATCGATCTTGATGCGATAGACCAGCGTCACCCGCTCCTTGTGCGTCTCGACGCTCTTGGGCGTGAATTCGGCTTGCGATGAGATGAACGACACGCGGCCTTTGTATGGCTTGTTGGGATAGGTGTCAGTGCGGATCGTGGCCGTCTGTCCCCATTTGACTCGTCCCAGGTCCATCTCGTTCAGATAACCCCGCATCCAGAGATGATCGACATCGGCAATCGTGACCACGGGCGTCCCGGCGGACACCACCTCGCCCAATTCAGCCTGCCTCACCAACACGACCCCGGAAACAGGCGCCGACAAAACGGTATAGCCCAGCTTTACCCGGGACATCTTGAGCGCTTCGCGTGCTGATTCGAGATGGGCGCGCCGGACGGCGATTTCTTCCTTGCGCGTGCCTTCGACGATTTGATCGTACGTGTGCTTGACCCGCTCGTAGGTGGCCTGCGCGCGTTTCAACTGTGTTCTGGCGCTGTCGACGTCTTCTTTCGAGACCCCTTGTTCGGCCAGGAGCGCCTGGCGCCGCTGGAATTCCGTTCGCTTCAGTTCCATATCCGCTTGGGCATCGATGAGGGTCTGTTTGGCTGCCTGGATTTCCTGGACACGGCTTCCGGCGACGGCGAGGTCGAGTTCGGCCTCTCGCGTCGCGACGGTGGCTTCATCCACACTCACTTGCTGCCGATAGTCGTCGTTGTCCAGCCGTGCCAACAAGTCGCCCTGTTTGACGTACTGTCCCTCTTGAACGGGCAGTTCCACGATCCGGCCCTGGACCTTGAAGCTCACCACGCTTTCATGGGCTTCGATGTTGCCGGATATTCGCAGCGTGGTGTCGGCGGCTTCATTGGCCGCCGTACGAATGTACAGGTATCCGCCTGTCATGACGGCGAGCGCACCAAGGATGATCAGCACCGTTCGTTTCATCGTTGTCTAGTTGGGTGAGAACGGATCAGCGCGACCTGGCTTGCTCCGTCATCAATCCCTCTAGGACCACTCTGATAATGGCGGAAAATCCGCTCTTCGGTGTCAGGGCCAGTTCTTCCATCTTGGGCGGATTCATGATCGCTTGAACCGAGCCAAGCAGAATCTCGATGGCCAGTTTGGGCGGAATGTCGCGCCGGATGAGTCCTGTCCTGCGCCCTTCCAGGAAGACCTTGCCGAAATGGCGCTGAATGACGTCGCGCCGACGATGTTCGATCACATGAAATAAATCGGGCGCTTCCCGACGGATGTCCCGCACGAACGGCGGCTGAATCTCTTCCATATGTCCCTGGACGCAGGCGAGCAGCCGGTGCAGTGCACCCAGGCGAGCCGGTGAGATGTCCGAGGTAATGCGGCCGAGGTCTGCGTCGACCTGGCGGAACTTTTCGAGGATGACGGCCTCCACGAGTGCCGTCTTGCTCGGGAAGCAGGCGTAGAGCGTTTTTTTGCTCATCGCCAATTCGCGCGCCAGATCATCCATCGTGACGCCACGGAATCCGTGGGCAAAAAAATGCTGCCGGCCTTCGGTGATGATCCTTTGACGGATTGCCTTTCCGGAAGGCGAGTGTTCGTTCCGCCCCTTGCGGGCTAAAGAAGCATTCATGGTCTTTGCTCTGGTCACTGGAAACTAGAATAGTACTCCCAGTTTCCTACAGTCAAGGCGCGAGTGTCTTCGTGAAAATGGCTTGATGTACAACTGACGTCGAAGGATCGACATTCACGAAGCTGGACGAGGCGGCTAGCTTGGATACCGGAAGAGAAGCGCGCTCAGCGACGGTGTGTCGCTGAGCGCGTCTTCACATCGCTATTGCTGGCGAGCAGTTACGGCACCAGGGCGAAATTCTGAGTCTGGTTCCCTGATGTCACGTCCTTATTGAACGATTGGGTTGCGTAACCAATCGCTGAGGCCTGAACCGCATATGTTCCTGCAACTCCGGACTGCTGCGACGCAGAGGGCGTGATGGGCAGCGGGCCGAACGCACTGAGCGACGGCGCACCAGGGGGCAGCTGGTCAAGGTTATAGGTCGAGTCACCCTGGATCTGGGGGTTCACTTCCAGGAGCGCGGTGGGCCGAGACTTCACAGTCACCGTCGGACCGGCGTTCAGCGATTGCTTGGCGGCCACAAAGACGGTCACGTCATCGGTTTCCGGCGTCAGTGTCACGTTGCCGGTAATCGTTCGTGGTGGCGTCGAGGATGTCAGGGCAAACGGTCCGCCGCTGGTGCTGATCGGTGTGATGCTCGTGGCGCTTGCGACCGGCACGCCAGAAATGACAGAGGTCGCATGGCCATCTGCAGTGATCACCACGTCATAATTCCCCGGATCGAGGCGGGCAAGGAGAAATCTTCCGGTCGTCGTGTTCGGCACCGTCGCCCGGAGGATTTCCCCGTTAACCTGAGCCGATACAATGACATGATTCCCGAGGAGAGCAGTCTGGATAAAACCCTCTATGCCGTTCAGGACAATGGGAATGACCTTGATGACAGGCTTCAGTTTGTACTTGCCATTCCCGGTCTGCACGATCGACTTGCAGGCATCGAAGTCGAGTAGCAGGTCGACCCGTTCTCCGGAATTCACGGTGAATTGATTGATCAACTTAATGCCCGATTGAATGGCGCTGGGCGTCTCAAGGGGAATTCTGTTTTGGACATTGTTTGGATTCTGCCCGGCGAGAATAATCCAATTGGCGTTCGCACTGTTGCCATTGTTACCTTCGAGGACCAAACGCAATTGCGTGTAGTGTCCGGCCGGCAGCGATGTCTCGCCAAGGCTGTGTAGCGCGACGTTGGGCTGCGTCGGGTCGTTAAGGGTGAGTAAATCAATCGTCTGGGGCGGGTTGAGTGTGATATCCGTCCACCCGGCGGCGTTCTCGTTCGCCGAATCACTCTGATGGATGCGCACTCTGCTGACCGTGACATTGACCTGTTCGTATCCGCAGGCCGGTGCATCGGTCAGAGACACGCTGACGACGCCTGCCTGTGCCCCTGCACCACCACCGTCCCCGCCGCCGCTGCAGGCGGCGAGCGTGTTCATTACCAGTAAGCCGATGAGTCCTAAGACCGATTTCCCAAAACGTCCAAGCTTCTTCATCTTGATGTGCCCCTTGTTAATTTCGAACGAGGAACGTATCAAAGGCTGTCTTCGAGAACAACCTGTGGGGAATGCGTATGCCGCATGTGTTGCGCGTTAGCTATCGCTGAGCAAGTTGCGTGCTCTCTTGCTCTGCTCGAGAACGGCTGGGAATCTGGCGGTGGATGTTTCATCGCTGGGATAGATAAGTCTGTGAATCAATACGTCTTTGCGTACAGAATGAAGGTCCCAGAGCGGTTCGCGACCCGTCACGCACATCGTGAAACCGTTTTCGGTCTGCCAGCTGTTTGTCGGTACTTTCATACGCTTCGCTGCATGCAATTTATTTACGTGACAGATCTGGGCAGGGTTAGCTGATATATAGCTGTTCGCAGCGACCCACACTGACCGTGCCCTATCAGGTCCTGTTGAATTCGGTCATCGCCTTCACCTGACTCAGCTGGCACGCTGCTCGGTGGTGGCTGATCTGGCGTGAGGGTAGAGTAGCGGAGTTAGCCTTTCAGAATCTTGGAAAGACCAATGGAGAAACCCACATCGCCTTTTCCGGCCCTGTCGCAGTTCGTTCACCATCATCTGCTCTGGTTTTTGATCGGCGCCTACGCGATAGCCGCGGCGTTTCCAACCGCCGGTTTGTGGATCAGGCAGGCGTCGTTCGGCGACCTGTCGGATCTTCCAGACCAAGACCCAGGTCTCTCTTCTTCTGCTGCTGCTTGCGACCCTCATGTTCAATGCCGGGTTGGGCGTGAAGACAACGCATTTACATTCGCTGGTGCGCAAGCTGTGGGTCATGGCGGCAGGACTGGTAGCCAACCTCGTGATTCCTATCGCGTACATCTTCTGCGTCACGCTGCTGATGCAGCTGTGGCACAATCCAGAAGAGTCGCAGCACATTCTCGTCGGGCTTGCCCTGGTTGCGGCCATGCCGATCGCCGGCGCGTCCACGGCCTGGGCGCAGAATTCCAACGGCAACCTGGCGCTGAGCCTTGGACTCGTCCTGTCTTCAACCCTGTTGAGTCCAATCATCACGCCGATGACGTTCTATGTGTTTGGCGAAATGGCGACGGACGAATATGAAATGGTATTGCACCATCTGGCCAAATACGGGTCCGGAACCTTTCTCGGTTTGTGGGTGGTGCTGCCCTCCCTCTTAGGGCTCGGCATTCGATTCGCCGTCCCGGAAGCCCGGTTGACCCCGGTCATGCCATACATCAAACTGATGAATGCGCTGGTGTTATTGGTGCTGAATTACTCAAACGCTTCCGTGTCGCTCCCTCAAGCGGTGGCCGACCGCGACTGGGACTTTTTAGCGGTCGCGCTCGGCATTACCACCGGGCTCTGCGTGGTGACGTTTGCAGCGGCGTACTGGCTCAGTTGCCTCTTCGAGCTTGACGCGGCAGAACGGGTATCGCTCATGTATGGATTGGGGATGAACAACAATGGGACGGGGCTGGTCCTCGCGTCCCTCGCGCTCGCCTCCTTTCCTCGTGTCATGGTCCCGATTATTTTCTACAACCTGGTGCAGCATCTGGTGGCGGGGACTGTGCACGAGGTGACAGGCCGGAACGCGGTGGTGCAGAGGGTCAATGAGATCGAATCTCGCGCAGTACGGGTTTAGCACGACTTGCATGGTCGCCCAACCGACCGCTGTGGCCGCAATCGAGGTGACTGCTAAAACCGATGAGATCGTGTCGATTGAATTGTTGAGCTCGCTGGCCGATAAAATGGTGAATCGGCCTCAGGTTCGAAGATGCCAACACTAAAAAAACGGTCTCTTGAACGCTATCTGCAGGCCCGGTTCGGTCCCGACGCACGGCTGCTTTCGTTCGGTGAAATCGGCAAAGAAAGCTCTCGGGGCACGCAAAAGCGGTACGGCTATGGCACACCGATCAAAGTCATGTATCGGCTCGGCCGTCAGGTGCAGTCAGCGGTGCTGGAAACGATGAAGCCCGGACCCTTCGGTCATGAACACATGGCCGATCGCGCGCAGGCCATGCTGTGGGATTATGACTCCTATGGACGGCTACCCCGGCATGTGGAGGCGCTGGATGTGGGAGCCTTGACCGACAAGGACGAGCTGATTTCGGTGGCGGACGCCAAAGAATTTTTCGTGCTGAATCGATGGACAGAAGGCAAGAGCTACCATCTCGATCTCGAACGGCTCATGAAGGGCGGTGCGCTTCGCGCATTGGATCGGAACCGGACCAAGGCGATGGCCCGCTACCTCGCGAAGATTCATGCCGTGAAGCGGCGGGATGCCGAGCTGTATCGGCGGCGACTGCGTGAGCTGATCGGTCACGGCGAATGTATCATGGGATTGACCGACAGCTATCCGAAAAAAGCCGGCTTCATCACCGAAGAGCTGCTGCGCGCGATTGAAGAGGCCAGCAATCGGTGGCGCTGGCGCTTGCACGACAACACCAACCGGCTCTCGCAGGTGCATGGAGATTTTCATCCCTATAATGTCCTGTTCAAAGCGGGCACCGAATTTTCTGTTCTCGACCGCTCGCGCGGTGAATGGGGTGAACCGGCCGACGACGTGACGGCGATGACGATGAACTACTTACTCAACTCATTGATTCGATGGGGCAGGTTACATGGTCCGTTTGAAGTGTTGTTTCGATTGTTCTGGGACACGTATGTGGAGGCCAGCCGCGACAACAACGTGACGTCTGCCGCGGCCCCCTTTTTTGCGTTCCGGGGCCTGGTCGTCGCGAGCCCGGTCTGGTACCCGAAACTCTCGGTCGGAGTCCGCCGCAGTATTTTCCGGTTCATTGAACACGTCCTCGATGTGCCGTACTTTGATCCTACCCTGGTGAACGAATACTGCCGATGAGTAGACATTCGTTTGCAATCTGGATCACAGGGCTGCCGGCTTCAGGCAAGAGCACCATCGTCCGCGCCCTGACACCCCGGCTCGAAGCGTTAGATCTGGCCGTTGAAGTGCTGGAATCTGACAAAGTCAGGCAGGTGCTCACGCCGGATGCGACGTATGCGGAGGGCGAGCGCGATCTGTTCTATCGCGCCTTGGCATTCACGGGCGCACGCCTCGTTGAACACCACGTGACGGTGGTCTTCGACGCCACGGCCTCAAAGCGAATCTATCGGGACTTCGCGCGTCGTCTTATCCCGAAGTTCATGGAAGTCGCCGTTGTCTGTCCCTTACAGCTGTGTATGCAACGCGACTACAAGGGAACCTATGAACGTGGCCGGCGCGGAGAAACGTCCACCGTTCCGGGATTACAGGTGCCCTACGAACCTCCGCTCAATCCGGACATCACCATCGATACGACCATAGTCCAAGCTCCGGAAGCGGCTCTTCTGATCATGAAGTCTGTGGAGGAGCGATACCTGTAGTACGCCTCATGCTCCCAAGTCTCAGTCTTGTCTCAGAAATCGCCCAAACCATCTGCCGGACTGCTCGGCCACTTGTTCCAATGTGCCCGGTTCTTCAAAGAGGTGGGTGGCGCCCGGCACAATGATCAATTTCTTTTCACAGGTCAGCCGCTCGTAGGCGGATCGGTTCATCGTGATCACCGGTTCGTCCTCTCCGCCGACGATCAATAAGGTCGGCGCGGTCACCTGGGCCAGATACGGTTCCGCCAGATCAGGTCGTCCACCCCTCGACACCACGGCACGGATCATCGAAGGAGTCCGGGCTGCGGCTTGCAATGCGGCGCCAGCTCCGGTGCTGGCGCCGAAATAGCCGATGCCGGATCCGGTTGTCCGCCTGTCCTGTTCAAGCCAGGCTTTCGCCAGCAGGAGCCGGTCGGCCAGGAGATCAATATCGAAGACGGCTTCGCCGATCCTCCGCTTCGTCCGCCGTCAGCAGATCCAGAAGCAGCGTCGCCAGACCGGTTTGCTGGAGATGGCGGGCGACGAAATTGTTTCTGGGACTCAACCGTCCACTTCCGCTGCCGTGCGCGAAGACGATGACGCCGATTGGCTGTGGCGGGACGCCCAGGATTCCATCCAGCGCTACTCCGTCCTGGCTGATTCGGACGCTATGTTCGTTTCCCATCGGCATTGGGAAGCCTACCGGCTCGATACTGGTTCGGCAGCGATGGTCCGGACAAGTTTGAGCACAAAAAGATAACAGGGCGTACGACATTGTACGTATAAGTAGTCCCCACAGACTCTCGCTTAGACGTTGTTCCGGCTAAGTCATTGACAACACTCAACGTGCAATGTTGGACCATAAATTGCTCAGTCCTCCCGACATACGTCAATGGGTCATCCTAACGGAGGGAAAAATCATGGGTTGTCCGAAGTGCAAAGGATTGATGATGCTGGAACGCTTCTCGGATTTCTTCCTGGTGTTCTATGCGTGGAAGTGTCTGAACTGCGGCGCGATCATCGACCGTACGATCTCCAATAACAGAAAAAACAGCCTGGCAGCAAAAGCTGAGAAAGAACTCGAAGCCGCGACCGCCTAATACCTGTGTCGGAACTCCGGCATCGCGCATTCAGGTTGTGAATGTGCGCCGGCTGGAGTTCCGCGATCAGTTGCCCTTTGACCTGCTCATCGAGCCGCATCCTCTCTCACATGCCTCCGTCGTTGGGAACTCGCACCTGCCCCACGGTCTTCCACAATCGGACACCACTTCAATTTCTCCGTCGACATCACTCCCGGCGCACAGGTTTTTTGCTTGCGGCGGCGCATGCTGCCGGCCGGGTGAGACCGGCCGGTAACCGTGTGTCACCGTCCACGCAGGCTGTATCCAGCTGGGTCTGAGTGAGGCCCGTGGCCGAGGTGAGATTGACTCCCCGAAATTGTGCCTGACGGATGTCGGACGCATCGAGACGCGCACCGCTCATATCGACTTTCTGGAACATAGCCCGGCGTAGATTGGCTTCCTCTAGGTTGGCATGCGTCAGGTTTGCCCGGCTGAAGTGCGAGCCGCTGAGATTGGCGCCGACCAGGTTCGCCGACTCCAGCGTCACGTCGGTGAATTCGCTTTGTTGAAACTCGGCTTCGGGAGCATACAGTTCGCTGAGATCCGCTTTGGCGAAGCGCACCTGTGATCCCCGCGTTCTGATGAGCACGGCATGATGGAGGTTGGCTTGCTGAAAATCGGCTTGATCGAGCGTGGCCTGGTAGAGGATCGCCATAGGCAGTGCAGCGGATTTGAAGCGGGCTTGTGCGAGACGGGCGCCTTCGAGATTCGCTCCTTCCAGATCGGCGTGTTCTAAGCGGGCTCCTCTCATGTCGACGTATCGCATATCCGCTCCGCGCAGAATGGCATGCCCGAGATTGGCTCTGTGGAAACTGACGCTGTCTAAGTAGGCTCCCTCCATGTCGGCTTCGATGAGCTGAGCCTCATCGAGTTGAGCGCTGTCGAATAGCGCCCCCTGGAGACTGGCGTGATTGAAATTTGCCTTGGTCAGGTCTGTTCGGCGAAGGTCGGCTCCGCTGAGATCCGTTCCGGAAAGGATCGCACGCCGCAGGATGGCACCATAGAAATACGTGTCGACAAAGTTTCCATCAGTCAAATCGGCGCCTGTGAGATCGGCGCCTTCAAAATGGGCTCGCTCGAATGACGACTCCTTCAGATGCGCTCCCGCGAGGGCTGCATTATAGAGGGCCGCTTCGTCGCCGATGGCGCGGACGAGATTGGCGCCCGAGAGTCTCGCACGCCGGAGGTCGGCTCCCGAGAGATTGCTGTCTTCCAGCACGGCTTGAGTAAGGTCAACGTCGGACATACTGGCTTGCCCGAGACTGCTTTGACGCAGATTGGCCCGGCGAAGCACCGTGCCTTCCAAGTTGGCTCGTTCCAAATTGGCGTCGGCCAGGGCGGCCCGAGTTAATTCTGCTTGGCAGAGATCGGCACGGCGCGAAGTGGTCGCCGGGTCATGATCGAGCCACTGCTCATGCGATTGCAGAAGTGCCCGCAACGCGTTTGCAGAAACCGGTTTCTTCTTGTAGGGACCGCTGCAGTGGCTTTGTGCCGGTTGCGGCCCCGCATGGATGGTGACCGTGCCCGTTCCCGACAGCAGGACGGTGATGGCCATGACGGCACAGAACGGCCTTGTGATCATGCGGTATGTCCTCCAGCAGTTATACAGAGTGATTGCCTGTTGCTCTAGCGCTCGTACCATTCGTACGTCATAAGCCACTGCTCCCTCTTGGTTCAAGAGGCATGAGAGATGCCAAGTTCGATCCGGGCGCTCAAAACGAAAACAATCTGCGATGGATGGGACGCGACACACTAATTTCACGGATCCGGCTTGAACGCGGGGCATCGGGCCCCGACCATGACGCTCAGCAGCGCCACAGGCGACGGCAGTTAATTGCCTGATCGCCGGAGAATACCGTCGCCTTGGTACGCGGGCTTGGTGTATATCAGACGGACACCATTGGCTTCACCGGAGTAAGAAGGTCATGACTACGTCCCGAACGACGGTCGGTCTGTTGGTAGGCGGCGGGCCGGCCCCAGGTATCAATAGTGTGATCAGCTCAGTGACGATTTGCAGCATTGTCGGAGGATGCGATGTGCTTGGGATCATGGATGGCTTTAAATGGTTGATGGAGGGCAGCACGAGTCACGTCCGGCCGCTCACTATCGACGAGGTCAGCCGGATTCACTTCCGGGGCGGATCCTATTTGGGCACGTCCAGGTCGAATCCCACGAAAAAGGCCGAGTACCTGGATCACGTGCTCTCAGTATTGGGGCAGCTCGGGATCACGCGACTCGTGACGATCGGGGGAGACGACACGGCGTTCTCCGCGCTCAAACTGGAAGAACGGTCGGCCGGCCGGCTCAAGGTCGTGCACGTGCCGAAGACCATCGACAACGATCTCGATCTGCCATACGGCATTCCGACGTTCGGCTTTCAAACCGCGCGCCACGTCGGAGTTGACATCGTCAAGAATCTGATGGTGGACGCGCATACCACGTCGCGGTGGTATTTCGCGGTCACGATGGGCCGCAAAGCCGGTCATCTTGCCTTGGGCATCGGCAAGGCCGTCGGCGCGACGCTGACCGTCATTCCTGAGGAGTTTCACGAGCGTCCGCTCAAACTGCAGCATCTGCTGGATGTCTTGATTGGAACCATACTCAAGCGAATGAGCCATGGACGGACAGACGGCGTGATGGTGCTGGCGGAAGGACTGGTTGAACTGCTCGATCCGCAGGAACTGGGCGGGCTCGAGCATGTCGAGCGGGATGAGCATGGCCATCTTCGCCTGGCCGAAGTAGACATCGGAGATGTGTTGCGGCGCGAGGTCACCAAGGCGTTAAAGGCAATGGGCATCTCCATGACCATCGTCGCCAAAAATGTGGGGTACGAACTACGCTGCGCCGATCCCATTCCCTACGACATCGAGTACACCCGCGATCTCGGCTATTGCGCCGCACAGTATCTGTTAAAGGGCGGAACGGCGGCCATGGTGTCGATCCAGCAGGGGCGCTTCACGCCGATTCCCTTCAAGGAGATGGTGGATGAGGTCACAGGACGGGCGCGTGTCCGGATGGTGGACACCGCCTCAGAGTCGTTTCAGATCGCCCGGCAATATATGATTCGACTGTCTCGGCAGGATTTCACTGATCCGGCCGAACTGGCGCGTTGCGCCGCGGTGGCCGGCCTGTCCCCGGAGGCGTTCAAGCAACGGTTCGGCTGGCTCAGCGAGCGGGAGTGACCGGACGGACGAAAGGAAGAACGCGATGAAAGCCTTGGCGGCAACGGATGGATCCAAATATGGTCGGTGGGCGATTGAATGGCTGGCGCGGGTTCCCTTTGTCACGCCTCCGGTCGTCCGTGTGTTGCACGTCGTGGATGTGGCCAGCTTGCGCGCGCCCTTTATGATTCAGCCGGTGGTCGCGGGAACGGAGCGATATATCCAGGCTGAGATTAAGCGCATGGAATCCTCTGCGAAGGCCGCCAGGGAGGGATCTTCCCGATTGCTGGAGTCCCTCGGCCTCAAGGGCACCGTGACGGTGGACCGTGGCGGGGTTCCCGCAACGATCGTGAAGCATGCGAAGCAGGGCGTCGCGCTCCTCTCCATCGGGTCCCGAGGCCTCGATGCCTTGGACCGGTTCATGCTTGGCAGCACATCGAATTATGCGATCCACCATGCGCCCTGTTCGGTGCTGGTCGTCAAGGCGGCGCCGAAACCGGTGAAGCACATTCTGTTGGCGGTTGACGGCTCCCCGGAATCCGACAAGGCCGTCAAGTTTCTGTTGCGCCACGTGAATCCTCAGCCTGAGGGGTCCGATCATACACCCGTAATGGTGACGGCCGTCCATGTCATGCCCTTTCTGAAATATCCTGAAGTCCGGGAGGCCGGCCGAGCGGTGGCGCAACGCTATGTGGAGAAGGTGGCGAAAGCTGGATTTCAAGCTCAGGAGGCCGTCCGGCTCGGCAAACCGGCCGATGAAATTCTCGCGGTTGCCCAACGTCAGAAAGTGGATTTGATCATCACGGGGGCGAAAGGATTGGGAGCCATCGGCCGCGTCTTACTCGGGAGCGTCTCGACACGAGTGGTTCAACACGCTCGCTGTTCCGTGCTGGTCGTGCGATAGCGCGTCGGGGGCGCGTCGACTTTCTGAACACAGAAGACATTGAGCGGCCGGCGGCGAAGTGATGCCGATGAGAGCATCGTCATGGCAGTCTCCCTCGAAAGAGGAGCGCCAGCGGGCTTGACGGCGGAGAGCGAACCCCATAGACTACCCCACGTCGTCTGTCTCCTACTTCTCACCAAGGACTGTCCCATGCAACCACTGCTGAAAATCGATCACAACGCCTTGCCGGACCGTCTGGTGACCGGACTTTCCAAAATCGGTCTGGCCATGAAGAGCCGGCCATGGCGCCGCAAAGGACAGCAGGGTGTGGGGCCACTACAAGTGCAGGTGCTGACCTTTCTTCGCTCCCGGCCCAATCAGATGGCGACGGTCTCCACCGTGGCGAGAGAATTATCCGTGAAGCTCCCGACTGCATCGGAAGTGATACGCACGCTGGAGCACAAACGGCTCGTGCGCCGACGCCGGACCGAAGTGGATAATCGCGTCGTGACCGTGCATCTGACCGCGAAGGGAGCCAAGGCCGGACAAAATGCGAGCGGGTTTCCAGAGATTCTCGCGGCCGCAACGCAGCAACTGTCGCATCCCGAGCAGGTCATGCTGTTGACCATCCTCACGAAACTCATTCGCGCCTTGCAGTTGCAGGGTGAAATCCAGGTCGCACGCATGTGCGTGTCCTGCGACCATTTCCGCCCCCGCATGTATGCCAACGCCGATCAGCCTCATCACTGCCAATTCGTGAATGCGCCGTTCGGCGAGCATGCCCTTCGCCTCGATTGTCCGGACTATACTCCCGCGTCGGTCACGCAAGCACAGGAAGCCTGGAATCGGTATCGTCAGGCGCTTGCTTAACGCGCCCTGCCGGTGTATCGGCTATTTGTCTGTGCTCCCGGTCCCCGTCAGATACAAGGCCCGGTCCGTTTCGATTTGAGTCAGCAGGTCGTCTAACGCCAGTTGCAGCGCCTTCTCGATCGGATCTCGATCTGATGCCGTGACCCACCGCACCGTCGATCCTTCCTCCTCCTTCTCCGCCAGATACGTTTTAATCGCACGGGTCGTCGTCCGCATTTCGGCTTGCAATCGAATCGAGTAGTGATAACGTTCACGCGATCTCATCGCGAGCTTTGGTGCGATGGCGAGCGCGAGGTCGGCCGGCGTCGCCGCCACCGATGAAAACGTTTCTCGGCGCTGAAGGTATCCGAGGATTGCCTGGCTCACATCACGATGCGGCCATTGCAAGAGCGGAATGCCGGGCATATGATCCGCGCCCTCGATTGAGAGCGGGCCGACGATGACCTGAATGTCTCGTGGAATCTTAGTAGCCGTCGGTTCCGAGGGAAGCTGATTCACATGAATGGTGTGTTGACAGCCCGTCAGAGAGGAGAGCAGCAGGAGACCGAACCAGAGGGGGAGCGGCATGATGAAGACCTGGAAGTGATGCACGAGGCGAGTGACTATTCCGTGGACGTTAGGGGTTCTCTCGCCTGGCAGCCGGCGCCATGATTTCCAAGTCCTTCAGTGCCCGCGCGGCCTGCTCGCGGTACGTGCGCTCCGTCGGATTCGTATAGGTGTCCATCACGCGCTGGTAAGTGGCGCGGGCCCTTTCCGGCTGCTTCTTGATGGCAAAGTACTGCCCCAGTGCAATCCAGTTCTCAGCGGCGGTTTCTCTGGCCGTTTTCATCAACGCGAATTCCCGCTCCACTTGCGTGGTGCCTTGACGCTGCGCTCGTTTCCTGACCGTCTCGGCCATCTGATCGGCCATCGCTTCAATTTGTTCATTCTCATGGATGGCGGCTTCCACCCGATTGGCTTTCAAGTTGCTATAGAAATTTTCGACATGGTCTTTCAAGATATCGGCGCGCTGTTGGTAGGTGTCACGCGCGCAGCCGGCGAAGAGTCCGACACAGACCGCCAGGCTGCACACGAATGCCTGTGTCGTGCGGCGCCAGTGAGTTGCCATGATGTGCCTCTTTCAGGAATGATCGGGTCGAATCGGCTCAGTCTAGCACAATCCATCCGGGCTTCGGCAACGCACGCACCAGGCTCGATCGTGCAGCCACGCTCGACCTGCCGGCCTGTCGCAGGCAATGTGTAGTGACATCGGCGTCCGGAATATGATAAGAGTGCGGGTCGTTTTGACCGAAAGTCCCCATCGTCTAGCCTGGCCTAGGACATTGCCCTTTCAAGGCAGTAACACGGGTTCAAATCCCGTTGGGGACACCACACTTTCGCATTTCCCCCATTTTCCCGTGACACCGGCGTGACACATTTTTATGTGCATAACTCCGTTTCCACAGAATCCAGATCGTCACCCACATGTCGCGCTTGCAACGCCTGGATCCCGAGACGCAAATGGCTCGGGTCCAGATGCGCATAGCGGAGCGTCATCTTGATATCACGATGACCGGCGAGCGCGGCCACTTCCGGAAGCGGCCGTCCGGCCTGGACCAGGCAGTGCATCGTGACCATAATGCCGGAAAACCGGCGAACTGCTGTGGGCATCATAAACTGGGCGAGGATTCCCTGCGCGCTTCCTCAGAAACCCATCTGGTGTGATGTCACAGTCGGCTAATCCGTTCAGGAAAATTTGATATCATTCCGTCGACGTCGATAGAAGCTGCCCGCTGAATGTCGCCGAGTGTATTGGCTGTGTAGACGAATACAACCATCTCAGCGCCGTGGAACCGCTCGACAAGGCGGCGCGTGGCCGTGTCGTGGCGAAGGCCGACATGGGAAGCTCTATATTCCATGGCGCGGGAGACAGGGCTACGAGGCAAACGGCCGAAGAGCATCATAAGAGAAGCCTCCGGGTTGACTGCCCGAACATGTGTGAGTTCCTCATGCAAGAAAGAAGCATAGATGACGGGGTTCTTGAATCCAGCCGCGTGCACCGATTCAACGGCCTCTCGAGCCATCCCTTTGACCTTCAATTCCAGCACGAGTCCCGTTCGTCCATCCGCCACTGTGAGCGCTTCCTCAAGAGTGGGTATGGCTTCGCCATTCCCTGCCTCCAACTTCTTGAGGACTGGTAGTGAGAAGCGATCAACCCGTCCTCTCCCATTGGTCGTCCGATTCACCGTCGCATCATGAAGGACCACGAGCACGCCGTCCGCCGTACGTCGCACATCGATCTCCACAAAATCGACACCGAGCGCAATCCCTTTCCGAATCGCTGCCAAAGTGTTTTCCGGGGCATGCCCGGCAGCCCCCCGATGACCAATTCTCAATAGCTGGCCCATGAAGTGTCCTCACACGGATTTACTCGATCGCTGGCGCGAATCGAAGATTGTGCGCATCCAGATCTTCAAGGTATTCCCTCATACGCTTTTGCTCATGACGCTTCACGGATTCGATCACTTTGCTATCTATCTCCAGCAACCCGAGTCCGGCAGGGGATCTCATCCGGGCGGATGATAAACAGATTGACTCCCAATTCCTTGGCTTTCATCTGTGCTTCTTTAATGCGGTGATGAATGTACCGCTCGTTCAATCGTAAGAGGTTGTTCATCTCTAGCATGTCTCGCAGCGGGTGCGGTTCAACACGCACCCTCTTCGAGGGAACATTTAGCATGATGAACACCGTCTTGCACCCGTAGCGGAAGGCTTCCTCGACCGGAAGAGAATTGGCGACATCGGCATCAAGATATCGATAGCCGTCAATTTCAACCATCTCAAACAACGGATATAGAGCCATGGACGCGCGCATGCGTTTAAAGAAAAGGTCGTGCTTGGCCTTTTGGCTCCGTGCTCCCTGGCTTACGTCCATCGCAAGATCGGGATCTTTATTGGAAAAGACCACGGTCGCACCGTCTTCATAACGCTCAGTTAAGATATGCCAAACGATCGGGCTATCCAGAATCTTCTGCAGGTCAAACTCTTCACTGAGTCTGGCCAAGAACGGGAACGGATCAAGGAACCCTTTCATTCTCTTAAACTCAAAATACGCATCGACCTCATCGAACATGGCTTGGATTTCAGGCGACTGTACAAGTCGTCGGAAGAAAATATGTGTGGTTGCGAATGAGTCCATGAGGCGAAAAATGAAACTGACGGTGCGGCCCGCAACGCGAAGCGGCATGCGGACACATAACGACATGACCAGCGGTAGGAACTGGATTGCCCTTCTCAGATCATGGCGCGAGTGATCCACTGGGCCCCCACCCTTGAGTCACCTGCGGCACAACGCCTAGGAGACGCCTCATTTTGTCCATGAGGAATGGGTGGACCTCGTAAATCGCTTCAGGAGAGGTGATATAGTCCTCCCAAATACGCAGGGTCTTTTCCGCACCGGCAAGGCCGGGGGTTTCGACGAATCCGAGGGCATTACAGGTTCCGGCGGAGGCACTGACGATGTGGGTCGGGCAGAGGCCGGCGCGAACGAGTTCCGCGGCAGCAACGGCCTGAATGATGGCCTTGCAACCGCCACCACAGAAGACAAAGAGTATGTTCCCGTACTTATCTGTCATAGCATCGGGCATAGGAGTCCTCCCGTCGTGTGGCCCAGCCTTGCGCGCTTCCCGTCGCCGAGGGGAATGCGTGAGGCTTTGTCTGCAGGTTGATGGCAATTCGTCCTCGGAGGGAATTCACGAAGTTCGACACCATGCACTCATATGATATCTGCATAGTCGGTGGAGGAGTGGTTGGCTGCGCGTGCGCCCGAGAACTTGCCCGTAAGCGATGGATGAGGCCTCCCCGCATCATTGTTCTGGAACAGCATGCAGGAGTCGGGGAAGAAACCAGTGGAAGAAATAGCGGTGTGCTCCACAGCGGCATCCATGAATATCCGTTGTCGCTTAAGGAACGGCTCGCCAGAGAAGGGAGTGCGTTGGCGGTTGCATATGCATCTGAGCGGGGAATTCCACTGCTCAACACGGGGATGATCATCGCCATCGCGTGGGACGACGTCCGTCGAGGACTCTGGCGCGAGGCGTCATCGCTACGTCGCCTGTGGTTTAACGGTTGGAAAACGAACACTCGTATGCGCTTCGTGGCGCCATCACGACTGCGGGAGTGGGAACCCCATCTCCGGGCCTGCTGCGGCATTATCATTCCGAGCGTCTCAGTCATTGATGCGCCCGCCTTTGTGCGATCCTTGAGGACTGACGCAGAAGCGATGGGCGTCGAGTTTGCCTTCAACAACCATGTCGTTGGGATTGAAGCAGGCGCCGCTGTCTACAGGGTGACCACTGATCAGCGAACGCTCGCCGCGGCCTGCCTCATTAACGCTGCCGGTCTGCATGCCGATGATGTCGCCGCGCTCGCGCTTCGCACAAGAAAGTATGCGATCCAGCCGATTCGGGGTGAATACTACGAGGTCGTGACGGAGGAGAAGAAGCGGCTGATCACGCGCCTGGTTTATCCCGCCTTGCCTGCTCACTCGATCGGCAAAGGTATTCATTTTAGTCCACGCCCGAACGGGCAGCTCTTTGTGGGACCCAACGCAATCCCGATCGCAGACAAAACGGACTATGCGTCGCAGAAGACTCCACCCGGGGTATTTGTCGAGGCCTTGAAGAAATTTCTTCCGGTCCTGGAGGAACGCGATCTTCGCTGGGCCTATTCGGGGATCCGGCCCCGTGTCACGACCGGAAACCGGCGTAAGAGCGACTTCATTGTCTCGGTAGACAGCGAAGAGCCGCTGCTCATCAATCTGATAGGCATTGAATCGCCCGGACTCTCTGCTGCTTTGGCGCTCGCTCGGCATGTCAGCGACCTGCCTTGCATCCAGACCTGTTGTCGGCCGAATTAAATCTTGCGCTCCAGCTCCGATGCCTCGGAACGTTGAAGTTCAAGTCGCACCGTTTCCTCAATGCGCAACACGCGATGCAGAGTCTTTCCAAGAATGGTTTTGGGTAGTTCGGCGCGGAACTCAATCTTCTTGGGGATTTTGTACGACGCCAGGTAGCGCCGACAATGTTCGAGGAGGTCGTCAGCCGAGACGGAATCAACCGTCGCCAGGACGATAAATGCTTTGATCGATTCGCTTCCGTCCCCGATCTGTACCCCGATGACTGCCGCCTCATTCACATGCGGATGAAGAACGAGGACCTGCTCGATCTCGGTGGGATAGACGTTATACCCGGAGGTCGACAGGATCATATCCTTCTTCCGATCTACGATGTAAAAGAAGCCGTCTTGATCCGACCGCGCGATGTCGCCGGTCGCGAGCCACCCGCCTGGCTTCAGCACATTCGCCGTCTCCACAGGGTTGTTCCAGTATCCCTGCATGACCTGGGGACCCCGCACCCAGAGTTCGCCGATCTCTCCCGCCGGGACGTCCTGACCCCTCTCATCGACGATTTTTGCTTCCGTGTTCGCAATCGGCAATCCAATGGATCGCTTCACCGAGAGGCCACGAGCAATGTTGCAGTGCGTCACCGGCGACGCTTCGGAGAGTCCGTATCCCTCCACAATCAGATGGCCGGTCTTTTCTTTGAATTTCTTCAAGAGCTCGTAGGAGAGGGGGGCCCCGCCGCTAATCACAAACCTCGCAGCCGTAAAATCCTTGGCCGTACAGTGTTCGAGAAGCTTCCGCACGAATGCTGGAACGAGTGTGATGACGGTCGGTTTCTTCTTGCGAATCAGCATCAGCAGAACGGGCATGTTGCGCGGATCGGGAACCAACACCATGCATCCGCCTACGGCGAGACAGATATTCTGCGTGACGGTCATCCCAAACACGTGAAACAACGGGAGCGCGGCGAGAAAGCTCTCCACTCGTTCGGCAGGAGAAAACCAGCTGATAAGCTGCTGAACGTTGGCCGTCAGATTGCGATGACGCAACTCCGCCCCTTTTGAGACTCCCGTCGTCCCCCCGGTGTATTGGAGGAGCGCGAGGTCATCCGCGGTCACGGCCGGGAGCTCCTCTGGCGCAACGCGGGTCACGACGTTGAGAACGTCGTGAAAAAACAGCGTCGTATCCGTGGTTGGAATTGCAAGTGGCGGGCGACCGTTTCGGCGCTGATACATATATGTCGCGATGGTCGTCATAAAATCCGTAATCCGTGTGACGACGATCAGATCGAGATTTAGATGCTGGATTTTCGGATACATCAAATCGAGCACGACGATCGCCCGTGCCCCCGCGTCTCCAAGCTGGTGGGATAGCTCGTGTTCCGTATAGGTGGGGTTACAGGCCACGACGATACCCCCGGCCCTCAAGATACCGAAGTAGGCGATGACCGCCTGTGGACAATTCGGAAGACAGAGGGCCACGCGATCGCCCTTGCAAATCCCCACCGCCGCGAGGCCGCAGGCGAAGCGTTCAATGAGCTCGTGGCATTCCTGGTAAGACAGAGTCTTGCCGAAAAAATAGAGAGCCGGGCGGCGTGAAAAGCGCTGCGCGCTCCGTGAAAACATCGTCAAGAGCGTTTCGGGGGTGAGGGAGAGTTCGGAGGGAACTCCCTCAGGATAATGTAACAACCATGGGTGTTCAGCCATGCAGCACTCCTTCTGAGAGGCCGGGACATGGGTCGAAACGTTTGCCGTACGTGATCGCTAACGACTGCAATTCCTGTGTGAGGTACCCGGGCGGCAGCATGTGCCGAGCCCAGGTGAGAAGCCCTCCTCGAAATGCGGGGAACCCGATCCCATATGTCATGGCAAGATCAACCTGCCAAGGATGCTCCACGATCTTGTCGTGCAGACAGCGCACCGCTTCGTCGACCATGGGAAAAAACAGGCGATGGTGAAGGACCTCGTCGGAGATGGGGCCGGCCTCCGAAGGAGAGGCGCGACGATACTGCTCGATCGCATCGCACGCCTGCGGATTCTCTTTTCCTGATTTCCAAAATGTCAGCGGGGGCTGCTTCTCCGGCATGAGGTTTCGCAGCAGCGCGTCACGCGATTCGATTCGAGAACCCAGCACAGCGAGAGCGGTCAGTACGTGCATGGCGACCGGCAGTCCGATCAGATCAAGGAGTTCCAGAGGACCCATCGGATGCCCGCTGTCCACCGCCATACCAAAGTCCTTGGCGATGGTGTCAATGCGACGAATGGAAATGCCCTCGCCTACCATGATCACGGCCTCTGCCAGATAGCGCGACAGTATTCTGTTCACAAGGAATCCCGGTCCGTCACGCACCACGAGTGGAAGCTTGCCCAGTCGCTTCGCAAGGACCAAGGCCTCCGCGAGAGCGAGGTCCGATGTGAAGGGTGCGCGCACCACTTCGACCAACTGCATCTTAGCGACAGGATTGAAAAAGTGGAGTCCCACGCACCGTTCAGGATGAACCGCCTTCACGGCGATGTCGGCCAATGTGTAGGAGGACGTATTCGTGGCGAATACCGCATCTGGACGCGCCTCCGATTCAAACTCCGCGAGCACCGCTCGTTTCACGTCCAGTTTTTCCGACACGGCCTCGATCACGAGTGAAGCGGCGCTCACATCCCTGATGTGAATGGTCGGAGCGATCCGCAGCATTCGGTAGCGCAGGTCGGAAGGAAGGATGATTCGTTTGCGTACCTGGGCTGTTTGGGCCTTGTGGATCCTTCCGATCGCAGTCGCGAGAATGTGTGAGGCCACATCTCGCAACCCCACCGCATATCCCTTTTCGGCGAGCTGGCCGGCGATTTGCGAGCCCATCAATCCGGCCCCTAGCACGCCCACGCGTGTCGCCGGCGTCGGAACAGAGGGCACACTCCGTTTCAACGTTTCGCCGGCCAGAAACAAACCAACGAGGTGTGCAGAAACCGGGGTGGCCATGAGATCCAGAAGAAGCGGCTTTTCGACCGTGAGAGCTCCCTCGAGAATACTCACGCTCATCCCTCTCTCCACTGCATCAATGGCACGGAGCGGAGCAGGATAAAAATACCGGACACGCTTAATTACTTGATGCCTCGCATAGCGACATACCAGCGAACGAATTCCGGGCGCGCTGAAGAATCTTTGGGTTGCCCGAAGGGGCCGCCGCCTGGCAGGAGCCGAAGAGAGACTGCGGGCCTGCGCAATGGCGACTTGAACGAGGGATTCTTTCTGAATGTTTTCCAGTGTTCTGACAGGGGAGGGGATAGAGGTCACCATTCCTTCTGCGAGGCCCATCCGCAGGGCCTGCCGGGGAAAGAGGGTTCTACCCGTCGTGATCATGTCCAATGCCGCCGGTAAACCGACCAGCCGTGGGAGACGTTGAGTGCCACCAAACCCCGGAAGAATGCCCAGTTTGACTTCCGGCAGAGCGAAACAGGTCCTCGGATGGCTACTGGCGATACGCACGCGGCAGGCCAGCGCCAGCTCGAGCCCACCACCCAGACAGGCGCCTTCCACAGCGGCGACAAACGGTTTCGGCGATCGCTCCATCGCGTCAAAGAGCCTATGGGCAGTGATCACGAGGTGCTCTATTTCCTCAAAGCAGCCTCGCTGTTGTGCGTCATGCATCTGTTCCAGATCGGCTCCTGCACAGAAATTTCCTTCCTTCACGCTCACCAAGACGACACCTTTGATGGCAGCGGATTGGTCGGCAAACTGTACGAGATCCTGCCATTCCGACATGCTCTCTACGTTGAGCACATTGACTGACTTTCCGTAGTAATCGAACCCGGCCAGGAAGATTCCATCGTGAAGGAGGGCGGTCTTGAAGTGCTTGAACTCGCCAGGAGAGCCAGTGTGGTCGTGTAACATCCCTATTTCCTCTCCAGGATCATCGCGACGCCCTGTCCGCCTCCGACGCAGGCACTAATCAGAGCACGCTCGGCATTCCGTCGTTTGAGTTCGAAGAGAGCGGTCATGGCCAATCGCAGGCCGGAAACGCCGACCGGATGGCCGAGCGCGATCGCACCGCCGTGCGGGTTGAGATCATCGGGCGGGATTGCGCCGAGACGTTCGGTCCACCCGTAACGGCCGAATTTGCGTTCCATGAGAGAAGACGAGTCGAGAATGCGACTGATCCCTAACACGACGGATGCAAACGCTTCGTTAATCTCACACACTGCGAAGTCCTTGAGGGTCAGGCGAGCCTTGGACAACACTTTGGCAATGGCGCCCACGGGGGCCAGGCCCATGCAGGCTGGCTCATACCCAAAGTCGGCATAGCCTTTCACGTACCCAAGGATCGGCAAGCCGAGGGACTTGGCCTTCTCTTCCTCCATGAGTAGAATGGCGGCCGCCGCATCCGTGATCTGCGACGCGTTGGCCGGAGTCACCGAGCCGTGGCGCTTGTCGAACACAGGTTGCACATCACGAAACATCTCCGGACTGGCATCCTCACGAATCCCGTTGTCCCGCTCGACGCAGGTACTCTTCTCGGGGACATACATCGGCACAACCTCATCCGCGAACAGTCCGTTCTTCCATGCTCGCGCCGCATGTCTGTGCGACCGAACCGAAAACGCGTCCTGGTCCTCGCGCGTGATACCAAGCGCCGGATCTTTCGCAATCTGTTCTGCGGTAAGGCCCATGATGAGGTCACACATCGGATCCGTGAGACCCATCACTAACCCTGCTCGGGGAGGATAGCGTTTGAAGTTAAGGAGTTTGGGAATGAGGGCCAGGGTACTGGCGGTGCGTTCGCGAAGGCTTTTGGCTTTGCCATACTGCTGAAGGAGGTCAGCGACAGCCTGGTCATAGACGATCGGGATACGGCTCATCGCCTCCATGCCGATCGCGAGTACCGTGTCGGCATCTCCACTTCTGATGCGCAAGCTCGCATAGTAGAGCGCCGTCACTCCGGAGCCGCAGTTCTTCCCCGCTACGGTATCGGCGGGAATCGTCGCGGGGAGGCCGCCCGTCACTGCTGCGACTCGCGTCGGATTGACCGCATGCATCGGTGTCGCGACATTGCTTCCCAACACGCAATCGATCGTCTCCAGGGGAAGATTCCAGCGGTGACAACGCGTGATCATTTCGCGAACGACCCAGGCACCCAACACCTCGGCATCGATGACGCGAAAGTCTGTTCCCTCCTTGCACAGGGGAGTACGAAATCCGTCGACGACGACGACATTGCGCATGGTGAACTCCCTCATGAGACGTCAGCTGGTGAAGTACTCTTGCCATTACAGTGCAACCCATTTAGTTTTTCTTCCTACAGGGGCCTGAGTACATCTTACACCTTTGCCGACCGGTTCGCTGCACGTCGGGACATCCCACCAAAGGAGGGGACAGACCGGGAGGCAACAATGTGCAGATGAGAGTGGTAAAGTGGAGGTTAAACGTCTCTCGCTGTGAAACATCGTTCCTGAGGTCATGCTTATGGCACGCCCCCGGTTGTTTGAGGGATCTGTGGCGGTGGCTGAGACTGCTCGTGATAAGGCCCGCTACTCTGGCTTCCTTGCGGGATTGTTTGAAGCCGATGTTCGATGGGACCTGTTTACCTCCATAGGCATACCAGAGACGAGCGCGCCTGCCCTGGATTTCTGTGAACGAGTTAAGGCCGCTCTAATACCGCTGGATCCCGAACGAGTGGACAGTGAGGGAGAACTGCCGGAGCCGCTCCTGAAAACACTGGCTGAACTCGGAGCGTTCGGAATCAAGATTCCCAAACGGTTCGGTGGTCTGGAATTCACTCAATATGAGTATCAACAAGTCGCCACCCTGTGCGGAAGCCTGGATGCCTCGCTCACCGTGTTGTTGTCGGCGGCACAATCGATTGGCGTTCCCGAGCCCCTGCGTCTCTTCGGGACCGAAGAGCAAAAAGCCAAGTATCTTCCGAGGCTTGCGCGTGGGGAAATTTCAGGGTTTGCCCTCACGGAACGGAACGTAGGCTGTGACATTTCCAAGGTGGAAACCTACGCCGTCCGTGTCAAAGATAAGGGAAAGACGGTTGCCTATCGCCTGAGCGGAGAAAAATTTTTCATTACGAATTCCGTCAAGAAGGACGGGGAATTCCTGTCTTCCATGCTGGTCGTGATCGCGCGAATCGTTGATCGGCCCGAGGAGCTGAAAGATGACCGGGCGCCGCGGCGGTACGGAGCGTTTATCGTCGAAACTCACTGGCCCGGGTGCTCTGTCCGTCGGCTGCGTTTTGAAGGCGTGAGGGGGATCTACAATGGAGCACCGACATTCACGGATGTCTCTGTCCCGGCAGATAACCGTCTGGGCAGCGAAGAGGACGGGCTTCGGATTGCTCTTGCAACACTCACCGTCGGCCGTCTGACGCTGCCTGCCGCCTGTCTGGGGGGTCTGAAACAGTGCCTGTCTCTAATGCGCTGGTGGGGGAAGCAACGCGTCCAATGGAACAAGCCGATCGGCGAGCACAACCTGGTCGGAGAGAAGCTCTGTCGGGCAGGGGCCTATACTCTCGCGCTGGAAGCCGTTATGGCTTTTTGCGGGGCCTGGGCGAACAAGAAGGGCGATCTGCGGCTGGAATCGGCGGCGGCCAAGATTATCGGGAGCGAGTGGTATTGGGCGGTGGTCAACGATCTGTTCCAAGTGCGCGGAGGCCGGGGGTTCATGACCGTCGAGTCACAGCGCAGATTCGGGGAACGCGGCATCCCAGCGATGCGTATGCTCCGCGACGCCCGTATTAATCTCGTCTGGGAAGGAACGAGTGAGATTCTTCGCGTCTGGATGGCGCGCGAGGCGCTCGCTCCTTACATTGACCATGGCGTGAAGCTCCTCCAAGGCGGGTTGTCAGAGAAAATTGCCGCGCCGTTCTACTATGGTCGCATGGCTCTTCATTCGAGTCTGCCTTCCTTTAGCTCTGGTCGCGCCTCCGCAGCATTTGGCAAAGATTATATGCCGTGGATTCGTCTGATCGAAACCTCCGCGCGTCGGTTGACGAGGTCCACCCTTGCAGCGACCCTTCGTCATCGGCAAACCCTCCACCATAAGCAACTGCTCCTGCAAGATCTGGTGGATGACAGCCTGGCCATCTTTCCTATGGCAGCCACGATCTGGTATGCCTCCCAGCCAGACATGCGGACGATGCCCGGCATCCAGGATATGGTCAACTATTTTTGTGAGGATGCAGCGGGGCGTCTTTCTCCTGACTCATCACTGAAGCGAAGTATCCGCAGGCATAAGAGAGACGCAACCGTCCACCGACTAACCACACGAATCACACGCGGCGACTTTGCCTGGCTTGAGAAAGGAATCATGCCTCTGCTCGACAAGTGAGACATTCATCCGGCGTTGATGCGGATCGGTCCATGGCAAAGAAAATATGATCTGTCGAATCCACGAGGCCATTGCGATCAGACCCATGGGTTCTCTCAGTTTGTCGTTTGATCTCCGGGGCATCGATGGCACGACCGCGGATCAGTTCGTGGGAAAGGTCAAAAGCTATCTAGGGCAGAGCCAATGGGAGAACATTCTGTGACCAAGAGCCAGCAGGCGATCATTGTTAGTGCCGTGCGCACGCCGATGGGGAGTTTCAACGGGGTGTTCAGCTCAGTGTCCGCCACTCAGTTGGGGAGCATCGCCATTTCGGAAGCCTTGAAGCGCGTGCAGGTTCAGCCGGAGCAGGTTGACGAGGTTTACATGGGCTGCGTGCTCAGTGCGGGCCTCGGGCAGGCGCCGGCCAGACAGGCTTCTCTTGGAGCCGGCATTCCCCACTCGGTCGGTGCGACGACCGTCAATAAGGTCTGCGGATCCAGTCTCCAGACCTTGATCATGGCCTCGCAAGCCATTGCGCTGGGCCAAGCGAGGATTGTGGTTGCAGGCGGCATGGAAAACATGACCCGCGCGCCGTACCTGTTGGACAAAGCGCGCCAGGGCTATCGGCTGGGGCATGCCCAATTGGTGGATAGCCTCGTCAAAGACGGCCTGTGGGACGTTTATAACAATTTCCACATGGGCGACGGCGGTGAGCTATGCGCGGCCAAGTACGGGCTTTCGCGGCAGGAAGTCGATGACTTCGCCTTGGAAAGTTACCGTCGCGCGCGGCAGGCCATCACGAGCGGGATCTGCAAGAAAGAAATCGTACCGGTCGAGGTGCCGCGACGGAAGAGCGTCCCGTTGATCGTCACGGAGGATGAGGAGCCGACTCGCTTCGATCTGGGAAGGATGCGCGAAATCAAGCCGGCATTCAAGGAAGACGGCGTCCTGACCGTCGGCAATTCTCCCTCTTGTAACGACGGAGCCGCAGCCTTGATTGTCATGGCTGAAGAGGAAGCTGCGCATCTCGGGAACGCCCCGATGGCGCGCCTCGTCGGCTATGCTGGGGCGGCGGTCGCGCCGGAGTGGTTTACGATCGCGCCGGTCGAAGCGATCAAGCGGGTGTTGAAGAAGACCGGCCTCTCGATCGGCGATATCGACCTGTTCGAGATCAATGAAGCCTTCTCCGCAGTCTCTCTTGCCATCAACCGTGAATTGGGCCTCGACCATGAGAAAGTCAACGTGAACGGTGGGGCGGTCGCGCTCGGCCATCCTATCGGCGCCACTGGAGCACGGATTGTCACGACCCTGTTCCATGCGATGGAAGCCCGCGGCGTTAGGCGAGGATTGGCCAGTCTCTGTATCGGGGGCGGAGAAGCGTTGGCAATCGTGCTAGAACGGATGTAGCAGCAATAGTCCAGACTTCTCACTGCTTGGACAGCGTCGATAGTTGACCAGAGCTGTGACACCAGCGTGACAGAAAGAACAGAAAATGCAGGATCCATAAGAATAGATAAAATTGGGCCTGAAATATTCCTCCTCTAGAACTATGGGAAAAGACTCGTAAAAATGGGAAGACCGCCCGATTTAGCGAAACAACCGATTTGCAAGATTTGCTACTGTTTATCCCTTTCAAGGTTGCCTTGAATTCATACCGAGATCCAGTGTCGTCGGTGGTAGGAATGAAGGGGAGACGATCTCCATTGAACAGTTTGCGAAGGATCTGCCGAGTTGGACCGACTTGCCATGTCAGTATCGTTTTGAACGATGCCTCAAAATGGGCCTGCAGTTCCTTCTCCAGCTGATCATAATCGGCGTCTGAGTGCTGGCAGCTATTTGTGGAAATTGCGCCCCCGTTTGACTTTTCGGGGGCTTTGGGCTGAGCGCGCCGTCGGCAACTGCCGACGGGCGCGCACTGCTGGTCCCCGGATTCCTCTGCTGAAACGTCAGCGTATTCCCGCTCCGACATGTGCCATCGCACCGGCAGTACGGGCGTCGACCGTCTTCCAATTGATATTCAAGAAGAAGGCGTCGATATAGCGACCTCTCTCTGCCGGTCGATAATCCAGCAGATACGCATGCTCCCAGACGTCCATGACCAGCACGGGAACAAATCCCGCGACGTTCCCATGTTCATGGAGTGTCACCCAATGGTTAGACAGGTAACCATTGGCAGGGTTTTGATAGCAGATGGCCCAGCCGACGCCACGCATTTTTCCCACGCCGGCGAAGTCGGTTTTCCATGACTCATAATTGCCGAAACTCTCTTTGACGGCGTCCGCGAATGCAGATCCGCTGGACGGACCTTTCGCTTCGCCTTTTATCATATTGGCAAAATACAATTCATGCAGGACCATGCCGTTGTATTCAAATCCGAGGCGACGGGTCAGCTCCGAATAGGCCGGCATTTCCTCTTGATCCACCTTCCCATCCTTCAGGAACTCCCGAATCTCTTCATTGAGGCGATTCGTCTCCTTGACATAGCCCTCATACAGTTTGAAATGCGTCTCCATCGTTCGATCCGAAATACCATTGAGCCCGTGGAGATCAAAGGACTGTACTTCATACGAGCGATTTTTCATGATGTTACCTCC
The DNA here is from genome assembly GCA_963728135.1 of uncultured Nitrospiraceae bacterium. Taxonomy (GTDB): domain Bacteria; phylum Nitrospirota; class Nitrospiria; order Nitrospirales; family Nitrospiraceae; genus Nitrospira_D. The sequence goes on along the minus strand of CAVSJC010000019.1, from coordinate 61,530 downwards.
TTGATAGTCTACGCTGGGGCCTCTTCATGGACGGAGTGGTCGTTGAAGAACGGCTGCTTGAAGAACCTTATACGTCACAACCGCGGAATCGGAGGCCGAGCCGGCGATTCAGAGGAGGCGGTTGCGGGCCCGGCGTCGGAGGTTGTGGCGGCGGAAAAGGATCCGGCTCCGGCGGTACTGGATCAGGATCGGAATTCGGTCGTTCTTTGCATACCTCACCCCTAACAGAGAAATAGGCTTTTTGTGTAGCTGGGACAGTCCCTTGGTTGGCTATTGTGATTAAACCGGAGAATGTGAGTGTCTGAGGTAGCGCTATGAAACCCCTGGAGGAAGATCGCCGTGGAAGATTTTGCGATCGGTGAAGTGAATTCCACCGTGGCACCTTCTTATCTGCAGGTCCATACTCCCTGCCCCGTAGGTGGTTGAACCTCTGGTCGGTTGTAGGCCCTATTTTGAGCGGCTGGAACGGGAACTGGATCCTTTATCGTCTCGAACACGAGTCCGTCTAATGGCTGATACATCCCAAAAAGGCCTACACCTTCTTACACAGCCGGCGGTAGCCACAAAAGGATGTTCTCAATTATGATGACGTCGTATCTGAGAACGCTCATGGAGAATCGGTGCCGATCACAGCCACACGTCGTGTGGTTGCAATCAGTACCTCTAGGTTATTCGGTAGCCACAACCTTTGTGCTACTCCCTCAACGGGAACGATGACATAACGAAACAAATACTGGATGGGCTCGTGAATCATGAACCTTCCGCAACAATCTCAGCGGCGTCCGGTCCTGTTCTTGATTGACGTCGAACCAGACGCCCGCAAGGTACGCCCCTGCGAAGGAGGCTGGGAAGGATCCAAAATATTTCTTGGCCATATCCGTACCTTACGGAGACAGTTGGAGGAATTGACGCGAACCCAGGTGGAATTCAACTGGTTCTTGCGCCTTGATCCACAAATCCGAGAGACGTGGGGAACAGCAAACCATGTCGCGGATGCATGCCCGGACCTTCTCCGCTACATACAAGACCATGGAGACTTTTGCGGTGTGCACCCGCATCTCTGGCGTTGGCATCCGCGACGGAGAGAGTGGTTCAATGACTTAAACGATCGGGACTGGACGACCGAGTGCCTACAGACCTCGATCGACTCGTTCAGGACCCTGTTTCATCGTGCGCCGCAGGCTTGCCGGTTCGGCGATCGGTGGCTCAATCAAGAGGCAGTCGATTTGATGGAGGCGTCCGGTATTCGGTATGACCTGACGGTTGAACCGGGATTGCCGGCCGAAGCATTCTTCGATGATCCTCATGCGACCGGAACACTGCCGGATTATCGTAGCGTACCGCGTGAACCATACCAACCTTCCTCTGGGAATTTCATGGTCCCGGCCGACGGTGATGCGCAAGCAGGCTCACTGTGGATCATACCGCTTACGACAACACCGCCGGCATGGCGGTGGATGTGGCACCCACCGTATTTGGTCAAGGCTAGCCGTTCCCTGAACCTGGCGCTCCAGTCTACGTATGTCCGACATTACCTGAAGACCGAGCTCGACGCGGTGACAGATGCTCCGCTGACCATGGTGGTCCGTACCGGTGACATGGCGACATGCCGTTTTCTGGATAACTTCATCTGTACGATAGAAGAGTTGCTCGCACATACGGCACTTCTGCGCTGCCAATTCACCAACCCGGTCAAGGCTGTCTCATGATGGCAGGCCGCACGCTGACCGGGCTCTGCCGGCGAGCCTATTTATGCGCCTTATAACAAGAAACATTTAGCATGATATCGGCAACAGGCAATCTGACAGTATCGACGACAAATCTATCGCAATCATTATCGTAAATCATAATACCTGCGTGGAACTGCAAGCCTGTCTCGGCTCTATCAGACCAGAGGCGGCAAGCCAAGTGGTCGTTGTCGATAACAACTCATCGGATGGCAGCGTGGAGATGGTGAAATCCAAGTATCCCTGGGTACGCCTTCATGCCAATAGGACTAACCTTGGTTATGGTGCAGCAGCAAACCAGGCGATTGCGGGCTGTAGCGCTCAATATGTCGTATTGCTCAATAGCGATACACTTCTCCAAACAGGAGCACTTGAAGCGCTAGGCCGCTATCTCGACGACCATCCGCGAGCCTCAATCGTCGGGCCTCGATTGGTAAATGCCGACGGAACGTTACAAGCATCCTGCTATCCTTTTCCAACGCCGCTCGATACATTCCTTGAAAATAGCACTGTGGCGGTTGTTTTTAGGGCGACTGATTCGTCGTTACATCCCTGGAATCCGGGGACTGTATTGGCGCACCTGGCCGCATGATTCTGCCCGCATTGTTCCCTGGGTAAAGGGAGCGGTCCTAGCCATACGCCGCGAAGCATTTAAGGCGGTGGGCGGTTTCGACGAGTCCTTCTTTATGTATTTTGAAGATGCCGATCTTTGTTGCCGCATGAAGAAAGCCGGCTGGGAAATTCACTTTACACCCGTCACCACCGTCATACATGTCGGAGGAGCAAGCACCGACCAAGTTCGCACTGATATGGCGGTTCAGATGCTTCACAGCACCAATCTGTTTTATCAACGGCACAGCTCTCGATTGAGCATTGGCGTCATGAGCATCATGGTGAAATGCCTCATGCTGGCCAAATGGATTGGTGGCACTCTACGTCTTGCTTTTACTCGTGATGTGAACAGGCGAAGGAAAATTTCAGAAGACAGAGCTGTATGCCAGAAAATACTTCTAAGAGAAGATCGTCGGCGCTAAATGCCTGTCATGAACGCGTCACTCAGAGCGTCTAGATGAAACTTCAATACCATCGGCGTCCGACTGCTTCAAGGAACCGGGTACCTGCTCCGATGGACAAACAATGTATTCAGCAACCTGAATCCCAATCCAAGAGGCGGCTCCTTTTTCTGCTTCCGTTTCCTCCCCGGTTGGACGCCACACACGGCGGAGGTCGAACGGCGGCACAATTGCTAGCCCATCTGTCGTCTCGCCACCGAATTGCGTTGATATATCTTCGCGCCCCCGCTGATCCTCCGCTCGATCCAGTCCTGCAAGAACGTTGTGAGCTGGTCGAGGAGGTCATGCGACCTAATCCCGGTTTTTCACTTGCATCGGGGTGGACACGAATCAGATCATTGCTTCGCGGCTGGCCTTTGTGGGTCGCTGGTTGCTCGGTTGCCGCATTGCGTTCTCGCGTTCGGGTCTTAGCCGAAACATGGCGCCCTGATATCGTGAATGTCGAGTTTCACGTGATGGGACAATATCTTTCCTGTCTTGGCAAGTGCCCAGCTCCGCGCCTGCTCATTCAGCATGAACCCGGAGCAGCTGCGGCTCGAGACCACTGGCAATCAAGCCGAGGCATCGCGCGCGTGATCCGCTATTTCGACATGCTTGCTTGGGAGCGGTTTGAGCGGACCATCCTCAGTTGGGTCCAGGCGCTCGTCGTCTTCACTGAGTGCGATCGAGAAGCGCTCGCACATGTTTCCATATCCCTTCCCATTGTGCGTATCCCTTCCGGGACGGCAATTCCGAAACAGCCGCTTAACCCGCATGGTGACGAACCGTTGAACCTGCTGTTTGTCGGGAATTTTATGCATCCACCCAATATCGATGCCGCCGTGCGTCTCAGCAATGCGATTTTTCCGCGAGTGCAGGCGCACATCCCAGGCGTAAACCTCCACATCGTTGGCGACCAACCAACAGCCCAGATTCGGGAGCTGGCGAACGAGACCATCGTTGTTACAGGACGCGTCCCGGATGTGACGCCTTATCTCGACCGCGCTGCGGTGGTGGTCGTGCCGCTTCGTATGGGCGGCGGGCTGCGTGTCAAAGTGAAAGAAGCCCTTGCTGCCGGGAAAGCAGTGGTGGCGTCGCGACTGGCCGTTGAGGGGCTCGATGTGGAGGATGGAAAGCAGATTCTGCTAGCCGAGAGTGACGAGCAATTTGTCGATACCGTCGTTCATCTTCTTCTCAATTCTGCGCAACGTGCCGCACTCGCGACTCGCGCCCGCGCCTGGGCTTGCACCAACCTTGGTTGGGAAAGGTCCATTGCGGCGTATGAGGCGCTTTATGAAAATCTGATACGGCAGTCCGGGATTCGTTGATGGACTGACCCGCCTGAAGGGGCTTGCCGTTCACTCAACTTCGAGTAGCCTCCCTCCTTGTTTTTTGCACAGATTCTTGGCCATCATGTCACTGTGATCAATCTCAACAGACGGGAGGTAGTTATGGGAAACGCTCTAAAGGGAATTAAACGAGCAGGTCTGGTTGCCCTGGCGCTGGTTGCACTTATCTGCGTGGCTCCGCCGGTTCAGGCCGGAGATATTACCCTGACCACGTCGGAGAAAGACGGCTCGAAAATCTGGGAAGGTAGCGGCACGATTGACCTCAAAGGACCAGTAACCTTCAAAGTGAAAAACACGCTGGCGGCCGAGCACGGCCTTGCGATCGATTCCATGAATGTGAAGGAGGTCATCAAGCCGGGTGAGGAAAAGACCATCACCGTGCCGCTTGAAAAAATCGATAAAACCGTCTCGGAACACAAGGTTTACTGCCAATTACACCCGAAGCACGTCCCTGCCATGATCAAAGTGGCCGGTAAGTAAGCCTGTCTGATCGCGAGGCGGAGCATCCGTCTCGCGACACCTTCGCCGGTCTTTCCTGCACCTTGCACCAGGACAGGACAAACCAGTCCCATCTCGGCCGCCCTGTCGGCTCCATCCTGCTTTGTGGTTTCCTTCGGGCTTACGACCGTAAAGGATACGCTGCCATGAAAGCGCCTTCAGCGCCTGACGGCCAGCCGGTGAAAACAGATACGTCATCGCCCCTTGCCGCTGATCTGTTCCTTCCGGTCGCCAACTTGCTGCATCACTCTCGCACGTTGTCGGATCCGCGCAGCGTCCATGAGCATCCGCCCCGCCCAGCGATACACGTTAAATTCCTGCACTGTGCCGCGCATGCTGAGCATGCGAGCGCGTTGTTCGGTGAGTGGCATGGTGAGTGCCAAATGCAGCGCAGCGGCGCACTGATCGATGTCATAGGGGTTCACGATGAGGGCTTCCTGAAGCTCCCGCGCGGCACCGGTGAATTCGCTTAGGACGAGCACACCCTGGTTGTCGTCCCGGGCCGAAACAAATTCCTTGGCGACCAGATTCATGCCGTCGTGCAGGCTGCTGACCAGGCAAAGATCCGCTCCGCGGTAGTACCGCATGAGGTCCGAGGGATCGTAATGCTGCACCATCAGTTCGATCGGCCGATATCCATCCTGCTCAAACCTGGCATTGATGCGTGCCGCCAGAGCGGTCACTTCCTCGGTGAAGCGCCGATATTGTTCGATGATGGAGCGGCTCGGGGCGGCGATCTGGATGAAGGAAAACCTGCCGATCCATTCAGGCTGCAGATCCAGCAGTCGTTCCACCGCCAGGAACCGTTCAAGAATTCCTTTGGTATAGTCGAGCCGTTCCACGCCGATGCCGACGAACCGATCGGGCTCCATCCCATGCTGTATCCGGATTTGCACTCGGCAGTCGGCCACCGGGGGTTGGCCTGGAAGCCACCGACTGGGCCACTCAATGGAAATCGGATACGGATTGACGGCGGTAAGCTTGCCTCCATACGAGATAGTGGAATTGTCCCGGTCGATCCTGGCCTCGAGCAACCGATCGACACTGTCGATGAAGTTGCTGCAGTGAAACCGTGTATGGAAACCGATGATACTGCTGCCGAGAAGTCCTTCCAGAATTTCCCGTGAGTAGGGACAGATCGCATAGCGCTCGGAATTGGGCCAGGGAATATGCCAGAACGTGATGATCGTGGCGTCCGGAAGATGATCCCGAATCATTTTAGGCGCAAGCGCCAAATGATAATCCTGGACGAGGACCACCGGGTTATTCGTGGTGGCCTCCTCAACGACCGCCAGGGTAAATCGCTCGTTAATCGCCTTGTAGTAGTGCCAGTCTGACGACCGGAAGATCGGCCGGACATGGGCCATGTGGCAGAGCGGCCACAGGCCTTCATTCGAAAACCCGTTATAGTACCCATTTTCCTCCTCCGGCGTGATCCAGATCCGTCTGATCTGATACGCAGGATGGTCCGGCGGCACGTCCACGTGGCCGCGACCATCGACCACTTCCCGGTCTGCGGTGCCGTGACCATGAGCGATCCACACACCCGAGCAGGCGCGCATGACGGGCTCGAGGGCCGTGACGAGTCCGCTGGCCGGCACCTGTACATCAATCTGCTGTCCGTTCCGGATATGGGTGTAGGGCTGGCGATTCGAGACGATGAGTACTTCGTCTCCGGCTAAATGATCATGAAGAATCGTTTTGAGCGTGTTGGGCCTCCAGCTGATCCGTTGTTCGTCCCGCATCCGCTTGTCCGATTCGAGATCCCGCATGAGCGCTCGCAGATCTTGCGCCACCGGCTGGAGGTCTGAGTGATAGCCTTCGTTCGGACCTCCTCTGATCGCCGCGAGCAGGCCCTCGCCACGCAGCATGGATCTGACCCCCGCGAGCCAGCCCTTCCAGCTCAAATGGGCGACCAGCACCGTGATGAGCGACGTCACCGCGCCGATCACCACAAACAAATAGAACAGATACCATTTGGTGTCGCTGCTGCGACGCTGGACCCAGCTCATGTCATGGACCAGCATCAGCCGGCCGAGCGTGCGACCTTCTGCCTCGATTCTCACCACTGACACATGCACCGGGCCGCGGGGCAGCTGCACGACAGCTGTATGATCTGCTTCGTTCGCGGCCTCTCTGCCACACACAATGGAATCGGGAAATGTATGGGTCTTGTACGACATCTTGTCGTCCCGGTCGCAGAATCCCACGGCGTACAGACGCTCGTCCTTTATGAGGCGCTCAAGAGAGCCGGCTAACTTCGCTTTCGAATTGGCTGCCAACGAGTCCGCGAGCGAACTTTCAATCGTGGCCGCAATGAGTTGTGAGCGAATCTCCATATCTCGAACAAACCATTTGAGCGTGAGGTTATCGACCAGGGGGATGACAGTGTAGGCGAGTGCTGCCAGGGCCAGAGCAAGAGGAAGGATGAATCTCAATGACAGATGCATATAAACCCGTAAAAAATTGATGTGGGGGACGGAGGTGAGTTCCCTAGTATCCTCAATAACAACCAGCGTTCCTGCAAATACAGCTTGAGCATAGGTTATATAGTGACTTCATTGAATCTAGTTATCAAGAAGGGTTTCAGGGATCTCGACGAAGAAATCGTTGAAACCCATCCTGGAACATCTCAGGACGCTTCCCCGATTGGAGCTCGACTACAGCACCGAGACGGAAGCACGCCTCGCAGCCATTCGTCGGAGGGCTCAGTGTTGCCCTCGCCCGCTCGTTTAAAATCGTCGATCCGGAATTGAAGAACCCTCAGACCCTGCATTGGGAGCGGGCCTTTCAGCGCTCTTTTCACTACTCTCATAGCCCTGCCCGGGACTCGATTGCGCGGTTTGCGAATGGTGAAACGGGAAACCGGCTTCGATCCGATCATCACCTATGTAAGTCCGCAAGCCGGACCGGTGACTCGTTTCGAGGGCTTTGGCGGTGGATGGATCTTATTTCGCAAACCTGGGACCAGCATTCGTAAACAACAAGCCGGCGTGTTGTTGCGACGAAACAGGAATTCCAAGTGAGCGCCTGCCATAGAGTGTCTACTGGGCTTTCATTTCCGTCCCCCTCGTAAGCAGTATTGAGGCATGGGATGGAACTCCGTAAAGTCCGAGACATGTGCGGACAAATCGAACCGTTGTATTCAACCTCGGGTCAGCTAGATACATTACCTCGCCGAGGACGAAATCTTCGTAACATGGCTCAGTCTAGGTCTTTTGACAACCTCGTCAGCAACTAGCGTCCATGCGTGAGTGACACAATATGAACGGTTACTCATTCCGGTGGCTGGTTCTTATCGCAGCATTCTGGTTGACCGCCTGTCAAAGCGTTCAGAACTCTCGGGTGCTAGAAAAGAATGCTCAAGCTGACGAGCTTCGGCAAGAGACAAGTTTCGGCGTGCCCCTGCCTCCCGGGTGTTCACAAACCGCCCTCTCGATGCCCAGCGAAAAAAAAGACCTCACAGTCTCTTACCAAGAGCCGACGACAGATGAGAAGGGGGCCCCACTGAACGAACTGGCCTTTACTACCGTTTATCTGAGTTCGGGGGAAGGCTCGACCCAGGCCATTCGTGTGTGGACAAACGACCCCCATGGCGGGGCGAAGGTCACCATCCACCATGTCGTTCCGCCAGCGGATAAATTTGCCCTCTGTGTGACTGCGACGAATTGGGCTCGAATTGAATCGCCCCCGCAAGCCCAACAAGCACCCTCTGTCCCCTAAAACATGGATGAAAAGCTGTAACCGCTGTTGCCACGTCGCTAGCCCCTCCAACCAGATTCAGGTCAATGCGCTGCATGGCTTGAGCGGCAGTCTCACAGGGTTCCCATAAAGGCTTGGTCAGCTGCAGGGGGGACTGCCTGGACGTCTTTGTTCAAACCCGGCCACACCGTGACGTGTGTCCAGCTCAATAGAGCAGCAATCGTCCAGCATTTTTCGAAGTTGCTGACGTCCTCGCTGCACGCGTGATTTCATAGCGGGTAAGGATACGCCTAATTTGTCCGCGGCTTCTTTCTGGGTCACTCCCTCGAGCTCCACGAGCCGAATGGCTTCTTGGTATTCTGTCGAGAGATGACTGAGCATGGGCCGGAGACAGCCAGACAGCTCTGCTGCAGCCGTTGATTCAGGCTCTGTCTGTTGCGGGTTGCTTTCTTCGAGCTCAGCGGAGAGACCGACCGGCAGTTCCCGTCGCTTCGCTGAACGGTAGTAGTCGATAATAACGTTGCGCGTGATCTGATACATCCAGGATATGAGACGTTCCGGATCCTTGAGATTTTCTGCGCTGCGATGTACGCGCAAGAATACTTCTTGAAGGATGTCATCGCGCTCCGCGTCGTTCTCGACACGTTTGCCAATAAAGCTCCGGAGTCCATCATGGACCTGGTGCCACATTGGTGCTGCGGATTGGCCGTTCATGTTTTCCCTCCATTGGCAATAAGGTCTCGGACAAACGAGCCGGCTACGCCGTCGCGGACGTAGCCGACTTTGCATTTACCCGAGGAGAAGTCCAGCGCCATTCCCTCACCCTGTTGCGCCACTCCAACACGTAAGGATCGAGGTGAGCATAACGAACAAGAGCGCAAGCGTCGGAAGTGCCGGCGCAGCTCGATTCTCGGTCGCACAAGTCTTGGCCCCGCCGTTGGGGGAGGGAACGCAGCAACCGGTGCTGGAGACAGGCCCACTCACGGACAGTTGTTCATGCACCGTAAACACCTCCCATGCATTTCCGTCCGGATCGGTGAACCAGATCTTATCCTGTCGGGCAAAGCAGCACGCGACATTTTCCTCTACCTTCTCGATCACGCCAGCCTTTTGCAACCGCTCTTTCCAGGCCGTGATGTCTGCCAGGGTGTCGACCTCAATTCCCAGATGATTCACTGAGCTGACGTTTCCCGTGGATGACACCAGGGAAAGATTCAAGGCAGGATGCGACAGATCGAACTTTGCATAGTCGGTGGTCTGTTTCTGCGGCTCGATGCCGAAGATCTTCTCATAAAACGCGACCGATGCAGGCACATTCCGGACATCCAGCGAAAGATGGGGTCTCATGGCTCGCCTCCTTGGTGGTCGAAGGCCTCATTGCCTTCACCCCTATAGACGTTGAGACCTCTGGAAGGATGCAGGCCACTCATTTGTAAAGAGCACCAACTTGACTAATCAATGTTTGTTGATGTATAAAGCGGTCATGCCATCTGGAATATCAACGGACGTCGGAGCAGGTTGCCCGGTTGTTTCATGCGCTTTCGGACAAGACCCGTCTCCTCGTCGTGCAGCGATTGCAGGCAGGGGAGCAATGTGTCTGTGACCTGACAGATGCCTTTAAGACGGGTCAGTCACGCCTTTCGTTTCATCTCAAGGTACTCAAGGATGCCGGCTTGGTCAATGACCGCCGTGACGGGCGGTGGATCTATTACTCCCTCAATCAATCCGCACTCGAGGAGCTGGAATCGTTCCTCAAGGACATGAAGAAGAGATCCCACGGATTGATCAAATCTCAATGCTGCTGATTTTTTGGCCCTAATATATCAATACTTCTTGATGTAAATGTAGCGCAAGCTTGAGATTAAACGGCGTCTGAAGTCCAAAATGTTCAGCCCGAGGAGGTGACCACATGATTATCGGCCGCAGCAGCATTGTAAGATTTGTCATGACCGCCGCTATCTTGTTTGGGCTGTTTTCTCCTGAGGGCTATGCAAACGAGCTTTCAGGGGTCGCCAACGAGTGGGTGCCACCGTCGTATGTCACCGCAAAGGACATCGACGGGCGGTTCACCGTTGCCGGTTCCAACACGATGTTCCCGTTAATGACCCGCTTGGCGGCGCAGTTCAGGCTTTACTACCCGGCCGCGCACATTGGTGTAGAGGGACAAGGGTCGAAGTCCGTATCCACTGATGCCGACACGGGCCAGGGCCCTTTCTGGGAGATGATTCAAAACAAGTCCGTGTACCGACGAGGAGACGGAAGCGATTTTGGTCACCATGTTTCCATGCAGGTTCAGGTCATGGCTTCCTCGAGAAAACTGAGCGAAAAGGAAAGGGTCACCTTTGTGTCCCGGTTTGGCTATGAACCGATGGAGGTGCCGATTGCCCTTGAAGCCGTCGCCATCTATGTGCATCGAGACAACCCGATCCCCGGTCTGACGCTTGATCAAGTGAGAAATCTTTTTTCCTCACAGGACAGCGTGGGGCGGCAAGCGAGTCTGTCCGTATGGGGTGAGCTTGGGCTACAGGATGGCTGGCGAGACGCTTCGGTCCATCTTTATGGCCGGGATGTCAGATCAGGGACACGCGCCTTTTTCCAAGAGCACGTGCTGGGAAATGCCCCGTTTCGAGACACGCTCAAGGAAGCGGTCGGGTCGGCATCGCTCATCCTCGCGGTAGGACAGGATCCTCAGGCTATAGGGTATAGCGGGATCGGGTATCAGAGCTCCGTCGTCCGAGTGGTTCCGCTCGCACCTTCGAAGACCGATGCCTACGTGGCGCCCTCATTCGAGACCACGACGGACGGGACGTATCCTCTTACGCGCATGCTCTATCTGTATATCAACCACAAGCCGAGTGATGTGCTCAGCCCGACTCTGGCGGAATTTTTACGCTTCGTAAATAGCCGCGAAGGACAAGAGATCGTGATGCGATCGGGAGTGTATCGGTTGCCGCAGCGAGAGATCGAGCGCAACCTGTCACGCCTTTCCGGCGAACGGGTAGCCTACAGGAAGGATCATTGACGGGTAACTGACAGGACTTATTAACGAGGGGGGCGCATGAAGAAAGCAAGCGAGGTCAAGGAGTATGTCCGGGCCGAATATGGCCAGGCGGCGCGACAAGCAAACAATGGCAAGCCTTCGTGCTGCGGAACCGGCAGTCTTCTCGAGGGAGACGCGCTCGATCCGATTACCGCGAATTTGTATCACGACAACCAAACGGCAGCATTGCCGGCGGAGGCCGTCCGGGCCTCCTTCGGTTGCGGGAACCCGACGGCTCTCGCGTGATCCATCCAGGCGAGACTGTCCTCGATCTAGGCTCCGGCGGGGGGATCGACGTCTTCCTGTCTGCACGACGGGTCGGCCCGACCGGTAAGGTCTATGGCCTGGATATGACGGACGAGATGTTGGAGCTCGCCAGACAGAACCAACACAGGGCCGGCATTGCCAACGTTGAATTTCTGAAAGGCGATATCGAGCAGATTCCTCTGCCCGACAACTCGGTGGATCTCATCATCTCGAACTGTGTCATCAATTTGTCTCCCGACAAGGATCAGGTGCTTCGCGAGGCCTTTCGAGTGTTAAAGCCCGGTGGACGCGTCGCGGTCTCGGACATCGTGGTGCGAGGTGTGATGCCGAAAGAAGTTCGACACAGCGCCGAGCTGTGGGCAGGTTGTGTGGCCGGGGCGCTAGAGGAGTCCGTGTATATCGAGAAGCTACAGACGGCAGGGTTCGAAACAGTCAGCATCGAGCCGACCAGAATTTACACGGCAGACGATGCCCAGGAATTCCTCATGGGCGCCGGACTCGATACAAAAACGGTGGCCAGTTCAATCGATGGAAAGCTTATGAGCGGGTTTATCCGGGCGATCAAGCCGGCACAAGCCAGGTCTTGCTGCGCTCCGGCCTGTTGTGCGTAACCAAGAAGGAGACGTTGATGGACGCCGTATTAGCCGCACCTATGCCGAGTGAAGCCAAACGCCTCAACCCGTTTGAACGGTATCTGAGCGTCTGGGTCGTCTTGTGCATAGTGGCTGGGGTACTTGTAGGCCGTGCGTTTCCCACTCTTGTCAGCGCCCTCCGCAGCACCGAGTTCGGTCAAGACAGCCACATCAATCTGCCGATTGCCGTCTTGATCTGGCTCATGATCATTCCCATGATGATGAAAGTGGATCTCACGGCGTTACGGCATGTGGGCCAACGTCCGGCCGGCTTGCTGGTGACCCTGTTTGTGAACTGGCTCGTTAAGCCGTTTTCCATGGCGCTGTTCGCCTGGCTGTTCTTCCGCTATTTCTTTGCCGCCTGGCTGTCTCCGGCGGAGGCCGAGCAGTATATTGCCGGGTGCATTATCCTTGCGGCAGCCCCTTGTACCGCGATGGTCTTTGTTTGGAGCTATCTGACTGACGGTGATCCCGCCTATACACTGGTTCAAGTGACGGTCAACGATCTCCTGATGCTGGTCCTCTTCGCTCCTATTATTGCACTGCTCGTCAGTGGCACCTCGACGTTGACGGTGCCCTATGCAGTGCTGTGGTATTCAGTGCTGGCTTTCATTGTCATTCCCCTCGCCATTGGAACGGCGCTTCGGACGTGGCTCCTGCAACAGCACGGCAAGGTCTGGTTTGAGCAGAGTTTCCTCCCACGGTTCGGGCCGGTGACCATTACGGCGCTGTTATTGACCCTTGTCCTCATCTTCGCCTTTCAAGCCGACAACATCATCGGGAAGCCGTGGCACGTGGCACTGATCGCCCTACCTATCCTGCTCCAGGTGTATCTGAACGCTTCGCTGGCCTATTCCCTGATGCATTGGTTTCACGTGCCCTATGCCGTGGCTGCGCCTGGCGCGTTGATCGGCGCGAGTAACTTCTTTGAACTCGCCGTGGCGACGGCGATCGCCTTGTTCGGCGCAGAGTCCGGTGCCGCCCTTGCGACAGTCGTAGGAGTGTTGGTTGAAGTGCCTGTCATGTTGTCAGTCTGTAGCGTCTGCAATCGTACCCGTCACTGGTTCGTTCGATAGACCAAGGTCAGGGGAGCGCCATGGCATACCGGATACTGTTTCTGTGCACTGGCAATTCAGCCCGGAGCCAAATGGCTGAAGCGCTGCTTCGACTCATTGGCGGGAAGGACTTCCTTGCGGAGAGCGCGGGCACACACCCCGTCGGCCTCGAATCCTGCGACAGTCGACGTGATGCAAGAGCTTGGTGTTGACGTTCAGGGACGTCGATCGAAGCATGTCGAGGAGTTTCGGGGACAGTCCTTTGACTACGTGATTACGGTGTGCGATCGAGCCAGGGAAACCTGTCCGATCTTCCCCGGTGGGCACAAGCTCCTACATTGGTCCTTCGATGATCCGGCCGCCGCGCCAGCTGAGAGGCGGGTTGAGGAGTTCCGGCGTGTGCGGGATGAAATCGCCGATCGGCTCTGCGCGTTTCTGTCAGAAGACCTCCGCGTACCTCTTTCAGACGTTCACTGTTATCGATGCTGAATCCGTAGCTCTGCAGCTCTATAGTGGAGGGCATCGCTCGAGCGCATGAGCTGCTCCAGAGTAGATCCGCATTGCTTTTCCTCTCGAGTGAATCGTTCACACGGGCGTCAGTTAGTCTTGACTCATCGAGGCGGGTTCGACGGAAAGGGCAAAGCGCCCGGCTCCAGTGGACCAGCGGAGGAGCTACTTATGCCGTCCCTCAGTCCTTGATCTTGGCCATACCATATCAAGCTTTTGCTCAAGCCGTTTGATGAACAGCGTGAATCCTCTATCAGCCATGGCCTCTGCTTTTTCCTCTTGCGTCGTAGACCGGGCGTTCTGCGAGTTCCACAATCTGTGATACACAGCAATTTCCAATTGCTTTAGACAGTCTTCACCTCTTTCGTGAAACAGATCCCGTTTGCTCATCGTGCGGGGTAAGTCGTTGTGGTCTTTCTGGTGTTCATGTTCCATAAGCGCTTCCCACACCATGTCGGAGAGTTTCATGAAACGTTCTCTGAGATCCACCGGCAAAAAGATGCCATTTCTTACGAGATAGAAGCGGGCGTCGACGGCGTGTTTTCTCGCCTCCACGAGTTGCGACGAGAGGACGCAATTGATGTAATGTTGTTTTTTGTCAGCCTGGGTCTTGATTTCCTCTTTCTCCCACTTGGTGAGCGAAGACTGAGCGAGAAACTCCTCTAAGTGAGGGATCGTCATCGTGTTCAGGTCCGGACAATATTCATGTGGGCCGGTGAGGCGCAAGGTTTTCTGCGCGGCATCGGTAAGCCGAGCCCAAGCCTCTGGAAGGACCTCAAGCTCGCGCTGGTGCAGTTGTAGGGCTCTGTTGTAGACGTTGCTGATTTTTAGCCGTAACTGCTCAAGCTCCGTTTCTTGTGCATGTCGATATTTCCCCAGGCGTGCTCTAAACTTCGCATCGAACCACTCACGTCCCATAGTTGTAAACACCCAGTAAGCCACCGCGCCTCCGATGCCTGCGGAGAAACCCACCAAAATAAGGAGTTTAAGCAGGTGCTCGACCCAGTTGATCGCGGCTTCATCCATGGAATCGTCTGAATCTTAGTCGATGCAGCGGGATTGCTCACCAGCGGATTCTAAGACAACCTTACGGTACCCCCCGCCAACGAGTCAATGTGAAGCTATGGCGGCACGTTTATCACTCAAGGAACCATCTCCGGATATTTCGTAACTGGGCACAACCTTCTGTGTCCAACGCTTCTTGTATTCGTTCAGCTCTTGCCCGGCGCATGGGCGCCTACAGCCTGATGGACTATTATTGGAAAGCCGGATTACGTCCAACTCGATCTCACAAGGGCTCGGCTTGTCGCACTAGTCGCATGGAGCAGGTATCAGCAGGAAACAGGCTTCAACCGCTGAGCAAACGGTGGCAAGGGGTACCGATAGCGAAGAAAACGATTTGAACCAATTCCCGTGGCTGAAGAGATAACCGAAAGGGGAGGCGGCATGATAATCCTCGTAACGCATGCCATCGGGCGCAGGACGCCCAGCTGTGGTTCTAGAACTGCTAGCTCCGTTTCTCTGTTCACAAGATGGTGGCTCTGCGCTCCTTGATTGCATGGGCCTCATCGCAAGCCAACTTGAGTGGCGCGTTTCGGTTGGGAGCTTTGTGAACCGGATAGCTTAAGCGGATGCCGTCAGTGTGGATACTTCCTCAGAGCAGAGTCCCTCCGCTCCATTGGAGGCACTGACGGCAAAGTAATACCGGGTATTGAAATCTAGTCCTGTGATCGTGGCTGATGTGCTAGACACGGATTGCGAGTGCTCATAGCTGCATAATCCGCTCTGCCCGGACGACTGCTTTCCGTAATAGACAGTGTAAGCATGGACAGTCTCATCTTCGTTGGGGTTCCAACTTAGCGTTGCTGACGCTCCAGCGGGAGCCGGGTTTATCTCGTCCCCACCGCCACAACTGCTCAAGCAAATAAGACATGACCAAAGAATGAGTAAATAGCCAACGCGATGCATATGCTCCATTGCATCAAACCTCACTACTGCGTTTAGGTGATTGTGTGGATTGAGAAAGGACTTGGAGCGGTGTTTTATATCCAGTACGGCGATCGGATGTAAATCGGGCCGATGGTTTAAGCGATCAGTCCTAAGCCTATATTTGGGTGCGCAGATTGTTGAGTTAATCTTGAGCCGCCGTCCCTTTCAAGGCCTTGACGGGTTGTTTCAGGCACTGTGGGCTGGGATGGAGCTATGTTCAGGATTGAGCAAGAGTGAGGGAAGACAGAAACAGAACGGGACTACTCGGAAGGGCGCTTGAGAGCCGCATGGCTCTTTGATTTATTTTGCAAAACGCTATTTTTCAGCTCACTCGCCATTGTGCTTGCATCGCCGTTGTGCTACAGACGGTGTTAAGTCAGAATGAAGCTGTTTTTCCGACGCTCCGGCATCAAAAGGGCAATCGGATAGGACCTACGGCGCTGAATTCGCCTGCGTAATTCAAGGTCGGCGCCAGTCCATAAGGAAATCGAGACACGCCGTTCCGCTGACAACAGCCGCCGCTCTTTTCATCCGTTCTGCCTTCAACACGGAAAGACTTCGCCGTCCTGCTCGCCCTCCCACAATCACATTGAGTGGTTGGAGGCAACAGGCTTGATACTTCAACCAAAGGAGACCGTCATGACGCTGGATGAACAAATCACAAAAATGACCCTTGCGATCAAACAGGCCGTAAAGGTGATGGGGGACCGGTTCGGATCGACCGAGACCGACGTGGCCAGGACCATTGAAGACCTGAAGGCCTCGCTGGTATCCGATAGCCCCAAGACGTCGCCCGTATCGAAGTAAGCTTCGCTATAGTTATGCGGCTTGTGGAATGCTTACTGGACGATCCCTGAGCGGGGACCTGACCAAATCAGGTATGGCGGTTTCTTCATGGATTCTGCGGCTCTCGGGTAAAGCTGGAGAGCGTAATTATAGGCATGCTGCTGCGCGCTCAAGCAGGTGGATGCAGACAGGTGATTCGAGATGATCTGGAAGGCCGCGCCATCGTCTTCGTTCACGATGGCGCTATAAAGCGCGCAGGAGAAGTCGCCCTGTTTCGAGCATTGTGTGCTGATGACCAGGTGAGAGCCGTCCGGAAATGTCATGAGGGTGTCTAAGTTCGTGCGACCCATCGCTTCTCTTTTCCTCCGCGTCTAGGAACTGTGAGAACTATACGGCGTGATATAAAGCCGGAGGGAATTCCCATCGAATAGCGCCCCTTCAAGGGCGTTGACTGCGGTTAACGCTTGTTCCCGGGATCCCATTTCCACGAACCCATAGCCGGCCGATTTGCCGGTATGCTTGTAGCGGATCACGTAGGCGCGGGCCACGTCGCCGTAAGTTTTGAACAGTTGTTGAAGTTGATGATCGGAGGTAGCGTCCGACAATCCGCCGACATACAGAACTCGTTTACTCATCCGTACCTGTACAAGCCGCTAACGCTGATCACTCGGTTCAAAATAGGCATACACAAGGACGCCGAGTACTGCTGTGACGTAGAACACCGTGGCGGCCCCAAGCGGATTTTGCGAAAACCACTGCAGAAATGGTTGAATGCCGCTCATTGAAATAAGGCGCCTTTCGGACGGTTGCACCGCACGCCGGCCACCCACAGAAGGGAAGGCCGGGTGACATGTACCTGGCCAGGATGTCCGATCCGAGAGCAGATATTACCGGCCTAACGTGGCCTGAAACGGTTTACGCTCTCCGTCATCACGACGGCAGCTTTGCTCCGCGATGAGACGCTGGCCAGCAGTGGCGTCTTTCGGAATCCTCGTCAGACATGCCTGGAGAGAGTCTTCGCTGGCACCCGAGGCAATCGAAGTGCCTACCCGATCAGCCGGACGAGCGGTGTCCGGAGCACTTGCCGCAGGCAAGGCCAGGAAGACGCCCGTCATCAAGACAAAGGCGGCAGGGATGAGGGTATAATGGGCATAGCTAAGATGGCGCATCGTGGGTCCTCCAGTTTAGAGGGCGGTTAAAAAACACGCATTGCGGGCCCTCGGCGGAATGAGTGACCAGACGGTTGGCCGATGGGTATTGGTTCGATCCACCCTAGCACAGCCTCCCACAACGGCGACCTTCCTGCTGTTCAGCCCATGCATTCTGATTACCCATTGCATATCCTATTCAGTGGCGCCTCGGCGCTTGGGCCGGTTGTTTCCTGACCGGCCTTTGCCCAATGACTTGAGTTCCTGAGTCGCCGCTGAGCGCAAACGCGTATCAGTCCCGAATCCATGGCTGGCCAGCGAGGAGACTTCCCGACGGATTGTTTCAATGGAAGACGTGGTGTCTATCGAATTTGGATCTGTCAGTCCGAGCAATTGCCAACGAATTTTCGGCTTGTGCACGGACTTTTTCTTCTTTTTCCCCGCTCTGCGATCTTTCCATACTGAAGACAAATTCATAGTACTCCTTTTGGGACGGCCGAGAGCCCCGCCTCATCTGATTCTGAGGAAGAGAGCCGGCTCGTTCGAGCGGGCATCGAATTATCCATTCACGAAGGCAGACTATGCCATCCCACTGAATAGAAGGGACAACTGACACGCTACAAAGACGATCGCGCAGGAACGAAGAGTGAAGGAGAGCGCGAGGAGGGATGAAAGCGCAAACGAGGGGCACTGTAACAGGTGGCTGCAGAGGAGTCAAACAAAGCCTGGATGTGCTGGGTTTCGGCGAATCGGCCCGGGTCAGGTTGGGCTCGGCCGGTTTGCTCCTGCATAGCCCGCAGTCCGCAGGCCCGTCGCAAGACCGACCACAGCAAGGCCATATATAAGCCACTTCGACGGGTCAAAGTCGTACCAGCGCGGCCCGTTTCGATAGTCGCTGGGGAACATATGGTGGTAGTTGTGGTATCCCTCGCCAAAGGTAATCAGAGACACCCACCAACTATCACGGCTTGAATCCTTTGACCCGAACGGCTGGTTTCCCCAGATATGGCATACGGAGTTGATGCAAAAGGTTGAATTTAAGACGGCGAACGTCCGTCCCACTCCGGCCAGGAGAAAGCACCCGATGCCACCAACTACCCCGTTTTCCAAGAACCCGATCAAAAAGGTCAGCCCGAGCCCAGACAGCACAATGGCAGTGTAATGCCGGTGCTGCCAGATGGCCACGGGATCCTGCGCCACCCGCGAAGCGTATTGGAGATCGTCGTGTTTCCGTTCCGCAAACAACCATCCACAATGGCTGTGCCAGAAGCCCAGCTTGGCGTTATAAGGATCCGCGTCCTCATCGCAGTGTGCGTGATGACGGAGATGATCCGCTGTCCATTTGATGGCGGAATTTTGAAGGGCCCATGCTCCCCCGATCAAGAGCGCGCCCTTGACCCAATCCGGACACTCGAAGCTGCGATGGGACATTAGCCGGTGATACCCCACAGTGATACCGAGTCCGCTCACGAGATACAGGATGCCGAACAGCGACCAATCGAGCCAGGTATAGCCATAAAAATAGGCGAAGATCGGAATAGCTGCGAGCGAGCCGATCACGATCGAGGAAAATAAGGCGATGGTCCAGCCGACGTGAAATCGCCGGGCTAGACGAATGGGGGCCGCGGTAGTCGACATTCTGATTTTCTCCTCGAAACACGTTTGTAAACGCTACGATAACATACTTGTTAGGAGATGGCTAACAGTGCGGCAATTGCACGGATACACTGCGACGACAAAGAATGGGTTGACGGGAGGAAGGGCATGCTGTATGGTGTGCCTACATTTCCATCGTAGTAGTCCGGCGGCGGGAATGTTCAAACCATAACGGACTTCGCGATCGCATCGCGACCAGGTCCAGTTTGGAGTGGCACCCACCCCGGTTGTTTCTCCCCTCGGTTCTCTGATCCCGTCATAATGCGATCAAACTGAAAGGATAGTGTAGTGGATACGTCTGTTCACACCAATTTTCACGCCCTGGGTCTGTCTGCAGCCCTGTTGCAGGATCTCGCACAGTCAGGGTTTACTTCTCCAACCCCCATCCAGGAACAAGCTATTCCGCCGGCGCTCGCAGGTCGAGACGTCATCGGTTGTGCGCAAACCGGGACAGGAAAAACCGCAGCCTTTGTCATTCCCATGATCGAGCGGCTTGCCGCACTCCCCAAAGGGCAGCCGCAAGCGCTGATTTTAGCTCCGACACGGGAACTTGCACTGCAAATTTTAACCACGATTGATAAACTCGGGCGATCCCGTCGTGTGTCGGCGACCGTCATCGTCGGCGGCGCCGATATGCAAGCCCAATTGCGCGGCTTGCGGCAACGGCCGGAGATCCTCGTCGCGACGCCGGGCCGTCTTCTCGATCACATGTGGAACGGAACGATTTCACTGACGGCCATCAAAATGCTGGTGTTGGACGAAGCGGATCGCATGCTGGATATGGGCTTCGCACCGCAGATTAATCAAATCCTCGATGCGCTGCCCGAAGATCGGCAGACGTTGTTATTCTCCGCCACGATTCCGGCTGATTTAAGCCGGCTGGTGCAAGCCAGCGTTAACAACCCTGTGCGGGTCATGGTTACGCCCTCCGCGACGACGGCCGATGGCGTGACGCAAGCCGTCCACCATACGTCCCACGACGCAAAAGGTGATCTGCTTCTTTCGCTCCTGGGAGAGGAAAAAGACACGGTGCTGGTGTTTACCAGGACCAAGCATCGGGCTGACCGCCTCGGGCGCATGATCGGCAGTGTCGGCCACAAAGTGGCTGTGCTGCACGGTGATCGAAGCTTGTCGCAGCGGCGAGCCGCGCTCGAAGGATTCAAGCGGGGGACGTTCCGAGTCCTCGTGGCGACGGATATCGCCGCCAGGGGTATCGACGTCGCCAACATCGGCCATGTGGTGAACTTCGATTTGCCGAACTGTCCTGAGGATTATGTCCATAGGATTGGACGAACGGCTCGGATGAAGACGACCGGACGGGCGACCAGCTTTGTCACGGGCGAAGACCATCAACAGCTCCGGGATATTGAGCGGTTGTTGGGTCATGCGGTGCCGCTTGCATCCGGCAGCGCCCGGCCCGCCTTCGATGCGCGTCCCCGTGCGAATGTTTCCCATCGTCCGGAGCGTCAGGCTTACGGCCGGCCAGCCGGATACCGCGACCGCCGGCGGATGAGTCCAGCCGTCTCGCGCGCTGCGTCGCCTCAGCAGCCGTGATCAAAACCTGAAATGAATTCGCGAAATCAGCCTCGTGAGGTACAGTCACCTCACGAGGCTGGTACGCATGCAGACCGCGCATCAACGTGGGGCAGTCCTTAACAAGTTCCGGCGCTACCCGCGCATCCGGGTTCCAACACCCTTCACCTGTTCCGTCGTTCGTCTTGAGCCGGCCGGCTGGTTCCGGAAACCCAGCGAAAATATCGGGGTCGTGTATGATCTCTCATTGAGAGGTGTGCGCATGAGCACCGAGGCGTCCATTAAACCGGGTGACCTGGTATCGCTGAGGCTGCGATTGCCGAAGCAGGTCGCTCCGGCAGAAATTGCGGTGGCGGCGGTTCGCTGGACCAAAGATCAAGTTTACGGCCTTGCGTTCAGAAAACTCTCGGAAGCGGCGCGCAGCCGGGTCAGCAAGTATATGGCGATTATTTCCATGGTGAGATGCTGATTGTCCCGAGAGGCCATACCTCGCTTCTTTCCAACCTCACGACGAACAGATCGACATAAAAAGCGCAGCTGCCTTATTGTCTGCCGATAAGACGAACTACTTGCAAAACGTGACACTTTTGTGAGGCAGTCTCTCGTTTCCTGGTAGGGCAGGCGGCCTCGCCGCCGCTGCATCTGGGTCTCTCGCCAAATCATGTATAAATCTCGTATGGCTGCTTCTCCATCTCGCTGGTAGGCATCCGTCTTTTTTCTGAGGATCTGCTTGTGATCTTTGTCATGCCTAATGTCAACGATCCTGCGCCCGGTGCGGCCGCAGGAATCACATAGAAAGCTTTTCCTGGTCTGGCCTATGGAAGGCGGTGGAATCGTACAAAAGGCGGGAGGAAGGTGAAGGTGAACGACGGAGTGTAGAGGCACAGTCGGTTGAGGTTATGACAAACAGCGGGGCCCGCTGCGATCTGACTCAGCGGGCCCCGGCATGAAGGAGACTCGACTACTTGATCGCAACGGCCTTTACTTCTTTGAAGGTGGTGAGACCTTGGAGAACTTTGCATATGCCGTCCTGCATCAGGGTTGTCATGCCTTCTCCAAGCGCGGTATTCAGCATGTCTTCAGTCCTGGCTTTTTGCTGAATCATGCGTTTGATGTCAGGCGATCCAAGGAGGAGTTCGTGCAACGCCACCCGCCCCTTGAAACCGGTACGGTTGCATACCTCGCACCCCTTCCCGCGGGCGAGGCGGAACGTACTGTCCTGCTTGATGGCGAGTTGATCCCAGTAAACCGCTCCGTACCCCTTGCGCATTTCTTCGTATTCTTCAGGAGTTCCGACGTATTGCTCTTTGCAATCTTTGCACACGCGGCGAGCCAGGCGTTGCGCAAGCACCCCGAGCATGGCATCGGCGAAGCTGAACGGATCGCAGCCCATGTCCAACAGGCGGGTCACCGTTTCCACGGCGCTGTTGGTGTGCAAGGTGCTCAAAACCAGGTGGCCCGTGAGGGAGGCTTCGATGCCGGTATCCGCGGTTTCTTTGTCGCGCATTTCGCCGACCATGATCACGTCCGGATCGGCGCGGAGGAAGGCGCGCATGGCGGCGGCAAAGGTAAAGTTGATCTTGGGCTGCACCTGAACTTGACGCAGGCCGTATTGCGTAATTTCGACGGGATCCTCCGCTGTCCAGATTTTGATGTCGGGCGTGTTGATATTGCCCAGGACGGAGTGGAGCGTCGTTGTTTTCCCCGATCCTGTCGGCCCTACGCAGAGGATGATGCCGTAGGGCTTTTCGGAAATTTCCTTCAGAGCTTTCAAGTTCCGGTCTGAGAATCCCATCTTATCCAGGGGCAAAGGTTCGCTGGCCGCCAGGATACGCATCACGACGTCTTCGTTGTAGCCGGAGGTGGGAATCGTCGCAACGCGGAGCTCGATCTCTTTGTTTTCTGTCAATTTGAACTTGATCTTGCCGTCTTGTGGTTTCCGCCGTTCGGCGATGTCCAAGCTGGCCATGATTTTCAACCGTGAGACGATCGCCCGGCGATAGCTCTGCGGGATTTTCATATACTCAAAACAGTCGCCGTCGACCCTGAAGCGAACGAGGGTTTCTCGTTTTTCCCCATACGGTTCAATATGGATATCCGAGGCGTTTTGCCGATAGGCATCGGCGATAATCTGATTGGCCAGACGGACGATGGCGCTGTCATTTTCGTCGAGTCCGCTGCCTCCGCCTTCCTCCATGGCTTCGGCCTGGGCTTCCGTGACGAGTTCTCCCAGAATGTCGGACACATTCTCGTCCAGCTTCCGGCCCGAGGTATCGCTCTGGCCGGTCGCGGAGCCCAGGAACTGGGCGATATCTCGACGAAGGCTGACGGCAAACCGGATATTCAATCCGGGGAAGGTGCGTTTGATGTCCTGGACGCGATCCAGATCGCCGGGGTCATCGGTTAAAATCTCGATAGCCGTCCGGTCCCGCTTGAGCGGCATCCAGTGATTCTTTTTCAAGTAATCGACATTCAGGTTCTTCAGCAGCTCCACATCGACGAGCGTGCGCTCGCTGTATTCGATGTAGGGGCATTTGAAGAATTGCGCGAGCGACTTGCCGATCTCAATCTTCGGCACTTTGTATTTTTCTATCAGGATGCTTTCGAGATCGCTGGTGCCTTTGCGGGACTCGGCGAGGGCGTTGTCGAGGTCCTGTTGAGAAATCCGGTTGTTGCTGACCAAGAGGTCAAACTTGGTGGGATTCTTCTTGGATGTCTTTCGAAGGTTGAAGAAGGCGAGTCCCAGCGCCTTCGCGATTTCCGCCACGCACTCTTCGTCTTTTCTGGTGAAGCGGCTCCCGCTTTTCTTGTTCAACAGCTGCAGCACACCCATCAGATACTTGTTGTCCGCGACGATGGGATACGTCAGGACCTGCTTTGTCTTGAAGCCCGTGCGCTTGTCGTAGGAGGTGTCATGCAAGAGCGAGGGATGAATGACTTGCAGTTCCGCCATATTATAGGCGTCCGCAATATTGACGGGCCTCAAGTATTTGGCGCAGAAACCGGCCAGGCTTTGTTCCGTGATGGGGATGCGCACTTCCTCGACGGTATCAACGTGGGGGACTTTTGAAAAAATCTCTTTCTTCTCCGAGTCGAACGCGAATAGCGTCAGGTCTTCCGCGTCGAAGAGGCCGAGAATGTCCTTGTGAAGGTCGAGAAGGATTTGATCGAGGTCAGTGGCGGCGTGAATCTGGGTGGTAATCCGCTTGACGTGTTCGGCGTACTCCACCTTGAGTTGAGGGTCCTGAAGGTTCTGAGGGACGGGCTTGGCTTGCATTCAGGTCCTTCCTCTTGGACTCACGCGAATCATTGTCTGGGTGGTGATGAGACTCGGCCGTCGTCTGACATTCGAGAACCGAATGTCAGTCTAGCCCAATAGCTCGGGAAGGCAAGGAAAAGGCAACTTTATTTGATCCGGCACGGACGAACTGAGTGGCTCAGCGCGCGGCAGAGATGGTTATGCAGGTACGGATTGGAGCGTCTGTAGATGGGCGACGATGACTGAAGGCGCCACTCGCGATTTTGCACCGGTTTTCCGGACTTTCACTTCGACGACCCCATCGGCGAGTCCTTTGTCTCCGACGATCACTTGAAATGGCGCCCCGATCAAATCGGCGTCATTGAATTTAACGCCGGCCCGTTCTTCACGATCGTCCCAGAGCACCTCAAAGCCGGCAGTCAGGAGTGTCTCGTAGAGGGCCGCAGTGGCCTGGCCGGCGTTGTCGGATTGGCTCACCGGAATGAGGTGCACATGAAATGGCGCGATGGGGTAGGGCCAGATGATGCCGCGCTCGTCGTGATTTTGCTCAATAGCGGACGCCGCGGTGCGCCCCACACCGATGCCGTAACAGCCCATGATGGCGAGACGCTCCTGGCCTTTGTCGTCGAGAATCGTCGCATTCATGCTTTTGCTGTACTTGGTCCCGAGCAGAAATACCTGGCCGACTTCAATGCCTTTCGCAAGCGTGAGGGTTCCGTTCCCTCGAGGAGAGGGATCGCCGGTTTGCGCATTCCGGAGGTCCGCAAACTGATCCACCTTGAAGTCGCGGTCCCGATTCGCGTCCGCATAATGTGTATCGGCCTGATTTGCTCCAATTACGACATTTCTCATCGCCTCAATGGCGTGATCGGCTAAGATGCGTATCCCTTTCAGACCGACAGGACCGGCGAAGCCCATCGGAGCTCCCGTGATCGTTTTCACCGTTTCTGGCGCGGCCAACTCCACCTCCGTCACCTGGAGCAGCCGAGCCAGTTTAATTTCATTAACCTCATGATCTCCACGAATGAGCACGGCGACAATCTCTTGCCCGGCCTTGTACAGGAGCGTCTTGACCAATTGTCTCGGCGGAATCTTGAGGAAGGCCGTCACCTCCTCAACTGTGCGGCGCTGCGGCGTCGTCAGGGTTTGCAGCGGACGAAGGGGGCTGCTGTCGACGTCTGACGGAGGGAGCAGCTCTGCCCGCTCAATGTTGGCGGCGTATGATCCCTGCGCGCTGTAGACCACCGTTGCCTCGCCAGTGTCCGCCAGAACCATGAATTCGTGGGACACGTCACCGCCGATTAAACCGGTGTCGGCCTCGACCGCCCGAAAGGTCAGTCCGCATCTCGTGAAGATGCGGCTGTAGGCATCGTACATCTTCTGATAGCTCAGTTTGGCGCCGGTTTCGTCGACGTCGAAACTATAGGCGTCTTTCATGATGAATTCGCGTCCGCGCATGAGGCCGAACCGGGGACGGATCTCGTCCCGGAATTTCGTTTGGATCTGGTAGAAGTTCAGGGGCAGCTGCCGATACGAGCGGACTTCCCGACGGAATAAATCGGTGATGACCTCTTCATGTGTCGGCCCCAGACAGAAGTCCCGCTCATGACGGTCCTTGAAGCGCAGGAGTTCCTTGCCGTAATAATCCCAGCGGCCCGTCTCTTTCCACAATTCCGCCGGAGACGCGATGGGCATCAAAAGTTCCTGGGCACCGGCCCGGTTCATCTCTTCTCGGACAATCTGCTCGACTTTGCGAATGACCCGCAATCCCAAGGGCAGATACGTGTAAATGCCGGCGGCCACTTTGCGAATGAGCCCGGCGCGAAGCATGAGCCGGTGACTGACGGTTTCAGCCTCGCCGGGATCTTCCCGTAACGTGGGGATAAGCAACTGGGAGGTTCGCATGGTGTCTTGCGGGTCTGTGCTCGTACTGCGGATCTATGAGAGTCTGATTACGGCAGCCGAATCGCGTTAATGAGAAAAAATGCGTTCCAGGTCATTCCAGAAAGCAAAGATCATTACGCCGACCAGCAGCACCAGTCCCGCTTGCTGGGCCAACTCGCGCTGCCGTTCGCCGAGCGGTTTCCGAAGAATGCCCTCGATCAGGAAAAAGAGCAAGTGTCCCCCGTCAAGGATGGGAATGGGCAGCAAATTCAGCACACCGAGGTTGATGCTCAAAATGGCGATCAGGAAGACCACACTCGACGCGCCTTGTGACGCCGCTTCGCCGGAGATGTTCGCGATGGTCAAGGGTCCGCCGATGTTTTTGCTCGAGATATCGCCCACGATCATTTTATAGAGGCCGATGGTCGTCAACTCCGTCCATCCCCATGTGGCTTCGAGGCCGTGATAGATCGCCTCCAAGGGGTTGTCCGATCGCATGAGCGAGCGCCCGGGACCGGAAATGCCGATCTTCCCCACCTCGACGGTTTGGCCGTTCACGGTCACTTTCTCAGCGGAAGGCGTCACGGTGAGTGCGAGCCGTTGTCCATTGCGCAACACGTCGACCTGAAGCGGTTTTTGTGGATGTTCTTTGACGTGGGTGGTCATTTGCGACCACGTGTAAATCGGCTGACCGGCAATCCCGACAACCCGATCGCCGGCCTGGAAGCCGGCCGTTGAAGCCGGGGACCCATGCATCACGGATGTCACGAGGGGAGGGGTTTCTTCGACGCCGATGGTATAAACCGGTTCTTCGCCTGAGGAAAGCTCTCTCGCGTCAGTCGTCGGTGTGACCGTGAGCGCCTTACTCATACTTCCACGCCGGATTTCGACGACAATGGGCTCGCCTTTGCTTTTCGCGACCACGTCCAGCAGTTCTGTCTTTGTCGAGATGTCTTTGCCGTTGACCTTGACGATCCGGTCACCGATTTCCATGCCGGCCGTGGCGGCGGGTGAAGTGGGAATGAGGGCTTCGACATCCGCGCTGAGGTCACGGAAGGTGGGGACGAAGAGCGGCGCTCCCGTCGACAGCCATCCGGCGAAAATCAAATAGGCCAGGATGAAGTTGAACCCGGGACCTGCGGCCACAATCAGGACTTTGCCCCATAGACGCTGGTGGGCGAACGATCGTCGCCGATCCTCGCTCGTCGTGGCCTCAGTTTCATCTTCGCCGAACAGTTTGACGTAGCCCCCGAGAGGAATGGCAGAAAGGAGGTATTCCGTTTCTCCCACCTGGCGACCGAGCAACTTCGGACCGAAGCCGAGCGAGAATTTCAGCACTTTCACGCCGACCCAGCGGGCGGCGAGGAAATGGCCGAGTTCATGAAAGGCGACAAGGACGCCCAGGACGACTAAAAACCACCAGGCCTTCTGCATCAAGACCCACATGGTGTCGGGGGACCAGGTAAAAGCGGATATCATGATCGTGCTCAATCCTGAACGGTTAAGGGTTGGCTGTGACGGATCAACTTACCATTCATCGGGCCGAATTCAAAATGAGACGTCAATGCGGAAGGGCATGGACAAGCGATTCGGCTTTTTCACGGGCCCAGCGGTCGACGTCCAACGCGTCATCCAGGCACTCCACGTCGTGCGGGGAATGCGCGTCCATCGTGTTGCGGATGACCTGTGCGATATCCATGAACCGAATGCCTCCGTTCAAGAAGGCCTCGACGGCGATTTCATTGGCCGCATTCATGGCCGCCGGCATGCTGCCGCCGATCCGGAGTGATTCATAACCGAGTCGGAGGCAGGGGAACCGGTCATGATCCGGCTGGCAGAATGTGAGTGTGCCGACTTCCGTGAGATCCAACGAGGGAAGATCCAAGGGCATCCGTTCGGGATAGCGCATCGCATAGGAAATGGGCGTGCGCATATCGGGCAATCCTAGCTGCGCAATCATGGAACGATCTTCATACTCTACCAGAGAGTGAATGATGCTTTCGCGATGGATGAGCACGTCTATCCGTGATTCCGGAATATCAAAGAGCCAACGGGCTTCCACGACTTCCAGACCTTTGTTCATGAGGGTGGCCGAATCAATGGTAATCTTAGACCCCATTTTCCAGTTGGGATGCTGGAGCGCACGTTCAGGCGTCACGTCCTGCAACTGGTCTTTGGCCAAGGTCCAGAGCGCACCGCCGGACGCCGTGAGGATGAGCCGGCGCACGTCTTTCAGGCGATGTCCCTCCAGGGATTGAAAGATGGCGCTGTGCTCACTATCGACAGGAAAAATGCGCACATGATGTTTGCGCGCCTCTTCCTGCATGAGCTTCCCGGCCATCACCATCGGTTCTTTATTGGCCAGCGCGATATGCTTGCCGCTGCGAATGGCCGCCAGAGTCGGGACTAATCCTGCCCCGCCGACAATGGCCGAAATGACCAGTTCGGCTCCCGGCATGGCGGCAACTTGTGCGATCCCCGCTTCTCCGTGCAGCACGTCAACCGTGAGGTCGGCGCAACGTTGTCTCAGCAGTGCCGCGGAGGATTCCGTGGAGACAGCGACCGCCGTGGGCTTGAATGCGCGAATCTGCTCTTCAAGTTTTTCAATGTTTCCCCCGGCCGTCAGTCCCACCACCTGGAATTCATCGGGGAAGCGCTGCACAATGTCCAAGGTGTTGGTGCCGATGGAACCGGTCGAGCCCAAAATGATGATGGTCTTCATGATCCTCTCCTCTACTGGATCGGCGTCACGGCGCGCACCAACACCACATAGTAGTAGAATGCAGGCGCGGTGAACAAGAGACTATCCAATCGGTCAAGCATGCCGCCATGACCGGGAAGGATGCCTCCGGAATCTTTGACTCCGACACTGCGTTTGATAGCCGATTCACAGAGGTCGCCGGCTAATCCGGCTCCGGTCAACAGAATGCCGATGGCGAGCGCATCCAGGAGAGAAAACTCCGGGAGAATCCATGTCCGGGCGAGCAGGGCAGCGGCCACGGCAAGCGCAATGCCTCCGGCCAAACCTTCGACTGATTTCTTCGGACTCACCGTCGGGGCAAGCAAATGCCGGCCCCACAAGCTTCCGGTGTAGTAGGCCCCGATGTCTCCGGCCCAGGTCACCACGGCAAGGAACAGCACCAGCCATTCACCGGAAGGCAGGGCCCGTGTCGAGACCAACGAGCCGAGCGTCATTCCGATATACAGCACGCCGAACAGTGTGACGGCTGCATCTTTGAACCGAAAATCGATGGGAGCAGGGAGAAACAACGTGGCCATGACAATCGCGAGCGTGGCGGCAGTCAAGAGATCAGCCAATGGCAGGTTCAGATGTGTTCGGCCGATGACGACGGCAGTGGTCGTGAGTCCGAGCGTCACAAGAAGAAGATTCTTCCGGTCGCCGAAGCTCATGCGGTACAGTTCGTACAGCGCAATCGACCCCCCCGTCATCAGAAGGAGCGAGAAGCCCCAAGAGGGGAGATAGCGGATGATCGCATAGACAGCGGGAATGAGCAGGGCCGCCGTATACACACGGCGGGCATCGAAGCGGCGGTGTGCCATCGAGGCCGGGACGTTGAGGGCACTGTCGGCTGCAGAGTGTGCGGACCCCGGTTTGGCCACAGGGGTTACGAAGAGACCGTGGTCAACACCCGGCCGAAGCGGCGCTCCCGTCGCTGATACTCCAGCAGAGCCAGGAGAAATTGCCGACGGCGAAAGTCGGGCCAGAGGGTCGTGGTGAAGTACAATTCCGTGTAGGCCAGCTGCCAGAGAAGAAAATTGCTGATCCGGGTCTCTCCGCTCGTGCGAATGAGCAGATCAGGATCTTTGAGCGGATGGGTGTAGAGATGTTGTTCCAGTAAGGCTTCATCGACTTGATCCGGTTGGATCGTTCCCGCTTCGACGTCTTTTAGTAATCCTTTCACCGCATCGACGATCTCGGCCCGTCCCCCATAACTCAGGGCGACTGTCAGAACCATCTTCTCGAGATGGGCCGTTTCTTGTGCGGTCGTTTGAACCCAGTGCCGCGCCGACTGAGGCAGTAGCTCGAGGCGTCCGATGGTGCGGAAACGAACCCGCTGCTCAATGAGGCTGGCTCGCTCTGTCGAGAGATAGTGCTCCAAGAGACCCATGAGGGCGCTGATTTCCTGCGTCGGGCGATTCCAGTTTTCCTGCGAAAACGCATAAATCGTCAGGGCCTGGATGCCGAGTTCCAGACATTGCGTGATCATCTCTCTGACGGAGTTGATGCCTTCCCGATGCCCGGCGATACGGGGGAGTCCGCGCAATTCGGCCCAGCGTCCATTCCCGTCCATGATGACGGCGACGTGTTTCGGTAATAAGTCGGGATCCAGTTTGGCGGTCAACTCGGGTTCCGAGAGGTGGTCAAGGCTTGAAGTTGGCGTCTGTGCCATAACGATCGGATCGTGGTCCTTTTGTAGAAAGGCTCAATGGAAGGTGAGCAAAGTCTACTGACAGGTCCCCTGAATGTCAAACAGTAAGTGGAGAATGCTGAGAGGTGCCGCAACGTACGAATCCCTGCATTGCGGCTGCGGAAAAGGATGGGCTATACTTCGCAGTCGCTCGCAATTGAGAGAGGAAACACCACATGGACGAATTGGTTCAGCTGACGAGATTCGGCGTGACTGAGCGCGAGGCTCAACACGCCTTGGACCGGTTAAACGTGCGCGATGTCGACTATGCCGACCTGTATTTTGAGTCCCGGGTCTCCGAGTCCGTCTCGATGGAGGAGGGGATCGTCAAGCGGGCATCCAAAAGCATTTCGCAGGGCGTCGGAGTCCGTGCCACGGCGGGGGAAAAAACAGGCTTTGCCTATTCCGACGAACTGACAAAACGCGATTTGGAAATTGCCGCCGATACAGCCCGTTACATCGCCAATTCTCCTCGTGCGGACCACGCCGTTCCCGTCCCTGCCCGGCGTCGGCCTACCAGAGACCTCTATGCGCTGGACCGGGCCGCAACGGAGGTGGCCACGGGCGAACGAGTGGCGCTGTTAAATGAGATCGACGCCGAGGCACGCCGGTACGATCCGCGTATCAAAAATGTCATGGCGTCTTTTAACACCGAATATAAGGTGGTGGCCGTCGCCACGTCGGACGGAACCCTGATCGGCGATGTCCAGCCGCTGTCCCGGTTGCAGGTCACGTGCATTGCCGAAGAAAATGGCAATCGGCAGGTGGGAAGTTTTGGGGGCGGCGGCAGGGTGGGCTTTCAGTTTTATCGCGATGGGAATCGATTCGCCGAATATGCCCGTGAAGCCGCGCGGGAGGCAATTCTTAATCTGTCGGCCGTCGATGCGCCCGCTGGTGTCATGCCGGTGGTCCTTGCCGGGGGGTGGCCGGGCATTCTGCTCCATGAAGCCATCGGCCATGGACTGGAAGCGGATTTCAACCGCAAGAAGACCTCGGCCTTTTCGAGCCTGATCGGCAAACGCGTGGCGTCCGAGGTCTGCACGATCGTCGATGACGGCACGCTTCCGAATCGTCGCGGTTCCTTGAACATGGATGATGAAGGCACGCCGACCAGCTGCACGACGCTCATCGAAAAAGGCATCCTACGGGCCTACATTACCGACAAACTCAACGCCCGTCTCATGGGTATCCCGTTGACTGGGAACGGCCGGCGGGAGAGTTACCAGAGCGTGGTGCTGCCGCGGATGACCAACACCTTCATGTTGGCCGGCGAATCAGATCCCCAAGATATTCTGCGCTCGGTCAAGAGGGGGCTCTATGCGGTGTCGTTCGGGGGCGGGCAAGTCGACATCACGAACGGCAAGTTCGTGTTTTCGGCCAGCGAAGCGTATCTCATTGAAGACGGTAAGATCACGAAGCCGGTGAAGGGGGCGACGCTGATTGGAAGTGGGCCGGAGATTCTGACCAAGGTTTCAATGGTCGGCCACGACCTCACATTGGATAACGGCATCGGGACCTGTGGCAAAGACGGTCAATCGGTTCCCGTCGGAGTCGGCCTCCCGACGATTAAGATCGAGGAAATCACGGTAGGCGGAACCCAGGGATAATGATCAATCGCGTGAGCCGGTGGTTGATGCTCTTGTCTGCATGACCATTGAGCGTGGACGATTGGTTCGGAAAGGATCATGTGCTCCAGAGGCAATCATCAGCAAGCGCAATTGAAATCGTCAATGGATATGCTCAATTGGCCGCCGATGTGCTGGCTCGGGCCAAGCGTTGTGGCGCATCCGAGGCCGACATCGTCGTAGCTGATGGAGAGACCTTTTCCGTCCAGGTGCGGGTCGGGGCGGTCGATCGGCTGACGAAGGCCCGGGAAAAGCGGCTTGGTCTACGCGTGTTTGTTGGAAAGCGTTCGGCGACAACCTCGACATCGGATTTTTCCAGGGAGTCGCTTGATCGACTCGTGTCGGAAACCTGCACCCTTGCCAAAGCCGTCGTGGAAGACCAGGTCTCCGGATTACCGGAGGCGTCGCAGATGGCCGGAGATTGGCCGGTGCTGGATCTGTATGACGAGACGAAGCTCGAGACGGACGCGCAAATCGAGTTGGCCAAACGCGCCGAAGCGGCCGCATTCGCCGTCGATCCTCGCATCACCAATTCTGAAGGCGCCGAGTTCGATTCCTCATCCGGGGGAGTGGTGTTGGCCAACAGCCACGGATTCATCGGGTCCTACAAAAGTTCCAGTTTCTCGTTGTCTGTGTCGCCGATTGCAACCGAGCCTGGAACGGGCGCGATGCAGCGGGACGCCTGGTACGAAGTCCAGCGCAAGTTTGCCCGCCTGGCGACAGCGGAATCCATCGGCCAGGAGGCGGCGCGCCGCACGGTACGCCGGTTGGGGGCGCGCAAGGTTTCGACGAAGCGCGTGCCGGTCGTTTTCGATCAAGAGACGGCAGGCAGCCTCTTGGCCAATCTCTGCAGTGCGGTGTCCGGCTACGGACTCTACAAGCGAGCCTCATTTCTCTTAGATCAGCTCGGCCAGACGATCGCATCAGACCGGATCACAGTCTACGATGACGGTCGTATGGAGGGAGGGCTCGGATCCCGGCCATTTGACGGCGAAGGTCTGGCCACGCGCAAAAATACCATTGTCGAACGAGGCGTCTTAACGAGCTATCTCCTCGACACGTATTCAGGGAGAAAGCTGGCGCTCCCGTCCACGGGCAATGCCTCACGGAGTGTCGGTGAGAGTCCCTCGGTCGGACCGACCAATATGTATCTGGTGCCGGGAAGCAGGACTCCGGAGCAGATTATCGGGTCCGTCAAGGAAGGACTGTATGTGACCGAACTGATCGGCTTCGGTATCAACATGGTGACCGGCGATTATTCGCGCGGCGCCTGCGGATTTTGGATCGAGAATGGGGAGCTGGCGTATCCAGTGGAGGAAATCACCATCGCCGGGAATCTGAAGCAGATGCTCAAAGACATTGAAGAGGTGGGGAGTGATCTGGTATTTCGCGGACGTATTGCGAGTCCAACTCTGAAGATTGCCGAGATGATGGTCGCAGGAAATTAAGGACCGCCTGGCCGGGCGCGGCGAGTGGAGCGCAGGTCAGGATTGCCGGCGCATCGACGAGATGAGTCGACGAAGTCATCGCGGATTGATCGCCGCAGGGGTGATCACCGTCCTCACGGCCGGGATCGCGTGGGCCGGCATGGAGCGTCACATGCGCATCAGCTCAACGGCATTCAGTGATCAAAGTGTGATCCCGGATTTGTATACCTGCGAGGGTGCCGATATTTCTCCGCCGCTCGCCTGGTCGGATCTCCCGGCGGGCAGCAAGAGTCTGGCGCTTATTGTCGACGATCCGGACGCCCCGGACCCGGCGGCGCCAAAGATGACATGGGTGCATTGGGTTCTCTACAACCTTCCGGCAACAACCGGGGACCTGCCCCAAGGCGCGAAGCCCCTCCCGGCAGGAACCAAGGAAGGCCTGAATGATTGGAAGCGACCCGGCTATGGGGGCCCTTGTCCGCCGATCGGTCGCCACCGGTATTTCCATAAGCTCTATGCTCTGGACACGGTGCTGCCTGACCTTCAGCAGCCGACAAAAGCCAAACTTGAAGAAGCCATGAGGGGCCACATCCTCGCCGAGGCGAGGTTGATGGGTACGTATCAGAAGAAGAGCCAATGAAACACCTTGGCATTCGCGCCGAGTGATCCTTCAACAACGATAGGAACTGCTATGCCGCTTGATGCTGAGCTCGGAAAGAAAATGCTCCAGTTGGTCACGTCCCGCTACGACGATCGGCATTGGCGCAAGAAGATCGAGAAGACGCTCAGTCTCTCGCAATCCGGCGTCACTGAGCCGACGCAGCAACAGATCTTCATGTATCTGAAAATCGCCTTGAAGGCGTACAAATCACGCCGGGCCGACCCCGACGCCTGGATCATCGGCGGCTATGCGACGAAGGAAGTGATTGATCGGGCGAAATTCCAGCCGCACCTTGTCGGCTCATCCGTGAAGAGCGAGGACGTCGCCTTCCTGGGCACCGATCCGGGTGAGGACGTGACCGAGGCCTGGTGGGAGGAGATGCTGGTCCAATGGTTCGATGTGCCGGAGGAAGAGAAGCCGGCCGAAGGAGAAGAAGAGCAGACGAGTGAAAACGCCCCCGCGGTCGCCTCAGAAGGACAGTCAGGGAAGGCCTGATTCATCCCGGCCCACGAGAAGCGGTTAAAACAAATCCATTTGCGCCGGGTGCGGCTGGTCGATTTGCAGCGTCGGAGCGGCGGAGGAAGCCGAGCCTGCCGGTTCGGGCGGTCTCGTGTTGCGGTCGAGAAACTCCTTCAGTTTCTTGAAATCCTCTTTAAGTGTGTCGAGCAATCCACCCTGGTGCAACGCAGCGGCCGGATGCAGCAAGGGAAACAACACGAAATCTTTCATGTAAAAGGCCTGGGCCTTCACCTTGGTAATTCCAACCTTGCGTTCCAGGAGGGTTTGCGTCGCCCAATTTCCCAAACTACACACGAGCTTGGGACGGATCATTTGAATCTGTTGCAGGAGAAACGGTTTGCAGGTGTCAACTTCGTCCGGCTCCGGATCGCGGTTGTTCGGGGGGCGGCACTTGATCACGTTGGCGATGTAAATCTGGTCGCGCGATAGATTCGCCGATGCCAACAGATCGTTCAACAATTTTCCCGCCGCACCGACAAACGGCTCCCCCTTCTGATCTTCATTGAATCCGGGCGCTTCGCCGACAAACATAATGCTCGCACGAGGGTTGCCGACGCCGACCACGACCTGGCTCCGGCCGAGTTTGGCCAGCTTGCAGCGTTGGCAATCATGAAGCGATTTGGCGAGGTCTTGCAGGGTCATGGCGCGGGCTGGTTCCCGAGCGAGAGAATGTGTGCGGCATCTTAGGGGGACGTCCCCACGATGTCAATGCGGGCCGGTCACAGCACAGCGGAGCTGAGACAGAGATCAAGCATCAGTAAGAGAGACTGAACGGTTTGGATCAGTGCTATTTCGAGGGATCGGTCCGTGAAATCTCTCGTTTGGTAAGCGAGCCGGGATTGCAGTCACATCATCAAAACAACACGCGATAGATTCCGCCACCTCACACGTCGGCGTTGCGAATCGCTTCAGCGCACCGCCTGGCGCTGAGGATCGCGCTTTCGACGCTGGCAGGCCATCCCGTGTCTGTCCAGGCGCCAGCAACGAGAAAATTGGAAACCGGGCTTTGTGGTATGGGTCTCAAAAGATTGGCGCCTGGCGTGAGCGCGAGCGCGGCATGCTTGTCACGATGGACCTCAACACCCAGGACCTGATCCGCTTGGATGGCGTCCTTGAGCGTATGCAGCGTTGATTCCGCAAGACTTGCCACCGCGCCGTCCGGCGCTTCGGCCGGCGCATCGCTGTGACTCATGGACAGGCGGCATGCCTCAGGGCCGAACGGCGTGAGCGTCAGGCGTTGGAATGGCTGCCCGGCCAGCAAGACGATTCTGGCCGTTGGAGCGGGCGAATGACAGGTCAATTGAACGGTGATGTCCCCCAACGTTTTTAAGTCTCCCAATTGCGCGAAATAGGCGTAGCGCGTCAACAGGCGTTCCGGGAGCAGCGCCAGCAGGTGCTGATGAGAGAGGGCAGACACATACCACCGGGCATGCAGGATGGTGCCATCCGGCATGTGGACGCCGGTAATTTCCTGAGACTCAAAGCGAACATGTGGTAATTCGGTGAGTCGATGGATCGCAGTATCCGGAGACATCAGGGCTCGGCGCAAGGGCGCGATCAGTCTGTTTTCCACTGAACCTTGCACATGAGTGAGACGGGCATCCATGGCCTGGCCGAGGAACAACGTCGAGAGCAGCTGCACAAAGGTCGCCGCCGATAGACCCGTCAAATGGTTACCGGTCAGCCATCGGGCCAGCGGATGCCAGATGTTGCGGCGCGCTGCTTCACTTTGCCCGATCGTACGCAGCCATTCATCGGCGATCCGACCTTCGAGGTCGGCGGGAAGGGACTGCGCTTGCTCCCAGATCTGTTCCAGGTGGGAGAACAGGTTCCACCGGTCGTGCCATGCGAGACCGTGAAAATTGAAGAGGCTCATCATCCATTGAAGCGCTCCCGGCAAGTGCGTGGCGCGATAGGCGACAATGCGCGCATCCGGCAGCCGGAATTCCAGGGACAACGTGGTGTCCGCATCAAACGACGGACCGGAGTTGAATGTGCGCAGCAGGCGCCAGGTCTCGTGATGGCGTCCGAACAATACCGGCATGGCATCCGATGGATTGCAGCCGAATCCATCTTGCCAGCTCGGGTGATCCAGGACCGCCGCCCGGTAGCCGTGCTGCTGCAGCTGGAAGGCTGTAGTCAGCCCGGTAAGGCCGGCGCCGAGAATAAGAACCGAGTGGGGGGCTGCACGAGCGGTCACGAGAATCGCGAGCGAAGCCAGATGCCCAAGGCGAGCGCCAGCCGATGCGACGTCGACAGGCTGATACGCGGTCCAAACACCTGAAAGTCCGTTTGTTCAATCTTCGTCAGGATGCGGCTATAAATCCCACGCATAATTTCTGCCACGGTAAGAGCCCGACGCTCGCGACGGGGAAGTCCCATGAAGGCCGCCTGGGCTTTGTCGTAATAGTGGCGCGCTCGCCTGCTCTCCTGCTGCATCAGTGTTCTGAACTCCGGCGAGTACGTCTGTCGGAGCATCGACGTCTCGGGATATTTGCACGCCTGGAGATCGTCGAGCGGAAGGTAAATGCGTCCTTGGGCGGCGTCGGCGCCGACATCGCGAAGAATATTGGTCATTTGAAACGCCATACCGAGATCGACGGCATAATCCTGTGCCCGCGGCGAGGTGACGCCGAAGATGTGAAGGCAAATCAATCCCACGACCGAGGCGACCCGGTAGCAATAGAGGGACAATTCATCGAATGTGACGTAGCGATTACGGAAGAGGTCCATCTCGACGCCTTTGACCAGCTCCTCGAAATAGGCCTTGGGGATCCCGAGGACTTTGACATGGTGCGCGAGGCTCACCGCGATAGGGTCGGTGGGCGTCCCGCTATAGACGGCATCCAGCTCACTCCGCCAACGCTTTAATTCATCCTGGGGGTTACTGCCTGCCGGAGGCTCATCGACGGCGCTATCCACCGCCTTGCAAAAGGCATAGACGGTGTACATGGCTTCGCGACGCGCTGTTGGCAGAAAAAGAAAGGAATAGTAGAAATTGCTTCCGCTGTTTTTTGTATAGGCCGTGCAGAAGACTTGTGCTTCAACGTGCGTCATGGCTGCGACTCGCTCGCCAGAAGCGTCGGGTCGAGCCGGCTGGCCTTCAGCGGGTCAACCCGCGCACGGGTATCCGCATGCAGGAGGAGCGCCAGCAATTCGACACCATCGACGAGGCGGGGGCCAGGACGGCTGAAGTACGAGGCGGCATCCACCGCATACGTCTGCGGCCAGCGATCAAGCGCGTCCATCCATTCCCCATGCGTCTGTCCGGGCCGGGACAGTTCCTGAATGGTGCGAGCAACCGAGTAGCCGCAAGGCATCACGAGGATTATGTCCGGTTGAGCGGCGGCCACTTCGGCCCACGTGGTCTCACGTGAAGCAGAACCTTTCGAGCCCAGCACATCCAGCCCACCTGCCACGTCGATCATCTCAGGAACCCAGTGGCCTGCCAGATAAAGGGGAGCCAGCCATTCGAGGCAGACGACCCGCGGCCGGGAGGGGTGTGAACCGGCGTTCGTGCGGACGGCATGCAGACGCCGCTGGAGAGAATCGCTGAGCAGCTGTCCCTTCTCCGGCTGCTGAACGGATTCCGCAATACGCTGCACGTCGACCAGGACATCGGTCAATGACGTCGGGCTGAGCGCGAGCATGCGGGGGGGATGGGGTAATAAGAGAACGACCTGAGTCAGCTGCTCCGGTGTCACGGCGCACACATGGCAGAGGTCTTGTGTGAGGATCAGGTCTGGTTGAGCCTGAAGAAACGCACGCTCATCGAGTCGATAGAGCGGTTGTTGCGAGGAAACCAATGTCTTTACCTGGCGATCGATGTCGCGGCTGGATGCCGATTCTCCGGCCACCATGGACTGGATCATGACCGGCAGATGGCGGACGGGGGGAGGGAAATCGCATTCATGGCTGACTCCGACCAGCTGGTCGGCCAGTCCAAGGGCGGCCACCACCTCAGTTGCGCCTGGAATGAGAGAGCAGATTCTCATCGGACTAGGACGCTGAGGCTGTCCATAAGCGCGCGTGAATGTCGTTGAGGCGAACGTCATTCAAGCTGTGACTGATCGCATCGGCTTCCTGCAGGTCTTGTACAGTATGCGTGTTGGCGATCGCCAGCACTTTCATTCCCGCTGATTTCGCTGCGCGAACGCCGGGCAATGAATCCTCAATCACCAAACAGTCGGACGGTCGGAGCGGTGGGGACAGGGCAGCTTGTTGATTCAGGCCAGCCAACGCATGCAGGAATGGTTGTGGATCGGGTTTGCCCTTCGTGACATCTTCGGCGCTGGTCACGTGACGAAAGGCCTTCCGCAAACCCGCCTGGTCGAGAATCAGTTCGATCTCCGCCCGCAACGCCCCCGACGCAATCGCCAGCGGATAGTCGGCGACCGCTTCCTCCACCAAGGCTTTGACGCCCGGAAATATGACCAGGTGCTCTTTCACAGAAGCCAGATAGGCCACGGCTTTTTTCCGCATTAAATCGAGCACCAGGGAGCCGCTGATTGGTCGTCGGTTGACGCGGAGCGCTTCCAGTATGCATCCCCGATCGTCGAAGCCGAGATAGTTGGCATAATAGTCGATCTCGGTGAGTGTAATCCCGATGTCTGCCAGTGTCCGGCGCAGACCTTCATAGTGGAGCGGTTCTGTGTCGGCAATGACACCGTCGAAATCAAAAATGATTGCGCGCATAGAGACGGTCACGGGTTCCATATTGGGGTCTGGAAACGGCGGCATTATAGCACAGAGGGCGGCGGCACCCGGTGGTGCCGCCGCCCTCTTGATGTTCAAGCGCGCCTGAGATGATTAGGGTTTCAACCTGAGCCGCCTTTCAGGGATCCATCCTTTTGCGCCTTCATCACTGCGCACGGAATACACCCATCCGCTGGGCTGCAGGTCGCCATCCAAGATGGTCAGGGTGGTGCCTGGTGAAATAACCGGGCCTGGTCTGATGCCAGCCGGATCCTGTGTGAGTGTGATGAGGTCGCCGGGCGCCGCAGAATTGAAGGTTGCCGCGACCTTTTGTCCTTCCCCAAAGACGGGACTCGATGAGGGGCTGACTGGCGGGGCCATGGCCGGCGGAGTTCCGGGGCTGGTCGGCCCGGGCGGCAGACTCGCCGAGGGCGAGGGCACCGCCGGCGTGAGAGGCGTTGGACCGCCGGCTTGCGGCGTCGGAACCGACGGCGTCCCGGCTGGTTGGGTTGCAGGGTCAGGCTGGGCGGCCGGACTACTCGGTCTTGGCATCACGGGAGCCGGTCGAGCCGATGTCGGCGGTTGCGGAGAGGGCGATTCGCCCAGGAGCGGCCCCAGCAGATCCGTAATCATCTCAGGTTCCATGGCGACATAGGCGCCACCGCCAACCAGCACGAGCAAGAGTAGCCACAAGAACGGTCGGCCGCCTGATTTCCTCGGCGGCTTCATAGGTGAAGAGGATCGGACGTTCGTCGTTTGCTCCAATTCCTCTTCCGTGAATTCCAGGTCCGGCTCCGGTTGGCGGGCGAAGAGCAGACTCCATGTCAGAGGACTGCCGGCGAACGACGGGCCTCCAGCGACAGCGAACATCTCACACCTCCCTCTAGCGAACATATGCGTTTCTCATACCTGAAAGTACTTATCACCAACCCTAGATGGAGTCAATTTTGCGAGGAAAAGCGGTCCGGACGCTCAGCAGGACTGCACATGGGAGCAGGCCAACACTTGATGAGCCCGGCTTCCGGCACGATACACCGTGAGGCCTTTACAGCCGAGTTCATGTGCCAGCAAAAAGGCGGCGGCCACGTCCTTGGCTGTGGCATCGGCCGGCAAATTGATGGTTTTTGAAACACCGCTGTCGCTAGAGCGCTGAAAGACGGCTTGCATCCGCACGTGGTGTAACGGGCTGATGTCATGAGCGGTCACAAATAACCGCCGCATATCTTCCGGGATCTTGGTCAGATGCTGGATGGATTCGCTTCTTCCCACCTCGTGTCGAAGTGTTGCGAGCGGCAGTCCCCTGACACGAGCCTGCTTTAAGAACTCGGGGTGAATAGCCTCGAGCCGGATGTCCTCCATGATGGTGCGGGCCACGCTGATTCCATACAGCGGTTCGATGCCGGCCGAGCAGTCGGCGATGATACTAATGGTGCCGGTCGGCGCAATGGTGGTGACGGTGGCGTTGCGCAGCCGCAGACGCTTGGCCTCCAGGCGGCTGCCCGCATAGGCCGGGAAGACGCCTCGCTGCGCCGCCAAACGGCGAGAGGCCGCGTGCGCCTCCGCTTGAATGAAGCGCATCAACTGGTCGCCGGTCTGTAAAGCGTCATCCGTATCATAGGGTATGCCGAGTTGAATCAGGAGATCGGCGAAGCCCATGATGCCCAGTCCGATCTTGCGGGTGTGTTTAGTGTGCGTCTCAATCGACGGAAAAGGAAAGCGCGTGCGATCGAGCACATTGTCCAAAAACCGGACTGTCAAGGGAATGATGGAGGCCAACTTGTCGTAGTCGATCTGGAGACGCGAACCGACGGACTTCACGCATCGCCCCACATTGATTGACCCCAGCGTGCAAGACTCAAAGCCGAGCAGCGGTTGTTCGCCGCACGGATTGGTCGCTTCGATGGCGCCGAGATGCGGCGTCGGTTGGGCCTTGTTGATGGTGTCGAGAAAGACCACCCCTGGTTCGCCGGATTGCCACGCCGCTTCCACGAGTCGATCGAAGACTAACGTCGCGGGAAGGCGTTTCACCGGCCGGCCCGTGCGGGGATTGATCAGCGGGTAAGCGCTGCCTTGCCGGACGGCGCGTATGAAGCGATCCGTCAGGCCGACCGACAGATTGAAGTTCGTCATTTCCATCGGGTGTTGCTTGAGCGCGATGAATGCGAGAATGTCCGGATGATCCACACGCAGGATGCCCATGTTAGCCCCGCGCCTCGTGCCTCCCTGCTTGATGACGTCAGTCGCCATGTTGAAGACCCGCATGAAGGAGACCGGTCCCGAGGCCATGCCGCTGGTGGTGGCGACCCGGTCGGCTTCGGGGCGTAAGTGGCTGAATGAAAATCCGGTCCCGCCGCCCGACTGATGGATGAGCGCTTGGTATTTCACCGCGTCGAAAATCGAATCGAGGGAATCCGCCACCGGCAACACAAAACAGGCGGAAAGTTGTTGGAGGGGACGACCGGCGTTCATCAACGTGGGCGAGTTGGGTAAGAATACCCTCGATGCCATGAGATGATAAAACTGGCTCGCCGCCTGGGTCAGGCGCGCCGCAGGCTGGTAGCCTCGTTCGGCCTTCGCAATGTCGTCCGCGACGCGTCGAAACATCTGGGCGGGCGATTCACAGATCGACCCGTGAGCATTTTTGGCGAGGTACCGCTGACGCAGGACCGTCAGCGCGTTTCTGGACAGCCTGGGCGGTGTGATGCCGGATGATGTTTTCATGTTGACGCCATTATAATCTATCTTGTGTTGCCACATCTTTCGATCCCGCTACTTGAATCTCGCGCGATTCAGTGGGCACAATGCCCGTCGCAGGTGAGTGATGAAATCCTATCGGGAAGAGCTGTGGTTCGAGACTTCGACGAGGCGGGCGTATCTCAACATCACAAGGCAAGTGGAAGCCGTGGTAAAGATGAGCGGAGTGAAGGAAGGGCTGGTGCTCATCAACGCGATGCATATTACGGCCAGTGTCTATATCAATGATGATGAACAAGGATTACTGCAGGACTATGATGACTTTCTCGAACGTCTGGCACCTCACGGGGCGTCGTACCGTCACAATGACACGGGCGAGGACAACGGCGATGCGCATATTAAACGGCAACTGATGGGCCGCGAGGTCGTTGTGGCCATTACGGCTGGCAAGTTGGATTGCGGTCCCTGGGAACAAATCTTCTACGGGGAATTCGACGGGCGTCGGCGGAAGCGGGTGCTCGTAAAAGTCATCGGCGAATAGCGATCCGGTGACACGTCGGCCGGAACGGCCTTCATGCTTGCTCCACATCGGAAAGTTTGGCAACATGCACGTAGTCACTCGGCAGGATCATTTTTCGGAGTAAAGGAATAGCGATGCTGGCCTGGTCTCGTCCTGATCCGCTCACCCGGGATCTCATTCATCTCATCAATGCGCGTCGACACGATCACGGCGATACGGATGCCGCCAT
Source organism: uncultured Nitrospiraceae bacterium (assembly GCA_963728135.1). Classification (GTDB taxonomy): domain Bacteria; phylum Nitrospirota; class Nitrospiria; order Nitrospirales; family Nitrospiraceae; genus Nitrospira_D. The sequence goes on along the minus strand of CAVSJC010000019.1, from coordinate 18,646 downwards.
CGATACGTTGCAGGCCTTTCTTGAACAAGGCCGTGAGCATGATCTGCTGACGGTTCTGGCGGCCCTGGATGAGGAAATGGCCGAATGGCTGTTCGATCTCGTGGCAGAGGCCAGTTGCACGTTGTTGTTGGACGGCCCTGATGATGAAAAGCCCGCCTATGGGACCATCGCGGCGTTAGAATTGCCCCTGCAGGCGAATCTGACGGCGCCGCTTAAGTTAAAAATCGATCCGATCGCCACGGCGGATCTCTTGCATCGTCATCTTCAACTGCCGGCAGGGACCGTCGTCCGGGTTGAGTCAAGACTTCTGACCGATACCACCTTGGAAATGCTCAATCTGCAAATGCTCCATGACCACCTGTCCACCGTGGCTGATTCCCGTCGCGCACAATCGGTGGCGGCGCGATTGCATCCGCCGGTCGAAAATACCGCCTTCCTTTTATTTGAACTGATCGGAGCACCGGACCCCGGATTGCCGGAGTCATGGGAGGATCGTCATCGGCGGGCGATCCTTGAAGGGCTGGTCGACCAATGCCCGGAGCTGGCCCGCGCCCCGGATACCATCGAGGCGCCGGTGTATGCGGCATACGCCATGTTCGATGCGCAGAACGCCGTAAGGCTCCATCACCTGGCTGACGAAACCGCCGCGGTGTGGCGGGAATTGGATCCGCTCGTGCGGTCACGCACCATCGTGCATCTGCATACCCAATGCGGCAACGGCGTCTACATGCCGGTCTGGACCGACTTGTTTGATCCGGAGCTTCCTGAGGAGCATGGCCCGGTCTGGACTTCGTCAGACGTCTGGGTTTTTACGGCCGATCTACCGATTGAATGGCCAGGAGAGATGCTCACCAACCGGTTACTCGCAGAAGGCTGCACCCGGTTCGAAAACCACATCGTCGAGACGCCTGAAAACTGACGCCGGCCTATAGAGTCTCATTCGTTCGCACTCGTCCTTGTCTCGATGCCTTCCATGCATGAAATTGTGCTTTCGGTGATTTTTCATCCGCTTTCGCCTATCCTCAGCCAGGATGAAGAGTCGGACACAACAAGCATCGTCCGGACAAGTGACGGCGAGCGTGGTGTCGATTGTCGGCCTGTGCCTCGTCTGGGGCATGGTGTGGGCTAATCTTCCCTCAAAGAATGAGCTGCTGTCTTCTCAGCCGCACTCCGCTGTAGGATCCAAGTCGCCGGTCGTTCCAGAGTTGGATTTGTCGATCCCCGGCATCCCGTCCGGGCGCAAGACTCATGCTTCGCCTGTCGACAATGACCGACTGCCGACCATCACGCCGCAGGGCATCTCGAATGCTCATCGGGCCAGGCAGATCGCGGAAGTGAAATGCGAAGCGGAAGTTCAGCGGCGTTGTCCGGACTCACTGCCGAGGGACGCTCGACAATGCATGGAGCAGCGCATGCCAGAGTTGTCTCAGCCCTGTCAGCAGATAGTTCGACGGCGCATGGTCAAGTCGAAAGAAGCGGAGCAGTATCGATTTGCCTGTGAGGGAGATATCCAGCGCATCTGCGCTGGCATCGACGCGCGAGACGGGGGCATCTTGCAGTGCTTACAAGAGCGGGCTCAAGACATCTCCGAACCCTGTTATCAGTCTCTGCCGAAGGGCCAACTGCTCCTGCGCCACTAGACGAGTTCTCGCCTGCACGCCTTGTCTCTGCCTGTGATCAATTTCCCCGTCGTTCTCCGTCTTGAGCGGCTGACACGATGCAGTGAGAGAGACGTGGCAGCCGCTCGTTGGGAGAATACGGTACGGCCTCTCTTTACGCAGCCATTTTTTGAAGACAGATACGGAGTGCTTGAGCGAATTCAGAGGCGCGTCGATGCCGTTGGACCGCATCTTTTTGCAGGGCGCGGTTCAGGATGTCTTGGAGGAGGGGATGGAGATCGGGGCGGAGTGTGGCCGGCGCAGGATGGGGAGTATGGCCAATGGCAAACAGCAATGCGGACACATTCTCGGCCGTAAAGGGCGGTCGGCCGGTCAGCAGTTCAAACATCACGACTCCAAGCGAAAACAGATCTGAACGTCCGTCCACCTTTTTCCCCGCGATCTGTTCCGGCGACATATAGGTCGGTGTGCCGAGCACGATGTCGGTGTTTGTCTTCGAGGAGGACGCCATCTTGGCAATGCCGAAGTCCATGACTTTGACGACACGTTCTTTGGTCAGCATGATATTCGCGGGCTTGATGTCGCGATGAACGACGCCTTGTTGATGGGCGTAGTCCAGTGCATCGGCGACGGTGGCCAGGGTGGACAGCAGGGCATCGAGCGGCATGAGATGAGGCTTCCGCGACCATTCCTTCAATGTGGTCCCTTCAAGGACTTCCATGGCGATATAGCCGAGATCCTGTTCTTCACCGGCGTCGTAAATGGTGACGATGTTCGGATGAGACAGCCGGCCGGTGGATTCCGCCTCACGGAAAAACCTGGTCTTCACTTCCTGCAGTTTCTCTGCATCATCGATCTGATCCAGGCGCATCGTCTTGATCGCCACGAAGCGCTGAATGGTGGGGTCTTTCCCAAGATACACGACGCCCATCGCGCCACGTCCGAGCTCCTTTAACACTTTATAGCGACCGAGCGTGGGAGGAGGTCCTCCGTTTCCATTGAGGAGAACGGTGGGAGGTGACACATCACCGTTGCCGGTTGACTGCGTGTCATGGGCGTCCTCGACATCCGGTGATACGCCTGATTGAAGCGAGGAAGGCGCGGGTTGAGAAAAGAAGCGGTACAGAGCATCCAGGTTCAGGAGCCAGGCGGCCGAAATCCAGATGCCGGCTGCCATGAGGCTGGCCGTATACGCGAGGGTGTAGTCTCGGGGGCCCACATGGTCGATCAAGGAAAGCCCGGCCACCCGGAGCGTCTTATCCGTCGCGATCAGCACGAACAGGGTGGTCACCGGAAGGACGAGCTGACGCAAAAATGACGAGCCCTTCCCATTCTCCGGCATGTGCCGGAATGCGCGGATCGACACGATGCAGAGCAAAATGAGGCCCGTCTCTTCAATCACCAGCCGGATGGTTTGTGCGCCGGTCAATTCGAAGAGCGTGAGCGGAAAGGTCTGCGCCGCCGGCAGTTTGCTGAGCAGCGGACCTGCAAACAGGGCCACGCAGGCGATCACAAGATATTGGAGCGCCCAGCTGGATGTGTTGATCATGGAGACTCGAGTAGGATGGACAGAGTCTAGCGGATACCCGGAGGGAGTCAATGAATAGCACGATAATATTCCAAAGAAGCGAGCGGTTAGAGACGGGCGGCGGCGTGTTTAAGTTTGGGTAGGAGTGTATCCGGGACATGCAGGGTGCCTTTGCCGATGCCGACCTCGATGTCCGGTTTGGTGACGCCGTGAAAGTCGCTGCCCCCTGTGACGAGGAGATTGACTTGTTTGGCGAGGCTGAGATATTCCCGCGTTTGTCGCGCCGTGTGGGTGCTGTAATGGACTTCGACGCCATCGAGTCCGGTGGCTTTCAATTGTCGCACAAGGTCCGTCAGAGTCCCCTCACTCGTCTTCACCCAGGTCGGATGAGCCAGTACGGCGAGCCCTTTGGCCGCTTTGATCCACTGGATGGCTTCGATGGGATCAGGAAGCTCGCGCGGAACATAGGCCGGTCGCCCCTGCGCGAGGAAACGGTCGAAAGCGTCCTTGGCTGAGGTCACCACTCGTTTGTCCATCAGGATTCGTGCAATGTGCGGGCGTCCGACCGCATCGGTTCCCGCCATGGCACAGACTTCCTCATAGGTGATGTCAATCCCTAATCCCTGCAGTCGATCGATGATGAGTGGATTCCGTCGATGACGGCTTTCACGGAGGGTGCCGAGGCGTGCATTGAACGCGACATCGTGCCAATCGACAAAATAACCGAGGATGTGCACCTCCGATTCGCCATGCTGCGAGCTGATCTCCACCCCGGGAATGACTTCAATGCCCAGGGGCTGGGCCGTAGCGATCGCGTCCGGGATTCCGGTCATGATGTCATGATCGGTAATTGCCAGGGCGGTGACGCCGGCTTTGCTTGCCAGGCCGACAACGTCGGCCGGAGACAGGCTTCCATCCGAGTGGGTGCTATGAAGATGGAGGTCGAGGCGACTCATGAGAGCGCGCCGAGACGAGCCGGCTTCTGAGCGACGAGCTGGGCGGTAAACACCGAGCCCGGCCCATGGCCCCCCTGATGCGCGCCCTCATCGTAGTGCAGCACGTGGAGGCGTGAAGTCAGGCGCAACAGTTCGTTCTGCGCGAGGCAAAATTCCCACCGTCGAGGATGTTTGTGATGAAAGTAGTTATCGATGGTGAAGGTCTCATAGACCAAGACGCCGCCCGGCTTGAGCGCATCCATTAGATAGGGGAAAAGCGCCCGATGGAGATAGAAAAACACGACAATGACGTCGTAGAGGTCCTTGCCGAGATCCGTTTCATGAGGGGCGGGTTGTTCGAGGTCGATGGCTTGTGTGGCAATCGCGAGCCTGCGCTTCTTGGCGGTCATTTCCAGCTCGGACAGTGCTTGGGCGTCGCGATCGATGGCGCGGACGTCAAATCCATGGGCGGCCAGATACAGGGCATGACGGCCCCCTCCGGCTGCGACATCAAGAGCGGTTCCCTTGGAGAGACGATGAAATTGCTGCACGAGAAACGGCGCGGGAGCCTGGTCGGCTTCCTGCAGCTGTTGTCCGAGCCTGGTCCGCTCCAGCGACACGCCCACTGATCCGGTGACATACGTCAGCGGCGGGTGCAGCTTTCTGATCCACAGCTTGGCATGATCGATGGGAAATTCGTCGAAGAGCATCGCGAACAGTCGTTCGGCCAGCGTCTCAAGTAAATGGCAGTCCTTCTCCGTGCCGATTGCGACGATGCGCTGAGCAATCGTCGCATAGTCGATCGTCTGGGCCAGATCGTCGGACCGCCCGGCTTCCTCAAGCCGGCCGTCTAATTCCACATCGACAGCCAGCGGTTGTGGCCTCGTCCGTTCCTCGACCGTGACGCCGACCCGCCCACGGAACTCCAGACGCTCGATAAAAATTTGGCCTGACATCAAAGGCATTGTCGAGGATCGGATTTCTGGCTGTCAAGCAAAGAGGGGCAGGCTTACGCCAGGATTCTCCTACTCGCCTAACCTCATAATAGACTCAGCCATCGGGTCCGGTAGTCAGGTCCCGAACGACGGCATCCCCGCTCCCTTGACTCCCCTTTCACCCGGCTTCTATAATCACCGACCGGCGCAAGCTAACCAGCTGATTCAACGAGAGAAATGGCTGAGTTTACACACTTCAATGAGTCGGGCCGCGCCCGCATGGTCGATGTCAGCGCGAAAGACGCGACCGAGCGGATTGCGACGGCTCAGGCGACAGTCTTGATGCTGCCGGCCACTCTCGAACAAATACAGCGGGGCAAGATCGCAAAAGGCGATGTGTTGGCTGTCGCGCAGGTTGCCGGCGTCATGGGGGCCAAGAAGACGCCGGACCTCATACCCATGTGTCATCCTCTGCTCGTGACGAGCGTCGATATTTCCTTTAAAGAAGAACCACAACCGGATTCTGAGGGGTTGTGCAGCATCCATATCTTCGCAACCGTGAAGACGACCGGCCAGACCGGCGTCGAAATGGAAGCCATGACGGCCGCGTCGATAGCAGCCCTGACGATCTATGACATGTGCAAAGCAATTGACCGGGGAATGAGTTTTACTGAGGTATGCCTGCTCTCAAAGTCGGGCGGTAAGTCGGGCACCTACATCAGAGGACGTGATTGAGGTACAGATGGTGACGCTGAAGCTATTCGGCATTACGAAGTCGCTGGCCGGCAATCAAGGCACGCTCTCGCTGGCCTTGACGAACGGACGCCGGGTGAAAGATTTGGTTCAATTGCTTGATAGCGGCTACCCGGCAATCGGGGAATTGATCCATAAGAAGAAGGTCCTGATCTCCGTCAATCAGGAGATTGCCCACGAGGAAACGGAAATTGGAGACGCGGACGAGATTGCGCTGTTGCCGCCATTTGCGGGAGGAACGCCGGAAGGCGGGCTGGATGACCTCCAGTTTGTCCGCGTGCAGCGGGAGAACTTTTCGATCGATCAGGAATTGGACCGAGTGCGCAGCCGTTCCAAACGGATTGGCGGTCTTGCGACATTTCTCGGCATCGCGCGGGATCGGTCAAAAGGACGTGATGTTGACAGCATCACGTTCGAATACTATGACGGCATGGCGCAGAAGAAGCTGCGCGAGATCCGCGAGCGGGCTCTCAAAGACTTTGATATTCTCGAACTGTTAATCATTCATCGATATGGTGAGATCGCCATCGGTGAAAACATTGTGCTGATCATCGCCGGTGCCGAACATCGCGCGGAAGCCTTCCGCGCCTGCAAGTGGGCCATTGATGAGTTGAAGCAGATTACGCCGATCTGGAAACTCGAGCACACGCCCGAGGGGGAAGTCTGGGTTGAGGAACATCCGTAGTCTCATGCCATTCTGTGGCCGGGGTGACGAGGAGTAGGATGCCATCGAATCTTCCATCTTTCCCCGCCGTCGATTCGTACGACCGCCCGCTGAAGAGCTTGCGCCTCTCTGTGACGGACCGCTGTAACCTCCGCTGCCAGTACTGCATGCCCGAGGAACATTACGTGTGGCTGCCACGAGAGGATGTCCTGACCTTTGAAGAAATGGCGGTTCTGGCGGGATATTTTGCAGATCTGGGAGTCGACAAGGTCCGATTGACCGGCGGCGAGCCGTTGTTGCGCCGCGATCTTCCCCGGTTAGTGCGGCGTCTGCTGCAGGATCGACGTATTACGGAAATCGCGATGACGACCAACGGCATTCTTCTGGCCGAGCACGCCCAGTCGCTCTACGAAGCGGGATTGCACAGGGTCACGGTCAGCCTGGATACGCTCAGGCCGGAGCGATTCCGCCAATTGACGAGACGGGATGAATTTGCTCGGGTCATCGAAGGCATTGAATCGGTGGCAAAAGCGGGGTTCACCACTCTCAAGCTGGATACCGTGGTGATTCGCGGGTTCAACGACGACGAACTGATCTCGCTGATCGAATTCGGGAAGCATTATCAGGCCGAAGTGCGCTTCATCGAATACATGGATGTCGGTGGCGCCAATGAATGGTCCATGGACAAGGTGTTCTCAAGGGCGATGATGCTGGAGCGATTGCGAGAGCACTATGGTTCCGTTGAAGCACTGCCGGAACGGGGTGCCGCGCCGGCTCAACAGTTCCGTTTGCCCGACGGTGCGACTCTCGGCATTATTCCCTCCACCACCACCCCGTTCTGCGCCCAGTGTGATCGAAGTCGCGTGACGGCGGACGGCATGTGGTATTTGTGCCTGTATGCCGGCTCGGGAACCGATCTTCGGAATCCGCTGCGCAGCGGATCGAGTCCCGAGCAGATGCGCGAGATGATTCGGGCCGGCTGGTCGGCCCGCCGCGATCGGGGAGCCGAGGAGCGAAAGGCCTTGGAGCGCGTGGGACTGCGGCACGGCGGGTTGATCGGGATCGACCGGCTGCGGGAAGATCCACACCTGGAGATGCATGCACGAGGAGGGTGATCAGACGGTCGCTTCCTCCTCCTCACAGAACGGGCCCTGCGCTCGCAACCGACGGCGTCTCGCTTTCCTGTCTCTCGTCTCGTGCATTCATCGCCATTATCTGATGCGAAACAGATCTAAGGTCCTCGTAAGAGAATGAGGGTGTAGACGCGCCATGCTAAACACAGAATTCCTGCCCGTTCTCGGCGTCGGATTCCTGCTTGGGCTTCGCCATGCCTTGGATGCCGATCATCTTGCGGCGGTCTCAACGGTGCTTGCGGAACGCCCTACGCTCGTCGCTTCAAGCGCGGTGGGATTCTGGTGGGGGGTCGGCCATACGCTGACACTGATGATGGTGGGGACAGTCGTGCTCGCGTGGGGGCTCCGCATTCCTGAACGGTTTGAAGCGCTGGCGGAAGGCGGAGTCGGGATATTGTTAGTCGTCCTCGGCGGTTCCCTGGCCATCAAGCTCTATCGAGAGCGTTGGCACCTGCATAGCCATCACCACGACGGCGAGAAGCATCTGCACCTGCATAGCCATCAACTGCAGGATGATCACCAGCATCGGCATTGGATGGCCGCGACGGTTCGTCCTCTCTGTATCGGTATGGCGCACGGTCTGGCCGGGTCGGCGGCGGTGATGCTCATGATTGCGTCGACGACCGAGCGTATGGCAGAAGGACTCGCGTCCATCGCTGTGTTCGGCGCCGGATCGATCCTCGGTATGATGACCATCGGATTCACACTCAGCCTCCCTATGGTGTGCTCTTTGACTGTCAGTCGGCGGGCGTTTGTGGCGCTCCAGGGGTGTGCCAGCATAGCCAGCCTCTGTGTGGGCGTGGGAATGCTCATGAAGCTGATCGCGTCCGCGATCGGAAGCTGACGCGCCGCCCGGCGCCGCAAGCGGTTTGAGCGTGCGCCGTATCATCGGCTGTGCTATTCTGCGCCAGCTTCGGCCGGTTCTTTCCGAGCACGCACCCGATAGAGGCACAGGTGGCCTGGTTTAAAAAGGAAAAGCCGTCACAATCGGCTCCGCCGCCCCGATCAAAGGGCAGTGAGGGCATGTGGCTCAAGTGCAACCACTGCCGCGAAATCGTCTATCGCAAAGAAGTCGACCGCAATAACAAGGTCTGCCCGAAGTGCGATTATCATTTCCCCATTTCCGTCATGGAGCGGATCGGCCTGCTGGTTGATTTAGGCACCTTCAAGGAATGGGATGCCGAATTAGAAGCCGAAGACCCGCTTCAATTTCACGACACAAAATCCTACAAAGACCGGGTGAAAGCCCAACAAGAGAAAACGGGTCGTAAGGACGCGCTCGTCATCGGCGAGGGCATGATCGACGGCCGGCGGGTAGTGCTCTGCGTCTTCGATTTCAGCTTTATGGGCGGCAGCATGGGGTCGGTCGTGGGGGAAAAGCTGTGTCGTGCGATCGATCGCGCGTTGGAGGCGAGACTGCCTGTCATCCTCGTCACGGCATCGGGTGGCGCCCGCATGCAGGAGGGCATTCTCTCGCTCATGCAGATGGCGAAGACGTCTGCCGCGGTTGCGAAGCTCGGGGAAGCGAAGTTGCCGTTCATTTCGATTCTCGCCGATCCCACCTTCGGGGGCGTCACGGCGAGTGTCGCCATGTTAGGCGATGTCATCATTGCCGAACCGAAGGCACTGATCGGGTTCGCCGGACCCCGCGTGATCGAGCAGACGATCAAACAGCAATTGCCGGATCAATTCCAGCGGGCGGAATTTTTGCTTGAACATGGCATGATCGACATGATCGTCGAGCGCAAACAGTTGAAGGACACGCTCAGTACGCTCGTCAATCATTTTTAGCGCAGCGTCCCACCGGGCTCTCTTAATGACCTATTCCGCCTGTATCGACTACCTCTACGGACTCCAGAAGCATGGAATCAAACTGAGCTTAGACACCATGCGGGCCTTGGTTGAAAGACTCGGGCACCCTGAACGCCGGTTGCGCGTCTTGCATATCGGTGGAACCAACGGCAAAGGATCGACGGCCGCGATTGCGGCGGCGATTCTTCAAGCTTCCGGTCGTCGTGTCGGGCTGTATACGTCCCCTCATCTCGTCGAATTTCGAGAACGCATTCGCGTGAACGGCGAGATGATATCTGAGGAGCGAATGGCGGATCTGACCGAACGGATCCAGGCCGCGAGCCTCGGGAGTGAGCCGACGTTCTTTGAGGCCACCACGGCGTTGGCATTCCTCTATTTTGCAGAGGCACAGGTCGATATCGCCGTTTTGGAAGTGGGGCTGGGAGGGCGCTTCGATGCGACCAACGTCGTCAACCCGCTCGCTTGCGCCATTACGACTATCGCGTTAGATCATCAAGAGCATTTGGGACACACGGTCGAGGCCATTGCGTTTGAAAAAGCGGGCATCATCAAACCGTCTGTGCCGGTTGTCATGGGCAGAATTGCGCCGGGCGCCGCTGTCGTCATCCGCCGGATCGCGGCTCAGCAAGAGGCGTCCGTGTGGGAACTGGGACGCGACTTTTCGGTGATCGGGGAGGGGTCCGACCACTTCGCCTATCGGGGCGGGCGCTCAATTGACGATCTCAGCTGCGCGCTCTCCGGACATCACCAACTCGACAATGCCGCTTGTGCGCTGGCGCTCCTTGAGGGTGCCCAGCGAACTGGAATCACCATCGAGGAGTCGGCGATTCGCGAAGGCCTCAGATCCGTGACATGGGAGGGGCGTCTTGAGAGGATTGAACAAAACCCGACTATTCTGTTGGATGGAGCCCATAATCCGGCCGCGGCGGAGGCGCTTGCCGAGTACCTTGGAGCGTTTGTTGGGCCGGAATCGCGCGTCATTCTCGTGCTCGGCATGATGCGGGACAAAGATCATCGAGGGTTCGTTGCGCCGCTGCAACGCCTGATATCTCAGGTCATTGTCACGCAGGCCAGCCTGGCCCGGTCGTCCACCGTGCAAGAGTTGCGGGCCGTCCTGGCGGAATGGCGCGTGCCGGTTCATGAGGTGCCCCGGCCGGCTGATGCAGTGGCACGCGCAAGGACGCTGGCGACATCGCGTGACCTCATCTGTGTGACCGGTTCACTCATGTTGCTGGGCGAGGTGAAGGCGGCCGCGCGTGGCTGTACGCTCTCACCGCTTCGTGGCTAGCATGGCCGATCTTTCCGTGCGGATCTGTCGTCGGCTTGTTCCCCTCCTCCTCCTCTTAGTTCTTCCATTGTCCTCGTGGGCTGCGGCGAAGCAAGCGGGCTCCGGCGGATCCGGCTCGCTGCCTCTGGATATCACCGCAGAGCGGATTGACTATCGGCAGGATCAAGATGTGTACGAGGCCGATGGATCCGTGGTGATTGTGCAGGGCACGATTCGTCTGACCTCGGATCATGCCACCATCCAAGCGCTTCCCGGAATTTTGACGGCGACCGGTCATGTGCACATGACCGATACCCAGGCGGATCTCACCGCGGAGCGGTTGGAATTGAACGTGAACACCGAGGCCGGTGTGGTGACGCACGGACAGATGTTTCTGCCGGCCAGCAACTCCTTGGTCGATGGTCGGCTGATGCAGCGATTATCGGAATATCACTATCGGGTCAAAGAAGGCAGTTTCACCAATTGTGACGCACAGGACGGAGCCGTGCCGGCATGGCGGATGCGCTTCGACGATCTGGATATGGCGGTAGGGGATAAGTTGGCGTTTAAAGGAGCATGGCTGTGCGTCAATGATGTGAAGACCATTCCGTTGCCCACCATCTCCTATCCGCTCACGAGCCGGCAAAGCGGCTTTCTCATTCCCTTCGTGGGCTATGACAATCGCTTCGGGGTTCATGGGCAACAGAGTTTTTATTGGGCGATCAATGCGAGCCAGGATTTGATCGTGTCGCCCACGTATTTCAGCAATTTGGGGTACGGCTCTGATTTCGAATACCGCTATGTGTTGGACCGCAAGTCTCGGGGACAGTGGTACGTGAGTTACCTGCAGCAGACGGAATTGCCCAATGTCTCGGGCGTGACGGACACCGGAGAGGACGCCAGGAAAGGGCGGGCCCTGATCGCGGGCACGCATACCCAACAGTTCAATCCGGATTTGTTGTTTCGCGCGAATGTCAATCTTGTCACCGATCCCAATTACCTCCAGCAGTTGAGCAACAGCGGAACTCAACGCGCGTTGCCCAGTAATGAAACCAATCTGCTGGCCACCCAACGAATGGCGTATGGCAATTTTTATGTCTTGGGGCAGTATCTGCAGCCTCTGCAGTCCGGGGGCACCGACACCTTTCAACGCCTGCCGGAGACCGGCTACACGCTCCCCTATACCTCCGTAATGAGTTCTCCGTTGCTCTTTGGCATGGACGGGAACTTCGTCAATTTTTATCGGGAGGAGGGATTTACGCTCAACCGGATCGATGCGGTTCCGGGTATTTCCACCGGTCTCATCGATCTCGGCCACATGGTGGGAATCACCCCTCAAGCCAAATTCCGTGAGGTGTATTACACGAGAGGTGCGCAGTCGCCCGATGCGCAACATCGGGAGACGTATTGGCTCGCCGTGGACGCGACCTCCAAGCTGAGCCGGCGTTTTAGCACCGGTGATGCCGGCAGTCTCTTGCACACGCTGGAGCCCAGTGTGATGTATGAGTATGTGCCGGGAACGGATCAATCAAACCTCGCGCAAATTGATCAGGTTGACGACTTGCCGAAAAAAAATCTTGTGACCTATGCGCTGCGCAATCGAGTGCTCGAGCAAGATGGAAACAGCGTCTTCAATTGGCTGGATTTGACGCTGGCGCAAAGCTACCGGGTCGACGGTGTCCAGACAGCGGCTAGGGACTTTACGCCGGGTGTGCAGCCGTTTCTTGGATCAGTGACCCAACCGATCCAGCCGGCGAATGTGCCCATACAGGGGAAAAAGTTCTCGGATGTCTGGATGCGCGCCGTGATCGGCAACACCACACCACAGTTCTCACAGTCTCAAATGGCCCTTCAGTCCTTTGGCCGGGGAGCGGGGACCATAGGGATCCAGAGGCCGGCCATGAACCAATACCTAACGGTCGACGCGTTTTTTGATCCCTATCAAGGAGCGTTGAGCCAGTTCAACACCGATCTGCGCGTTCAGGAAGGCAGTAACTGGTATGCAGAAGTCGGCCAGCGCTATTCGCGCGAGGGCAATCGGGTGCGACGCGGTGACGTGTGGAATCCGCTTTCCTTTAACGAGGTGTACGCCCCGACAGAGGAAATTCAGTTTGTGACCGCCGGCGGAGGATTCCGGACGCCGTGGGGTTGGACGCTGGGAGGCAAGGCGTATTACGATGTCAAGAATAAGCGCAGCCCGGAGTACGATGTGGTGGCGCTGTATCAAAATCCCTGTAAGTGCTGGTCCTTGGGACTGTATTACCTCCAGTTCCCGGACAGGGCGCAATACAATTTTATGCTCAGTCTGACGGGCATCGGCTGGACTGAAAACTTCGGGACCGCTGTGCTTCGGCAAGTCCTGAGCCCGCTCCTGTGGGGCGAGCGTGGATTGCCATGGGCAGCCCCAGGCGGCCCTTACGGGCGGCCCGGCGCGCCCGGTACAGTCATGGGGGATCTGCCACTGGGCAGTCGATAAGGATGGCAGTGGCAGTCTGCATACGGATTCAGAAGATACGGCCTCACCAGGCTGCCGTTGTCTTGTGCAGCGTGCTCATGTTTCTGCCGGGGTGCACTGCCCCAGCGATGAACCAGTCTCACGAAGCGCATGCGCATTTGCAGCGCGCAAAGGTGTTCCTCGCGGCCGCGGATTATCGTCGGGCTATCGAGGCCTGCCAGCAGGATCTGACAGCGCATCCCTCTGCCGAGAGCTATGTCCATCTCACGTATGTGTATCAGGCGCTCGAGGCGTATCTTAACTCTCTCGCACGGGCGGACCGCTGGGTGGCAGTCGAGCAGCTCGTGCGCAGCCTGTCACCGGGCCGGGCGGAGGATCTGCTTGATTCTCCGGATGTCTTGGCAAGAATCGCGAAGGAACTGCTCCAGGATTCAGTCAGCAAGCAGGCGGACGTCACGGCAGCGATGGCGACCAGGCTGGATGAAGCCAGGGTACACACATTATGGACACAGCAACGGCACTGGCGCGAGCAGCGGCCTGAAGATTGGTGGTTCGGCGTTCCACGTGAGTGGAACTGGTGAAGTCGTATATTTGACACCAAAAACGCGGGTAAGGTACGATGACTCCTCACTTCATCTGCGATACTTGTTAACCCCCAAGGAGGCCCTGACGTGGCTGGTGATAGCATGAAAGTTGAAGATGCGACCTGGGATGCCGAGGTCATGAAGGCGTCGGAGCTGGTCATGGTTGATTTCTGGGCCGTCTGGTGCGGCCCCTGCCAAATGGTGGCGCCTATTGTCGATGAGTTGGCCAAGGAATACGCAGGCAAACTCAAAGTTCTGAAGCTGAACACTGATGAAAACCCCGAAGTCGCCGGGAGATACCAAGTGATGAGCATCCCCACGATTCTCTTCTTCAAGAACGGCCAGTCGGTTGAAAAACTGGTCGGCGCCAGGCCGAAGCGCCAGTTCAAAGAAGTGATCGATTCCCTTCTGGCCCAGCATGCTGGGACTGCCTAGCCATCGCCTCTTCCGCAGCCATGCTCACTGAGCTGCGCATCTCCAATTTTGCCGTTCTTGAGCAGCTCAGTTTGAGCCTGGAGGCGGGCTTTACCGTTCTCACAGGGGAGACCGGCGCCGGGAAATCGCTGCTGATCGATGCGATTGCTCTGCTGGTCGGTGGACGCGCCTCCGTGGATCAGATTAGGTTCGGCGAGGAGGAAGCGGAACTGGAAGCCGCTTTTCACATTCCTGAGAGCCATCCCGTACTCCAGCGGCTTCGAGGCCAGGGGATTCTCGATCCCCGCGAATCCCATCTCATTATCCGCCGGGTGATTGCCCGCTCAGGACGAAACCGCGTGTATCTGAACGGTAGAATGAGCCCCGTCCATGTGCTGGAAGAGTTTGGAGGCACCCTGGTTGATATTCACGGGCAACACGACCAGCAGTCATTGCTTTCCGCATCCACCCAACTGGATGTCCTAGATGCGTTTGGAGACTTGCAGCCACAGCTGGCGCAGTATCAGAAGGCACACGCCGCATGGAAAGAGGCTTGCCAAGCGCATGCCCTACTGGCCGCACGGATTCAGCAGGCATCAGAACGCGAAGAATTTTTAAGATTCCAGCGGGCGGAACTCGATGAGGCGGCACCGGTTGCCGGAGAAGAGGATGGCCTGCAGGTAGAGCGGCGTCGTTTAGCTTCGTCGCGCCGGCTGGGTGAGTTGACCTCAGAAGCTCAGGACCGCATCCACGCGGACGCCCATGGACTCCTTCCGGGAGTGGTGCACCTCGAACGCGCCCTTGGCGAACTGGCTCAGATCGATCCAGAAATGGAAGAAGCCGTTGGACTGACCGGTGAAGCAAGAATTCTCTTAAAGGAACTCGCCGGACGCCTACGCGACTATGCCGATCGACTCGACATGGACCCTTCCAGATTGTCAGCCGTTGAAGACCGGCTGGCCACGATTCACAAACTCAAAAAGAAATACGGTGGAACCATCGAGGCTGTGATCGCCGCCCATGCGCAGGTCCGAGAACAACTGGAACAGATCCAGAACTCAAGCGCGGAATTGGAGCGCCAGGACCAGATGGTTCGGGACACGCGGCGGGCGATGGCGCGCCTGGCGCAGCAGTTGACGAGAAAGCGCAGCGAGGCGGCAGAACGAATGACGAAAGCCGTGCGTCAGGAACTCGATGCCCTGAAAATGGGTCAGACGCAATTTGTGATCAATGTGGCCATGGCGGGGAGTGAGGATGGCTGGGGGTTGAGCGGAGCGGATCGTGTCGAGTTCCTGCTGTCCGCCAATGTGGGGGAGCCGCTACAGCCGCTCTCGCGGGTGGCATCCGGAGGCGAACTGTCACGGGTGATGCTCGCGCTTAAATCGGTTTTGGCGGAAGCGGATGAGGTGCCCGTGTTGGTGTTCGACGAGATTGATATGGGCGTGGGTGGGGCGGTCGCGGCCGCGATTGGCAAGCGCCTGCGTGCGTTAGGACGTTTCCATCAGGTGTTTTGTATCACGCACCTGCCGCAAGTGGCTTCTCAAGCTCAGCACCATCTCTGCGTCGAGAAATCGCAAGTCAAAAACCGCACGCTGACGACCGTGCAGTCCATATCGGGTCTTCAGCGCGAGGGTGAGATTGCTCGAATGCTCGGAGGGGAAACAGTCACGAAGAAGGTTCGGGAGACTGCCGCCGAACTTATCGCGGGTGCGGAGACTTAGGATTCCTGGGATGTGCGGGGAGCGGCGGCAATCGCCATGGCCGGAAGGGACGCTTTGCATTCACCCACCACCCTGGCAAATAGATCGGCGAGCATCGGGTCGAAGTGCGTCTGCGCCTGGATGAGGATATGGCGGATGGCATCATCAATGGTCATGGGTGACCGGCCCGGCGTCTCGGCCGTGAGATGATCGAACGTTTGTGCCAGGCAGACGATACGAGCGAGCAGCGGGATACCTTCTCCCTGCAGACCGTGCGGGTATCCTTGCCCATCCCACCGCTCGTGATGATACAGGATGATCTGCCCAATCTCGGCCGGCAATCCAAGAGGAAGAATTATGCGTGCGCCTGCATCCGGATGGTCTTTGCAGGAAGCCGCTTCACCGGACGGCAGGAGCTGGTCGTCGGAGAACCGGTAATCAGACTGGCTGATCTTGCCGAAGTCATGTAAGAACGCTCCCATGGCCAACGATTTTTGCTCGGCCAAGGTGAGACTGAGACGATTGGCTAGCAGCGTCGCATAGAAGCTGACCCGGCTGGAATGGTTGAGCAGTTGGCGATCTTTGGCCTCCAGCATGTCGGACAATAGCGGCAGTAAATCTTGATCACTCTCACAGGATTCGCTCTCCGTCTTCTTGCCGATCGCAAAATAGCCGGCCTTGAGTGATCGCCAGGCCCCCGCGCACTGCTCCTCGGATCCCCAGAGCTCAGCAGAATGCAAAAACTGACGGATAAAATCCAGACGCTGTTTCTTTTCCAACGTCTGATTAATCAGTGTGATGAGTTCCGTGACGTTGAACGGCTTGAGTAGGTATCCCGCTGCACCGTGCCGAATCCCTTCCATGGCTGATTTCAAACTGCCATAGCCGGTGATAATGATGACTTCTGTCTCGGCATAGTCATGTTTGATATCCTGAAGGAGATCGATGCCTTGGCGATCAGGAAGCTTTTGGTCGAGCGTAATGAGATCGATGGGGTGTTCGTTGAGAATGTCGAGGGCCGCCTTTGCGTTGTCTGCGAGGCGAATGTTGAAGAAAGGGCGGAGGATGACCTTTAATGCGTCACGGGGACCGGCTTCGTCGTCCACGACCAATACAGTCGGTCTAGAGCTGATGCGCGCTTTATCGTCTGGCAAGGCAATGCTCATACATGTCATGTACCTCTAACTACGTATTCCGTCAAGCAAAACCTATTCCTTTTCCAGTAGTTATAATCCGTCACCTACAGGAAGGGCCTGTACTACGTAGTTGAACTATATATAGTTCAACTCCCACTATTCCTACGTCGCGCGGCAAGACCGACTAGAAATGGAGAGTGATATAAATCACGCAGAGGAGCGGCGGGTGTGTTATTCCTGCACCACCGGTTCCGGTTCCTGAGAGGTGCCGCTGTCAGGGCGGCCAATCCCGAGCGTATCCATCCGGTATTTCAGCATGCGACGGCTGATCCCGAGCAGGTTGGCTGCATGGGTTTGGACGTAGTTGGTCCGTTTGAGCGCATCGAGGATGATTTCCCGTTCAAATTCCATCACCGCTTTTTCGAGCGACATCCGTCCGGCGAGCGTGTCATCTCGTAGGGAGGAAGAACGGGAATCACTCTTGAGAATCGTCGGAAGATGTTCGGGAGTAATTTGTGTCGAAGACTGTGACCAGATGAATGCCTGCTCGACAATGTTCTCCATCTCGCGCACGTTGCCCGGCCATGGATACCTGGTCAGCAGCTCCAGCGCCTCTTTTGAAAACTCAATGTGAGG
The DNA here is from genome assembly GCA_963728135.1 of uncultured Nitrospiraceae bacterium. Lineage (GTDB taxonomy): Bacteria > Nitrospirota > Nitrospiria > Nitrospirales > Nitrospiraceae > Nitrospira_D. The sequence goes on along the minus strand of CAVSJC010000019.1, from coordinate 1,075 downwards.
ACGCCTGTCTTCTTCGACCCGTTTAGCGAGAAAATGCTTGGCCAGCAAAGGCACATCTTCGTCCCGCTCACGAAGGGGAGGCAGGTACAGCGCAATGACGTTGATCCGATAGTACAGATCTTCCCGAAATAGGCCCTTGCGCACCAGGTCGTCGAGGTTCTTGTTTGTCGCCGCGACAATTCGAACGTCGACTTTGATGGATTGCACGCCGCCGATCCGCGTGAATTCCCGCTCTTGCAGGACGCGGAGAAGTTTCGCTTGCGTGACGGCGCTCAGGTCGCCGATTTCGTCCAGGAACATCGTGCCGGTATTGGCTAATTCAAACTGGCCGACACGCCGTGCCGTGGCGTCCGTAAAGGATCCCTTCTCGTGCCCAAACAGCTCGCTTTCAATCAAGGTTTCCGGCAGTGCGGCGCAATTAAGCGCAATGAAGGGACGTTCGCGGCGCGAACTATTGTAGTGAAGCGCCTTGGCGACCAGTTCTTTTCCTGTCCCGCTTTCACCCGTGATCAGGACCGTCGTGCGGCTGTCGGCCACTTGCTCGATTTTGGCATAGATTTCCTGCATGCCCTGGCTTTTTCCAATCAGGTTATGAAACGCATACCGTTGGACGACCTGAGCTCGCAGTTGCTTAACCTCGCGCTCCAGTTCCTGCGAACTGAGTGCGCGATTGACCACAATCCGCAATTCCTCGACGTCGAAAGGTTTCGAGAGGTAGTCGGCTGCCCCCATCTTCATGGCATCGACAGCGGTTTTCACGGACTTCGTGCCTGTCAGCATGATGACCGGCGTCAGCTTGCTTTCCGACCGAAGCGTCTGCAGTACAGCCAGACCGTCGGTGCCGGGTAGAATGACGTCGAGCAGGACCAAATCGGGGCCCTCTTTTCTGAAGACCTCGAGACCTTCCTGGGCGTCGGCCGCCTGATACACGTCATACGAGGGCTCCAACACCATCTTTAAGGAGGTGCGAACCCGTGCCTCATCATCGATCAAGAGAACCCGCTTTTTTGTCGTCGAAGTGTCCACAGCGCTCCTATCGGGTGCTCATGGCAGGGATGGCAGGTTAATGCGGCAA
>CAVSJC010000018.1:0-126858 GCA_963728135.1 uncultured Nitrospiraceae bacterium | reverse complement strand
CGGACCGACCGACTGCTGGCCATACGTCGTAAATCGGCCCGACACAAAGACATCCCCGCTGCCGTCCGGAGCCGGCGCCACATGCTCGACCGGTCCGTCAAAGCCGCGGGCTTGGTTGAAGCCCGTTCCGGCGATCGTGGGGCCTCCCGACTGCACCGTTGCCGTGCCGGCAGTGGCGCCGCTTCCGCTGCAGGCAGAGGTCCCTATGCACGACAGGAGAAGTAAGCACACCAGAGATCGGCGGGTCATGTGCGTCATGCGTAGCCTTTGAAAGGGGTGGATAAAGCGACTGTTTCCCGAGGCCAGCGCTACTATAGGGGCAAGAGAGGGCAGAACCGGCCTAGGGCGAGCCCTGGCTCAGGTCGGGACTAATTAGGGACGAGCTTGGCGAGCAAGGGGATTGACCGGTGGGTCACCGAGACGGCGGCCGTGACAAGTGCTGATCGTACGCGCGAAGGAGGTCCGCGACGGACAACACGCCGATGATCGTGCCGTCGGCGGTCACGGGCAGGTGACGAATCCTCCTGCTTCATCAACGTCATGGCGGCATCCAACAACTCGTCTTCTTCGATCGTACACGGGCTTGCTCATACAGGACGTGACGGTCGTCGTGTTCGGGTCCAGACCCTTGGCGACGGCTTTTCGGCTGAGATCGGAATCCGTGACGATGCCGATATAGCGGGATCCGTCGTCCACGATCAGCGAACCCACCTTGTATTTCTGAAACAGCAAGCCCGGCTTCCTTAATGGTGGCCGCTCGATGGATACTGCGCACGTCGTGGGACATGTAGTCTTCGACTTTCGACTGCAAGCGCCGTTGCCATTACGCCTGCTTGCCGTCTGTTGAACCACGCGACGCATCTCGAGATCGGCCAGACAACTTTCCAATACCTGCCGGCGCTGTTGCAGGCTTTCACGCTCAACGTCGTGCGTTCCGTTTTCCTGGGCCTCCTCCGGAAGCAGGCCGACTCGCCGTTCTTGGCGTAGAAATAGGCCTCGGCTTCATCCGAGGCGGCTCCGAACACCTGGCTGATCAGCTCTTCCGCCGCCTCATCGAAGTCCTCGATGGTCGTCGTGCTCCGCTTGCGGGAGAGAAACGGCCGCAGCTTGTCGAGTTGTTGTTTGAACCGCTCCACGTAGCGATGAAGAATGTCGGTACGTGTTAACCCACTGCGAACCCGTTTTGGCATTGCGTCCCTCCCGTTATGCGGACGGAGGATAGCGTAACCGCCCTATCGGCTCAAGGCCCGAGCTTCCCATCACTACTCCTCCTCGTTTGCCCTGCATTTCCTTGTTGTAGAACTCGAGCATCTGGGCGATCTCCTCCTTCGTCATGCCTTTTTCGATCCACCGGTGGCTCTCATGGCGAAGCATCTCCTCCGCCACCTGCGGCGACAGCTCCCGCACCAGCGGCAGGAACTTGGTGTAGAACCTCTTGGCCACTTCGTAGAACCCCTGCCAGTGGACGTAATCAGGCGCCATCTTGGACAGCCCGTGCCGGGCGCGCCGTCCCTCGTGGTGCCACAATTCGTAGAAGATCCATTCGATCTTTTCGTCGTATGGCGTCGGCGTGATCTTCTTCATGGCCAGCAGCTTGTCCATCGCCACTTTCGCAGGCTTGCCGAATTTGTCGTTGTACAGGTTGATGCCCTGGTCCATCGAGGTAAAGAACCGGTCCACGATCTGTTCGCTATGACACGACGCGCAGACTTGCCGCATGGCTTTGCGCCGGTCTTCGTAGTTCTCGAGACGCGTGGAGATCACCGGCCGTAGCGTCCAACTGATGCGATCTCCCACATCATGCGTCACCTCCTGCGTCCCGGTCGCGCTCATATGACAGGTGGCGCAGGTGGGATACAGATAATCCTTGCCTGGATGCCACTTCTCCGACGGGTCCGCGAGCTTCATCTTTTCTTTGTTGGCCTCGTACATGACGCCATGCTTACTCTCATAATAGGCCTCGATCTGCGGATGGTCGGGCCCCATGTGGCAGCGGCCGCAGCTCTCCGGCTGCCTGGCCTGGGCGACCGAGAAGCTATGCCGTGCATGACAAGCGGAGCAGGTGCCTTTCGAGCCGTCGGGATTCACCCGCCCGATGCCGGAATTCGGCCAGGTGGCCGGATGCAGCTTGCCCTTCTCCATCACCTTCACCACGCTGCCGTGACAGCCGGCGCACCCGGTCGTCACGATCTCCGGACCTTCGACGACGTTGCCCAGAAAATTGTCGAGTGAGCCGGTAAACTGCGCCGCTTTGGCGTGATGGGACTTGCCAAACTCCTTGGCCTCCTTGTCGTGGCAGCGCATGCAATCTTTTGGAGTGACCAGCGTCGAAATCAGAAATCCCTCGTGGTCGTAGGCGTCCGCTTCGCCCTTGCTCCGCCCGATGGCACTCGACGCAGCCGATGCCCTTCGGCGCATGGCGGCTGACTTTCCAGTCGTTGATGCCGCCGACCGCGACGTCTTTGGCCATGTGGCAATCGATGCATCTTTTGTTTTCGGCGGAGACAAACGGCCGGAGGCCGCCGCCTCGCCGCTCTTCGACCTGGACATAGCCGACGCCCGTCAGTGCGAGGAACAGGATCAGACAGAGCCCGCCGATCATGTAGCGGGTGAAATTGTTCTTGCCGTTGCTCGGCCTGTGTCCCCTCTCCGGTCAGCGCTGTCATTCGGCTCGTTCATTGCGATCTCCTTCTATGACGCATTACATCTGCGTATCCAGATACATCAAGACCACCATCGCGCCGACCACGAGGGTTCCCACAACCGCATTGACGATCTCCATCGGCCATCCGCGTTCGTCAGCACCCGGTCCACGAAAGGGATACACGACGAAGAGCCCGGCACCGCCGAGAAGGCTCCACAGCGCCACAGGCCCAGGCAGCAAGGGAGATCCACATGTACGGCGCCGAGAAATACCAGGGCGGCGACACGTCTGATGCCACCTCCTGGAGGATTGGCCGGCGCCCCAGCGTCGGCGGAAAGATCATGACCAGATCCACGATCAGCAAAAGCAAACCCACCGCCATCGGCGCCCATCTTCAAGGTATGCTCCGGGTAGAACGAATGGAACCCGCGGCTTCCTTTCACGTCCGCAAACCCCATCAGGCGCACGATCACCACATGGCCGAGGACCAGCCCGCCCAAGAGCACGGGCAGCAGCTTGGTATGGAGGTCGTAGAGCCGCAACAACGTGACACCCGAGACTTCTTCACCACCGCGCAGCAGATACAGCGAGCGGCGTGCCGATGACCGGAAGCGTCCCCGATCATGTTGGTCACGACCGTCATGCCCCAATACGAGACATTGTCGAAGATCAGCGAATAGCCGGTGAACCCCATCGCCAAGGTGACGAACAGCACGATCGAACCGCTCACCCACTTCAGTTCGCCGGGCGTTCGGTAGGCGCGCGTGATGAAGACCCGGATCACATGGAAGAGCAGGAAGAGGATCATGAGATCGACGGAAGTCTTGTGCAGGCCCCGCACGAACCATCCGAGATAGACCTCGTTCGTAATCTCATCGACGCTCTCATAGGCCTTCCCCGGAGACGGCACGTAATAAAACGTCAGCAGCAGGCCGGTCGCCGACCAAGAGGCCGAACAGCGTCAGCGGAATCGCCCCCAGCGTGTAGGGCCACCAGTCAAGATGCTGGGGCAGATCCTTCTGGATGTAATCCATCCAGGTCTTGTCTTTCGTTTCCGCTTCGGCCTTCGCAACTGGGTCTGTGGTGTCGTGGATTCCATCATCTGTCTTTCCTATGAAGCCGAATCGAGTCCCTAGGCTCGTTGAATATTCACGTACAACTGCTCGCCCCGTTTCACGATCTCGAACCGATCCAGCGGCCGCGGCGGAGGACCGGCGATGTTCAGACCGGTCCTGTCGAAGATGCCCTGATGGCAGGGACAAATGAACTGTTCCGTTCCTTGTTCCAGGACACGAGACAGCCGAGGTCCGTGCAACGTCTGGAGAACGCCGACGACCCCGTCGTCTGTCTTCAACACCAGAATCTTGTGGCCGCCGAGATCCATCGGCACGGCTTCGTCTGACCGGAATGCGCGATTCCGGTCCGATCAGCACCGCCTCGTATTCCTTGGGCTTCTGACTCGGCATGAGAAACTGCGCAAACCGCAGCCGAGCAGGCCGAGCCCGAACAACATCCCAAATCCCATCACGGCCTGGCTCAGGAATCGCCGTCGTCCGATATCGTCATGAACAATGGCCATACACTCTCCTTCTGACATTCTTCCTGCTTCCCCCAGGCGCTTATGAATAGCCTTTCTCGCCATGTTGAGGCAGATCCAATCCCACCGTTTCCTCTTCGTCGCACGCGCGGTGCAGACCGAGCTGAGAATCCTTTGACCAGCAGCAGACTTACGCGCCGGCCACGAACCCACGCGGCAAGATCGCGGCCACCACCTGCGCAAAGAATTGATAGGGATATCCGTAGAACAACCCGTCGCTTCCGCCCGGATTCGTCTCAGTCGATGCAAACAACCCGGTCGCGATCATGCCCCAGGTGCCTCCGACCCCGTGCATCCCGAAGACATCCAGCGAATCGTCATAGCCCAGAATGAGCTTGACGTAATTGACGACCATGTAGCAGAGCCCTCCCGCTCCGATGCCGATCACCAGCGCAGACAACGGGCTCACATAGCCTGCCGCCGAGCGCAATGGCCACCAGGCCTGCGACGGCGCCGCTCATGCCCAAGGCCGTCGGCTTATCCCGCTGGAGCCACTCGGCCGCCATCCACGTCAGCGCCGCAGCGACGCACGACAACTGGATCGCCACAAAGGCGCTCGTCACCACCGTCATCGACACAGGGGCGGCTCCGGTGGAAAGCCGAACCAGCCGACCCACATGAACGCGGCCCCGCAGAAGGAAAACGGCAAATGGTTCGGTATCATCTCGATCATGGCCATATCCATTCCGCGGTCCGATCATGATCGCCATCACCAGCGCGCTCACCCCGGCGCTGATATGGATCACTGCGCCGCCCGCAAAGTCCAGGCTGCCGAGATTGGCCAGCCATCCGCCCCCCCATAGCCAGATGCGCCAACGGAACGTAGACACGGCGATCCAGACGCAGTCCGAAGACGAGAAAGAACGAAAAGCGCACACGCTCAACGATGCGCTCCCGCCACCAAAGCCAATGCCACCGACGCCATCATGCCTGGTAGAACGAGCCACATCGACCCTGCGCTGTGCGCCCGCCGATTCCGCATTCCCCGCACGCCCGAACGAGCCCATCTCCGACACAGAGCCACTCGAGCGATACCACCGCCAGCGCGACAAACGGGAGCGCGATCGTGTTCAGGACGTTTTTCTTTCGCACCATGCCGCCGTAAAACAGCGCCACGCCTGGCACGGTCAACGTCACCAGCGTCGTCGAGACCAACAGCCACAGAATGTCATCTGATCCCTGCGTCATGCGCTCGCCTCGCTCAACGCCACCGATACTGCGCACCCTGCCCGCGTTCCAACCAGACTTTGCCCGGACGCGCTCAGATCATCGATCGCGAGAAGTACCTGCGCCCAGTCAAGGCCGGAGCGTTCCACAAGCTCTCGAGCGTCTGCGGACCTTCCCGTCGCAGAATGTCCATGACGAGCACTTTGGTCCCTGCTCAACGCTGGCCCGGCCGGTAGGCTGGTCTTCATCATGGTTCCTCCTTTTCAATCGACAAAACAAAGCGCCGCGATACTGTCGTATGCCCGCTACTCGGCTTCCACTTGACCGCCGGCGCCTTTGCCAGCCCGATCCGACCACGTTGTCGGTGATGTGACATCCCAGCCCAACTGCTCCGGAGATTCGCGTTCGTCTACGAATACGCCCGTTCGTTGTGCTGACTGAGATCCAGACCCATGCGCTCCTCTTCCGGCGTCACCCGCAATCCGACCAGCCCGATCCACGACTTTGAGAATACCCAATGTGACACCGGCCGAGAAGACGCTCACGACGACCACCGTCAGCGCCTGCACCGCAAAGAAAGCGCGCATTTCCGTACAAGAGACCGTCCGCTCCTGCCGCATTCACCGCTTTCGAGGCAAGCAGACCCGTCATCAGAATGCCGAACGACTCCGGCGACGCCGTGAATCCCGACCACATCCAGCGAATCGTCGTAGCCGAACCTTCCCTTCTTGATGATCGCGACGTAGGACAACCCTCCAGCAACGATACCCGATGAACAGCGGCGGACAGAGGACCGAATAGCCGGCTCCCGGCGTGACCATGGCCAATCCCGCCACGGCACCGCTCGCGATTCCCAGCACGGTCGGTGTTCCACGGTGCGCACCACTCCACGGCCATCCAGGTCAGCGCACCCGTGGCCGCCGCGGTGTGCGTCGCCGACAAACGCCACCACGGCCGTCTCATTGGCGCCCAGCGCGCTGCCCGCATTGAAGCCGAACCATCCGAACCACAGGAGTCCTGTTCCCAACAGCACCATCGGCAGATTGTGCGGCGCCATATAGTCGGTGCCATAGCCCTGACGCGCGCCCAGCACCATGGCGCAGACCAGGGCGCTGACGCCCGAACTAGATGTGCACGACTGCGCCTCCGGCAAAATCCAACGCGCCGAGTGCAGCCAGCCATCCGCCTCCCCAGACCCAATGGGCAATGGGCGCATAGACGAGCGAGCGACCAGAGTCCTGCGAACAACAGCAGCGCGCCGAACTTCATCCGCTCTGCAAAGGCGCCCGTAATCAGAGCCGGCGTGATCGCCGCAAACATCATCTGAAACATCATGAAGGCCTGATGCGGAATCGTCGGCGCCATAGACGGCATGCGGCGTGAGCCGACGCCGTTCAGGCCGATCCAATCGAGGCTGCCGATCAGACCCTTGACATCCGGTCCAAACGCCAGACTGTAGCCGAGCAACATCCAGAGCAGGCTGACGAGACAGAGAATGACGAAGCTGTGCATGATCGTGCCCAGCACGTTCTTGCTGCGCACCAGCCCGCCATAGAACAGCGCCAAGTCCCGGGCACGGTCATCGCCAGCACGAGGGCCGAGCAGACACAGCACCCACGCGGTGTCCGCGCCGCTGATCGACGGCTTGCCGCCGCAGCCACCGATTGTGCCCAGACACCCGATGGGACCGCCACACACCGCGCAATGCCAGAGCCCCCGTTCCGACGCCCCATCGCGATGTTTCTGTTGCCCTCCACCGCTCCTCCCTCGCACTCATCACACAAAGGCGTCCAGTCTCTTCGCCGACGGACGCCTGTCCTGGATTCCCGGGACAACTGGCGCCTTTGCTCAGCCTCGGCAACCGGCATCATTGCCGGCCTTCAGCCCTCCGCGTCGTCAAAACGTCTTGTACTCGAGCCATTTTCCGTTCAACGTAATCTTGCAGCGCGCTTCCCCCTGGCTGCCGGTCACCTTTTCCATGTCCAGCGTGAAATCGATCGCGCTCATGATGCCGTCGCCGAACATTTCATTCGCCTGCTCGCGCATCGAATCACCATAGACTCCGATAATTTCCATCAAACGATACTTGAAGGGATCCGTCGCGTTCGGGAAATCCGTGCGCACCGGGAAGCGTGCTCAACGCAGCGGTCGAGTTCTCCATCCAGATCCAGCAGGTCGCCGACCTTTTTGGCTTCTTCCGCCGGCAGCTTATGGTTCCCTGTAAGTACGGCCGCCACAAAGGTCGGATTTCTTGCCCACCGTTTTGGCGACGTCGGCAATCGTCACCTTCTTGGCCAGACGCTTCGCTTTAATCGCCTTCCTCACCGCATCCTTGTCCATGACCGCCCCTCCTCTTCCGTATGACGCCGGCGCGAGATCAGTGCGCGACCAATGAGTCTCCCTCGAAATTGACGATCACCGGCGCGTCATTCGTCGCCTGGCCCGGATTGGCACCTCGCTCCGGTCCCATGTTTGGCATGGCGAACCAGGAAGTGGATGATATGGTTTCTGATCTTGTAGTAATGCGGGTGCTCGATGATCGTTTCCCGTGATCGCGGCCGCGGAATCGACACATGCACCATCTCGGCGATCCGCGCATCCGGTCCGTTCGTCATGAGCAGGATCCGATCGGACAGCAAGAATGGCCTCATCGACGTCATGGGTCACCATGAAGACGGTGTTCCGTGACGTGTTCCACATTTGAATCAACTCTTCCTGAATGACGCCTCGCGTCAACGCGTCGATCTGCGCGAACGGCTCATCCAGCAGCAGGACTTTGGGCTCGATCGAGAACGCCCGGGCGAGGCCGACGCGCTGCTTCATGCCGCCCGACAACGCCACCGGCCGCTTGTCCTCCGCCCCTTCAGTCCGACGAGCGCGATGTACTTGTTCACATGGGCCGTCACTTGGTCGGCGCTCCAGTCGGGATAGGCGGAACGGACGGCCAGCGCGATGTTCTCGAACACCGTCATCCAGGGCATCAGCGCGAAGTTCTGGAAGACGACCATCCGGTCCAATCCCGGTCCGCTCGCCTCGCGGCCGTTGAGGATGACGCCGCCCTCCGTAGGCGTTTCCAGTCCGGCGATGATGTTGAGCAACGTGCTCTTTCCACAGCCCGAATGCCCGATGCAGGTCACGAACTCCCCTTTTTCGATCTTGATCGTGGCATCCTTGAAGATGCAGACCTGGCCGTCGCCGGACGGGTTCGGAAAATACTTGCTCACATGGTCGATTTGCAGAAAGGACATGGGTTACTCCTGATAGGTGACAAGGCCGGCCAGTTTGTTGAATCCGGAATCCAGAATCACGCCCACGACTCCGACGACGAGAATCGCAAAGATGACGCCGGCAATGTCGAGGTTGTTCCATTCGATCCAGCTCAAATAGCCGACACCCAGTTCACCGAGCAGCATCTCTGCCGGCACCACCGCGACCAGCGCGCTGCCGAAGGAGATGCGCAGTCCGTTGACGATCGTGGGCGCCGCCCCGGGCAGGATGACCTTGAACAGCCGCTTGAACCAGGACAGCTGCACGATCGCCGCCACGTGCAGATACTCCTTTCTCAAGGAACTCACCCCGAAGGCCGTCGTCGCCAGCGTGGGCCAGACCGCCGCCATGAACACGACCAGGACGGCCGTCCACTTCGGATCTTTCACCGTGTACAGCAACAGCGGCATCCATGCCAGCGGAGAAATCGGCTTCAAGATCTGGATGAAGGGATTCGCGGCACGAAACAGCACCTTGTTCAGGCCCGAGGATGACGCCGATCATGATCGCGATGACGGAGGCCGCCAGGAAGCCCGCCGGCAAACCGCGACACGGTGTAGAACACCAGATAGGCGATGCCGTGATCGTTGGTGCCCTTTTTCACAAACGCCTCAGACAACTCCGTCGCGGGCCTTTTCCAGCACCGCCAGCGGACCCGGGAATGCCGCTGACTTTCTCCTTCTCCGGATTCCAGGTATAGCTTCCATCCGCGCTCGCACGATGTCGCCGTTGAACTCCATCATCTGCAGCTGTTCTTCGCGTCAGGCCTCTCGGATCGAACGTCGACCGGAGCGTGAAGAAATGCCAGCACAACAGGAAGATCACGAGCACAAACCCTGAGATGTACCACGGGATTACCTTTCGACCTGACCCGCCATCCCTCCTCCTCGTCGAGCCTGAGTCTCCCGGCTCGATCCCCTTGCCCACAGTCCTCGCCGGAGAGCCGACAGCCGATCCAGGAACCGCTGGACAGGAAGCCGCGAGCGCTTCGGCGCGGGCGGTCGAGTGGCATCAGGCACCATCGTCGGCTTCATCGATTCCATTGCTCTCCTCACGCCATGCTGTGAATTTTGAAACTCTTCGACATAGGCGTCCGGCGCTGTTCGGATCGAATTCTCTTGCCCATAATCACATGCTTGGCCGTGGTCGATTGATGGGTCGGATAGCCGAGTCTCTTTCGCGATACGGTCGCAATCCGCCGCCCGATAGACCTGCTCGGCCACGGTCTTGTAGTTCACGTCGCCCTTCAGATGTCCCCACCGTTTCATCTGCGTCAGAATCCAGATGGCCATCGAATGCCACGGATACGGATCGAAATCGATGCGGTTCGGCTCCTTCTTGATGTTGCCCAGCCCGTCGGCATACGTGCCGGTGAGGACCTGCTCCAGCACGGTGACGGGTTGATTCAGATAGTTGGTCGGCGCGATCGCCGCGGCAATCTCCTTCCGATGCGCTGGATCCGAGGCATAATGCGTCGCGTCCACGATGGCGCGCCACATGCGCACGGAACGTATTCGGATATCTGGTCGCGAATTCCTTGCGTCACCGTGAAGGCGCAGCAGGGATGGCGGTCCCAGATATCTTTGGACAGTTTGAAAATGAACCCGACATTTTCATAGACCGCCCGTTGATTGAACGGATCGGGCGCCCAGATAGCCGTCGACGTTGCCGGCTTTGAGATTTGCGACCATCTCCGGCGGCGGCACCACGCGGATCTGGACGTCCTTGTCCGGATGCACACCGCCTTCCGCGAGAAAATACCGCAGCAGATAGTTGTGCATGGAAAAATCGAACGGGACACAGAACCGGAAGCCCTTCATATCGGCGGCGGTTTTGCACGTCCTTGTGCTTGATATGCAGCGTGATGGCCTGTCCGTTGATATTTTCGACCGCGGGCATGTAGATCGGCGTCGGGCACGGAGCCGGCGCCCAACGTGATGGCCAGAGGCATCGGTGTCAGCATATGCGCCGCATCGACTTCCTTGTTCACGGCCCAATCGCGAATCATGGCCCATCCCGCCGCTCGCTTCACCGACGCGTTCAGCCCATGCTTCTTATAGAACCCCAGCGGCTCGGCCATGATGATCGGGGTCGCCGCACGTGATCGGAATGAAGCCGATGCTGACGTCCGTCTTTTCCGGCTTGCCCACCGGATCTGCGGCAAAGGCCTTCAGCTGAGCCAAGGGAAAGACCTCCGCGATCAGGGCCGTGAGCGTCGCCGCTCCAAGACCGACGAGCAACTGCCGCCGCGTCGGTCCGGCTGCCTCGAGCACCGCCGCCGTCACGGCGCTGATCGAGCGTCCGCTCGAAATGCTCTTCGGAGGACGACCGCTCGCGCGAATTTTCGTCTGCTCATGATGCGCTCCTTTCGGCCTGACTCAGGTTTCCCGTCGGCAGCCAGCAAACACAAAGGCGTCCCTCTCCCGTGTCGAGAGAAGGACGCCTTTGTCCAGTCTCGGCAGGTCTTCAACGACCCGCCTGCTCAGCTCTCAGAATCTGTCTGCGATCACACAATAAAAAGGCGTCCGCCATTCTGAGTAGAATGACGGACGCCTTTGTCCGTTTGCCTTATGTGCGAGCACTCATCTAGGCGCCGTTGCCTCAACTGATGCTCGGTAAGGAGCACTTCTAACATGGTCGTCCAGCCCTTCGTCAACCCTCTACTTCCGAAGGTCAACGCAGGCTAGATGTCGTAGTACAGGAAGAACTCGTACGGATGCGGGCGGAGCCGCATGGTATCGACTTCCTTGCTGCGCTTGTAGCCGATCCACGTCTCGATCAAGTCCTCGGTAGAACACGCCGCCCTTGAGCAGAAATTCATGATCCTTCTCCAGATTGTTGAGCGCCTCATCCAGGCTGCCCGGCATGGTCCGGATCTTGGCCGCTTCCTTCGGCTTCGAGATCGTACAGATCCTTCTCCATCGGTTCGCCCGGATCGATCTTGTTCTCAATGCCGTCCAGCCCGGCCATGAGCATGGCCGAAAAGGCGAGATACGGATTGGCGCCGGGATCCGGGAAACCGGACCTCGATCCGCTTGGCCTTGGGACTCGGAGAATACATGGGAATCCGAATGCCGGCGGAGCGGTTCCGGCTGGAATAGGCCAGCAGCACCGGCGCTTCGAACCCCGGCGTCAGCCGCTTGTAGGAATTGGTCGTCGGATTGGTGAGCGCCGCCAAGGCCGGCGCATGCTTGAGAATGCCGCCGATGTAATACAGGCACATCTGCGACACGCCCGCATATTCCTTCCCCGCGAAGAGCGGCTTCCCGTCTTTCCAGATGCTCTGGTGCGTGTGCATGCCGGAGCCGTTGTCGCCGAAGATCGGCTTCGGCATGAAGGTCGACGGTCTTGTCGTGCCGGCGCGCGACGTTCTTGACGATGTACTTGTACATCATCATCTTGTCGGCCATCGTGCACCAGCGAGTCGAACCGAATATCGATTTCCGCCTGGCCCGCCGTGGCCACTTCGTGATGATGCTTCTCGATCGGCGATGCCGACCTTCTCCATCTCGAGGATCATCTCGCTGCGGATGTCCTGCTGCGTATCGGTCGGCGCGCACCGGGAAATAGCCTTCCTTGTGGCGGATCTTGCCGCCCAGATTGACGCCCTCCTGCCCCATGTTCCACACGCCTTCGTCGGAATCGATGAAGTAGTAGCCGCTGTGACTGGTCTGGTCGTAGCGCGCCTGATCGAAAATGAAGAACTCGGCTTCCGGTCCCCAGTAGGACGTGTCGCCGATCTTGGTGCTCTGGAGATATTTCTCCGCCTTCTGCGCGATGTAGCGCGGATCGCGATCGTAGGTCTCGCGCGTGATCGGATCGACGACATTGCCGATCAGGCTCAGCGTCGGCACGGCGCAAAACGGATCCGAGACAGGCCGTCGCGGGATCGGGCACCACGAGCATGTCGCTGTTGTTGATCGCCTTCCATCCGCGAATGGACGAGCCGTCCAATCCGGAACCGTCCTTGAACAGCGTCTTCCGTCAATTCGTTGATCGGGATCGTGAAATGCTGCCAGGTCCCGATCAGATCGACGAACTTCAGGTCCACGACCTGCACCTTGTTCTTCTTCGCAAACTCCAACACCTCACGAACGTTCATCCCCTCCTCCTTTCAGACGTCCCGACGACACCTGACTGGTCCTGGTCATGCTTATGCCGCTTTGGCTCCGAGAAATGCATCGATCTGTTCGAGCATCCGCTGTCCGCATCCGCTTCCAATCTGCCCATGGTCGTCGATCTTCCGTCCCTGCTGATCCGTGACATAGAACACGTCGGCGACTTGATCCAGCCGGGTGGAAATTCGTGGCGGCGTGGACCGACAGTCCCAAGCTGAAACATCGCATTCGTGATGACGTACAAGCAGACCCTGGCGATCGTCGGCGAACACATCGATGATGGTATAGCGGTCGGACGTTTCGTTATCGATCCGCACCTCGGTCGGCTTGGCGCCTCGGCGGCAGCGATCGGTCGAGCGATCAGCCGGGCGCCACGACGGATCACCTCGTCGACGTGCTCCCATCCCTTGAGCACTGCGCGCGATCGTGTCGCCGATCGATTCGCCGCCGCTCGTGCGGCGGCGCGCCGTGATAGTCCGGATCCGTCACCTGAAAGGTGTCGACGACGATGCCGTCCTGCGCGCGTGAGGATCTGCGCATCCAGGATCTGCAGGCCGCTTGGCCGCCATCACGCCGGCGATCTTCGAGAAGATGCCGGGCGATCAGATCGTTGATGCGTCACGATGGCATACTCGCAGGTGCCCAACTGACGGTTGAAATCCGTATCGACCACGCACGTCGCCGCGGGTGCAAGCCGGCGCATCGCCGCAAGATGCGCGGCAATGCGATCGCGGCGGTGTCCCGTAGACATACCGCAGCGGGAAACTGCTTGCAGCTGCGCCTCGATCCAGGCCTGGTCGACATCTCGGCCATGGTCACGGCCGGCTCTGATGCCGAAGACCTCGGCCGCAATGCGCTTCGACCTCGCTCGGGCGCATCCGCCGCTCTCACGATCGCCGGACACTTCCGGCATCGTCTCGAAGATAGAGCTCGATCAGCAACGACTCTTTCCATTTGGTCAGCACGCCAGGTCCGACCGCCGCGATGTCGGCCGCCGTCAACAGCGAGCAGCTTCCGAGCACTTCCGGCGTGCCCGACTTCCCGGGCAAACGGCAGGACCACTTTTTCGTCGTTCGGATCCCGTCGAAAGGCCGTGTGCGCCATGAGCAGATGGCGGTGGACGAGAAAGCATGAGCGTCCTGCGTTTCCTGCTCGTCGAATCCCAGCCGGATCGCCGTCTCCTCCGGCAACCGGCTGCCGACGTCGCTGTGATCCTCCTCCTGCCCTTTGCCGAGGTCATGCAGCAGCACCGCCAAGTGCAGAAGGTCCTTCCGTTTGATTTCACGATAGACCTCGCCGAGCACGCCGGAGTCCTGGCCAAGCGCCTCCGCCTTGGCCGACCGCCAGCAGGCTGTGCTCATCGACCGTGTACTTGTGATACTGATTGAACTGCATCAGGCCGCGCACCGTCGCGAACGCCGGCACCAGCTTTTCCAGCAGATGGGCGCGGTGCATGGCCTCCAGCGTCTGCGCGCGTGCCGGGACCCGGCCAGGATGTCGCAGAAACGTCCGCGCTGACCTCCGGCGTCGCGGAATGCGTCGGCCGACACCTATCGACGTGCCGATGAATGTCTTCCAGCAGCACGGTGTCGATCGTCAACCGTCGTGACCGCGCCAGATCGAACAGCCGCAAGCAGCAGCGCCGGGCTGTCGAGCACCTGGGATCGCTCATCCGCCGGCACCGTCAGCGACTGCCCGCGACCGACAAAGTAACTGTCGACTTCGGGCGCAGGCAGCCAGCTCGCGCAGCCGCTGCCACAGGAACGGGACTCGGCATCGGTCGACGAATCGCATCGCAGCCTCATGCAATCCCATCGTGTGGCGGTAGTACTGCTGCATGAATTGTTCGACGGCGAGCAAATGGGGCGGATCGCTGAACCCGAACTGCTGCGCCAGCCAGACCTGTTCGTCGAACGTGAGAATCTCCTGCGCCATTCCCGCATGGACGTGGAGAAGCGCCCGCACGCGCAAGAGAAACTCCCGCGCGTCACTCAACGCGTCGCATAATCCGCCCGCGAGAGGATGCCCCGATCGGACAATTCACGAATCGTCGGCGGCCTGGTAGCGGGCCATCCGGCCCACTGCAGCACATGGAGATCCCGCAGGCCGCCTTTGCTCTTTTTGACGTTCGGCTCCAGCAGATACACGGTCTCGCCGAACTTCTCGTACTCACGGCGACGTTCTTCCAGCTTCTGCATCCAGGTAAACTTATCGATCCCGACGCTACACGACCTTGCGAAGATACGCTGATGGAACTCCTGAAAGAGCTCCGGGCTGCCGGCGAGAAACCGCGCTTCCATCATGGAGGTGCGAACCGTCGCATCGCTCAATCCGAGACTCGATGCAATCCTGGATGGTGCGGACGCTGTGCCCGACCTGAAATCCGATATCCCACAGCGGATGCAGGATCTGCCCGAACAAAATCCGGCACTATCTTGGCGGCATCCGGCCGATACAGCACCATGAGATCGATATCGGAGTAGGGCGCCATCTCGCGGCGGCCGTATCCGCCCAATGCCACGAGACAGCAATGCTGAAATCCGGCCGTCGCCAGGGCCTCGTTCGCCTTGGCGGGCGACGTTCCTGTACCGTCCGATGATCAAACCGTCCACGAGATCGGTCTGCGCCGCCGCCATCTCGATCCCGGACGCGCCGGCCATGACGCGTCGGGCAATCGCCTGGCGCTGCTCGGCCAGCACGGTCCCGCAGACCGGCCCGGTCGGCATCGGCGACGGTGGCTGCCCGTGGTTGAGCGTCCGATAGTCACAGCGCGGTCTCCCCCGTTTCGCCGGTTCGGATGCGAACGGCGCATCCCGAGATCGCGCACGAAAATCTTGCCGTCGCCGATGCTGCCGGTCTTCGCCGTGCGGGTAATCGTCTCCAGCACGCGCGGCACCTGGCTGTCCTGCACCGCCACTTCGATCTTCACCTTTGGGCACGAACTCGATCGTGTATTCCTGCCCGCGGTACGTCTCCTTATGCCCCTTTTGACGACCGAACCCTTTGACCTCCGTGACCGTCATGCCCTGAATACCGATCTCCAGCAGCGCGTCCTTCACTTCATCCAGCTTGAACGGCTTGATGATGGCTTCAACCAGCTTCATATATGTCTCCTACCGCCGGTTCGCAGCAATGAATGCCCCAGTCAGTACTGCAGAGCCTGTTTCGTGCTGATGCTCAAAACGTCGATCCAACAAGGCCGCAGCCAAGCCAACACCGGAGGCGTACCCTCTGGGGTACGTTGAGGATGTTCGGCGAGGCGAGAACGCAGTTGGGCGCCGTTTTCAGCATCACTGAATAGGCGCGTTCGTTGTGTTGGGTCAGATCCAACCCCGTCGCTTCCTGCTCCGGGGTCACCCGGAGGCCCATCGCGCCGTCCACCAGTTTCAAAATCACGTAGGTCCCGACAAATGAAAACGCCATCGTCGCCACGACAGCCACGAACTGGACACCGAGTTGTCCGGAATTCCCGAAGAAGAGGCCATCGGCGCCGGCGGCGTTGACCGCTTTCGAGGCGAACAGTCCTACTCCCAGCACGCCGAGAATTCCGCCGACACCGTGCGTTCCCAGCACATCGAGCGTGTCATCATAGCCGATCTTCCCCTTCCAAACAATTGCGAGATAAGAGAGCCCGCCGGCCAGAATGCCTAGGCATAATGATGGAACGACGCCGAGAAAACCCGCGCCGGCCGTGGAACTCGCCAATCCCGCCACCGCTCCGCTGGCAATACCCAACACCGTCGGCTTGCCGCGATGGTGCCATTCGAACATCATCCAGGACAATGCCGCCGAGACGGCGGTCAGATGCGTCGCGGTCATCGCGCTGACGGCGACCGCATTGGCGCCCCGCGCACTGCCTCCGTTGAACCCGAACCAGCCGAACCACAACAGGCCTGTCCCCAGCAAGATGTAGGGCAGATTGTGCGGCGCCATGTAATCCGTGCGCCATCCACGCCGCTTCCCCACCACCATCGCGCAGGCCAGCGCGCTGACGCCGGAACTGATGTGCACCACCGTCCCGCCGGCGAAATCCAGCACGCCGATTCTTGCCAGCCATCCTCCACCCCAGACCCAATGGGCAAGCGGAACATACACGAACAACGACCAGAGCGTCGCGACAATCAACATGGCGCTGAACTTCATGCGTTCGGCAAACGCGCCGACAATTAAGGCGGGGGTGAAGGCGGCAAACAGGAGTTCAAAGAACATAAAGCCCAGGTGCGGAACGGTCGGCGCATAGACGGCATGCGGCGCGGCGCCCACGCCTGACAGGAGCACCCAATCCAGGCCGCCGATCACGCCTCCCTTGTCCGGTCCGAAGGCCAGGGTATAGCCGAACACGACCCAGAGGACGCTGACCGCACAGAGCACGGCAAACGACTGCACCATGGTTCCGATGACGTTCTTGCTGCGCACGAGACCGCCGTAGAAAAACGCCACGCCGGGCACAATCATGCTCAGCACGAAGGCTGAAGCGGCCAACATCCAGGCCGTATCGCCGCTGTCAATTGCGCCGGAACCCGGTTCCTGCCCCCAGGCCCCCGTCGTCATGCCGGTCAGACCGAGGCTCACTCCCGCCGCTAGCATCCATGACCAGTCTCGCTTGTCCATAATCGCCCCCCGGTGAACTGCTCCCCTGCATCCGATGATGGCGGGCCTGTCGGACGCTGCCCTGCACGATGACTTACACATTGGTATAGCCGTTCGTAATCGGCATGCGGCGATCTTTGCCCAGTCCGCGATGGGTAATCTTGATGCCCACCGGCGCCTGCCTCCGCTTATATTCACTGCGGTCCACCATCGCCACCACGCGCGCGACCGTCGCCCGATCGAATCCCGGTGCGACAATCTCCTCGACGGACCGGTCCTCTTCGACATAGGCCTTCAGGATCGGGTCTAAGATCGAATAGGGGGGAAGACTGTCTTCGTCCTTTTGATCCGGGCGGAGTTCCGCAGTCGGCGGCCGATCGAGCACCCGTTTGGGAATCACCGCAACCGCGCCGCGACGGTTCCGCAGATTCGCCAGTTCGTAGACCATGGTCTTCGGGACATCTTTGATCACCGCGAATCCGCCCGCCATATCTCCGTAGAGGGTGGCGTATCCCACACTCATTTCGCTTTTGTTTCCGGTCGTCAGCACCAGATGACCGAATTTGTTCGAGAAGGCCATCAGGACATTGCCCCGGATACGCGCTTGAAGATTTTCCTCCGTCGTATCCGCCGGCTTGCCTTCAAACGCCGGGGAGAGCGATCGAAGATAGGCGTCAAAGGTCGGCGTAATCTCGATCGTCTGATAGGCGATACTCAGCCGCCTCGAGAGTTCGGCCACATCCTCCCCGCTTTCCTGCGACGTATAAGGGGAAGGCATAAAAATCCCCAGCACATTCGCCGGTCCGAGCGCATCAACCGCAATGACCGCCGTCAAAGCGGAATCCACTCCGCCGCTCAGGCCGATGACGACCTTCTTGAATCCGTTCTTTCCGACGTAATCCCTCACGCCTGCCACGAGCGCCTCATACACTTCTTCCAACTCACCGAGCGGCGCCTCCAGCGATGGCACGAGGCGCGAACGCGTACGGGCTGGTAAGGGCAGCTTGGCCGTGACCCGCTCGACCGACGCGGCGCGTCCTGCCGCCTACATTCTTTTTGCGACCCTGGGCCAGGCGTCCTCGCGACACCGGTTCGACATTCAGGTCGGCCACCAGGAAATCTTCCTCAAACGCTTTGGCACGCGCGATCACCTCGCCATTTTGATCCACAATCACGCTGTTGCCGTCGAATACCAATTCATCCTGCCCGCCCACGGTATTCGTATAGGTGACGATGACGCCGTTCTCCCTCGCGCGCGTCGCCAGCATCTGCTCGCGGAACCGGCTTTTCCCGATGTGAAAGGGCGACGCATTGATATTGACGATCACCTCGGCCCCCGCCAGGGCCTGGGTCCGCGTCGGTCCTTCGGGAAACCAGATGTCCTCACAGATATTGACTCCGAGTGTCATACCGCGAAGCGTGATGAGCGGAAGCGTCCGGCCTGGATGAAAATATCGTCCTTCGTCAAACACTCCATAGTTCGGCAGCAGTCGCTTACAATAGGTGGCGAGGCACCGCCGTTCGAATAAAATCGACGCCGCATTGTACAGCTCGTGTCGGTCCGCCAACACGACTGACGGTGACGTCGAATGTGGTTTCAGTTTGGATCCCTGACCCACATGCCCGACCACTGCGACGATGCCGGCGCACTCGCGCACCAGCTCGTCGAGCACGCGCTGGTTGTCCGACACGAATCGCGGCTTCAGCAGCAGATCCTCGGGCGGGTATCCCGTCACAGCCAGTTCGGGAAACGCCACCACATCCGCCTTGGCCTTGCGGGCCTCTTTGATCCAGCGCTTGATCAAACGAGCGTTGCCGGCGATATCACCCACCGTCGGATTGATCTGCGCCATGGCGATCCGAAGAATGCGCATCGGTCACCGGCCTTAGGTCGCTGACACATGGCCCCCAACTTCGTTCTCGGCTTGCAGGAATCCTCAACGTACCCCGAGGGTGACGCCTGCGGTCCTTGCGTCGCCTGCGGCCTTGTTGGATGACCATTTTGAGCAACCTCATCGTTCAGCCGGATTCGAGCCATCTCACACGTGATAAAAAAAAACGCCCTCTGGTCTCTTCATCACAAAAGAAACCCGAGGACGTCGTTGTCCGTCTGCTGTCCAGTTGGAAATCGAAAAAGGAGACGACATTGTCTCCAAAAAGTGCGCAAGAATACCATCCAGGTCGTGGGGTGTCAAACCTCAGATGGCGGCATTTCCCCTGTCAATAGCGTCGGAATACACCGGCCAGGAAGCTGCCAGAGGTGCCGGCGGACGAGCACAGACAAGGCTTCCATCACCGTGCTCAGATCGGGTGCTGAGCGGGCCACGACCTTGACCCCCAGACCCGGAACCGCCGGTTCGGAGACGCCGCCTAAGACGGCTTGGGGCCGACGCTCGAGGAGTTCCTCCATCGCGGCTTTCAACGGATGGAGTGTGCGCTGTTCGATACCGTCGACAATCACGAACAGCGAGGCCACATAGTCCCAGGCCATTGCGAACCGGCCGGCGGTTTCAGGCGTCACGTAACACCGCTCGATCACCGATCTCCCGGAAGCGGTCTCGATCTCAATCTCGTTTTCCAGGCTTGTAAAGGCCCAGCGCTCTCCCATCGCGATGCGTCCCGAGGCCATGGCATCCCACAGCACGACCGATGCCCCCGGTTGAAGATTCACGCGAATGGACTGGCGAAAGCGGGAACCGGCAAAAGGGATCGTGACCTCCGGCAGCCATTCCACTCGGGCCCCGGATCCGATCGTCAGACGAACCTCCTGCACGGAGGGCTCAGAGACGCTTCGATAGACACGATTGGCCGAGGGACTCGTCATCACGACGTGGGTGTCGGCATGCAACCGGGCTTCCACCGTAACGTGATCGCCGCCGACGAGTCCGCCGGACGGGTTCACCATCCAGGTGTACGCACAACCGCTGTCGTCGAGGTACGCAGGGGGAAAATAGTGCCATGGACTCACGCAGGATGCGCGAGCGAGCACCGTCCGCATGCCGGATCGTTCGAATTCGCAAAAGAGCACGCCGCGCCGGCCGACCGCGTCGAGAACCGGAGCCTGTTCAGCGATGGAAGCCACAAGACCTTTCGTCAAGGATGGGCGTGATGAGGAATCAGCTGCTCCACCCAGGCCACCACCTGATCGAGGCCCTGCCCTGTCTTGAGGTTCGTGAAGAGGAACGGCAGGTTTCCACGCATGCGCGTGGCGTCGCGATCCATCACGGACAGATCGGCGCCGACATGCGGGGCAAGGTCGGTCTTGTTGATGACGAGGAGGTCCGAGCGCGTGATACCCGGTCCGCCCTTGCGCGGAATTTTGTCGCCGGCGGCCACGTCGATGACGTAGATGACTTTGTCGGCCAGCTCCGGGCTGAACGTCGCAGCCAAATTGTCGCCCCCGCTCTCGACGAACATGAGCTCGACGTCCCGATGCCGTTTCAGCAGATCATCCAGCGCTTCCTGATTGTGGGAGGCATCTTCACGGATGGCCGTATGCGGACAGCCGCCGGTCTCCACCCCGAGAATCCGGTCTTGCGGGAGCGCGCCGCGTTTGGTGAGAAACTCGGCATCTTCTTTCGTGAAGATATCGTTCGTCACCACCGCCAGACTGTAACGGTCTCTCAATTTCAGACAGAGCGCTTCTACCAGCGCCGTCTTACCGGACCCGACCGGCCCGCCTACTCCGATGACCGGAATATGGCGGGCGCGAGCAGCCGTCACCCGCCCCGTGCCGCACAACTGTTCATCCGCACGATGCATGGGAGACTCCCGGGACGATCATGACCTGAACAATCGCGATGCCAACTGACTATGTCGCATTCCGCAGATATCGTGCACCGGCGACCATGATCGAAGTTGACGCTGGGAGGCCGCCTGATGACTGATCCGGTGAATCGCCTCAAGCCAACTGTCGAGAAGGCGCTGGCCTTCCCGCTGCCCGATCGGAAGCAGCTTCATCGCGGCCGCTAGGTAGCCCGTGGCCGTTTGATGGAGAAAGGCGGCAATCGTGTCTTGCTTGGACCATCCGGCATTCGCCAGCGTCAGACTCAGACTCACCGGCAGATGGCCCGGAGTCGATTCTGTCTCGACGGCCGCCAGGTACTCGTCGAGCAAAAGAGCACCGGCCTGTTGCTCTCGCGCGAGGCGGATCACCTGGCGCCCCATTTGACGGCTGGCTGTTCTTCCCTCCCGCCCCAGTTTCATCGCGTCCAACTCACGGTCCGCCTTCAAGGCGATTTCAAGAATGCCGGATACGATGGCCTCATGCGCCAATCCTGCTGCCACGGCGTCCCGCTCCCCTAGTCCGCTCGACAACGACTCAGTGACGAAGATGGACAGGTCTTCTGCATTCTTCACAAGCCCGCCCTGCACGGCCGCTTCAAGTCCGGAGGAAAACGCATATCCGCCGGACGGGAAGAAGCTGTCGACAAAACGCAGACCCTTCAGAAGAGCGGAAGTATCCACACAATTCTCCTCAAACAAGTTTCTTCGCGGATGCTCAAAAAGGTTATCCAACTAGGCCGCAGGCGCAGGCAAAGCCGCAGGCGTACCCTCTGGGGTACGTCGAGGACTTTGACGAGCCGAGAACGACGTTGGGAACCTTTTTCAGCATCCGACTAAAAGAGGAAGTATCGTTGCGCCATAGGAAGCACCGCCATCGGGTCGCATCTCAAAATCTGTCCATCAGCCTTCACCACGTAGGTTTCCGGATCGACGTCAATTTTGGGCAGGGCATCGTTGAGCTTCAGATCTCGCTTGCCGATGCCGCGGCACTTTTTGACGGCCGCCACCTGCTTCTGCAAGCCAAGCCTGGTGTGAACATCGGCATTCAATGCGGCGCCGGACAGAAACGTCAGGCTCGTGGCAAACGGCGCGCGCCCGAAACTGCCGAACATCGGCCTCGTCAAAACAGGCTGAGGCGTCGGGATCGATGCGTTCGGATCGCCCATCGCCGCCGACATCGGAAACCCGCCCTTGAGGACGATCTCAGGCTTCACGCCGAAGAAGGCCGGCTTCCACAGCACGAGATCAGCCAGCTTGCCCACTTCGACCGAACCCACTTCATGCCCGATGCCGTGGGCGATCGCGGGATTGATCGTGTACTTGGCCACATAACGGCGCACACGGAAGTTGTCGTTGGAGCCGGACATCTTTTCCGCCGCGGTCTGGGAGAGATGCCCACGCTGCACCTTCATCTTATGGGCCGTCTGCCAGGTGCGGATGATCACTTCCCCGACGCGGCCCATCGCCTGCGAGTCGGACGACATGATGCTGATGGCACCCATGTCGTGCAGAATATCCTCTGCCGCAATGGTTTCACGCCGAATGCGAGACTCCGCAAACGCAATATCCTCAGGCACACGCGGGTTCAGGTGGTGGCAGACCATGAGCATGTCGAGATGCTCATCCATCGTGTTCACAGTAAAAGGCATGGTGGGATTGGTCGACGACGGCAGCACGTTCGCTTCGCCGCAAACCTTGATGATGTCCGGCGCATGCCCGCCACCGGCGCCTTCCGTGTGGAATGAGTGAATAGTCCGTCCCTTGAACGCTTTGATCGTATCTTCCACATAACCCGCTTCGTTCAATGTGTCGGTGTGGATGGCGACCTGCACGTCATATTCTTCGGCGACATCGAGGCACGTGGAAATGGCCGCCGGGGTGGTGCCCCAATCTTCGTGCAGTTTCAGGCCGATCGCGCCGGCCTCGACCTGCTCTCGTAATCCGTCGGGCAGGGAAGAATTGCCCTTGCCGAGAAACCCAAGATTGATCGGGAAACCTTCGGCCGCTTCCAGCATCCGGTGGATATTCCATGCGCCTGGCGTGCAGGTGGTCGCGTTCGTTCCGGTCGCCGGGCCTGTGCCGCCCCCGATCAGCGTGGTCAATCCGTTCGCAATCGCCTCTGTAATAATCTGCGGACAGATGAAATGGATATGCGTGTCGATCCCGCCGGCCGTGATAATTTTGCCTTCAGCCGACAACACTTCCGTTCCGGCCCCGATCTCCATGCCTTTCGTCACGCCATCCATGAGATCGGGATTGCCGGCCTTCCCGATGCCGACAATGCGGCCCTCACGGATGCCAATATCCGCCTTGACGATGCCCCACCAGTCGATGATGATCGCATTGGTGATGACGAGATCGAGGGCGCCCTTGGCCCGGGTGGCCGAAGGCGATTGGCCCATGCCGTCGCGGATCACTTTGCCACCGCCGAACTTCGCCTCTTCACCGGGGACCGTCAGGTCGCGGGTGATTTCGATGAGCAGATCGGTGTCGGCCAACCGAACGCGATCGCCGGCGGTCGGGCCGTATAAATCGGCATATTGGCGCCGCGAGAGCTTCATGCTCCGCTTCCTTTACCCACAAAGCCCCGTTCCCTGGCCTTCGCCAATGCCTGTTCTTTGACGCGAGGATCGTCCAGTCGGCCATGGGTAAGTCCGTTGATCCCATAGGCGACGCGATTGCCGCCCATCGCTACCAGCGTCACGCGCTTATCTTCGCCCGGCTCAAACCTGACGGCCGTACCAGCCGGTACCTGGAGCCGGAACCCGTAGGCGGTCTCACGATCGAACCGCAGCGCGCGGTTCGCTTCAAAGAAATGACAGTGCGATCCGACTTGGATCGGCCGGTCGCCTGTGTTGGCCACCGTGAGCTCCACGGTCTGGCGTCCGTTGAAGGCGATGATGTCACCGTCGCCTAGAATGACTTCACCGGGGATGAGCGCGGCAGTCTGAGGTGAGACTTTCTTGGCCACCCCAGTGGCCGGCTTCCGGGTTGCGGCTTTCCGTTTACTTTTGGGCTTCTTCATCGACACACCTATCGGATCGGCTCGTGGACTGTGACCAGCTTCGTTCCATCAGGGAACGTGCCCTCTATTTGAAGTTCAGGAATCATCTCCGCGACTCCAGACATGACGTCATGCTTGTTCAATAGCGTCGCCCCGTAACTCATGAGCTCGGAGACCGACCGCCCGTCTCGAATCCCTTCCAGGATTGCGGCCGTAATGAATGCCACCGCTTCCGGGTGATTCAATTTCAACCCGCGCGCCTTCCGCTCTTTCGCGAGGTTCGCCGCAACATAAATGAGCAGCTTCTCTTGTTCGCGTGGTGTCAGATGCATAGTCCCTCTCTCCGACTCCTACCTACCCCAGCCGCCCCCTCACACCACGAGATGCCGTTTCACTTCCTCGGCACTCAATTCGCTGGTCTTGCCCATTGCCACCACCGCCCCTTTTGCCATAATGACGTAGGCATCGGCCAGGCGCGCCGCGAAGTGCAGGCCTTGCTCTACCAGAAGAATGGCAAAGCGGCGCTGGCTCTTGAAGCCGATGATGACGTCTTCAATCTGATCCACCACCGACGGCTGAATACCTTCCGTCGGTTCATCGAGTAACAGGACTTTCGGATCCGACAACAGCGCCCGGCCAATGGCCAATTGCTGCTGTTCGCCGCCGCTCAAGACTCCGCCGGGCCGTTCGAGTATTTGGGTGAGCTTTGGGAAAAGATGAAAGACCTCTTCAAATGCGACTTTCTCGGCCGTGCCGTTGAACGAGCCGGCCCGCGCCCAGAAGCCCAACTGCAAGTTCTCGCGCACAGTCAAATGCGGGATGATTTCGCGGCCCTGAGGAACATAGGCGAGCCCTCGCTTGGCCCGCCGGTCGGTGGCTTCCTTTGTCATATCAGCGGGCCCCATCCTGATCTGACCTGAGCGCACAGGCAGCAGACCCATCACGGCTTTCAGCGTCGTCGTTTTGCCCACGCCATTCCGACCCATGAGACACGCCACCTGGCCGGGCTCCATGGCAAATGAGACGTCGCGCAAAATGTGGCTCTCGCCGTAGTAGACGTTGACCTTATCGAGCTGCAGCATGGCTTTGCTTCATGGGTATTACAAAATGTTGAAAAGGGCTTCCAGCCAGGCTGCGGCGGGGAAAAAGACAGGGGCCATGCCCTCGGGGGCGCACGGTGCGACGATAAGGAGCGCCAGGTTTGTGCGCGCCGCCGAGTTGGTGAGGCGGCAGGGTCCCCGTTGAGGATCTTGTCGAGTCGCGAACGACGCTGGAGGCACTTTCAACATCCTGCTAGACGTGGGCGACTTTTTGACGACCCAGGTAAATTTCACGGACCCGATCGTCGGCCTGCACCTTATCGACGGAGCCTTCGCAGATCACGGTGCCTTCATGAAGGACCGTCACCGTCCTTGCAATCTGCCGGACAAACTCCATGTCGTGTTCGATCACGACCACCGCATGTTTCTCAGCCAACGACTGCAGCAACACACCGGTTTGTTCGGTCTCTTTATCCGTCATGCCGGCAACCGGTTCGTCGACCAGGAGAAGCAAGGGATCCTGAAGAATCACCATCCCGATTTCGAGCCACTGCTTCTGGCCATGCGACAAGGAGCCCGCGCGCCGGTGAGGCACGTCCTTGAGTCCTATCGCCGCAAGCGTCTCCGCGATCCTGGCGCGCTCCGCCTCAGTGGAGTGGCTGAACAAGGTGGCAAAGACTCCCTTGCTGTCTCGCTTCAATGACAAATCCAAATTTTCCCAGACGGTGAGATTGCCGTAGATCGAAGGAGCCTGAAATTTTCGGCCGATCCCCAGTTTGGCGATTTCATCTTCGCGCTTCCCGATGAGTTCAATATCCTTGCCGAAAATCACGCGTCCGGACGCGGGCTTCGTCTTGCCGCAAATGACGTCGAGCAAGGTCGTTTTGCCGGCGCCATTGGGACCGATGACCACGCGCAACTCGTTGTAGCCGACGATGAAATTGAGGTTGTTCAAGGCCTTGAAGCCATCGTAGTCGACGATGACGCCTTCCAGGTAAATGATCGATCCCTTCTCCGTCACTGCACACTCTCCGCCGGCGGCGCCGCCTTCCTCATTCCAAAGGTCTTTTGGAGGGATTGCAGTTGGAAGCGGCGCATCAGTCCGACCAGTCCGTCCGGAAAGATCAACACGACCGCGATAAATAATCCGCCCAGAAAGAAGGGCCAGAGTTCCGGGAAATAGTTTGTCAGGAGACTGCGGGCGAAATTCACTCCGACGGCGCCGATGATGGCTCCGATCAAGGTGCCGCGGCCGCCGACCGCCACCCAGATGACCATTTCGAGTGATGGCAACACGCCGATTTGCGCCGGCGTAATGATGCCGACTTGCGGCGCATACAACATGCCCGCCAGTCCAGCCAAGCCGGCTGAGACCACGAACACGAACAATTTATAAGTTGCCGGCGAGTAGCCGGAAAACAGCACCCGCTGCTCGCTGTCTCGAATCGCCACCAGCACCTTCCCCGTCCGCGACTCAATAATCCATCGACAAAGAAAATAGGCGCCGCCCAGGGCCAGGACCGTAAGGACATAAAGAAACCGTTGCGTGCCGGGCTCGCTCAGGCGAAAGCCGAGAATCTGCTTGAAGTCCGTCAGGCCGTTGGTGCCGCCGAGATTGGTTTCGTTGCGGTTGAAGACCAGCCAGGCCGAGAGGGCCACCGCTTGCGTAATGATGGCGAAGTAGACGCCCTTGATCCGGCTGCGGAAAGCCAGAAAACCGAAGATGAGCGCACAGAGAACGGGGACGAAGATCGCGCCCAGGACCGCCGCGGGGAAACTGTAGAACGGTTTCCAGAAGAACGGCAGTTCCTTCACCTGGTTCCAGACCATGAAGTCCGGCAGGGTGCTCCCGTACACGCTCTCCGTCCCGATCGTCAGCATCAGATGCATGCCGATGCAGTAGGCTCCAATGCCGAAGAACACGCCATGGCCGAGGCTCAGAATGCCGGTATAGCCCCAGATGAGGTCCAATCCCAACGCCAGGATGGCGAAGGCCAGGAACTTTCCGAACCGGTTCAAGGTGAAATCCGAGACCTGCAGGAAGGAATCTTCGGCAGGCAGCACATTCAACGCGGGAAGGATAATCAGCAGGAAGAGGCCGACGAACCAGAAGGTGAGGCCTTCACGAGTCGTCGTCGGCTGACCGTCGGCAGTCGTCTCGCTCACGATCCGGGAGCTCCCTAATCCGCGTGACGACCTTTGATGGCGAAGAGTCCTGAGGGCCGCCGCTGTAAGAACAAGATGACGAGCACCAAAATGAGGACCTTACCATACACGGCCCCGAAACTGGGCTCAAGAAACTTGTTCAGGCTGCCGATCCCTAGCGAGGCTACGATGGTGCCGGCGAGCTTGCCGACGCCGCCCGTCACCACCACCATGAAGGAATCGACAATATAGTTCTGGCCCAACCCCGGCTCGACATTGCCCACGAGCGTCAAGGCACAGCCGGCTAATCCCGCAAGTCCTGACCCGAAGGCAAAGGTGTAGGCATCGACCTTTCTCGTGGGGATTCCAAGGCAGGAGCTCATGTTCCGGTTTTGCGTGACCGCCCTCACCCGCAAACCGACATTCGACCGAAAGAGCAGCGCGTAAATACCGGTGACACAGAGGATAGACAGCGCAATGATAAACAACCGGTTGAACGGCAAGTAGACGCCCACCATCACCTGGGCGCCACCGCTCAGCCAGGCAGGCGCAGACACCGCCGTCAGGTCTCCGAAACAGACGCGCGCCAGCTGAATCAGTACTAAACTGACACCCCAGGTCGCTAACATCGTTTCGAGCGGCCGCCCATAGAGGAAACGGATCACGGTCGCCTCGAGAATCAACCCGCACAGACCCGCGACGAGAAACGAGAGCGGCAGAGAGAACAGAAAGTAGCTTTCGAACATCGCGGGTGGCAGAAAGGCCCTGAACAATTCTTGCGTCGCAAACGTCGCGTACGCGCCGACCATCATGAGCTCCCCATGGGCCATGTTGATGACACCCATGAGGCCAAAGACAATCGCAAGGCCCACCGACATGATTAACAGGATGGAGCTCAGACTGATACCGCGAAAGATCGTCTCAAACACATTGGCCCAAGTGCTCCACAACTCGATGCGCTCGATGGCCGACGAAGCCGCTTCGACCAGCGGCCGATTTGCCTCCTGGAACGCCGGATCAGTTGACGCCTGCTGCACCAACTCCTTCAACGCCGGCAATCCGTTTTGACTCCGTAGGTCACCCAATGTGGCCGCCGCCCGCGCTTTCAGCGAGGGATCACCGGCCGTCAATTGAAGGAGCGCGACGCTTTCTTCCATGGCATAGCGTACCCAGCGGCCTTGCTCCGTGGCGGCAGCCTGTTCAAGCCAGGGCACGGCGATCATATGCCCTGATGAGCCGAGATCTGCCGCCGCCGATCGCCGGACGTCATCCGACGGGCTCAGGAGATTGAGCTTATTTTTCAGGAGATCCTTGACCGGCTTGACGGCGACACGGGTGGCACGATCCACATCGCTCAACACATCTTCGAGCAGCGTGAGTCTAGCGGCGTCACCGCCATCGATAATGGCATGGAGAGCGCGGTCATGAACGACCGGATCGTCGCTGGTAAGCCGCTCGGCGAGTGCCTTCATATCGGCAGACGTGACAGGAACAGGAAAGGCAGGACCTGAAGAGGCGGGAGCATCGGCAGCAGACGTCAGGCCGGCCAAGGCAAGCACCATCAGCACACTCACAACCGCGCCTGTCATGTACCGCCGACGCAGGCTCAACCGATCTCGTGCCCCCATGGTTCCTCGTAGCCGAAACACCACCTGGCCGCTCTGACGCACCGTAAGGTGTGTAACAGAACGGCCAGGTGAGTCCGGAAAAGACGATCGCCTTCTTAGACTTTTTTCTGATACGTGCCCTGATGATCGATCCAGTCGCACCCCTTGTCCGGATTTGTGTACTCGCTCCAGGGCTCGGGCTTTACCAGTCCCTTCGAGCGGGACACAACCTTAAACTGACCGTCCTTTAAGATTTCTCCGATCAGCACGGGCCTATACGTATGGTGGTTCGCCTGATCCATCATGATTTCCCCGCCCGGGGCAAGGAACTTCTGACCATACACCGCCTTGCGCACCTTGTCGACCTCGATGGAGCCGGCCTTTTCCACCGCCTGCTTCCAGACATGCACCCCGAAATAGGCAGCTTCAATCGGATCGTCCGTGACGCGCTTGTCGCCGTCCGGCAGGTTGTTCTTCTTACAGTAGGCCTTGAAATCAGCCACGAACTTTTTATTCTGGGGCGTGTCGACGCTCTGATAATAGTTCCACGCTGCCAGATGGCCGACCAGGGCTGTCGTGTCCATGCCGCGCAATTCGTCTTCGGCTACGCTGAAGGCCATGATCGGCGCATCTTCAGCCCGCAGACCCTGGTTGCCGAATTCCTTGTAGAACGGCACGTTACTGTCGCCATTGATCGTACTGATGACGCACGCTCCTCCACCCGCTGAAAACTTTTTAATTTTGCCGACGATCGTCTGATAATCCTGATGATGGAACGGCGTGTATTCTTCCATGATGTTGGCCGCCGGACACCTTCTTGGCCAGCAACATGGCGCGCAGAATCTTGTTCGTGGTGCGCGGATACACATAGTCCGTGCCAAGCAAGTAGAACTTCTTGAATCCTCCGCCTTCCTTGCTCATCAGATATTCCACCGCCGGCACCGCCTGCTGGTTGGGAGCGGCGCCCGTATAAAAGACGTTATGCGAACATTCTTCGCCTTCGTACTGGACCGGATAAAAGAGCAATCCGTTATTCTTTTCAAACACCGGCAAGACAGATTTACGGCTGACCGACGTCCAGCAGCCGAAGACCACCGCGACCTTGTCCTGCAAGAGCAGCTGCTTCGCTTTCTCGGCAAAGAGATCCCAGTTAGAAGCCGGATCGACGACGACTGGTTTCACCTGTCGGCCAAGCACGCCGCCCTTGGCGTTGATTTCCTCGACCGCCATGAGCACGACATCGCGCAGCGAGACTTCGCTGATCGCCATCGTGCCGCTCAACGAGTGCAGGACGCCGATCTTGATCGGCTCCTTATCGGCGGCGTAGGACAATGCCCAATTGCCAAGATTGCCGAGCAACGCGGCAATCCCGACGCCGGCCGTGATTCTGGCACCTTGCACGAGGAAGTCGCGCCGCGAAGTATCGGTCTCAGTGACCGCGGCAGCTTCACTCTTTACTTGCTGGGGTCTTTATCGGATTCATTTTGTGACATTCTCTGACTCCTCTCTCACCGTGCTAGACGCGGCTAAAAGTTATACCAGGTTGAAAGCATAAAGTTGTCACCGCTGAAGCGCTCGTGTGTCGTCCATTCGGTATTCAGGTGATTCCATTCAAACGAGGCGTAGAGATCGCCCCAAATGTGACGAACGGCGGTCAGATAGGTGCGGTGGTTCAAGAGATATTGCGTGTCGGCAGTTGCTGCGCCACCGGTATACTGGAGATCTGAATTAAGGGGGTTGTCAAATCCATATCCAGCAATAAACGTGTAATCCCGGTTCAAGGCGTAATCCAATTCGGCCCATCCCACCCAGGTCCGAACCGGTGCACCCGTTTGGAGATTCCGCTCCTGGCCGTACCGGAACCATTCCACGCCGAGTGCCTGACCATAGGCCAGTTCAGCAGAGAACTTCACTTGCCTGGTAATCGGGACGACCAGCTCGGCACCGATTACGTAGGAATTGATATCGCGTCCGCCTGGTGTTTGAAATAAAGTTGCTGGAGCAAATGGCGGGGCCGATCGATAATAACGATAGGCCATGTTAAAGGCGGCCACGAACCCTTGCATATTGCCGGTGCCGGTATACCCAACCCGCGTCCCGAAATACGGCATTTGAACAGGGTCCTGAAAAGGAACAGACGGGACAGCACCGGCGGCTTGTGGCCGGCCTTGTGCCTGAGGCTGGATAGCCGACAAGCCACGTTCAAACCGAAATACGGTGATTAAGCCATCGAAGTTTTCGCTGAATTGATGCTTAACGGTGACCTGCGGAAGACGCTGCCAGAGATTACCGTTGTAGCCCATGATCGAGAAGTCGATCAGATTCGGGTGCAGACCCATGATCGGTGTCCAGTCCATACCGGCGGTGACCACCGTCTTATTACTGTTAGGGCTGTACTTGACGTTGGCTAAACGCAGACGCGGGGAAATATTTCCCGCGTTGTCTGTTTGGCTGTAAAAATCCGCTTCGATGACGCCGGTCAACACGTGAGTGCCGTCCGTCCGATCGCCGCGTATACCGAAGGCACTGTAGCGAGGGTTGAACGTGCTTGAGGAATTACTGCCCTTGCCGGCTGCCGTCGCGTATCCGTTGAATTGCCCGGGATCCAGGGGATTAGTGTTGCGATTGCTGTAAATACCGTCTAACTCGATGCGTCCGTAGGGAGTGATGCTTCCCTTGCCCTCTGAGGTATGCGTCGCGCTGACACAGCCGCCACAGATCACCGCCGGAGGGGCCTCTTCTTTTCGCAAGAGCTGGCCGGCGCCAGCCGCCTCTTCCGCGCTATTATCAGCCGAATACCCAGGTGTCGCAGCCCACAAGAACGTGAAGGCCATCAGAATGACCATGGCTCCCCTTACCAGCTTCGTCTCCATCGATCCCCCTTGTGTTGAAAGGATTCACGTCCTATTACCGAAGGACGGCGCAGAACTCAAAAAAAAGACGTCCTTCCGGTCGTTCGCTGACCAGAAGGACGTCTTTGTCCTTCACAAGCTTGCTCCTGCTTTGCTCGAGAAGACGTCGTTGTCTTCTCATTCCTCAGCGCAAGATGCGGCGTTATACTTCAGCCGATTCAGTCTGTCAAGCATCGAAAACATCTATTTTCGAGTCGCATTCTTCCAGCCTGCTCTCAGCCGGCATGCAATCAGAATGGGCCTATGGTACAGTGCCTGCCGATCAAAGAAAGTACCTCTGCATGCGATCCAGCTTTTCTTTCTTTCAATTAGCGCTCACGTTATTGAGTCTCGCGCTAAGCAGTTGTGCCTCATCTCCCGAGGTGGACACGGTCATCAATGAGTCCAGCCACGGTGCCGTTTACCTCGAGCGCATTTCAGATCGCTCGTTTCAGGCGGCTCACCCTCTTAAGCTCCATCAGGATACGGTCGCCCGAGTCCTCAGCGGTATCCAGGTCAAAGAGGATCAAGGACTACTCCGCAGCCTCGCTCGAGGACAGACGGCCCTCGTGCCTGCGTTCTCGTCGGATGAAGTCCGCTTCCTTTCTCCGTTAATCACTGAAGCGCTGACCAAAGCTGCATCCGACCAGCAGGTGGGATTCCGGCTGATTCAGTATGGCTCAGGGTTTTCTCAAAGAACTGGCGGAGGAGTTGGATCGTCCGAAGTCTCCGACGTACTAACCGTCCAGGAAATGACGCGAGGCGCGCTATATGCCTATGGCCGCTCCTTGTATGTGACGCTCACGGAATACCGCGCACGATCGGAACGTCCGGATACCGTCAACATGCCCAACCGCCGCCTGCCGGATTCCACAGGCCTGACGAATCGCACCTTGTCTTTTGCACCGGAATCCGCCAAGCGGCCTGATAGTTTTCGCGGCAAGCAGGCGACAGACAGCACATTGGTCATCGATTATGAGCTTCTGGCGTCTTTCCCTGAAATCCCCGCGCCCCACAGCGCCCCGACTCGAGCAGAATCCCAAGCTCCACCTTCCAACCAGCCGCTTCCAGAGACAGAGAAGCAGCTTCGGGCGCTCGAAGATGAGATGCGCCACAAGAATGTAGAATTGGAAGAATTAAGGAAGGAATTACAAGAGATCCGCCGGCAGCTTGACAGCCAGCCCGCAAATCCCGTCACACCACCGACCACAAAGAAGACCGTACCCGATCGCCGTTAGCCTGCCGGCTATCGCTTACTACTTCCTGCCCGTTCCTCAATATCACCCGCCAGCAGGATCGCCTCGGCAATTTCTCTCATGGATTTTCTGAGATCCATGCTCTGCCGCTGGATCAGGCGGAACGCTTCTTCTTCAGAAAGCCTTTTCGTGCGCATTAAGTAGCCCTTGGCCCGCTCGAGGAGTTTTCGCACGGCCAGGGCTTCCTGCATTTCGAAGGACTTTTCCATCAGGGTCGCATGCTCGATCGCAATGGCGGCTTGATTCGCGATCGCCTGCATCAGCCTGACTTCCTCGGCTGTGAAATTATGAGGGACGGAGGTGTAGCTATTGATGACCCCGACCGCCTTGTCACGCACCATCATGGGCACCGACAGCAAGGATGCCAGGCCTTCTTTGGCTGCTAGATCGGGATACATATAGTCACGTTCTTTCGTGACATCCGACACGATAATCGGCCGACGCTCCTGCACCGCGCGGCCGCTGATACTTTGCCCCGTCTTCAGATGCGGCTTTCGCCGATATTGCTCGCTGAGACTTTGCGTGGCGATAATCCGCAACTCACCGGACTCGCCATCCGAAAGCATAATGGAACAAATCTTGGAATCCATCATTTGAGCGGTCATGGTCACGATCAGTTGAAGGACGTCGTCGATGATGCGACTCGACGCAACCGTTTCTGAGACCTGAGACAACGTCTCCAACTGCAGCGCCTTGCGTTTCATCTGGTCATAGAGCCGGGCATTCTCGATCGCGCCGCCGACCTGGTTGGCAATGGTGGAGAGTAAGGCGAGCTCGTCTTCACGATACCGGCGAGCGCGCTTATGCTGCACGTTGATCACGCCGATCACTTCTTTCTTGACCATGATCGGCACGGACACAAACGCGTGATAGCGATCCTCCGGGAGCGTGTTAAAGAATTTGAATCGGGAATCCTCGCTCGCGTTGTTCGGAATAACGACTCGAGTCCGTTCACGGGCCACCCATCCGGTAATTCCCTCTCCCAATCCGATGGTAATTCTCCCGATCAATTTGGGATGGGGATTCTTCGAAGCACGGAGAATCAGTTCATCGCGGCCGTCCGACAGGAGATACAGCAAACAGGCGTCCGCCTTCGTCACCTCGACCACAATTTCGACGATATGCTTGAGGACAGCCTCCAGATCTAATGTGTTCGTAATCGACTCACTGATCCGGTGGAGGACGTTCACCTCACGGGTCTTTTCTCGTAACGCCTGTTCGATCTGCGCTGAAGATTTGTTCTTCCCGGTTATGGTCATGCTTTTGGCTTTCGCGGTCGAACCAACGTCCTGGCCATCTTCTGGCTCGACGCATACCATTGCTGGAAGACTTGTTTTTCGATCGGGGCCATGCGGACTCGCCCTATCTTTTCCGGCCAGACTCCCACCACCAGACCACTGGAAACCTTCTTGTCATGAAGCATAGCCTTCCAAACCTTGGCGGACGGCCAATCTGGCATCCGGTCGCTGAGCCCGGCCGCTCTCACGACATTCCGAATTCGCTGTACAACGACGCGATCGCACATGCCTTGGTAACATGCAAGCTCTGCTTCCTGCACCAACCCTATGGCGATCGCTTCTCCATGTACGAGCGAGCGAAAGCCACCAAGTGCTTCAAAGGCGTGTCCCAGTGTGTGGCCATAATTGAGGATGCGCCGGAGATCAGACTCGCGCTCATCTGCCGCCACGACCTCCGCCTTAATCTCGCACGATCGTTTGATCACGGCGGCAACAGCTTTTGGCTGTCGTCTCTGTAAGGCAGGCATGGCTTCTTCAAGAAAGCGGAAAAACGATTCGTCGGCGATGATGCCATACTTAATCACCTCCGCCAGTCCGGCTCTCCACTCACGTCGTGGCAGTGTCTGCAGAGTACGCGGATCGATCCATACGGCCCGAGGCTGATGAAAAGCACCAATTAAGTTTTTCCCGAGTGGATGGTCGACTCCTGTTTTTCCACCGACACTTGAGTCCACCTGGGCCACAAGGGTGGTCGGTATCTGAATAAACGGCACCCCCCGTTGGTAAATAGCCGCGGCAAACCCAGTGAGATCACCGATGACTCCCCCGCCCACAGCCAGTAAAAATGATTTGCGCTCGAATCGATGCCGGGCAACGGCATTAAGAATGTGCTCGACCGATTTCATCGTTTTTGATGATTCACCTGGCGGAAGCACGATCGGCAGGGTCTCAAGACCGATTTTTGACAGCGAACATAGAACTTCACGGGCATAGTGCCTGGCTACGTTTCGGTCCATGACAACAGCGACTTGCCCTTGCACACCCAACTGCTTGAGTCGTGGCCCTACCTTCCTTAACAGACCCTCTTCGATGACAATGTCATAGCTTCGCTCTCCAAGGGGCACTGTGATGAGGCCTTTAGGAGACACGGGATCGTTGGCCAGGGGGATTCTGCGTCGTGCCATGATGGGAGCGAGGATCGTAGCATAGCGTAGAGAAAACTAAAAGGATCGCGCGAAGGTAGGCGAGGTAAAGAGAAAGGCGTTGCCATGCAGTAGCATGGCAACGCCTTTCCTTTTAAACACTGGAGCCTGAAGCTCGTCCCTAATTACGTTTTGACGATGCTCGGAGTGAGGAATATGAGCAATTCTTGCTTCGAAACAGATTCTGACTTGTTCTTGAACAACCAGCCCAGCACGGGTATTCGCGAAAGATAGGGCACCCCCTGGACGTTGTTGTTCTGTGTATCAACAAAGACTCCACCAATTACCATTGTCTCACCGTCCCGGACGATCACCTGAGTGGTCGCCTCCCGACGATCAATACTTGGGCCCGCCGGGTTACTACGAGCGCCCACCGCATTCCGAGTGGCTCGCACACGCAGAAGTATCGTCTTGCCGATTTCTTTGGGATCGCGCGAGGTGATTTGTGGGGTCACATTGAGCTCTAAGTTCGCATCCACGAATGTTGTCTGAGTTCCCTGCAACGACGTCGTCTGAAACGGAATCGATTCACCCTGAGAGATTTTGGCCTCTCGTTTATCCAAGGTAGTAATTTTTGGCGCAGCAATCACCTTGGTCAAACCCAGCAACTCGCCGGCCGACAAGCGCATATCTAAACCAAATCCATCAGCCAATTTACCAAACGTAAATCCCACTGCCGGGACGGCGGGCAATCCACCGACTTGGGCCGGCAAGTTCACCAAAAAGTCTCGAGTAATGGTCGTATTCCCAGTTCCAGCGGCGTTTGCGAAAGGGCCTGTAACATTTCCCACGAGGCTAAAATTATTGGTCCCGAAATTCGAATCCTTGACACCCCATTGCACGCCCAATCCCCTGGCATACACCGTATCTGCCTGGACAATCCGGGCTTCTATCTGCACCTGTGGAACCTCAAGATCAAGTCCATCGACTAACTGTTTCATCACAGCCAACTTTGATTCCGTCTCTCTCACTATCAACGCGTTACTTCCCTGGCTGATATTCATGACGCCACGAGGGCTCAAGTACTGCCTGAGCGCTGTCTGCAGCTCTTGGGCCTGAAGATTCTTGACGTAGAACACGCGATCCACGAGTTCCTCCGCCTTGGTCTTCGATTCTTTTGCCTTAGCCTCTTCGTCTTGCTGCTTGGCGATATTAGTTAATGTATCCACCCATACGATCGTCCCTTGTCGGATCATTCCTAGGCCGTTCATTTTTAACAGCATGTCCAAAGCCTGGTCCCAGGGCACACTCACAAGTTTCATCGTCACTTTGGCTTTGACACCCTCACCGACAACAATGTTGAATCCACTCACCTCAGCGATCAATCGGAGAATGTTGGTGATATCGGCTTGCTGAAAGTCCAGGGAAATTCGCCTTCCGACGAAATGCGTTTGGCCTGCAACAACATCGTCTGACCGGGTGTCCTTCTCGGACACGCCTCCATCCGAGGTCATTTGGATAGGTGTGACTTTGAATCGGGCCGGAACGGCAAATCTAGCAGCTGGTCGAGTGCCGCGATAAAGTGGCTTCGGCTGCACATCAGATAACTGCGCTGTGTGTATGTAAGCGGTCAGAGGGGCTTCTGATTCTTCTGCATTTTCATGCTTTGACGGTCTGAGCGTCACGAGCACTTCATGTCCCGTCTGACTGATGGAATAAGACGGGCTTTCCAAGACGTCGAATACCACACGCACTTTGTCCGCATGGTGCCCTACTCGGATTTTCTTCAAAAGCTGATGGTTCGTGCGCATAACGGGGCTTCTCAGTGCGGAGGCAACGGCCGGAAGGTCAACGACCAATCGAGAGTCATCCAACATCGTCGCTTGAGGAAACAGTCGGCCGTCTCCAGCAACATGGATGGTAACCTGGCTCCCGTCAGGATGAACCGCGATGTGAGTGACGGATTGGGCCGGCACGTCGGTCATGCTTTCCTGCACCTCACCCGGGTCCATGGATCGCAACGTATTTCTTGCATCCGAAGGCACCGTGACATCAGCCTGCGCGCTGAGGGCCATGCCTAAGAGCACGGCGATTCCAGCCAGACGGACGGTGAAGTGGAACGTGATTGCCCTCAAGATTAGTGGTTTCATTCTAAGCCCTCTTTCGGATGTAGGAGCTTGACGTACTCCCGCTCCTGCTTCTTGCCATACACATCTGTAAACCGCTCTTGCACGATAATGCCTCGCTCCGTAATGGCACTGACCACGCCATTATTTTGGCCGATTCTCGTACCCCGCCGGACCGTGTAGCCGTGCCCTTCTGGCGTTTGGACCATGGCTGTGTATCCGTACGCACCCCAAACGATGGCGATCAAGTTTAATTCGGTGAGAGTCACTCGCTGGAGAGGGGGTAGGTTTCCGTCAACTTTCCCCGGTTGGAGCTCCTGCACTACCGGCGCGAATGGATCTCGGCGACCAGAGGGGTCATATCCGATACCTCCAGTATCTATCGGCGGTTGGATAGAGGGTTGTGCGACCGTCTCAGCAGATTGGACATCGGTCGATAATGGTGTCCTTGGTGGCTCAGGCGCAGATGACATCCGAATAGAATCCTGCCTCATCGGGCTGATCTGTTTTTTCAAGATGACGCTACCCGCATGAAGAATGCCGCTCATGGGAGACAAACAGAGACTTCCAGCCACCATGACCACCCATGCACACAATTGAATCTGCTTTCGCATAGTATTCAACCTATTTACCCACAGGAATCGGCTTGGAACTACCTGGCGCTTGTGGTACAGCGATTGGCTTTTCTTGAGGAGCGGCATAGGCGACAAGATCAAAGCTCGTTTGGGAGACAATTCGTCCTTGCTCGACTTTAGGAGATCCCATTTTGAGACCTGAAACCGTGATGATTCGCGGAAGACGATTGATCCTGTCAAAGAACAGAGCAGCGGTGTGATACACGCCGGTCACTTCAACATTGACAGGCATTTTCACAAACAATTTCGAAGCGTCCTCGGATTGCAGGCCAGGCTTCCATAACTTAATATCCAGTCCCAGGCGAACCCCTAAGTCGGACACTTGCTTGAGCAACATGATGGCCTCCTCTTCCGGAGGCAGTCTCTCCTTCTTCTTAGCCAGTTCAATCTCAAGCTGCTTATTCGCCGCGACCAATTCGTCCAAATGCTTCACCTTAATGGTCAGCATTTGGATTTCTCCATCTAACCGGGAATTCTCGGCACGAAGCGCCTCAATACCGACTCCCTTGGGCTCCGCAATGTAAAAGTAAAACCCCGCGACGATCACGGCAACGATGAGGAACAGCAGTACTACCTTTTGGGCCGCCGGAACGTTCCGAAGTCCATCGACATTGAAGGAGGGCAGTGCCATGCTTATCCCTTCAGGCGAAATGCCAGCTTGAACTGATACAGATTGATCTTATTTTCGACCGCAGCCTTACTCTCCTGAAGGTTGATATTCGTGAAATACTCGGTTCGGCGGAGGTTATTGACGAATTCAACAACATCGTCGTTCGTCAGAGCTCTGCCTTCCAGTTCAACCGCATCGGATGACACTCCTAATCTAGTCAACCACACCTTCAGCGGTTCCAGGCTTTGGCTGACATGGTCAAGCACCTTCACCGGCCCCAGGCGAGATTGTTCGAGCTGATCGATCACCCTGTTTTTGTCTTCAAGGAGTTTTTTCCTCTGTTCAAAATCCTGGACTTGCTTCACTTGCTCTTTTAATTGAGCGACCTGCTTTTCTCTCGAAGCCTTCTCTTCTTGTTGCGCTTCCAATTCACTATCGAGGGACGCTGAATACCACCAGCAACCAGCCAGGACGATGACTATGACTCCAGCGCCGAGAAGCACTTGAGCTCTGACATCATACTGGGGCTTGGCTTGTTTGCCCTTTGGGCCTGGAAGTAAATTTATACGGATCATCGATCCCCCACCGCCCTCAGGGCTAAACCCACACCTACCGCAGCTAAAGGCGCCAGTTCGGCAAGGGCTTCAGCATCAAAATCGCTTCCTGTAATATCGATTTCGCTAAAGGGATTAGCCACCTCGACGGTGGCATGCATACGATCGCCGAGTTGGCTGACCAGTCCTTTTATGTGCGCCACGCCTCCACACACGAGCACACGATCGAGCTCTGAATTGGCCGTGGATGTCTTGAAATAATCTACCGTCCTTGCGATTTCAGACGCGACTTCACCGTTCACGCTATCGATGACATTGGTCAAGGACGTCGCCGTTGACTCACTCGTTCGTTGCCCCTTCTTACTTTCCTCCGCCTCTTCATACGAGAGACCCATTTCTCTCTGAATCGCCTCGGTATACCGATTCCCGCCCAACGGAATATCTCTGGTAAATAGAGAGATTCCCCCCCGTATGATGTTCACGTTCATCACACTCGCTCCAAGATTGACCAATGCGGTGGTTTCATCCAGAGCGAGTGGGTAGTTAATGGCATGCATGTTTTCAATGGCAAAGGCATCGACATCCATAACCATTGGTATCAGACCGGCACCTTTCACCAGTTCAGTCAACTCATTGATTTTGTCCTTCTTCGCCGCAACCAGGATGACCGACATCTCTCCTTGTCCCTCCCCAGCGGGGTCGGGTGGAAGCACGTGGAAATCGATGTTCACTTCATTAATGTCAAATGGAATGTATTGCTCGGCCGCTAACCGAACCTGGCCTTCCAGTTCCTCATCAGGCATCGGTGGAAGGCTGATCTTTTTTACGATGACTGCATGACCGGAAATAGATATCGCGACATGCTTATTCTTGACGTTCGATTCGTCAAAGAGCTCGCGGATCGCTGAAACGACACGCCCTTCATCCATAACCGTTCCGTCCACAATCACTTCCGGCTCAAGTGGCTTCACGCCGAACTTCTGCAAGAAGTAACGTCCCTTGCTTTCTTTCAATTGGACAAGCTTGATCGCGCTGGATCCGATGTCCAGGCCGACGAGCTGGCGCCGTGGGGTCAGAAACGAGACAATGTCCGTTTCAAACACATTCTTGAATGAGCTCAACATAGGTCTTACCTAACCACTCTACATGACAACCATTTAGACGCTAATACATTTCTCAATTTCTTCTTCATGCACATCACCCTCAGTATCAATTATTAAGATGGGAGACTTGGAATGGTTGTCCTAAGGAAGCCTTTTAAGCCTGTCGCAAGCCTAAGTATAGTCCGTATGCTCTTGCTGTCAAGAAAACGCACGATACTAGAGAGGGGGAAGTGACACGAGGGTCGTGAGCGGGATGAATTAAGACTTTTGAAGGTCTCGGTGTTTCACGGCAACATCATAACCTAGTGCTTGCAAACTTTCTTGAAGGCGCCCAGCAATCGCCACCGAACGGTGCCTTCCGCCGGTACATCCAACCGCGATGGTCAAATAGCTTCGCTGCTCTCGCTCAAAGAAGGGAATGAGAAATTTTAACAACCCTTCAAGCTGTCCGATGAGCGCAATCGCATCTGGGTCAGTCAATACGAACGTGCGCACCCGCGGGTCATCCCCCGGCAACGGCTTAAGGTCGGGAACGAAGTAAGGGTTTCGGAGGAACCGCACGTCAAACAACAAATCGATATCATACGGAACGCCGTACTTATAGCCAAAGGTCAACAGAGAGATCGTCAGCTTTCTGTTGGCCGGTTCTCGCTTGAACTGCTTCGTGAGCAAGTCGCGCAGCTCATGGACTGTTAAATCGGAGGTGTCGATAATGCGGTCGGCGTGACGCCGCAACTCTGCCACTCGCTCCTTTTCAAACCGCACTCCCTCAAGCACTGGAAGATGTGGCAGCAGCGGATGCGGACGGCGGGACTCGGAGAACCGCCTTACCAGCACTTCCTCTCGAGCTTCAAGGAACAACAGTTCGACGGAATGTCCGAGCCCTTTGACCCTCTCGAGGATGCCGACAAGATCGGAAAAAAACACTCGTTCCCGCACATCTACCCCGAGCGCCACGTTCGAGATCTCCCCGTTTTGCTGGTTGCACAGCTCGACAAAAGTGGGCAGCAGCGCCGGTGGCAGATTGTCGATGCAGAAGTACCCTGCATCCTCGAACGCTTTCAGCGCATGAGATTTACCGGAACCAGACAGTCCGCTCACGACCACAAGGTTAAGCCGTGCCATTGACGCCTCAGTTTTCGTCAGCCCCACATGAACGTACTGAAATGAACCAACTGTTGGGGCAGGTGCTCACTGTCTTAAGGTGCAGGATGAGCGATCATCGATGGCCCAGATCACTCAGCGTGAGGTGATGTCGTCGGCATACGGCTCAATCACAGCTGGACGCCCCCCCGCTCCGCGCTGCACCAGGTGCACTCTGCCGTTAGCAGCATTCACAAACAGCAGAAAGGAAGAGTTCGAGCTTCCAGCATGGAACTGTTTTTCCGCCTCTTCGACAGTCAGCATCGGTACCACCTGACGTTTCACTTGAGACGGCTCGTCTGAGCCCCATGTCTCTTGCCGTCGCACCGATGGACGGGGCCTTTTCGTCTTGGCCGGCTTATGGTTCACCAGCCGCTCTTTCCACTTTCTTAGTTGCGCATCGACGCGGGCAACGAGCGCATCGATCGTGGCATACATTTCAGGTGTAGCCGTCTTAGCCTGGACACGTTTGCCGTTGACCGTGCCAACAACCTCTGCCTTATGCTGAAGTTTCTCCACGCCCAGGATCACCTGCAAGGAGGTCACTTTCAGCCCGTAGCGATCGAGACGCTCGAACCGGGTATCCACATACTCCCTTAGCGCGGGAGTGATATTCATATGACGGCCCGTGATCCTCAGCTTCATACTATCCTCTCAGATGCGCATCTTAGTTCTTTAAAAGAATCGCTTTCGTTGGCTGGCAGACGGAATATTCTCCTCGGCGCGATATTTCGCGACCGTTCGTCTCGCGATCAAGACCTGTTGCTTCCGAAGCCGGGCGGCGATTTCCTCGTCTTTCAATGGACGACGGGTATCTTCCTCCGCAACCATTCTCTTGATCATTTCTCTCACCGTCACGGATGACAGCATGTCCGAAGGCTGGTCCACGCGCTGGAGACCGGCATTGAAAAAGAATTTGAGCTCGAGCATGCCCTGCGGGCAATACATATACTTGTTGGCTGTCACACGGCTGATCGTCGATTCATGCATGCCGATATCTTCAGCCACCTGCTTGAGCACTAAGGGTTTGAGATACTGTACGCCCTGCTCGAAGAATTGTTCCTGAAACTTCACGATGCTTGAGACTACCTTGACGATTGTCTTGTTGCGTTGCTCGATACTGCGTATCACCCACTGAGCAGCCCGCAGCTTTTCGTCCATATAGGCCTTGGTTTCAGCCGTCCCTCCCTGTCCTGAGCTCATGAGCTGTTTATAATAGGGGCTGATGCGCATTCGTGGCAGACCATCGTCATTTAACAGCACGACCCATTCGCCTTCATTCTTCACTACGAAGACGTCAGGCACGATGACGTAGTTTTGTGTGTTGATAAAAGGCCGACCGGGCTTAGGCTCCAATTCCTCGATGACCTTCGTAGCTGCAAAGACTTCTTCAACCGTGATATTGAGGGCTTTAGCCACCTTGCCATACTGTTTTTTTTCCAGATCTTTCAGATGATGGAGCACAATGGCTTCAACCACCGGCCCTTTGAGCGCCCCGGGCCGTGACCCGAGCGAACCCATGGGATTGCGGCCCAAATGACCCAACTGTAGCAATAGACATTCGGGAAGATCTCGCGCTCCGACTCCGGTGGGATCAAATGTTTGAATGTCCTTCAGTATGGACTCAGCCTCGGCTTCGGTATAGTCCGTTCCGCTGACCACCTCGGCTAACGAGATACGAAGATAACCGTCGTCGTCGAGATTCCCGATGATGAGTCGGCCGAGCCCCTTCTCGCGCTCAGACAGACCTGATAGCGAAAGCTGCCAGAGAAGGTGCTCCTCCAAAGACGTCGCTTTGGCCACCGTCTGCTCGTAGGAGGGAAATTCATCTTGAGATGAGGCAGGGTATTCAGAGTCACCGGCCCGCCGATCGCTGCC
The DNA here is from genome assembly GCA_963728135.1 of uncultured Nitrospiraceae bacterium. Classification (GTDB taxonomy): domain Bacteria; phylum Nitrospirota; class Nitrospiria; order Nitrospirales; family Nitrospiraceae; genus Nitrospira_D. The sequence goes on along the minus strand of CAVSJC010000018.1, from coordinate 83,317 downwards.
AAAATATTCTTCCCATCCGGACGCAGAGAACTCTTCAGGCGACCCCCGCTCCTCCGGCGTTCCAGCCTCCTCCGTCTGTTCCTGGGCCGTGGAGGGAGGAGCATCCTCCGTCTTTCCTTCCGTCGTACCGGATTCCGCCTCCGCCTCCGCCTCCTCGACTTCGGTTTGCACTTCATCGAGTAACGGGTTATCCAGCAGATGCTGCGCCAGGCTTTGCTGTAGCTCCAAGCGAGACAACTGCAACAGCTTGATCGCTTGCTGCAGCTGTGGGGTCATGATCAGTTTCTGGCTGAGCTTTAGATCGAGTCGGAGTTTCATTCTCGAAGCCCTATCCTCTTACAGCTTGAATCGCTCGCCCAGATAGACAGCCCTGGCTGTTTCGCTTTTCACGATCGCTTCGGGCGACCCCGCTTCGAGGATCAGCCCCTCATTAATAATATAGGCACGGTCGGTAATCGAGAGCGTCTCCTGCACATTGTGGTCCGTGATTAAGATTCCGATGCCCTTTTCCTTGAGCCGCGTGATGATCTGCTGAATATCCGCGACCGCAATGGGATCAATGCCGGCAAACGGCTCGTCGAGCAGCATGAACGAAGGGTCTGTCGCCAGCGCGCGGGTGATTTCCAGTCGCCGCCGCTCTCCCCCCGACAGAGCATAGGCCATGCTTTTGCGGATGTGGAGCAGGTCCAACTCCTTCAGCAGTACATCGGTACGCTGAGCGCGGTCATCCCGAGCATACCCCAGCATTTCGAGAATCGCCAAAACATTGTGCTCCACGGAAAGGCGGCGAAAGACTGAGGATTCTTGCGGTAGATATCCGATGCCTCTTCGAGCGCGTTGGTACATGGGCAAATGCGTGATGGAGTGGCCATTAAATGTAATTTCGCCTTCATCGGGTTGGCAGAGCCCGACCATCATGTCAAAAATGGTCGTTTTCCCTGCCCCGTTAGGTCCTAGCAGACCCACCACTTCACCAGCGCGGACCTCTATGGCCACGCCTTTCACAACCTTGCGTCCCCGGAAGCTTTTCATGAGTCCGCTGGCCCGTAAACACGAGACGCGATCCGGCAATCCGGGCTCCGGCTCTGTCACAAGACTCGGTTGAATTTCCTGCATCACGGACGGGCTTTCTCCTCGTCTTCCATGCGGAGATGAGAGCCGCCTTCGACGACGCTTCGGTCTTCCTTGAGAAACATGGTAATCTTCTTCCCGCTGACTCGCGTCCCTTTTTCCCAGGCGACTGGATTCTCCGTCAGTGTCATGATTTCCTCGTCGGCCACATAGACCGCCTTCCCGCACGTCGCATTCCCATTTTCCTTGACGATTTTCACCCGCCCGGTCGCCTCAATCTGACTCATTGAACGGTTCGACACCGAAGGCACCGCCTCAACTCCTTTTGAGGTGGCAGGACTCTTGGTGGCCTCGCGAGCGTCTTTATCGCCGGGCGAAGACTTGGATCCTTCATTGCTTGAATGAAACAGTACGATCATTTTGTCAGAATATACGACCAGCGTCCCCTTGGTGAGCACAACGGATCCCTCAAAGATGGCCTGCCCATCCTGGTTGCGTACCGTCATTTTTTTTGAAGTGATTGTGGTGGATACGGCCGTGTCCGCGTTCCTGGATACTCCTCTCTCGGTTGAGTGGGCAACGGAGACCAAGATGAAGGCGAGGCAATTAAGAAGCAGACAGTATATCCACATGCACGTCCTCTAAGACTTCAAACTCCTCGGACTCCAAGCGACCCAGTAGTCCACGCCCGGTCACTGTCAGCCCATTACCTACAATCTTGACGGGGTCATTTGTCCGGATCTCCCGTCGGGCATCCGTCCATACCAGATGATTCGTATAAATGGTATATCCGCTGCCTGTTTCGACGATGAGCGGATCGACGCGATTGGTCAACATGAAGTTTTTTGTAGCCGTATCAAGCGTGCCTTCATCGCCCGACACCGTGAGTTCTTTTCCGGCTGTGCCATAGAGCGTCACGTCAACCACGTTCAGCAACGCACGCTTTTCTTGCTCGAACAACCGGGCATACTTCGCCTGCACTTGCCACTGGATCACATCTCCCTTGGTTTGGGTATAGGTAAATTCGGAGATTTTGGCGTCAGCTTGTTCGATCGATCCAGGAGGCGCCGACTGGCTGGTGGGGACGGAGTCCGCATTGACAAAAAGAAGGTACCCAAGAAACACCGCAAGCATCACACTCAGAGTGAGTAGAGTCCGCCTCGCTATCAACTCCCACATGCGATACCGATTCTCCTCACAGCGAATTTCCGCTGGCACGATCGTAGCATGCACCGCCAGGCAAGTAAACGCCCACCTCACCGCTGAAAACAACACGACTCCCACATGTGTCCATGTGGGAGTCGTGTGGACTGATCCTATTCGCGCAGCGGATTGATCAGGCCGGCTTTTCGGTCGAGTCACCAGCCGATTTCGTGGAAGGAGCCGATTTCTTGGTAGACGCGTCGGCACGTGAAACCAATTCAATGGCCACCATTTCTGCGGCATCACCGATACGCCGACGAGTCTTGATGATGCGCGTATATCCTCCGGCCCGTTCTTTAAATCTTCCTGCAACGTCGCTGAACAGCTTCGAGACAACCGCCTTACTTCGCAAAAAGGACAAAGCGCGGCGGCGTGCCGGGAGAGTGCCCTCCTTGCCCAGCGTGATCATACGGTCGGTAAATCCCCGAACTTCTTTGGCCTTCGCTTCCGTGGTCTCGATTCGTTCGTGATCCAGCAGGGACGTCACCATGTTCCGGAACAAGGCCCACCGATGTTTCGTTTGCCGGCCCAGTTGTCGTCCTTTTTTTCTATGTCGCACAGCGTTCCCCTTGTCTCGAGATTACTCTGACTTCGGACTTCCATTAGGCGCGGCTGCATCAATCTTGCTGCCCAATGTGAGACCCATTTCCGACAATATTTCCTTGATCTCGTTGAGAGATTTCTTCCCAAAGTTCTTGGTCTTTAACATTTCGCCTTCGGATTTTTGAACGAGATCGGCAATAGTCTTAATGTTGGCATTCTTCAAGCAGTTGGCCGCTCGGACCGACAGCTCAAGCTCATTGACACTGCGGAACAAATTCTTATTGACCTCGCGCTGAGATTCCTCATAACCAGCTTCTGCTTTACCTTCGCTCCGCTCCTCGGGATTAATGAAGATATCCAGGTGCTCCCGCAAAATACCTGCCGCCGTGGATAACGCGTCGCGAGGACTGATCGTGGCGTCCGTCCAGATTTCCATCATGAGCTTGTCGTAATCCGTCATGCGGCCGACGCGGGCATTTTCCACATGGAAATTCACCCGTTTGATCGGAGAGAACACCGAGTCAATCGCGATGACGCCGATCGGCAATCCTTCTTCCTTATTGCGCTCAGCCGGCACATATCCACGCCCATGCTTGACGGTCATCTCAATATCCAGCGTCGCGTCCTTATCCAACGTGGCGATATGCAGATCCGGCGTCAGGATCGTGATATCCGCATCATGGACGATATCCGATCCTTTCGCTTCACCCGGTCCTTTTTTCTTCAACCGGATCGTCTTGGGCTTATCGGTATGAAGCGCCAGACGAAGGCTCTTGATGTTCAGAATGATGGCCGTGACATCTTCCGTCACACCCGGAATCGTCGAAAACTCGTGCAGCACTCCTTCGATCTTGACCGTCGTCACGGCGGCACCCGTCAGTGACGACAACAACACCCGCCGGAGCGCATTGCCGATCGTGGTTCCAAACCCCCGCTCAAACGCCTCAGTGGTGAATCGGCCGAATGTTGGGGAATGAGCATCTTTATCGACTTCCACCCGCATCGGGACCTGAAAGTCTTTCATCGCTTTGATCATGACTCCCCCTTCATTACCATGGAATGCTTCCTCCTGATGACGCGACTGCCGGCTCAGCGAGACCCATGGTTATCGAGAATATAATTCCACAACCATCTGCTCATTGACCGGCAGCGTAATATGTTCCTTCGCCGGCAACGCGCGGATCGTGCCCTTAAAGGCACCTTTGTCCAGCTCAAGCCAATCGGGGATTCCTCGGCTATCAACCGATTCCAACGCCGATTGGATGGCCAGCAAATTCCGGCTTCGCTCCCGCACCTGGATCACGTCGCCTGCTTTGACGAGCGCTCCCGGCGACCGTAATCTTCTTTCCATTCATGGTCAGATGTCCGTGGCTGACCACCTGACGGGCCTGCTTGCGCGAGGCGCCGAACCCGAGGCGATAGACCACGTTGTCGAGTCGGCATTCGAGCAAGCGCAACAATGCGTCGCCGGTCACGCCGGATTGCCGTTCCGCCCGCTCGAACACGCCACGGAACTGCCGTTCCTGCAAGCCATAAATCCGACGCAGCTTCTGCTTTTCGCGGAGCTGAAGACTGTAATCAGAAGTCCGCGGACGTCCCTGTCCGTGCTGACCCGGCGGGTAGCTCCGTCGTTCAATGGCGCATTTTTCGGTCATGCACCGAGAGCCTTTCAAAAACAATTTCTCACCTTCACGCCGGCACAACCGGCAGACGGGACCGCGATACTTAGCCACTGCTCTACCTCCGGTTACTGAATGCTGTATATCCGTCGTCCATCTGTTTGCTCAGCACAATCAATACTTCTTTACACCCTCCGCCGCTTGGGCGGGCGGCATCCGTTATGCGGGATCGGGGTCACGTCGCGAATCAAGTTGATGCGAAGACCGGCCGCCTGCAACGACCGGATGGCCGACTCACGGCCAGATCCCGGTCCATTGACGTACACATCAACCTGGCGCATCCCGCTTTCCATGGCCTTGCGGGCGGCGGCTTCGCCGGCTCGCTGTGCGGCAAACGGCGTGCTCTTGCGAGACCCTTTGAATCCTTGATTGCCGGCACTGGCCCACACGACGGTGTTTCCGCTCATGTCCGTGATCGTCACGATCGTATTGTTGAACGATGCCTGAACGTGAGCAACTCCGCTCTGGACGATCCGCCGTTCCTTTTTCTTGCCCTTCTTCACACTCATGCGAACTCCTTGGATACCTTCAGAGGGTTATGCGCCGGCTCTGGTCGTTGGCCTGGGCTTGCTGCCCACACCCGAGCGACGGCCTTTACGTGTTCTGGCATTGGTCTTCGTCCGCTGTCCGCGAACCGGCAATCCTTTGCGATGCCGCAAGCCGCGGTACGTGCCGGTATCGATGAGCCGCTTGATGTTCATGCGACACTTCCTTGCGGAGATCGCCTTCGACCCGATGGTTCCGATCGATAATTTCGCGCATCTTGACGATCTTGTCTTCGCTGAGGTCCTTCACGCGGATCGCGCCGTCGACCCCAGCCTCTTTCAAGATCTGCCGGGCCGCGGCTCGTCCAATGCCGTAAATGTACGTCAACCCGATGTCAACCCGCTTGTCCCTCGGCAAATCGACGCCAGCAATACGTGCCATGATGTTTTCTCAGTCCTTTCTTTCCGGATCAGGTACGTTCACCGACAACCGCGGCCGCATCAACCCTGGCGCTGTTTGTGACGAGGATTGTCGCACAAGATCGGACGACCCCTCGCCGTCGAACCACCTTACACTTGGCGCAAATCGGCTTGACGGATGATTTCACTTTCATAAGTCTTACACGCCCCCGCTACTTAAAACGATACGTAATGCGACCTCTGGTCAAGTCGTATGGCGACATTTCAACCGTCACCTTGTCGCCGGGAAGGATGCGAATGAAGTGCATCCGCATCTTGCCGGAAATATGGGCTAAAATGCTGTGCCCGTTATCGAGTTTGACGCGAAACATGGCATTGGGCAACGTCTCCGACACGGTACCTTGTACTTCGATAATATCTTCTTTCGGCACGTACTCCCGGTCCTCTTAGCTTAGTCGACTACGATGCGTTCGAACACTGACTTAAAATGCGCGCAGGACCGGTCGGCTGAATCGCAATCGTATGTTCAAAATGAGCCGACAGGCTGCCGTCGACCGTCACCGCCGTCCAGCGGTCATCCAACACCCGAACCGCGCTACCGCCCATATTCACCATCGGCTCGATCGCCAACACCATTCCCGGCTGCAGTCGCGGCCCCTGGCCGGGCTTGCCGTAGTTCGGAACCTGCGGCTCTTCATGCAACTGCCGACCGATGCCATGCCCGACAAACTCGGTCACCACTGAATATCCAGCCGCTTCGACATGGCGTTGCACCGCATGCGAGATATCCGACAGCCGATTGCCGACGACGGCCTGCTGCAATACCCAGGCACAGCGACTCTTCCGTGGTTCGCACCAGTCTCATAGTCTTCTCGTCAACCTGCCCAACCGGCACCGTGACCGCCGAATCACCATAGAATCCTCCGACGATCGCGCCGAGATCCAATCCGATGATATCGCCCTCCTTGAGCGTCCGCTTCGAGGGAATGCCGTGCACGACCTGTTCGTTGACCGATGCGCAGAGCGTCTTCGGATAATTCCGGTATCCCTTGAAAGCCGGAATTGCGCCTCGCGCTCGAATCGCCTCTTCCGCCATCCGGTCCAATTCATCGGTCGTAACGCCTGCTCGAACCTCTTTCTTGAGCTATCTCCAGCGCTTCAGCCACGACCCTGCGACGCCTGGGCCATGACTTCGACTTCATCAGGCGTCTTGAGGATGATCATGCCATCTTGCGTGTGGCCAGCATCTTCGTCAGGTTCTGGTAAACCGTTTCAACAGAGCCCGCCGCCATCCAGCTGCGACAACAGACCTTGATTCGTCGTAATAGCTGATCAACGGTGCCGTCTGTTCTTCATAGACCTTCAAACGCGTCTCAATAGCTTCCGGCTTATCATCATTCCGCTGGATCAGCTTCTCCGCAGCGATCACAAGCTTCGCCGCTGTCGGGATGGAGCAAATTCCACATGGAACATCGCCTGGCACTTCGGACAACTTCGTCGCCCGCTGAGTCGCTTGACAATCGCCTCACGGGGACACCTGAAAGTTCACGACACGATCCAGTTGCATCCCTTGCTCCCGTAAGACCTTTCCCAACTCTTCCGCCTGGGGCACAGTCCTAGGAAATCCGTCCAGAATGAATCCCTTGGCATAAGTGGGCTCCGCCAGCTTGTCCCGCACCAGCCCGATCACGACTGAATCAGGAACCAGTTGTCCTTGATCCATATAGCCTTTCGCCTCGATCCCGAGCTTCGTCCCTGTCGAACCGCCTCCCGCAGAAGATCGCCGGTCGAAATTTTCGGCTACCAAACTGCGCGGCCATCCGATCCGCCTGCGTACCTTTTCCCACACCCGGCGCGCCGAGAAACACGAGCCGCATGCGCAGTTACCCGCTCCGGCCGCGCAAAGGAGCCATACCCTTTCCGAGGAATCCCTCATAATTCCGCATCAGCATGTGCGATTCGATCTGCTGAGCCGTATCCAGTCCCACACCGATGACGATCAAGCAACGAGGTGCCGCCAAAATAAAACGGGACATTCAGCTTGTAAATCAGAAATTCCGGAATCACGCACACGATCGCCAGGTAAATCGCGCCGGCAAACGTAATTTTCGTCAAGACCTTATAGATATAATCAGAGGTCCGTTGCCCGGGCCGGATGCCGGGAATAAACCCCCCGTACTTCTTCATGTTGTCGGCCATATCGACCGGATTGAGGACGACCGCCGTGTAAAAAAAACAGAAAAAGAGGATCAGCCCGACATACATCAGCGTGTACAGCAGCGATCCGGGCGCCAGTTGTGCACCGATCGCCTTGATCCACGGCGTCTCAAAAAATCCCGCGATCGTCGCCGGAAACGCAATAATCGACGAGGCAAAAATCGGCGGAATCACTCCCGCCGTATTAATCTTGAGCGGAATATGGGTGCTCTGCCCACCGTACACCCGCCGGCCGATGACCCGCTTCGCATACTGCACCGGAACCTTTCGCCGGCCGCTTTCCAGAAAGACAATCGCGGCGACGACGCCCGACCATCAGCGCCGCCAAGTGCGACCAGCAGGACGATACTCAGCTGGCCGACCTTATACAGATCGAAGGTCTGCGCCACCGCCGATGGCAAGCGCGCGACGATCCCGGCAAAAATAATCAGCGAAATCCCGTTTCCAATTCCCCGCTCCGTAATCTGCTCGCCCAGCCACATCAGGAAGCCGGTGCCGGCCGTGAGCGTAATCACCGTCATCAACCGGAATGCCCAGCCGGCGATTGAGCACGAACGCGCCCTGTTCATCTGCTCGAGTCCGATCGCAATCCCGAAACCCTGAATCAGCGCGATGCCGATCGTCCCGAACCGCGTGTACTGAATGATCTTCTTACGACCGCGCTCACCTTCCTTCGCCAGCTTCGAGAGATGGGGGACCACCACCGTCAGCAGCTGCAAAATGATCGACGCGCTGATATAGGGCATGATGCCCAGCGCAAAGATCGTCAGTCGGGACAGCGACCCGCCTGAAAAAATATCCAGAAATCCGAGCAGCGCCCCTCCCTGCTTCTGCAAGAAACTCCGAGAGCGCTTCGCCGTTGATGCCGGGCGTCGGAATGTGTGCGCCGACCCGATACACCACCAGCATCCCGCAGCGTAAACAGGATGCGGGTCCGCAGCTCGGGAATTTTGAAGATATTCTGAAAACTGGTCAGGAGTCGCTCAAACACCGGCGATAACCTCGACTCTCCCTCCAGCTGCTTGAATCTTCGCCTCCGCCGATTTGCTGAACTTGTGCGCCTGGACGACGAGTGGTTTTGTCAGCTCACCGTTGCCGAGAATCTTGATCGGCTGTCTCTTTCGCTTGACCAGACCCGCATCCACCATCGCCTGCGGCGTGATCGTCTCCGTGCCGGTCCAGATCGCGCAGAGCTCTTAGATTGACGATCGCGTATTCCGTCCGGAACGGATTGGTAAAGCCGTACTTCGGAAGCCGGCGGATCAGCGGCATCTGACCGCCTTCAAACCCCGGCCGCTTGCCGCCGCCCGAGCGGGCCAGCAATCCCTTTGTGCCCTTTCGTCGCCGTCTTTCCGTGACCGGACCCCGGACCGCGACCGATACGCTTCCGTTTCTTCTTGGCCCCTCTGGCCGGAGTGAGATCATGTAGTTTCATGGTGGTCTCACTTCCAACAGATAACCCACTTTATGGATCATTCCTCTGACCTGAGCGCGTATCGGGACGGACACGGTCTGCCGGATTTGCCGTAAGCCAAGTCCGCGCAAGACCAGTCGATGGCGATCCGGTGTGCCGATCGGACTGCGCTTCAGCGTGATGCGAATGACCGGCCGCCGCCTTCGCAGTTTTTGCCGTTGCCGTACGCCATCAGACTGCCCCTTCCTGACGTTCCTCCAGCCGCTTGCGGCGAAGCCGCATGACCTCCTCGGGATCTCTGAGCTGCGTGAGACCGTCCAGCGTCGCGCGCACCGTATTGAACGGATTCCCGCGTCCCAATGTCTTGGCAATGATATTGTGGGCGCCCACCAACTCCACGACGGCTCGCACGGCTCCGCCGGCAATGATGCCGGTTCCTGCGACCGCCGGCTTCAAGAGGACATGTTCGCCGCCGAACAAGCCATGGACCTCGTGAGGAATGGTTCCCGCCTTGAGTGGAACATGGACCAGATGCTTCTTCGCCTGCTCCACAGCTTTCGAAATGGCGACCGGTACCTCCGCGGCCTTGCCCTTGCCGATGCCGACCCACCCCTGTCCGTCACCCACCACGACGAGCGCGCAGAAATTGAAGCGCTTGCCGCCTTTGACGACCTTGGCGACACGGTTGATGAAGACGACCTTATCCTTGAGGCTCAGTTCGTCTGGATTGACTCGCACGCTCGTTGCTTCTCCCTTCCACGCAGTCAGTGGGGCTTGTGGATTATCCTTTCTAGAACTGCAGTCCGCCTTCGCGAGAGGCATCCGCCAAGGCCTTGATCCGGCCGTGATACAGCCGGCCACCGCGGTCAAAGACCACCGTTTTGACCTTGGCGGCCTTGGCGCGCTCGGCCAGGAGCTTGCCCGACCGCTTTGGCCGCGTCGATGCTACTGGTGGACTTCAACGTCTTGCGCAAGGACTTATCCAGCGACGAGGCAGCCGCCAGCGTCGTGCCCTTGAGGTCGTCAATGATCTGCGCATAGATATGGCCGCTGCTGCGAAAGACATTGAGCCGCGGCCGCTCAGCCGTTCCGAATGATACGCTGACGGACACGGTGCTGGCGTCTCTCAAGATGTCGTAATTTTTCAGCAGTATTCATGATTCAGCCTTACTTCCCGGTCTTGCCTTCCTTCTTCCGCAACACTTCTCCGGTGTACCGAATGCCCTTTTGCTTATAGACATCCGGCGGCTTGATGGCGCGAAGATTCGCCGCGACTTGTCCGACCAGCCGCTTATCGGCCCCCTTGATGTTGATGAGCGTCTGCTTGTCAACCTTCACGTCGATGCCGGCCGGCACCGGATACGTCACCGGATTGATGTATCCGACATTGAAGCTCATGGTCTTTCCCTGGAGCTGCGCCTTATAGCCGACGCCGGTAATCTCCATGGATTGCTCATAGCCTTTGGTCACGCCCTGGACCATATTATTCAATTCGGCGCGCACCAACCCGTGCATGGCGCGAATTTTCCGGTCGTCGGTCGAGCGTGTGACGACCACCTGTCCCTTGTCGACCGTGACGCCGATTCCAGGCGACCAGAGTCCAATCAAGCTTTCCGAACGGCCCCTTGACGGAGACGACGGATCCCGACATCTTCACATCAACGCCGGCCGGAACTGGAATCGGCTTATTTCCAATGCGTGACATGATGTTGCGCCTCTACCTAATCGAGCTTACCAGACTGAGCAGAGCACTTCGCCGCCGAGCCTGTTTCGGCGCGATTCCTGGTCGGTCATGATGCCTTTCGAGGTCGAGAGAATGGACATGCCGATACCGTTGCGAACCCGGTCAATTTCTTTCCTGCCGACGTACACGCGTCGCCCCGGCTTGCTGACGCGTTGCATGCCGGTGATCATGGGTTCTCCTTCACCCACGTATCGCAATTGGACCTTCAAGATAGGATGACCATCTTGCGCGCCATCCTCGACGGCATGCATGTAGCCCTCCGTCTTCAAGATCTCCAGGATCGCCCGCTTCAATTTTGAAGCGGGAACCGTCACGATTTCGTGGCGACGCGAGAGCCGTTCTTCAATCGCATCAAGAGATCGGCAATTGGATCAGTAACCATGCTGTGTCCTTCTACCTTCCTAAGACTATCAATGACGTGGCCACGCTGTCCTTACCAACTTGACTTGCGGACTCCCGGGATCTCTCCCTTCAGACTCAGGAACCGAAAACAGATTCGGCACATCCTAAACCGCCGCAGAAAGCCGTGCACACGGCCGCACAAGCCACAGCGATGGTATTCACGAGTTGTGAACTTCTGTTTGGTGACCGCCTTATTTCTGAGCGCCAATCTTGACACAACCACTCCTTCCGTTCTTGCAAACCCACGAGATACCGTCGCGCTAAGCGCGGAACGGCATGCCCAAATGCTTGAGCAGCGCTTTCCCTTCATCGTTCGTCCGGGCCGTCGTCACGATCGTGATATCCATCCCGTGAATCGAGGCGACCTCGTCGTACTTGATTTCCGGAAAAATCAACTGCTCCTTCAAGCCCAAGGTGTAGTTGCCGCGGCCGTCGAACGCCTTGGGCGACACGCCGCGGAAATCGCGAATGCGCGGAAGCGCCAGGGTCACCAGGCGATCGAAAAATTCGTACATGCGCCGGCTTCGCAACGTGACCTTCGCCCCGATCGGCATGCCCTGGCGCAGCTTGAATCCGGCAATGGCCTTCTTGGCCTGGGTCACCACCGGCTTCTGCCCGGTGATGGTGCCCAACTCGGTCGCCGCGCTTTCCAGTAGCTTCACGTTTTGAATGGCTTCGCCCATGCCGACGTTGAAGCACGATGCGCTCGAGCTTCGGCACCTGCATGACATTCTTGTAGCCGAACTCCTTCATCAGAGCCGGCACGACCTGGTCGCTGATACATCTCGCGAAGTCGCGGCTGGAACTTCGACTCTTCGCTCCCCTGATCTAATTGCTGAGGGGCCGTTTCTTTCTTGGCTGGCTTGCGCTCGGACGGTTTGCCGCTGCGGCCTTTTTCGACCTTCGCCATCTCCTCCGCTCCTACTCAACCATTTCGTTCGACTTCTTGCTGAACCGGACACGGCGTCCATCGGGCTGCGTGCGAACTGCCCAACCGAGTCGGTTTCTTCGTGACGGGACACAGAAACATGACATTCGAGATGGAGCGGGGCCTCCCGCTCCAGAATGCCGCCCTGCTTGACCTTTTGATTCGGCTTCGTATGGCGCTTGATCATATTCAGCTTCTCGACGATCACCTTCCCGGCCCCCCGATCAACGGAAAGGACCTTTCCGGACTTGCCACGCTCCCGGCCGGCGATCACCACGACCGTATCGCCTTTTCGAATTCTGCTTTTCCGAAGCGCTTGCACAACGTCCCCCACTCGTCCTAAAGCACTTCAGGAGCCAGCGAAATGATCTTCATGAACTTCTTCCAGCGAAGTTCCCGTGCGACCGGACCGAAAATACGCGTTCCGATCGGCTCCCCCTCTTTATTGATCAACACGCAGGCATTTCGATCAAATTTGATATAGGAGCCGTCCTCACGTCGGACTTCTTTCGTCGTCCGCACGATCACGGCCCGGCTGACGTCGCCCTTCTTTGCACCGTCGCCTGCGGAATGGCCTCCTTGACGGCCACGACCACAATGTCGCCCAAGGATGCATAGCGTCGCTTCGATCCCCCAAGCACGTGAAAGCACATGGCCTGCTTCGCGCCGGAATTGTCAGCCACATCCATGTATGTGTAGTTCTGAATCATGATGCTGGCTCTATCCTCGCCGGGCACGCCCCGATTATTCCACGCGCCCCTTTTCCAATATCTCGACCACCCGCCAGTGCTTGTCCTTGCTGATGGGTCTGGTCTCGATCATCCGCACACGATCCCCGATGCTGACAGGCGTTCTGCTCGTCATGGGCCTTGAACTTCGTCATGCGCCGAAGCACCTTGTGATAAATCGGATGCATCGACCGACGCTCGACTGCCACGACCACGGTCTTATTCATCTTGTTGCTGAATGACGCGCCCGACCCACTCTCGCCGCTTCACTGCACTTTCTGCCATACTCGCGTCACCCTTTCGCCGCTAGACGCCTTCTTTTGCTCGGCCTGCTCGACTTCGCGCTGCACGGTTTTGACCTGCGCGATAGACCGCTTGGTCTTTCGAATCTGCATCGGATTTTCCAGCCGGCCCGTGCCGAGCTGAAAACGAAGATTGAATAATTCCTGGCACCAGCTGCTTGCCTTTTCGGACAATTCAGCGCCGGCTCATCTGTCGCAATTCTTTCAGATCCATGTCATCGTGCTCGTCGCTTTCGTCTCGACGACAATCCTAAAATTCGCCCCGCGTGACACACTTGGTGGCGATCGGAAGCTTATGCGACGCCAGGCGGAAGGCTTCACTGCGCGATCTCGGGAGTCACTCCGTCCATCTCGTACAGGATTCGGCCCGGCTTGACGACGGCCACCCAGTATTCCGGATTGCCCTTTCCCTTACCCATTCGTGTTTCGGCTGGTTTTTTGGTGATCGGCTTGTCCGGGAAAATTCTCGTCCACACCTGGCCGCCACGCTTGACGTACCGGGTGATCGCGATACGCGCCGCCTCGATCTGACGGCTGGTGACCCATCCCGGCTCCAGTGCCTTGAGACCAAACTCGCCGAGCGTGATGTGGCCGCCGCGATAGGCCTTGCCGCGCATCCGCCCCTTCTGCATTTTTCGGAATTTGACTTTCTTCGGTGCTAACACAATGTCCTCGTTGCTTAGCCGAGCCGCCGTTCAAATGCCGACTCCGGCTTGAGCGGCTGCGCCGGGAGCAGTTCGCCCTTGTAGATCCAGGTCTTGACGCCGATCTGCCCCATCGTGGTATGGGCTTCGGCAAAGCCGTAATCGACTTCAGCCCGCAGCGTATGTAGCGGCACACGGCCCTCCCGATACCATTCGGTGCGCGCGATTTCCGCACCGCCCAAACGGCCGGCGATCATGATCTTGATGCCTTGCGCGCCCAGACGCAGCGCCGACTGCGACGCTGCGCTTCATCGCGCGACGGAAGGCCACGCGTTTTTCCAACTGCGTCGCGACGTTTTCGCTGACCAGCTGCGCATCCAGTTCGGGCTTCTTGATTTCCTTCACCGTGATGTAGACCTGCCCGCCGTACTGCTTTTCCAGTTCCGCTTTCAGCTTGTCCACCTCCGCGCCTTTGCGACCGATGATAATGCCCGGTCGGGCCGTATGAATGATGACGCGGGTCTGATCGCCTGACCGTTCGATCTCCACCTTGGCCACGCCGGCATGATACAGCTTTTGCTTCACCACCTTGCGGATCTTGATGTCCTGGTGAAGCAGCTTGGCGTAATCCTTGCTCGGCGTACCATCGGGAACTCCACGTGTAGTTGTAGCCAAGCCGATAACCGATTGGATGTGTTTTCTGACCCATACGATTCGTGCCTCAGTTCTGCGGCGGCCGTCTGCCGATCCGCTCAATATTCAGGCTCGTGACTTCTGCCTGCACGCCCCGCGCTGCCACCACGACCGTGATATGGCTCGTCCGTTTCTGAATGGCATTGGCCCGTCCCATCGACCGGGCACGGAAGCGCTTATAGATCGGGCCGCAGTTGACGAAGGCCTTCGAGACCCCATCGACTCGCTATCGCCCAATTCCTTCTGCTCGGCATTGGCGACGGCCGACCGCAGCAGCTTTCTCGATCACGCGTGCGGCGTGCCGAGGAGTATGCTTCAACATGGCCAAGCGCCATCGGCACCTGCTGGCCACGAATCATGTCGATCACCGGCCGGGCCTTGCGCGGTGCGACCCGAACAAATCTGAGTATGGCTTTCGCTTCTGCCATTGTTGCCTCCCGTCATGTCGTCGCTTCTGGCGAGTGACGCCTGGTCCCCCTATTTCAACGCTACGGCTTTTCGGTTCTTCGCCTGCCCATGGCCCTTGAAGAATCGCGTCGGAGCAAACTCGCCCAGCTTATGGCCGACCATATTCTCAGTCACGAACACGGGGATGAACTTCTTTCCGTTATGAACGGCAAACGTATGCCCGATCATGTCGGGGACGACGGTCGATCGCCTCGACCAGGTCTTGATGATTTTTCGGTCTTTGGTCTGATTCATCTGCTCAACCTTCTTGAGCAGGTGATCATCGACAAAGGCGCCCTTACTGATCGATCTAGGCATTGCGCACTCCTGACTTGCGACGAGCGATAATGTACTTGTCCGTCTTCTTGTTCTGCCGGGTCTTGTAGCCCTTGGTCGGGCAGACCCCAAGGCGACACGGGATGGGGATTGCCCTGCCCGGACTTGCCTTCACCGCCGCCATGCGGATGGTCGACCGGATTCATGACGACCCCGCGAACGTGCGGCCGCGGCCCAGCCATCGGGTCCGTCCGGCTTTGCCGACGCTGATATTCTCGTGATCGAGATTGCCGACCTGGCCGACCGTGGCCATGCACGTCGCCAAGAATGCGTCGCATTTCCCCCGACTTCAGACGAACCTGCACATAGTCGCCATCCCGACCCATGACCTGGGCAAATCCGCCGGCGCTCCGGATCAGTTGGCCACCCTTACCGGGCTTCAATTCAATATTATGGATGGTCGTTCCCAATGGCATGGTCGGCCAGCGGCAGTGCATTGCCTGGCCGGACTTCCGCATCCGGACCGGACTGCAATCTCGTCGTTCGACCTGCAATCCCACCGGCGCCAGAATGTACCGCTTCTCTCCATCTCGGTAGTGCAGCAGGGCAATGCGCGACGAGCGATTCGGATCGTACTCAATGCGCTGTCAACCTTGGCGAGAATTCCGACCTTATCCCGGCGAAAATCGATCCTGCGGTACAGCCGCTTGTGCCCGCCCCCACGAAACGGACGGTCATGCGGCCATCGTTATTCCGCCCGCCGTCCGGTGGTGAAATGACGTCAGTCGCTTTTCAGGCTTGCTTCTTCGTCAATTCCTCGGTCGTGACGGTCGTCATGCCGCGACGGCCCGGCGACGTTGGCTGATACGCTTTCAGTCCCATGAGCAGCTCCTTACCGTCTCGCTCGACCTGGTCTACGCGCTTTCGTACATCTCGAGCTTTTCACCTTCCTTCAACGTCACGAAGGCCTTCTTCCAATCGGAGCGCTTTCCCGAAAATCGTCCCAGACGCTTGATCTTGCCCTGGACATTCATCACATTCACGTGCTCGACCTTCACCTTCAGCAAGCGTCTCGACCGCCTGCTTGATCTGGACGCGATTGGCATCCGGATGGACAAGAAATCCGACCGTATTCGTCTTCTCGCGAAGGGCGGTGATTTTTTCAGTCAACAACGGCTGGATCAGCACGCTGTGGAGATCGAGATTCATGACCAGACCTCCTTGACCCGACGCCAGTTCCCGCTCCGGAATCACGATCGTACCTGCGCGCGCACGACGTCGTAGACGTTCAGCTGATCAGGCTGACGACCTTGACCTTCGGCAGATTCCGCGCGGCCTGCAGTCACGCCTGCCTGGCCATCGCCCGCAATGATCAGACGCTTACTCGCCGACGCGAATTGCGCCAAGGCCTTGCGCAAGCACCTTGGTCTTGGGCTGGTCCAGCGACAGAGTCGACACGACGAACAGCTTGCCCTCGGTCACTTTCGCTGACAGGCACTCTGCAGCGCCGCCCGATATTTCTTTTTCGGCATCGTAACGCATAGCTTCTCGGCTTCGGCCCGAACACACGATCCGCCATGGCGCCATACAGGCGAACGGATAGAACCGGCGCGGCGCGGCCCGTATGCTTTTGCTTCCACGGCTTCTTCCCTGATCCGCTCACTTCGCCGCGACGCAAGCGTCGAGGCCGTACCCTGACGTTCACAGGCCTGCTGCATGACCACCGCTTCGTGCACGAGCGTCGTGTGCGGCTTGCAGCCGAACACTTCTGCGGGAAGTTCAACGGACCCGACTTTCTCGTTTGTTCAGATCGACCACATCTACAGTCGGCATGACCTACCCCTTCTTCGACTTTCTGACGATGAGCAGTCCATTCGCGGCGCCGGGAACCGCTCCACGAAGAAACAAGAGATTTTCATCCGGTCTGGACTCAATCACTTTTAATCGTTGTGTCGTCACCCGTTCCGCTCCCATATGTCCGGGCAGCGTCTTGCCCTTCCAGACTCGCGAAGGAAAAGAGCTGGCGCCGATCGATCCCGGGGCGCGATGAAACATGGAACCGTGAGACTCGGGTCCACCGGCATAATGGTGCCGCTTGCACGACCCCTTGAAATCCTTTCCCCTTGGACACGCCGATCACATCAACCCAGTCGCCCTTCTTGAAAATGTCGACCTTCACGGTCTGGCCCGACGGCACCTCGCCGTCCTTCTTGAATTCTCGCAGGATCCGGCTGGCCGGCGCCTCGTGCTTCTTTAAGTGGCCCAGCTCGGCCTTGGACAGTTTCCGATCCTTGACCTCGTCCGAACGAGAGTTGAACCGCTTCATAACCGTCGCGCTCCTTGGTCTTGACCATGACGACGCGGCATGGACCGGCCTCGATGACCGTGACCGGCGTCAAGCGGCTCTCATCGAACATCTGCGTCATGCCCAATTTCTTGCCGAGCAACCCGTTCGTCATAGTTGTCCGTCTCCTTCAGTAGCAGTCGCTGACCGAACTCACAACTTGATTTCGACGTCCACGCCCGCGGCCAAGTTCAGCTTCATGAGGGAATCCATGGTTTCCGGCGTCGGCTCCATGATGTCGAGCAAGCGCTTGTGCGTCCGGATTTCAAATTGCTCGCGGGACTTCTTATCGACGTGCGTCGAGCGCTGAACCGTAAACTTCTCGATCCGTGTCGGCAAGGGGATCGGTCCGACGACCTTCGCACCGCTGCGACGAACGGTCTCCACGATTTCCGCCACCGACTGATCCAACACGCGATAATCAAACCCGCGCAACCTGATTCTAATTCGTTGATCGACCTTCACGCTGCAACTCCTCATTTCGTGCAGCTAAGGATGTGCTTACGCCAGAATTTCCGTGACGACGCCGGAGCCGACGGTCTTGCCGCCCTCGCGCACCGCGAAGCGCAAGCCCTGGTCCATCGCGATCGGGCTGATCAACTCGGCCGTCACGCTCACGTTGTCGCCGGGCATCACCATCTCCACCCCCGGATTCAACGAGACGATCCCGGTCACGTCGGTCGTCCGGAAGTAAAACTGCGGCCGATACCCGTTGAAAAACGGCGTATGCCGTCCGCCCTTCTTCCTTGGTCAACACATAGATCTCCGCCTTGAACTTCGTATGCGGGGTAATGCTCTTGGGCTTCGCCAGCACCATGCCCCGCTCCACGTCTTCTTTCTTCGTCCCCCGCAAGAGCACCCCGATGTTGTCGCCCGCCTGCCCCTCATCGAGCACCTTGCGGAACATCTCGACGCCCGTCACCACGGTCGTCTGGGTCGGCTTCAACCCCACGATCTCGATTTCATCGCCGACTTTCACGATGCCCGCGCTCGCAGCGCCCCGTCACCACCGTGCCGCGCCCGCTGATCGTAAAGACGTCTTCGATCGGCATCAGAAACGGCTTATCGATCGGCCGCTGCGGCGTCGGAATATAGGTGTCGACGGCTTCCAACAACTTCAGGATCGACGGCACCCCCAACGGCCCTTGATCGCCTTCGATCGCCTTCAAGGCGCTGCCCTGAATGATCGGGGTCTTGTCGCCCGGAAACCCATACTTGGTCAAGAGCTCCCGCACTTCCAATTCGACCAGGTCCAACAGTTCCTTGTCGTCGACCTTGTCCGCCTTGTTCAAAAACACCACGATGAAGGGGACGCCGACCTGCCGGGCCAACAAAATATGCTCCCGGGTCTGCGGCATGGGCCCGTCGGCCGCACTCACCACCAAAATGGCCCCGTCCATCTGCGCCGCCCCCGTGATCATGTTCTTGACGTAGTCGGCGTGGCCCGGGCAGTCGACGTGCGCATAGTGCCGCTTGTCCGTCTCATACTCCACGTGGCTGATGGCAATCGTCATGATCTTCGTGGCATCGCGCCGCCCCTGGCTCTCGCTCGCCTTGGCCACTTCGTCATAGCTGATGAACTTCGCCATGCCCTTATCCGCACATGATCTTCGTCAACGCCGCCGTCAACGTGGTCTTCCCGTGGTCCACGTGCCCGATCGTCCCGATATTCACATGCGGCTTCTTCCGCTCAAATTTCGCCTTCGCCATACCTCCTCCTCTCATATCACATAACATCAGATCAGAGGTTACTCGCCACGATACTTGGCGATGATTCGCTTCAGCGATCTGCTTGGGAACCTGATCGTATCGATCAAACTCCATGCTGTAGGTCGCACGGCCCTGCGTGCGAGAACGCAAGTCCGTGGCATACCCGAACATTTCCACTCAACGGCACCGACGCCTCGATCGCCTGGGCGCCGGCACGCACCTTCATGCCTTGAACCTTGCCGCGGCGGCCATTCAGATTGCCGATGACATCGCCCATGAACTCCTGCGGAACGAGCACCTCGACCTTCATGATGGGTTCCAGCAGCACGGGGTCCGCCTTCTTGCACGCATCCGCAAAGCCCATGGAGCCGGCGATTTTGAACGCCATTTCGTTGGAATCGACGTCATGATAGGAACCGTCGATGACGCGTCACCCGGATGTCGCGCAGCGGATAGCCGGCAATCACGCCGTTTTCCATGCGCTCCTTCACGCCCTTTTCGATCGGCAGGAATATATTCCTTGGGAATCGCGCCACCGACGATCTTATTGACAAACTCCAAGCCCTTGCCGGACTCCGATGGCTCGACCGTCAACACGACGTGACCATACTGACCGCGGCCGCCGGTCTGCTTGATATACTTCGACTCCGCTTCGGCCTTCCGGCGGATGGTTTCCCGGAAGGCCACCTCCGGCTTGCCGACATTGGCTTCGACCTTGAATTCGCGCAGCAGGCGATCGACGATGATTTCCAGGTGCAACTCGCCCATGCCGGCAATGATTGTCTGCGCCGTTTCTTCGTCCGTACGCACCCGGAAGGACGGATCTTCCTGCGCAAGCTTCTGAAGCGCGAAGCCCATCTTCTCCTGATCCTGCTTCGTCTTAGGCTCGATGGCCATGGCGATAACCGGCTCCGGAAATTTCATCACTTCGAGCAGAACCGGCTGCTTTTCGTCGGAGAGCGTGTCTCCGGTCGTGGCGCCCTTCAGCCCGACAGCAGCGACGATGTCTCCCGCATAGGCCGCATCAATTTCTTCGCGCTTGTTGGCATGCATTTTCAGCAGGCGGCCGATGCGGTCTTTCGTCCCCTTCGTCACGTTCAGCACCGGGGACCCGGTCTTCAGTGTGCCGGAATACACGCGGAAATAGGTCAACTGGCCGGCAAACGGATCGGACATGATCTTGAAGGCGAGCGCCGAAAACGGCTCGGTATCGGCAGGCTTTCGCTCAACTTCCTTGTCAGTGTTCGGATCGATGCCCTTGACCGGCAGGAATATCCACGGGAGAAGGAAGGTAATCCACGACGCCATCCAACAACTGCTGCACGCCCTTATTCTTAAAGGCCGATCCGCAGAGCACGGGCGTGATCTTCATGGCGATGGTGCCGGCCCGAACGACCCGCTGAATCTCATCTTCGGTCAACGATTGACCGTTCAGATACTTTTCCATGACCTGATCGTCGAACTCTGCCACCGCTTCGAGCATTTTCTCCCGATACTCTTTGGCCTGATCCACCAAGATTCGGCAGGAATTTCATCGACCTTGTATTTGGCGCCAAGAGTTTCGTCGTCGTAAAAGTAACGCCTTCATCGTGATCAGATCGATCGATCCGCGGAATTCCGCCTTCACGTCCGATCGGAATCTGGATGGGCACCGGGTTGGCGCCGAATCGATCAATGATGGACTGAACGCTGGCGTAAAAGTCGGCGCCGACCCGATCCATCTTGTTCATGAAGGCGATGCGGGGGACCTGATACTTGTCCGCCTGCCGCCACACCGTTTCCGACTGCGGCTCGACGCCCTGCACGGAGTCAAACACGGCCACGGCGCCGTCCAGGACGCGCAAGCGACCGCTCCACCTCGATGGTGAAATCAACGTGACCCGGCGTATCGATAATATTGATGCGATGATCGCTCCAGAAACAGGTCGTCGCCGCAGCGGTGATCGTAATCCCGCGTTCACGCTCCTGCTCCATCCAGTCCATCGTGGCCGCACCCTCGTGCACCTCGCCCATCTTGTGCGTCATACCCGTGTAATAGAGAATGCGCTCCGTCGTCGTCGTCTTCCCGGCATCGATATGCGCCATGATGCCGATATTTCTGGTATCGTTCTAATGGTGCTTGCCTTGCCATTTATCCCTCTAAAAACACGCGTGCTGCAAGTTGAGCCGACCTACCGCTGCGATTCAGGGGCATCCCGCGTCTGCGGATCGCAGCACGGCTCAACTGCAGCACGAAACGACGTTACCAGCGATAATGCGCGAAGGCCTTGTTCGCCTCCGCCATCCGATGCACGTCTTCCCGTTTCTTGACCGCGGCCCCTGTATTATTCGACGCGTCGAACAACTCGGCCGCGAGCTTTTCCCGCATGCTCTTGCCGCCGCGCGTCCGTGCATACTCCGACAACCATCGAAGCGCGAGAGACATCCGACGTGCCGGACGAATTTCGACCGGCACCTGATAGGAAGCGCCGCCGACCCGGCGGGACTTCACTTCGACGATCGGCTTCACATTGTCGATCGCCGCCTTGAAACACTTTCAGCGGATCTCCGCCGGTCTTCTCCTGGATGACATCGAAGGCACCGTAACAAATCCGCTCGGCCGTGCTTTTCTTTCCGTCTCTCCATCAGGATGTTGAGAAATTTCCCGACAAGCTTGTCGCGATACCGTACATCCGGAAGCGACTTCTCGCTGTCCTAAAAATCTGCTTCGTGGCATCGTTCTTCCTATTAATCGTGGTCTCACTGGACCATTGACTGAATGGTCCAGTGGTCAATCCGGAATCTTACTTCGGACGCTTGGCGCCGTACTTCGAGCGGCCCTGCTTTCGATCCGCCACCCCGACGGCGTCGAGCGCGCCGCGCACGATGTGATAGCGCACACCGGGCAGGTCTTTGACACGGCCACCGCGAACCAGCACGATCGAATGCTCCTGAAGATTGTGCCCGACACCCGGAATATACGTGGTGACTTCCATCCCGTTCGTCAAACGCACACGAGCAACTTTTCGAAGCGCGGAATTCGGCTTCTTCGGCGTCGGTCGTGTAGACGCGAAGGCAGACGCCTCGCTTTTGCGGACAGGACTTCAGCGCCGGACTCTTCGTCTTCGCCTTGGCGAGATTGCGGCCCTTTCTGACCAACTGATTAATCGTTGGCATCGTGTTCGAACCTTCTCCAAGAGCGCACTGGTCTACGGCCCTCAAGGGCAAAGCCGTCGGATTATAGTGATGCCCGCAGTCCCTGTCAAGTGAGGGAATGGGCTCTTTCTCGTTATGCACCTTGCCGCCTCGCCGGTCGCCGCCGCGGCCGCCTCTTGCAGCCACTGCAGCCGTGGCGGGAGCGGCTCCCACCGCCAACCTCCGGCTTTCGGACTAATGACGAACGTGTCCCGATACTCCTCAAACCCGCTACCCGGCTGGAATCAGGCGTCCGACGATCACGTTCTCCTTCAACCCGAGCAGATTGTCTTCCCGTCCATTGATCGCCGCCTCGGTCAGCACGCGAGTCGTTTCCTGGAACGACGCCGCCGAAATGAAGCTGTCGGTCGTCAATGCCGCCTTCGTGATGCCGAGGAGAACCGGCTTTCCGAGCGCCGGCTTGCCGTCCTTCTTGCGAGACGCGATCGTTTTCTTCTTCGAACACCATCTTGCTCACCTGACTGCCGGGCAAGAATTCGGTGTCACCCGGATCCTCAATCCGCACTTTGCGCAACATCTGACGCACGATGATCTCAATGTGCTTGTCGTTGATCGAGACACCCTGCAAGCGGTAGACGTCCTGCACCTCGTCCACCAGATACTTTTGCAGTTCGTTGGGTCCGAGCACGTCGAGAATGTCATGTGGATTGGCGGAGCCGTCCATCAACGGCTCTCCTGCCCGCACCCAATCGCCCTCATGCACATTGACGTGCTTGCCCTTGGGAATGAAATACTCCTTCACATCGCCCATCTTGTTGTCGACCAGCACCTTGCGCTGGCCTTTGACGAATCCGCCGTACGACACTTCGCCGTCGATCTCGCTGATCACGGCCTGTTCCTTCGGCTTTCTCGCCTCGAACAATTCCGCCACACGGGGCAGACCTCCGGTGATGTCCTTGGTCTTCGTCGTTTCGCGCGGAATCTTGGCCAGCACATCGCCCGGATGGACCATCCGCGCCCTTCTCGACGAAAATATGGGCGCCCACGGGCAACAGGTACCGTGCGACAGTGTTGCTGCTCCCGGACACCTTCGCCGTCTTTCCGCCTTCGTCCTTGATCGACATGCGCGGACGCAAGCGTCGCGCCCGTATGCTCGATGATGACCTTGCGTGAAAGTCCGGTCACCTCGTCGAACTCTTCCTTCATCGTCACGCCCTCGACGATGTCGCCGTAGGCCACCTTGCCGCCGACTTCCGTCAAAATCGTCAACGAATATGGATCCCATTCCACGAGCTTTTGCGCCAGCTCGACGCGGTCTCCGTCCTTGATCTTGATCTTGGCGCCGTAGACGACCGGGTACTTCTCGCGCTCACGGCCGTTGTCGTCCACGATGGCGATCTTGGCGTTGCGGTTCATCACGACCCATTCATTGTCCTTGTTGCGAACCGCGATGCCGGCGTTATGCACGTCGGCATTCTTCTTCGCATCGAAGCTCATGAACTTCATGCGACCGGCATGCTTGGCTTCCAGCACGGTCTGCTCGACGACCTTGCTCGCCGTTCCGCCGATGTGGAACGTACGCATCGTCAGCTGCGTTCCCGGCTCGCCGATGGATTGCGCGGCAATGACACCGACCGGCTCGCCCTTCTCGACGAGACGCCCGCGCGCCAGATCGCGGCCGTAACAGGCCCGGCAGACGCCGCGGCGGGACTGGCACGTCAACACCGACCGGATCTTGACCCGATCCACTGCCGCTTCGACGACATCCTTGGTGCGCTCTTCGTTGATCTCCTCGTTGAACGAGACGATGACTTCGCCGGTCACCGGATCGCGAATGTCCTCCGCGGCGAGACGTCCGAGGATGCGCTCTTCGATGCGGCTGGATGATTTCTCCGCCTTCGACCAGCGCGCTGACGAAGATGCCGTCAGTGCGTCCCGCAATCGAGCTCGCTGATGATCACATCCTGCGCGATGTCGACCAGCCGGCGAGTCAGATAACCGGAGTTCGCCGTCTTCAATGCCGTATCGGCCAAGCCTTTGCGGGCACCGTGCGTGGAAATGAAGTACTGCAGCACGGTCAGCCCTTCGCGGAAATTCGCCGTAATCGGCGTCTCGATGATTTCGCCTGACGGCTTGGCCATCAGGCCGCGCATGCCGCCCAACTGCCGGATCTGCTGCGAGCTGCCTCGCGCTCCCGAGTCGGCCATCATGAAGATCGGATTGAAGGCTTCGTCCTTGCTCGGATCTCCTCCGGCACCCAACTCTTTCATCATTTCGTCTGGCCACCTGTTCGGTCACGTGCGCCCAGATGTCGATGACCTTGTTGTAGCGTTCTCCGTTGGTGATCAAGCCTTCGGCATACTGCCGTTCGATCTCGTTGACTTCGCGCTGCGCCTTGGCGATCAAGTTCTTCCTTCTTGCTCGGAATATGCATGTTGTCGATGCAGATGGACACGCCTGCGCGGGTCGCATAGGTAAATCCGGCGTCCTTGATCTTGTCCAAGAACGTGACGGTTTCCCGATGTCCGGACTGACGATAGACGGAATCGATGAGCTTCGTCACTTCCTTCTTGGTCATCAACTTATTGGCGTACGAGAAGGGCATACCCGGCAGGCAGCACTTCCGAAAGCAACGACACGGCCCACGGTGGTCTGCACCAGGTTCCCGTCGATGCGCACCTTAATGCGTGCATGCTCTTCCACTTCTCGTCGCATCAAACGCGATGCGCACTTCCTCGGTGGAGCCGAACATCTTGCCCTCGCCCTTGGCGCCCAGCCGTTCCTTCGTCAGCCAATAGCAGCCGAGCACCATGTCCTGCGACGGCACGGCGATCGGCTTTCCGTTGGCCGGCGAAAGAATGTTGTTGATCGACATCATCAACACCCGCGCTTCGACCTGCGCCTCGACGGACAACGGCACGTGCACCGCCATCTGATCGCCGTCAAAGTCGGCGTTGAAGGCCGCGCAGACCAGCGGATGCAATCGGATCGCCTTGCCTTCCACCAGCACGGGATCGAAGGCTTGAATGCCCAATCGGTGCAACGTGGGCGCACGATTGAGCAGCACCGGATGCTCACGAATGACTTCATCCAGCACGTCCCAGACTTCCGGACGTTCCTTTTCGACCAGGCGCTTGGCGCTCTTGATGGTCGTCGCCGCGCCCCGCTCTTCCAGCTTGTGGAAGATGAACGGCTTGAACAATTCCAACGCCATCTTCTTGGGCAGACCGCATTGATGCAGACGCAGTTCCGGACCGACCACGATGACCGTGCGGCCTGAATAGTCCACCCGTTTGCCGAGGAGATTTTGACGGAACCGCCCCTGCTTGCCCTTGAGCATGTCGCTCAACGACTTGAGCGGACGCTTGTTGGGTCCACGAATCGCGCGGCCACGCCGTCCGTTGTCGAACAACGCATCGACCGCTTCCTGTAACATGCGCATTTCATTGCGGATGATGACGCCGGGCGCCTTCAATTCCATCAGACGCTTCAACCGGTTGTTCCGGTTGATGACGCGCCGATACAGATCGTTCAAATCCGACGTGGCAAAACGACCGCCGTCCAGCGGGACGAGCGGACGCAATTCCGGCGGCAGCACCGGAATCACGTCCATGATCATCCACTCCGGCTTGTTGCCGGACTTGCGAAACGCCTCGATGACTTTGAGCTGCTTCGCGTATTTCTTCTTCATCGCCGCCGAGGTGGACGACCTTGGCCTTGGCCTTGATCTCGTCCCACTTGGCAGTTGATGTCGATCTTTCGCAAGCAACTCGCGAATCGCATCGGCGCCGATGCCGACCTTGTAGGCGTTCGGCGCATACTCCGATTGAAGCTGCCGCAGCTTCTCTTCGGTCACCAGATCCTTCTCGGTCAAATCCGTTTGACCCGCGTCGACGCACACGTAGCTCTCGAAATAGAGGATCTTCTCGAGCTGCTTGAGGCTCATGTCGAGCAGCGTCCCGATGCGGCTCGGTACGCCCTTCAAAAACCAGATGTGGGCGACCGGCGCAGCCAGTTCGATGTGGCCCATCCGCTCGCGGCGGACCTTGGACTGAATGACTTCCACACCGCACTTGTCGCAGACGATGCCGCGATGCTTCATGCGCTTGTACTTGCCGCAATTGCATTCCCAGTCCTTGATCGGACCGAAAATCTTCGCGCAGAACAATCCGTCTTTTTCCGGCTTGAACGACCGGTAATTGATCGTTTCCGGCTTCTTCACTTCGCCGTAAGACCAGGATCGGATCTTTTCCGGCGATGCAATGCGGATGCGCATCGAATCGAACGAGACCGCATCCCGCGGCTTTTCAAATAATGTGTATACGCCTTCCAAAGTAGTGACCTCCTCTGATGCCGGCAATGCCGGCTCAAGTGGTTAGTCCTGCGTCTTGACCAACTCGACGTCCAATCCCAGGCTTTGCAGTTCCTTGACCAAGACGTTGAACGACTCGGGCAACCCGGGCTCGAGGAAGGGTTCGCCTTTCACGATCGCCTCATACATCCGCGATCGACCCGGGACATCGTCGGATTTCACCGTCAGGAATTCCTGCAGCGTGGAAGCGGCTCCGTACGCCTGCAGCGCCCACACTTCCATTTCGCCCAACCGCTGGCCGCCGAACTGGGCCTTTCCGCCCAACGGCTGCTGAGTCACGAGCGAGTACGGGCCGATCGAACGTGCGTGAATCTTGTCATCCACCAGATGGTGGAGCTTCAGCACGTACATGTATCCGACCGTCACCGGACTACCGAAGGGTTCACCCGTCCGGCCGTCCATCAGAGCGGATTGCCCGCTGGTGGGCAATTTGCCCTTCTTCAGCAGATCCTTGATTTCCTTTTCAGAAGCGCCGTCGAACACCGGACTCGCCACTTTGATGCCGAGCGCCTTCGCCGCCCAGCCCAAGTGCGTTTCCAAAATCTGTCCGACGTTCATACGCGACGGCACGCCCAAGCGGATTCAGCACGATCTCCACCGGCGTGCCGTCCGGCAGATAGGGCATGTCCTCTTCGGGCAACACGCGCGAAACGACGCCCTTGTTGCCGTGACGGCCGGCCATTTTGTCGCCGACCTGGATCTTCCGTTTCATCGAGATATAGACCTTCACGAGCTTGATCACGCCGGGCGGCAATTCGTCGCCCCGTTTCAGACGTCCGACCTTCTCGTCGTAAAGCGTCTGCAGAATTTCGACCTGTTCCTTCGCCCGGCGCTCCACATCCTCCAATTCCTTTTGTTCGTCCGGATCGCTGAGAATGATGTAGCGCACCGACTCATCCGACAGGCGCTTCAAGATCTCCGCCGTGAGCTTGCCCTTCTTCTTCAGAATCACGTCGCCGCTTTCCGGATCCATGAGATCCCGTCCGACGACTTTGCCCAGCAACAGCTTGCGAACTTTCTTGGTCTTTTCCTCGTCGATGATCCGCAGCTCTTCGTGATGGTCGCGCTGGAGCCGCATCGTATCTTCGCTCTCAATGCTCTTGGACCGTTCATCCTTGTCCAGCCCCTTGCGGGAAAAAATCTTGACGTCGACGACGATGCCTTCGACACCAGGCGGCACCGTCAAGGACGTGTCTTTGACGTCGCCTGCCTTCTCGCCGAAGATGGCGCGCAGGAGCTTTTCTTCCGGTGTGAGCTGCGTTTCGCCTTTCGGCGTCACCTTTCCGACCAGAATGTCGCCTGGCTTCACTTCGGCGCCGATGCGAATGATGCCGCTCTCATCGAGATTGCGTAGCGCCTCTTCGCCGACGTTCGGAATGTCGCGCGTGATATCTTCCTTCCCGAGCTTCGTATCCCGGGCTTCCACTTCGAATTCTTCGATGTGGATGGAGGTGAACGCATCTTCCCGCACCAGCTTTTCGCTGAGGAGAATCGCGTCTTCGAAGTTGTATCCGCCCCAGGGCATGAACGCCACGAGGACGTTCTTGCCCAATCGCCAATTCGCCTTGGTCGATCGCCGGCCCGTCGGCCAGCACCTGCCCTTTCTTCACCGGCTGACCGATGCGCACGACCGGCGTCTGCGTGATGCAGGTATTCTGATTCGACCGCTGGAACTTGATCAGATCGTACACGTCCAAACCGGTATCGTTTCGCTTCCGTCCCTTCCTTGCTATCGGAGCGCACCACGATCCGTGTGGCATCCACACTTTCCACCACGCCCGATCGCGCGGGCCTGCACCACGTAGCCGGAATCCCGTGCCACGACCGCTTCCATACCGGTGCCGACCAACGGCGCTTCCGACTTGAGCAGCGGCACCGCCTGGCGCTGCATGTTGGAGCCCATGAGCGCGCGGTTCGCGTCGTCATGTTCCAGGAACGGCACCAAGGCCGTCGCCACGCTGACGACCTGCTTCGGCGACACGTCCATGTATTCGACCCGATCCGGGCGTCGCCAGTGACAAAGTCGCCGCCGGACCGCGCGACACCGTTTCAGACACCAATCGACCGGATCCGTCCACCTTCGAGTTGGCCTGGGCGATCATGAACTTGTCACCCTCGATCGCGGAGAGAAATTCGATCTCATCGGTCACCCGGCCCTTGACCACCTTGCGGTACGGCGCTTCGATGAATCCGAACTCGTTGATCCGGGCATACGTCGCCAGAGAGGTAATCAATCCGATATTCGGACCTTCCGGCGTTTCAATCGGACAGATCCGGCTGTAGTGCGAGGGATGCACGTCGCGCACTTCGAATCCCGCGCGTTCTCTGGTCAACCCGCCGGGTCCCAGGGCCGAGAGACGACGCTTGTGGGTGATCTCCGCCAGCGGATTCGTTTGATCCATGAACTGCGACAACTGGCTGCTGCTGAAGAACTCCTTGACCGCGGCCACGACCGGCTTGGCATTGATCAAGTCGTGCGGCAGCACGGTCTCCATGTCCAGGAGATTCATCCGCTCCTTGATGCTGCGCTCCATGCGGACCAGACCCGAGACGGAACTGGTTTTCCAGCAATTCGCCGACCGACCGCACCCGACGATTTCCCAAGTGGTCGATGTCGTCGATTTCGCCCTTCCCCATCTTGAGATTGACGAGGTAGCGGATGACCTCGACGATGTCCTGGGCCGTGAGCGTGCGTTGTTCCAGCGGCAGATCCAAAACCAGTTTCTTGTTGAGCTTCAATCGTCCGACCGGAGACAAGATCGTAGCGCTTGGAGTTCAAGAACAAATTGTCGAACAGGCCCGGGCCGTCTCGACCGACGGCGTCTCTCCCGGACGGAGACGGCGATAGATTTCCACCATCGCCTCTTCCTTCGACGCCGTCTCGTTCCATTTCGAGCGTGTCGAGAATCACCGGCGTGGCAGTCGCCGTGTCGAAGATAGATCGACCTTGAATTCTTCGATGTCGCTTTCAAGGATCTTCTCGATCGATCTCGGCGGTGAGCCGCTGATTTTTTTCGACCAGCTTGTTCTTCTTGGCATCGACCACTTCGCGTCAACACCGCTCGTCCGACCAACTCGCTGGGCGCGACAGGAATCTCTTTGACGCCGGCCGCCTTGAGTTTGGCGATCATGCCCTTCGTCAGCTTGGCGCCTTCCCGCACGAGCGGTTCCTTGCCGCCCTTGTCAGTGACGTCCGTCGGAGCACGCATGCCGTGATGGATCTCGGGATCCAGCTTGCGCAACAGCTTGCCCTTGACCACGCGGATCTCCTCGACCGGATAGTACATTTTCAGCAGATCGTCGCTGCGAAAAGCCGAAGGCCTTCAGCAGAATCGTCGCCGGCATCTTTCGACGACGATCGATGCGGACGTACAGGATATCGCGCGCATCGAACTCGAAATCGAGCCATGACCCGCGATACGGAATGATGCGGGCGGAGTACAGCACCTTGCCGCTGGCATGCGTGCGGCCTTTGTCGTGCGTGAACGAGGCGCCAGGCGACCGGTGCAACTGGCTCACCACGACGCGTTCGGTTCCGTTGACGATGAAGGTGCCGCGTTCGGTCATCAGCGGCAATTCGCCGACATAGACCTCCTGCTCGCGCACGTCGAGGACCTTCTTCTTCGGGCCCTTGTCTTCCTTGTCGAAGACCACGAGACGCACGCGCAGCTTGAGCGGCACGGCGAAGGTCATGCCTTGCTCGAGGCATTCCCGCTCGTCATACTTTGGGCGTGCCCAAGCGTGTAGCTCGTGAACTCGAGCATCGCCGTATTGTTGTAGTCGGGAATCGGAAACACGCTGGCCAACGCCGCCTGCAATCCGTGATCCTTGCGTCGTTCCGGCTCGACTTCCATCTGAAGGAACTCCTCGTAGGAACGCTTCTGGATCTCGATGAGATCCGGAATATCGATGCTGGTTCGAATACGAGAAAAATCCTTCCGTTCGACGAACTCTTGTAGAGTCGTTTCGGACATTCCGCAGTCCTCCACTACATATGGTTGGGCTTGAGGCACGCCGATCGCACGCGACGCTCACACGGTTCGAACGACCGAGCTTACTTGATTTCGACTTTGGCGCCGCTCTCTTCGAGCTTCTTCTTCATCGTATCGGACTCTTCCTTGGTCACGCCGGTCTTGACGGGCTTCGGAGCGCCTTCGACGAGATCCTTGGCTTCCTTGAGTCCGAGGCTGGTGAGTTCACGCACGACCTTGATGACCTGAATCTTCTTGTCGGCCGGGGCCGAGGCCAGAATGACGTCGAACGCCGTCTTCTCTTCGGCCGGAGCCGCCGCGGCTCCACCGGCGGCCGGCGCCGCGGCCATGGCGACCGGAGCCGCCGCCGTGACGCCGAAACGGGTCTCCAACCCCTTCACCAATTCGGCCAAGTCCAGCACGCTCATGCCCTCGATGGCCTTGATCAATTCTTCCTGTGACAACTTCGTTGCTGTTGCTGACATGTCTCCCTCCCCTTTCCGTTTGTCCTGAATGGCTGCAATGACTCTCACAAACTTTGTCAAGCACTGCACTCAAGCGTATACACCACGCCGCGAATCGGCCCCTGCATGGCCGACAACAGCATCGCGATCAACACTTCCTTCTTGGGCAGCTTGGCGACCGCCGCCAACTCCGCCGGCTTGGACGACCTTGCCCTCGAGGACGCCCGACCGTGATCCGGATTTTCTCTTCGCGCTTCTCCGCCGTGATGAAATCCGCGCAGGATCTTGGTCGGCAGCACCGGATCGTCATATCCGATGACGACGCCCGTCGGCCCCTTGAGATGCGCCTTCAGCCCAGCCAGGATCGTGCCCTCGGCCGCCCGAATCGCCAGGGTATTCTTGACGACCTTGTATTCGGCCTTGGCGCCGCGAAGCTGCTTCCGCAACTCGGTGACCTGGTTGACCGGAAGGCCCACACATCTCGGTCAAGATGGCCAATCGCGCACGACCGAATTTTTCCGTCAGTTCCGCAACCGCTGTGGCTTTTTCTTCCTTCTTCATACTGACCCTTTCTCCAGACGCTTCGAGAACTGTTGGCCCGATTCCTAGCTCCACTCCTTGGTCAAGGCCACGGTGTCCAGCTTCACCCCTGGCCCCATCGTGCTCGAAATCGTCACGCTCTTGAGATAACGCCCCTTGCAGGAAGCCGGCTTGGCCTTCACCACCGACTCGATGACCGCCGAGGCGTTGTCGTAGAGCTTGTCCGGCTGTCGAACGACACTTTGCCGACCGGCACCTGCACGATGCCGGCCTTTTCCACCTTGAACTCGACTCGGCCCTTACGAATCTCGGCGACCGCCTTTCCCGACTTCAAACGTCACGGTGCCGGTTTTCGGATTCGGCATGAGTCCGCGAGGTCCCAACACCTTTCCGAGCTTTCCGACAGACGCCATCAGATCCGGCGTAGCAATCGCATAATCGAAATCCATCCAGCCGCCCTTGATCTTCTCCATCAGATCATCGGCGCCCACGTAATCCGCTCCGGCCTGACGCGCCTCCTGCTCCTTTTCGCCTTTCGCGAAGACGAGCACACGAACCTTCTTCCCGGTGCCATGAGGCAAGAGAGGTCGTTCCCGCGCACCATTTGATCCGACCGTTTGGGATCGATTCCTAACCGGATGGCCAGGTCGACCGATTCATCGAATTTGGCGAATGCCGCCTTCTTGACGGCATCGACCGCTTCACGCAGGCCATAGACCGCGGCTCCATCTTTCTCACCGCAGCCTTCATCTTCTTTCCCATCCGACGACTCCTTCTCTCGTTGCGCTTACCCTTGAATGACGACGCCCATGCTGCGAGCCGTGCCCTCGATGATCTTGACCGCGCCTTCCAGATCAGCGGCATTCAAATCGGTCATCTTCTTTTGGGCAATCTCCTTCAGCTGCTTGCGCGTGATCTTGCCGACCTTGTCCTTCTGCGGCACGCCTGAGCCCTTGATGATGCCGGCGGCCTTCTTCAGCAGATCGGACGCCGGCGGCGTCTTCATGATAAAGGTGAAGGTCCGGTCTTTATAGACCGTGATGATGACCGGGAATGATGCTGTCGCCTTCCTTCTGCGTCTTGGCATTGAACTGCTTGCAAAACTCCATGATGTTGACGCCATGCTGGCCCGAGCGACGGACCGACCGGAGGAGCCGGGTTCGCTTTTCCCGCCGGAATCTGCAACTTGATCTGAGCCGAGACTTCCTTGGCCATGACAATCTCCTCAAAACGTCTTGCTGAGCATGCGACTCATGTTTGCCGAACCGTCCTGCTGTTTATATGCGTTCGACCTGCAGAAATCCAAGTTCGACCGGCGTGGAGCGTCCGAAGATGCTGACCATGACCTTCAGGCGGCTATGATCCTGATCCACTTCATCGACCACGCCGTTGAAACCCAGGAATGGTCCATCGACGATGCGGACATTGTCGCCCTTGATGAATTTCACCTGCTCACGCGGTCCCGACTGCCCGGCATCGACCTGCTTCGAGCAGCGACTCCACTTCATCTGAGTCAGCGGAGTCGGCTGGGCCCCGCCGCCGACAAACCCGGTGACCTTGGGCGTTTCCTTGATCATCTGCAGCGTCTCATCAGTCAAGGGTGTTTCCAATTCGACCAGGACATAGCCGGGGAAAAACTTTCCGCCGCGAGGTCCGTCGTTTGCCGTCCTTGATTTCGATGACGTCCTCCGTCGGAACCAGAACCTGCCCGAGCTTTTCGGTCAGGCCCATCTGATTGGCCCGTTCCAGCAAACTGGTTTTCACGCGCCCCTCAAAGCCGGCATAGGTATGGATGACGTACCAGTTTTTTCGTCATGCACCACCCTTCAGCTACAGACTCGACTGCGAGACGGTCTTGCGCACGTTCATCAAATGATCTTGCCCACCAGCCACACCAGGAACGAGTCGATCACCGAGAGATACAACGACATGAGGACGCAAAAGACGATGACGACCGTCGTGGATCCGATCGTTTCGGCTTCGACTTGGAAACGACACCTTCTTCAATTCCGCCCGGACGTCCGTGATGAACATCCGGATCGAATCCGTCATCCGCTTAAACATCACACCCTCTCTTCCGTCCGTCCCACCGCAACGGCGCCTGCTCCGTCGCGACAATCTTTGCGTTCCACGCTCCAGACACTCCAGCCGCCGTCCGAACGGACCGTGGCCTGAGCAAGCCTGTGTGGCAGGGGCACTAGGATTTGAACCCAGACTTTCGGTTTTGGAGACCGACGTGCTGCCGTTGACACCATGCCCCTCACATCGCGATTCTGAGTTCCCCAGAACCCTTACTTCACTTCTTTGTGAGGCGTGTGCTTCCGGCAGAACTTGCAAAACTTGTTTCGTTCCAACCGATCAGGATCGTTCTTCTTATTTTTCATTGGTCGAATAGTTCCGCTGCTTGCAGAGCCGTACAGGCCAGGTCAATGATTTCTCGCATCGCAACTCTCCCACAGCCGCCAGACGACGGCTACTTCCCATTACGCCAGAATTTCCGTGACGACGCCGGAGCCGACGGTCTTGCCGCCCTCGCGCACCGCGAAGCGCAAGCCCTGGTCCATCGCGATCGGGCTGATCAACTCGGCCGTCACACTCACGTTGTCGCCCGGCATCACCATCTCCACCCCCGGATTCAACGAGACGATCCCGGTCACGTCGGTCGTCCGGAAGTAAAACTGCGGCCGGTACCCGTTGAAAAACGGCGTATGCCGTCCCCCTTCTTCCTTGGTCAACACATAGATCTCCGCCTTGAACTTCGTATGCGGGGTAATGCTCTTGGGCTTCGCCAGCACCATGCCCCGCTCCACGTCTTCTTTCTTCGTCCCCCGCAAGAGCACCCCGATGTTGTCGCCCGCCTGCCCCTCATCGAGCACCTTGCGGAACATCTCGACGCCCGTCACCACGGTCGTCTGGGTCGGCTTCAAGCCCACGATCTCGATTTCATCGCCGACTTTCACGATGCCCCGCTCGCAGCGCCCCGTCACCACCGTGCCGCGCCCGCTGATCGTAAAGACGTCTTCGATCGGCATCAGAAACGGCTTATCGATCGGCCGCTGCGGCGTCGGAATGTAGGTGTCGACGGCCTCCAACAACTTCAAGATCGACGGCACCCCCAACGGCCCTTGATCGCCTTCCATCGCCTTTAAGGCGCTGCCCTGAATGATCGGCGTCTTGTCGCCCGGAAACCCGTACTTGCGTCAGCAGCTCCCGCACTTCCAATTCGACCAGTTCCAACAGTTCCTTGTCGTCGACCTTGTCCGCCTTGTTCAAAAACACCACGATGAAGGGGACGCCCACCTGGCGGGCCAACAGAATATGCTCCCGGGTCTGCGGCATGGGCCCGTCGGCCGCGCTCACCACCAAAATGGCCCCGTCCATCTGCGCCGCCCCCGTGATCATGTTCTTGACGTAGTCGGCGTGGCCCGGGCAGTCGACGTGCGCATAGTGCCGCTTGTCCGTCTCATACTCCACGTGGCTGATGGCGATCGTCATGATCTTCGTGGCATCGCGCCGCCCCTGGCTCTCGCTCGCCTTGGCCACTTCGTCATAGCTGATGAACTTCGCCATGCCCTTGTCCGCACAGATCTTCGTCAACGCCGCCGTCAACGTCGTCTTCCCGTGGTCCACGTGCCCGATCGTCCCGATATTCACATGCGGCTTCTTCCGCTCAAATTTCGCCTTCGCCATACCTCACTCCTTCTGCGTAATAACTGAAGATGATATGATCCGCGAGCGCAGCGCTCACTCCATGGACGCTCATCGCCATCAGCATCACTGCTGGTATGGAGCCCACGACGCGGATCGAACGCGTGACCTCGTCCTTACCAAGGACGTGCTCTACCAACTGAGCTACGTGGGCCATCGTAATTGTCTTGCGTCATCCGTGACAAGGTTCCGTAAGGTCGTTTCGAGTCGTCTATCCGATTGTCCGCCACGATTCACGACTGCGTCACGGACAACGCTTCACGTCGTGCCATTTGGAGCGGGCGGTGGGAGTTGAACCCACGACAGCCAGCTTGGAAGGCTGGGACTCTACCGCTGAGCTACGCCCGCCTCTGCACGTCACAACAAGTGTCTCTATCCGATTCGCCGAAGCCGACACAACTAGATCACTTCGATCACTTCTCGCACAGACACCACTGTCGGTCAAGCATTGCTCTGTGTGGTGGGCAGGCAAGGATTCGAACCTTGGAAGCCGATAAGGCAACAGATTTACAGTCTGCCCCCTTTGGCCACTTGGGTACCTGCCCGCATACCCATTCTCTTCAACGTAAAAAATTCCAGCTAGAACTGTCCTCATTTCTTTATCGAGGTGGTTCCTGGAAAAGAAGAGCAAGCCTCTCCACGCACAGCCCTCCCTCCTCAAAATTAAGGAGGAAGTGATGAGCAGCGGACTCAGCCTTATTCAGGAAACGGCTGGATTCTATTGATGAAGTTTTGTGATGTCAAGACCCCGGGGAATAGGCGCCTGTATGGAATTTTTCGCATTAATTGCCCGCAGCTCCTGCCCCACCCTCATGTTCAGGGAGCACACTTCCGAACCTTCTCCTGAAGAACGTGGATAGGCCGGACGCGTTATTCAATTTTCTGGAATCTGACGCAGCTTTGTTTGGTGAAGATCCATGTCCCGACTTGCTCCCTACTTAACATCCGAGCAACTCCAGTCGCCCTGACCTCGAGCGTCCAATTTCTTCGCTCGAAGGACTGAGTTGAGCCAAAAACCGTTTTCTGGTCACCCTTCGCTCAGCAGGGTCCTCCGGGACATAGTAGCCGCGGAGCTCTCCCTCTCGCAGCCGCCTGCTCAAACGGCGAAGCCATGCATCCCGGCTTCCCTGAGGGCTTACGGATGGACTCGCTGCCGCTTCATGCCGCATTTCCAGCTCGCTCCAAACCGTCCAGCCGACAAAGACGGCCCACGTTTCATTCAAGGCTTCCCAGGATTCACGCTCGCTTGAGAATAGCGCTCCTCCGTTTCCATTCTTCGTTGGACCACCGGCGTGATCGACACGGCGCCGATACCGGCATTCGCTGCTGACTCCCGGCAAACAACAGCAGCGGATGAGGCTGTCCTTGCGCTTCCGTGGTCACAGAAAGTCCATATAGGCGTGAAAGAGTTCGTGGTAGAGCATCTCCACTTCTGTATGAGTCAGCCTAGGCAGTGGCTTCAACGTTCCGGCCGGCCACATTGAACGAGAGCGTTCGATTCAACACCATGCGATGGTCGCCCGGATGATACTCGGCCGCAAAGTGCCTGCAAATCGTCGAACTCAAAGCCGACAAACTCCGCGGGCATGTGCGCAGAAACTTGTGGGCAACTCGAAGCCTTCCCGGCTTCAGCCATGATTTGCTTCCAGATATGCGCGCGGAGCCGGCGCTTCCCCCTCCCGAGGGCATGCGAGATCGGCAGAACGCAAGCGCGAAGCACAGCCACAAAGCGTGAACGACATATCGCAATGTCATAGAAACGTCAGTGAGGTCGGGGAACGACCGATCGTCGTCAAACGAGAGATGATCCTAAAAATAGGGGTCTCGCGGCACCTGCCAATCGCTTCGTCCGCCTTCCTCCACGAGCGCCAGCGTGCTCCAACAAACCGAGACACATGGTCAAGAAAACGAGACGGCTTCGAGAGCAGCATCCCGCTGCGTCTTATCGTACACATTGATGGGATAGGTCAGAAACAAATGCCGCTTGGCTCGCGTGACTGCCACATAAAAAAGCCGCCGCTCTTCTTCCAGTTCTTCGTCGGTGACAAACGAATACATCGACGGGAATCGGCCATCCACCACCCAGATCACGAACACACATTGCCACTCCAGTCCCTTGGCTGAATGAATAGTGGAAAGTACCAGCCGCTCATCGTCGCGGTCGGGCGCTTCCACATTCACGGCGCTGCCATCCGGTGGTTCCAACGCCAAATCAGCAAGAAATTCATTCACACCGGGATAGCCTTCGGCAATCGTATGGAGATGCTCCAAATCTCTCGATCCGCTTCGGATAGTCGTCGTATTGCTCTTTCAGGATTGGCAGGTAGTACTCGTAGACGTGATTCACCTGCTCGGCCGGCTTCAGATCCGCCGAACCGGACAACGTCTCCAGTGTGTTGGCCAGATTTTTAAGACCCTGGCCAGATCGTCCGTTGACTGCCCGCAAGACGTCGCAGGGCTTGTCCGATTTCACCACCGCCGCCAACAGATCGTGCGCCTTTTTGGGGCCCACTCCTTCGACCAACATCAGCATGCGATGCCAGCTGACTGTATCGAGCGGGTTGGCGATGACCCGCAAATGGGCCAGCAAATCTTTGACATGCGCCGTTTCAATAAATTTGACGCCTCCCCGCTTGATGAAGGGAAGTCCTTTCCGCGACAGCTCTATTTCCAAATCGAACGAATGGAAGCTGGAGCGGAACAGGACGGCCACCTCGCTCGAGCGGCACGCCCTCCTCACGGAGTTCGAGTATCTTTTGCGCAATGAACCGGGACTGCGCATTCTCACCTGCCGCTTCGACCAGTGCGGGCAGTGGTCCGTCGATCTTGCGGGTGAAGAGACGCTTCGTATACTTTTCAGCCGCTTCGTCGATGATGCAGTTCGCCAGATTCAGGATCGGCTGAGTGCTGCGATAATTTTCCTCCAGCTTGTAAATAGTGGTGCCGGGGAACAGGACCGGAAAATCCATGATGTTCTTGAACGTCGCTCCCCTGAACGCATAAATCGACTGGGAGTCGTCGCCGACGACCATGACGTTATTGTGGGTGGTGGCCAGCTGCCGGATCACTTCGGCCTGGAGCCGGTTGGTATCCTGATACTCATCGACCAGGATGTAGCGATAGTGGCGGGAGATCGTCGCCCGGGCTGAGTCATCCAGCAACAGCAGTTGCCGCAGCATCACCAGCAAGTCGTCGTAGTCCAGGAGCTGCTTCTGACGTTTCGCGGCCTGATAGGCTTTCTGCAATCGGCCGAGATCCTCCGCATGATCGGAAAAATGGCTGAACTCCTCGATGATGATGTCATCGAGCGAGCGGAGCGTGTTCTCGCTCTTGCTGAGCATTTCCATAATGGTCCCCTTGCGGGGGAAGCGTTTGTCTTTTTCATTCAGCCCCAACTGAGATCGCACCAGCGCGATCAGATCCTCTGCGTCGCCGCGATCGAGAATGGTAAAACCCGGTTCCACACCGATGGAACGGCCATAGCGGCGCAGCAGCAGATTCGCGACGGAATGGAACGTTCCGCCGCAGACTCGCTGACTCCGGGCGCCGATCAAGTCGCCAGCCCGCTCAAGCATTTCTTGAGCCGACTTGCGCGTAAACGTCAGCAAGAGAATATTCGAGGGATCGACGCCCGAATCGATCAGGTAGGCAACGCGATAGACGAGGGTGCGGGTTTTTCCGCTCCCGGCCCCTGCAATCACCAGCGAGGGACCGTCGCCCGCCGTCACAGCCGCGAGCTGTTGTGCATTCAGCGCGGCCGAATAGTCGATAGAGAGCTTCCTGGGCACGGTCTCTTCGACGGGCCGTTTCAGGACATACGTTTTGGTTTCTCGTTCCATGGTGTGACGCGGGGAAGACTGGATGACATCCTACCAATCAGGAGGCCGCGCTGTATAACATACTCCCGGCCACCTTTCAAAGTGACACGAGGACGGTCCATGTCTTGACGACAAGCCACATCACCAGACCGATCATCACCCCTAACAGCAGCACCGTCCCGCCGATAATCCCGCCTACATACAGCCAATCGCGATGAGTCTCACGCGCAGGCCGGGACGCGGCCTCTCGAAGCAGCACGGCATTCCTGGCATTACTACGAAACCAGACCGAAAAGACATCGCCCACGATCGGGACCGCTCCGAGTGTGCCATTGATCAAGAGATTCAGGCTCATCCTGGCGAGGACGATCCTGGGTACCTGCAGCCGCGTCGCCAGTCCGAGGATGATGGTGCCCATAAGACTGGCCACGGCATCGCCGATGCCTGGAATGAGTCCCAGCATTGGATCCAGGCCGAGATACCACGATGTGCCCGGTATCTTCACCGTGGTGTCGAGCGCTTTCGCCAACAGATCGGCCAACTCGATCAAGTGCGCCCGATTAAGTTCACGAGACTTCATGCGACCGGCTCTCCCGCATCTGTGATGATATACCAGGTGCGACTGGGCAACGGCGAGCATCGGGCGCACGTCTGTCGCGCTCGCGGACAGCCCTGCCCCTTGGAGCCCGAATACAAACCTGTATATAATGTGCGCCGAACGGATTATTGGAGCGTCGACACACACCCATGAGTACTGCCAAAAGTGAATACCATCAGCAGCTGCGCGCACTGGCCGAACTGATGCTCGCAGTGTCAGGTGAATCGGTGACGATGATGAAACGCACCGTCCCTGAACGGGCCCTCAAGTTGAAGCGTCAAGACGAATGGGGCCTGTATCTGGAGTTTCTCAAAGTGATGTTCAATCTGACCGACCGGCTGACTGCTTTGTACATACCAATCAAGGATCAGCTCGAATTCATGAACGGGCTGGAAGATGCCGTCACCACTCAATTGAAAACCGTGTTGGAACCGGCCTTCGGCAATAACGCCGATCAGATGGAAATTATGCTGACCATAGGCGGCGCAGTGGCAGAAAGCCGCGAGCGGTACGAAAAGTACAAATTCTTGATCACCGAAGACTCGAAAGCTAAAAATGAGCTGTTCGCAGACTTCAGCGAGCGCGTGGCTGAGATGCTCGGAGCGCCGGGGAACACGGAGCTGGGTTCAGCCGCCAGGCTCTGCGCCTCCGCGATTGTGCCCGCCATCAGCGCCGTGCTCCAGGGCCAGGCGCCGCCGACCAGCGCCGTTCAGATTCCCGCGGCGATCGCCACATCAGAAGCTGGAGGCGAGAAGAAGGGGGCCACCGGCCAGGAGATCAAGCTGGTCAGTCTCATGTCTACGGTGTCAGGAGAAGAAGTAGAGACGCGATGGGGACTCCATCCCCGCTTTCGAAACGATTTGACGCCGTCCGAACTCCAGCAACTCACCAAGCATCTGAACAGGGTTGCGAAAGTCCTTGGCGAACGTTATGCCGCCGTGGCATTCTCCGAACAGTGGGCCTCATGGCACAAGGCAGGACACGCCTGAACGACTACCGCGGCCGATAGACCGATTTCCCAACACTTTTGTAAGGAGCCTTTGTGACGATTGAGTCCGTAAACGGTTCATCGAGACCACTTCCACAAAACCTCAACCGTCTCTCAGAAGTTGCCCATAATCTCTGGTGGAGTTGGACGCCGGAAGCGCGCCGGCTGTTCGAGTCCATCGACCCGACTCTGTGGTTTTATACCCACCACAACCCGGTCAAACTGCTGGCTGACGTCAAGCCGGAACGCGTGAACAGACTCTCGGAAGATCCCTCGTTCCTTCGTCAGTATTCCGCGGTGCTCCGGCTCTTCGATGACTATCGCGCCAGCAAACGCACCTGGTTCAGTACACAGCATCCCGATTTGGCCGGGACGACGATCGCCTATTTCTCTGCTGAATTCGGCCTCCATACCTCGATTCCCATTTACAGCGGCGGTCTCGGCATCCTGGCCGGCGACCATTGCAAAGAGGCCAGCGACCTTGGCGTCCCCCTCGTCGGCATCGGCTTCATGTATCCGCAAGGTTATTTTCGACAACGCATTACTCCCGAAGGATGGCAGGAAGCGGCCTACGCGCCGTTCAATCGGGAAGAGTCACCGATCCATTCGGCCTTGACGCCTTCGGGAGATCCTTGCCGGTTTACCGTTGAGATGGGCGGCCGCCACGTCAGCGCCGTGGTCTGGAAGGTCCTGGTCGGACGAGTCCCCCTGTACTTAATCGACACCGATGTGCCCGAGAACAGCCCCGAGAATCGAGCGCTCTCCGCCCGCTTGTATGGAGGCGATCAAGAGATGCGGCTGTGCCAGGAAATTCTGCTTGGAATCGGTGGCGTGCGCATGTTGCGGGCGCTCGGCATTGAGCCGTCCATCTGGCATGCCAACGAAGGCCACTCCGCTTTCTTAACCTTGGAGCGAATCCGCGAGTTGGTGCAGAAAGGCACCAGCCATGCTGAAGCGAGCGAGATTGTCCGCCAAAGCACGGTCTTTACGACGCACACCCCGGTTCCCGCCGGCCACGATGTCTTCCCTCACCACTTGATGGATCGGTATTTCGCCGGCTTCTGGGAACAGATCGGCCTCTCGCGAGAGGAATTTCTCGGACTGGGCGAGACGCCTGAATCGCGCGGTCAAGGGTTCAATATGACGGCGCTGGTCATGCGACTGTCCGCTCATGTCAACGGAGTCAGTCAGGAACACGGGCGCGTGACGCGGGAAATGTGGCGACATTTCTGGCCAGGCCTGCCGACCGAACAGATCCCCATTAAGAGCGTGACGAACGGGATTCATGCGCCGACCTGGATCTCACCGGACCTCGATCGCCTCTACAGCAAATCACTGAGCCGCGATTGGACTGAGCATTGCGACGATCCGGCCATGTGGCAGCGGGTGATGGATATCCCGGATCACGAACTCTGGGCCGTGCGTCAGAACATGAAGCGAAAGCTGATGGGGTTCATTCGTGAACGCGCCAGGACCGGATGGATGCACGGGCAATTGCAACCCTCTCAGGTGCTGACACGCGGCACGCTGCTCGACCCGGAAGCATTGACGATCGGCTTTGCCCGGCGATTCGCCACCTACAAACGCGCGACGCTCTTATTCCGGGACCTCGAGCGTTTGAAGCATCTGCTGCAAGACAAGTGGAGACCGGTCCAATTGATCTTCGCCGGTAAAGCCCATCCGGCCGACGAACCGGGGCGCTACTTCATCCATGAAGTCTTGAACTTCTGCCACGATCATAAGCTGGGCGGGCAGGTCGCGTTCCTTGAGGATTACGAAATGCACATGGCCAAATATCTGGTGCAGGGCGTCGATATCTGGCTCAATACCCCACGCTTTCCGTTGGAGGCCAGCGGCACCAGCGGCATGAAAGCGTCCCTCAACGGTGTGTTGCACTTCAGTGTGCTCGACGGCTGGTGGGTCGAAGGATACAACGGCGCCAACGGATGGGGCATTCAGCCGTTAGGCGACGGGGGCGACCTCCAGGCGCAGGACCAGCACGACGCGGACCAAATGTACCGCATGCTCGAGCAGGAAGCGGTGCCCCTGTATTATCAGCGCGATCTTGACGGCATTCCCCGTGGGTGGCTGCAAATGGTCAAAGAATGTATCCGGACGATCGCGCCGCAATTCTGCACCAAGCGAATGGTCAAGGACTATGTCAAGACGATGTACAGTGCCGCGACCGTGCGCGCGCCTTCCACATGGTGACACCGGTTCTTTCCCGGGATGACCGCACAGGCCCGTTCCCCCTTTTGATCATGGCTGCCGCCGTGTGCGGCCTCGGATGGATCAATGTCGCCGGAGCGACGGCCGAGACGTCGGCTTCGCTCGACTCGAAAGCGGCGGCGCTGTTTCGAGAGGGGGACTACGCAGCGGTCACCACACTGTTTCAGGGATTGCCGCCGGAACGCACACCGTCGAAAGCCTTGTTGCGTCTGTCGCTGCTGAGTTACGTCAAGCTCGGGCGGACCGAGGAGGCCTTACCTCTCTATACGCGACTCACCCCATCGGGACAGCCTCACGACGCGACACTCCTCCGGCCGCTTGCGCTCGGTCTGATCACCAGCCGGGTTCGCGATCAAAAGGAACATGTCCGTATCGCAGCCTATACCGCCCTTGCGGAACTCGGCCTGCCGGAAACCGCGGCGGTTTTAGAGGACGGCCTGCTGGATGCCTCCGTGCTCGTCCGGGCCCGCGCGGCTGAGGCGATCGGCAAGGCCGGCCTCGCGGCAAAGTCCGGCGCCTTGCGACGTGCGCTCAACGATGACATGCCCACCGTCCGGATTGCGGCCATCACGGCGTTGGGTGAGGCCAAAGCCGAAGACCTGACAAAGCGGTTTGTTGAAATCGGCCGCACGGAAGAGGGTCCGGAAGCTGTCTTCGCTTATGCGGCCCTGTATCAAATGGGACAAGCAGACAAGCTGACTGACATTACCAACGCCACCACGCTGCCCGACGCCGAGGTTCGAATGGCCGCCCTCGGTGTGCTGGGGCGTCTCAAGCGCCCGTCGAGCTTGGCCGTCCTCAGCCAGGCGGTGTACGATCCGAACCCGTCTGTGCGCGCGTTTGCGGCCGGCGCACTGGGAGAGTACGGGTCACCCGGCGGAGTGGCTCC
The DNA here is from genome assembly GCA_963728135.1 of uncultured Nitrospiraceae bacterium. Lineage (GTDB taxonomy): Bacteria > Nitrospirota > Nitrospiria > Nitrospirales > Nitrospiraceae > Nitrospira_D. Next base: position 39,355 of record CAVSJC010000018.1, on the reverse strand, counting down.
GCTCACACATGCCATCGGAGACGAAGTGGCCATGGTGCGCGGAGTGGCTGCCGGAAGTCTGGGCCGGTTGGGCATCCGCGAGAATCGTCCGTTGCTCGAAGCCCTCACACGCGATCCCAGTCTCCACGTCAGGGCCAGCGCGGCAGAAGCGCTGCTTCGCTTGGGCGACACCTCGGCGATTCTGCTGGCAGCCGACCTTGCACGACACCCCGATCCCTCTGTGCGCGGCGCAGCGGCCCAGGCATTGAGCGCCACCTCTGAAAAACAGGCGCTCTCCGTCCTTCAGACGCTCCTCCAGGATCAGCAACCGCTCCCACGGCTGATGGCCGCCAAAGCGTTGCGCAAGCAATCAGAACCGGCGATTTCATTGCTCGTGAAGGGCATGCAGGACTCCGATGAAGCGGTGCGCATCGTCGCCGCGGCGAGCCTCCTACAGGTACTGACTAGGCCCACCCCGTCCCGGCGCGGTCATTGACCCAAGGAGGAATATGCTCAAATTCATCGGCTTCGTGTTCCTGATTATGGCTTCATTCTTCTCCGGCTATTATTACGGCCAGCGGCCAGTCGGCACCTTACAACAAACCATTTCCGACCTGCAGCGATCCATCAGAGACCTCTCAAGAAATGTGCTGGACACCACGATGGGAATCGAGCGCGACCTGCGACGGCGCCAAGGTCTCGTGGATGCCAAATCGCGGCTGGTGCAAGCCAAGGCGAACGTCTTTGACCGGAATTTCGGGGATGCGGCGAAAGAACTGGGCGAGGCCGTGCGGGCACTTGAAGCGGTTACCAAGGGAGGCCAGCTTGACCCAGCCGACCAAGCGGTTCGGGATCTGACGGGATCCCTTCGGGAGGTGCGGCTCGAAATTTCGATGGGAAAATCGGTTCCCCTGAAGAAACTGGATGCGATTCAGGGCCGCATGGATCAGCTGCTCAACAAATAACTTACGCGTTCGCCGGTTGGGAAACGGGCTGCTTTTTCCACTTTGCCAGGATACGCTCCACCCGCATCTTCACGACCATATCGGGATCTTTCATGAGCGGCTTGATGGCCTCGCGGCCTCGCTCATCTCCGATGGACTCCAAAGCCGCTGCCGCCGTCAGTCTCGTGAACCAATCGTTGTCGCCGAGCATCTCAATCAGCGGATCGATCGCGGCGCTGTTCTTGATCCGGCCCAGCGCGAGCACCGCACTCTTGCGGACGTTTTCATCCTTATCCTTGAGGGCGGCAACCAGTTTCGGAACCGAGGGTTCACCCAGCTCGACGAGCGCGTTGATCGCGTCATCTTTAAATTCGTCGTTTTTAAGCTGTTGCATTAACGGATCCAGCACCCGCTCGTCCCGAATCTTTCCCAGCGCCAGAATCGCGTACTTCCTGACATCCCAATCGCGCAGCAGCTTCAGCAAGGTATCCACGGCAGGAGACCCGACCTGTCCCATCGCCTCAATGGCAACTTCGCGGACTTGCCAGTCCCCGTCACGGAGGCCCTTAGCCAGCGGCTCGACACAGCGCTCATCACCCATCTCACCAAGAGTGATCACCGCCTCCCGACGCACCACCCAGTCGGGATCATTGAGCAGGTCGATCTGAATATCAATCTCGTCTTTGACCTGCTCTTCCTCGAGCGCCACTGTGCCCTGACCCGCGCTCACCGCCCCCTCGGGCGGCGCCTCTCCCACCAGGTCGGCGGCGACTTGGTCAGTCAGCTCGTCGCTCGCAGGTTCGCCTGCTGCCAACTCGTCCTTGATATCTTTCTGTTCTTGTTCCATGTGAATCCTACCGCTAGGTCGGTCTGTTAGATTGGTTTGAGTCCAGCGCCATCGATCGGGCGCTAGGCGGATGCGGTGGCGGCCGTCCCTTTAGTGCCGGCCGCATGCTTTCTTCGCAACGCTAAGGCCCGCCGCTTGCGCTGCTCACGCTTGAGTCGCTTGCGGAGTGCCCGCAGAGCGGCATCGCCCTTCACATCGGTATGCCCGGCTCGTTTCGCCGACACTTTCGTTTTTAACTTCGCTTCTTCGGATTCCACTGCCTTTTTCTTCGCCATGCCCTCTCGCTCCTTCTCACGTGACTGGTTGAAACCTCCGGCGTTCTGCTCAGCAGAGAAGTCAGTCTAGTGGAGAGGTTCCCGCACTGTCAACCGGCGCGCGGGCCTACCAGGGGAGCTAGGAAAGCATGAGAGTCGCGACGTTGCGATTGGAGGGATCGGCTGCAAGCAGCGATGGCCCGCCCCGTAGCCGACGCTGTCTCATGACGTCGTTGGGGGGCTGCCGATGCGCCGGAGTCATCGTCGAATCAAGGGCCGCGAGCGAGGGCCGGCCGGCCGAAGCGAGAGTCCGCGTATCGAGCTGATGAATGCGCAGCAGGGAGAAACTGGTTGCGGGCGACTCGTCTTCGAGCCGCATGAAATCCGGGCGATGGTCACCGATCACTTCCAGCTGAATAACCGAAATTCCACCACTGACCATCCCCAATCGAGCGGCGGCGGCATATGAGAGGTCAAGAATTCGTCCATTGACGTAGGGACCGCGGTCGTTGATCCGCACACGAACATGTTTGCCGTTCGCTAGATTGACCACCCTGATCATGCTGCCGAGAGGAAGCGTCCGGTGAGCGGCGGTCAGCGCCGACATATCGAAGATTTCCCCGTTCGCGGCTTGTCTGCCATGAAACTGCTCGCCGTACCACGAGGCGACGCCTCGGTCTTTAATCCCCACGTCCAGGCCGCTTTCCCCCTTTGGAATCCAGGAGCAGGCGCCGAACGAGAGGCACACGACAACGACGAGCATCGGTCCCGATGACTTTATTGGATGACTGTTTCTCTGTGTGCTCATATGTTTCGCCTCCTGTGGAACATACTCCGGTGAGCGATAGTTCCAGACTAGGGAAGCCCCGAGTGTTCAACAATACCGTATGCGTACCCTCTTCCCCTACCTCGGTATGGAGGATACGGCTCGTCCTGTAGGTCGAAAATTGGACAACTGGAGGAGGATCCCTACATGCGGTGAGCTGTATATATAGGGATGTGAGAGGCTGAGTCAACCATGAATCGGTCCCCTGGGACCCCTGCCTCTGCTTATTTGAATCGAAGGGCCGCTCCGTCGAACTTCGTCTGGCTGACAAACTTGTCGAAATTCCGTTCCATCACTTCGCTCAAGATTTCTTCGGCATCTTCAGGCCCAAACCAGAACACGGAGTAGGTGCCCTGATGGCTCACGGTGTCGGTAATGGAACTCCCGTCACGTTCATTCTTTGCATGCACGACGATTTTTTGCTTGGCGGCAATGTCGGTCGATCCGACGGTTCCGTGTGCATCGACGCTGGACTCCAGCACCTTCCCGGAAATCACCACGTCCCCCGCACTGGCTCCGGCGGCAGACGGGACATAGCGGACGCGCCAACCTTTTCGTCCCAGGAATTCCGCGAGCCCCGCAGCCGTAACCTCTCCGACAGTGCCGTTCTTCAACGTCAACGGCTCGCTAGTCCCCCACAGGGACTGATGCACGCCCAGCTTGGTACGGTCCGATCGATCATCCCCAAAAGGGGTCACGATGACCGTGACGGGATTTGAGGGAGCGCCCACCACGGAATCGGAGGCGGGCTTCAACGCAAGATTGATCGGAACCGCATCGCCCTGACTGGAACATCCGATCGAGATAAGGAGCGCACTCAGGGCGATGGTGCAGAACGTTAACAGTTTCACGAATCCCTCCCATGGCCAATGTGGAAGACGGCAGCGACACCCGCAAGACAAGAACGGGGCGCAAAACTTAGCAGTTCGCACCGGGCGTGTAAAGTCTGTTCGTTTCCGAATCGCGCTGTGGGATCCGGCACCGTATTGACTGACCCAGCCCGACTGAGTAAGATCCTGCCGCGGTCGGTTGTGTGCGAACGCCGCTGCCAGACCTCCACAGTTGGTTACCTGATATCACATCCATGATCGACGTTCAGAACATTACCAAACGGTACGGACATCATACGGCTATCGACCGGGTGTCTTTTTCTGTGGCGAAGGGAGAGGTCCTGGCGTTCCTGGGGCCCAACGGCGCCGGGAAGACCACGACGATGCGAATCCTGACCTGCTTCATGCCGGCCACTGAAGGAACGGCCCGAGTGGCGGGGTTCGACTGCGCCGACCAGCCGCTCGAAGTGAAGCGCCGGATCGGCTATCTTCCAGAAACTCCTCCCGTCTATCAAGAATTGACCGTGACCGAATATTTGACCTTTGTCGGCCGATTGCGGGGCATGACCGGCCGGAATTTGACTTCCGCCCTGGATCAATCCATCGGGCGGCTTGAACTGGGAAACGTCCGCGGACGCCTTATCGGGAACTTGTCCCGGGGTTATCGTCAACGTGTGGGGCTCGCTCAAGCGCTGTTACACGATCCCCCCGTGTTGATTCTGGACGAACCAACCGTCGGTCTCGACCCAAAACAAATTATCGAAATACGGGAGCTCATCAAGAGCCTGGCCGGCTCTCACACGGTGATTCTCAGCACCCATATCCTGCCGGAAGCGACGGCCGTCTGCCAACGGGTCGTCATCATCAGCGGAGGACGAATTGTGGCCGAGGATACGCCGGAACAATTGTCCGCGCGCCTGCGCCATTCCGAGAAGATTGCGATAACGCTCAAGACGCCGCCCGCGAATTGCGAGGAACAACTCAGAGCTCTTCCGGGCATTCTGAACGTCTTTCCCGGAGGGACCATCGGAAGCTTCCTGATCGAGTGTGGTCTCGGACAGGACCTGCGCGAGGACATCGCCCGCTTCGTCGTGTCCAACCACTGGGGCCTGCTCGAACTACGGACCGTCTCCATGACTCTTGAGGACGTCTTTCTGCAGCTGACACGTGACGAAGAAGGACTGCCTGACCAGGCGGCGGCTCTCGGTTCCCCAGCCGCCGACTACGTGACGACACAGGACGCCACCTCGTGACTCCCGTCCAAGCCGTCATGGCCAAAGAACTTCGTGGGTACTTCGTCTCGCCCATTGTCTATGTGGTCGGCGCGGTCTTTTTGCTTATTTTTGGATTGCTCTCCTACCTCTATGTGGTCTTCGCCGGCGCGCAGGCCATTCAATTGATGCAAATGCAGGGGATCGCCCAAATCAATTTGAATGACCTGGTCTTTCGAAACCTGTTCGCCAGCATGCGCTTCGTGCTCCTGATCATCTTACCGATTTTGACGATGCGCCTGTTTGCCGAAGAACGGAAGCTCCGCACGTTCGAATTCCTGATGACATGCCCGATCGGGATCCATGAGATTGTCGCCGGCAAATTCGTCAGCGTGTTCCTGGTCTTTCTCGGACTGCTGGGATTGACGGGCCTGGTACCGGCCGTGTTGATGCTGTTCAGCGACTTTGACTGGAACCCGGTCCTGACCGGCTATCTGGGGATGGCGCTCCTGGGCGGGCTGTTTCTTGCGGTCGGCGTGTTTGCTTCCGCCCTGACGGAAAACCAGATTGTGGCGGCGTTCGTCAGCTTCGGCATCCTCCTCATGCTCTGGCTGATTTCAGGCTTTGCCGCGCTGCTGGGTGACACCACGGCGGGCCATGTCATTGGGTATATCTCGTTCATGGAGCATTATGACCGCCTCGTTCGCGGCCTCATCGACTCCGGCGATCTAGTCTACTTCGGAAGCAGCTTGATGCTCATGTTGTTCCTCACCCACCGAGTCGTAGAATCGGCGCGCTGGAAATGAGCCTGAAGACATTCCCTCTCGGCATACTCGGTTGTCTTCTCGCCCTCGCGGGCTTGATTGCCTACAGTCTCAGGCCGGACCAACTGTTGGCAGTCACGGTCGCCGAGGGGCTCGCGCTCATCTGTCTCGCGTTGTTTTTGGTCCTGCATCGGGACACCGTCAAGGCCTTCTCGGGGCGACGTTCGACCAGGATGGGGGCCAACAGCCTGCTGATGGTCTTGTTGTTCGCGGCGATACTGGCCATTGTAAATTTTCTGGCCTCGCGACATTCCGTGCGATGGGACCTGTCCGAGAATCAAAATTTCACGCTCGCACCTCAGACCCATCGTGTCCTCCGCTCCCTGCCCCATGACGTGAAAATCACGGTCTTTACCCGAGAAAAAGATCCCGGCTATCAGGCCTATAAGGAGCGGTTGGAAAGCTACGGCCAGGCATCGACCAAGCTCACCGTGGAATTCATCGACCCCGAGAAACAGCCGAAGCTTGCCCAGTCATACGGCATACTTCGCACGGACACCGCCATCTTTGAAAGCAATGGGCAAAGCATTCGCGTCACCTCTCCCTCGGAGGTCGAACTCACCGGCGCACTGATCCGGATTTCGAAAGACGCGAAAAAGCGAATCGTCTTCGTCGAGGGTCACAGTGAACGAAGCCTCGAGGATAAGGAACGGAACGGCTTGTCCATCGCGAAAGACGCGCTGACGAAGCAGGGATACGATGTCGGGACAGTCTCCTTGCTGCACGAGGCCGACGTACCGGCGAATACGTCGGTGCTGGTCCTGGCCGGGCCCCGCCGGCCGGTCACGAAGGACGAGCAAGCCCGCATTCAGTCGTACGTGAACAAGGGCGGGCATGTGCTGCTGCTCATCGATCCGGACACACAGACAGGGCTCGAATCCTTACTGACTCACTGGGGCTTGGGCCTCGGCGCTGGCGTGTTGGTGGACCTGCAGGATCGCCTCGCACAAGGCGATTTGACGGCACTCTTGGTGCGCACCTTCACCGAGCACGAGATCACACAGGATTTGACCTCCGCCGTCCTTTTTCCGCTGTCCCGTCACGTGACCTTCGACGAGCAAGCCGGCAAAGAGTGGGACTATGTGCCGCTGGCGCGGACATCCGCCAATAGTTGGGCTGAAACCAATCTGCAGGGACGAGTCGTCAGCCTCAATGAAAAGGAAGACATCAAGGGACCGTTACCGATGGCCGCCGCCCTCGCCCCGAAGCGCGCTCCGGAAGAAGGCAAGCCGCGCCCGGCCATTGTGATCGTGGGCAATTCGACCTTCGCCACCAATGCCTTTTTCAACTTTCCCGGCAACAGCGACTTTTTTCTGCATACCACGGGGTGGCTCGCCGAAGAACGAGACTTGATCTCCATCGCGCCGAAAGAGCCGGCGCTACGGCCCTTCACCCCCAATCCGTTGCAAGAGCGGACACTCCTCTATGTCCAGGTGGTGTTTCTTCCCCTGATGACGTTCTTGACCGGCATGATGGTGTGGAGAACACGTCGCCGTCTGTAAACGTGCAGGCTTCACGACGGAGACAACGCTGTCCTGATGACGACGTCGGGCGGTCAACCGCCGGACATTCAATCGCATACAGACTCTATGCGCTATTGGCCCACAGTGCTCATGCTGGTCATCCTGGCTGGACTCGGCGGCTACCTGTATTTCGTCGAGCTGCCGCAGCAGCAACAGGAGGCCAAGGAACACGCGCACCAAACCACCCTGCTTCAAATTCCTGAAAACAGCATCAGCGGCATCACGATCTCGACCGCCCAAGGACCCGTGAATCTGCAACTGTCTCCGGCCGGCTCTTGGACGATTACCTCACCCCTGGCCGCCGATGCCGATTCACGGGAGGTGCAGGCTCTGATTCGGGCGCTGGTCACAGGGAAAGTGACGCGCACGGTGGATGACACCGCCTCATCCCTGGCCCCCTTCGGGCTGGACAATCCCGTGACCACTATCACGGTGACCGCCGGCAGCCAGCAGGAAACCATCACAATCGGCGACAGCGGGCCCCTTTCAAACACGCTGTATGTCCTGCGCGGATCCGACCATTCGGTGCTGTTGACCGACCTGGCTCCCAAGAACTTCGTCAACAAAACCTTGCTGACGTTCCGGAGAAAAGAACTCCTTCGGTTTGTTCAAAACGATGTCGATCGTGTGCGTCTGACCTATCCCGCGACAGAAATCGTGCTCTACAACATGGCGAAGGACAAGCCCAAGCCCTCGTGGAAAATCCGCTATCCGATCGAGGCCGAAGCCGACCAGACTGAAGTGCGGTCCTTGATGTTTCGATTGGAAGATTTAAAGGCGCTCGGCATCATCGACCCGGGGCCGGCGCGAGATGCGGTTGCCAAGACACTCAGGGTGCCTAAGGTCAAAGTCATGTTGCACACGGCTGCTGGGGATCAGACGGTCAAGCTGTATCTCCCGGATCCTGAAAGCGGAGAGGCGATTGCGGAGACCGCGTCCGATGCGCCGCTCTATCGCGTCAGTCCTGCCGCTATCAAAGATCTGACGAAAGAACTCTTCACGTTACAAGATAAACGTCTGCTCGGCGTCGACTACACGGACATCGCCATGTTGTCGGTCAAGACGCGTGACAAGCAATACGTGTTGATCAATCAAAACGGGGAATGGCTGCTTGAAGACCGGCCAACCGAGAAAGTCAGCCAACAAGCCGCGGATCTATTTGTCAGCCGGGTCGCGAACCTGCCGGCCGAAGAACGTGTCATTAAACAATCGGCGCCGCTGGCTCCCTATGGACTCTCGACACCGGCGGCCGAATTCGTTGCCACCGATAAGGCGGGAAAGATAGCGGGCAAACTGACACTCGGGAATACGATGGGAAACCTGGCGTATGCGACCGGCACCCGTCTGCAGGGCATTTTTCAAGTCCGTCCGGACATCCTCAAACAAATACCTTCAGCGCAAGAGCTCCTCGGGAATCCGGAACAGCAGTCAGCCACCCCTTAGCGCCCGTAAAATTTCGGTTCCTCGCCATTCAACTCGTGATGACGTCGCATTTCGGCCAGTTGCGCTTCAAGGCAATGGGCGCGCCGACGGAAGTCGTCGGGCCACTCCTTGGAGCAACTCGCAGTGGCGGCCGAATAGTCTTTCAGCGTCACATCTCTGGGCGGCGGAGCGAGCAGTTTCTGGAACGCCCGGATCTGTTGGTTCTCGCAGAGCACCCGCTGGCGGAAGTCATCGGGCCAATCCCTTGCGCAGTTTTCCCGCATCAGGGAAACATCTTCCGTCTTCAAGCGAGGATCAAGAAGGGCCGATCGCGATTTTTCTAGAATTTTCTGCTGCTGCTCGATGCAGGCCGCCTGCATGCGGGGATTATGCCCCCAGTCGGCCAGGCATTTCTCTTCGATGATCGCTTCGGGATTGCCAAGGTCATACACGGCAAACACCGGCATGACGGCCAGGGCGATTATAGAAAGGAGGGTCAGCAGGATCACTTTTTCCATGTCTCAAACCCCTTATTGTTTACGATACCGAGACAAGGAGCCATGGAAGAACGGGGGGAATCCCTAGCCATGAGAGGAAGATTGTACTGATTTCCGACGAAGGCAACGGCCGGTGTTCGTGGCGGACGGGATTGCGTGGTACCTCGCCTGCTCCTACGCAGCACTAACCTAGCTATTTATGCGTATCGAACGCTGTTCGAGGGTCACTTTCGCTAAACCAGTGGAATCAAAAAAGATGCAAACAGTATCGGAAAGGAGCCGGGGAGGAATTGTTTTGACATGTGCGGCTGATCAAACTGCCTCAAAACGTTGAATGAATCGTACATGCCCATGCGCACAATAACTGCAATCAGACAACGAGGTGTTGTCACAATGTTTGGGCAGATAACGAGAAGAAGATTGTGATTCACGGAGCCTTTCATATGCGTGCCTTAACCATCTGCCTTGTTCTGGGGTTCATGCTCTCTCACCCAGGACAAGCCAATGGCGAAGCAACCACCTCGAGCAAGAAGGCAATTGGCCGAATTGAACAAACACTCGAGCGAGCTGCCTTTGAGAGCCCGCACTGGCATCAACGGCAAGAATCCATTCAACGGGACGTCCAGGACATCATGTTCCTGCTACAGCAGTCGTTGCTTTCGTCAGAGAATCCCCGACATGATCGTGCCGGGAAGAAGTATTATGCGCAGGAGGCGCTCGTACTGCTTGACCGCGCGACGACAGTCGGAAACTTCGATCCGGCAATCGTTGAGCCGGTCCTTGCATTGATTAGACACCTTCTAACTGACTAGGCTGTTGCAATACTCATCTAGGTCCCATGCCGCCAGTCCAAGTTCACTGAAACGCGCACTCTGACCTGAGCCTGGTGCAGCGGTATAGGCATCTCGCGCCTCTTTATGTGAGGCCGTAGATAAGATGGCTGCACAACACAACGCATGCGGAAACGGAGAGATGGACCCGTAGACAGAGGCATCGTAAGTGTGTGAAATTAAATCATGCCCCCGTAGCTCAGTTGGATAGAGCAGCGGTTTCCTAAACCGCGGGTCGTACGTTCAATTCGTATCGGGGGCACCAATTTCCTCCCCATTCGCCCGTTTACGAAGCCGCTGTCAATAGCTCTCCGTCTTCACCATTCATTTTCCCGGTTCCTGTTGTAGTACCGCCAGGACTTCGGTTTCCTGGGCCTTGCCTGAGCCGGTTCCTAGGTTCTCTCGATTCGAATCGCTGCGCCTGATTCCTATTTGCCAGACCGTGAGACCTTTTCCACGGCGTCCTGCGGGTACGAAACGCTTTAATGCGTGTAGCGTGCACCAAAGCTTCCCGCTGTCCCGAAGCAAGCTGCCATCATGCCTTGCTGGTAGCGTTCCTGGAAAACCCGACTTTTCGACTGCTCCGCCTTGGACCCTCTTGTTAGAATTCCCTGGCCCAGGCCTTCGTTTTATTGATAAAACTTCCAAAGCGCCTGTCCTGCCCTTGATGACACAGCCGCACATACCGAGGACCTTGGAGGCCGCGTCCGCTTGATTCATCCCGCTTACGAGGGACAGACAATAGGCCGGCGACTTTCTAAGATATGGCCTCCCGTATTTGCGGCGTAATTTGGCATTAAGGGTTTCATCCCAGGAAGCGCATCGGAATTTATGAGGATTCTTCTGGTCAATGACTATGGATCACCGATAGGCGGTGGTGAGGTCTTGACGCTTGCCCTGCGGGACGGGTTGCGGCAGTTAGGACATGACGTTCGGTTATTTAGCAGTACGGCCGGAACTGCCGCCGAATCAAGGCAAGCCGAGTATGAATGTTACGGAACGCTGTCGCGCTTTCGAACGTTGTTACAGACCATGAATCCGTGGGCTTACTTCCGCTTACGTCGTGTGCTACAAGATTTTAAGCCGGATGTCGTCCATGTTCGAATGTTTCTCACTCAACTCTCTCCTCTCATCCTTCCACTCCTCAGGCAGTTTCCCTCACTCTATCACGTCGTGTGGTATCGGCCGATCTGTCCTACCGGAACAAAGCTTTTACCGACAGGAGCACATTGTCGGGAATCCGCCGGGTTTGTGTGTTATCGAAGCGGGTGCCTTCCCATGCGCGATTGGCTCTTTTTGCAATTGCAAATGTGGCTCTGGCGGAAGTGGCGCCATGTCTTTATGCGAATCGTGGCCAACAGTCACTCCGTACAGGTCTCCTTGATTGCCGAAGGCATCCAACCGATTGCTGTGATTCACAATGGGGTGGCCATCCAACCAATCACACGTGCGCTTTCCTCTCAGCCCGTGGCGGTATTTGCCGGCCGGCTAGTTCCCGAAAAAGGCGTTGATGTGCTGCTCAATGCATTTGCCATAGTGGCGCGAGACCTTCCTGAGGCACGGCTTTTAATCGCCGGCGACGGACCAGAACACGTCACGCTCATCAAGTTGACAGACAAGCTGGGGCTGGCGACAAAGGTGTCATTCCTAGGTCATATTGAAAAGAGTGAGATGGAAAACCGGTTTGCTCAGGCTTGGGTCCAGGTGGTGCCGTCGCGATGGGCGGAACCGTTCGGATTAGTGGCTGTAGAAGGGATGATGCGAGGAACTGCGGTGATCGTCAGTTCAGTTGGCGGACTAACTGAAATTATCAAGCAAGGCGAAACGGGCTTCCTGGTTCCCCGGAACGATATTGGGGCGTTGGCGGGGAGAATGATGGAATTGCTGAGTAATCGGGCTAAAGCGGAAGCACTGGGAAAGGCCGGACGGAATCTTGCCGAAGGCAGCTTCAGTTTGGCCCGTCAATGTGAACAATTTGTCACCGTCTACCGCGAAATGGTATCGAGCCGTTGGTCTGCCAGGAACGCAGAGACATGATTACTACGCGACCGGAAAAGCCGGTCGTCTCAATCATTGTGGAAGGCTACAACGAATCCCGCGATCTGGGGAAAGCCATCAACACGATTGAGGCGTTACAACGCCAGGATTTCCCGGCTCATCAAGTTGAAATCATCCTCATGGGAAGCGCAGCTCAAGTGAAAGAGTGGAAGACCCTCTACGCGCAGAGCGAACCGTTTTGGGGGATACAGGCGATCGAAGCCGAGGGACTTTCGTATTTGCAACTCAAGAACCGGGGAGCGCAATTTGCCTCTGCAGAAATTCTGGCCTTCACGGATTCCGATGTCCATCCGCATCCCACATGGCTCTCCTCGCTGGTTGACGGCATCCGGGGCGGTGGCGATGTTTCGATCGGTCTGAGTCTATTCAAAAGTGCCACGAGTTGGGAGTGGAAGCGCGTCAGTCGGTTGGCGGCGGCCTCTATCACATGGGGCTGGGTCGTCGGGAATCAAGTCGATCCGGACAGAAACATTCCGTACCCTGTCGGATTCATGGACCATAACTTCGGTCTTCGAGCCGACACGTTCCGGCGTCACCGATACAACACTACATTTGGCCGGCTCTGCGGTGCCCCCCTCTTAACGAGATCGTTTCTGGACAGCGGGACGAAACTCGTGTTGCAGCCTCATCAGCGAGTGACCCACTATTTCTCATGGTTCTACTGGTTGAAAAGTCTTCACTTCCGGTACGGGTACGAAGTGTTCATGTTGCGACGGATGAATGATCAGTACCCGGACCGCTGGATCGCTCGGACCACCATCTTCGAGCCGATCTTGACCATGATCTGGCATATCCTTTTGGACGTTCCTCGCTGGTTTAGAGTCAGTCGTCTCCTGGACATCCGTCCGGTTCGACGGGTCATGCTTCTGCCTCTGGTGATTGCCATGTCCTGTCTGGCGCGTACCGCGGAAATGGCGGGCATGTATTTCACAATGATAGCTCCCGATACGATGAAGCGCTGGGCAGAGTCAGTCTGAGTACGAAGCCTTGGACAGAAGGATGACGGATTAACATGAAAGTGCTCGTCACCGGCGCGACGGGTTTCATAGGCTCCCATCTGACCGAGAGGCTGGTGGCGGCGGGCGAGCACGTGAAGGCGCTCGTAACGTCGAGTGCAAAGGCGGCGCGGCTTAAATCCCTTGGTGTCGAGGTGATACAGGGAGATATCGGCGACGCATATGCAGTAGAACGCGCAGCAGACAAATGTGAGGTCATCTTTCACTTAGCAGCGAAAACCGAAGCTGCCGGTCTCTTGTCGCATCGGGAAGTGCGCGTGGCGAACGTCCAGGGCAGTGAGAACGTCGCAGGAGCGGCCGTGCGGGCGGGCGTTGGACGGCTGGTTTTCTGTAGCAGCGTCGCCGTCTATGGCCGCATGGCCAAAAATCGGCTAATTGATGAGAATACGGCAACGGGTCCCGATTCTCCCTATGGAAAGTCCAAAGTACTCGGTGAACGGATTGTCCTATCCGCTTTGCAGCGCGAAGGCCTGTCGGTTGTTATAGCCCGCCTCTCAACCGTGTGGGGCCCCGGCTCAACCAGTTGGTTAGGCCTGTTTCGCAGCATACTGTCGGGGGAGTTCCGCCTGATCGGCGCAGGGACGAACTGTCACCATATCGCCGATGTCTCTGACGTAGTCGAGGGTTTACGACTCTGCGCGTCCACCAAGGGAATTGAGGGGCGAACATTTATCCTTTCAAGCAGTGAGGCTGTCCAACTAAGAACCCTGGTAAAGATGATCGGTGAGGAGATAGGAGCGGTCCATCGTTCAAGGTCATTTCCCGCCGCTCCGCTCCATGCGTACAGGATACTCGACAAAATTGCCTTGGCTTTGATAGGGCGCCAACTGCCTCGTGCCGACCGGCTTGCTCTGTTCCTTGGTGACAGGACGTTCAACATCGGACGAGCGAGGGTAGAACTCGGATATATTCCGAGGATCAACACGAGGGACACCATTCATCGCATGGCTGAGTGGTTTCGAGCGCAGGGCCATCTTCCTCGGCTTGGCTGAGGAGCAGACGAGGAAGAATGCTCCTATGACCAAGGGACACTCCAACATTAAACTAGGCCTTATAGGATGCGGCTGGGTCACAGAGACCTTACACCTGCCGGCCCTGAGAGCGGTCAATGCCGCTGATATCGTGGCCGTGGCCGACGACGATCAGGACCGTTTAACCCGAGTAGCCGAACGGTTTCATGTTCAGCGGCGGTATACCGACTATCTCGAACTTCTTAAGGATCCAGCCATTCAAGCGGTCGGAGTCTGGCTCCCAGCGGACCGCCAGGTGGAAGTGGCGAAGGCCGTCCTTGCCGCAGGGAAACACCTCTTTATCGACAAACCGTTGGTCTTCGACCTGAAGGTCTGGGATAGGCTGATTGAGCAGGCAGCGCAGGCCAATAAAAACATCATGGTGGTGGGATTGCCGCGCCGCTGGCATCGTCTCATGCGCCGCGCACGAGAAGTGATTGCGCAAGGGACCTTAGGAAAAATCGAGCTCATCCGCACAGTATTGGCAGGGAAGAATCCGGAGCGCCGGAGTTTACAAGAAGGCGATCGTCACGCGGTGAAGGGAATCCTCTATCAATTCGGTGTGCACCATTTCGATGTGCTGCATACGTTACTTCAAAGCGAGGTACAGGAAATCTTCGCCGCAAGTAGCTCTGATGACTCGACGGTGGTTGTGACGGCACGATTATCCGATGGCGTAATGATGTCTTCAACTTTCTCAGAAGGCGAAAGCAGAAATGATCAAGTTGAGATTTACGGACAGACCGGCCTCTTGCGGGTCTCCTGCTATCGCTTTGACGGGTTCGAATATTTTCCGGCGGCGGTTCATCCAGGGGATATGAAGGCTCGCGTGCAGCGGATGATGCATACCTTGAATGAACTGCCTCAAGGGCTATTGCGAATGCGACAAGGTGGCGATTTTATCGATTCATATCGAGTAGGGTGGCAACACTGTCTGGATGCGATCTGCCGGAATATCCGACCGGACTGTACTCTCGTTGAAGCCCGGCGTGCTCTACAGCTGGTCCTTGCGGCCAAGGAGTCGGTGGAACTGGGGCGACCGGTGCAAGTGCCGCAATCTCACGACCGTGTTGGCTGAGAGTATCGAGGGATACTCAAGTCTGAGTCGCTTCGTTTCACTGAAGGAGTGCCTGGAATGAACGTGCTCGTCACCGGCGCCACAGGATTCATCGGCCGCCATCTCATAGAGCGGCTGACTGCTGAAAAAGATCACGTTCGCGCCCTGGTCCTTCCGAATGAGGACACATCCGCCTTCGACCACCTCGACGTCGAGATTGTTCGCGGGGATGTACTCGACTACAAGAGCCTCATAAACGCGGCCTCCAATTGCCAACAAATCTTTCACCTTGCAGCAAGGACCGAAGCCTCAGGACCGTCTAAGGGAGACCTCCAGAAAGTCAATATTCAAGGAACCGAGAACATAGCGCGAGCTGCGCTCGTCGCCGGAGTAAGTCGGTTCGTCTTCTGCAGCAGCGGAGCACTGTATGGCCGGGCTATCAGAAACCGTACCATCAGCGAAGAGACGATACCAATTCCGGATTCACCCTACGGCCGGTCCAAGTTCCTGGCCGAGCAGGTCCTCTTGTCCTATCACCATCGCGACGGCCTCTCCGTGGTGCTGGCACGGACCTCCGCCGTCCTTGGCCCCGGAGCCATGAGCTGGCTGCATCTCTTTCGAACCATCGCTGGAGGACGATTCCGCTTGATAGGTGATGGGCACAACTACCACCACGTCGCCGATATCTCGGATATTGTCGAAGGTCTGATCCTGTGCGGGTTTGTAGGCATTGACGGACAAATTTACATCCTTGCCGGGGCAGACCCAGTCTGTCTACGGGATCTCGTCCAACACCATTGTAGAGGAGGTTGGAGCGCCGGCCAATTGCCGACCAGTCTTTTGCAAGGCCATTTCGTCTCTACGAAGCAGCGAGCCGGTCATCTGTTTTCGTGGACCGGTTATCGACTGCCAAGGGCTGACCGGATCGACCTCTATCTGGGGGACCGAGCCTTTGACCTCTCCCGAAGCGGCCGTGTGCTGGGCTACCGCCCAAGAGTGAGCACAAAGGAGGCGGTGCATCGCACGGCTGCATGGTTCAGGGAACATGGTTTTCTCTAAGTCCTCCGAAGAGACGATTGCATGGCTAAAGATAGAAAAACCCGCCGCTGGTTATCTTCGGGCTGGACGGTGGTGATGCGGGATTAATCCGGCAGTGGGTACAGAGAGGGACATCTGCCGACCATTGCCTCCATCATGGAACGCGGCTGCTGGGGGCACATCGGAGGTCCGGAGCTGATGTCGACTCATGGTGCCTGGCTTTCTCTCTTCAGCGGCATTTCCGAAGTGAGCACGGGTATTATTACTAACCGCCAATTAATGCCCGGCACATACGATCTTGAAATTGTACTGTCCGTAATTTCCATGCCACGCCGTTTTGGAGTCGTCTACAGGGCGGATCGAAAAAAGTCGCGATAATCGATGCCCTCGAGACAGAACCCCTTCCTGGCCTCCCTGGTCTTCAACTCGCAAATTGGGCGATCCAACCACAGTACAACAACGCCATCGTTCAGCCGTCAGCCGAGCCCCGTACCCTGTTGAGGGACATTCATCGCGACGTCGGTCCGCCGATACACATAGATGTGTTCAAGCCCAACAGCTCTTTTCGGAGGATGTGGCAGCACACCGTCTCATGCTCAAACGCATACAGGACAAAGGTGCGCTGTGCCGGCATCTGCTGGCACAAGACCGATATGACTTGGCGGTGATCACATTTGTCGAAGCGCACATGGCCGCACATCGACTCTGGGACTACCGCTCAGAAGGGATTCGACATGCGGAGGCCACGGGCGGCGGGAGCCAGTTAAGCACGGCCATACGGGACGTGTATCAAGCCATCGACGCTGAACTGGGTCTTGCTGGTAAAGGAGTATTCCTGAGAAGGCCAACATTTTCATCATTTCGCTCTTTGGGATGAAGGACCTTTATCCCACCACGGGTCTCATCGAGGCGTTTTGCAGGCAATTAGACTATCAGGTCCCTGCCAGCGGATCGGTGACCACTCTGAACGCGCTCAAGATTGCTTCGTCGCTCTATCCCTCCCGACGTGCGCGCGGGAATGAGCCGCCTCCTTCCGCGGTGGATACAGGTGCGGTTGGACACCGACCGATTTCGGACAGAAACAAATTGGGCTAAAACAAAAGCGTTCTCCATCCCCGCTCTTAATACAAGTTTTGTGCGTGTGAATCTTCGGGGGCGAGAGCCTGAAGGCATCGTCGAGCAGGGATCTGAGTACGAACGACTTCTGAGCCAGATTGAGAGTGATCTTAGACAACTGGTGGACGTGCGCAGCGGGAGGCCCGCCGTAGAGAGAGTAATCAGAACAGCCGAGACATTTGGTTGCGGCCCGCCTTCAGTGCTTCCAGACCTGTCGGTCGAGTGGCAGAGCACTCCCTATTTTATGGATCGAGTGAAGCACCCAAAGGTCGAGCTTGTTCAGGCAAGGCCACACTATAACCGAAGCAGCTATCATACATTCAGTGGTTTCGTTGCCGCTGCCGGGCCTTCCATCAGTGCAGGCGGTGACTTTGGTGAAGTCTCGCCGTTAGATTTCGCCCCGCTGTTCCTCTCGCTCATGGGCCAACCGTCATCCCAGAAATTGACTGGGCGCTGGATGAATCAGGTTACTTCAGCATCGCTCACTGAACGCCGGAGCGGCGGCACAGGCAGCCGAGGGTTCATGAAACACGACCATCCATTCATTTCGATCGTGATCCCGACCTACAACCGTCCTCAACAGCTGGCGGTCTGTCTTCGGGCCTGTAGTCGTCTCAACTATCGCCATGATCGCTTTGAAGTCATTGTGGTGGACGACGGCGGAGTCATGCCCTTAGACGAAGTAGTCAACCAGTTCCATGGCTCGCTCACTCTCAAACTGCTGAGACAGCAAAACGCTGGCCCTGCAGCGGCACGAAATAGAGGGGCGTCGGAGGCAATGGGCGAGTTTCTTGCCTTTACGGATGACGACTGCGCGCCCGCGTCCAACTGGTTACAGACCTTAGCAGCTCAATTTATCACCTCGCCGGATTGTGCGGTTGGCGGGCAAACGCCTAATGTCCTCATGCACAATCTCTACTCGACGGCGAGCCAAATTATCATCTCATACTTGATTACGTATTATGGCCATGCTCCTGATGGGATACGATTCTTTCCCTCCTGTAACCTGGCGTTTCCGACTGAGCGGTTTCACGACGTAGGAGGATTTGACGTGTCGTTCCCTCGATCCGCAGGTGAAGATCGCGAGTTGTGCGATCGCTGGCAGCACCGGGGCTACGGGATGATCCATGCGCCGGAAGCGGTGGTCTACCATTCCCACCATCTGACGGCAAAGACGTTTCTCCGTCAGCATTTTCATTATGGGCGCGCTGCCTACCATTATCATCGCGTTCGAGCCAGCCAGCGCAAGCAATCGATGAAAGTAGAGTCGCCCGCCTTCTATGTGAACTTGATCACCTACCCGTTTGGGAAACTTCATCCATGGAGGGCAGTTCAGGTTGCGCCTTTGCTCATTGCCGCCCAAGTCGCCAATGCGGTGGGTTTCTTTTGGGAACAGGCAAGGGGAAAAAGGAATGTGATCCATTCCTCCTCACCAGCGAGCTGAGTGCGGGCTTCGCAATGAAAAGAAACAAGGGCCGACAACTTCTTGCTGCCACGTATGTCCTTCTCATCACTCTGATTGCTCTCGAACTTGCGGTACGGCTGTGGGGCTACTCTGAACGCCACATCCACGATCCAATTTACACGGCGTTTGATCGCACGGAAGAGATTCCGTATATTCACAAATCCAACCTCATGAAAGCCCGAGCCCGAGGGCTCGCGGTAATCAATACCGATAGTTTAGGACTCAGAGCGAAGGATGCAGGGGCATTGTACGGGGCGAAAAAGCCAAACGAATACCGCATCGCTATTGTGGGGGATTCGGTCACGTTCGGCGAAGGCGTTCCAAGAACGGAAGACACGTTTGCACAAGTCCTTGAGGATAGAATGAACCGGGACCCGGGCCGGTTTGTACGGGTGCTGAATTACGGTGCCTCCGCCTATAGCGTCAAGCAAATGGCCGCATCGCTCGAATACCGGATGGCCGGTATTCAGCCCGACCTGGTGGTGCTCGCCATGATTCCTCAAGACTTAAATCTATTGCGTACGCCCGGCATTGATGCGGCAGGCTATCTCGTCGATAGAAAAGTGTCGTTCCTCCACTCCTCCGTCGTAAGAGAGGTCCTTCGACCAATCCGTCTCATGTACGTCCTCAGGGAAGTCCTCTTGAGCTGGATGTCCCCGCCTCAGGATGATGCGCCATCCCATGCGCTGGAACGGGGTGAAATCCCCGAATCCTACCAATATGTGCAACGCTTCAAAACCACAGCGGAAGCGAATCGGATTCCATACCTCGTCGTGCTGCTCCCGACTAGAAAAATGGCATGGGGCTCATTCCCGTCTCGATTGGCCCAAGACAGTGTCACTCATCTGAATTTATCCTTTCTGGGCAGTGAGTTCACCAGAGAGCAATTTGTTGCCAACGAATTTGATCCCCATCCATCTGCCGCGGTTCACCATCGAATCGGCGAAGCGTTGACCGACTATGTGCGACACCAATTGGGAACCACATAGTGAGTCCGCTATCTTCACAATCCGGCCGTCATCTCCTGGATGGAACCGCACGAGTGTTTCTTGCGGGCCTGTTGTTACCTCTGACAGGAATCATTACTGCGGCATTTCTCACCAGACGCCTGGGAACGGAGGGATACGGGCTACTCGTGCTTTCCACGACACTATTTGTGTGGATCGAGCTGACCATCAACGCATTGTTCTCCCGCGCAACGATCAAGTTCGTCGGGGAAGCAAAGGATTGGCTTCCGATCGCCACGACCGTTATTCGATTGCATCTCCTGGCCGGCATCGGCGGGGGACTGCTCCTCGGTATGCTGTCCTTCCCTTTGGCGTGGCTGTTCAACGAACCATCGCTCGCGCCCTATCTTGCACTGTGCGCCCTGCATGTGCCGATCAGCAGCCTTTCCCAGGGACATCAAAACATCCTGATCGGAATCGGTCATTATGGCCAAAAAGCATTGAGCAATGCCGGGCGTTGGATCGCTAGACTGGCGTTGATTCTCCTCCTGGTTGAATTGGGCTTGTCCGTTTCAGGCGCCATTCTCGGAAGCCTCGGTGCGTCCGCTGTAGAGTTGGCCATTACCCGTCGATTCATCAGGCTTCCCATTCTCGGACACATAGCCGTTTTCATACGGCCAATCGTTGGGCTAGGCGTCCTGCTGGGCTTCTCCTCCCTGTTGATTCAAATGTTTTCAAACATGGGAGTGGTCATGCTGAAAAGTCTGGGCGGGACGATCGAACAGGTAGGTATCTACGGCGCGGCGCAGAATCTCTCGATCATTCCCAGTCTGTTCGGGGTGGCGTTGTCCCCGTTGTTGCTCTCGAGCGTGAGCCGTCTGCTCTCCGAAGGAAAACTCGATCATGCAAAAGACTTGGGACAGGGTGCCATGAGGATAAGTTTAGGGCTCCTGCCGTTCGGAGCACTGGTTGCCGGGTCTGCCTCAGAGATTGTCACATGGGTATTTGGCTCGTCATTTCAGGCTGCGGCACCCATCCTGGCGATCTTAATCCTTGGGGCCATCCCCTTCATCTTAGTTTCAGTCGCCACTGTTATTGCGACGGCCTGTGGTTGTCCTCGATTCGTGCTGTATTTGAGCCTATCACTGGTGCTTCTTGCGGGAATTGGAAACTATATCTTGATTCCCCTGTTCGGCGGCTCTGGCGCAGCCATCACGACGGCACTGTGTCAAGTAATCGGCGCCATGGCGTCCGTAGGTCTTGTCTACCGGCTCTGGTCGATCGTCCCGCCCATCGGGACATTCTGGCGGAGTGTGATTGTCAGCATACTGGCCTACACGGCGGCTGTCATCTGGCCAGCCGCTGGCATCGTACTTGTTAATGAAACTGCTATGCATAGGGACCGCAATCCCTCTGGCTTACCTGGCACTGCGCGAATTTAACGCCGAAGAAATCGCGCAGGCCCGTTCGTTCCTGTCCTGGAGACTTCTGACGGTGACGCAACATCAGAATCTATGATTAGATCTGAAATCGCCCGACCATTATTCAGCGTTGCGAAGCACCGAATCTGAGCGTTGTCAGCATTGAGAGCGTCGAGCACCATGTCAGTGAGGTACTCGTGACATCCCGAGAAGAGCCCTCTATACAGCTACGGGGGAAACACTGGGGTAGTGGAGTGAACCGTCAATCGATAGCGAGATGGCTGCCGATGTCATATATCTGCCCCCAGCCCACAGGCCTCCAATACTGCAGCCTGAACCGTCAAATCATGCTCATACGAGAAATCCGTCGACTTCTCTCCCCGGATGATGCGGGCCATATCAGCAGCATCGTCCACATATCGCGCGTACTTCGGAAGTGGGACCTCCTGGTAACCCTTTCGATAAGGGTCGCGCGAAGTCGACAATGCAACGCGTACGGGGCTGCTCTCTCCTGGTAGCCGGAATGGGAGCCGGAATTGCCGTTGGTCTGGTGGATCGTCAAGCGGCTGGATGTGGAACGTCCCTTGGGTGCCGCATACGACGAAGTGCCTTCGCGCAAACCCCTCGACCTCCATTGCACTTGCTTTGACCGTCGCCAAGGCATGAGGGTACTCGAATACCGCCAAAGTATTGTCGATAAGCCCGTCTTCGACTCTCCCCGTGTGTTGTTGAATGGCTGTGATCTTTGTGGGTGTGCCCATCAGGCTAACCAAGAGATCAATCATATGGCATCCTAGTTCGAACATCATGCCGCCTCTGTACTCGGCCATCCCACGACGCTCGGCCGGTTCGACTAGTCTGCTCATCACAGCATCAATTTCGAACACGTCACCCAGCCAGCCGCGGCTCAAGAATTGACGTAACAAAACAACGCCCGGATTGTAGCGATACATGTATCCCATCTGTACAAGCAAACTTTGCCTGGCAGCAGCTTGCAGAATGCCACGAAGCTGCGGGAGCGATTCACCGGGTGGCTTGTCGAGATGGATATGCTTGCCAACCCCTACGCATGCCGCAGCTACATCCAGGGCGTCGCGAACACGCGTTTCGATGAGCACCGCTTCGAGCCCCGACATATTGAGCAGCTGCTCTTGCGTCAACCATGGCAGCCCACGGTATGCTGTTTGGCTTTCAGCCTGCCGGCGCAATTCATCGTCCGGCTCGACGACACCTACAACCTCGTAATCCGGCGACGCCCGATAGACCCCTAGCTTGTAGGCGTGGACATGGCCAACGCCAATCTGACCGATCTTGATCCGTGGCCTTACTGCGGAGCCTGAGCAATTTGCGAGCATTACCGTAGGCGTAAGCGAATATGCCAACGCTGCTCCAAGGCCCTTCATTATCTCGCGCCGAGTGTATGACATCGCTCTGCTCCTTCCTTTTTTGTGGAGCCTGCATAGTGTCAGTAGTAATAAACCATTGGGGCGGCATGGAGGGAACGAAGTGGGCGTAGTGACCGAGCCAAGGCATCAGCGTTGCCAGGGCCCACCGCTTTAAACCGCTTGACTGCTTCCCAACGACTTCAGTTCCGTCAGCTGGACTGAAGCAGGACTCGGCGATAGATAATGGATCATTCAGGAGTATTTGTGAAGCGTTCTGACCCTGCGTGACCTCTGAATCTCTGATTCACTAGTGGCGCTTGCACGGCTTTGTTGGCCGTCTTAGGAAAAGCTATGACAATGGAGGCAAGATGGATGAGTGAAGCAAACAGTGGAGAGGTGAAGGCCTGAAACGACCGTTTGTTTATTTAATGCATTGTTGATCCGCCGGTCGTACGTTCTCTCCAAAAAAACAACGGCAGGCCACCTCTTGATAAAGGTGGCCTGCCGTCTCACACGACCCCGGCCGATCTGCGACCGGCCGGTTCTTGTCCCTGTTCTAGTACGGGTTGATGGCAACGACGCTGCCATCTGAAGCCACTTGCGCCTCGACCATGTCACCCGCCTTGACTCTGTTCCTCATGTCAGGCGTGAGGGTGACCGGAGTTTCTTGGCCGTCCCTCCCGCGGAGTATGTAGCGCTGACCTCCATCCGCATTCGATGAGGATGCTGTGTCGCCGACTAACTCCCCTTTGACTGTCCTGGCCTGGCTATTCATGCTGCGCGTGCTGGTATTGCTGGCCCGAGCGCCCGCAAGGTCGGTGTCGCGCGATTTCATGCCGGCCGCCTTCGAGAGATTGATGCGCGCATCACGGACGTGACCCGTGGCATCCTGCAGTTGGCTCGCGTCTCCGTGGCGTAAGGTCTCGCGGAGCGCAATAATGCCTTCGTTCAATCCTGGAACATTCCCGGCTCGTTGCGCTTCCTTGGCCTGATCCAAGGAGAGTTCCGCATGTCGTCTCATTTCAGGACCGTGTCCCTGATTTGCCGCAATCTCGGCTTCCCGCGCATGTTTGACGGCTTTGTCCATATAGCGATCAAAAAATGCGCTCTCCCGCGACCAATTCACGTTTTCGTAGCTGCTGCCCATCTGGTTTCTGTATCGGGCCGCACACTTAGGATCCTCATAGATCACTTTTCCCTTGGCATCAGTTCGATAGGCACAATTCGCCATCGCGACTGCGGTCAAGTCGTCAGCCCCATTGCGTCCGGTGCGATCGTCGCGCCGGTTGTGCGGGGCACAATCCAGAGACGCTGTCATATCTCCTTTGTCGTCGGCGCAGGGAACCACGCGATCACTGGCAATACGATCGTCACCCGATCCGGCTCGGTTGGAAGGAACGGGGCGTTCGGTGACGGGTCTATCCGTTGTGGCCGTCTCGCTGGCTGGTGCCATAGTCTCCCGGCCCTGCACCGCCATCTGGTCCGATCGATCGGATGCCACCGCTGAGCTTCGAGCAGGCTGGTTGGCTGTCGTGCGAGCAGATTTGGATTTGGATGCGCAGGCGGTGGATAGCAGCACCAGCATGAGACCGCCCGCCAGGGTCATCACATATTTGTTCTGGGTCATCGGGGCACCTCCTAAAGATGATTCAACATTTGTCCCTCCCTAATACCGTTGCACACCGATTTTTAACGAACTACTAAGGGAATCCCTTATTTGGTCATGAGCCGTCCCTAAAGGGCATCTGGAGCCATTCCTAGCGAATTGCTTCAGGGGATTTAGATAGTCGCGCTGCATTGCGCCTTGCAGGTATGATCTGACTCGGGATCAACCATGGGGCCAAATGACACTTATCGGCAAGCTAGCAACTCAACAGGCATGGCCCACCGTCGTCAAGGCGACACTCTTTCTTGTCCCTTCCCTTGGGATGTTTTCAGACGTGTGGTCGGCTGAGGTAGGTCCCGAACAACATCAAACGGCAGTTCATGAACGTCTCAATGAAGCTTTGCGTCCCGAAGGAGGGGTACAAGTCTATCAGGACGCGAATGGAAACGTCGGAACTGTCCTCGACCTGCCGGGAGGTGAGCGTCAATTGACGGTGCAGCCTCCCCAAAGTCCCTCCATCAATCTCGGTCCTCCCCTACAACTGCATCAACGACCTTTTCTGGCACCACCGTCGATCAATCCTGCGTCGCCTCCTGCCCCTGAGTTTCCCCAGAAGGCGCACTAACGCCATCCCGTTTACAAGCCGGCTCGGACTGAGAGTCTGCACGCGCATAAAGGACCCCTGGCTGTTCGGCCAGTGCCCTTAATGCACTCCGCCATGATACGGTCCTGCAACATTAGAAAAGGGATGCTGAAGTGTCGACCATTCTCCTACTAGAGGACGAGGCAACCGATCGTGCGCTGATTCGGCGTGTCGTGTTCGGCACGGAACACACGTTGATCGAAGCGGAGGCATTGGAAGATGTCGTCGGCCACATCGCAGGTCGTCACATCGATGTCGTGATCATCTCCCTTGCCACGCTGTCTGGCGAGGGGCTTGCTACATTTCAGCGGTTGATGTCTCAGATGCCAGGCACCAAAATCCTGGCACTCACACCGGCGCAGGGGGGCGATCGCCTGACCACCCTGTTAAAGGCAGAATCAGTTCGCGCGCATCATCTCATCCCGAAGCCTCTCGACCCGCAACAGCTTCTTACAATCCTGAACCTCAGCTTCGCATTGCCGACCCAATAGCGCTTCAGACGCAGTCGACCCGGTCACTGTGACGCAGCCTCATTCCAAACTCTCTCGTCGCTGCCTCCTAGTGCCAGCTGGCCGCCAAAACGGTCTGGACTTCCTGGGGCCGCTGATCGATGGCTTGGTCCCAGGTGAGGCCTGATTGCTGCGAGAAACTCGCCATGGCTTGGATAAGCTGATCGACTTGGCTGTTCACGAGATGCTGTCCGTTGCCCGCCTGCACATCCTCGACTTGGTTGCTGGCACTGACATACCAGTTCTGGATGACGAGTGAATCCGCTGTACCATGAATGGTGAGACGCAGATCATTGGCTTGGCGGCTGATGACAAGATCCAACGGATTGATGGAGCCAAAGACGGTACGGTCCTGGTTTCCGGCAAATGGATCCGAGTCGATGATCGTGTCCTGGCCGTCTCCGCGAGCAAACATGTACACATCGTTGCCGGACCCGCCGGTCAGGACATCGTTGCCGGACCCACCGGTGACCTGATCCGCGCCGCTACCACCGGTGATCGAATCGTTGCCCGCGCCGCCACGAAGAAGATCATCGCCGGAGCCACCATTCAGGGTATCGACGCCTTCACCGCCATTCAGCCCATCGTTCCCGCTCCCACCGAAAAGAATGTCATTGCCAGCACCGCCCTCAGCGGTGTCGTCACCGGAACCACCGTCCAAGGTATTATTCCCGCTGTTTCCTATCAACACATTCTTCGCTGAACTGCCGGTGCCATTGATATTGGCGCTGCCGGTGAGTGTCAAATTTTCGACATTGGATCCCAACGTCCAGCTCACATCGCTCAGAACGGTGTCGGTCCCGTTGTTGGCGGTTTCAACCACGCTGTCCCCGGTGCTGACAACGTAGGTATCGTTGCCCGCTCCCCCGGTCAGCGCGTTGGCCCCGCTATTACCCACCAAGCTGTTATCCAGCGCGTTCCCTGTGCCATTGATGGCCGCGCTGCCGCTCAGCATGAGATTTTCGACGTTCGCCTTGAGGGTATAGGTGATACTGCTCAGCACGGTGTCCGTCCCCTCATTTGACAATTCCGTCACGACATCGCCAGCTGCGTCCACCACATAAGTGTCGTTGCCCGTGCCGCCGATGAGGGTATCGTTCCCGGCTCCGCCGTTGAGGGTATCGTTCCCGGCCCCGGCGGTGAGCACATTCGCCGCGCTGTTGCCGAGGAGCAAATTATCCAGTGCATTGCCGGTCCCGTTGATGGCGGCCGTCCCGACCAGCGTAAGGTTCTCGACGTTTGCGCCTAGCGTATGAGTGAGGGTGCTCTGTACCGTATCGCTGCCTTCATTGCCGTTCTCCGTCACGACATCACCGGTATTGTCGACAAGATAGGTGTCGTTCCCAGCCCCGCCGATCATCGTATCGGCACCTGCCGCACCGTCCAGCACATTGTCGCCGCTGTTGCCAGTGAGCACGTTGCTCCCGGCATTTCCGGTGCCTGTGATGGCAGCGATGCCGGCGAGCGTCAAGTTCTCGAGATTGCTGCTCAAGGTCCAGTTGATATCACTCACAACGGTGTCGAGCCCCTGGTTGGGTGCCTCGACTACAGCATCGCCGATGCTGACGACAAAGGTATCGTTACCTGATCCCCCATTGAGGACATTGGCGGCACTGTTGCCCATCAGCACATTGTCCAGGGCGTTTCCCGTTCCATTGATCGCCCCAGTGCCTGTCAAGATAAGGCTCTCCAGATTCGCACCCAGCGTATAGCTGATCGCGCTCTGGATGGTGTCTAGGCCGTCGTTCAAGCTCTCCGTGACGACATCGCCGGCCTGATCCAAAACATACATGTCATTGCCGGCCCCGCCGATCATCGTATCGGCACCTGCCGCACCGTCGAGCACATTGTCGCCGCTATTGCCGGTCAAAACATTATCGAGCGCATTGCCCATACCGCTTATAGGCGACGTCCCGGTGAGGATGAGGTTCTCGACGTTGGCACCAAGGGTATAACTGATGCTGCTTTGTACGGTATCCATCCCTTCGGTGACATTCTCGGTAATCTGATCACCGGCATTGTCCACAGCATAGGTGTCATCGCCCGTGCCGCCGACTAGAATATCGGCTCCTGCGCCGCCATCGAGGGCGTTGTCGCCGCTGTTGCCGGTCATGACGTTGTTCAATTGGTTTCCCGCACCCGCCAAACTCGCCGACCCGGTCAGCACAAGGTTCTCGACACTGGCACCCAGCGTGTAGCTGAGAATACTCTGCACCGTGTCAATTCCCTCATTGACGTTCTCAATGACGATGTCGCCGAGATCGTCCACCACGTAGGTGTCGTCGCCACTCCCGCCGGTCATGGCATCGGCACCCGAGCCACCATCAATCACATCGTTGCCGGAGCCGCCACTCAAAATGTCATCCCCAGCTCCACCGTTCAGTTGATCGTCGCCCGCAAGACCGGCGATCCGATCCACGACATCGGTACCTGTGATCGAATCGTTGCCAGCGGTAGCGGTCAGATCGAATCCTCGAGCAACGAGTTCGTCGTATGACAGGACCGTCCCGTCTGCGAAGCGGAAACTCTCAATGGTCCGTGGGCCGAGCACATTGGCGGGATCGAATGTAGTCAGGTGAAGCGCGTCGCCGTTGGTGCCAACATGAATCAGCAGAGAGCCAAGGTCCAACTTCAAACTCGTGGGATCCACGCCTACTCCGAATTCAAGCTGGTTGCCTTCATCCGGCGCACTCGTATCGCTGATGGTGTCTATTCCGTCACCAGGATTGAAGACATAGATATCGTCCCCAGCCCCGCCGCTCAGAGTATCATTTCCAGCGCCTCCTATAATGGTGTCGTTCCCGGTGGTCCCTGTCAGCACATCATTGCCGGCCGTGCCGGTGATGGCGCCAGTCATGCCGAGGAGTTGTGCAAGCTGTGCTGTGCTGCCATCAGCAAAGCTTAGCGTCTCGACGACTAACGAACCGTTTGCATTTGTCGGATCGAAATTGGTTAGTAGTAGTTTGTCGGCGCCGCTTGTCCCTACTTGGATCGACAGTGTTCCAGCCGCTTGATCGTGTGAGAAGCCCAGGTCAGTGCGTGCGATGCCCACACCGAATTGGATGCGGTTGCCTTCGCCCGGCATGCTCACATCCTGGATTGTGTCGATACCATCGCCGATCTTATAGAGATAGGTGTCGCCACCGCTGCCGCCGATAAGCGTGTCGTCGCCGGAACTTGCCAGGCCTGAATCTCGATCGACTGCATTTCCGCCCCAGAGGGTGTCGCGCCCCCCCATACCGGAAAGTACATTATTATCCCCGGTTCCTATGATGACGTTATCCAGATCATTGCCGGTACCGTTCAGCGGCGACGGAGAAACAGCATTGCCTTCATCATCCAGCCTCAGGGGAGGTGAAACCAGTTCGAGGTTCTCGAAATCTTCACCAAGCGTATAACTGACCGTGCTCTTGACCGTATCCGTCCCTTCATCGGCAAGTTCGACGATCGTCTGCTGCTGGCTGTGCACAATGTAGGTATCGTTGCCGGTGCCTCCGAGGAGGAGGTCGTCAGCCTGGCGCGGAGGATTGTCTACATGATCACCCGCGAAACCAACATCCCCCCCGTCCTCCATCAGAATATCGTCGCCAGCACCGCCAATGAGGATGTCGCTACCGGTTCCGGCGACGTATGGTGGCCCCTCAAGTAAACGAAACATCCCACCGACTAACACATCGTTTCCATCACCGCCATCGAGAATATTATCTCCAGTGTTCCCAACGATGAGGTTGTCCAGTTCGTTGCCCCTTCCCCTGAGGGCAATAGGAGTCACAGAACTATTAGTTTCTGTCAGGAACAGATATTCCACCTCGGGGTCCAGCGCATAATCAAACAGGCTTTGTACGGTGTCGATTCCCTGTCCCGGCGCCTCGACGACAGCATACGCCCCAGGGATGCCCGAACTCCCGAGGACATACGTATCATCTCCCTCCAGGCCAGCGAGATCGGCAGGAAACGAAGCATCGAGCACGTCATCAAACGCCGTGGCGCCAGAGACACCGACATTCAAGGACGACCAGGCGAGGCTCCATTCAGTGCCGTCACCAAATCGAACAATCGCTTGTGTGGTCTCCGGCCCCACCGCAAACCAATCCGTAGACAGTTGGAGGGTCAGCCTATCTCCGCTGTCCGAGATAACAAGATCTGCAGTGGAGGCAGAACGCCAGGTCATCGTCACATCGGCGGCGATGATATCCGGAGCGATCTCGATGATATCGATGTCTTGTCGGTTATTGTCGGCTGTCACCACATCGACACCCGCGCCTCTGCCGAATACCACCGTATCGACGCCGGTACCGAGCTGTAAGGTGTCGTCCCCAGCTCCCCCGTCGAAACGATTCGTACCCCTGAAGTCGATGAGCGTGTCATTGCCTGCGCCGCCTACGAGAGTGTCGTTGCCGATGATCTGGTTCCCAAACGATGATTGGAACGTAACGTCTCCATACAGCACATCGTCCCAATTGCCACCGGTCAAGAGATCGTTGCCGGCATTACCGACCAGTCCGCGATAGCGAGCATTGGCGCTGAGTGTGAGCGTATCGTCCCCTGCTGAACCGAAGATGAGGCCCGTGTCCAACGCACGTGTACGCAGCTCGGTTTCGTTCCACATCGTGTCGTCCGAAAACCGAACCTGCTTCTGGTCATAGCCTGGCGAATCGAAGAAACTGCCAAGAGCTATCTCATCCGTCGTCCCGGCAATAACGAGAACGAGATCATAGTCCCGTCGGTACACTTCGACATCGGCAGGGGCTACAGCAGAATCCAGTTGGATCGTATCGATCTCACTGGCCGAACCGGAGTCAAACACGATATCTCGCCCTGAGCCTCGTCCGAATAGATAGGTGTCCGCTCCTCCAGAGCCTTGCAGGCTATCGTCTCCGGCACCTCCATCTAAGACATTCGGAGCATCGTTACCTCTCACATCGTTGATCAACGCGTTGCCGGTCCCATTAATCGGAGCTGAACCAGTGAGTGTAAGATTCTCCACATTCGCGCTGAGAGTGTAGGTCACCGAGCTTTCAACGGTGTCGATACCCTCATTTGCCTGCTCGATTACAACATCGCCGTTGTTGTCGACGACATAGATTTCGTTGCCATCACCACCGATCATCGTATCGGCGCCCAACCTGCCATCGAGTATGTTAGCCGCTCGTCCCCCGATCAGTGTATTGCTCAATTCATTTCCAATGCCTTCTCCTGCCCCGGCTGGTCGAGGTGCCACGCTACCGATTCCTTGGATTAGCGCCAAAATCTGGGATCGCAGCATCCAATAGCGTCAGGTTCTCGATATTTGCCGGCAGACGATAATCGTGAGCAGCGATGACCGTATCGATACCGCCGGTGGCCGTTTCGACAAGGATGTCGTCATCGCCGTTCGGACCGATCAGATAGGTATCGTTGCCGTCACCGCCGGCCAAAACGCTGATGGAACCATCGGCCTCCAGGACGTTTTCCGATGCGTTTCCCGTTCCAATCAGAAAAGCCCCGCCGGTGAGCTTTAGATTCTCAACATTGGCTCCGAGCGTCATCCTGACACCGGCCAGCACCGTGTCGGTGCCTTCACCAGCCTGTTCTATGACCGTGTCGTCGGCACCTATCACATAGGTATCGTTGCCGGCCCCTCCGGCCAACACGTTCCCAGCACTGTTGCCGGTCAAGACGTTGTCCTGTTCATTGCCCGTTCCGTCAATGGCTGCGCTGCCGCTCAATACCAGGTTCTCTAAATTACTTCCCAAAACGTAGGACATAGAACTTTGGACACTGTCTGTGCCTTCACTCGCTGCCTCAATCGCCAAGTCGCCAGACTCGTCGATGATGTAGGTGTCATCGCCTGCACCACCCGTGAGTTCATCAGCCCCCGTGCCCCCATCAAGCCGATCGTCCCCAGCCAGACCCGTGAGGTGGTCATCGCCAGCCAAACCGGCCAGCCGATCATCACTGCTTGTGCCAGTCAAAGAATCCGGTCCACTTGTTCCCGTAATCGTAGGCTGGACTAAATTGGCAATAACGTCATGGTCCCAAACCGTCCCATCAGCGAAGTGGACCAGCTCTATCTGAAGTGGTGGTGCGAGGAAGTAGAGGGATACGGTCAGACGATCGGCGCCGCCGTTCAGGCTGAAAACAAGATCATGATCGTTTCGCGTGATAACCACGTCGGACGGCGCGATTCCTGCCGCCATTCGAATCGTATCGAGACTGCCTTGCGACTCCAGGATGGCGTCCTGACCGGAACCATGGCTGAACACATACGTGTCATTGCCTTGCCCGCCAAAGAGTCGATCATTTCCCACCCCGCCGTCGAGCGTATCATCGCCTGCTCCACTCCTCAGAACATCGGCGCCCTCACCCGCCATGATCCGGTCCGTCAGGTTTGTTCCTATGAGCTGGTCATCTGCCGCTGTTCCAGTCAGATCGAACC
This sequence comes from uncultured Nitrospiraceae bacterium, assembly GCA_963728135.1. Taxonomy (GTDB): domain Bacteria; phylum Nitrospirota; class Nitrospiria; order Nitrospirales; family Nitrospiraceae; genus Nitrospira_D. The sequence continues at coordinate 7,679 of CAVSJC010000018.1, read as the reverse complement.
CGCGAGCGAGTAGTTGCTCATAGGTGAGTATGCTGCCGTCGGCATAGCGAAAAGACCCGACGGTTTGCGGACCCAGGGCGCTGTTGGGATCAAAGGTGTCGAGTTGGACAGCGTCACCGTTTGAGCCAACGTGAACCACTAGGTCACTGAGACCGGGATCCGATTGATCTGGAGTGAGATCCAGGCGAAGATCCGCGGAGGTAATGCCGGGCACCGAAGATGACTTCATTGCCCGCACCGGCTAACGCCGTATCAACAATCGTATCGATGCCGTCGCCGAGATTGAAGAAATAAGAATCGTTCCCCACTCCACCTTCGAGCCGGTCATTGCCCAATCCACCGCGAAAGCGATCCTCCACAGTAGTGCCGAATAAGAAATCGTCGAACTCCGTGCCATCGATGTCAAACCCGCGGGCGACCAGATCGGCGTACGTGAGCAGCCGACATTCCATCAACGGAGCTGGATATCGTTCAATTGTTTCCAGACCCGAGCACGTCGCTTGTTGACCCCACATACAGCCCGTCTTGACAGCGCAGCTCCCGATCTTTACCGAGCCTGTCCGAAATCGGCTACAAGTCGCAACGAACTCGACGTGATTCCAGCTCCAAGCACCGACGTGTCCATGTCCGTATATATTCCAGAATCAAACAACGTGTCGATGCCGTCACCCAAGCTGAATTGATAGGTATCACTTCCTTCCCCTCCGTTCAGCTGATCATTACCTGTCCCGCCTATGATTGTGTCATCACCCGCTCCACCCTCAAGGCTATCCATATCGGCACCACCACTTAAAACATCAGCGTCATCGCCTCCGTCCAGAATGTCTGTTCCGGCTGAGCCTACCAAAATATCGGCGCCGCTTTCGCCTCGAAGCGTATCGGCTCCAAATCCTCCTACCAGCTGATCATCTCCCATTCCACCGAGCAGCGTATCATCGCCCGCGCCACCGGAGAGCACATCGTTGTCAGCTCCGCCTTCAAGGAGATCCGCCCCATCTTCGCCAATAAGACGATCGGCCCCTCGTCCTGGCCTTGGATGGTATCGCTCCCAGCCCCTCCAAAGATTCGCTCCCCTTGCGCCGTTCCTTCGAGAAAATCATTCAACGCACCGCCAGAAATCCCAATGCCAGCCGTAGCCAGTTGGCTGAACGTGAGTATAGTTCCGTCCGCGAACTCGAATGTGTCGATGGGGTGAGTGCCTTGCAAAGACGAGGTCCCGGGCGCCACAAATTTCTATCCCTTCCCCGCTTGCACCAGTACGTACGACCAGTGAGTCGTCGGAGGTCACGGACACACTGACAGAGTTTGAATCAATTCCGGCGCCGAACATGACTTTATTTCCTTCACCCGAGAAGTCACGAATAATGTCGAACCCGTCGCCGCTATTAAAGATATAGGTGTCACGACCGCCCCCGCCGCCGAGATAGTCGTTACCAGCCCCACCTTTAAGAACATCGTCTCCCCCAGCTCCACCGACGAGTCGGTGTCATCACCGACAAGTCTGTCGTCGCCAGTCCCCCCTTCGAGCACATCGTTCCCCAGCCCGCCCCACATCGTGTCATTGCCATCATCACCGAAGAGCTCGTCGGCATCTTCTTTCCCCTGCAAGACATCATCTCCGGCCCCGCCGGATACCGAATCCATCCCCTCCTGGCCTAGTAAAGATACTCCATCGCCGGCGCCACCGATAAGTACATCGTCGCCCGTATCGCCTTGAAGTTGGTCAGCCCCCTCTCCTCCGTCTAGAAAATCGTTTCCTTCGCCGCCGTCAAGAAGATCGTCGCCACTGCCACCGGTAAGCTCATCCTCACCCGTTCCTCCAGAAAGTGTATCGCTGTCATCACCACCATCAAGCACATCATTGCCATCCTGGCCAAAGAGTCGATCGTCGCCAATTCCGCCTTCGAGCACATCGTCGTCGTTTCCGGAAACTAGAAGATCTAGGCCTTCCCCACCGAGTAAAACGTCCTCTCCCCCGAACCATTTAGAACATCGTTTCCAGCCCCTCCGTCCAGATAATCGGCATATCCTGGTTTGTTATCGTAATCTCCAGAAAGATGATCATATCCATCACCGCCGAATAACGCGTCTTCACCCTCAGTCGTCCATATAATTCGTCGTCCCCGGCCCCACCCTCAAGCCAATCGTTCCCATCGTTCGTCAGCGTATCGAACTCTTCGTCTCCGAAGAGGCGATCGTTCCCGATCCCCCCGATAAGTAGATCGTCCCCTCCGTCCCCAAAGAGCGAATCATTACCATCACCGCCATCCAGATAATCCGCTCCCCCGTCGCCGTCAGCAAAAGCTGACACCGTAGTTTCAGAGAACACCGCACTCCCAGGTACTCGATTAAACAGAAGATCCGGATCACTGTTATGCTTGTTATCGCCACGAAGCCAATCACCACCCGCCCCACCAAGCAGCATGTCGTCACCACGGCCTCCAAACAAATAATCGTTCCCCTCTCCGCCATCGAGATAGTCTCTTCCCACAGGACGATTCGAATAAAAATTACTGTCATCGCCCAGAAGGAAATCGTTCCCAAGGCCTCCATAAAGAACATCGTCACCGGCCTGCCCCTCCACTCGATCGTCTCCAGAACCTCCATCCAGGTAGTCGTCACCTGGGACGGAAAACGCGTAAAAGACGGAGTCTCCCAGAAGCCGATCACTTGTATCGCCACCATACAACACGTCGTCATCGCCACCACCGCTCAGAAAATCGAACCCCTCTTCGCCATAAAGACGATCCTTGCCTTCTCCCCCGTCCAGCTCGTCATTCCCTATCCCGCCAAAGATTTGGTGGTTGAACATGGCCGAGCTCGAAGACAGATTGAAGTACCATAGCCACCGTTGCCATATACCATGTGATTCGCACCGGCATTGAAAATTGGCTCATTGTTGTCATTGTCACCTACCCAGGAGATGGTCTGCTGCCCATTGACATAGTTGATCACAGAAAAATCCCCGTTCAGAATCTCTCCCGAATCCGTCAGTGTGATCGAAGCCTCAACGTTCTTCTCATGCGTCGGATCACCATCAGGAGTTGTTAGTTCGACGGACAGGGATAGACTGCTTGTGCTGCTTATCTCGTCCTTCGCACGAAGCTCCACCATTAGGTGTCGTTCCCCTTCTGGAATCACCAAGGAGAACCCGCCATTCTCTTGCGTAAGCTCCCCGTCAGTCGTCCGAAGCACGAAGGAATTGGCTCCAGGTCCATCCAGACTCAGCGCGAGATGTTGGCCATCCGAATTCAGCCGCGAACGGAAGGTAGATGGATACTGCTTGCCACTGTCCTTCGCGCAAGGCAACAGTCGTCGACGACGCAGCTTCTGGACTGAATCCAGGTGTGTTGAACGGATTGACGCCGACACCTTTCTGAATGACCACCGTCTGGCCGGCACGCTGAACGATATCACTGCGCCTCTTCGATAGCGGAGCCGCTGGCGGAAGTGACAACCGCGGATCGCTCAGCTCGGCGGCATAGGCCTGGTCGATAAGATGATGTCGGCAAAGCTACTAATCGTCTCCCCGAGGTTGAACGCGACATTGGCAAACTTCTTGGAGAAGTCTGCCATCGCGTTGGCAAAACCCCGTCCGGTGTCAAGGATGAGCGCGTCTCGTTCTTGCGCGAACAAGATGAGGGCAGCAGGACCGAGATCTGGCGTGGCACTGAGTGTGTCGTAGAACGCCACGGCGAAACCATTGGCCTGTACCTTGTCAGTTGGATTATCAAGCCGCTCACGCAGGTACGCCAGAATATCTGTGCGCCAAGTGCCGCCTGTTGTATCTAAAAGCTGTTGAGCGAAGTCATCAGGGTCGATTGCCAGCGATGCCAGTTCTTGCGTGAGCGGATCGGACGAAGACAGAGCTCCTGGTACCGATGCAAGGAAGACCCTGGCCTTCATTTCCAGTTCATACTGGGACACGTTCAGCGGGACCGTTGGCCCATTTGTTAAATTGAAGAACTGTCTCACGGCCGAAAAAGCCGATTGGATCGCTTCGAGGCCCCCATCCATTGCATCGAGAAGTCCAGCAGCCAACAAGCTCACCGGCGTAATCGCTAATGTGAAGGGCTTGGAAACAATCGCCAACGGAAGCCGGGCACTGTTCCAAGCCGCGTAGGCACTGTCAGATAACTTTCCCGACGCATGCAGGTCTGGTCAGCACCACTTTGGCCAGATTATCCAATTCCAAAGGATCCCCAAAGGTCATGCCGCCGAAGAGTCCAGCCACCAAGCGCGGGATCGATTCAAGCGGGGCGACGTCCTTGCCGTTGAGAATATTGCCAATTAATGCCGCAGTTTTTTGAATCGACCCCATGGGAATATAGTAAGTACTGGTTTCTTCCGGTGTAAGAAGCCTCGCCTCCTCGAACGTCAGGAGGGGTGCCAAATTGGCGTAAAACCCCGTTTCAATGCGATGGCCTTCGATCAAGTCGAGGAAAAACGGCTGTCCTGTCTCCGAATTGATGCGCGTCGAAACGAAATCGAGCTGATAGACCGGCCCGCCCACATGCCCGTCGCCGAACCGGCTGGCGAGATCGCCATCGATCACAAAATGTGCGGAAGCACCGAGGCCGTTTAGAATAGTCGTGCTAAATCCGGGGCTATTGCGTTGTAAGCCCAGTTGCCCACCGAGAGCGTTAAAGGTGATAAGGCTTACTCGTGAACTGTCGAATGTTGTATTGTTCCCGGAAGCGGTCGCTTGTTGAACTTGAACATATTCATAAGTCGCATACTGAGCGAGAGCGCCGCCGAGACTCTGCCCGGTGAAATGAATCTTCGTTGTGGGGCCGAGACCGTTGAGATAGTTGAAGACCGCTGTTCGGTTGTCGTCGATCCACTGATTCCATCCCAAATGCTCAACATCAGACGCCCAATCTTGAAAATTCACTCCGTCTGTCCCGCCGAAGGCCAGAATCACTTCATCCGTCTGCGCGTTCTTATAGGCGATGACTTTGAAACCCGTTGCCTCGTCAGTACGCTCAAAGTCTTGTTGGAAAGACAGGCCAGGAACAATGTCGTATTGAGGGGAAACGTTATAGGCAGGCGTGTCTGGAAGGGGCTGTAAGAGGCTGAAGAAAGGAACCTGTAGCGTGAAATAAGACTCGTCGCTGGCCATGAGCGTGAGCTTCGCGAGGTCGTTGAGTCCGTTTGGTAGGGCCATGGTTAGTCTCCTTGGCAAAGATCAACGACTTGCAATCGTATCCGTTCACTCACTGGTTTATCTTTTTCGTATGTATCGTTCACGACCGCGACCCTGCAGCCGCTTGGCGACACTGCGGTGCGTTTAAGCATGCCTGTCACAAGTTTTTTAATGGTCTGCCCTCGTATGATAAATCCCCCTGCCGCACTAGGATCTCGCATGTTCTTGGTGTTGCTGGATGTTAAAAAAAGACCACCGAGAATGGGGAAAACTTGGGGCCAGCCACCCTCCAGCGACGATATAGCGTTTGGGACTTCTTGTGGTTGTACGCTTCCATCAGGACTGAGCCACCAGACCTTGTGTGACGTATCCTGAGGCCAGTCAGACAAGAACCCTTGCTTTTCGTCATAGTATTGGAGCCCTGATAGCAAGTAACGGTTGCTAAATGGTGCATAATGAATTTGAAGAATCCTGGACTCGAGCCAGCCAATCGGCAACGGAAAGCTCTTCTTGGCATTGACGGAATAGAAGCTTATGGCGGGGTTGGGATTCTCGAGCCGGAGCGTAAGATAATCTGGCTCGGGTCGTGTCCCTAAATCCAGATAGCCATGCTCCTCTAAGAGCGGAATAGTCTGATGACCTTCGACGACCCAAAACGGTCTCGTGTCGTGATAGCGACAACTGATGGGATTGTACCAATGACGTTGAGGAGGGAACGGCGTTCTTGTTTCTCGATCTTTCTCTCCCGTTAGCACCATACCTCGGCTGACGTAGGTAAGGACTCCCTTGTGCACACACAATGTACTTCTACCTTCAAGTCCATCTAGGCGTTTAACAAACGTGTCATATAACTCAATCGATCCTTTGGCTGTATCCCACAGATAGAGGGCCCGATCGATGAAGCGATGTCGTTTCGTCGGGTCGAGTGGGACCTCCACTCCTTTATAGCCATGAAATAGAATTCGCTGGTTATCAAGCCAGACGAGATCCGCTTCCTCAGCGTAGATACCTGAGTCCCTAACCTGGCGAGAGCCTAATTCAGCACACGCCGACAGCTGCGGACTGACGACCAAGAGGAACGCCACCACGTAACTGTACTTCATCCTTTTCTCATCCCCCCTTGCCATCTTCGGTCGGCATGTCCACGTCAGCATCGCCCCAAGTTCCACAGCGTCACCATCCGCTGCACACGTCGGACTGCCAATGGTTCTCCCTTGGTCACACTTGGCCGCACCGCGCCTAGTGTTCGTTCGTCTCGTCTTCGTTCACCCAATGCAACGACTCGCCGGTGAGCTCGAATCGGCCAATCATGCACCGGAACCGGCCCATGATTCCCGGCACTGCTCCAACGCCAGCACTGGATTTCGATCGACTTAGCGACGCACGGTCGGCAGTTACTCGTTGGTTTCGACCGGAAAGGATTTGAAGCGGCCTTGATAGACGTGGCCTTCTCACACTGTATGACGATGTTGATGCCACTGTTGCGTATGGGTGAGGGTAAGCCAGTTCATGAATCAGAACAGAGAAGCGCCTGGACATTAGAACACCCACAGATCGTTAGGACTTCTTCTGGCTCGGCTTCAGACTGCCGTGCATCCCGCATTCCGACCAGCACCTGCTGAATCTGTTGATGCAGCCGAGCCAGCACATCTACCCCCATCGCCATTCGGCCGACAAGCGCGGCTTCTAAGCCTTTTGGCGCCGGCTGACCATCCTTCGCCGTTTTGGCAATTGCCGCGAGCTGCGCCGGCTCAATGAAACCGAAATCGACATACGCAATCCCCTGTGCCACGCCGACGTTGGTGTAATTCGTCGCGCGTGGATGCGAACTCGGCTCACTCCCCTTCAACCTCACATTCAATGCAATTGTTTTGTCTGCTGCTTCATTCATATCGGGGCACTCCTTTTATCAGCTCTAGACAGCGCTGATCGCCTTGCGTCTTGCAGCGAACAGAAAATGCTTGAGTTAATCTGTATTCCTAATAGAAAGGCAGGCGAAATGTACTGACCCATTCACGTGCCAGTCAAGGTATTTTTTCTAGGGAATGGATTTGTATGCCACTGAACCCTTTCCGAAGGAAAGAGCGGCTTGTCTGACACTGACGTTCAAGACCTGAACGCATGACTTCAGACGTTCAAAAATACGACTACATCGACGCCCTCAGGGGATGGGCGATTTTGGCAGTGGTCATAGTGCATGCCTCCAATGCCGTCGCCCCTTTAAGCTCAATTCTTCAACGACTTACCGCTGGGGGAGCCTATGGGGTCCAACTCTTTTATATCGTGAGCGCCATCACCCTCTGCATGTCATGGGACACGCGGCATAGGCATGAAGCATTTCCCGTCCGAAACTTCTTCATACGACGATTTTTTCGCGTCGCGCCGCTCTTCTACCTTGCCATTGTTTTTTATCTCCTCCTGTATGGCTTCGCGCCGAGATCCTCTGCGCCGAATGGAATCGAATGGTGGTTTGTTCCATTAACCTTCCTGTTCCTCCATGGCATTCATCCCGAGACCATCACTTCGGTCGTGC
>CAVSJC010000017.1:0-207797 GCA_963728135.1 uncultured Nitrospiraceae bacterium | reverse complement strand
GTACGGCGTCGATCCCGTCTTTTCTCCCGGGCTGCCGCGGCGCGAGGGTTTCGCGCTCTGCGTCGGCACAGTCGAGCCGCGAAAGAATCCGCTGGCCGCGCTCGAAGCGGCGCACGGAGCCGGTCTGGGCCTCGTCGTTGCGGGACCCGTCCGAGATCTCGCACTCGCCGCCGAGCTCGCGAGACGCGGCGCAAGCGTCGCCGGCTACGTGCCGCAGGAGGAGCTCGCGCATGTACCGCCGGGCTGACTGCCTGGTATTCACCTCCCGCTTCGAGGGCTTCGGGTTCCCTGTTCTCGAAGCGATGGCATCCGGGACACCGGTCGTCTGCGCTGACGAGCCCGCGCTCCGCGAGACAGCCGGAGACGCCGCGGTCTTCGCCGCCGATGGAGAGCTCGCCGCGGCCGTGGAACGCGCGCTCGCCGAGCGCGATCGGCTCGCGACGGCCGGCATCGAGCGTGCTCGGCAGTTCACCTGGCGTGACACGGCGTTACGGACGCTCGCCGTCTACCGGGAGGTGCTGGCTGCGTGAGGGTGTCCGCGGTGGTCGTCTCGCATGAGCAGGCAGCCGAGCTCGAGGTATCCACCAGGCTGCTGCTGCCCCAGGTCGACGAGCTGATCGCGGTCGCGAACACGCCGGCCAGTGTCGCGGCACTGGAAGCCGGCGTGCGGCTCATCGAGAACGCCAGGCCGGCCGGTTTCGCGGCAAACGCGAATGCCGGCATTCGCGCCAGCTCCGGTGACGCCGTCCTCGTTGCCAACGCCGACGTCGCTCCCCAGCCCGGAGCGGTCGGCACGCTCGCGACGTTCATGGAGTCTCGGAGCAGTTGCGGCATCGCCGGCCCGAAGCTCATCTTCCCGGACGGCGCCTGGCAAGCCTCGCGCCGCAGGTTTCCGACGACGGTGCGGGGAACGCTCGTCCGGCGGACGCCGCTGCGCACCATCTGGCCTCCGCTCGAGCGACAACGTGCCCACTACGGCCTCGACGACCAACCCGAGGAGCCGGCGCAAGCGGATTGGATGCTTGGAGCTTTCCTGCTGCTGCGGCGCACGATGCTCGACGCGATCGGCGGCTTCGACGAGGGATTTCGCCTCTACTGCGAGGACATCGATCTCTGCTATCGCGCCGCGAAGGCGGGCTGGGAGCGCTGGTACGTCCCCGCGGCCGTGGTCGAGCACGCGTATCCGCGGCCACGGACTCGGAGTTCCTTAGCATGCGATCGGTCTGGCACTGGCGGGGCATGGCTCGCTTCGTCCACAAGCACCCGGAGCGCCTTCGTGCCCTGTGACCGCGAACGCGCCCGCGCCGGGTGGGCTCTACGCGCCCCAGCGTCCGCGTGCGATCCGCCGCCCTGCGAGCGCCAGACCCGCCACGAGGGCGCAACCCGCCACGACGATCAACACGAGCGCCGGCAGCGGCAGCCCGGCGCCACCCTCGTCGAGCTCCCCGCCGCGGCGGCCGTGGCCTCGGGCGACGTGGCGGTGTCGTTCCCGGGCGTTGTGCTTTCCACGGCCGGCGGGTCGTCGGCGGTTGTGGCCGTCGCGCCGCCCGCGTCGTTGCTCCCGCCCGCGCCTTCCGCCGGATCGGTCGCCGGGCTGGCCGCGCCGCCGTCGCTCTCGGCGGCCGTACCGGAGGTTCCGCTGGTGCCTCCGGCGTCGAGCAGCGCCTGTTGCAGCGCCCGGCTGATGTCGTCCCCTGCGCTCGAGTACGAGCGCAAGTCCTCGGGCAGCGAGGCGATCGCCTCCTGGTAGCAGCTCACGGAGTACGAGCCGTCGATGGTGCCGTCGCCGGCCCAGTCCTCGATGACCTGCTGACCGCAGCCGGATCCTGCTGAGGCGCCGGCGACGATGAAAGCCGACGCGGGAGTTGACGAGCAGTCCCGCGAGGAACCGCCACGGCAATGCGCTGGAGACCGTCGAGTGCCGGTCCACGCAGACCATTGTGCCCGAGAAAGCCGGGCCGCAAACATGAAGGCGACCGCAGTCGGCGCAAAGCAACCGCCTCGAAGGCGCGTTGGGGCTCTCACTGCCGCGCTGGCGGACGATCGGGCCACTGTCCGGGCGAACGTGGCCACGACCCTGTTTCTGGGCGCAGTCGGGCTTCTGCTCGCGGTGGTGGTGCTCCGGGGACAGGGGTCGACCGACAGGATGGTGTTTCCGATAGGGACGGCTGTGCTGGTGCTCACGCTCGCGGCGCTCGCTGCGGGGCTCGCCGGTCGGCTCACGCTCCCGCGGATCGAGCCTCTCGCCTGGGCGGCAGTCGCGCTTCTCGGGGGGCTCGCGCTCTGGTGCGCCGTCTCGATCGAGTGGTCGCTGGCGCCCGAGCGTTCCTGGGCCTCTGCCAACCGGACGATCGTCTACCTCCTCATTCTCGTGGCGGGGCTCTTCGCGGGAGGCGCGGCGCGTCGTGCGCCGAGCCTCCTCGCCGCCGGCCTGGCGGTGGTGCTGAGCGCAGCGACGACAGGCTGGGCCTTGGCCTCCAAGATCGCCCCCGCGCTCGCCGACGACGGCAGCCCTGTGGCGCGGTTGCGCGCTCCGGTCGGATACTGGAACGGCCTCGCGTTTCTTCTGGCGCTCGGTTGCCCCGTTGGCGCTGTGGATCGCCTCTCATCCGTCCTTGAACCGATGGCTGCGCGCGGCAGGCGTGGTGCTGACGACCTCGCTCCTCGTGGCCCTCCTGCTGACCTACTCGCGAGGCGGCGTTCTCGTTGCCGTCGCAGCGCTCGGAGTGTGGTTCGCGCTCGTCCCCGCGGCGGCGGGCCTCCGCCGAGCGCTGCTACTCGCCGCCGCCGCAGCGGCAGCAGTTTTCGCGATCGCGCTCACGCTGCCGGGAGTCGCCGACGACTCACAGCTCTACGGCGTTCGGCAGCACGACGGGCGCCTCTTCGGCGCAATCCTCGGCGGGGTGCTTGTTGCCGTGTTCGGCATCGCGTGGCTCGGCTTGCGTTTCTCGAGCGAGCTGACCGCACGTACGCCGAGGATCGTCACAGGCCGGCGCCTGGCTGTCGTGGCCGGGCTCGTCCTTCTCGCGCTCCTGGTGGCCGCTTTCGCGTCGGGCTTCGCCGTCCGCCAGCTGCGTGAGTTCTCGAATCCCCCCACGAACCTGTTGACACAGGAAGCCGACCGGTTCACGAGCCTCAGCTCGAACAATCGCTGGACCTGGTGGAGCGAGGCGTGGACCACATTCACAGCGAGCCCCTCAAGGGAACCGGGGCATCGAGCTTTCCGATCGTTCATCGCATGCTGCGTGACGACCCGCTCACGGTGACGACACCGCACAGCACGCCGCTCCAGATGCTCGCCGAGCTCGGCATCGTCGGCGGTCTCCTCGCCGGCGGAGCGGCAGCAGCGGTGCTCGTCGCCGCGGAGCGAGGGTCGCCGACTATCGGGCTCGTCGCGGGCGCCGGCGGCCGCTCTCCTGGCCGGCATCGTCGGATACGTCCTTTTCGCGGCGCTCGACTTCCCGCTCGATTTCCTCGCGGTCACCGTTCCGTCATAATGACGAGATAGGAGAATCCGAAGATGATCAGCGCGAGCGAGAGAGAAGACATCGGCATCAGAGACTTGTGAATGGCAATCGACGACGGCTTCGCATTATCAAGACACCCTTGTGATAATGCAATGTGATGTCGTGCCGTTTCGCATCAACTCAAAGAACGAACACTTTCTGCTTCCCTATCGCCTCGCTGCGCTTTAGGATAAGAGCATGCGGTTACAGACGACGGTTCCACAGGACGACGTGGCTCGCCTGATTGACGGCACCCACTGGAATCCCCGGGCCATCCTTGGTCCCCATCCCGTGTCGGACGATGGCCAGTCCACGATGGTGATTCGGGCATGGCTGCCCTATGCGCGAAAGGCGGATGTCGTACCGGTCGCGGCCGGTGGACTTGCAACGCCTATGACCCGTGTCCATGAAGCCGGCCTCTTTCAGGCCGTCATACCGTCAGGCACCAAGCCGCACCTCTATCGGCTCCGTGTGAAGCAGGACAATGGCCACGTCAGTGAGACCCATGATCCCTATGCCTTTGGCCCGCTCTTGACGGATTTTCAGCTTCATCTGTTTGCCGAAGGGACGTTCTACAAAGCCTACGAAACGCTCGGCGCTCATATCCGCACGGTCGAGCAGGTCACCGGCGTTCATTTCGTGGTCTGGGCGCCGAACGCCGCCCGTGTCAGCGTGGTGGGCGATTTCAATCGATGGGACGGCCGCTGTCATCCGATGACAAATCGTGGGGCCACCGGCTTATGGGAACTCTTTATTCCCGACCTTCCCGAAGGCACGCTGTACAAATACGAGATTCGCGCCAGAGACCGCGAGAGCATTCTGGTCAAAGCCGATCCGTACGCCCGCGCCGGCGAGCTCCGACCGCGCACCGCCTCCGTTGTGCGTGATCTCTCCCGCTATCGCTGGAAGGACGACCTCTGGATGACGTCCCGGGCGCAATGGGATCCGCTCGCTTCGCCCATTTCCATCTATGAGGTTCATCTGGGGTCTGGAAGCGGGTGCCGGAAGAAGAGTGCCGCTGGCTGACCTATCGCGAGCTGGCCGAGCAACTCATTCCATACGCCAAAGATCTTGGCTATACGCATCTGGAACTGATGCCCGTCACCGAGCACCCGTTCGACGGATCGTGGGGCTATCAGGCGACCGGCTATTTTGCCGCGACCAGCCGGTACGGGGCGCCGGAGGATTTTATGGCGTTCGTGGACGCCGCGCATCAGGCGGGATTGGGTGTCATTATCGATTGGGCGCCGGCGCATTTTCCCGATGATCCGCATGGCCTCGCCATATTCGACGGCACACACCTCTACGACCATGCCGACCCCCGGCTCGGCTATCACCCGGATTGGCACAGCCGTATTTTCAACTATGGCCGCCCGGAGGTGCGCACATTCCTCCTGAACAGCGCCCTCTTCTGGCTGGATCAGTACCACATCGACGGACTGCGGGTGGATGCGGTGGCGTCAATGTTGTACCTGGACTATGGACGAAAACACGGCGAATGGATTCCCAACGAATTCGGCGGACATGAAAACCTCCCGGCCGTTTCCTTGATGAAGGAACTCAACGTCCTCGTGCATCGGGAGTTTCCCGGCGCCATCACCATTGCGGAGGAATCGACGTCATGGCCGGGTGTCTCACGGCCCACCTACACCGGAGGGCTGGGTTTTACGTTCAAATGGAATATGGGCTGGATGCACGACATGCTCGATTACTTCGCGCATGATCCTGTGTATCGCCGCTATCACCAGAACCAGATTACGTTCGGCTTGCTCTATGCCTTCACCGAAAACTTCATCCTGGCGCTCTCCCACGATGAAGTCGTCCACGGCAAGCGCACCTTGCTCGACAAAATGCCCGGCGACACCTGGCAGCGATTCGCCAATCTGCGGATGCTATTCGGCTATATGTACAGCCACCCGGGCAAGAAGATGCTCTTCATGGGCGGAGAATTCGGTCAGTGGAATGAATGGAACCACGATACCAGTCTTCAGTGGCATTTATGCGAGTCCGCACCCCATCAGGGGCTCATGCGCCTGACCAGAGACTTGAACCGCTTGTATCGGGCGGAACCGGCCCTCTACGAAGTGGATTTCGAGTGGACGGGATTTCAGTGGATCGACTTTCATGACGCCGACAACTGCGTCATCGTCTTTATGCGAAAGGCCCGCGACGAACGGGAGGCCATCATTTGCGTCTGCAATTTCACACCGGTGCCCCGCCCGGGCTATCGCATCGGAGTGCCCGAAGCCGGCTGGTACCGTGAGCTGTTCAACTCTGACGCCGCGCCCTACGGCGGGAGTAACGCCGGCAATTCTGGCGGCGTGCCGTCCACGCACAGTCCCTGTCACGGCCAATCCCATTCCGTGACTCTGATGCTCCCGCCGCTCTCCGTGCTGTATCTCAAGCGGCAGCCCTAGTCTACGACGGCTTTTTACCCGGCGCGACGTCCAGCACGGTAATGTCAAAGAAGAGCGTTTGGCCCGCTAAGGGATGATTGAAATCCAGCACGACGGTGTCCTGCTTGACTTCGGCGACACGTGGAAACATGGACTCGCCGTCGGGCCCTTTGGCCTCGAGTTGCATTCCTACCTTCCTGGCATTTTCAGGAACCTGGCTTTTCTTCACTTCTTGAATGGCTTTCGGATTGATCTCGCCATAGCCATCCGCCGGCTTTACTTCCACATGCTTGTGGTCGCCGGCCGCCAGGCCTTCCAGCGCCTTTTCCAGTCCCGGGACGATTTCATGCGCGCCCTGTGTGTAGGTCATCGGCTCTTTGCCGACGTTTGACTCCAGAACCGTCTTATCAGCAAGCTTGAGCGTGTATTCCAGCGACACCTGTTTGCCACTGGAGACGGTCGCCTTGCTGCCGCCCTTGGCTGATGATTGGGCGTGAGCCGGCACTCCTAGCAGTAGAAGCCCCAGCACGACGGGGCCATAGATTCCGATGAAACAGCGCACGGGTCTCATTGTTATTCCCTCCATCGATGCTGGGGATCAAGACATGGAACGAACGGGCCTTTTGCCTACCGGGGCGGAACACTGAAGCGATGACGAGCGGGCCGAACAGTTACCAGGTCCGGAACGGACCGGAATCAAGATGCACAAACTTCAGTCGGGGATAATAACCCACTCCGCCATACCCGAGTTCGAGGGCAGCACGACGTACCACCTTCGGATGAAGGCCGGGAATCCGTAAATCGATCGCCTGCCCTTGCATGTGCAGACTGCGCTTGGCGGCCCGTCGCCCGGACCGGACCAGCAAGGCATTGTATACAGGAGACCGGTAACCCGAAATGATATGGATCTCGCGGTTTCCCCCCAGCTTCTTTTGGACGAGGTTCACATGCTCGAGAACCCGCACATCCATCGAGGCCACTTCCCCTGTGTAATGACAGCGTAAAATTTGATTGACGTCGTCGAGTGCTTCGAGATCGTAGTGACCGGCTTCATTGCGAAAGGTGACGTCTAACCGTTCGTCGGTCCTGACATTGAAAAACGTCAGTCGCCCTTCGGGAAGTCCGCCGGCGATGGCATCCGGCACAGACAGCGCACGACTGCCCATCATCGCAAGAGCGGCAACAGTCGTCTGCAACAACGTCCGCCGGGTCCACATCCACGCCTGATGTCGGTCGCTGTCCAACAAGCACTCCTGGGAAGAATAAAGGGTTGCAGATGCAGAACCAACCGGAGACTGGCACCACTCGAGGAATCACACAGCGCTCATTTGTTTTGTATCAAAATGCCGAAACACGGTCAAACGTTAAATTCGTCGTCATGCGATACACCCGACCGTGGGCTGCTTCTCTCAAATCACCGCGCCAGGGCAGCACGTGCATCGCTTGTATTAATTTCTTCCTAGACAGGTCTGGATGAGCCAGGTAAGATCGTAAAACTTCGTAGAGGCGATCAATGGCGACCATCTTAGTCATCGACGACGAACAATCGATTCGGGGACTGTTGAAGGAAGTCCTGGAAAAGGCCGGACACCGCGTGCTTGAAGCCGGGGACGGTCGTGAAGGACTGGCGCTCTATCAACAGCAACCGGTCGATCTGGTCATCATGGACCTCTTGATGCCCGATACCGACGGATTGGAAGCCACGCTGCAACTCACCCGCGAATATGTCGACGCCAAAGTCATCGCCATCACGGGAGCGCAGGGCGATCGCAACTTCCTGGATGTCGCCAAACTCTTCGGCGCGCGCCGTGCCTTCGAGAAGCCCTTCGATTTGAACCGGCTGATGCAAGCGGTGAACGAAGAACTCGCTCGCTGATCGTCGATCCACTCCCTACCGTTTTCACATTTCCTAATCAGACGCCTCTCAATTCCTTCTTCCGATCGAATCAGAGGGGGAACCGCCCGGTCGGTCTTTTTCCAGAGCTGCTGCGGGCCAGGCTGCCGACCACTCACTCCCATCCCACCGGGTCATAACCGCGTTCTTTGAGGCAGCGAGTGACGAATTGTTTATAGGCCTCACTGGGCGGCGCCTTCCGGAACAGCCCGCGCAGGAACCCGCCCGTCGCGCCGCTCGCCGCCCCGACCATGGCGCCTCGTCCCGGGTGACCGACGACCGCGCCACCGACTGCGCCGGCCGCTGATCCGATGGCGCCGCCTGCCGCCGTCCCACCGGCGACTTGCCCAGACTTGCCGTGACCCGGCTTCGCTCCGGCCTCTTTGGCGAGGTTCGCACACTCAGCCATATCCTGCGTAGCGGCCGCTTCACCGACCTGCCGCAAATGAGCATTGGGATATAGAACAGGCTTTGGAGCCGCACAAGCGGACAGGCAGCCACCGGCCAGGACCATGAGGACGAATCGTTTAGCGTCCACCGGTCAGTTCTTTGCGGACCAACCCTCGCATCATAGAGGGGTCGTTGTAGCCCACTTCACTCAGCGCATCCATCAAGTGCAGGCCTTTGGCGGCAGCCAGTTCCTTCGCCTTGGTGTAATTTTTCGCGCTGAACCTGGCTACAGCCGGTTGGCCATTCACGATTTGACAGGCCAGCACTTCACCATTCACTTCCAGCGTGCCGCCCTGTTCCACTAACGTTTTCGCCTGACTGGCAGTGATCTGATGCAGCTGCGCAAATTCCTCCAGCCCGCCGGTTTCCACGAGCCGCCCGTCAGGCATGATGCAGAGACGTTTAAAATGGGGCGACCAATCTTTGCGAAAATCGATGTACTTGATATCGCCGCCCTTCGCGACCGCCCGGTCCAGCGTCCGATAATCAATGCCCAGATTCTTTTGCTCCAGCTTGGCTTGCAACTCGCCGGGCAACGTCCGATGAAACACCAGCGCGGCAGCCTCCTCAAGCGCCATGGCGCGGGCGCGAGCCAGTTGCTCCGCCTCGGCGAACTGCATGAGATCGAGTGTAAATGTCTGCTTGGGAGCGGCGCCGGTCGCATCGACGCGACAGGCAAATAATCCCCGCGTTAAAATGCCGCCGATTTGCGGATAAACGTACGCGCCCCCTTGGGTCAACAATGTCGTCATCGTTTCCAGCGGAACGTCGTAGCTTTCCGACAAGACCTTGGCATGTGCAGCGAGATCTTCCGGCAGCGTCATGGCACAGGCGGTGACATTCCCCGGGGCGTCGAACTCAGAGTAATCCTCGATAATGTTATAGAGAACGGTCGGCTTCGGCTTCTCAGTTTTCTTTTTAATTTTAAACATGATGTATGTCCATTAAACCTGCGAGAACATAATAATCATCGGAGATGATGATAGGGCGGCAAGGTCATCAGCCGTCCATCCTCGACAGGACCGCCGATGGTGAAATGATAGAGCGATTGCATGGTCAAACCTTTGATCGCGACGACCTCGTGCACCGGATCATCAAAGAAGCAGCCGATACCGGTCGCTCTCACTCCCGCCGCTTCCGCCTCCAGATACAGCACTTGGCCGAGCAGCCCGGACTCCCAAAAGAGACGTGGATACCACCAGGCCCCTCGTTCACGCAAGCGGCCTTCGAATTCGGCCAGCATCCCGAATGAGAAGGCACTGTCTCCAGCGATGTCTTGATGACAGCTGACCTGTGCAGCCAGTTTCCTGGCATCGCCTTCCAGCAGCCAATACAAAGGCACATCTTGCGGACATCCGGGGACGGCCGTCCACGTGAGCTCGGGATTCATCGCTTCCTGGATAAAACTGAGCTTCGACTGATCACGGGCCAGAAAGTAGATCCCTGAATTCAGTCCCTTCACTCGATGCACAAAGAGCAGCAGATGAATCGCCGGATCGTAGGGCCACACATCCCATGGCATCGGCCGTTCAAGCTGAGCACGGTCGGCGCGAGGCACGACCCGTTGGAGCATACGGAAGAACGTGTCAGCCGTAATGGCTGTCTTGCCGTCGAACGATACCGCGCTTCTCCGCTGCCTGATGATCTGACCCGCACTCTGGCCGGTATCGATCGTTGCTTGCCGACCATGGTTCGATGCCAGCGCTGGCTGCCTGACCGCCGACTGTTCACTCGTGACTTTCCACGCGGCTTCTGCGGCCACGTCAATGGCATCCCAATGCACGGCATGATCTCGACTCAACAGATTGGCCTTCCCATACCAGGCGCTCATGGCCAGGTCCCTGACAAGCGCAGCATCGAGGAACAAAGGCAGAGCCGCCTCGCAGTTCACCTTGTCCTGCGGCCACATGACTGCCAGACAATCCGGATGCTCGGGCTCTACCTCGCGAAAATCATCGACACGACTGGTCCCGAGCAGCAGCGCCGCCGTATTTTGCTCGACCCCATCCAAGAGCGTCATCTTCCACCCGAGGGTCGCCGCGGCAATCCTGGCAGAACCAATGGCATGGCCGACATCATGGTTGCAGTAGCGGAAGGCCCGCTCTCCATACTTCCAGGCTTCCCGCCAATGCACGGAGGTCAGGCCAATCAGCACTGCCCCACAAGGAAATGGAGCCAACAGACGGGCGAGCTGATCGCGAGGAAACTCCGCTCGCAGCTCAAGCCCATGTTCCTTTGGCGCGTAATGGTAGAGACCCGGTTTGAGCTCCAGGCCTTCCAACTGGCCCAGGACAAGATAGCCCTCAGTCGGATGCAGATTGCCGGACGACGGATTGCTCCGTAGTGCCCACTCCGAGTCCCCCGCTTTCTTCCATGCGGAGAGCGCCAGCGCCAATTCGAAAAATCTCGACAGGCTGCGCATGGTGACAGGCTGAGCGGGGACAGTCTGATAAATCGCCTCATAGGCGGGGGACACCGGCTCCTCGTCCGGTTTCAGCAAGGGAAGCCGGAAGAGTGCCGCTCCGTCGAATCGGCGAAACGGATCGGGCTGATTCGCCCAATCGAGAAATCCCAAGGACCGCGCATAGCGGTTGAAATGATGCTTCGTCTGAACGTGATAGCGGATGACCTGATCGACCGGATCAGCGGAGATGGATTCAGGTGGCCTCGTGGAAACCGGCTTGTCGGTGCTCATTGCGATGGTGACAGCAGTCTACAGAGCGGCTGGAAGAAAAGTAAACGCATCGCATTCGACGCTTCATGCAGCCGCGTCTCCGCCTCGCGCGGCATTGACCTCCGTTTCTCCACCCACGTATGCTCTCACAGCCTTCATGTGAGGTCTGCATGCAATTTGACGCCGCGCTCGCCGCACAGGATGCCTTCAGAGAATCTGAATCCGAACTCGGGTCTGATTGGGATACCGCCGTTGAACTGGAAGAGACCTTCTCGTCGAATGCCGGAGCGACGGCGAGAGGTGCTTACGATGGGCTCTTGGCGATGGCGCAACGGCATCCCCAGGCCCATGCCTTCCACGCGTTCTGCATCTACATCACCTGGCAGCAGGTGACGGAAGAAACCATCCCTCATCATTTTCAGACCGGCATGAAACTCTCTGAATCCTATCTCGCATCATCGGACGGGAAAGACCCGCAGCATCTCGCCTACGTTGCAGAATTGCTGGAATCGTTCCGCGCCGGATTAGGGCTCGACGAGGAAGACGAGATTCAGGTCGAATTCAGGAAAGACACGCCGAAGGGTGGCGACTGAGGACGCGCCCGTACCTTAAATACCAATGGCCAGTCGTACCGGATGGGCGGACTCCTGAATTCCATAGGAGACGTTGGCATCGGCCACTTCGGGATTGACGTAGGTGCCGAATAGTCTGTCCCAGATGGTGAAGAGCACACCAAGATTTCGTCCAGAGAATGCCGGATCTGTGCTGTGATGGAGGCGGTGGTACCGCGGTGTGACGATGACCCACTCGAGCCATCGCGACTCCCAGCTCACATTCATATGCATCCAATTGTTCGTCATGATCATCGCATACCCATAGAACGCGAAGAAGGCGGGCGGGACCGGACTGAGCAGAGGAAGTGCGATGATAAAGGGCAGATTGGCCATGAACACTTGAGGCAAACTGGCCCGGACACCGGCCAGCCAGTAGAGGGTCGTCGGCGAATGGTGCCATTTGTGGATCCGCCAGAACCAGGGCGTATGCCACAATCGATGCATCCAATACGCGCCACAGTCAGCCGCGAGTACGAATACGATCAGCCTGATGACGAACGGCAGCGCATGCAAGCGCCAGTTGACATAGTCAGGAATTGGAATCCGGTCCGTGACTTGAACGGCGTAAAAAAAGAACAGCTGATAGACGGCCAGGGCGAGGACATCATAGAGAAACACTTTGCGGTAGGACAGGGGGCGGGCCGGCCACAGATACTCCGCTGCGAAAAAGACCAGCCCGATCCCCCAATAAATCGCCATATTTTCGAGCATGGTTTCCCGAGCCCTCAGTCTTAAGCACTCGCTCAATGGAGGGCCTACCCTAACAAGGTCCTCCTCTCTCCACAAGAGGAATACGATGTCTGAAAACGACAAACATCGCGCCCGGATCTTCCTTCATCGCGGCGATGTCATTCAGGCTCGTGCGGCGTGGGAGACGGCCGTGGCCGACGATCGGGCGGCACGCAACGCGCAAGAGCTGTCCGACTCGCTCGGGAATCTCGGCAATACCTGTGCGCTTATGCTGGACTTTGAATCCGCCGAGCGCTGTTACCGCGAAGTGCTGGACATTCAGCGAACCGAACGCGATCGGCATGCCATTGCCCACACGCTGGTTAATTTGGGCAATCTTCACATCGGTGCCGAGCATCCCGAGAAGGCTCGCCCCTACTATCTTGAAGCGCTGGATCTCTTGCGCGAGCTCAACGATAGTCGTGCTCTGGGCATTCTGTATAACAATCTCGCCTTGCAGGAAGCCCGTGAACAGCAGTGGGAGCAAGCCGTCAATTCATTCAGGCTGGCGCTCGACTATCATCGTGTGGTCGGCAATGAAGAAGGTTTGGCAGTGACGTATAGCCAGCTGGGGAAATGTTTGCTCGATCAAGGTGATCTTCCCCAGGCGGAACGCTGTCTGAATAATGCGTCGGAACATTACATCAAGCTCGGCAATGAACCGGCCGAGGCAGCAGTGCTCCGACTGCTCGCCGCCCTCTACGAAGAACGGAGGGATATCGTCGCCGCTCGCCGATGTCTCGACCGAGTGGTGTCGCTGGATGTGCGGTACCATTTACCGGAAACTGAAGCAGACTCCGCCCGCCTTGCCACGCTGGCCGATCCAGCTTAGCCTCCGTCACATTTTTTCTCCCTCCCAAACAATCGAAGAAGCTTTGCAACTTTTGCAGAAGACTACTAGGATGTCCCCTAGTTTTATGGTTGCCTTGCCCTTGCTTTTTCTGCTCAACCGCCTTTGGTGAAACAAGTGGATTTTCTGGACAGTCAAATTCTTCCTGCTACGTTGGGGCTGTCGCCGTATCAAGTGACCTCACGAACACACCGACAGGATAGTGACGTAGAAATCAGATGCCATCCCTTCGTCGCCGGTTCGCCATATTGTGTTTGGGAGTATTCATGACGGCTGGCCTGGCGCAAGCCTCAGACGTATCACCGGTGATCACAGTGGGGACCCAGGAAATTTCATTGACCGCGGGATACTTGCTGCCGCATCGACTCACGACGGACCACACTACAAAACAACAGGGACCGGCCTTGATGCCGTCCTGGATGATGACCTTGACCGATCCCGTGGGCGACGGATGGTTTCGGGGGCAGGTCTCGATCGGGGCGGAGATGGTCTACATCCAATTTCAAGAACCAGTCCTGACGCACGGGGTCGGTTTCACACCGAAAATCAAGTACACCTTCGTCGCCCTCAACCGGCTGCGCCCCTACGTGGAGTTTGCGGGCGGGCCGTTCTGGACGGATCTCGGCGGACGGATACCCGAGGAATCGTCTGAATTCAACTTCGTGCTGACGGCGGGAATCGGCCTCTCGTACTTCATCACGCCGCAAGCCGCCGTGAATATCGGCTATCGGTTTCACCATATTTCCAACGCCGGCACCCAGTATCCGAATCTCGGACTGAATGCGAGCCTGCCATTCGGCGGATTCTCATTCTATTTTTGAGGAGACAGACACCATGGCGCATCCTCTTGTTCGCTCCGCTCTCGTAACCCTTGTGGGGTTGGCGACCACCGCGAGCGTCGGCTGCACCCGCTGGATCGATGTCCTGCCTTCCTCGACAAGTCCTCAACCGTCCCTGGCTCAGTCGATCGCGAACGATGAACGAGTCCCGCTTGTGATGGAAGGATTCCGCCTGGTGCAAAACGGCGCCGCGCAAAACCCGTCTCTGGCTATGGAACGCCGGGTCCTGAACCAGGTGCAAGAGACCCGCTTGTTCTCCTCGCTCGTGCCAATGGGTGGAACCACCTCCTCACTCGGCGACAAAGTGATCACCGCAAGACTTACATTTAACGAAACCATCGATCCGCATGCAGGGGAAGCGGCGTGGAAGGGATTCGTCATCGGCGCGTCGATGTTCTTGCTATCCTCGGCCATTGAATTGGATTACGACTATGCCGCGCACGCGATCTTGGAGCTGGAACGGTGGGACGGCCAGGTCAAACACTACGCCGCACGGTCCGCTGGCACTGCGCACTACAATCTGTTCGGCGCCACCCCAATCATGATCGACGAACTCAAGGGACAGGTTACGGAGGCCTGCCTGGCCGACTTGATGGAGCAGCTCGTGCGGGACACCAACTTTTATGTTGCCAGCAGCACGCCGCTCCCCGACGCTCCCATCCGGACCATCACCGTGAAAGCCCGCAAGCCCGCTTCTGCCCTCTCCGTCATTCCAGTATCCATTGCGCCGGCCCCATAAAATCGACCGAGCGGATCGCTCATAACTCGCCGCTGTGCGCTCTCTGGCTCATCCGGCTCTCTCAATGGTATAGTCCAACGGGAAGGGAGCCTCTCATGGACATCGATGCCTTTCGCCAGATGGTCGCCAAGAATCCGAAAGGGTTCCTTGGTCGATACGGTCTCGGCAATAAAATCTTACAAGAAGGCGGAAGCTTCGAAGAAGCCGTCGAGCATTTGACCGTCGCCACGCAATTGGATCCTCTCCACGTGGCGTCGCATCTCGCGCTCGGCCGCG
The DNA here is from genome assembly GCA_963728135.1 of uncultured Nitrospiraceae bacterium. Taxonomy (GTDB): domain Bacteria; phylum Nitrospirota; class Nitrospiria; order Nitrospirales; family Nitrospiraceae; genus Nitrospira_D. Next base: position 192,830 of record CAVSJC010000017.1, on the reverse strand, counting down.
CGCTGATCGGGGTCGGCAGGAAGACAGAAGCGAAACCCGTACTGGCCGCCGGCATCGACGCCGCCTTGTCCGGGCGCGCGAACGGCGGCAAGGACCTCGTGCCGGAGATGCAGCAGTTGCTCCGGGCGCTCGGATAACAGAAGCGGAAGGAACGCGTGATGAAGACTGGACGATGCCAGAAAACGGATCGAATCCGCGGTGACGCAATATGGACAGCACGCCGCCCCCGCCATCGATCTCGTCATGAACGAAGTGCGATCCGACATGGGAGCCGGCGCGTTTAATGAGCTCGTGGAGGAGTTCGACCTCGAACTCCTGTATAACATTCCTCCCATGGAATCCGATCATTCCAACAGTTAACCCGTGAAAGCTTTCTTGCCTTGCCGCTGATCTGGGCTGCGATTTCAGCACATGGATACGGCCACGCCGCCCAGGTGGTGCCGGTGCTCAACGCGCTGGGGTCACGAGTGCCGGGCTTGCGGGCGCTGTTACGCACCACCGTTCCGGCGTCGTTTTTCAAAGACCGGTTGTTGATTCCCTGGGAGCTCAGCGCGGTTCAGCAGGACGTCGGCTGCATCCAGGACGGACCGCTGACCATCGACACGGAAGCAACCTGGCAGGCACACCGGCAGTTTCACGAGACCTTGGAGAAGCGTCTGCTTGCCGAAGTGGATGCCATGCGCACGGCTCGACCTGAGCTCGTGTTGGCGGACGCCCCCTATCTCGCGCTCGCCGGAGCCAAGCAAGCCGGCATTCCGTCAGTCGCGTTGGTCAGTCTCACCTGGGATCTGATCCTTGCCGCCTTACCCTCGCCGCCTTCCATTGATCGCACCACCATACTCAAGACCATTCGCCATGCCTATCGGCAGGCCACTCATGCGCTTCGCATGAGTCCGTCTCCCGACATCGACGTCTTCGCCGACGTCTCACGCATCGGACCGATTGCAGAACCGGCCGCCTCGGCACCGCGACCATCTGGCCACGGCCCTGAATCTTGTCCCAGAAGAACAGACCGTCCTGGTCGGATTCGGCGGCATCCCGCTCGCTTCTCTGCCGTTTTCGGATCTCGAGCCCCTCCATCCGTACCGCTTCCTTTTCGAAGGCCCTGTTCCGGCAGGCAGCCGACGGATTGTGTCCACTCAATCGCTTCCCTTTTCATTCAAAACGCTGCTGGCATCAGTGGATATCATCATGACGAAGCCGGGGTATGGCACGATCGTCGAGGCGGTGGCGCTTGAACGGCCCGTCGTATATGTTCGCCGGTATAACTTTGCCGAGGAGCAGTCCCTCGTGAATTATCTGCACCATCATGGACGAGCGATTGAGCTCACCCGAGAAGAGTTTTTCGGTGGCCGCTGGCAACCGGCCTTGGATCGCGTCTTGCGGCTGCCCGGACCGCCCTCTCCGCCGCCTCCATCAACCGGCGCCACAGACGCGGCAACCGTGTTAGCGGGATATTTGTGACCTTCCAGCGAGGCTAATGTGCGACCGATCGGTCGGCTCATCAGAGTGCTTGCCGTCTTGCTCAATAGGATCGGCGGGCTGTTCGAGCGGGGCAGCTTTATTCTAAACGGCCTGCTACCCGCTCTCCTCCCAGCGGCCGAGTTAACCAAGCTGATCCGGGCGCATTACGACAGCAGTTACCGGGATGCCTATCGCCATTTTTCGAATGACCAGTATGAATGGAGCCTTGAGAAGTGGGAGGAGGACGTCCTTCACCGCCATAAGATCCTGTCCGGAACCATGCTGGTCCTTGGAGCGGGCGTCGGGCGAGAAACCATCGCCTTGGCCAAACTCGGCTTGTGGGTCGTTGGCCTGGACATCAATCACGAAGCGCTGAGAACCGCCGCGCGTATGGGTCGCGGGACGCCGGCCGTCTTTGTCCAAGCCGACTTTACAGCCCTTCCGTTTGGATCCATTGCGTTCGATTACATTCTGCTCTCCGGCATTATGTACAGCTCCATCCCTGGTCGACGCAGACGGCAGGCTTGGCTCAGGTCGCTAAGCAATCATCTGAAGGATGGAGGATGCGCGGTACTCAACTTTTTAGTGGATCGATGGCCGTCGACTCGCAGCCGACGGCTGGTGGAGACTTTCAATCGCCTGGCCGTCAAACTGCCGGGCGCCAATCCTGCGTATCAGGCCGGCGACACCTGCGCGCAATGCCACTTTCTGCACGCGTTCAAAGACGAAGCGGAAATCATGAGTGAGTTGCTTGAAGCCGGCGTGACGGTGGAGGAACTGAATTGGAGCCGTGGGTTTGCGGTCCTGACATTCCCTCAGACCGTTCAACTCCGGGCTTGAAATACCCCTGGAAGGGACATGAGAGATTTGCTATCCTCCCCTCCCTATGACGCCCATCGGCATTTATGCGAAGAATCCCGGCTATGTGCAGCGTGACGTGGCGGGAGAATGCATCCTAGTCCCTGTCCGCCGGACGCTGACCGAAGCCAACAGCATCTATGTCCTGAATGAAACGGGCGCCGCGCTCTGGAATCGAATCGACGGGCGGCGGACCGCCCAGGATATTATGGCCGACTTCGAGCGCGAGTATGACGTCTCGCTCGAGAAACTCGCCAAGGACTTCGCCACCTTGCTTGACGATCTCCTCTCCATTCACGCCATTGAGGAGGTCGGCCATGACTCATGATTAATCAGGAATCGCAGATCCGCCTTCCCGATCACTTCCCCTACTCCTGCCAGTGGGAGATCACCTGCCGTTGCAATCTTCGCTGCCTCATGTGTTACACAGATTGTTTCAACCAGCCCGACCACATCCGTCAAGAGCTCCCGACCGCCGAGATGCTCAGGATCCTTGATGAACTGGCAGAAGCCGGCTGCCTTGAACTCTGCCTCACGGGCGGGGAGCCCCTGGCGAGACCCGACTTCTTCGACATCTACCAACACGCCGCACGCAAGGGGTTCCTCATTACGCTCTTCACGAACGGGACATTGCTGACCGAAGCCGGCGCCGATCGTCTCGCGGAGTATCCGCCCCTTCGTATTGAAATCAGCATCCATGGGCGCTCATCCGACTTGTTCGAGCGCATCACCCAGCAGAACGGCTCTTTTCAGCGGTGTCTGACCGGGATCAGGCTGTTGCTGGATCGAGGGCTTCGCGTCACTCTGAAAACGACGGCGATGACCATCAACCAGCACGAGGTGCTCGCCATCAAGAAATTCGCCGCTGACCTTGGACCAGTCGCCTACAAGCTGGGGGAGGAATTGCGTGCTTCTCTGGACGGGAGTGATGAACCCAAGGGCTTCCAACTTTCAGCGCGGGAGCTGGATGCCTTAAATCGGCGTGATCCCGACCTTCGTGAAGAAGCCTGCAAAACCAGCAGCCAGACTCCCGGTCCTTGTCGAAGCGGCCTTCGATCGTTTCATATCGACGCCTATGGAATGCTCCAACTCTGTTCCGGCAACCGCCGCCAGAGTTTCGACCTTCGACGAGGCTCCTTTCGAGAAGGATTTTTCGAGCGGTTGCCCGCATTTGCCTGTCCCTGGAAAGCTCCGACGGTTGAACTGCTGCACCCGGCGGTCAACCATGCCTGACCATCGCACGTTGCCCACGCTTCAGTACCGGGATTTCAGCCGCCGCCTGCACGAACAAGCCGCTGTCGCACACCGGGTGATCAAGGCCCAGCTCGAGCTAACCTATCGCTGCAATCTCCATTGCCGCCATTGCTATACCGACCCCTATAACAGCAAGGAGTATGTCTCACGAGAGCTGAGCCTCGTTGAGATCACAGGCTTGCTCGACCAGATGGCCCGACTGGGAATCGTGTGGTTGAACCTGTCGGGGGGAGAAATTTTCCAGCATCCGAATTTCTGGGACATCTACGCGTATGCGTCGGAGAAGGGCTTCCTCCTGCAACTGTATACGAACGGCACGCTGTTCACGCGGAGCGTGATCGAGCGGCTGCGGCAGACGCCGCCGTTTACGATCGACATTTCCTGCCATTCAGTCGAGGAAGAACAATTCGACTGGTTCACGCAGGTTCCCGGCTCGTTTCGAACCTTTATGCGAGGGATGGAGTTACTCAAAGACAGCGGGCTTCGATTTTCCTTCAAGACGAAGGCGATGAATTGGAATCGCGATGAACTGCCCAGGATCAGGCAGTTCGTGGAATCGTTCGACCAATCGTTCGGCTTTACGACCTCGCTGTCGCCTCGCCTCAATGGCGATCTCTCATCCCTCGCCTTCCGGCTTCCTCCCGGCGATGTCGCCGCATTGAGCCGGGAAGGCGCATCCGACGCCCTGCCTGACCCGGGCTGCGGCCAAGAAACCGAATTGCGACCTCCCGGCACGGATCGGCTGTTCCGTTGCGGATGCGGCACCGACACTATCCATATCAATGCCTGGGGAGAGTTGGGCACCTGCACAATGCAGTACGAAAAGCGGGTCTCGCTTCGGAGTCACTCACTTCAGGCAGCCATCGATCAGGTCTTTTCCGACGTTCGATCGTTACGCTATGACGCTCCCACTCCCTGCCGGACATGCCAGGTCCATTCGTTTTGCGACAAAAAACCGTCGGACGCACGGTGGGAACGGGGCTCGGCTCAGGCCCCCATCCCGTATGCTTGCGACGTGGCCGTCGCACGGGCTGAACAGACCGTCGGCCAGCCGTTGATTCATCCGCTCTATCGGACGAGGGCAACACTATGAATGAGAAAAAGCCATACAGCGAGCCGGGCATTTTCCGCGTTGAACTCAACCATGAACAGGCCATTCTCAGCGCCTGCAGTCTTCTCGCGTCCAACCCGATGGCGGGCGGCATGGATGTGCTTTGCAGAAGCGGCTCCTGCAAACAGGCGGGAGGAAGCGGGTCGATGTCAGACAGCGGTCAGCGGCCCTCTTAAGTGAGAAACGCCAATGCAGATTGACTTCGACATCGGACACATCCTGGTCAGACTGGAAGGGCCCGAGCACATGCCGGCTCATGCCTGGCCTCTCGCTCCTTTCGATCGATTCGTCTCGGACTCCAGCACGGAGCCTGACATCGTGATCACCGTCGAGGTTGTGACCGTCCTGCCTGAACTGGTGAAAGGGACACTGCACTTCGATGCCTGCGAGGGACTCTGGCGAATCCATCATTCACCGGACGGGTTGGTGCTCGACTCGCTGGATACCCAGACGCTCACCCCGCGGCTGAGAGCCGTCATACGGGATGACTACACCCGGGTACATGCCTGGCTCCTTCCTCACATGCTGGATGGCCGAGAGGGCTGGGTGCCCATGCATGTGCTGAATCCCGTCGGTGAAGTCTGTCTCATCACCCGACTCGCTCGAAGCGGCGGACTCGCGCTCCATGGCGCGGGCATTACGGGATCACAGGGCGGCTATGTATTCACCGGTCCATCAGGGGCAGGAAAATCCACCATCTCTGCGTTCTTTGCGGAGCGCGGTGATGGCGTCTTGAGCGACGAGCGCATCTTTCTCCGCCGGAGCGGCCAGGGAACCACGGTGCATGGAACGCCCTGGGTGGGAAGCGGCAACTATGCGACGAACGGCAGTGCTCAGCTCACCGGGTTGTTCGCCATTCGCCATGGCGGAGACGAGCACCGGGTGACTGCGCTGGGGCCTGGCTCTTTCATGTCGAGGATACTGGAGCAGAGTTTTTTGCCGCATTGGGATCGCCAGGCAATGGAAGAGACGCTGGCCTTCCTGGACGATGTCTTCCACCAAGTTCCCCACGCGGACCTGGCGTTCGCGAAACGGGCGGACATCACCTCCTTCGTGGATGCGCAGCCTCTCGCCGCGGTCACGTCATGAAACATCTCGCGCTTGACGATTTTCTTGAGCACCTTGGCGAGACCGCGGCCGAGAGCCGCCATCCGCACGGGGCGACGTTTGAGCTGACGTATGGATGCAATCTGCGGTGCCTGCATTGCTATAACCCGACCCATAGAGCCTTGCCGGAGGAACTCGCTACGGCAGAGGTTTGCCGGATTCTGGATGAAATGGCGGAGTTGGGAGTCCTCACCGTCAGCTTCACCGGCGGAGAACCCGCGGTCAGACCCGATATTGTGCCTATCCTTCGACACGCGCGAGACTGTGGCTTCGTCATTCATCTGCTGACGAATGCCACCCGCATCACCGCTCAGTTTGCCGCATTTCTCAAGGACCTCGGCGTGGCACGCATCAATGTCTCGATGTACGGGGCCAATCCGGCCGTCTATGAGCGGATGACCGGCGTCACCGGCTCCTTTGCCGCGTTCACGACGGGATTACGACGCCTGGCCGAGTACGCGCTTCCTGTGAGCATCCGGCTGCCTGTCACGACTGTCAATCACATGGACGTGGGGCCTTGTCGTGCCTTAGCAGAGTCCTACGGGTTTAAATTCCAATACTGCCTCGACGTCATGCCGAAAACCGACGGCGATCTCGCACCGCTGGCCTACCGTCTCTCACCGGAAGCCAAGACGATCTCTCGATCGGACATGGCGTCCGTCCGTACGGTCTTCGCCTGAGGACGCCTGTCCCGCCTCAACCGACTTTATTTCCTGCGCGTGCGGCCGGAGCCGCTTTGCGGTGACGCCTTACGGAGAAATGAACCTGTGCGTCGCGTTTCCGACGCCCAAGATACGATCTGCGCAAGGGAAGCCTGCGGGAAGGATGGGAGATGCTCAAGCGCACGTGGACCGCGCTCGGCCGAACGAGCATGACCAATGCCCCACGTGCGAAGTACATCAGTTTTGCCGACAGGGCCGCAGCGACGCCTGGCTCGAAACCGGCGACATGAGTGCGTGCCTTCCGCACTACAAAGAATGGGCTCAATCGGAGCATCGCACCCATGCCCTCCTCGACCCTCGACGACCTGCTTGACCGCTATGCCTATGTCAGCGCCAGCAATAAGACATTGCTGGAAGGCTTCGCCCGCGTCGCGCAACTGTTTCAGCAAAACCATATCCCCTTTGTCCTGCTCAAGGGAGCCGATGTGCTCTCACGGCTCTACGGCGTTCGAGGCATCAGGCCTCTCTCAGATGTGGACCTTCTGGTGCGCGAAGAGGATGTGCCAGCGATCGACCGTCTTCTTCTTCCATCCGGTTTCGTGTCACAGATCGACGGGAATCCCGCTTACTTCTCACCGACACTCCGGCTGTCTCTGGATCTGGTCACGCGGCTCTGGTACCTCGATGACCAACAACTGGCCGATGTTGTGGGCCCGGACAACGCGACGTCCGTTTTCGGGCTTGACCCTCTCGTGTCTGGCAACCGACGATTTGCTGATCCATCTCACGGCCTATGCGGTGATCCATCGAGCACAGCTCTCGTCTGCGTTTTCACAGGACATTCGCCTGCTCGTCGAAAAAGAATCGCCGGATTGGTCTGTCGTGATGGAACGGGCGCAGTTGTACGGCCTCCGCGTCCCTCTGTTCGTCGCTGTCACTCATGTGTCTCGGCTGTTCCCTGCGCTGACCATTCCCGACGGCGTACTCGCAAAGCTGGCTCCGGTGAACAACGGCCGACCGGTTCCGAGCCTGGCTGCTCCGAACTCTGGTCACGACGGAACCGCTTCCGGAACTCGGCCATCTGCTCTTGTTTCTCACCCGGCCGAAGGGAAGGAAGATGGAATGGCTCAAACAACGGCTGTGGCCTTCTTTCCAATTCCTATCGTGGCGATACGGAAATACCGGGGTTCTCACGCCGACCAGAACCAGACTCGTGCGCCTGTACCGCCTCGCTGTCGCCGCTCTCCGCCTATCAGTCCGCCTGCTTCAACGTCTGACGACCGCAACGACAGGACGGGCGTCATGATCACAACGCTGCACAGCCTCACCACGACCAGGGCCCTGTTCTCGACGAACGAACTGCCCTGGGAAATTCACCAGCCGGTGTTGATGACTCTGGTCAATCCACGCGTCATTTCCTGGAGTATGAACCCGACGCTCCAGCCGGGCGACCGCCTCGAACTCGAACCAGCCCCTGCGCTGCATATCGGGGATGTGATCGTGTTTCGCCAGGAGACGCTGTTTGTCTGCCATCGCATCGAACGCATCGAGCATCAGCGGCTCTATACCAGGGGCGATGCGGGCGCCGGTCCGGCGGAAGCAATCGATGTATCCGCCGTGGTGGGCCGTGTCACCGCTCTTGAACGTGACGGACAACGGCTCTCCATTTCAGCGCCGGCGACTCTTCGGCACGGCCGCCTCAAACAACGTACTGGGAACCATGCCGGCGCAAGACGGGACTCTATCCGCTCGGTAGCTCACGGCTGCGTGACATGGCTGCTGTCAGTTCCGCTGGTCAGCGGGGTGCTGTGCCGCCTCGCGACCCGGCTGATTACCGTGGATCTGATGGAAGACGCGCCGGTTCGCGCTTTCTCGAGTTACATCAAGCGTGGTTCTCTCAGACTCTCTTGCATCGCCGAGTGTGGCACACACTTGGCTCACATCAATGCGGCCCGCGCCGCCCTCGTGATTCGAATAGGGCCGCTCGTCCTGGGAAGCGGCAGGCTCTCGCCCTGGACCCTCCATCTTCGACCGATCGCGTCACCGCTCGACATCGAATCCTCCATGCAGACATTGCGCTCTCTCGTCGAACACCGACGGGGCACTTCCAACCTGATCTCGTTCTGATACCAGTCTTTAAATGCTGCGTGAGATAGCAGCGTCAAACGCACATCCTTTTGCCGGATTTGTCCGTAGAGTGCTATAGTTGCGGCGTGTGTCCCGTCCTGGGAGGATAGCCCCGATTCACATGGACCGCCCGTCACAACCAGCCGCATCCACCATTGATCCCAAGTTGTTAGCCAGAGTGGTCAAAGGAGACCAGCAGGCCTTCAGTCAACTCTATGACCAATCCAGCACCCTCCTTTACACGATCGCGCTTCGGATCCTGGGCCATCGGGAGGAAGCCGCCGAACTGCTGCAGGAGGTATATCTCGAAGTGTGGAGAAAAGTGGCCCGCTATGACGTCGGCCGGGGGACGCCCGTCGCGTGGCTTATCACGCTCACGCGTAGCCGGGCTATTGATCGTCTGCGGGCCAGAAGCCCACGTGCCCACACGACCGATTCTCTCGATGGCACATCAGCCGCGCAAGTTGTGGACCGCAATCCCGGACCGTTTGAGGCACAAGCCGATCTGGAGTTACGCCATCTGGTCGGAGAGGCCCTCGGTAGTCTGCCGCCCGCCCAACAACAGGCGATTGAGTTAGCCTACTATGAGGGCCTGACTCACATGGAGATCGCGGCCCGCCTGAACCAGCCGTTGGGTACGGTGAAAACCCGCATCAAACTCGGCATGTCCAAGCTGCGGGAAACGTTACGCCACTGTGCAGAACAAGGTGATCGTCCATGACTCATGAAGAACTGGAGGACGCGGTCCCGTTATACGCGGTCGGCGCGCTGGAACGTATCGAACGACAAGCCCTGGAGGCACACCTGCTGTCCGGTTGTGTCTCATGCCACACGGCATTGAAGGAACATCAATCCGTTGCGGCCGTTCTTCCCTTTGGACTGAACAGCACGCCTCCCCCGCGGTCTCTCAAAGCCAGGATCATGGCGGCCCGAACGCCTGCGGTGGCGGCGGAACCAGCCGCAAAGCCCTCGTCGAGCCTTGAGCCCGGTGAATGGATGAACCATCTGTTTCCGCCTGAAACGTCGTCGAGAGCTGTGACCGTGGGATGGGCGCTCGGCGTTGCGGCACTGGCCGCATTGGTGGTCGGCGGATATTTTGCGTGGAACGCCTATACCCGGTTGACGGACGACACAATGAAATTGACACAGCTCCAGGCTCAGGCCGATGCCACCAGCTCAAAAGTATCCGCCCTGCAGCACCAAATCAACGAGCGGGACAAATTGCTGAGTCAACTGCAGGAGGAATTACAGCACCGCACGATGGAAGCGACAGAACTGAAGGATCAGCTGATCCAACGTGAAACCGAGCTGGAGGACGCGAGACTACAGTTGACCCAGCTTGGGGGCAAACTTCGCGGGCCGCAGGATGAACTAGCGGCGCTGCTGCGTATCCCGGACGTCAAAGCGGTGTCCTTAGCCGGTACCGACATGGCCAAAGGTGCGGCCGGCGTCTTAATGTACGATGCGCGCACGCATAAGGTCTGGCTGTATTCACTCAATCTGCCGGAATGTCACAATGGCACCACCTATCAACTGTGGGCCATCCACGACAAGCCCGTCAGCCTCGGCCTCTTTCATATCGATCGCGGTCAGACCGCCCATCTGCTCGTCAAGTCTTTGCCCTCCTTCGCCAGCGTGAAGAAATTTGCGGTCAGTCTTGAACCGCCAGGAGGGCGTCCTCAGCCGACCGGCCCGCTTTTTCTCGTCAGCCAATCTTAGTCCGCTCCCTTCCTCTCCTTGGTGCATCACTACGCTGTCCTCGTGGCTGAGGCTGTGCTAGCATGGATTCCCACCGATCGGAACGATCCAGTTATGGCAGAACAGCAAGAACAGGATCTTCACTTCATGCGCCTGGCACTGGAGACAGCCGCCCTGGCTCCGTCGATTGGAGAGATTCCGATTGCCGCAGTCCTGGTACAGCACGGTCGCCTGCTCGCCTCAGCACACAATTTAAGGGAAGTCCGGCAGGATCCGACGGCTCATGCGGAAATGATTGTGATCAGACAAGCGGCCGAGCAGCTCGGGAGCTGGCGTCTCACAGATACCACGTTGTATGTGACCCTCGAACCCTGCGCCATGTGCGCCGGAGCCATCGTTCATGCCCGGATCGACAGACTCGTGTTCGGCGCATGGGATCCTAAAGCCGGGGCCTGCGGTTCCATCTTCGACATTCCAACTGAACGACGCCTCAATCATCGAGTAGAGGTCATGGGAGGCCTCCTGATGCAGGAGAGCCAGAAGATGTTACAGGAGTTTTTCAGAGGCTTACGAGGTTACAACCCGGAGCCGAGTGAAGTCCGCATCCTCCCACTCACGTAGAAGACAACGCCGAGGGCCCGCATGCCAGCGTCCACTGGGCTCCTTCCGCGGTCACCGCGCCTACCCAGCCTATTGGAAGCGGCAAAAAGCGCACTCTCCATTGTTCGACGGCCCCGGGTGATCCAAGCCGAGCCTGCGCGTGCATTTCATGCGGCTCGAACGTCAAGGCGCAGTCGTGAAGGGGAATCTGCAACCCGCTTCCTTTGGCTTTGAGCACCGCCTCCTTCCCCGTCCAGTAGCGAAAAAATGTGGCCCAGCGCTCCTGCCCGCTTGTTCTCCGGACGGCGTCGGCTTCCACCGGGGAAAAAAAACGTTCTGCCAGCTTGAGATGCTCGGGTGTCTCGCGGACTTGCTCCAAATCGACTCCAACCTCGATGCTGTCAGCAACCGCCAGCAGCGCGCAGCCATGGGAGTGAGTGAGATTGAATCGAAGACGGCTGACCCTGCTTTCCTCGTCCACAAGGGCCGGCTTGCCGCCGCTGAGTGTGCAAAATTTCAGCTGGACGGGGTCGAGGCCGCAATACCGCCCCAGCACATAACGGAGAAAGCCGTGTCCGACGATGTAATGGCGACGATCCTCCTCGAATCGAAACCGCTGCATCCGGTCTCGTTCATCGGTGGAAAGCCAGCCTACGCACCGCGCCTCCACCTCCGCTGATGCCTCGAGGGAAAAGGCATGCACCTGAACGCATTGCGTTGAAACCACCAGCCGCGAGGAAGGGAGAGACAGGTCTTGCGTCGTGAGCCGAGAAAACTCCAGCGTCTCGCCGTGAATACCAGTCGATTGACCATTCATTGTGACGCCGTGTGCACTTCCTGGTGGGGTTTCCAAGCCTCCACAATGTGGCCGTCTTCAAGCTTCACGACCCGGTCGCCCAAATGGAAGTACCGATCGTCGTGCGTGATCACGACCACACATTTGCCCCGAGACCTGAGCTCCGGGAGCAGTTGCCGGTAAAATACTTCCCGGTACTGCGGATCCTGGTCTGCTGCCCATTCATCGAACACATACACCGATCGATCCTCCAGATACGCCGTCAGCAGGGCCAGCCTCTTCCGCTGCCCCTGAGAGAGATCGATGGTCGAAAACCGCCGGTCTGTCACCGTCACCTTATGGTCGATCTGCAAACGAGAGAGATAGGTGGGGACGAGAGAGCTGACGTGGGCCTTGTCCATTCCCAACAATTGGTCGAATAAATGAAAATCTGAAAAGACGACAGCGAAATGTTCGCGATACCAATCCGTGTTCTGGTCCTCAATCGTCGCGCCTCCGAGCGAGATGACTCCCTGCTGTGGCCGATACAATCCCACAAGCACTTTTACAAACGTCGATTTGCCGCTCCCATTTCCGCCGATGACAAACACCAGCTCGCCGGGCGAGAGGGTCAGATCGATAGGACCGAGAGAAAACGGTTCGCTTCGGCTCTCATTTGCAGCGTATGTAAAGACTACCTTCTGGAGGCTGACGACTCCCGGCTTCAGCGCCTGTATGGTGGGACGCGAATCTCTGGAATCCATGGCGTCGTCCAAGGCCAACCCCAGCCGCGTGATGTTGTCGAACGCCACCTGTCCCTTTTCCACATTCGGCAAGGCCCCGATGATTCCCCAGATGGGACCCATCATGTACAACAGGACCACGACATAGCCAGTCAGCGCTTCCGCGTTGAGAACCAGGAGATGGGGGAACACGAAGAGGATGACGCCGATAATGGCATAAAAGGAGAATTGCGACCAGGCTTCGGCGAAGGTGTATTGCCGCGAGGCAGCGAGGCTGGTCCGCTTGTAGTGGTCGGCCGCCCTGCGCAGCTCCTGATCCAGGAATTCGCCGCGCCGACGCTGATGCATCAGCAATTCCTTCAGACCATCCGTCAGCACACGAAACTGCCGGAACAACTGCGCTCGCGCGTCGCGAGACTCGTAAATCGTTGTAAATGCCCTGGCATGAAGCCAGTGGTAACCCAAGGCCCCCAGGAGCGTGGCGACGGCCACCAACAGAAAGGTCTGCCACGACAACCACGCCAGATACGCCCCGCACCCCGCCAGGATTGCGGCATTCATCGCGAGATTGGGAAGGCATTGAATGGACCAGGCCAGCATGCTCACATCATCACTCAAGGTGACGAGAATGTTCGCCGGACCGTGAGACTCGGTGCGTTGGAATGGGGCCTTTAAGATCTTGTCGCACAGCTTCAGCGACAAATCCTCGGTCACGTCATGGGAAAAACGAGCCAAAAGCGTCTGTGACACGACCTGGGTCAGGAGCTTCCCGGCCACTGCCGCCGTAAAGCCGATCGCCAACAGAGTTGCTCCGTCCGGGCGTTGCTGCAGCACGCGATTGATGAGAGTCAGGATAGCCGCGCTGCACAAACCGGAGAGAGCGCCGACGCCAACCATGCCCCACATCATGGAGCGGGACCGTTGGACCAGAAGATAGAGGAATTGGGGGAATCGCAGTGTCATGATCGATGACTGTTCTCGCCGGTCTGGCCGGCCGGGTCCTCTGCCGGATCTGTGCAGAGCTGCTTCAAATGGTTGGCCAACTCTTCGACATACGGGGACACGAACATACGCCCGGAGTTCTCGGCGGGGATATAGAGAAGACAGCTATCATCCCCGCCCAGTTCCTGCCAGGAGTGGCGTGTATCAGGAGAGCCATCCTGGACCTGGTGCCTGGATGCGACGACATTGATGATGCGGGCTTTAATCGGTTCCACCCCGTAGCGGGCGACGGCCAACAGCGTGGCCTTGGTGAGCCGCTGGACTTGGAAGTCCTGGTCCCGGATATGATCGGTGACTGATTGAGAGAACAGCGACAGCAGGACCCGGCTCTTACGCTTGGTCGTCACCCACCATTCCTTCATCGGCGAGGCTGATGACCAGGCGCAGATCTGTCCAGATCTTTCCAAGGATGACCGATACCATAAACACGTGCTGAACGACTCTCCGCTTAAGCTGTACAAAGGAATCAGGATGCCAGGTGTCCAGCATGACGATCGTTGCATGTTCTTTATGAGCCGATAACTGTCGGGCCATCTCAAAGGCAATCAAACCACCCGTGCAGACTCCCACTATCCGATAGGGACCAGAGGGACGAACCTGTTTGATGGCCTGAATGTAGTGCGTCGCCATTTCGGCTACGGATATGAACGGCGATTCTTTGCCGTCAAGACCTCTGGCCTGTAGACCATAGATGGGCTGATCCGTGCCCAACAGCTTGGCGAGACGGGCAAAGACCAACACATTGCCTCCCACACCCGGCACCATGAACAGAGGGGTCGCCGACCCGCTGGGCTGGATCGCCACGAGAGACTGCCAGGGAGGCGTCCAATTCTCACGTGCGAGAACTTCGGCCAGTTGCGCAATCGTCGGGGCTTGAAACAGAGTCGCCAGCGGTAGTGGACGGCCGAACACCAGCTCCAGTTGATAAAACAGCTGCGCCGCCTTTAACGAATGGCCGCCCAAATCGAAGAAGTTGTCGTAAATGCCGATTTCCTGGATGCCAAGCACCTGTTGCCAAAGCGTCATGAGCTGCAACTCCAAGCCGTCCCGGGGGCCGGCATGGCTCGTCTCTGGAGTCGGCCCTGGAAAGCTGGGAGGGGGCAATGCCCGGACATCCACTTTGTTGTTAGCCGTTAATGGCAATGCCTTGAGAAACTGAAAGAAGGACGGCACCATGTATTCGGGAAGCGACGAGCGCAAGAAGGCGCGGAGCTGTTCGGCTGTCGGGATGTGTCCATCATGTGGAACCAGATAGGCGACCAGCTGCTTCATGCCATATTGGTCCTCACGCGCCGTCACGACGACTTGCTGAAGTTCAGGATGCCGGCTCAGGACAGATTCGATTTCACCCAGCTCTATGCGAAAGCCCCTCACTTTCACTTGTTGATCGCTTCGCCCAAGGTGGACGATCTTTCCATCCTTCCGGTAGCGAGCCAGATCGCCGGTTCGATAGAGCAGCGCATGAGGATCCATGGAAAAGGGATGGCGAATGAACCGTTCCGCGGTCAAATCAAGACGATTCCGATAGCCCTTCGCGAGACCGTCTCCCCCGATAAAGATCTCACCCGCGACCCCCATGGGCACCGGCTCCAAATGGGAATCAAGAATATAAATCTCAGTGTTGGCAATGGGCCTGCCGATGGTAATGGCGGCATCATTCGCATCTACCCGGTCGAGGGTCGACCAAATGGTGGTCTCTGTCGGTCCATACATATTCCAGAGCGCTCTTGTTCGTTCACATATCTTCGAGGCAAGGTCCAGGGACAGGGCTTCTCCTCCGCAAAGGGCTGTCAACGCAGAGCTGCCCGCCCATCCCGCCTCTAACAAGAGCCGCCACGTCGCAGGTGTCGCCTGCATGATCGTAGGCTGCACCCTCTCCATGCAGTCGCCTAACTTTTTCCCGTCCATCGCCACAGCACGGCTCACGATTTCTACGCGTCCTCCGGTCACCAGCGGCAGATACAACTCTAGACCGGCAATGTCAAAGGACAGTGTCGTGACGGACAGAACCACATCACGAAAGGAACAACCTGGCTCCCGCTTCATAGACCAGAGAAAATTGACCAGGGAGCGATGACGAATCTCTACCCCCTTCGGTTGCCCGGTGGATCCGGATGTGTACAGAATATAGGCCAGATCCTGCGGCGTTGCCCTGGGCGGAAGATCGTGCTCATCTTGACGAGAAATCTGAGCATGATCTCGGTCAAGGCAAAGGATGCGGCACGCCTGCCCGGTAAATCGGCTGGACAGTCCGCTTGTCGTGATGATCACGGTGGCGTGCGAGTCATCGACCATAAATCGATGCGGTCACGAGGATAGTCCGAATCAAGAGGGACATAGCATCCCCCGGATTTGAGCACCGCCAAAAGAGCCACTACCATTTCCGGAGACCGTTCCAGACAGATGCCGACGGCTACTGAAGGTCCCACACCCATGTTGCACAAAACCCTCGCCAGCTGATTGACCCGATTATTGAGAGCCCGGTAGCTCAAGGAATCCCGTTCCATCGACACCGCCGTGGCGTCGGGGGACTCGTTCGCTTGGGCAGCGAAGAGCTCAGGTAGACACTGGGTCCATGGATAATCAGATCGCCGTCCGATTCCATTCTTGAATCAATTGCACTCGCTCGGAGGAACTCAACATCGGCAACTCGGACACTCGGGCAGATGGATTGGCCAATGCGCTCTGAATCAAGATGAGAAAATGGTTCAGGATTCGTTCGGCGGTGTCACGCTCGAACAAGTCCGTATTGAAGGTGAGGTACGCTTTTTTCGCCACGGCCAACTCAACGGTGAGGCTCAGATCGAACTGGGCGGATCCGGGCTCTACCTCAAAGGGCTCCCACTTCAGTCCCCACAGATGTATATCCCCAATAGGCGCATTCACCATATTGAACAGGACCTGAACCAGGGGTGCCATGCTCGCATCGCGTTCCACCTGAAGGCTCTCGACCAGCTTATCGAAGGGATAATCCTGGTGGAGAAAGGCGCCGAGGGTCGAGTCCTTAACCCGTTCCAACAGCTCGTCAAAAGATGGATTGCCGCTCAGGTCGGCGCGCAGCACTAAGGTATTCACGAATGTGCCGATGAGGTGCTCCATGGACATCTGAGTGCGGTTAGCGATCGGAGAGCCAACGGCGAGATCCACTTGGCCGCTGTATCGGCTGAGGAGCAGTTGAAAGCACGCCAGCATGGTCATAAAGGAAGTGGCCTGGCGTTGAGCACTAAACTGTTTCAACTGTTCAATGACTGCATCCGGAATGTCCACCGAGCAGTAGGCACCCTTGAACGTTTGGACCGCCGGACGAGCGTAATCCGTCGGCAAGTGCAAGATCGGAAGCGCGGTCAATCTTTCCGTCCAATATTGTTCCTGGGCTTTCAGCGCCTCCTCCGTCAAGACTCGACGCTGCCAGACCGCATAGTCCGCGTATTGAATCGGGAGGGGCGTTTCCGGCAAGGCCTGGTGCTGACAGAGGGCATTATAGTATTTGGCAAAATCGTGGCCCAGGATCCCAAAGGACCATTGATCTCCGACAATGTGATGCAGATTGAGGACGAGCAAATGGTCTTCACTATCGATCTTGATCAAGGAGATACGTGCGAGCGGTCCTCGCTCCAGATCGAAAGGGCGAGCGCCCTCTTCTTCAGCGAGGCGCCGCGCCTCAGGTTCGCGGTCTTCTTGTGGCAACCGCCGCAAGTCGATTTCCGCCATGTGCGGCGATTGCCAGGGCGTGATGCGCTGAACCAGCCCGTTGGGGGTCATGGCAAACGTCGTCCGGAAGGCTTCGTGCCTCCGCGACAGCATCTCGACGACTTGGCGCAAGACTGAGACCCTGAGCGCGCCTTTATGCCGTGAGACGAACAATAGATTGTATGCCGTCGACTGTGGCGAAAGCTGCTGTACCAGCCACATCCGCTGCTGCGAGTAGGACACGGGCAACGGCATCGTGCGGGAGGCGGGCACAATCGGTGGCATGGAGGGGCGTGAAACCGCTCGCCGCTGCTCGAGGCGAATCTGCTCGGACACTCCGGCAATGGTGGGCGACTCAAACAGCACGCGTAGCGGCAGTTCGACCCGAAACGTGTCTCGAATCCGCGACACGACTTGGGTCGCCAAAAGGGAGTGCCCTCCTTGAGCGAAAAGAAGCTGGAATGGATGTCGATCGTGCGCTGCCGGAGCACATCCGACCAAATCTCGATGAGACTCTGCTCGATTGGGTCGCGCGGCTGGAGAGAGACTGATTCGTTCAATCCCTCGCCCAGTTCTTGACGCTCCAACGCCTTGCGATCGATCTTACCGCTGGCCAAGAGCGGGAAACTGTCCATGACGACAATCGACTGCGGGAACCATGTAGGCGGGCACACTTCGCTTCATTAAGTTTTGTAGGTAGGCACTGCTTGGCAGCGGGTTGCCATCCGACGTCACGAAGGCAATAAGCGCAGGACCCGTCGGCCAGTCGGCCTTCACAATCGCAATGGCGTCACGTATCCCGGGTAAGTCGCGTAGCGTCGCTTCGACCTCACCCAGCTCTATCCGATACCCGCGCAGTTTGATTTGCTGGTCTACCCGGCCGACAAACTCGACATTTCCATCCTGGCGCCGCACGCCGAGGTCACCTGTCTTGTACATACGAGACGGCGGGCGAGAAGGGATCAGGGATGAATTGGGCATTCGTTAATGCGGGTTGACCGAGATAGCCGCGAGCAAGGGAGGCGCCCCCTATGTAAATCTCCCCGACCACGCCGATTGGCACAGGACGCAGGCTTGCATCCAAAAGATACATCCTCGTATTGGCAATGGGCTTCCCTATCGGAATCCGAGCGCCGTGCTCAGTCCCATTTGTACGGTACACGGCCGCCCAGACGGTGGCTTCGGTCGGTCCATATTCATTGTAGAGCGCAGCGTCGGGCAGGAGCTCATGATGCCGCCGAGACAAGCTCGGGTCGGAAGGTTCTCTCCTGCGGTCACCACGACTCGCAATGATTGAAGCCTGCGACAGGCATATCGCGGAGGATGACGTCATAGAGAGAGGGCACCCAAATCACGTGCGAAATCTGGTGACGGGAGATCAACCGTCTAAGCTCATGCGGATCTCGATGGCTGTCTTCAGATGGAATGACGAGCGTGCCCGCATGCAGCAATGTCCAGAACATTCCAGTGACGGATCCGTCAAACGCCCACGGAAAAGTCAGCAGACACCCGCGGACGGGCTCCGGATAGTATTGAAGGCGGGCGGCAAGCGAATACAGAAGGGCACGATGGGTCACCTCGACGCCTTTGGGCCGGCCGGTCGATCCGGATGTATAGATGACATAGGCCAGATCACTGAGGTCGACCGTGGGAAACTTACGAGAATCAGTGGGCTGCGTGTCTTCCGGTTTCACCGATTCCAATTCGACGACTCGGCTTCCGTCGAACACAAAATGCGATCGGAGGTGGCGCTGTGTCACCAATAGTGCCACGTCTGCATCTTCCAGAATCTGGCGTTGTCGCGGTTCGGGGGCGTGAGGATCCAGCGGCACGTATGCGGCACCGGCTCTGAGAATACCGAGAATTCCGATGAGACCTAGTGGTGTACGCTCTGCACACAGTGCCACGCGAACAGCTCGCCCTTTTGTCACCTCGCAAATGCGACGCGCCAGACCATTGACCTGTGCTTGGAGAGCGGCATAGGACAGGGTCACATCTCCACAGATCACGGCCGTATTGTCGGGATATTGCCCCATCAGGTCATCCACAATCTCGGGGATGGGCGAAGCGAACGGAATCGCGTAGGTCGTCTGATTCCACTCATGCACGACCTGCTTTTCCTCCTCCACTCCTAAAAGAGGCAGATCCGAGATCTGTGCGCTGGCATCCGCCAGCATGGCGGCAAGTAATGTCGTCAATTGGCCGAGCATGCGATCGACCGTCGGCCCATCAAATAGCGCCTTGTCATATAACATCACTAATTCCATCGCCCGAAGGCCGCTTACGACGAGCAACGTCAAATCAACTTCCACGGCCACCTCATCAATGGGAAGGCGGCTGACCCTGACGTCGGAGAGCCGGAGATCAACCAAGGGATCGTCTTCCCATACAATCATCACGTTGAACACGTACGAGGACGTCAACGGGCGTGCGCCGTGCAAGGCCTCCAGGACAAGTTCAAAGGGAATCTCCTGGTTGTCAAACGCTTCCGCCACGATGCGGCGGGCTTGACGGACAAGGTCGTCAACCGTGCGCGTGTCGGAAAGATTCATTCGTAATGCGACGGTGTTGGCAAAATACCCGCACACATTTTCCCATTGTGCCAAACGCCGGTTTGCGACTACCGAGCCGATGACGATATCCGTCATCCGGCTACAACGTTGCAGCCATGCCGTAAAGGCGGCATACAGCACCATAAATTTCGTGGCGCCTCGCTTTCGGCACATCGCCTCCAGCGCATTCACGACCTCATCGGGCAGGACCCGGTATCTGGCACCGCCCTGAAACTGGCGCCCGCGAGGCCGCGGTCGGTCAGTCGGCAGATCAAGTGGCTGCGGGAGCTGATGCAACTGGCGCTTCCAATAGGACAGCTGGCTCTCGTATTTTTTCGCACCGAGTCGATCGCGCTGCCACTCCGCAAACTCCGGATAGTCCGGAAAAGACAGAAAGCGTCACGTCCATCGCCACCCTGCTTCTCGCTGACATAGAAAGCAGTAAGTTGTTTGCAAAACAACCGCACGTACCATCCATCGGCAACGAGTCGATGAACGGTGACGACGCCTACATACTCATTTTCCGAATGCTCGAATATAAGCACCCTGAGTAACGGGGGCTTCCCTAAATCAAACGGCACAAGCGCTTCCTCGCGGAGCCAGCGGTTGATTTCCTCATCCTGAGCAGACGGTGGCAACTCTCTTACAGAGCCATATCGAACAGGCGTGGTTTCCACCCTGCGATTTGCTGATACGCTTCTCCTCCAACGACGGCGAACGCAGTGCGGAAACACGGCATGGCACCGGACGATGCGTTCGACACTCGCGTTGAACGCCTGTTTGTCCAATGGCCCGTGAGCCGCATGGGGATGGATATATGATTCACCCCGCTGCCGGGATGCATATGCTCGAGAAAACAGATGCGCTGTTGCCCGAAGGACAGCGGCTGCTTAGCACCGGCCCTCTTAGCACTCATGTCCGGGACGATGGCCATTGCCGCTGAGAGATTGATCCGATTCGAAGAGTTCACTTGCAGCGCCTTCAGACGTCTGACTACGGCAGATCTCTCCGGCGAGTTCCCGGATCGTCGATTCGCTGAGC
The DNA here is from genome assembly GCA_963728135.1 of uncultured Nitrospiraceae bacterium. Lineage (GTDB taxonomy): Bacteria > Nitrospirota > Nitrospiria > Nitrospirales > Nitrospiraceae > Nitrospira_D. The sequence goes on along the minus strand of CAVSJC010000017.1, from coordinate 172,146 downwards.
AGTTGCGCAAATGACGGACTGATTCCAAGGCGCCGTTCCAGCCTATTTTTCACCATGCTGGTCATCAGCGAATCGAGTCCGAGGTTCGCCAGGGACGTGGTGGCGGCGATGGCGGAAAGGGGCATCTTCAACTGTTCGGCAAGCACCTGGCGGATATACTCTTCTACAGCCTGGGAATCGGATAGTCGCGTATGACTCTCTTGATGCAGATCACGATCTCCCGGCTCTCCCGCTGCGTCGGACACACTCTTGACGACGATTTGCAGCCCGTCGTGCAGGAAGAGGTCCTTGCAAACGCCGCGTTGGACCTTTCCGCTGGATGTCCTCGGAAGGCTCCCCGCCTTAATCAATACAATTCCTGACAAATGCAATTCATGCTGCTCAGCCACCTGCTGGCGGACCGAAGAGACGATGGATTCAAGCTGATCCTGTGGCGTGGCACGTTCGACTTCATGGACGAAAACCGCCTGCTCGCCGGCTTCGGTATCAATCGAAAAGGCTGCGCCCCCGCGAAGTCGCAATGCAGGATGTGCTTGTTCGGCCGTCAGTTCGACATCCTGCGGATAATAATTGCGTCCCCGGATGATAATGAGATCCTTGCGGCGACCGGTGATATAGACCTCGCCGTCCCTGAGAAAGCCGAGATCTCCGGTGCGGAGAAATGGCCCTTCCCCAGTATCCGCAAGATAGGCGTGAAACGCCTCCGCCGTCTCCGCCGGACGATTCCAGTATCCTTGCGCCGCACTTTTTCCGGCCAGCCAAATCTCCCCGACCCGGTCCTGCGCACAGCGCGTCTTCGTGTGTGGATCCACGATCGCCACGACCGTGTCGCCGATCGGAGCGCCACAACTGACAACCTGGTGAACGAACGCCTCGGGCGTTTGTGCAGGAACCACGCGTCCAAGCGCCAGTGCGCGGCCGTCAATTTCCAGGATGGTCTGCCGACTATGAGCGGCCTTCGCGGAAACCAGCAGCGTGTATTCCGCCATGCCGTATGCCGGCGTAAACGCGTCAGGCGAAAACCCGCAATCCTTCCATGCCGCGACGAATGCTGAAATCGTTGAGGCGCGAACCGGTTCTGCGCCGCAACTCGCGACCTTCCAACTCGATAAATCCAGGCTGGGTCTTTCTCCTACCGTGGATGCCCTAAGGCAATGCTCATAGGCGAAGTTGGGGCCGCCGCTGTGCGTAATCCTATAAGCCGCAATCGCCGTCAGCCATTTGATCGGCGACTTCAGGAACGCCAGCGGGGACATCAAGTATGAGGGGGTGCCCAAGAAAACTGGAACAATGATTCCATGGATCAGTCCATAATCATGGAAATACGGCAACCAGGTGAGAGAACGGCTTTCCTGCGTTCCCTGGACGGCCTGAGAGAGAATGGCGCTATGATGGAGGAGACTGGCATGCGTCACCATGACGCCTTTCGGATCCGAGGTGGAACCGGACGTATATTGGAGATAGGCCAGATCCTCCGGCGAGGGAGAATGTTCTGTTTCGACTGCGGCTGATTCAAATTCTGTTGCCGAAGTGTCACACCACAACACCTCGGGGCCCAGACCCAGATCGCCCCGATAGGGCGTGAGTGCTTCCAGCACATCATGAGATGCCAAGACCAACGTCACCTGCGCATCCCGCACGATACCCTTGAGACGCGGCAGACTATGCTTCGTTTTGGCTGCATCCGGAGGCGGAGCAGGAATAGCGGTGATGCCGGCATACAGACAGGCCCAGAACGCGATGACGACCTCAAGCCCGCCGCCATAAAGCAGGAGAGCTCGATCCCCGGGACGCGCGTGGCCTTGAAGCCATGCTGCGACCATTCGGACCTGCCGATCCAGGTCCGCATACGTCAGCTGTCGCTCTGCAGTGAGTCCATTCTTGAGATACAGATAGGCCGGACGGTCAGGCTCATGCTTGGCGCGCCAGCGTAAGACATCGACGAGGGTTTGACAGGACGAGGATGGGAACGGGGATGCTTCGTCGCGGCTGATCATGTTCTAGGAACTCTTCTAAAGAGATTGCATAAATGCCTCCCATTCGAGGGCATGGGAACGCAAGTCTGTTCGTCGGTCAGTTTACGATGGAGACATTGCTGAATAAAGAAAAAAACCTCTTGCTCCAACAGCCCAACTTTTGAGTTATTGATCTCTGTCATGCAGGACACGGAGGAGCCCGGTGGCTTGCTTGAGCGCTGAAGCTCGGCAGGTAGAGACAAATGAGTGCGGTGGCCCGGGAATTCGTTTGAAAAGGGCCAGCGACTCGTTTACACTCCGGTCCCCGCCATACGTCGGTCAATCCGGAGAGGTGCGAGAGCGGCCGAATCGGGCAGTCTCGAAAACTGCTGTCCCGGTAACGGGACCGTGGGTTCAAATCCCACCCTCTCCGCCACACGTCAGAGCATTCATCACAAACAAATCATGCCTCGGTCAGACGCACCTTGCAAGATTTGCTTATGAAACATCAAGCGACGCGTGAGTCGAGCAGGTCTCGTCAACGACACCGGGTCTCTTCTCGGACTGGGCCACTCGCCGACTTTTCCTTCAAGATCTTCCGCAGCGCCACCATGGCCAGGGTGTCACGGGCACAATATCGGAGGAGCGCCTCCTTGATGGCCAGTTGCTCGACCCAATCTGACTCCACAAAAATCATGCGGTAATACTCGCTCGCCGCCTGACCACCCTCCCGGATGGTGAGATCGTCATATCCCATAGAGGGCACCAGCGCGGGCAAGACCGATTTAATCGAATAGGATCCTTGAAACGCCGGGTGGTAATAGTGATCGCGAATAATTGGAAACAAGTCCCACAGCCTCTTGGTGATCTCTTTGAACGCCGTCCGGAAAACGGGAAAGGCCTCCGCCAACTGCTCCAGAATTGCGCGCTCGTAAGCAGAATAGACGCAGATGCTGCCGCGCTCGCCAAGTGATTCAATCAGCGCCTCCGCCCATCGTTTTCTGGGTTCACTCGCCGCGTCATGGAGAAACTCGTGGTGCGTCAACTCCCCTGATGCCTGTTCAATATGATTCGACCATTGCACCGGAATCGCTTGATAGGGTCTCGTCAAAGGAAATCGAGGCACCGCCAGCATGACGGTTTCGAAATCCACATGGTGTAAAGGGTATTGCACGGACTCCAGAACACTGCCGAGCTTTGAAGAGATCCACTCAACGTTGTCTTTGACCCGGCGTTGACTGAGTGAAAGCGAGGCATGGGCCGGAATGTCGTCAATCAGCGCGATACCCTGCTCGACCAGTTGTGTGATGCTCTGCTTGGAACCAGGCAAGTTGTAAATCCAGCGCGCGGGTTTACTGACCGTGCAGTGGTCCCAGAAGGGACATTCATAGGGGGTGCGGCAATGCACGCCCGGTTCCACGAGGGGAGGAACTGCACTCATCAAAGCGGTCTTCATCAGCTCTACCCGTCCGGGGACAGGCATGCGTCGACCAGTCACGACGCCGGTGACGTCATGGATCGTAAAGAGCCGGCCGAGATCAATCGGTCCTTGCTCATACACATAGCCCGTGTTGATGTGCATGAGACACACCGCCGATAGAATCAGACCGGTTCCGAGCAAGACGTGACTCTGAACGGCAAGATCATCGAGATGGACGTCCTTAATCTTGGTCGACGACTTCACCTCGATCAAACGCCAACATGGCGGATCAGCAGCGGGCGAAGGGACGCGCTCCAACACATCCACACGCACCAACACCCCGGCATGAATAAATGCCCCTTCGAAAATAGCCGGTACCGCCGGGTCGCGAATCAATTCGGCGGTCTTTGCCAACGCGGCCTCTCGCTGCCGATGGCCCGCCGCTACCAACACCCCGCCTGGGAAACAGCGGCGCGCCAGCTCACCAATCTCTGTGCCCATATCGAGGATGGCCTGGGTCGAAAGATCCGGCGGCGTCGCCAGTTCCGGCCTGTGCACCTCAAGATACACGCGCTTGAGACACTGTAATCCTGAGATGTATTTTGATTTGGAGAGACGCGGGGACGGCAACACACCGGCCTGATGAGATCGATCACTCATGTGACGGCAAAACTAACGGAGCGGCGACCTTTTGTCTAGGTGGGGGCCGACAGGGTTCTGTTAGGATGGGGAGACATGGCTCGCGGAGTGGCGCAGATCAGACGTTCGGTGATGACGCTCGCACTTCCGGTGACGGTGAGCAGCCTCCTTCAACGAACCGAAGGCATCGTGGCCGTCTTTCTGGTCGGCGGACTAGGCGCAATCCCGATTGCCGCCGTTGGATTAGGACAACTGCTCGCATTCATCGCCACCACCCTCGTTTCCGGACTGTCCGTCGGCGCCAACGTGATCGTCGCGCAACTGTGGGGGGCCCGGCGACACCGCGACGCCGGGGAAGCCGCCCGGCATTGCCTGGGCCTTTCGCTCCTGGTGTCCCTGCTGCTCGCGGGCCTGGGCATGTCGTGCAACGACCTGGCCATGCAGGTGTTGGGCGCGGAGCCTGCGGTCATCGAGCTGGCCCTTCCTTATTCCAGGCTGATCTTCTTGGTCATTCCCTTTACCGTGCTCATCCAAGTGCTGTCGTCCATCCTCCAAGGAACCGGAGACACACGCACGCCGATGTACGCCATGATCGGCGTGAATCTCCTGCACATTCTGCTGGCCTATCCCCTGATCTACGGACATTGGGGACTGCCCGCGATGGGGGTGAAAGGCGCCGCCGTGGCTGTGGGACTTGCCGAGGCAACCGGCGTCGCGTATCTGATGATGCGTTGCGGCCGCATAGTGAAAGCATCCACTCATTTGCGCCTTGATCTGATCCGGACGATATGGAGGGTGGGCGCACCGGTGTCCGGCGAGCGTATCGTCCAGCAGGCTGGAATCGTGATCTACACAAAACTCGTCCTCCTGTATGGCACGGTCTCCTACGCGGCGCATCAGGTGGGATTGTCCATCGAATCCCTGTCGTTCCTGCCCGGCTACGGATTTGCGATCGCCGCCGCGACCATGGTGGGACAAAGCATTGGCGCGGGGAAATATACCCGCGCAAAGTTGGAAAACTGGGAAGCCAATCGATTGGCCATGTACATCATGACCAGCATGGGAATCGTCTTCTTCTTCTTCCCCTATGTGTTGCTCAGGGCCTTCACGACGGACGAAGCGGTGATTGAACTCGGCACCGTGTTCCTCAAAATCGTCGCCCTTCTTCAAGTCCCGCTGGCACTCACCATGGTCCTGGCAGGCTCTCTGCGCGGCGCAGGTGATACCCGCTTCATCATGGGGGCGACGATCGTCGGCATGTGGGGTGTCCGAGTGCCCATGGCGTTGATAGTGTGTCTCTGGCTGGATCTGTCAGTGTTGTACGTGTGGACAGCCATGATCGCCGACTGGACCGTCAGAATGGGGCTACTGCTGTGGAGATACCAATCGGAACGGTGGAAGGTCATCCGTGTCATTAAAGAACCTGAAAGAACCTGAGCGGACCCACATGGCCGGCGAGCTAACAATGCGTTCGTTCTTCCGCCGGCGGCCTCGTGTCTTTTCCTGAACCGACACGCACTTCAATACGGCCCACCCCTTTCACATTCGCACAGAGATCACCGAGTCCGGGCGTGACCAGACGAAAGGGGCCGCCCTTTGCATCAGGTAACGGTTGTCCGTTGACCTCGAACAGCAACACCCCATACTCTCGAGCCTGCTGGAGCGTCAGCGTCGCGGCATACTTGCCATCCAACGAATGGAAGGTCACATGATCTGCGCGCACATCCAACGCCGGCACCTCCAACAATCCCTTCACTCGAATCCCTCTGCCGGTCATGCCAGGGATCAGCGTGCTGACGTCCGGCACAAGATGGTCGGCGGGAAGCTGGCGGATGGCGGCAGGGTCAAGCGAGAGGGGCTGCACGACGGCTCCATCGATCCGCACCACCCCGTAACCGGTCTTCTCCTGCACGGTCATCGTTTTGATCAGGGCAGTCAACGTCTCGTTCACGGGCGTCGGGATGCCTAGCTCTCGGCCCTTCCTGACAATGTAACCGTTCAAATACTCGATCTCGGTCGGACGTCCCGCCTTCCAATCGTCATACATCGAGGTATGGATATCTCGAATCTCCTGTGACCATTTGACGACGCGCTCCGGCATATCCGGCGGGAGCGGGACTTTCACAGAAGCCGCTACCGCCATAATCTCTTCGACGATCTGGCGAATGACCTGCATCATCTCGGGATGATCCAGCGCCTTCGCGACGCGATCGTTCACGAGGACGGTGATCGGATTGAAGACGCAGTTCCAGCACATCTTCTCCCACTTACTACGGCGGATATCCTTCGACAACTGACAGGGAATGCCGGCGGCCGTGAACAAGTCACGAATGATCAGCAGTCGTTCGCTCTCCTGCCCCATCATCTCGCCGATTGCCACAGCTCCCTTCTTATAGTGATCAATGACGCCGGGCTCGACGATTTTTGAATAAATGAAGGCCACTCCGCCTACCACACAGTCCCGCTTCAAGCGCGCAATGATGCGGTCCTCGGTATCGATCCCATTCTGCAACGTGAGAATGACGGTGCGCTCGGTGAGAACCGGTTTAAGTTGCAGCATGACCTCGTCCAAGTCATACGCCTTCACACCCAAGACAATCAGATCCGGCTGGGGGAGTTCTTTCGGATCCGACGAGGCTCGCGGGTGCACCGTAAAATTGCCGCTGGCGCTGCGGATGGTCAGACCCCGTTGTGTCACGGCAGCCAATGTCTTCGGCCGAAGCAGAAACGATACAGTGGGATGAGTTTTGGACAGATGGGCTCCGAAAAATCCGCCGACGGATCCGGCGCCGACGATCATAATCTGCTTCATGCCGCTCCTCGCTGGTTGCGCCTGAAATTCGCCGTACTATAGCATGGAGCGACAATCTGACGCAGCGGCGCTATCCAGTCTAAAGCCTATGCACGCTGGCTCCAGCCTTGAGACGCTTAAGAGCAAACTCGCGGACGCCCGTTCGGTCACCGTGCTGACCGGAGCAGGAATTTCCGCTGATAGCGGAGTCCCGACTTTTCGTGGAACCGATGGCCTTTGGCGCCAGTATCGAGCGGAGGACTTGGCAACCCCTGAAGCCTTCAACCGGGATCCACGCCTGGTGTGGGAATGGTACAACTGGCGACGTGAACTCATTGCGACGAAACATCCGAACGGCGCCCATGACGCCGTCGTGGAACTCGAGCGACGCTGCCGACGATTCTGGCTCATCACTCAGAATGTGGATGGGTTGCATCGAGCGGCAGGGTCGCAAAAGATCTCGGAAATCCACGGCAACATCTGGAAAGTCCGCTGCACCGCCTGCGAGACGGTGGAAGAGAACCGAGACGTGCCGATTGCCCCGCTTCCGACATGCCGCCACTGTCATGCGCTGTTGCGACCGCACATCGTCTGGTTCGGAGAATCCTTATCGCGAGTGGATTTGGAACAGTGCGCGGCGGCCCTTCAAGCCTGTGACGTCTTCCTGGTGATCGGCACATCCGGCATCGTCTATCCGGCCGCCGGCTTTGCGTCAGCGGCGAAAGAGGCAGGAGCGTTTGTTGCGGAAATCAATCTGGACAGGACGCCGCACTCGGGCCTCGTCGATCTCTCACTGCAGGGACGAGCCAAAGACATCGTTCCTTTATTGGTCTAAGCGATCGAGCAACGGCAAGAGCTGATCGAGCGTGCGGATCACAGGGATGCCGGTCACAGCTTGCGTTCCGTCGCGATCCAGTAACACGGCATGAAGTCCGGCCTTGGCAGCGCCTTCCACATCTTCTCTTATGCTGTCTCCTACGTGCATGGCTTCGCCGGGGTCGACCGCATGCTTCTCCAAGGCGAATCGAAAAATCTTCGGCGCCGGCTTTGCCGCGTGGGCCAGACTTGAAATGGTGATCGTATCGAACATGTCGGCAATATCCAGGCCGCGCATCAGAGGAAACAGGCGGGAATCAAAGTTGGAAATAATCCCGAGCTCGAGACCACGGGCCTTTAATTGCGCCAGGGTGCCCGCCGTCTCTGGAAACAAGCGCCATGAAGCCGGATCCTCAAACACTTGAAATACCCGCTCGAAGAAATCGTCGAACTGCGGGAACATCCCGACTCGATAAAAGACATTGTGGACCACGTCAAACCACCAGAGCCGTTCGCTTTGCTTGATGTGAGCGGGCTCGGTCGCGGCAAACACCGGGGGTGGCGCGTCCCGAAACGCCCGGCTGAACGCCAGCTTAATGGCGGTCAGAGACTCCGGTGTCCGAGCAAACCCGAATTGAACGGCATGGTGGAGATAAATGTCTGCGACAGACCCATGCACATGAAAGAGTGTATCGGCCGCATCAAAAAACACCACGCGAATCGACGTGGTCATGGATGCGACCTTGCGCTCTCACAGGCAGCTCGTTCTTGAGCAGAACGAACGCGTTCCTCTATCCACCGATTTCTTGACAACGAATACCCCCCCTGCTAGCTTCGTGAAAGCCTAGAAAGTGCGGAGATTTCCATGCCTTCCTCGATTTTCATCGTAGATAGCAGTCCGGCCGTCCGGCGAATGGTCGAACAAATTTCCACTCCGGAAGGCTTTGAGGTCGTCGGATTCCAGGACGGCCCCGCCGCCTTGGAGGCGGCACGCCGGATCAGCCCTGCTCTCATCATCGCAGATTACCATCTCGACAATATGACCTTTTCAGGATTTTGCAAAGAGGTCAACAAGCTCGACCATCTGTCGGACACCTATCTCATTTCACTCATCAACCCGGCCGACAAGCCTGATGAAACCCATTTGCGGACACTGGGCGTCAAGGCGTTCCTTAAAAAACCTTTTCAATCAGACGATCTCCTTGAGGTGATCAAGTCGCTGCAACAGAAGCCACGGGGAGAGGCCCATAGCAACGGGCTCAAACGACGTGCGTGGCCTCCGGTGTCGACCGCGACGGATTCCGATGAGGACGAGCAGATTGCCGGACACCTGGATGTATCGGACGAACAGGAGGCCCCCGTCATGGATCATCCCATTGATGCGTCCGGTGCTAGTCCAGTGGCACGGCCTGTTGCGGCCGAACCGGCCGATGCCATGAAAGGTCTCTTCGAGCAACTGCTCCAGTCCATGACCGAGCGAACTGAAAAGCGTCTGGCCGATTTGCTGCCGACGGCCATCGAGCGGACAGTATCCAGCCAAGTCCGTCCGATCGTGCAGCAGGAACTGGAGGGCCAACTGGGAGAGATCCTTTCCCATGAACAACTCGCGGCGATAATCCAGCCGCTCGTCCTTCGGGAGCTGCCGGCATTGATCAAGAAAGAATTGACCGCCGGTGAATCACTGATTCGTCAAACTGTCTCAGATATTGCCGGCGCCATGCTCAAAGACCGCCTCGATCAGGTGGTGCGGGAACAGGCTGAAGCCGGCATCCGCAAACAGCTCCCGGAGGTGGTGAGGGAACATCTCGGCTCGATCGATCTCGTGGTGAAAGATGAGATCAGGCAGGCAACCTTGAAGCAAGCGCCCCTGCTCGCAGATGACATTGTGCGAGCCACTGCGGAACAGACCGTCGAACAGGCGGTTCAACGGATCGTCCCCGAACTGGCCGAGCAGCACATCAAGGCCGAACTTAAACGGCTTACCGACGGTGCTGACCAGGTCCCTCGCCCCTCCGTCGCTTAACTCTTCCTGCCCCGCTTGGCGGCACTCTTCCGCGCCTTGACCTTCGCCTTCATTCGCTCCACATTCTTGCGGTGCTTCTTCCTCGTCTTCCGATCCTTCTCCCGTCCTCGCGGCATGATGGCTCCCTACGGTAAAGTGAGTGAACGGCTTTGCGCGCGACTGTATAGCACAAGCCTTGCGGGGCCACAAGCCGCGCAGGTGAGTTTCTGGACGGCGGATGAACATGCTAAGATGCGCCGTCTCAAATCGTCGATTGAACCATGGCACAGCAACATCTCGATAAAAACTACGAGCCGAAAGCGGTGGAAGACCGCTGGTCGGACAAATGGATTAAGGGCGGTTACTTTCATGCGTCTCCGGAGCATCCCGGAGAACCGTTCTCCATTGTCATTCCTCCGCCCAACGTGACCGGGTCGTTGCACGTCGGCCACGCCCTGAACATTACGCTGCAGGACATCCTCGTGCGCTGGCGGCGCATGCAAGGGCGCAATGTCCTCTGGATGCCCGGCACCGACCATGCCGGCATTGCGACGCAAAACGTCGTGGAGCGACAACTGCTGGGTGAAGGGACCACGCGCGAGGCGCTGGGCCGCGAGCGTTTTCTTGAACGCGTTTGGCAATGGAAAGCCCGATCCGGCGATACGATTATCCGGCAACTTCAACGGCTGGGTGCCTCCTGCGACTGGGACCGGCTCCGGTTCACGATGGACGAGGGACTGTCCAAAGCGGTCATCGAAGTCTTCGTGCGGTTGTATGAAGACGGCCTGATCTATCGGGGGGAACGACTCATCAACTGGTGTCCCCGCTGCCTCACTGCCCTGTCCGACATCGAAGTGGAGCATGAGGACACGAAAGGGAAACTGTACTCCATCGAGTATCCGCTTGAGGATGATGCCGCCATCCGTCTGACCGTGGCCACGACGAGGCCGGAAACCTTGCTCGGTGATACGGCGGTCGCCGTGCATCCGGAAGACCCCCGGTACAATCGCCTGATTGGCAGACGCGCGCGTCTGCCCTTGACGACCCGAACCATTCCTGTGGTGGGCGATGCGATCCTGGTCGATCGGGAATTCGGCACCGGCGCCGTGAAGATCACGCCGGCCCATGACTTCAATGATTATGAAGCCGGAGAGCGCCATGGGCTCCCTCGGCATGCCATTTTGGATTACCAGGCACTGATGGATCCGGCCGGTCTGCGCAAAGCAAACGCCGAACCGGCGGTCGTTGAACTGCTCCAAGGACTCTCGGTGCAGAAGGCCCGCACCAAAGTGGAAGAGCTGCTTCGAGAGCGTGGCGGGCTCGTCAAAGCGGAAGACCACAAGATGTCCGTCGGCAAATGTTACCGCTGCAAGACGGTGGTTGAGCCCTACTTATCTCCGCAATGGTTCGTGAACATCAAGCCGTTGGCAAAACCGGCCATCGAGGCAGTCGAGAGCGGCGCGGTTCGGATCATTCCGGAAGGATGGACCAACAATTATCTCGGCTGGATGCGGGATATCAAAGACTGGTGCATCTCACGGCAGATCTGGTGGGGTCATCAGATTCCGGCCTGGTACTGTCTTCCCTGTAATGAAGCTTTCATCATCACGGCAGGGAATCGAACCACGATCCTCCAGGGTGCCAGTCCGATTGTGTCCAAATCACCTCCGGCCAGGTGCCCGACCTGTGGCGAACAGAATCTATTCAGAGACCCCGATGTCCTCGACACCTGGTTTTCTTCCGGCCTCTGGCCGTTTTCCACATTGGGCTGGCCGGATAAAACACCCGAGCTCGCCACCTATTATCCCACATCGACGCTGGTCACCGGCCTGGATATTTTGTTCTTTTGGGTGGCCCGCATGATTATGCTCGGGCTCAAGTTCATGGGCGACGTGCCCTTCAAAGAGGTATACATCCACGCCCTCGTCCGGGATGCCGAAGGGCAGAAGATGAGCAAATCAAAGGGCAATGTCATCGACCCGCTCCACGTCATGGAACAGTTCGGCACCGATGCCCTTCGTTTTACACTCGCCACCATGGCGTCACCGGGTCGAGACATCAAACTGGCTGAAGAGCGCATCGAGGGCAATCGCAATTTTGCCAACAAGATCTGGAACGCCGCCCGCTTTGCGCACATGTATCTCGAGGGCACAACGGAATTCCGACGTCCGGCCGAACGTTCGTTTCCCGACCGGTGGGTTCTCAGCCGTTTGAATCACACAATCCAGACGGTCACCAGGGAACTCGGCCTCTATCGCTTCGACCGAGCCGCACATGCGCTCTATCATTTCTTTTGGCATGAGTACTGCGATTGGTACCTGGAGCTGATCAAGCCGGTGCTTCAAGAAGCCGGACATCCGGACGGGCCCTCGACGCGGCACACGCTGCAAGAGACCCTCGAACTCTGGCTTCGCTTACTCCACCCGTTCATGCCCTTTATCTCGGAGGAAATCTGGCAGACACTGCCGCATTCCGGAGAGACGATCGTCATTCAACCCTATCCGGTTCCGGAAGCACAATGGCACGATGCACCAGCGGAGGACGCCTTCCGTCTGCTCGAGCAAAGCATCAGTCTTGTGCGAACAGCCCGAGCCCTTCTGAACTATCCTCCCGGGAAAGCGGTGCACTTTTTTGCGGCGGAGCATGGTCAGGCCGCGAACACGTCATTGGAAGCCATTCGGCTTGACTTGGCGCATATGGGGCGTGGACAGGTTTCATTGACGCCCATATCTGAGTGGCCGGGCACCAGTGTCCTTCGCCTTGTGACGGGCGGATTGGCGATCGGGATGACGGTCGAGGGCGACGTCGATCTCAAGAAAGCGCTCGATCGTCTGCGCAAACAGATATCTGAGACCGACAAAGAAAGTCAGCGGCTGGACGGAAAACTCAGGAATGCGGAATTTGTCTCGAAAGCTCCTCCGGACGTCATCACGGACCACCAGGAACGCCTCGTCTCCCTGTCGCGCGACCGCACCATGCTGGCCAGCAGCGAAGACCAACTCCGTACCATGCTGGGAGTGTGATTGATGGCCGCGCTTCCGGCTGCCGACATTCGACGCGCCGTCCGCCTTGGACTGGAAGAAGACCTCGCGGACGGGGACGTCACGACCTCGGCTCTTTTCTCGTCTCCCACGCCGGCCTCCGCTTACATCATGGCTCAACAGCCGCTTGTGGTGGCCGGGCTGGCGGCCGCCATTCAGACCTTTCTGGCCGTCGATCCGTCGCTCAGATTGTCGGTGTCGCGCCATGATGGCGAGCCGGCTGGAACAGGTGAGCGGCTGTTACAGATCGAGGGCGACGGACGCTCGATCCTCCAAGCGGAACGCGTCGCCTTGAACTTCTTGCAATATCTGTCCGGCATTGCCACGCTGACTCAACAATTCTGCCACGCCGTTCGCCGGTATCCGGTCATGATCCTGGATACAAGAAAAACTTTGCCCGGCTGGCGCGCGCTACAAAAATGGGCGGTTACGCTGGGGGGCGGCATCAACCATCGCCGATCACTTGGAGACGGTATCCTCATTAAAGATAATCATCTGGCGCTGTTAAAGACATCGAAACAGGCGGTGCGAACCGCCTGTGATCGGGCCAATGCCCATGCGCCAAGCACGATGCCCACCATTGTGGAAGTGGAAACGCTGGCTGATGTCCGTCATGCCTTAGATGGTGACGCCGATATTATTCTGCTCGATAACATGCCCCCCGACATGGTTCGCCGTGCAGTCAAGCTGATCAAGGGTCGTGCCCTTGTGGAGGTCTCAGGTGGAATTACTCTCAAGAACGTACGCGCCATGGCTGCCGCGGGTCCTGACCGCATTTCCATCGGTGCCTTGACCCATTCTGCTCCGGCGGCCGCCTTGAGTCTTGTGCTGGAGCCTCTCTCCTCTCGTCGCCGGCGGCGCACGTGACGGTCTTTTCATCATCACCGCTCAGCCTCGATGACATCCGCAGCACTCTCGCTACGAAAGGTCTGGGGCAACATATTCATCTGCACCGCGAAATCGCCTCCACCAATGGCACGCTGTTAACACTTGCTCAATCCGGTGCCGAACACGGCACCGTCGTAGTGGCGGACAGTCAGACAGCCGGACGAGGACGGCAGGCTCGCACGTGGTTTTCTCCAAGCGGAATGAACCTGTATGGCTCGATTCTCGTTCGAGCCGGAGACCTGCACATCCCTTTTGCTAAATGGCTCTCCTGGATACCTCTCGCAACGGCCTTGGCCGTCGCTGAAGCCGTCCGGACAGTGACCGGCACCAGGCTTGTGCTCAAATGGCCGAACGATCTGCTTTTCAATGACAGGAAACTCGGCGGAGTCCTCTGCGAGCAGGGGATCGACCGCGAGAAACAACCGTTCGTCGTCATCGGCATCGGGCTCAACGTCAACGCTCCTCGGGAGGTGTTTCCCCAGGAACTCGCCGATATTGCCACCTCTCTGATGGAAACCTGTGATCGGCCGATTGACCGGAACCGTCTCCTTTCGGAAATTCTCAACGATCTGGAAACGGTGCTCAACGAGCTGGGGTCCGAAGGCCCACGCCGGCTTCAGCACGCCTATACGGCGGCTTGTGCGACGGTCGGCCGGCGGATCCGCGTCGTACTTGGCGACACCCGGGAGTTAGTGGGGGTGGCGGAGGCCATCGGCCTCGATGGCGCGCTCCTTGTCCGTCCGCTGGAGCGTAGCGCGAGCCCTGTCATCGAGGTGCGCGCGGCTGACGTCATACACCTCAGAGAGTAGTAATGCCGTCCGCCTCGCGATAAAATAGCGCCATGCTGCTGACCGTCGACATCGGCAATACCAATATCGTCTGGGGCTTGTTCGACGGCTCCGCCCTTGTGGCCCACTGGCGTATGGCCACGGACGCGAAAACGACGGCTGACGAGTACGGCGTGCTGTTTCTGAATCTCTTGGCCCATCGTGGACAGATTCCAGATCAGGTGACCGGCGCCATCCTATCCAGTGTGGTCCCCGCCTTAACCGGAACCTTTGAGACGATGATCGGTACATATTTCCGCCGGACGCCCATCGTGGTCACAGCCGACACCATCACGGGTCTGACATTGAAGTACGCGAATCCCAAAGAGATCGGCAGCGACCGGATCGTCAATGCCGTGGCGGCCCACCATAAGTATCGACGCGATCTGATCGTCGTGGACTTCGGTACGGCCACCACGTTTTGTGTCATCACAAAATCAGGTGAATATCTGGGCGGCGTCATCGCGCCGGGGTTGGGTATCTCCGCAGAAGCACTGTTCGCGCGCGCGGCCAAATTGAGCAAGGTTGAAATCGCCCGGCCAAAAACGGTCATCGGCGCCGACACCGGCAGCAGCATCCAGGCCGGCCTCCTCTACGGGTACGCGGGACTGGTCGACGCCCTCGTACAACGGATGGAACAGGAACTGGGACGGTCAACCTTCGTCGTCGCGACCGGCGGCTTAGCCGCCATCATCGCCCCTGAAACTAAGAGCATTCAAAAAGTCGATCCCTTCCTCACCTTAGAGGGACTCGAACTCCTCTATCGATCCGCTCAGGGATCCTCCCTGTCGATCGAGGTATGACGGCCCTTTTTCTCTCCTATCCAGAGATATTTCTTTGTAATGCTGTTGACTTCGAAAGCCCGGTGGCTATCTGGCCTGATGTACAGGAATGATTATGAGTGAAAACGACGAGAAGAGTAATACATCCGAAGGTTTAGCCAACGGAATTACAGATGCCGGCGACTCGAACGGCGAGGCCTCGTTTCAGGACGCCCTTGCGACGAAAGCCGAGGAATGTACAGCCCTCAATGACAAGTACGTGAGGCTGGCCGCCGAATTCGAGAATTACAAGCGCCTTTCGCAACGCGACCAGCGGGATCAGGTTCGCTATGGTAACGAGCAGATACTGAAAGAACTGCTCCCCGTAGTCGACAACCTGGAGCGGGCAATTAAGGCGGCCAAAGACGCCGGGGAAAGCCACGCGCTGGTCCAGGGCGTGGAGCTCACGCTGAAACAACTGACCGGGACTTTGACGAAATTCGGCGTGCAATCCATCGATGCGGTGGGACACCCGTTCGATCCCACCACCCATCAGGCGGTGTCTCAAATACCGTCCGACACCGTTCCTGATCAACACGTCGCGGAAGAATATCAACGGGGCTACCGATTGCACGATCGAACCATCCGGGCGGCGATGGTCGCGGTCTCGTCCGGTCCCTCATCATCGAACAGTGAAGAAACGACAGCCTCCTAACGGCTGAGTTTGGAAGGAAGGAGCAGATCCATGGGTAAAGTCATCGGAATCGACCTCGGCACCACCAATTCCTGCGTGGCCATTATGAGCGGCGGCGACCCCGTCGTGATCGCCAACGCCGAAGGGAGCCGTACGACTCCTTCCGTCGTCGCCATCACCGACAAGAACGAGCGATTGGTCGGTCAGATCGCAAAGCGCCAGGCCATTACGAATCCTGAAAACACCATATTTTCGGTTAAGCGTCTCATGGGCCGGAAGTTCAAGACGCGTGAAGTGCAGGAAGCCCTGAAGCGCCTCCCGTACAAAGTCGTCGAAGCTGATAACGGCGACGCCCACGTAGAGCTGCGCGGCAAGCGCTACAGTCCGCCGGAAGTGTCGGCCATGATTCTCCAAAAGATGCGCCAGACGGCGGAAGACTATCTCGGCGAAAAAGTCACCGAAGCGGTCATCACTGTGCCGGCGTATTTCGACGACAGCCAGAGACAGGCCACCAAGGATGCCGGTCAGATCGCCGGCTTGAACGTTCTCCGGATCATTAACGAACCGACCGCCGCCTCGCTTGCCTATGGATTAGACAAGAAAAAGGACGAGCGGATTGCCGTGTATGACCTCGGCGGCGGAACCTTTGACGTGTCCGTCCTGGAAATCGGTGAGGGTGTATTCGAAGTCAAATCAACGAATGGCGACACCTATCTTGGCGGCGACGACTTTGATCAACGCGTGATGGATTGGCTGGTCGACGAATTCAAAAAAGACCAGGGTATCGATCTGCGGAAAGACCGGATGGCCTTGCAACGGCTGAAGGAAGCGGCCGAACGCGCCAAGATCGAACTATCGTCGTCTCAAGAAACTGAAATCAACCTGCCGTTTGTCACGGCCGATGCCAGCGGTCCCAAACATATGGTGACCAAACTGACGCGCGCCAAACTCGAGCAGTTGGTGGACGATCTCATCCAGCGCACGATCGAGCCCTGCCGCAAGGCGTTGTCGGATGCCGGCGTGACAGCAAAAGACATTCAAGAAGTGGTGCTCGTCGGCGGCATGACGCGCATGCCGAAAGTGATCCAGGTCGTCAAGGAGTTCTTCGGGAAAGAGCCTCATCGCGGCGTCAATCCTGACGAAGTCGTGGCCATCGGCGCCGGCATTCAAGGCGGCGTGCTCAAGGGCGACGTCAAGGATGTGCTCCTGCTTGATGTGACTCCGCTCTCTTTGGGCATCGAGACGCTCGGGGGCGTGTTCACCAAATTGATCGAGCGCAATACCACCGTGCCGACCAAGAAGAGCCAGGTGTTTTCGACCGCCGCCGATAACCAAACGGCGGTGACGATTCGAGTCTTCCAGGGTGAGCGGGAGATGGCGAATGACAATAAACTGTTGGGCCAGTTCGACCTCGTGGGCATTCCTCCCGCGCCGCGCGGGATGCCGCAAGTGGAAGTGACGTTCGACATCGATGCCAACGGCATCGTCCATGTCTCGGCCAAGGATCTGGCGACGCAGAAAGAGCAGTCCATCAAGATCACCGCCTCGAGCGGCCTCAGCAAAGATGAAGTCGAGAAACTCGTGAAGGACGCTCAATCGCACACGGAAGATGACAAGAAGCGCCGGAAACTCGCCGAAGCGAAAAACCAGGCGGATAACCTGGTCTATCAGACGGAAAAGAACATTACCGAATACGGCGATAAGGTGTCGGCAGAGGAAAAAACCAAAATTCAGGAGGCGGTCGCCGCCCTGAAGACGGCCTTGGAAGGAACCGACGCGGATGCCATTGAGTCCGCGACGCAAACCCTGATGTCCGCCTCCCACAAACTCGCCGAAGAAATGTATAAGAAGGCCGCGTCGACGACCGGAGCTTCGGGGGAACAGGCCAGCGCCAATGGCGCCGGCGAGACGAAGACCGACGAAAAAGTGGTCGATGCAGAGTTCGAAGAAGTGGACAAAGAGAAGAAGTAGCCTACAATACGCAGCAGGCAGACCGAGTTTCCTGACGGATGGGAACTCGGTCTTTCTGTACTCACACCAGAGCGATACCAGCCGTGTCCAAACGCGATTACTACGATATTCTCGGCGTCGAGAAAACCGTCTCCGACGATGAGCTCAAGAAGGCTTACCGGCGGATGGCGCGGCAGCACCACCCTGACTTGCAGACCGGCGAGCACCAAAAGAAAGCCGCCGAAGAAAAGTTCAAAGAGATCAATGAAGCGTACGAAATTCTGAGCGATCAGGAAAAACGGAAACGTTACGACGTCTTCGGGCATGCCGGGGCGCAGCAAGGATCCGGCTTTGAGGGTTTCGGCGGCCCGGGCGGTGCAGGCTTCGGTGATGTGTTCAACGATATCTTTGAAGACTTTTTCGGCCAGAGCCGAGGCGGTGGGCGCGCCGAGCGCGGCAACGACCTTCAGTACAACCTGGAACTGTCCTTTGAAGAAGCCGTCTACGGGAAAGAAGCCAAACTGAAAATCCCGCGATGGGAGACGTGCGGCGACTGCAAGGGAACCGGCGCCAAATCCGCCTCTGCCATTAAGACCTGTCCGAGCTGCAAGGGATCGGGACAGCTTCGCTTCCAACAGGGTTTTTTCAGCGTCAGCCGCCCTTGCGGACAATGCGAAGGGGCCGGTCAGATTGTGACCGAACCCTGCCCGACCTGCCAGGGACGTCAACGGGTCTATAAAGAGCGCACCATCGCCGTGCATATCCCGGCCGGCATTGAAACCGGTATGCGGCTACGACTATCGAACGAAGGCGAACACGGAGCCAACGCAGGTCCTCCGGGCGATTTGTATGTCGCGATCACCGTCAAACCGCATCCCGTCTTCCATCGCAAGGGCTTGGACATCCAATGCGATGTGCCCATCAACATGGTGACGGCGATCCTGGGCGGGAAGGTGGAGGTGCCGACTCTCAAAGGTGACACGGTGATCAAGGTGCCGCCCGGAACGCAACACGACAAGACGCTCAGAATCAAAGGGCTCGGCATCCCCAGCTTAAAAGGCGGTCAGACCGGCGATCATATCTATACAATCAAAGTGCAGATACCGACGAAACTCAGTGCGCGGCAAAAAGAACTCCTCATGGAATTTGCCAAAGAAGGCGGCATGACCATGGAACCCGATGGAGACGGATTTTTCGACAAGATGAAGACGTTTTTCGAGTAGCCGGCCAATTCCTTTTCCACCGGTTCTGCGAACTCCATGCCTGTGTTTTTTCTCCCTCCCGACCTGATCATTCCCCCGTCCATCACGATTACCGGCGAACTTCTCCTGCATGTGCGGAACAGTTTGCGCATCTCGGTGGGAGACGGACTGCTCATCGGCGATGGGCAAGGCCGGCGCTATCGCACGACTGTCACGGCTGTCACAAGACAGGCCGTGACCGCTTGCGTCGTTGAAACACAGGTTGAACCGCCGAGGCAGGCACCGACTGTCGTCGTCGGACAGGCGTTACTCAAAGGCGACAAAATGGACTGGGTGATCCAGAAAGCGACCGAACTGGGTGTGTGTACCATTGTTCCGCTTCAGACTCGGCACGCTATTGTGCAGCCGAAGGCGGACCGCCTGGAGACGCAGCGAGCACGTTGGCAGCGGATTGCATTGGAAGCTGCGCAGCAGTCGGAACAGTGGACGGTGGCCGCCGTCACCGCCCCTCAACCGCTGTCACCGCAATTGGAAGATCTTTCAGGCTGTACCACCAGGCTGATGTTAACGGAACGACGACAGAGCAGCCCGAATCTGCGCAGCATCACCTTGCCGACCTTACCTGAAGAAAGCATTGTTATCTTGGTGGGGCCGGAAGGAGGCTGGGCACCGGAGGAGGTGGCGGAGGCCGAAACGCTCGGCTTCATCCCATCACGCTCGGCACGAAAATTCTTAGAGCGGAAACGGCTGCAATCAGCGCCATCGCCGTGGTGCAGCACCGGCTGGGAACGCTCGGTTAGTGAACGGAGTCGCTGGACTCCAACGAAACGATCGTACCGCTTTCACCGCTTGCCCATCCCTGATTCACGTTCGGAAATGTCAGGCCGAACATGGAGGCCTTGCTCACTGACCGTCCGTCGCTCCAGGAATATCCGGCGTCGGTCGTTCTGTAGAGCATCCCGCGTTCGCCGATAATCCAACCTTCTCGAGGACTTGGAAAGCGCACCTTCAACAGATCAGTGAGCTTTGTACAAGTGCTCCCACAGGGCAAGGTCCGATCAATCCAATGGGCGCCGCCATCGGTCGTCTGAAACAGAGCTCCGGCGTTTCCCACCGCCCAACCATTGGACGCATCAGTGAACACCACATCAAACAGGGTCACAGATCCCTGAGTTTCCTGAGCCGTCCATGTGGCGCCACCATCATCCGTAACAAGGACGGTGCCGAGCGCGCCTGCAACGGTGCCATGCCGCTCATTCAGGAAATAGGCCGCGTAGAGCGCCGCATTGGCGCCACTCGCCTGCTCGACCCAATGTTCGCCGCCGTCGTCGGTATGCAGAATAGTTCCTCCGCCTCCAACGACCCATCCGGCCTTCGGCGAGGAAAAAAAGACGTTATACAATGCCTGCTGGGTATCCAGCGGGACTGGGACCCAGCTCTCGCCGCCGTTCATGGTGCGCCGGAGCATGCCGGCGGTGCCGGTTACCCATCCCCGTTGGCGATCGAGGAAGAACACTGATGTCAATGTCGCCCGCGTGCCGGTGGCCACCTTCTTCCATTTCTTTCCGCCGTCCGTCGTTTTGAGCCCGGTCCCGCCAGCGCCGACAGCCCAACCATTGCGCGCATCCAGAAAGTGTATCCCCATCAACGTCGCTTCCGTGGCACTGCGCTGGGGGCTCACGACGAGGGGAAGATCAGCACTCTCGACGGGCAGAGAAATGAGGAGCATCAGGAGAGAGAGCGCACCGGTGTGCCTGCCGACCGGCCGCATGAAACGCCAACCGGCCATTACTGATTCGTGCTCGCGTCAGGACGATTGTTGTTCCAGTACCCCGTGTCCGGAAGGCCCTTGGCCTCGATGGTGAACTGTCCCGCTTCCAGCGTCAGCCACTTCTTTGACGAGCAACAGGTGCCATCAGGCAAGACGTCCCACGACCCGCGCCGAACGACCAGCGGGCCGGTCGCCAGGTTGTCGAAGAATTCGCCGCGCTTTCCGATGCCGTAGAGGTTCCGGTGCGGCACCTTGACGACGATTTCATTGTCAGTCCAGGATTGCACCAGCGCGGCGGCGCCGTTGAACAAGACTTCGGTGCGGGAGACATTCGACAAGACGGTTCCCCCTGTTTCGGGCTCGTTGATCTCCACGTCGAGCCGACGCTTATAGGCCTTTTGACTGAGCCCTAATTCCGTGTGTTCCGCCGTCTTCAGGAACGAGCCGAAGCCTTTTCCTTTGATCGTCACCGTGGCATCCAAGCCGGCCGATTTGGGATCGTAGGATTCAATGACCGGAGTCACCAGCGTGAAGTCTCCCGCGTCCGTTGTGACCACGCTTTTCTCCAGGCAGCACGACCCGTCCGCATTCGGCTTGTTGGCGCTACGGTAGATGACCACCTTTCCGCTCTTTGCGCTGAACGGAACCCACACATCGATCCGATCGTCGTTCCAGCGATAGATGACCGCCTGAACCCCGCCGATCTCAACCCGGTTTTCACCCTTGTTGAAATCCATAAAATTGTACGGCGTGGAACCGCTCTCCGAGTAGAACCCGAAATGTTCCCCGTTGATACGAAGCAACGTGCCAATCGGCGCACGATCGGGCGTGATGGCCGTCGCCTTGGGCAGATGCACCGTGAAGGTGGCCACCGTCCGTTGCCGGCCATGGCTCTTGAGAACCATGGGGCCGGATTCTGCTCCGAGAGGCACATGCACCACGATGACGTCATCTTTCCATTGATCGATCGTCGTCGGCTGTCCGTTGATGAGGACCCCATCGTCCTGTCCCTTGCTGGCGCCGAAATCCTGACCGAATAATACGACCTTCGTTCCGACCGGACCGCTGACCGGATCGACACGCACCGAAGGAATCAGCGCCAAGGGCACTGCGTTGCTCTGCACATATTCCACCGGCGCACAGCATGAGCCATCGGGCAGCGGGTCTGACGACGCCAGCCGGACGACGACGTCGCCGCTGGCGGCGTTGGCCGGAATCTCGACTTCGATCTTGTCATCCTTCCAGCGGCGCGGACGGATGATGACCCCGCCGATCATCACATCGTTCACACCGAACATCGTATTGGGATCGCGCGCGCCCGCCGTCATGCCAAAGTTCTGTCCGGTGATCTGAAGCATCGTTCCGCGTTCAGCTTCGGTCGGCGTGATCCTGTCGATGCGGGGCTGGACGATCGTAATGGTGCCGGCCCGCAGCTTCTTTTTCCCGATCGTCAATTCGACTGGTCCGGTGGTCGCTTTCAAGGGGACCTTCACCTCGACGAGGTCAGCCTCCCACCGCTGAACCAGTGCAGGCACACCATTGAACGTCACTTTGTTCGTTTGAACCGATTTAAACTGTCCAAATCCTTTTCCGGTCAGGGATACCGTGGCGCCCGGCGTGGCGGATTGAGATGATAATTGTATGGCGGTTCCGGCATGCGCTGAAACTGTCAACACGAAGAAGGCAGTTGCCAATACGTACGTCCGAAGACACTTCATCGGCGTTCTCCTGTCAATCAAGACACTTCTTGCTGCGGCATAATCGATTGCTTCACCGGAATCGGCATCCCTGCGCGTGGCACGAGAACCCCACGCACCGGACTCACAGGCGGGCCTAACGGGGTACAGCGTGAAGCGAGGGACGAGCGACTATAACAAGCGATTTTTTGGGGTGTCAAGGCGAGCCGGCTAGGGGACGATTTCAATGATCAGCTCGATCTCTACCGGTGCCTGACGAGGCAGCTCGGCCGCTCCCACCGCGACACGGGCGTGACGACCGGCATCTCCGAAGATTTCCACCAGAAGGTCGGAGGCGCCGTTGAGCACTTGCGGTTGATCAGTGAACCCGGGCGCGGAGGCAATGTGCCCGACCATTTTCACGATGCGTTTCACACGATCCAAGGAACCCGCTTCCATTTTGACGATGGCCAATGCGTTTAAGACGGCTATTCGCGCCGCTTCGATCCCCTGCTCAATCGACAGCGCCTGGCCAAGCTTGCCGGTCATGACGAGTTGACCGTCTCGGGAGGGTAACACGCCTGACAGAAACAATAGGTTTCCTGTCCTCACCGCAGGAATATAGGTGGCCACCGGCTTGGGAGGGACCGGAAGAACGAGCCCGAGTTCCTGCAATCTACTTTCATACGACATCAATTTCCATTACCCGGGTCTAAGCGCTTCAAAGAAGCTCTCTCCGACCGGCAATCGCTCCGCCCGCAAGGCATCGACGATGGTTTGACCGAGGTCGGCCGCCGTGGCCCGGGTTCCGAGATTGACGCCATGAGCAAGCTTGGGTCCGGTGACTAACACCGGCACGTACTCTCGCGTCGGCGTCTTGCCGGGTCGAGACAAGTCGCGTCCGTGGTCGCCGGTGATCATGACCAGGTCGCCGACACGCAGCTTGTCAAAGAGGTCGGGCAAGCGACGGTCGAATTCCTGAATGGCCGTTGCCGCCTCCTTTGTGTCGTCCGGCATGAGATCCAGACTGACATAGAGGAGCCCGCGTGGCAGCTTATTCATCATACCGATCGTTTCATCCAGGGCTGCCCGTGCCGTCAATGCCGGAAACGCTCTCGTAAATCCGCGGCCGCTAAAAAGGTCGTACACTTTTCCGACGCCCATAGTGATCTGGCTCGACCGATTGAGGACGTCCAGCATCGTGAGGCCCGGCGGTTCCGACACCATATCCTTCCGGCTGTCCCCGCGTGTCCAAGCCCCGGCCGTCCCGGTAAACCGATGGCCTACGACGCGAACCGGCGCATCGGATTCCTTGATGGCTTTCCTGGCATCTCGGCACCGTTGGTAAAAATCATTGGCCGGCATGACGGTCTCGTGCACGGCGACGTGACAAGTCCGTCCGCCATCCGTCCATACAATCGGCGCCCCGTTGCTCAGATGTTCAGCCGCGAACTCATCGAGCATGGTCTTCATTGGAGCCACGCGGTTTCCGATCGTTTTCCGGTCTAAGGCCTGTTCGAGCGCCGACACCACCGGCACAGGAATGCCGGACGTATACCATGTCCCACCCGATGGAAGAATGACCCCGCTGGTTTCCCAGTATCCGACGACCGAATCTTTGCCGGGCGACATGAATCCCAACCGGCCGAACGATCCGGTGGGCTGAGCCATGGTTCGCACACCTTGAATGGACGCGACGTGTCCGAGACCAAGTGCTTCGAGGTTGGGCAAACTGAGGCCGTCCACCGCTTCAGCGAGATGGACGACGCTATTGGTTCCGGCATCACCATAGCTCGCCGCATCCGGCATGGCGCCGATGCCAAAGCCATCAATCACAAGCAGGACGACACGATTAATCATGGGGGCACTATAACAGAACTCCGGAAAGTCGCCTAGCTGCGTAGCCGCAGGCTCCCGCCCCTGCGCACGTGCTCTCCCTGCTCAATAGATAGAACAGAGAGGCGCCTCCGCCGTCGTTCATTGCACTTGAAAGGAGTTTGTTTGATGCTGGTGATGTGACTTTGAGGACAGCTGCTGAAGGACAGGACCGCGATGAGGCGCCTCACGGCGGAGGGTTGAATAGAGCCTTACTTGAGCTGCCACTCTTTGAGGATGGCCAGGCTGGCGCTCGTGCCTATCCGATCGGCACCGGCCTCGAGCATGGCGCGGGTCGTGCCCCAATCTCTGATACCGCCGGACGCCTTCACTTTGGCCTTTCCTGCCACGGCCTTCTTCATGAGTTGCACATCCTCGACGGTCGCACCGGCCGGCCCGAACCCGGTCGAGGTCTTCACATAGTCCGCGCCCGCTTCAACGACCAGCCGACAGGCTGTCAGCTTTTCCTGCATGCTGAGGTAGCAGGTCTCAAGAATCACTTTATGTTCGACCCGTGGCGTGGCCTCCACGACTTCGGCGATGTCCTGCCGGACATAATCCAGATCCCCGGATTTCAACCGGCTCACATTGATCACCATGTCCAACACCTGCGCACCGCGGGCGACAGCCTCAGTGGCCTCGGCGACCTTCGCGGCCGTCGTGTGGCCGCCCAAGGGGAACCCGATTGGAATGCCCACGCGAACAGTGGTACCGACCATGGCAGACACCGCTTCCTTGACATAGCAAGGCGGGACAAAGATGACGACAAATCCGCAGTCCTTCGCCTCCTGGCAGACCCGCAGCACATCCAGTTTGGTCGCTTCAGGCCTGAGCACCGTATGGTCGATCAACGCGGGGAGATTCCATCCAGTCATGAGCGTGACAACTCCTTTGTCCTGGGCGACAACGGCGTCCGGTGCGTAGGAATCCGGTTCCCGTGTCGAAAGGGCTTCTTCTGATATTTCTCGACCGCCTTGTTGTGCTCCACGAGCGTCGCAGAGAACTGGTGGGTCCCGTCGTTTCTGGACACAAAATAGAGATAGGCGGAGGGCACGGGATAGAGGGCGGCGAGGATCGACTGCACACCCGGGTTTGCGATGGGTCCGGGCGGCAAGCCGGCCCACCGGTACGTATTGTAGGGGCTCGGATGGGACAAATCCTTTTTACGTAAATTCCCGTCGAAATTGGTCAACCCATAGATCACCGTCGGATCGCTCTGGAGAGGGATTCGCTTCTTGAGCCGGTTATGAAACACGGAAGAGATCTGTGGCCGCTCGTCCCCTGCTCCCGTCTCCTTCTCAATCACCGACGCCAGCGTCAGCACCTCGTGCGGCGTAAAATGAAGATCCCTGGCCCGTGCCCGCAATTCCTCGTTGAACACCTGCCCCAGGTGATCGACCATGGCCCGCACAACCTCCTTCGCCGGAGTCGGTCGGCGAAATCTATACGTGTCGGGGTACAAATACCCTTCCAAGGTTTCAGCGCTGATGCCGAGCGCCCGGATGAAGACCGTATCTTTTGTCAGGCGCACAAATTCAATCGCATCGGTGATCTGTTGCAGGGCCAACACCTCGGCAATTTGCGTGATCGTGTACCCTTCGGGAATGGTCACGGGGTGGAGGACGACCCGACCGGCGACCAGCTTCGCCAGGATCTCTCTCGGCGTCATGGCCGCGTTGAACTCATATTCACCGGGATGAATTTTGCGTTCCGCTTCCCGGAATTTCCCGAATAGGATGAAGCCGGTGCGGCCGTTGATCAGACCTTCACGGTCCAACAGGCCGGCCACCTGGTGAAACGTGGAGCCCTCGGGGATGAAGACGATGGCCGTCGCAGGGTGGGAGGCTGCAGGAACCGCAGGGGTGTCAACCCATCGCATCATCAGGTAGGCGGCCAGACCTGCGAGTATGACGCTGAGCAGAAGCAGGATCAGGATCAGGCGGAGTCTCATTGGATTGTTCCGGGTACGGGGAGTAGTCCCAGGTGTCATCAGTCTCGGCCTCAGTCGAGCCCGGCTGGCCAACCGCCGGAGGCGACGCCTGCGCCTGCAGGTAACTTTGAAGCAGAATCGCGGCCGCCACGCGATCCACGACCCCTTTGCGCTTCCTACGGCTCATATCGGCGGCGATCAGCAATTCTTCCGCCGCCTTGGTCGTCATCCGCTCATCCCAGGTAATGATGGGAACCGGAAGCGCGACCGCCAGTTGCTCGATAAAGTCTCTCACTGCCTGAACGGCCGGCCCCTCTTCTCCGTTGAGCCGCAAGGGCAGTCCCAGCAGAACCTGCCCCACCTCATGTGTGCGCACTAAGTCTTGAATATGGGCAATATCCCGGTCCAGTGTGCGCCGCTCATAGGTCTCGAGCGGCTGTGCGGTCCAGCCGAGCTCGTCGCTCAGCGCGATGCCGATTCGTTTGGTGCCATGATCGAGGGCGAGAATACGGCTTGCCATGAGTTTACCGCTGGAGGGAGCGTTCGACCAGACCAAAAACCTTTTCGAGCGCCGAATCCAATCGCGCCGGATCTTTGCCGCCGGCCTGAGCCATCTCGGGACGCCCGCCGCCTGTGCCGCCCACTTCTGCCGCCATCACCTTGATGAGATCGCCCGCTTTGAGCTTGCCGACGAGATCTTTGGTCACCACGACGAGCAGCACCACCTTCCCGTCCTCGGTCGCGGCGCCTAAGGCGACGACACCGCTTTTCAGTCTATCGCGTAGCTGGTCGGCCAGCGCCCGCATGCCGTTCACATCGAGTCCATCGGTCCGCTGCACATGCACCGGCACACCGGCGATCGTCCTTGCGGTCGAGGCGACCGCCGAGCCGGTGGCCATTTTCAATTTCAACTCCTCCAGCTCGCGCTCTTTGTCTTTCAGTTGCGCCATGACCTTCCGGGTCTTGTTCACCAGCTCGGCCTGCCCAACTTTGAGGAGATCTGAGAGCTCGCGGATATCCGCTTCCAATTTCTTCATGAGCGCAAAGGCTCCGCTGCCGGTCTGCGCTTCGAGACGGCGCACGCCCGCTGCCACCCCCGTCTCAGACACGATACGGAACAGGCCGATTTCGCCGGTGTGCCGGCAATGCGTGCCGCCGCAGAGTTCCTTGCTGAAGGATTCGACCGTCACGACCCGGACTTGATCGCCGTACTTATCTCCGAAGAATGCCAGCGCGCCGTTGGCGACCGCGTCCTGAATGCTCATGACCTCCGTCCGAACCTGTTCGTTCTTCCTAATTTCATTGTTCACCGTCGTCTCAATGTCGTCGATGTCCCGCGAGGAGAGCGGCCGGAAGTGTGCGAAATCGAATCGCAGGCGGTTCGGCGCCACCAGCGATCCGTACTGTTTCACGTGGGGTCCCAGCATCTCGCGCAGCGTGGCGTGAACGAGATGGGTGGCGGTATGGTTTCGAGCGGCATCCTGCCTGGTCGCGCGGTTGACCGTCATGCGCAGCTGTTCCCCTTCGCGGACACGGCCCTTCCTCACAACGCCTTTATGCAGAATCAAGGTCGGCACCGGCCGTGTCGTCTCTGTAATGTCCACATGGCCTTCCGGCCCGACCAGTGCCCCCTGATCGCCGACTTGTCCGCCGCCCTCTGCATAGAAAGGGGTCACATCCAAGGCGAGTTCCACTTCGTCGCCTTCGACCGCCTCTTTGACCATCCGCTCGCCCTTGAGGATGGCCTGCAGGATGCTGTCGGTTTCCAAACGGTCATAGCCGACAAACGTGGTCGCTCCGACGCGTCCCGCCAACTCAGCCACCGTAGGCCGTGTGACATCCTGTTCAAAGCCCCCCGTTTTTCGAGCGCGCGTGCGTTGCTCGTCGATCGCCTGATCGAAGCCCTCCGCATCGACCGTCATGCCCTGTTCGCGACAGGCTTCCTGAATCAGGTCCATCGGAAAGCCATAGGTATCGTAGAGCTTGAACGCCTCAACCCCCGGGAGCATGGTCTGTCCGGCGGCCCGCGTCCTGGTCATGATGTCATTCAACAGCGGCAAGCCCTGGTCGAGCGTGGCAATGAACCGTTCCTCTTCGCCTCGTGTGGCTTCGGCAATGGTGCCGGCGGCCGCCCGGACTTCCGGATAGACGGGTCCCATTTGCTCGATCGACGGCTCCGGTCAGCTCAAACATGAACGGCTCGACGATCCCCAGGAGTCGCCCATGGCGCGCGGCCCGCCTGAGAATGCGCCGAAGCACGTAGCCCCGACCCTCATTCGAAGGCAAAATGCCATCGGCCATTAAAAAAGCGATGGCACGCAGATGATCCGCCACCACCCGCATGGACCGGTCGGCCGCCTCTTTGTCTCCATATCGAGTGCCGGCCCGCCTGGCAATCGCCATCAATAGCGGCACGAAAAGATCGCTGTCGTAATTGCTATAGACGCCTTGGGCGACGGCCGCAAGACGTTCCAATCCCATACCGGTGTCGATGCTGGGGCGCGGAAGCGGATGCAGCGTTCCAGACGCATCGCGATTGAACTGCATGAACACCAGGTTCCAGATTTCGATGACGCGATCGCCTTCACCGTTGGGCGTATCGTCACCGGGAACAGTCGGGCCCTGATCGTAGTGGATCTCGGAGCAGGGGCCGCAGGGGCCCGTGTCCGCCATCTGCCAGAAATTGTCCTTCTCACCGCTTCGGACGATGCGTGAGGGAGAAACACCCATCTGTTTCCAGAGCCGGTCCGCTTCGTCGTCTTCCCGGAAGACCGTCACCCACATGCGGTCCTTCGGCAAGCCGACCGTCTCCGTCAGAAATTCCCACCCGAACTGAATCGCGTCTTCCTTGAAGTAGTCGCCGAACGAAAAATTGCCCAGCATTTCGAAAAATGTATGATGCCGGCGGGTATACCCGACGTTTTCGAGATCGTTATGTTTCCCGCCGGCCCGCAGACACTTCTGCACGCTGACCGCGCGCCGGTAGGGCCGCGTCTCTTCGCCGAGAAACACGCGCTTGAACTGATTCATGCCGGCATTCGTAAACAACAAGGTGGGATCCGCCTGTGGAATCAAGGGCGAACTCGGCACCGCCTGATGACCCTGCTGTTCAAAATACCGGATAAAAGCTTCCCGGAGCTCTCGCGCGGTCTTCTTCATCACCCAGTCCTTCATTCCGATTTATAGCGAGCTTCCATTATACGGGCGACGACGTCCTCGTCGAAACCCCACTGACGTAGGAGACGCGCTGCCTGCAAGCTTGTCATCCGCCGGCGGCCCGCACGAAGCCTGACCGTGAGAGCGCGTCGAGCCAACTCGTCCTCGTCGACGTGTTTCAAGGCGTCAGAAAGCGCCTTGTCGATGACCGGGTCCGGGACGCCCTTCGCTTGCAATTCGACCTTCAGCCGCTCTCGTCCCATCGGTTGCCGGGCCAATCGGCTGTCCACCCACCGCTCGGCATAGGCGCAATCATTGAGATACCGGAGGTCGGACAGGCGGCCGATCGTGTGTGTGACTTGGGTGGGAGAGGCGCCTTTATCCCGAAGAAACTGCTCCATCTGCGCGACCGTGCGATCCCAGCGGGCCAGATAGCGCACGGCGAGATGCATCCATTGATCCGGCGATGGGGAAATGGGCCGTGTACGCGGGGCCATGAACGAGCGCCTATTTATGGGCTCGTTTCTCTTCCGCTCGTGCCGCCGGCTTCTCGTCCTTGACCTCGGCCTTCTTTTCGCCTACGTGCCGGCACGCCGGCCAGTTCCCGCAGCTTCGCCTCGACGTCCCGAGCCGCCGACGGGTTGTTCTTCAAAAAATCGCGGGCGGCCTCGCGGCCTTGTCCGATCCGCTCGGCCTTGTAGGAATACCAGGCGCCTGATTTTTCGATCACTTTCTTATCGACGCCGAGATCAACCAGTTCACCGGTCTTGGAAATGCCTTCCGCGAACATGATGTCGAACTCCGCCTGCCGGAACGGCGGCGCCATCTTGTTCTTGACGACTTTCACACGGACGCGGCTCCCTGTGACGTCCTGCCCCTCCTTGATCGACTCGATGCGCCGGATGTCCAGCCGGACAGAGGAGTAGAATTTCGAGCGCGTTGCCGCCGGTCGTCGTTTCCGGATTGCCGAACATCACGCCGATCTTCATCCGGATCTGATTAATGAAAATGAGCGTCGTCTGCGACTTCGAGATCGCCGCCGTGAGCTTGCGCAAGGCCTGGGACATCAGCCTGGCTTGCAAGCCCATATGCGCATCGCCCATCTCCCCTTCAATTTCAGCCCGGGGCGTCAAGGCCGCGACAGAGTCGACGACGATCAAATCAATCGCGCCGCTCCGCACCAGCGTCTCGGCAATTTCGAGCGCCTGTTCGCCGGTGTCCGGCTGCGACACCAACAAGTCATCGGCTTGCACGCCGAGTTTTTTCGCATAGGTCAAGATCGAGCGCATGTTCCGCATCGATAAAAGCGGCGACCCCGCCGGTTTTCTGCAGCCTCCGCAATACAATGGAGGGTCAACGTCGTCTTTCCCGACGCTTCGGGACCGAAGATTTCGATCACGCGCCCGCGGGGGAGACCACCGACGCCGAGCGCAATGTCCAACCCAAGAGAGCCGGTGGAAATCGCGGGCACGTCAGCCGGTCTCTCGTCGGACCCCAGCTTCATGATGGCCCCTTTCCCGTACTGCTTTTCTATCTGGGAGAGGGCCAGATCCAACGCGCGCTTCTTGTCGTCTTTCTCTGCCATGAGGGGGTCTCCTACATATGTGAGGGGAATTCAGGACGGGGGATTATACCGAAGCGGGATGGCGAAACCTAGAGTAATTGCATGGACAGAGAGAGCGCTCTCATCGCGATGGCTGAGCGGGGGAATATGCGTTACAGCACGCTATCAGAATTAGGGGTGTGATCTGAGGAATCGCGAGGTTCCTGAAAGCGGAAATGGAAATCGTGCTGGCCGGAATCCGGAGCGAAGCGGAACCACCCTTCGGCGTTCAGATGCTCCTTGGACTGTGACTTGCCCTTGGGATAGATCTTGAGCTGCAGGCGCCCGGTCTGATCGGTCGTGGAGTCAGAGCGCGACACGTCACCGGCCACTTCAAGATGATCGTCAAGGATGTCGAGCGCCTGATTGAGCAGCGTTCTCAGCATTTGAGAACTGAACGATTGGCGAAACGGCTGGTCTGGGTCAAACGACGGGGCTTCAGCGAGCGCGGTACCCGCTGACATCAGGAAGATCGAGATGAGTGCGCCGGGGACCAGCATGTGTTTCATGGTGTCACTCTATTCAAGGCCATAGGCCTGCGTCAAGTGACCGGGCTGCCGATTTCCCACAGTCTCGTGTACACCGATCCCATTCGGGACGGCTCGCTCTTCATCAAGGCAATCGAGGCGATCACGAGCGACGGGGTCAGCGGACGCTCCATTGCGCCATACCGAGCGAGCACCGCTCCGACCTGACGTTCACCCTGTCTGATGCGCGCCAGGGTGAGATGGGGACTGAATGGTCTGGCCTCCGCTGGAAAGCCCAAGGATTCACACGCTTCTTCGATGATTCGATGCAAGATCGCTAACCGCTTCGCGTCCTGCGCCTGCTCCCATTGCGGTGGTGGTCCGATCCACAACACTCGTGGCTGTTCAATACGAGGAAAGGCAGCCAGGCGCTCAAGTGGTACTGAAACCGGGAAATGTCCGTTCACCAACGGTTGAAGCGCCGCTCGTAAGGGATCTACCAGGCCCTCGTCCATCATGCCGAAAAACTTGAGTGTCAAATGCATCGAGGCCGGCGGCACCCAGGACAGGCGGACGGTCTTTGGAAGATAGGGGCCGACTCGTTTTTGGAGGTCCTGCTGGATTGCCGCAAGGGAGCCACGAAGCACGTCACTCAGTTCGACGGCGAGGAACGTCCGGATCACGGCGTGTCTCTGGCCATGGCCCACCGGCGAAGGATGTTAAGCGCGGCCTGCGAGGCCCGCTGTTTGATCACCGACCGGTCGCCATGAAAACGGTGTTCCGTCGTCGTCGTGCCTTCCTCGGTGTTCAGGCCGACATAGACCAGACCAACCGGCTTGGTTGGCGTGGCCCCGCCCGGACCGGCAATCCCTGTCACACTCAATCCGACCGACACGCCGGCTCGCTCGCGAATGCCTTGCGCCATCGCCGCCGCGACTTCCGCGCTTACGGCTCCATGCTTTTCAATTAGCGCCGCGGGGACCCCGAGGAGTTCCGTTTTCGCGCGGTTGCTGTAACAGATTACGCCCCGGTCGACATAGGCGGAGGAACCCGGCACTTGGGTCAATCGGTGACCGATCAGGCCGCCTGTGCATGACTCGGCCGTCGCGACGGTGAATTTGCGTTCGGTCAATAACCGTCCCACCACGTCCTCCATCGTCTCATGGCCTTCCGCATAGAGCCATTCTCCGAGCCGGGCACGGACGCCATCGGCCAAGGCCGTGAGGCCGTCTAGCGTGACACCAGCCAGCGGCCTGGTGGTGAGCGACACCAGCACCCCCGTCGGAGAGGCCAGAAGCCCGAGATCCACCGCCGCGTGGGTGGGAAGCAGCCCGGCCAACTTCGCATCGACCTCGGCTTCCGGCAGTCCCCATGTATGAAAGATCAGCCTGGTAACCGGTTGCGGACGAGTATCCGGATGACGGTCGAGCCGGGCGGACAGTATTGGAATGACGCTCTCCGTCATCATCGCCTCCATTTCACCCGGAACGCCGGGCAGCGCGATGACGGTGGCGCCTTTCCAGGACAGGCAGAAACCCGGCGCCGACCCGACCGGGTTCGGGAGCACCGTCGCCCCGGACGGGATCAATGCCTGCCTGAGTTGTCCGGCGTTCGGCGTCCGTCCCCACTGGGCGAGCCGCGCCGTCATGCCTTCCAAGGCTTCCTTGCGACGGGATAGTCGCATGCCGGTGGCGGCTGCGATCGCTTCACGAGTGCAATCATCCACCGTCGGTCCAAGTCCGCCGGTGATCACCACGATCTGCGCCCGCTTCACTGCATGCCTGAGCTGGTTGCTGATGTCGGCTTCGTTGTCGCCGACGATGGACTTGAAGCGCACGTCCAGGCCAAGCCGCCCGAGGGCTTCGGTGATGCGCAAGGAATTGCTGTCTGATCGGCCCCCCACCAGCAGTTCCGAGCCAATGGCAATCGTTTCAACGACGAAGACTCTGTCAGCGGAAGGGCGCCGGGGCATGATCGCAGCCTCGCTACTTTATCTGGGCAAAGTCGAGCGGGAAGCTGACTTCGCCGCCGGTGGCAGGAAACACGGTCAAGGTGGTCTTGGCGGCCGGATCGAAATCGGCGTAGTTGAATGAGGCGACGACTTTCGCCTTGAAACGGGGCGGGTCCGGCCAGGCGGCGCTTCGGTCGGCCCGGCCATCGAACCGGACGGTCGCCGGCTTGATCGTCTTGCCGCCTTGGTCGAGCACCATATAACTGTCGGCGGCGAACGTGGGAACATCCCCGAAGATCACTGTGCTGACCAGCATCGTCGGACTCTGCACCACCTGGTCGATGTCCGCGTCACTCGGTTCAAGCCCTCGGAGCGCCATATGCGTCGCCATCACGGAGACCGCTCCGAGCTTCGTCACCAAAAATCCGCGGGGATGAATATCATCAGTGGCGCCGAAACGCACATAAAAGCTGTCCGGCGGCTGCTGCTGGTGCGCGGCTTCCTTCCCACGTGCGACGGCGGCACTGATCTCCTCCCGGCTCGGTTGGATCTCCAGCGCCGCGCAGGGGCTGACAGGCCAGCACATCAGGCACCCGCTTACAATCAAAGCCATCAACAGCAGCCGCTTCATACGCTTGGCAGTAGCAGATCGGTGTTTTCCCTGTCAATCAATCGGCTGACGCGCCTGCCGTTGACAAGACAAAACCTGGAGTGATACAGAATGCAGGCTTCATTAGAAGTCTTATCAAGATGTTACACGGAGGAGTGTCGATGTCGAGCCCCGAACAGCCGCAGCCCCCCCAGCAACCGCCGAAACGCCAGTATGTGAACTTCGTGTTTTATAAAATCGATCCGGCCTGGCGGCGGTTACCCGAAGATGAACGGACGAAAGGCAAGCAGGAATTTCTGCGGGCCGTTGAAGATTACACGGGGAAGGTGCTGGTGATCGCCTACTCCGCGGTCGGAATCCGTGGCGATTGTGACATCATGTTGTGGCGCATCAGCTACGAGCTCGAGCTGTTCCAGGAAATGACGACGAAAATTCTTGCGTCCGGGCTGGGGAAATATCTCACGACTCCCTATTCGTATTTGTCGATGACCAAGCGGTCCATTTACGTGGATCATCACACGCATGAGGGGCAGGAGAGCAAGCGGTTGACCGTCGTGCCCGGCAAGGGCAAATACATCTTCGTCTATCCCTTCCTCAAAACCCGCGAATGGTTCCTGCTGACCAAGGCGGCGCGCCAGGGCATGATGGACGAACACATTGAAGTGGGACACCGCTTTCCGTCCGTCAAACTGAATACGACGTACTCGTTCGGCCTCGACGACCAGGAATGGGTGGTCGCCTTTGAAAGCGACAAGCCTGAAGATTTTCTGGATCTGGTCATGGCGCTCCGCGAGACGGAAGGCTCCCGCTACACGTTGCGCGATACCCCCATTTTTACCTGCATCCGGCGCAGCCTGAAGGAAACCCTCGATACCCTCGGCGGGTAGACCGTATGCGAGAGACGCATTGGAACGGCCTTCGATCATCGGATCGAAGGCCGTTCTTGTTGTGGTGACCATGGGCCAGCCACGCAATCCGCGCGCCGCATGGTTATCGGCCTTTCTACCCGGCTCGGGACAGTACGTCCAACGGCGTTATCCCCAGGCGTTGGCTGCCTGCGCCGGCACGCTGCTCCTCGTCGCCTTGAGCGCCTGGCTCGGACGCGTGACCGATCGAGCCGTTGAGGTCCTGGTCTTTATGGTCCTGACGCTGCCGTGCTGGGTCTTGCAGGCCTACGACGCGTATCTCGGACCAAGTGCAGATGTCCCGGACTGGCAACGCACCTGGACGCGCGTCTGGCAAGAGGGCCACGACATCCGGTTCCTCGGTGCGCTGCTCCTCATCAGCGCGCTCAACGATACCTGGATCATTCTCCAACACCTGGACTATCTCCTTCCTTTTTTTTGCCACAAGCTCGACGGGTTACCCGGCTTCGCCACAAAGGCCATTTCTCCGGCATTGCACGTGGCGGTGGGCTACGGCTTTCTGCGCCTGCGCAGATGGTCGCTCATGGTCTATCTGATCTATGCGGCCTACGGGTTGAGCAACGGGATGATCAATCTGACCTGTTTCGGTCCCGGACGCATCCGGAACACGCTGCTCGCGGCGATTATCCTCTCGACCGCATACATTCTCTTCCGCCGGCGCATTCTGGTCAAATAGCCAAGCTGGAAGCGCCTTTCCGCTTTGACAGCCTGAGGAAAGTTGTGTTACCTCTACTAGGCAAATCAAGCAACGGGATTGAATCTCATGGCCGATACCACCGCCCTGTATGCGCTGCGCTTTCCCGATGGCTCTGTGAGCCTGTACATCGACGAGCATTATGCGCAGGATCGGGGCATTGACCCCACCAAGCTTGTCAGGGTCGAGATCCCCCGTGAAATGTTTATCAACGGCAGCGTGCAGGAAGTCCGGGAGTACGTCGCGCTGTATCTCGAAACCCATCAACAACAGACCGGCACCGCGTAACCGAGGCACCGATGACCCAGGCACTTGCGACCTCTCCTCTCACCGCTGAATTGATCCATGACGTGATCGCAGGTCTGCCCATTCAGGGCCGGATCATGATGCGCATGATGCTCATTCAGCATATGGATGTCACGCACGATGAAATCCTGTTCATGGTGTCCGACCGGCCTGATCCGCGCTGCGTCTCGGGGAAAAAGCCCATCACGACGATGACCCAGGAGTCCATCACCGCCATGATCAGCCGGCGCGATGAATACCGCCGGCGGGCGCGCCTTCGCAGGGAACGGACCTGGCTCCAATGCACGGCGCTGGCGAAGCTGGCCGAGACAGCGGAACGCATGGTCGAGCGCGCCGCAAGCCTGCTGGCCTCGCGTGGCGTGTCGGCGGAAACGCTGTCCGAGTTAAAGGCTCAAGCCCGCATCGCCGTGCCACGACCGACACTGAGACTGCTGGACGAACGGTGGGACAAGGATGAAATTTCCGCCGAGGATTTTCAAAACCACCGGCTCGCGATCGAGATGCAGACACAGATTCGCATGGCCGAGCGATTCAGGAAACGGCTCGACCTGGCGGAGCGCGAACGCCAGACGTCGGATAACCAGATTCTCCAGGACCATGAAATCGGCCATATCTGGGGCATCCCGGCCGGCACCCTGGCCGCCCGCAAGGTGAAGTTCCTCTCGCAGTACCTGCATGCGCTGCAAGCCAAGCTCTCCGGGGTTGCCACCGTTGCCAACACGGCCCCTCCCCTCGACCTCTGGAAGGAAACCTTGGCTGTACTGGCCCGAACACCGGTTGAGCGATCCATTGCCACGTACGACGGCTTGGAACAAACCGAAGGCGCGTTGATCGAGAAGCTCTCCGCCTACGCGCTGGTCGGCGTGCCTGAGACCATTGAAGTCAAGTTTTGGAATTCGCTCGTCTTTGGCGCCAGTTCCAATGCGATGCACAGTGAAAGCACTCGCACGCTGTTCGGCCTTCAGCGGCTCGTGTCTATTCTGAATGACACCGATACGAGCCCTGACGCGCTCGATGAAGAACTGCTGAAGCGTACGGCGCCGACGCCGAAAGCCGAGGTCGGCGCGCTGGACGGACCAGCCAAACCGGAATTGACAGATTTGCAGAAACAAATTCTCCACAACTTCGTCGGGGAAGACGTCAGCGGCCGGGCGTCGGATAAATGGTAGGAAGAGTCCGGCATTTATTTTTCTACCAATCGCTTCTCGTGAGGCTTATGCACTCTGCCACCCGGTCGGCTTGCAGTCTGCTCGCGATACTGGCCCTGGTCATTGCATCCGCTGTCTTTTCCACCGATTCACGCCCGGGCAGCGGCCGGGCTTCTTCAAATCGCTGAATTGCTCGCTCATCCGGAGCAGTACGATCGCCGCGATGTGGTGGTCAGCGGCAAGGTCACCAATGTTCAACTGGCCACCAACCGGCAGGGACAACCCGCCTACGGATTTCTCTTACAGGACGGGGCCGGCACGGTCAAAGTCGTCAGCCTGGGACAGGCCGAGGTCCGTGAAGGCGATCAAGTCATAGTCGAGGGCGTGTTCAGCCGGCTGCGGCAAGCCGGACGGACGATCGTCTACAATGAAATAAAAGCGTTGTCGGTGAGACCTCTCAATCGGCTGAATCCAGACCTCGTCGGATAACCGCCTCTCGCTTCCACACACCTGCTTGTTCCCTTGCTTTTCTTACGCGAAACCAGAACAATCGCTCGATCATGGCCCGCATGTCTGCCGCGCTGCTGCGCGCCGCCTCTGTCAGTCTCCTCATCTGCGGGTATCAGTCCGTGCTCGGCTGTGCGACCCCGGCGCAGGTAGGCGAATACCCGAATCAGTTGGCGATGCTGGGCAAAACGAAATCCGACGTCGTGCAGTGCGCGGGCGTTCCGCACAAGGAACAACGAGACGGCGGCGTCACGTTACTTCCTTATTACAGAGAAGCTCCCATGTTGAAAGAATCCCGGGCCTCGTTCAAAGGCAGCATGCCCACGATGCATCATGGGTGCTGGGCGACCGTCATTCTGACGGACGACCGTGTGACAGAGGTCCGCTATCGTTTTGTTCCGGATACGTTCGATGCCTCGGATGAATGCGAAAAGATCTTTGAGCAGTGCGTCCCCTGATACTGAGCCGAGATCCGCTCACATCCTTCTTTTTCAGTCTGGTCCGCCCATTGAAATCATGATACTCCTAGGGCGCTATGCAGCGGTCATTTGCCTATCTCATCTCGATGACGGGACTGTTCGTGCTTTCGCTCGCGGCCTCACCCGATTCAGTCTATGCCCTGGAAAAGTATGGCCGCCCGCTGCCGGAGTTCGGCGCCGAAGACGACGCGGAGGAAACACTGTTCGGCGGCTATTTTCTCACCAGCGCCTTCGTGTCCAATCCGACCTTCGCCGCGAGACCGGACAACACGGGCCTGGTCGGATTGCGGCACATGCTGCACCTGGAAACCGACCTCTATAAGCAATACCTCACCTTCTATACAGACCAGAACTTCTTCTCCGATCGGACCAATGGATGGATCGAACTGAGCGAGTGGGACGGGACCTATGCGTTCACCGGCGTGATTGACCGTGTCGGCTGGCGTGTCCAGTATGAGCGGGATGCCCCGCTCGACAAGAGCGGCCTCAAACAAGTGTACGCCGACATGCTCGTGACCGCGAAGTTCCAATCGATCCAGGATCTCCCTTGGTGGCGGCGCGTTTTTCCGAACCAGAGTCTGACCGCCTACGCCGGCGCCGGCTGGCTCTTCCACAACAGTAACTATTTCGCGCGTCCCGACAATACCGGTCGAGCGCTCTTCCGCTATGTCGCCCACGCCGACCTGAACCTGTACAAAGACAAAGTGGTGCTCTACGGCGACGTCAACTTTTTCACCGACCGCGAAGCAGGCAACCAGGCCAACCCCACCGAGTTGGATTGGATCGTCGGATTAGCGGTTCGCTGGAAGGGTATGGAGATGGCGTTCTATCGGGAGCAGGACCAGCCGTTGGATCGCGCAGGCCTCGTGCAACAATATTATGCGGTGCAACTCCGGTTCTCCTTCGACGTGTCAAAGCAGGACTTAGGCATCAAGGCCCAGGCCCCCGTGAGCCTGCTCGGCCGGTGAGCACACGCATCAGGAGCTTGTCCGCAAGCCGGTCCGGTAGCAGTTTGACCATCCAGGCACGAAGCTTGGCGTCCCATCCCACCAGATAGCGCGTCTTCGGCCTCGGCGATGTCAGGGCGTGCACCACCGCCTCGACGACGGCGTCCACGGGAATCGCGCGCATGGCCGCTCCGTCCACTGCGCGTTTCACTCCATGAACCAGCGCAGCGTAGCGCTCCCGCATCTCGGGAGAGCACGACGCTTCCAACGCCTCCGCATCTTTGCTCGACTTCTCCCAAATCGGGGTGGCAATCGCTCCCGGCTCGATGATGGCCACCTTGATTCCGCTCTGCTGCACTTCCAGTCTCAGCGCGTCGGTGATTGCTTCCAGCGCAAATTTTGACGCCGCATAAGGACTCATGAGCGGCATCGCCGCCCGTCCGGCGATGGATCCCATATTGATAATTCGCCCGCGTCCCCGGCGGAGCATCGGCAGGAAGGCCTGCGTCACCGCCACTTGCCCGATGACGTTCACTTCCAACTGCCTGCGGAAGTCCGCAATGGGCACCGCTTCCAACGGCCCGGCCACGACGATCCCGGCATTATTGATGAGCGCGCGCAACGCTTCATTGCTCACCCGCGCTCGAACAAAGTCTGTCGCCTCCTGAAGCGAGCGGGCATCGGTCACGTCGAGTATGAGGGGCGTGAGCGGGCACCCACTCCGCTGTTGGAGCGCCTCGCCGTCTCTGGCCTGCCGGACGCCGGCAAAGACGTGATAGCCAAGACGAGCCAGGTGAAGGGCGCAGGCTGCGCCAATACCCGTGGAAGCACCGGTGATGACGACAGCCCCAGGTTCCTGCTCTTTCATACGCCCGGTATTGTCTAATGGACGGCCGGAGAATACCAGAGGCGAGGCGGGAGCAAACGCGCAGACTGCACCGGATCAGGAAATGGGCCAGAAATCGGCGGCCAGAGGCACGCTGTGGTCGTCGGTCGACGACCACAGCGTGATGATGCTGTCTAGAAGTTCGTGACGGCAATGCCGATGGGCGCTGCCCCGCCTGTGGCGTTCGCGAACTCCTGTCTCTGCGTGAGTTCTCCTGTGGTCTGGTTGATCACAAACCGGGTGATGTTATTGGCGCCAAAATTGGCCGTATACAGGAACCCGCCCCTCGCGGGCGCAATCCCTTCCGGGCTGGCTCCGGTCGCGAAAGGCGAACCTGCCAGCGGGGTTAAGACGCCATTGGCTTTATTGATGCTGTAGGCCGAGACATCGTTTGAACTGATATTGGCAGCATAGATGAAATTGCTGTTCGGGTTATCGCTGGTGATGGCATGGGTCAAGGTACCGGCACTGACGGTTGGCTGAGTGGCATTGGGTGTCAGTGCTCCCGTGGTCGGATTAATGTTGAAATTCTGCACCAGCCCTCCACGATTCGCGACGTATGCGAACGTAGAAACCACGGCCACCGCGTCCGGTCCTCCGCCGCTGCCGAACACGGTTCCGATAGAGGCGAGACCGCCGTTCGGCTGAATGGCATAGGCCAACGTTTCGTTGGAAGTCTCGCCGGCGACATACACAAACTTATCTGTCGGGTCTACGGTGAGATTGTGAGCATGTACCCCCGCCGGCAACGGAGTTCCAATCTGCGTCAGTGTTCCGTCGTTGTTCACCGTGTATGAATGGATGTCTGCAGGGGTGCCGCTGGTCGGGCCATGGATCACGTACATAAATCGTCCCTGGCTGTCGAACGCCGGGGCATGAGTATTAGCTCCAACAATGAGCGAGGGGGAGACAATGGGCGTGAGCGCTCCAGTGTTCCTGTCAATGGTGTAGCCGGACAGGAAATCAGAATCATGATTGGCGACATACACGAATCGCCCTCTCGGGTCGACGGCGATCACGTGCGGATGACTGCCGGCAGGCACAATCCCAATCGGGGACAGAGCGCCGTTGGCGTCAACGCCGAACATTGAGACGTTATTTGAATCCCAGTTGGCCACATAGGCGAACTGACTCGCCGCGCCCCCTCCTGACGAGCCGCCCCCGCCCCCGCCGCCATTATCATCGCCTCCGCCGCAACCGGGGACGAGGAACATGGGCCCCAACAGCGCCATGGCCACGAGCGTCCGAGTGATGCTGCCCCATTTCGTGAGTCCTGTGACACGCTTCATGATGAGACTCTCCTTTCGTTGTGATGTTCTACAGCTCCGCATGCATTTGCGTGAGCGCCCAATCTGCAGGACCTCGCATCATCTTCAAAGACGCAAAAACCAGCAGCGGTTTCTCGACTGATGTGCGCGTTGGCCAGCTTCAGCAAGAACTGCACCTTGAGGCGTTTCAGTGGGTTATCAAGGAGTTTCAGGGGTTCGCGTGAGGGAAGGTTTCCTGAGGGAGCGGACAACCTGTCCTCTAACTGGGGATGTTGAGACAGCTTGTCCTTGTAAGAGACATCTCGGAGAATCCGGGCCTAGGGAACTCTCCTGTGACCACCTCGAACTTATTGAGCGATCTCTCTATAAGCACTCGGAGGAGTAGGGTATCGCAAAAGCTAAACCGCCCCTACGCAGCTGGCGCAGGAGTTGCTGATGCAATTGCCTGCAGCTACCTGAAGGGTGAACTGCGGTGGCGGCCGAGTGACTGTCTCTCTTCGAGGCTGGCGAAGTGCCTCTTGATGCCGGAGTCCGGACAAAGCTCGAGACCGTAAACCTTGCCGCCGCTAGGATCATCGGTCTATTGGTTGGCCACGGAGGGTGGAAGCACTACTCCCATGTCATCAGTGCTCTGTGATGAGGCGTCCCAACTGGTTGCGCACACATTAAACGGCTAGGGCCGGTATTAAATGATCCTCGCAAATCTCCGTAGGGCCCAGTAGGACGGCTGGCGAGGCACCCCGGACCACGGCGTGTGATCTACTTGCACTGCTAGAAAATAAGGATGAGAACGAAGCGAGTGCACAGGTTCAACTAGGGCGATCCCTTGCAAAAAAAATATGTCAAACAGGCTGTTGCTATCTTGAGTCCATGAGTGGAAGTCAGTACACTCGTAAAAGGATAGAAAGCCTCTCTGCGCAAATCCATAGGACACAGAACCCCATGCCTGATACATGTCGAGTACTATTAGCTGACGATCACGTGCTCGTAGCGGAAGGCATTCAGAAACTCCTGGAGCCGGAGTTTGAGTTGGTCGGAATTGTTCCGGACGGCCGTTCTCTCGTGGCGGCGGCGGCCAAGCTGCAACCTGACATTGCCGTGGTCGACATTTCGCTCCCTCTGCTGAACGGATTGGATGCCTCACGGCATGTGAAGAAAGCCAACCCGGATATCAAGATCATCATCCTGACCATGCACTCGGAACCGAACTTCGTGACGCAAGCGTTTCGTGTCGGTGTGTCCGGCTACGTCCTGAAGCAATCAGTCGGCTCGGAGCTCGTGCAAGCCATCCGAGAAGTCATGAAAGGACGCACCTTCGTGTCGCCGATGGTGACCCAGAGTCTCGTTGATCAGGCCGTCAATCCGACCAGTGCTCCTTCGACGGGCGATTCGAACGGATTTGCGCAATCGCTGAGTTCACGCCAGCGGGAAGTGTTGCAGTTAGTCGCTGAAGGCAAGGCCACCAAGGAAATTGCCTCGATCCTGAATGTTTCCATTAAGACGGTCGAGTTTCACAAGACGAGGATCATGAAGGAATTGCGCCTGCGCACGGCCGCTGAACTCACCAAGTACGCCATCTCAGCTGGACTGACCTCAATTCACTGACATCGATCTCCGCGTGCGCTGACGAACGATCCGGCATCGTCGGCGCACACCGTCCTTTCTACCGATCATCTTGCGAACCAGTTGAATGCGGCGATGGACGCCGGGCTGTTACCGTCTGTCCAGTCGAATCACAGAGAGGTGATGCCTTGGGCGAGTGCAAACTTGATGAGGTCGGAGGTGGTGTGGACGCCGAGTTTGCGAGTGATGTTCGCCTTATGAAACTCGACTGTCTTCATGGAGATTTTCAGCGTCTGAGCAATATCTTTGGTCGACCGCCCGTCGGCGAGTAGGACCAGAATCTCTCGCTGTCTGGTGGTGAGGTCACTGGAATACCCTTCCGGACGAAACCATTCGTGCTCCACCGCTTCCCGCACGTCCGAATCGATTTTGCGGGAGACGAAGCGCTTATTCATCATCACACTGTCAATCGCCGCATGCAACTCGTCGGACGCTGACTGCTTTAAGACGTAGCCGCTTGCGCCGGCCCTGAATGCTTCGCTGACGGAAATGGCCTCCATCAGCATGGTCACCATGATGATCTTGACCGACGGAACCAGATTCTTCAGCTGCCTCGCCGCCTCGAAACCACTCATGCCAGGCAACGACGCATCCAGCAGCACCACGTCCGGATGCAGGTCTTTGACCTGACTCAGCAGGTCGTCCGCGTTGTTGACGGATCCGACGATGGTAAAATGGGGCTCAATGAGCTGGCGCAGGCTATCGAGCACGAGAGGATGGTCATCGACGAGAAGTACTCTTGCCCTGGACATAGCAATTCCGATCCGGCTTTTCGAGCCCCTACAGGTCTCGCTCGATGATGGTAAGCCCCATCATCATACAATCGTAGATAACAATCAACAGTAGATTGCTAGGGGTTTCTCCCCTTTCATGCAGGCTACCCGGTAACTAGAGGTACCCATAACTGGGCATACCCCTTAACGCGAACGGTTCCCACTCCAGGGATTCTCCGAGTATTGTCCACTCCGAACAGTCCAGTACGGTGTGATAGGCACCGGCGGGCACACAGATCAGCAACGACATCAATTCCCCACAAAACCATTTCGAGGACAGCGAGGAGGAGCACCACATGAAGGATGGATCGTTCACGATGGATGTGAAGAGTATTCGCGATCGAGCGCGTCAACAGATGGAAGACGGCGCCATGACCCCGGGCTATAAGGCCAAGGCCGATGTCGTGTTGCGGCTGCTCAATGAGGCGCTCGCGACGGAACTGGTCTGCACGATGCGCTACAAACGGCACTACTTCATGGCGAAGGGAATCCATTCTGACAGCGTCAAGAGTGAGTTCCTCGAGCACGCCCAGGAAGAGCAGGTCCACGCCGACGGGCTGGCCGAGCGGATTGTGCAACTGGGAGGGGAACCGAACTTCTCTCCGGTCGGCATATTGGACCGCAGCCATTCCGAATACGCCGAAGGGACCACGCTCGAAGACATGATTCGCGAGGATCTCGTCGCGGAGCGCATCGCCATCGACAGCTATCGTCAGATGATCGACTACATCGGCGGCGACGAC
Source organism: uncultured Nitrospiraceae bacterium (assembly GCA_963728135.1). GTDB lineage: Bacteria > Nitrospirota > Nitrospiria > Nitrospirales > Nitrospiraceae > Nitrospira_D. The sequence goes on along the minus strand of CAVSJC010000017.1, from coordinate 127,821 downwards.
CCGACGACCCGCCGCCTGCTCGAAGAAATCACCGCGAAGGAGGAAGAACACGCGGAGGATTTGGCCAGTCTGTTAGGCGACCACTGAGGAGCGAAGCAGATGAACCGGTTGATGCGCAGGCCAGGCCATCCCTATCCGTTGGGGGCGACGTGGGATGGCGAAGGGGTGAACTTCGCCCTCTTTTCCGAAAACGCGACCGCCGTTGATCTGTGTCTCTTCGACCGGCCTGATCAGGAAAAAGAAAGCGAGACCATCCGGATCGAAGAACGCACCAACCAGGTCTGGCACGTGTTTCTGCCCGACGTGCGGCCCGGTCAGCTGTACGGCTATCGCGTCCATGGTCCCTATGAGCCGCTTGCAGGGCACCGGTTCAACGCGAACAAGCTGCTGATCGACCCCTATACGAAGGCGCTGAACGGACAGCTCAAGTGGTCGGAAGCGATGTTCGGGTATCGCATCGGCGATCCGGAAGGCGACTTGTCCTTTGACGAGCGGAATAATGCGCAGGGCGTCCCGAAATCCGTCGTCATCGAGCAGGCGTTTACCTGGGGCGACGATCGTCCCCTCCGCCGGCCTTGGAGCGAAACGCTCATTTATGAGATGCACGTGCGCGGCTTCACCATGCGCCACCCCAACGTGCCGGAGGCGCTGCGGGGCACCTATGCCGGGCTGGCGACACGCCCGGTCATCGAATACCTGCAACGCCTGGGCGTCACCGCCATCGAGCTGCTCCCGGTCCATGCCTTCATTGAAGACCAGCATCTGATTCAGAAGGGCCTGACCAACTATTGGGGATACAACTCCATCGGCTTCTTCGCCCCTGAGCCGCGGTACGCCACACGGCCTGAGCACGGCGTGAATGAGTTCAAGACGATGGTCAAGACGCTTCACAGCGCGGGCATCGAGGTGATTCTGGACGTGGTGTACAACCACACGGCGGAAGGCAATCACCTCGGCCCCACGTTGTCGTTCCGCGGCATCGACAACGCCGCCTACTATAGGCCGAAGCTTGACGAGCCACGCTATTACATGGACTACACGGGCACCGGCAATACCCTCAACGTCCGGCATCAACGAACGCTGCAACTGATCATGGACAGCCTGCGGTACTGGACGCTGGATATGCACGTGGACGGTTTCCGGTTCGATCTCGCCTCGTCGCTTGCCCGCGAACTCCATGCAGTCGACCGGCTCGGGGGATTTTTCGACATCATTCAGCAGGATCCTGTGCTGTCCCACGTGAAGCTGATCGCCGAACCCTGGGACATCGGCGAAGGCGGCTATCAGGTCGGCAATTTTCCTGCGGGGTGGGCGGAATGGAACGGCAAGTATCGAGATACCATCCGGCGGTATTGGAAGGGGGACGGCGGCCAGGTCAGCGAACTGGGGTATCGGCTCTCCGGCAGCAGCGACCTCTATGAAGCGAGCGGGCGACGTCCGTTCGCGAGCATTAACTTCGTCGTGGCGCATGACGGCTTCACGCTCGAGGACCTCGTCTCCTATGATCAGAAACACAACGAGGCCAATCAGGAAGAAAACAAGGACGGCTCGGACGACAACCAGAGCTGGAACTGCGGCGTCGAAGGCCCCACCGAAGATCCGGCAATTCTTGAGCTGCGGCGGCGTCAAAAACGCAACATGATGTCCACCCTGCTCTTGTCACAAGGCGTGCCGATGATCTGCGGCGGCGACGAAATCGGCCGCACCCAGCAGGGCAACAACAACGCCTATTGCCAGGACAACGAAGTGAGTTGGCTCAACTGGGATGTCTCGGACGATGATCAGGCCTTTCTCAACTTCACCTCCGCGCTGATCATGTTGCGGGCGGCCCATCCCGTCTTCCGGCGCCGGCAGTTTTTTCAGGGCCGAAGCATTTACGGAGCCGACATTAAAGACCTCAGCTGGTTCAGACCCGACGGCGAAGAAATGACACAGGAAGACTGGCAACAGGGGTACGTGCGCTGTCTCGGCGTCCGGCTGGCCGGTGACCGTATAGAAGAAAAAGACCATTTGGGCGGGGCGATCCGCGACGACACATTTCTGATCCTGATGAATGCGCACCACGAAGCGATTCCCTTCAAACTGCCTGCCCATCCCGAGGCCGTCAACTGGCAGCTGGTCGTAGACACGACTCAAGACGTCATCCCTGCTCGGGCTCCTTTGATGGCCGAAGGAGACCAGTACGACTTACAAGGACGCTCGCTGGTGGTGATGCAAATGGACACGGCAATGCCGAGAACCATCAGAACGAGGCGAAGCGGCGCCCGGCGTCCCGCGCGGGAGGAGAAGCCTTCCGTCCCGGAAGGCGGCGGCCACGCATAAACCAGGCTGGCCGTACACAGGTCCTCAATAATCAGGCTCTTTAATCCAGGCTCTTCGGTTTCCTTGCCATCGGTCCGCGGAAACCTTTCCAGGGAACGTTGGCAGAGTCTCAAGGGACGGCTCTAGTCGTTCCCGTGATGCCCCTGCAGTACAACAAACTCAAGAAACCATTACGGCAGACGAGGGAGGGACTATGAATACAGATACCTTCCAGGGACAGTGGTCCCAGTTCAAAGGAGAACTGAAACGCCAGTGGGGCCAGTTTACAGACGACGATCTGTTACAGATCCAAGGCGACTACGACAAATTTGTCGGGAAAGTGCAGGAGCGGTACGGCGATCAGAAAGACGCAATCGTGAACTGGGCGGAAAGCTGGTACGGGCGCGTGAAGTCGCAGTCTGAAGAACATACCTCGGCGCGATGAACCGCCGTGGCTGACGCATTCCGTTATTCCGATCGTTTCAAGGACGACTGCTGAAACGGGCTGAAGGAGGAAGCATGTCAGAGGCATGGAAGAGAGTCGTGCGCTGTACCCTGGCGCTCGGCGTTGCGACGGCTGTCGCCGTTGCGGTTCCCTGCATGGCGGCCGCGGAGGACGACGGCTTGTTTCATCAGGTGGATATCGGCCCTCTGATGATCGGTGGGCGCGCCACCTACTATGACCCCAAGGATGCCAGTGGCCAGTGGTACGGCGGTGCACAAGTACGCTTGTATCCGTCACGGTATTTCGCCTTTGAGGGCTCCGCAGACTACCGGCGTAACGACTTCGGCGATACCCGCGTCCATACCTACCCTGTGCAGGTCTCGGCATTGATTTACCCGCTCGGCACCACCCGCCTGGCTCCTTTTATACTCGGCGGCGGGGGCTGGTACTATACGACCGTGAAAGGGCCGGGCGGATTTGACGATACTCAAAACCGGTTCGGTCTGCACGCCGGCGGCGGCCTGCAGTTCTTCTTGAATCATCATTGGTCGATCGACGGCACCTACCGCTATATCTGGCTTGAAAAAATCCAGTCTCGGGACCAGAATATTGCGGATAAGCAATTCAACGACAATGGCCATATGATTACTATTGGCCTGAACTTTCATTTCTAACCAAGGCGAGTCTTCGGGTAAGAGGCAGCGGGGAAGGGCCGTGGGCTGAGTGCATCGCCAAACGCGTAGGTCAAGAACGACACTCGGCTTTGGCAGCACCGCCATAAAGGCTCGGTGTCTTCCGTCCGGCCTGTTCGCATTCTGTGTCATCCTCGTATGGTCCTGCCTTCCCGCCGCCGCGTCGGACGATTTCATCGCCGGGTACGCGTTGGGCGTACTTCAGCATGAATTCAACGTGACCGACGCCGCGATTGAGGTGCGCAACGGGCTCGTCACCGTCACGACAAAATCGCTCGCCACTGTCGACCAACCCAAGGTCACCACGGCGCTCAAGCAGATTCCCGGCGTCACGGATGTGCAGTTCAGAGAAGCTGATCCTGCCGCCATTCAGTCGGCGTCCGATGCCGTCCAGGCGACCATCCCGGCGCCCGACTCACGGTGGCTGCCTCGGGGCAATCTGTTTTCCCCGCTGCACGCCGATCCGCGGTGGGCGCACTTCGGAGCGGCTTTCAGAAATTTCACCAAGGGCTTGAACCTCTCGGGCGTGTTTGCGGCGAACTTCGGCGAAATGTTTTCTCTCTATCGCAATCGCGCTCCCTTTGGCGGCGAATGGGAGATCGGCATCCAAGCGGGAGTGTTTAGTATCTTCGACGTCAGCTCGGTTTCGATTGACCTCGTCAACGCAGACTACCGCGTCGGGGTGGTCAGCATTTATCGCAATGGCCGCTTCTCGGCTCTCACCCGCTTTCAGCATCAGAGCTCACATTTAGGCGATGAATTCATGTTGAGTAATCCCGGGGTCACCCGTGTGAACCTCAGCTATGAAGAGTTAGACGTCAAACTCTCCTATGACGTGTTCTCCTGGCTGCGTGTGTATGGCGGCGGTGGTTACATCGTACATCGCCAGCCCGACGACCTCGGCAGGGCGACGACTCAATGGGGTGTGGAATTCACCAGTTCGCGCACGTATTGGGGCGGCCAGGTCAGGCCGGTCGCCTATGCGGATTTTCAATGCAACGAACGGATGAATTGGGAAGTCAACCGATCGATCATGGCCGGCGTGCAGTTTGAGAACGCGCGCATCGGAGACCGGCAGATTCAGCTCCTCGCCGAGTACTATGCAGGGCGTTCTCCTGACGGCCAGTTCTATCACCAACCGGTCAGTTGGTACGGCATCGGCGTCCATCTCTACTTCTAGAAGCACTTCGATCACCTTCTTCAGCGCTTGCCTCTTTCTCCGTGTTTCTGACGGCCTTTGATGGTTAGTCCCTAGGGCCTCATTCAAGCGAATCTCGGTGTGGCCCTAGTTAGCCGCATCAGCATGCGCAACGTACGCTGATGACATGAACTCCACGAACGGTTATGAGCAGGAGAGTCCGGGCCGGCAACCGGTGCTGATGTGTTCGTCATGCTGGAAAATCCAGCCACCCGAAGATGAACTGACCTTCGATGTGGATCAGTGGGTCGATCCGACGACCTTCATGGCGGCAGCCGTCGCCCGATCCCGTCACTATCTCCTCGTCGACGCGTTCTGCGACGTCTGCCTGTCCGAAATGATGGACCAGTCAGAGACGGTCAGCCAGACGAGGAACCAGGAACGTCTCAATGCGTGAGGTTGTTATGCCGAAACCATCTCCGGCCCGATGGGTACTGATCCTCGGCGGCCTTCTGATCATCATGTTCAATCTGGCTCCTACGGCGCCGGCCTTGTCTCAGGAAACGTTATGGCACACCTGGCGGGACGGCGGCTTGAAGGCCTTGCAGGAAGGCCGATTGGATGAAGCCGAACGACTGTTGATTGCCGCCCTGGAACAGGCGGAAAAATTCGGCACCGAAGACCTGCGGGTTGCGGATGCCGCGAACGATCTTGCCGTAGTCTACGCGACGGCCGGAAAGACGACGGAAGCGGAATTGCTCTTTCATCGAGCCCTGACCATCGGAGAGAAAGGGCTGGGGGTGGACCATCCAGGTGTCGGGGCGACGATTCAAAACCTCGGCATCTTGTATGCGACGCAGCAGAAGTATCAAGAAGCGGAACCGCTCCTGAAGCGCGCGCTCGCCATCAACCTGAAGCGGTTCGGCATCAACCATACCCGCACCGCGTTGAGCTTAAAGACCCTGTCGAGTTTCTACGCGCTGCAAGGGCACCTGACTGAAGCCGAGAAACTCATCCAGCGGTCACTGGCGATCCTCGAAGAAAGTCGGGTCCGCCAGGGCGACCCCCAACTGGCCGCGACCCTGGAAGTGCTGGCCGCGATTTATCGCAACACGAACCGGGAGCGCGAGGCAAGGGAGGTCGAGAAACGGCTCCAAGCCAGCCAAGAGGAAACCGTGTTCCAATAACCGTCCCGTCGAAAGGAGCGAGCTATGTTGAGTTGGGCAGTCACATTCCTGGTCGTCGCGATCATCGCAGGTGTTCTGGGCCTGTCCGGCGTGGCCGGCACGGCGTCCCAGATTGCCTATGTGCTCTTCGTGGTGTTTTTGATTTTCGCAGCCGTGAGCTTTATTATGGGCCGACGTCCCCCGGTGACATGACGCCTTAGGACCACACAACCGGGATTACCGTCTGAAGTGCTCGTTTGAAGCGCAAACAGCTGTGTTCAAAATATAGAAGGGAGATGGTGCATGCGGCAGTTCCTGACGTCCCGGTGCCTCTGCGGTGCGTTCGTGATGGTGATGATGGGCGCCTTGCCCGTAGGTGAGGCCCAGGCCGACAACTGGACGCCGGGTGGGGCCACGCCGGGACAATGGATGCTCGGCGGGCGCGTTGGTACCACGACCCTGACGCAATCGCTGAGCACCAATATCGACACGGCGACAGGGCACGCCTTGAATTTCCAGGGCATGTATGCGGTCACGAACATGGTTATGGTAGGGCTGATGCTGGAGTGGGAACGCCGTTCCGTTGACCGCGAACGGCCGCGCCTCGGCTTAGGGTCCCTTGATACCGTCTCCTTCCTCCCAACAGTGGAAATCCGGCCCGGGCATTGGGGACCGGTCTATCCGTACGGTTCTGCCAGCATCGGTGTGAACTTTAACAGCTTCTCGGAAGACGGCAGCATCGGATCGAATCGTATTTCACCGAGCGACAATTTTGCCTTCCGCCTGGCCGCGGGCGCTGACTACTTTATTACAAAAACTCTCGCGCTCAATACCGAGATAGCGTGGAAACGCAACGACGGACACATGTCAATCAGCGGTCCCGGTATCGGAGGACTCAATCCAAACGACTGGAACGCGTCAGCCTTTAACTTTCTGTTGGGCGTTCGCTGGTTCTTTTAACAAACGGACGCGATCTTCCATCGCATGCATACTGTCTTCCCCATGCGCGAGGAGGAAGAAGATGGCCGGACGCGCGGAACGCCTACAGAGAACACGCCTGCTGATCATGGCGGGCCTTCTCTGGACCACCGTGGCAGCTGCAGGCGTTCCGATTCAAGGCCAGATCGAAGGCCAAGTCGTGCAAGCCTTCCCGACGATGATCGTGATCAAAGACGACCGAGGACAGGCCACCGTGCTGCAGCTCACGCCGCGCACTCAGGTCAGCGGCCCATTTAAACCGGGCGATACCGTCGTGGCCTCCGTCACCCTGTACGGCGTCACCTCGGTTCAGCGTAAATCCGATACCGCGATGATCCCTTAAAGAAAGAAAGCCGACTGGTAAGGTAGGCCTGCGGCGGGCGTTACTTCTGAGCTCGTTCCTTGCCTTCACCCATGAACGGCAAGGGCTCTTGCGAATCCTCGAACGGCGAACTCGACCGGCGGGCCGTGCGTGCAATCGTCTGATAGAGCAGCTCCGCCGCCGACTCCTTTGTCAGGAGCGTCAAGGCGCCGGCCTCTGTCATCGCGTCCACGACCTGCTGCGACGCGTTGACCGACAGGCCGATGATGGCGGTGTCGGGGCACTGATGGCGAATGCGTCGCGTCGCCTCGATGCCATCCAGCTTCGGCATGTTCACGTCCATTACGATCACGTTCGGAGACAGCTCTTTGGCCCGCTCGATCGCCTCCTCCCCGTTCCCCGCCTCCCCGACCACATTGATGTCTGCGTACCCGCGCAAGATGCTTCTGAGGCCTTCACGGACCATGGCGTGATCGTCGACCAACAACACGCGAATGGTGGCACTCTTGTGAACCGTGGAGCGCCTGCCTCGTTCACGGACGGGCGTCGAATGCCCGAGCGTCGGCATGGCCGTCTCACCGTTTGTCTCAGTCTGGGCAGCCGGTATGGTCTCCTGGGCCGCGCCGAGCGGCAACCGCAACGTCGCTCTCGTTCCCTTGCCCGGAGAGGCTTCAACGGCGAAGGTACCTCCTAATGCCTGCATCCGTTCGCGGATGCTGAACAGGCCGAACTTGTTCATCGGCGTATGGGCCGCGGACATCAGATCGAATCCGGCGCCCTGATCCTGCACGACAATCGTCAAGTCCTCATGGTCCTCACAGGTCAGTGTGACCGTCGCATCGGTCGTGCGTGAATGTTTCAGCACGTTCATCAAGAGCTCTCGCGTCGATTGATAGAGCAGAGACGCCTGATCGACCGACAACGGAGGCGACTCACGCGGGGCCTCCACGCCCACGGTCAGACCGCGTCGTCGCATTTCGTCGCCGAGCCATAAGAGGGCAGCGGAGAGGCCGAATTGCTCGAGCACCGGCGGCACCAATTGGGCCACCAGCGAACGGGTATACGTGAGGGACCGGTCGAGAATTTCATCGGCTTCCTGGATGTGCTCACGCGGGCCCGACGCGCCGGCCTTTTGTAACGCCTGGCTGAGTTTGAGCCGGCCGACGACCAGTAACTGCGCCAGGTAATCATGGAGTTCGGACGCAAGGCGACGGCGTTCGCGCTGCTCGGCGAGATTCAGCTCGGAGGCCAGCGCGCGGAGCCGCTGCTGGGAGTCGGTCAATTCCTGCGTGCGCTCCACCACCCGGCGCTCGAGATCCATCGTGATTTGCATCAGCGCGGCCTCTGCCTCCTTGCGCTCGGTGATGTCCTCGACGACCGAAATCGTATGCAGCGGGCTGTGAGCCGCGTCACGGATCAGGCGCGCGGACACCCGCACCCACCGATGGACCCCGCGCTTGCCGAGATAGCGCTTCTCGCAGTAATACTCTTCGGTGTCTCCCTGCAGCAATCGTCTGACCTTCGGGTCATCCGCCGGGCGATCGTCCGGATGGGTGAGCTCCTGCGGAGTCATGCTGAGCAATTCTTCCCGGCTGTAGCCAGTGAGCGCACAGAAGCGGTCGTTGATCCGGATGAAGCATCCGGTTCGGGCGCTCACCTGGGCCTGGCCGACAGCCGCCAGATCGAAATTGACGCGCAACTGCTCTTCGCTCTGCCTGAGCGCTTCCTCAGCCTGCCGGCGCTCGGTGATGTCTGCAAAGACACCGACGAATCGCTGAGCGTGTCCTTCGTCATCGTAGAGGAACCGGCCGTAGGGCGAGAGCCAGCGGACCTGCCCGTTGTCCCGCCGGATGATGCGATGTTCCTGGCGGTACAGAGACCGCTCGCGGTGCGCGCGAGCAATGGATTCCATGACGGCCGCGACATCCTCCTGATGGAGACACTGTTTCCATAAGGCACTGCCCGCCGTCGGGAATGGCGGCGTGATGCCGAGCAAGGTATAGGCACGCTCGTTCCACACCGCCTGCCCGCTCTCGCACGCTTCGTCCCACATACCGAGTTCCGCGCTGTCCACTGCCAGCCGGAGCCGCTCCTGATTATCCCGCAGCGCCTCCTCTCCCTGTTTGCGGGCGCTGATATCCGTATGCATGCCGACCCACTCACCGGTCGACCCGTCGTCATTCAGCACGGGGACGGCCCGCACGGCCGTCCACCGGTACTGGCCTTCCCGATGCCACAACCGATATTCCGTCTCCAATGGAGCGTGAGACGCGAGCGCCTGTCTCCACTCTTCCTCCACCCGCCGGCGATCGTCCGGATGAACGGCGTTGAGCCAGCCCCACCCCTTCCGAGCGTCGAACGTTTGTCCGGTAAAGGCATGCCAACTCGGCGAATCCTTGACGACGCTGCCATCCGGCTCAGCGATCCACAGCACTTGCGCGGACGCTTGCACCAACGCGCTGGCTCGGGCTTCGTTGAGCCGCAGCGCCGCCTCCTGGCGGCGCGCGCGCACGAGCAAGAGGGAGACAATCCAGACCAGGATGACGCCGATGCTATGGTTGACTGCCGCCATCCACGAGGGCACACCCGCGGGCGAGAAAAATAACGGCCTGGACATGAGGACGGTGGTCGTCAGCGCGCCCAGCAAAACAAGACGGTGATCGAATGGCACCAGGCGGGACAGCAGCCAGATCGGACCCAGATACAAGAGCCAGAGGACCAGTCCCAGCGGAGTATTGATATCAAGCCATCCCGCGAAGGCAAACATCGCGGCGATGACCAGATACATGACGGGGCCGGCAGGAAGCCCTTGCCAACGTGGAGAATGGTGCAAATCGTAACGACTATCCATGATGATCCGGTACCGACGCGGGCACAATACTAGGGGTCAGACGCCGCCCCCACGAGACGATCCGCGTTCAGTCGGGCTCGCCGGGCAACAGGATCGTGACGGTCGTACCCGCCCCCGGCGTAGAATTCACGTCGACTCTGCCACCCATCGCTTCCATTCGCTCGCACACCGCGAATAGCCCGAGATGACCAGGCTGCGCCGCCCGCTCCATCGCATCGACGTCCAAACCCTTGCCGCAATCTATGACCGAGACACTCACGCTGCCGTCCTCGGCTGCGGTGACCATCACCGTCGCGCGATCGACACCGGCATGCTTCAAGACATTAAAGAGCAATTCCCGGACGGATTGAAAGAGGAACACGGCTCGATCCTCGGACAAGGCAATTTCATCGCGGTTGACCTTCACCTCGACCCACAGCCCTTCTTTCTGCATGCGCTCGCTCAGCCATCGCAAGGCCGTCGGGAAGCCGGACTCGTGCAGGAAGGGAGGACTGAGTTCTGCAATCATCGTACGGGCGTAGTGAAGCCCCTGCCGAAAAACGGTGTCGATGTCCTCGATCTTCTCCAGCATCGCGCGCGGCATGCCTGGCTCCTTTGCGAGCCGGTTCACTTTCATCCGTCCCACGACCAGCAGCTGCGCCAGATAATCGTGCAGATCGCTCGCCAGTTTACGCCGTTCGCGCTGCTCCGTGAGACTCAACTGTGAGGCCAGCGCGCGGAGGCGTTCCTGCGACGTCACCAACTCCCGCGTGCGCTCCACCACCCGCATTTCGAGCTCATCCTTCCACCGGCGAAGGTCATCTTCATGCCGCTTCCGCTCACTGATGTCGGTCACCAGCACGTAGAATCCCGCCACCGTCCCATCGTCCCGCACGTCCGGCGTATACGAGGTCTGGACCGTACGCTCTTCGCCGCCATAACGGATACAGCGCTCAAATGTCACCGCCTCCCCTGCCAATACCCGGCGGATAAACGGTTCGGAGCTTGATATCCGTCTTGCAGCAACTCTTTGACCGATAGACCGATGATGTCCCGGCGCGGTCGATCAAACCACTTTTCGTATTCGGCGTTCACGAAGCGATACCGCTCGTCGGAATCAATGTAGGCGATAAAACTCCGCACCGAGTCCGTGATCACGCGCAACTGCGTCTCACTGCGGCGAAGGGCTCTTTCGGCCACCTTCACATCCGTGACGTCGCGGGCAATGCCGGTCATCCGGTATACCTGGCCCTGTGCGTCCCGAATGACGTGGCCTCGATCGGCAATCCAGCGAATCGTCCCGTCCGGCCGGACAATACGGTATTCCACTCCGAACGTCTTGTTGTCGGGATGCGCCAGCCACTGCTCAAAGAGCCGCTGCACGGAGGCCCGTTCATCGGGATGGATTGCATCGGTCCACAATCCGGGATTCTCATAGAGGGCCTTCGCCGGTTGCTGCCACAGCCGTTCGAAGGCAGGGCTGACGTACAGGATTCGCTCAGGAGCCACTCCCATCACCCAGAAGACATAATCCGTCGTGTCAGCGATCTGCCTGAACCGTTCTTCGCTGTCACGGAGCGCTTCCTCGCCGCGCGCCATGTCGTCCACATCCGTGACCGAACCGAGCCAGCGATAGATCGCTCCCTGCTCATTGCGCACCGGCAAGGCCTTGGCGATGACCCAGGCATAGTATCCGTCGTGACGCCGCAACCGCTGCCGCGACTCGAACGGCACGCCGTCACGCATACAGTCCGTCCATCGTCCGAGGTTGGCCGCACGATCATCCGGATGCAAGGCGTCCGCCCAGCCATGCCCTCTCACCTGTTCTTGAGTCTGTCCTGTAAACTGACACCATCCCTCGCTGGTCCAGGTGTTCCAACCGTCGCCGTCCGTTTCAAACAGAAAACACGGAACCGCCTCGGCCATCGTCCTGAACCGCTGCTCGCTTTCAAGGAGGGCTCGTTCGGTCTGTCGCTTTTCAGAAACATCACGAAACACCAGGACGAGCCCGCTGATCCTGTCGTCCGCCCACATCGGCGCGGAACTGTACACCACCTCAAAACAGGTTCCATCTTTCCGGATAAAGACATCCGGATGCTCCACCAGCGTTCTGCCTTCTTGTAAGACCTGAAGAGCCGGACAGGTCTTCGCTGGAAATGGGGTTCCATCCGCATGCCGATAATGAATGATCTCATGCATCCGTTTGCCCAGCAAATCTCCGGCACTCCACCCGAGCAGCGTTTGAGCCGCCGGATTCACATAGGTGACGAGGCCCGACGCATCCAGGGTATAGAGACCTTCTTTGATGTTGGCCATCACGGCTTCGCAAAACTGCAAGGCGCCCTCGAGACGCTCCCGCCATTCGCGCAGCGCGGATTCCGCCAGCTTCCGGTCATGGATATCTTCCGTCGTGCCGTACCAGCGAACGATCCTGCCTCCCTCGTCGCGACGCGGGAACGCGCGCGAGCGCATCCACCGATGACCGCCCGACACAGGCTTGATTCGATGCTCGACGTCATAAGGATCGCCGGTTTGAATCGAATGTGACCAGGCGGCGATCATGCGGGGAAGATCTTCTTCGTGCTGAACCCGCATCCAGCTGTCGTCGAGCGCGGCCTCTCCTGCGCCGCCGCTGAAATGAAACCATCGCTCACTCATGCCCTCGAGCGACCCGTCAGGCCTGGCCGTCCAGGGCATCTGGGGATTCAATTCCATGGCGACACGCAGATGCTCTTCGCTCTGCCGCAGGCGCTCTGCGCGCTCATTGGTCACGGCTTCAAGCCGGAGCCGTTCCATGGCCGCCGCGACATAGCGGCAGATACTCTGCATGAACACGATTTCATCCGGCTCGAATGTGTCTCGGATCGCACTGGCGAAGGCCAGCGTCCCGAGCAGGCGGTCGCCGACGATCAGAGGGTGACAGGCAACGGCTTGAAATCCGAGCGCTCTGATGCCGTGTGCCGTTTCATCGCCCGGATCCTGCCCCTGCTCCCAAATCCGGGCTGCTCGGCGTTCGGCCGCCATTCCGCACAAACCCTGGCCGAAGGCCACGCGTGCCAGGCCCATCCGGATTTCATCGCGGAGACCAGCGCAGGCATCCAGGACGAGTGCCGAGGCTGTCTCATCGACGCGGTAATACAAGTAGCCATCCAGATCGAGATGCTGTCGCACCGTCTCGAAGATTCCGGTCATCAACTCGGCGGGCTGATGGGCCACCAATAACTCTTCGGCCGCTTGGGCGAGCAGCCTCCGGCGCTCCGATTCAATCTCGTGACGCTGCTCCGCCAGTTTCCGCCTGGTGATCTCCTGGACGACCCCTGTCATGCGGATGGCCTGGCCTTGTCCGTCGTAGAAAAACCGGCCGACGGCCGACATCCAGTGCACGCTGCCGTCCGGATGGATAAAACGATGCTCATCCTCAAACAGGCTGGCCTTCCTCTCGATCAAGTCATGCACCTTCGCCCACACGCGATCACGATCCTCAGGATGCAGGGCGTCGGAAAACGCTTCGATCTTTCCGCTGAAGCCGCCCGGCCGGAGGCCGGCGAGCCGTTCCGTCTTGCCGATCCATTCCAAGTTGCCGCTCCGGATATCCCACTCCCACATCCCGCAATCCGCGGCGTCGGTCGCCTCGGCGAATTGCCGTTCGAGGCGGGCTGAACGCTCAGCCAACCGGCGGGTCTCCGCTTCGCGATTGGACAGCCTCAGCAGCGACCGGACGGTGGTCAGAAATTCGACAGGGTCGATGGGCTCCGCCAGGTACCCATCGGGGTCATTCCCACTCCCGGGATCGACATCGACAGCGCCATGGCCGGCCGGGGCGAGAAGCAGGACCATGATATGGGAGTTGTCAGGATCCGACTTGATCCGCTGACAAGAAGCCCACCCGCTTGCGCGGGCATCAGCATCGAGCACCACCAGGCGCGGACGAAGCGCCGCAACCATGAGCAGCGCCTCCTCCCCGATTGAGGCATCCAGGACCCGGTACCCTGCCTGGGTCAACACCCGGCTTCGAAGAGAGGCTGACGCGACCACATCATGGATATAAAGAATGGCGGGTGATGAGTGCATAGGCGGGTGTGAGAACCGCGTGGGTAAATTGCCCAACGTAATGTCAGAAAAACCCTACCCCTCGACTGGGGCTTTCCGCAAGACCATAATTCGGCACTAGGGAGCCTCCTAGTAGTATGCGTATCTCCTTCGTGATCTAGCGTTGACTCACTGCATCACTCACCGCCTCATAAAGTTGGTCCGCGGCCGATTCCTTCGTGACAAATCCCACCGCGCCGGCAGCCTTCATCGCCTCCCGGATTTGCTCCGAACTATTCACCGACAATCCGATGATTCGTATACCGGGGTGCTCGAGCATGATTTTCGCGGTCGCCTCCAAACCGTCCATTCTTGGCATGTTGATATCCATCAGGACGACTTCCGGGCGCAGCTCGCGCGCGAGCATCACGGCGTCTTCACCGTTGCCGGCTTCCCCCACCACTGAAACGTCCGGGTAGGCGTCCAAAATGCTGCGCAACCCCTGGCGCACCATCACATGGTCATCCACCAGAAGCACCTGGATCGGTGTCGGATGAGGAGGCTCATTCGACACGGTGGTCATGGTTGACCGCTGATCGATGGACGCTGAGACCATTTCCGGCAAACACTCCTTGATCCCTTCAAAACGCCGCTCCCTGGCATCCTCAAGCCGGCCGGCTGACAGCGAGACTGCGAGCGTCACGGTGGTCCCGAGGCCCGGCTTTGACGTAAGTTCCATCCTGCCGCCCAACGCCTCGAGGCGCTCCCGCAAACTGAACAACCCGAAATGTTCGACGCCGCCCCCCCGCCGGTCGAGGCTCGCCGGATCGAATCCTTTCCCCTGATCCTGCACAGAGATGACAAGGCCGTCCGGTTCCTCGCAGGCCAAGGACAACCGGGCAGTCTTCACTTGCGAATGCTTGACGACGTTCATCAGCAATTCCCGAGCGGACTGAAACAGCATAATGCGCAGGTCCTCGGTTGACCGACCGGCCATCTCCGCGGCCTCCGGGTCATTCGCCACCGTGACGGCCAGACCATGGCGCGCCATCTGCTGTCCGAGCCATTCCAGGCCGGCCGCCAACCCGAGATCGTGAAGCACCGGCGGGCTCAACTCCGCCATGACCGTCCGGGTATAGCCCAGACCGCGGTCGAGAATGTCTTGCAGGTCGCGAAGTGGTTCCGCGCCGGTCGGGACGCTTTTTAAGAGCTGACGGGCATGTCCCAGCTTGATCCGTCCCAAGGCAAGCAGCTGTGCCAGATAATCGTGTAACTCGGTCGCCAGCCTGTGCCGCGCCCGTTGCTCGGCCATCGCCAGCTGCGACGCGAGGGTCCGCAGCCGGTCCTGCGACCGCACGAGATCGACGGTTCGCTCGCGGACACGCCGCTCCAGATCAGAAGCCAACAGGCGCAATTCATCCACGGCGTTCCGTTCCTTGGTGATGTCCTGCACTTCAATGACGGTTCCGGTCGGGAGACCGTCCTTGAGAATGGGACGGGCGGCGCAGCGCACGGGATACAAGTGCCCGTCCTTATGGACAAAGGCGCCCTCATAGCCTTGCACCGCTTCCCGATGCAACAAGGCGCGGTCGATCGGACAATCTTCCATCCTGAACGGCGTGCCGTCGGGCTGCGTCTGGTGCAACGCGTCATGCAGGACGCGGCCCGTCAGTTCGTCCGGACGGAAACCGGTGATGGATTCCGCGGCCCGATTGGCAAAGGTGATACGCCCCTGCGCGTCCACCATGAGCAGGCACGAGAGGGTATTCTCCGTGATCGTTTTCATCAGACCGAGCTGGTCCTCGAGCGCCTGCTGCGCCTGTACCCGCTCGGTGGTTTCTTCGGCGAAAATCACGATGCCGCCCACGCGGCCTTCGCCGTCCCGCCAGGGCCACACTTCCCAACGCACCCATTGCGTCGTCCCGTCGGAGCGGATGAATGTGTCCTGTTCGGCGCTGACCACTTCACCGGCGAGCCCCCGACGGTGTATCTCCTTCCACCGTTCGGGAACCTCTGGAAAGACATCGTAATGGGACCGCCCGAAGAGGTCGCCTTGCACCCGATTATCGTTCTTCCACCGCGCGCTCACCGCAAGATAGCGCATGTCGCCGTCGAACATGGCAATCGCGGCCGGCGCATGTTCGATGAACAGCTTTAACCGGGCTTCGCTCTCCCGAACCGCCGCGCTCAAGTCGATCATGCGCGACCACTGCCGCGCCGCGACAAATGTGGCGGCGCTGAGACTCAGCGCCAAGGCCAGCACGGCTCCTGAAATCGCGACCGGCACAGGGCCGGGGACTGCTGCCACCACGGTCACCCACAGCAGGACCACGGCGATCAAGACCGCGGGCGCGGTCAACGACGAGACCCAGGCGGCGCGCAAGGCCGATCCGGTGCGAGGGTCCGCGCGGCGCAACCATCCGAACAGCGCGAGCGAGAGCAGGACCAGCGCAAGACCGGTCCTCACGGCGATATTGCGATCGTGCACCAGGGGAAGAGGAAATTGAGTGGCATAGCCCAAGAGCGCCACGACCACGACGGCCATGGCGCCGCCGGTGCTGCTGACCATCCAGTCAAGCGAGGATCTCGGAGAACGACGTGACGCACCGAAGAGTGCCGACGAGAGAAGGACGAGGGAACAGGCCGTGTACAGGCTCGGACTTGCGGATACCCAGACCAACCGTCCGGCGCTGACCAGCGCCAGCACGAAGACCCCGCCCGCCAGAATAAGACGTCAGGGGCTGGACGTTCGTGCCCAGGCACAGCACGCCCGCCGCCAATCCCGCCACCATGACGGCAGTCAGCGGCTGCATGACGGCCAGCGGTTCTCCCGCGTAGAGCAGCGCGTCGACGCCGGTGGCCCATCCGATCAGCGTCACCAGCGCGATCAGGAGGGCTCCGACCGATAACAGGGTCCGGAGTCCCGGCCGGCCTAAGGCGATGAGGAGACGGTCGATGCGATCGCTCACGGGCCTCCATTCGATAGAGGGAGCGGCAGCTCAGCGCTGATGGGAATGCGGTGGGCGCCAGCCATGACAACGCCTTGCGGGGACATGCGTGGGCGCGTCAGACAGCCACCGTTGCGGCGGCTCATGCCAGCCTACGCGGCCTTATTGCACACCGGCTTTCCCTAAGGCTTTAATGGTCTGACAGATTTCCTGACCGGCAGCTTCTTTCGACAAGAAGGCATCGGCGCCGGACGTCCGCATGGCGGCTTCCACTTCAGCCGACGCGTTCACCGAGATGCCCACGACCGCAATGGAGCGGAAGGCAGCCTTGATGCGGCGCGTCGCCTCGATGCCGTCCAGACGCGGCATGTTCACATCCATGATCACCACATCAGGGCGCAAGCGATCCGCAAAGGCAACCGCTTCCTCCCCGTCCCAGGCTTCGCCCACAACCGCGATGTCGCTCTCCTCCTTGAGGAGCATACGTAACCCCTCGCGCACCATCAGATGGTCATCCGCCAGCAACACGCGAATTTGATGGGGACTGTGACGGTCGGCCTGCGTCTCGCACGGAGGCATGCCTGCTTGACGCTGTTCTGCGGACTCCAGGGGGCTCTCCTCGGCAGGCGCGTTCTTGTCATGGTTGTGCAGGTCCCTCTCTTGGAGGACGAGCGGAACGACCAGGATCGCCGTCGTTCCCCTACCCGGCGCCGAGTCCAACTCAAAGCGCCCGCCGATTGCCCGCATGCGCTCACGGATGCTGAACAGTCCGAATTTTGAGGACATCACCGAGGACTCCGGATGCGTGGCCATGGCTGCGCCCAAATCCATACCGGCCCCGTCGTCACCCACAGTGATGCGCACTTCACGCTCCCGGCGCTCGATGGTGACATGGGCGCTCTGTGTGCCGGCGTGTTTCTTAATATTCATGAGCAGTTCGCGCACGGATTGAAAGAGCAGCACGGACTGATCCTCGGCCAGAGGCACATTGTCGGGCACACGCTGCGTCACCGTGACGGACAGCTCCTGGCGCACCATCTGCTTGCTCAGCCAGTGAAGGGCAGCCGGCAAGCCGAATTCATGCAACACCGGCGGACTCAGCTGCGCGACGAGGGTGCGCGTATAGGTCAAGGCTTCCTTGACGGCTTCCTCCGCCGCTTCGCCCATCTCCCTCATGGCGTCCATGGAGGACGCCCGTTTGAGCTGCGCCAGCTTCAAGCGCACCAGCACCAGCAGCTGCGCGAGATAATCATGCAGGTCCGTGGCCAGGCGCTTCCGTTCACGCTGCTCGGTCAAGTTCAACTCCGTCGCCAGCGCTCGCAGCTGCTCCTGCGACCGCTGCAGTTCCTCCGTCCGCTCAGCCACCCGCCACTCCAATTCCAGCGTGAAGGAACGGAGCCGGTCATCCGTCCGCTTGCGTTCCGTGACATCGAAATTCACACCGACCATCCGCACGGGCCTTCCGCGATCGTCCCGAAGCACCCTGCCCTTGGCCACCAGCCATCGCACTTCCCCATCGGGGCGGACCACCCGGAACTCATGTTCCAACATGCCGGCGCTGGCGACCGCCTGCTCCACCGCCTGCCGGACGCGCAGTCGATCGTCCTGATGGACCGACTCATAGAACCGCTCAGGTGTGGGCGCCTCGCCCTCCATGCTCACCCCGAGCAGGGCGCGGTCCTGCGCGTCCCAGGTCGTTTCATTGGTCCTCAAATCGACGTCCCAAGCGCCCATGCCTCCCGCGGCCAACGCCAGCCGCAGGCGCGCCTCGCTCTCACGCAAGGCGTCCTGCGCCCGCTTGTGCTCCGTCACATCCCGCACCACGACGACCGCGCCGGCGACCCGGTCCTCCTCCACGATCGGGGAACTGGTGAAGGACACGGACACCGGCGTGCCGTCTTTTTTGAAGAAGATCTCCTCATCGCCGCTATGAAACCGTCCATCCATCAATGAGCGGTAGATAGGACAGGCCTCCTGGCTGTATTCTCGCCCGTCGACATGGGTGTGGTGCAGCACTCCATGGAGGTTCCGTCCGATCAGTTCCTCGGTGTCGTACCCGAACATGGCCGCGCCCACCGGGTTGATGAACGAGGCGAGCCCCTGCGCGTCCAGACCGTAAATGCCCACGCCCGCCGACTGTAAGATCGCCGAGAGGCGCTCGGTGACCCGCGCCAGTTCCTGTTCGCCCCGCTTGCGCGCCGTGATATCGGTCGCCACCCCGAGCACCTGGACCGCCAACCCCTTCTCATCGACGATCGGACGCTTCACCGTTTGCAAAAACCGTCTATGCCCTGCCGCATCCGTAATCTCTTCTTCGGGGATGGTCCGTTCCTCGAGAGTGTCCATGACTTCGAGATCCATGCGGCGAAAATGCGCGACCTGTTCCGCATCGGGATTGAAATCGGCGTCCGTCTTACCCATCAGCGCTTCCACGGTCACGCCGTAGCAATCGGCGACCGCCTGGTTCACCAGCGTGAAGCGGCCCTCGCGATCCTTGGCAAACACGAAATTCGGATCCGTATCGATGACCTGCCGCACGAACGCATGGGAGCGGCGCAACGCCTGCTCCATGTGAGTGCGTTCCGTGACATCCATCGCGGCCCCCACGATCTGTTCCACGCCGCCGTCGGGCAGCCGCCGGAAGACCATGTCGCGGGAGTGCAACCAGCGCCAGGACCCGTCGGCATGCCGCATGCGATATTCAAATTCAGCCGTCTCGCCGTCGGCCAGCCTGTGAAGCCGCCCGAGATGGTCCTGGTAGCGCAGCCAGTCCTCCGGATGCAGGAGCGTCGAAAGCACCCGCTGGTCCATCCGCCGGATGTCCTCCGGCGCGTAGCCGAGTCCCTCGTGCATCTGCCGGTTGCCCCAGATGGTGCGCTTCTCGATCAGATCGTAGAGATACAGCATGCTGGGCGCAATGTCGCTGATGCGGCGGACAAACTCTTCGCTCTGGCGCAACCGCGTCTCGGCGATCTTCCACTCGGTGATGTCATTCTCACTCTGTAGGATCGACGTCGGCCGGCCCTGCGCATCCCGGTCCAGCGCCCATCGGGTCGCCACCGTGACACGGACGCCGTCCCGCCGTAGGTGGGTGCATTCCCCGATCCAGCGGTTATCCCGCCTGAGCTGGCTGAGAATCTGCTCGACCGGTTGGGCGAACTCGGTTTTCAGCAGGTCGTAGAGATTGCGGCCGCGCGCTTCCTGTTCTGTCCAGCCGTAGATCTCTTGCGCGCCCCGGTTCCAATACACGATGCGATCGTCAGGAGCCCGCACGATGATGGCGTCATTGCTGAGATTGAGCAGCCGCGACTGTTCAGCCGACAATTCGTACTGCCGTCTCCTCTCGGTAATGTCCGAGAACAGGACTGCCACGCGGCGTTGGTCCGGCCCGCCGATCCGGAATGCGTACACGTCATACCACCGATTGAGTTCCGCCGCGTAATTCTCGAAGCGCATGGCCTTCCCGGTCATCGCCACGTCGCCGTACAGGTCGAACCAATGCTGCTCGTGATCAGGAGCCAGTTCCCGGATCGTTTTGCCAAGGGCATCGGTGAGACCCGTATGAATGGAGAAGGCGGGATTGGTTTCGACAAAGCGATAATCGCAGGGCCGCTGCCGGTCGTCATAGATCATGTCAATGACGCAGAACCCTTCATCAATCGAATCGAACAGCAAGCGGTATTTTTCATCGCTGAGGGACTGCGCCGCTTGGGCTTCCTTGCCCGCGGCGTCAAACCGCCGGTCGGCGCTCGAGAGTTGGTCGATCAACCGCCGGTTCTCGGCTTCGCGCTCGGCGAGACGGAGCAGCGCTTTGGTCTGGGCCAGGAGTTCGACCGGCTCGATGGGTTCGACCATGAAGCCGTCGGCGCCCATCTCCAGTCCCATCACCCGGTCGGCGACCTCGTGATGGACCGCTGAGACGTGGAGGACCAGCACATGCGTGGTCGCCGGATCCTGTTTGATCCTGCGACAGACCTCGAAGCCCGTCATGTCGGGAAGCGCGACGTCGAGGATGACCAGTTGCGGATGGCGCTCCGCGATCAGCCCCAGCGCATCCGTGCCGCTCACGGCTTCCACCACCTCGTAGCCCGCCCCCCTGAGCACGCGGCTGCGCGCATAGCGCATCGGCTCGCGGTCATCGACGTTCAAAATAACCGGCGTGCGCATGGAAGGGGACGAGTCAGTCCTTTGCATGGACCACCGCCTCGATGGTCTCATGCAATTGATCGGCAGCGCTTTCCTTCGTCAAAAACGCCGCGGCACCCGCGGACTTCATGGCCTGCATGACATGCTCCGACTGGTGCACGGAGATCCCGACAATGGACGTCTCCGGGCGTGCGAGCAGAATGCGCCGGGTCGCTTCAATGCCATCGAGGCGCGGCAGATTCACATCCATCACGATGACGTCAGGCCCCAATAGATGAGCCAGATTCACCGCTTCTTCGCCGTCGCCGGCTTCTGCAATCACATCGAGATCGGGATAGCCGTCGAGCACGCTGCGCAGACCCTGCCGGACCATCGCATGGTCGTCGACGAGCAACACCCGGATAGGCACGGCGCGCCCGACCGCGGGCCGGCCGTCGGCATCTACGGACGACGGCTTGCCGACGCCGTTCGTTGTCCGGCCGTTCGCCGGCGGGAGAGTCTGTGAATCCGCGCGGCCCAACATCACGCCCAGGGTGACGGTGGTCCCGCCTCCCGGCTTCGATTCCAATTCCATCCAGCCGTCGAGCGCTTCCATCCGTTCGCGGATACTGAACAGCCCGAACTTCCCCTCGGTCGACTCCATGACCGCCGTCGGGTCGCAACCTTCCCCGTCATCCTGCACGGTAATCTGCAGCTTCTCCTCGCCATCCGTCGTCAGTGCCACCCGCGCCTGCTTGCTGCCCGCGTGTTTGAGCACATTGAACAAGAGTTCCCGGACCGACTGATACAGGAGGCTGGTCTGATCCTCTGAGAGGGCCGGCGTGGCGGCGGGCACCTGCACCTCGACGGTCAGGCCCTGCGTGACCATGGTCTCGGCCAGCCACTGGAGACCGGCGGCCAGGCCGAACTGCCGGAGCGTCGGCGGCATAAGTTCCGCCACGAGCGTCCGTGTGTAGGTCAAACACTGGTCAATGAGTTCGTCCGCTTTTCGGAGCTGATCCCGAACAGCCGTGAGCGAGGAAGCCTGGTTGGCCTGCGAGACTTTCAATCGGGTGACCACCAGCATCTGGGCGAGATAATCGTGCAGTTCGCCGGCCAGGCGCTGGCGCTCACGCTGCTCGGTGAGCGTCAGCTCTTGGGCCAATCCACGAAGTCGGTCGTGGGTTCGGACCAATTCCTTCGTGCGTTCCGACACGCGCCGTTCGAGCGCCTGTGTCCATTCCTGGCGCTGCGCCTCTGCTTGTTTCCGCTCGGTGATGTCGAACGTCACGCCGACGAACCGCGTCGGATGACCCGCCTCGTCGTAATGCATGCGTCCGTACGGAGCGAGCCACCGGATTTCCTCCGTGTCGGCACGGCGGATGCGATGTTCGATCTGATACAACCCGTGCGTGTCCCGCGCCGCCTCAATCGCGCGTCCGACCGCCGCTTGATCCTCCTCTACGATGGAGGTGCCCCAGAGATTCATCGTGGCTTCCGTCCGGTCCGGATCGTGGCCCAGGAGCAGGAAGTTCTGCCGGTTCCAGACGGCCCGGCCTGTGGCCAGGTCCACATCCCAGGTGCCCATGCCCGCCCCTTCCGTCGCAAACCGGAGACGCTCCTCGCTCTCGGCCAACTGGGCGGCGCGCCTCCTCGTCTCCTGCAGCAGCCGGCGCCGTTCCTTGGCCATGGCGACATAGGAGGCCACGGCTTCCAGCAGCTCGATTTCCTCCGGCTCAAACGACATCCGCTGATTGCTCGAGAAGGCCAGGGTCCCCAACAGCCGTTCCCCTACCACCAGAGGAAAACAGACGTAGGCGGTGGCTCCGGCGGCCTGCATGCGGGAGGCTCTCGGATCGCTCGATTCATGGAGCCGTTCGATGACGACGGGCTTCCGTTGTTCCGCCGACAAGCCGCACAGGGCCTGTCCCAGCTTAAGAAACGAGAGGGAGGGCAGCGCATGTTCCGGGATGCCGGACCAGGTCTTCAGCTCAATCGCGCTCTGATCGTCGAGGGCGTCATAGTCCAGATATCCATCCAGCACCAACGCGCTTTTCAACGACACGAAAATATCCGGCATGACGGTCGCGGGATCATCCACGCGCAAGAGCTTGTCCATGGTATCGCTGAGCAGTTGTTGCCACAGCGCATGGTTGCGAAGTTCCAATTCGGCGTTCTTGCGGGCATCCACGTCCTCCACGACTCCGATCAAGGATTGGATGCGCCCGCCCGCGTCCCACTGAATGGATAAGGTCACCCGGACCCAAATCGTGTCGCCCTCGGGCCGCAGGAGGCGCTGATCCAGGGACACCTCCGAGACGCCGCCCAGAAGCAGTTTGCCCACCTGGCTTTCATGCTCTGCGCGGTCGTCCGGGTGTGACAAGTCGCGGAGTTCATGAGTGAGGAGTTCCTCGGCCGGCCGGCCGGTGATGGCGCACAGCTTTTCGTTGACGCGAAGCAACCGGCCGTCCGGTCCCACCACGCACATGCCGACGGCGGCCTGCTCGAAGAGCCCGCGGAACTGTTCTTCGCTCCGGCGCAACTTCTTCAGCAGCCCCTGGTTCTCGCGCTGACGATCGCGCAGCCGCAACAGCGACCGGATCGACGCCGTCAGTTCGTCCGGTTCCACCGGTTCGATGAGATAACCGTCGCATCCGCCTTCCAGGCCGACCGCCCGATCCGCGCTCGAAATCTTGGAGGCGGTAATGTGGAGCACCATGGTATCCGCCAACTCTTTCCGGCTCTTGATCCAGCGGCACACCTCCAGTCCGCTCATGTCCGGCATACGGACATCCAGCAGGACGAGCGCAGGGCGGCTTTCTTCCATGGCGGTGAGCGCCTCCCTGCCGCAGCTCGCGTCGATCACGGTATACCCGGCCTGCTCCAACACGCGCCGCTTGGCGTACCGTCCGGCTTCCTTGTCATCGACGTTCAAAATCACCGGTTTTTCGTCGGCCATACGCCCTCCTCGCCCTGCAGTCACACTGTGCCCTTGACTCACGCTCATGCCGCCCGTCCCTGTGCTATTACGTAGTTGTTTCGCCGCCGACCAATTCGACCGTCTTCTTCAAACCAAGTTCATGGAGTATGAGATCGAGCGCCGCGCCGGAGAGACGGTGTTTGTCCAACACCCCGGCCACCGATCCATTCGAGAGCAACGCGTCCGCTCCCGGCGCGTGAGACGTAATGATGACGACAGGGATGCGGCTCAGTTCCGCGTCTGTCCGAAACCGTTCGACCACGTCCTGTCCGGACATGCCGGGCATGCTCAAGTCCAGGAGAACGAGGCTGGGTTTGAGCTCGCGCGCGAGCGCCAGCCCTTCCAGGCCGTCCGTCGCCTCGACCATGGAGCAGCCGGCACTCTCGGCGATCCGCCGGATCAGATAGCGATCGGTTTCCTGATCGTCGATGACCAACAGCACCGGGGACGGCGGGGAGGCTTTCGCTTCGCCGCCGGTCAGGACCGTCAATTGCTCAAGCAGCCAGTGGCGATAGACCGGCTTAATCGCATACCGGTCTGCGCCCAGCGCGAGTCCCTTACGAGGATCCTCCACGGATGAGACGACGAGCACCGGAATGTGGCGTGTGGCTTCATTGGCCTTCAATTCGGCGAGCCAGCCCCAGGCGTCTCCCGGCAACATGATATCCAGCACAATGGCGCCGACCGGATGGTGGCGCAACATCTCGCGGGCCTGGCGGATACTGCCGGCGGGAATCGACTGAAACGGCGAGTCCGTGAGATATTTTTCATACAGCAATCTGGTCTCCGGATCGTCCTCCACGACCAGAACAGGCATTTTGTCGATCACCAGCGGGGCTTCCTCCTGAGCGGGAATCGGCTCGATCGGTTCTGAGAGGGCATAGCGGATCGGGATGACGGCAGTAAAGGTTGAGCCCGCTCCCGGGGCGCTGTGTACCTCCACACGGCCACCCAGAAGTCGGGCGAGCTTTCGGCACAGCGGCAGACCCAACCCGGTGCCCTTCACGCGGCGTTGCACGGCATTATCAATCTGAGTGAATTCTTCAAAGATCTTTTCCAGATCGTCAGGCGCAATGCCGATGCCCGTGTCGGCAACGGCAAAGGCCATGGACCGTCCGTCCTCGACGGCCTTCGCCGACACACGCACCTGACCTCGCTCGGTAAACTTCAAGGCATTCGAAATAAAGTTGCGCAGGATCTGGGACACCTTGCGCTCGTCGGTCCAGAGCGGCGGGAAGTCCAGCGAGTCCTCAAAGACCAACTCGACCGACTCCCCGCTGAGCAGCGGCCTCAGCATGCCGCGCAAGGCGCTGAACAAGGTGGCCACCTCGAATTCAGTCGGCTTCACATCCACTTTCCCCGCTTCGATCTTGGCCAGGTCGAGCAGATCGTTGACGGTTTCAAGGAGATCTTCGCCGCTCTGTCGAATGTACCGGACCTGGCGTTCCTGCTCCGGGGTCAGAGGGCCGTCCGTCCGGTCCAGCAGCAGGCGGGAAAGACTCAAAATGGCATTCAAGGGCGTCCGGAACTCATGGCTCATGTCCGAGAGAAAGCTGGATTTCATTTCATCGGCCCGACGCAGATGGCCGGCTTTTTCATCCAACTCGGCATACAGCGCCACCACGCCGCGGTTCGTATCTTCCAATTCGCGATTGAGCCGCTCGAGCTCCTGCTGCCGGTCGTGCAATTCTTGAAGTGTCCGCACCAGCTCAGAATTCTGTTGTCGCACTTCTTCCAACGGATTGGACGGCGGCTGGGTGGAAAACTGTTCTTCCAGCCGTTTGATGTGCTTGAGCGTGAACAACGGAGCGCGCTTGGGCATGACTTTCTTGAGCAGGACCGTCTTCAGTCCGTCAGAACCGGTCTGCGCATCGCACTGATCCATCAAGCGCTGCGCGGAGAGCCAGCCGTCCTTTTCTTCGGCATTCAGAAGCGCATCGGCGGGTGCGGCGGCAGGCCGCGCAGCGGCGGTCCTGGCGCGGCGCTTAGCGGGCGGTGCGTCGGTGATCCGCACGATGAGTATTTGTGGCGCCAGGTCGCCCTCGATGAGAAATTCCACCTCGCCACTGCGCGTGCCACGAATCAGCTGCCGGGCCATTTCGGACACGGCGGTCGCGATACGGGTTTCATCCTGCACATCGAAGGTCAAGGCACGGGCCACTTCGCGCGCGCGCTGCCGCGCCCCTGCAAGGTCGTCTTCGAATTGGATGCGCACCGTCGTGATCGGCCACGCCATGGCGTCTCCCTTCCTCGAGCCCGCGCTCGTCAAAGTCACGTGCGTACTAGCACAGTCACATCATCGCGGCCACGAGTGAAATCCCTGAAGAGGACGGCGGCGATCAGGCTGGGGTCGCGGGCAAGGAGTCCCGGGTAGTCACTGAGTGTCCAGTGCGAGACCAGGCCGTCCGAATGCATCACCAGCACCATGCCCGGCTTCCAGGGGTGCGAGACTTCGGAGACTTTCTGCACATTGTGGCCGAGAATGCCGTTTCTGGAAACCAGCGTTCGCCGCTGGTCATGGTCCAGCACCACCGCCGCGATGTTGCCGACGCCGGCAAAATGCACGCAGCCGTCCGCGTACTGCGCGATGCCGAGCGCGGCGCCCCTCGTCGGCTTCGCGGCTTCGTGCGCCTCTTCCACAAGGCGGCCCACAGGCGATCTTCCGCCCCGTGTGACGCCGGCTAACGAGGCCGACGCGGCGCGCGCCGCGTCCGGCCCGTGGCCCAACCCGTCGACGACGGCACAGAGCCATTCGCCTGAGGACTCGCTCGCCAGCCAGCCGTCCCCGCACACGGTTTCTCCCGGCATGGCTTCTTGAACGATGCCGACCCGGCCTCCGGGCGACGTCGTCGCCGGTCTCTGCTTATGCCAGAGCCTCGCCACGATGGCGGTGCCTTTCCCGCGCATCGAATGGAGATCCCATTCGCTGGCGGCTCGAGCGACGGCTCCCAATCCGTTTCCCGGACTGCCCGCCGTCGAATAGCCGTCTTCCAGCGCGCGCCCGACGTCCACGATGCCGGGCCCGGCGTCCAGGGACAGGACCTCGAACCCCATGGCTCCGCCGTCATCGATCCGCCGCATGGCCAAGCGCCCGTCCTTCGCATGCTTGACCAGATTCGTCGCCAACTCGGTGACGACGACCGCAATCTGTCCAAGTTCAGTCGCTGTAAAGCCGCTGTCGCAGGTCAGCAAGGCGGCCGTTCGCCTGGCTTCGGCCACTTGGCTTTCCTCGTTCACCCGAACGATGGGTTGAACCAACACGCCGGTCATGGCCGCTCACGAATCTTCTCTTCCTGATCAGTGCTCACTCGCGCCTCGCTTATTTCCACCGGACGATCGTGACGGATGTCCCTTTGCCCGGTTTTGATTCGATATAAAATTCGTTCACCAGCCGTTTAGAACCGCTTAACCCCAAGCCCAAACCGTTGCGGGTCGTAAAGCCGTCTTTCAACGCTTGTTCCAGATTGGGAATGCCCGGACCCTGATCACTGAACGTCACCCGCAGGCCGCGCCGGATGCCTTCATGCACCTCTTCCATCATCACCTGGCCGCCGCCGCCGTGCTCCAGCGTATTGCGCGCGAGTTCGCTGGCCGCGGTGACCATTTTGGTCTGTTCAACCAGCGAAAAGCCGAGCTTGACCACACAATCCCGTACCAGCTGGCGGACCCGGATGACGTCCTCCGAAGAGGCGACCGGCGCCCGTTCAACGAGCAGGATGGCCATTGGTCGCGACCGTTCCGCGGAAGGACTTTTCCAACAGCGCCATACCGGTGTCGACATTGAGCGCCGTGCGGACGCCCGGTAAGGCCATGCCTAACTCCACGAGTGTGATGGCCACCGGCGGCCGCATGCCGACCACAACGGTTTCCGCATCCAGGACTCTGGACATGGCGGCGATATTGGCAATCATCCGACCGATGAAGGAATCGACGACCTCGACGGACGAGATATCGAGGAGAACGCCCCGCGCACGATCGCGCACAATCCGCTCGGTTAATTCATCCTGGAGCGTCAGGGCCATGCGGTCGTGCATATCGACTTGAATGGTGACCAGCAGAAAATGATTCATCTTGAGAATCGGAATGCGTTCCATGAACAGTCCCCTCGCGGCTCGTCAGCCGTTCCCACGGTTGGTGTGTGCCTTGCCCAACGATTGTCCGGTTCGTTCGAGGGCGATCAGAAAGGCATCGGCCAGCGTCGCCTTGGTGATGATGTCGTTCAAATTCACCCCGAGGTGCACGATGGTCTGCGCAATCTGCGGGCGAATGCCGCTGATGATGCAATCAGCCCCCATAAGGCGGGCGGCCGCGACGGTCTTCATCAAGTGCTGCGCGACGAGCGTATCGACCGTCGGCACGCCCGTGATGTCGATGATCGCGATCAATGCGCCGCTCTCCACGATCCGCTCAAGGAGACTTTCCATGACGACTTGCGTGCGGGCGCTGTCCAGCGTCCCGATGAGCGGCAATGCCAGAATGTTGTCCCACAACTTGACGACCGGCGTGGACAGTTCCAGCAGCTCCTGCTGCTGCCTTGCGATCACCTCTTCGCGACTCTGTTGATACGCTTCGATCGTGTACAGGCCCAGCTTGTCGACCAACACGGTCATCGCCCACAGTTCAGCGATAAACGTCTGGTGGTCATGACCCTGCTCCTGGCGCAGCGCGTCAAAGAGCGGCTGTTTAAGTGACAGCACAAACAAGGCGGTTTCCCCCGGTGTAAAGCCTTGAATCGCCCGCCTCCTGGAGAGGTTGGACAAGAGGTCTTTCACCGGCTTCCAGGCCGGGTCCTCCGGATTGTCGCTCCGGTCCATGGCCTCAGAAAAGGCGGCCAGGAACTGCGCCGATTGCTCCCGCACTTCCGATTCCTTGAGCAGGTCCCGCCGGAACGTCCCCGAGGACAGTTGATAGTTCACCCACTCATTGAGAATCCGTTCCCTCTTCGTCCGAATCAACCCGGACATCGTTTCCACCTGTTGCATGCTCTCGGTTCCTTTCTCCAAAGAATGTCGAACGATGATCCTGGCCATCTCGATGCCAGCGACCGCTCAGCGTAAGGCGGCGCCCGCGTCTCCCGTTTCCTGCCGTCCTGTCCGCCCGCCACGGACCGGATGACTATCCAAGGCCTGTTGGATCGTCCGATGAAGGTCATCCACCGCCGCTTCTTTCGTCAGGACATTGAAGGCGCCCGCCTCTCGCATGGTCTCGCGGACCTGGAGGGCGCTATGCACCGACAAGCCGATGACCACCACGGCAGGCCACTCCTGTTTGATCAGGCGAGTGGCCTCGATGCCATCCATGCGCGGCATCGTGACATCCATGATGACGATGTCCGGCTGACGCGTCCTCGTCAGGGTCAAGGCCTCCACACCATTCGCCGCCTCGCCTACGATATCGATTTCCGGATAGCCCTCTAAAATCGTCTTCAACCCCTGGCGGATCATCGCGTGGTCGTCGACCAGCAGAACGCGCACCTTGGAAGAGGGCGACAGTTCTGCGAGCACCGTGTCGGCGATTTTTTGCTTGCGCGACGGCACCCCACTCACGGCATCCACGATCGACCAATGCTCCTCGGCCTTGCCATGATCGCCGTTGCTCGATTCCTTTGCGGGCGACTGTTCAACCGGCTGGGCGAGCGGAAGGGCGAGCGTCGCCGTCGTGCCTTTGCCCGGTTCCGAGAGCATGATGAACCGCCCGCCCAGCGCCTGCATGCGCTCCTTGATGCTGAAGAGCCCGAATTGAGACGTCATGGGAGCCACGGTTTCATCGAAGCCCGAGCCTTTGTCCTCGACCACTACCCGCAGGACGCCGTCGAGGCGGCTGACCGTGACGGTCGCCCGTTCGGTGCCCGCATGTTTCACGATGTTCATCAACAGTTCCCGCGCGGACTGAAACAGCAGAACTGCCTGATCCTCCGCCAGCGGCAGCCGATCGCCCTCGGCATGCACGGTCACGGTCAGGTGATGCTGCTGCATCTGTTCGGCAAGCCACTTCAGCGCGACGACGAGGCCGAACTCTTTCAGCACCGGAGGACACAACTGCCCCACCAGGGATCGGGTATAGGCCAGCGCCTGAGTCAGCACCGTTTCCGTCTCGTTGATGAGCGTCATGCCGGGTTCGGGCAACTCGCTCCGCTTGGCCTGGGCGAGCTTGATCCGGCCCAACACGAGCAGTTGCGCCAGGTAGTCGTGCAGATCGGTGGCGAGCCGGCGGCGTTCGCGCTGCTCGGCCAGATTCAATTCTCTCGACAACGCACGCAACCGGCCCTCGGACTGCATCAGCTCGCCGGTGCGGAGGGCGACGCGCTGTTCCAACTCGCCGGTCAGCTGGCGCAGCGCTTCTTCGGCCTGCCGGCGGGGCGTGATGTCCTGCAGCAAGCCCACCATACGAACGGGTTGCCGTTGTTCATCGCGATAGACCTCGCCCCACCATTCGAGCCAATGCAGGCTGCCGTCCGGATGCCGCACGCGGAATTCGCAGGCATAGGGCGCATCTTCCTTCAAGGCCCGGTTCATCGCGAGGCGGACCGTCTCCTGATCGTCCACATGCACCAGCGTCAGCAACTCTTCATAGGTGCCCTGGAACTGGTCCGATTGGAGTCCGAACAGGTCGCCATAGTGGCCGCCCCAGGTGGCGCGATTGCGAACGATGTCCCAATCCCAGACACCCATATGGGTGGCATCGATGGCCAGACGCAGCCGCCCTTCGTTTTCACGGAGGGCCTGTTCGATCTGATAGCGGTACAACGCCATCTCGATATGCGTTTCCAGTTCCCGCTCGTTGAAGGGCTTCAACAGGTACCCGAAGGGCGCCGTAACTTTGGCGCGCGAGAGGGTCTCGGAATCTGAGTGGGCCGTGAGAAAGACGATGGGGATGTGGCACTCCTGGCGGATGCGATCCGCCGCTTCGATGCCGTCCATGTCGCCGGCCAGGAGAATGTCCATGAGCACGAGGTTCGGGCGTTCGGAACCGGCCAATTCAATGGCGAGTTCTCCCCGGGAGGCGGTGCCGACGACCGTGTAGCCCAGCCGGTTCAGCTTGGCTCGCAGATCGGCTGCGACAATCGCTTCGTCTTCAACGATGAGAATTCTGGCATTCGCCATAGTGCGCTCCCGGGAATGCCGTTCGGTCCGGTATCGCCCATCCGGATCCGGCAGTCCTCATATGCGTGGTCCGCCCGTCTCGACGACCTGCGCCCCTTTGTGCTTGGTCGATCGACTGAAATTCAGGCGGAACGTCGTTCCGCGACCGTTCATCATCTCGATGGTCCCTTGCAATTGTTCGGTGAGCATCCGCACCAATTGCAGCCCGAGCGTATCGGCCTGCCTCCAGTCCACCGTTGATTTGAACCCGAGCCCGTCGTCGGAAAAGACCAGATCCACCGTGTCTTCGGGAGCGGCGCGGAGGGAGACGGCGATTTCGCCGGACGGACGGTCCTGGAACGCGTGCTTGATCGCGTTGGTCGTTAATTCATTGAGAATGAGCCCGCAGGGAATGGCGACGTCGACGGGCAGCAGCACCGGCTCCAACTCCAATCGGAACTGGATCTTGGCGGCGACCACCGGGCCGTTGACCTGAATCAATTCGTTCAGGAGCTGGCGGGCGTATTCGGCCATTTCCACCCGGCCGAGATCTTTGGACTGGTACAGCTTTTCATGCACCAGCGCCATGGACTTCACGCGGTCTCTGGTGTCCTGGAACAACCGCCGTTGGTCAGGATCCTTGATCTTGTCCGATTGCAGGCTGATGAGGCTCGAAATAATCTGCAGATTATTTTTGACGCGGTGGTGAATCTCTTTCAGCAGCGTGTCCTTCTCAGCGAGCGACGCGCGCAGTTGCTCGAGCTGCGTCGCGATTTCACGTTCCATCGCGACGTTCATCGTGGCCAGCGCCCGCGTCTTCCGGAACAGATCGACGAACACCGCCACCTTCGACATGAGGATCACCGGATTCACCGGCTTGCTGAGATAGTCCACCGCGCCGACGCCGTAGCCTTGCAGCATGTCCTTGTCTTCCTGGTAGTAGGCGGTCAGGAAAATAATCGGGATGTGCTGCGTTTTTTTCCGCTGCTTGATCATGTGCGCCAGATCCAGCCCGCTGACGTCCGGCATGCGCACATCGAGCACGATCACGGCGAACTCTTCATTGATCAAGGCGAGCAACGCCTCGTCGGCCGTCCTGGCGCGAAACAACCGGTAGTCCGGCAGGGTGAGGATGCTTTCCAGCACGTCCAGATTGCGGGGGTCGTCGTCAACCAACAAGATATTGACCGGCTTGTTCATCACTCCTGACCCAATGCTGAATGTTGAATTGTGAATGTTGAGTTCTTGATCGATTCAATACAGTGCCGATGCTGCATGCTTCCTGTGATCCGGCGATTAAACATTTAACACTCAACATTTTAGCGGTACAACCATACCCGCAACATGCTCAGCAACTGATCGGTATTCACCGGCTTCGCGACGTAATCGGATGCGCCGGCTTCCAGACACTTCTCGCGATCGCCTTTCATCGCCTTGGCCGTGAGCGCCAGGATCGGCAGCGAGCGCAGGTCCGGATTCCGTCTGATTTCACGCATGGTCGCGTAGCCGTCCATCTCGGGCATCATGATGTCCATCAAGACGACGCTGAGGTCCGGCGTATTCTGGATCAATTTGATCGCCTGCCGGCCGTTGGTCGCGCTCAGCACTTCCATTTCCTGATTCTCGAGCACCGTCGTCAGCGCAAAGATGTTCCGGGCGTCGTCGTCCACCACGAGGACTTTGCGGCCGCGCAGCGCCTCATTGGAACTATGCAGGCGGGCCAGCATGCTCTGCTTGGCCTCCGGCAGATCGGACACGACCCGATGAAGGAACAGCGCGGTTTCATCGAGGAGCCGCTCCGGCGACTGCACATCTTTCAGCACGATGCTCTTCGCGACGCTCTTGAGCTGCCGTTCTTCGTCCGCGGTCAGGTCCTTCCCGGTAAAGACCACGATGGGAATGTGGCTCATGGCCGGATCTGCCTTGATCCGGTCCAGCAACTCGAACCCGCTCATGTCGGGCAGGCGGAGATCCAGCACACAGCAGTCGAAGGTCTGCGTGCCGAGGGCGGCGAGGGCGTCCTGCCCCGTGCCCGCCGTCGCAATCTCAATGTCATCGTGGAACAGCAGTTCCTGGATGCTCCGGCTTTCGATCTCGTTGTCTTCGACGACCAGGAGCTTCTTGATGTGCGGGGTGATGAAGGTCTTGATGCGGTCCAGACAGGATTCCAGGCCCTCGGTCGTCACGGGCTTCACCATATAGGAGAAGGCGCCGTGCGAGAGGCCATGCTGCCGCTCTTCTTCGAGGGAAATGATCTGAACGGGAATGTGCCGGGTCCTCGGATCGAGTTTCAGATTATTCAGTACCGTCCAACCCAGCATGTCGGGAAGGAAAATATCGAGTGTGATCGCCGACGGCTTGTATTCGAAGGCCAGATCCAGCGCCTGTTTTCCCCGTAGCGCGACCAGGGCTTTGAAGCCCTTGTCCCGCGCCAAGGCCAGCAGCACCCGCGCATAGTGCGGATCATCTTCGACGATCAGGATCGTCGCATCGCCCGGCGTGATGCGGTCCCGGTCATCGATGATTTTGTCTTCCGTCGTGACCGGGAGAATGGGCAAGCCGACCGCCGGGCTATGATGACCCTGGCTCTCGGTGCGAATCTCCGGAGACGAGGGGCCGGTATAGACCAACGGCAGATACAGGGTGAAGGTGCTGCCCTGCCGGGGTTCGCTGAAGAGACGGATTTCTCCGCCCAACAAGGTGGCGAGTTCGCGGCTGATCGCGAGCCCCAATCCCGTGCCTCCGTATTTGCGGCTGGTGCCGGCGTCGGCCTGCTGGAACGCCTCGAAAATCAGTTTCTGCTTCTCCGGTGCGATGCCGATGCCGGTATCGGCGATCGACAGCGCCATGACCGTGTTGGCCCGGCTCAGCACCGGATGGTCCGTCGTCCATCCTTCTTCCACGAGACGGACATTCATGCTGACATGTCCGTGGCCGGTAAACTTGAAAGCGTTCGACAACAGATTCTTCAGGATCTGCTGCAGCCGCTTCGGGTCGGTCGTGAAGGCCCGCGGCAGGCCCGGATCGAACTCCAGATAGAACGGCAGGTTTTTCGAGTCGGCAATGTGGCGGAAGTTCCGTTCCACGCTTTCGCGCAGGGAGGAGAAGGACATTTCCTCGGCTTCCACCGTCACCGTGCCCGACTCGATCTTGGACAAGTCCAGAATGTCGTTGATCAGGTTGAGCAGATCCGAACCGGCGCTATGGATGTTCTTCGCAAACTCGACCTGCTTGGGAGACAGGTTGCCGGTCGAGTTGTCGCCGAGCTGCTGCCCGAGAATCAAAATGCTGTTCAGCGGGGTGCGCAATTCGTGCGACATATTGGCGAGGAACTCCGACTTGTACTTGGATGTGAGCGCCAGCTCCGCGGCTTTCTCTTCCAGCGCGCGGCGGGCCTGCTCGACTTCCTTGTTCTTTCGTTCCACCTCGGTGTTGCGTTCGGCCAGCTGCTTGGCCTTCCGTTCCAGCTCCTCGTTCGTCTGCTGCAATTCCTTCTGCTGCGACTGCAGGTCGGTCGTCAGCTGCTGCGATTGCTGGAGCAGATTTTCCGTGCGCATGGTCGCCTCGATCGTATTCAAGACGACGCCGATGCTTTGCGTGAGCTGTTCAAGGAACGCCAGGTGGGTGGCGGTGAAAGGACGCAGCGACGCCAGTTCGATGACCGCCTTGGTCTGCCCTTCGAACAAGACCGGCAGCACCACGACGGTGGCGGGCAACGCCTCCCCCAGGCTGGATCGAATCTTCGCGTAGTCCGGCGGCACATTGGTCAGGTGAATGCGTTGCTTGCCGTGGGCGCATTGTCCGACGAGACCCTCGCCGATCGCGAGCCGTTCCAATTGGCCAGGAGGCACGGCGAACCCGGCCAGTAAGCGAAGGGACAGCGGCACCCCTTCCTCGTTCTGTTCGATCTGATAGATCGTGCCTTGCTGCGCTTCGACGAGCGGCGCCAGTTCGGAGAGCAGCATTTGCCCGACGGTGATCAGATCGCGCTGGCCCTGCAGCATGCCGGTGAACCGCGCCACGTTCGTCTTCAACCAGTCCTGTTCCTGGTTGCTCTCCGTCGTGACCCGGAGGTTGTCGATCATGGTATTGATGTTGTCTTTCAACTCGGCGACCTCGCCGCGCGTTTCCACCTGGATGGATCTGGTCAGGTCGCCCTTGGTCACGGCCGTCGCGACCTCGGCGATGGCGCGCACCTGGGTCGTCAGATTGGCGGCCAATAGATTCACGTTTCCCGTGAGGTCTTTCCAGGTTCCGGAGGCGCCCGGCACGTTGGCCTGTCCGCCGAGCCGGCCTTCGACGCCGACTTCGCGCGCGACGTTGGTGACCTGTTCGGCGAAGGTCGCCAGCGTGTCCGTCATATTGTTGATGGTGTCGCCCAACGCCGCGACTTCGCCCTTGGCTTCCACCGTGAGCTTCTGGCGCAGGTTTCCGTTCGCCACGGCCGTCACGACTTTCACGATTCCGCGCACCTGGTCCGTCAGGTTGGTCGCCATGACGTTCACGGAGTCGGTCAAGTCCTTCCAGGTGCCGGCGACACCGGACACCAGCGCCTGTCCGCCCAGCTTGCCTTCCGTGCCGACTTCGCGCGCGACGCGCGTGACTTCTGCGGCGAAGGCGTTCAACTGGTCGACCATCGTATTGATGGTGTTCTTCAACTCGAGGATTTCGCCTTTGACGTCGACGGTGATTTTTCTGGACAAGTCGCCGCGCGCGACGGCCGTCGTGACTTCGGCGATGTTGCGCACTTGCGCCGTGAGATTCGCGCCCATGGCGTTCACGGAGTCGGTGAGATCTTTCCATGTTCCGGCCACGCCGGGCACGACCGCCTGCACGCCCAAACGGCCTTCGGTCCCGACTTCGCGGGCCACGCGGGTGACTTCCGACGCGAAGGACCGCAACTGTTCCACCATCGTGTTGATGGCTTCTTTCAACTGTAAGATTTCGCCGCGCACGTCGACCGTGATCTTGCGCGACAGGTCGCCGTTCGCCACCGCAATCGTGACTTCGGCGATGTTGCGGACCTGCGCCGTCAGATTGGACGCCATCGAGTTGACGTTGTCGGTCAAATCCTTCCAGGTGCCGGCGACGCCGGGCACCACCGCCTGGCCGCCGAGTTTGCCTTCCGTGCCGACCTCGCGCGCGACGCGGGTGACTTCGGACGCGAACGACCGTAATTGTTCGACCATCGTGTTGGCGGCTTCCTTCAGCTGTAAGATTTCGCCGCGCACGTCGACGGTGATCTTTTTCGACAGGTCGCCGTTCGCCACGGCAATCGTGACTTCGGCAATGTTGCGCACCTGCGCGGTCAGGTTGCCGGCCATCTGATTCACGGAGTCGGTCAATTCTTTCCAGACGCCGCTCACCCCTTTGACTTGCGCCTGTCCGCCGAGCTTCCCTTCCGTGCCCACTTCGCGGGCCACGCGGGTGACTTCCGAGGCAAAGGAGCGCAATTGTTCCACCATGCTGTTGGCGGCCTCTTTCAACTGTAAGATCTCGCCGCGGACGTCGACGATGATCTTTTTCGAGAGGTCCCCGTTCGCCACGGCCACCGTGACTTCGGCGATGTTGCGCACCTGCGCGGTCAGGTTGCCGGCCATTTCGTTGACGCTCTCCGTCAACTCCCTCCAGACGCCGCTGACGCCCTGCACCTGCGCTTGCCCGCCGAGTTTGCCTTCCGTGCCGACTTCGCGCGCGACGCGGGTGACTTCAGACGCGAACGACCGCAGCTGCTCGACCATGACGTTGATGGTTTCCTTCAGCTGTAAGATTTCCCCGCTGACGTCCACCGTGATCTTTCTCGACAAGTCGCCTCTGGCGACGGAGGTGGCCACCTCGGCGATGTTGCGGACCTGCGCCGTAAGGTTGTTGGCCATGGAATTCACGTTGTCGGTGAGGTCCTTCCAGGTGCCTCCCACGCCGGGCACGACCGCCTGCACGCCGAGCTTCCCTTCCGTGCCGACTTCGCGGGCGACGCGCGTGACTTCCGCGGCAAACCCGTTCAACTGGTCCACCATGGTGTTCAGCGTGTTTTTTAACTCGAGAATTTCGCCTTTGACGTCGACGGTGATCTTTCTGGACAGGTCGCCCTTCGCGACGGCCGTCGCGACTTCGGCGATATTGCGGACCTGCGCGGTGAGGTTCACGCCCATGGCGTTGACCGAGTCGGTGAGGTCCTTCCAGGTGCCGCCGACGCCGGGCACCACGGCCTGCACGCCGAGTTTCCCTTCGGTGCCGACGTCGCGCGCCACGCGGGTGACTTCCGCGGCGAAGGCGTTCAATTGGTCCACCATCGTGTTGATGGTGTTTTTCAACTCGAGAATTTCGCCTTTCACGTCGACGGTGATCTTACGGGAGAGGTCCCCTCGGGCGACGGCCGTCGTGACTTCGGCGATGTTCCGGACTTGCGCCGTGAGGTTGTTCGCCATGGCGTTGACGGAGTCGGTCAGGTCTTTCCAGGTTCCGCCGACGCCCGGCACCGCCGCGTTGACGCCGAGTTTGCCTTCCGTACCGACTTCCCGCGCGACGCGGGTGACTTCCGACGCGAACGACCGCAACTGCTCCACCATCGTGTTGATGGTTTCCTTCAACTGGAGAATTTCTCCGCGGACGTCGACCGTAATTTTTCTGGACAAATCGCCGCGGGCCACGGCCACGGTGACTTCGGCGATGTTGCGCACTTGCGCCGTCAGATTGGACGCCATGAAGTTCACGCTGTCGGTGAGGTCTTTCCACGTTCCGGCGACGCCGGGCACGATGGCCTGACCGCCGAGTTTTCCTTCGGTGCCGACCTCGCGGGCGACGCGCGTGACTTCCGAGGCGAACGACCGCAATTGTTCGACCATCGTATTGATCGCTTCTTTTAACTGGAGGATTTCACCCCGCACGTCGACGGTAATTTTCTTGGAGAGGTCGCCGTTGGCCACGGCAATGGTCACGTCGGCGATGTTCCGGACCTGGGCGGTCAGATTGCCGGCCATCTGGTTGACGGATTCCGTCAGGTCTTTCCACACGCCGCTCACACCTTTGACCTGCGCCTGTCCGCCCAGCTTGCCTTCCGTGCCCACTTCGCGCGCCACACGCGTGACTTCCGACGTAAAGACCGAAAGCTGCTCGATCATTTTGTTGACGAGCTTGGCGCTGCGTAGGAATTCTCCTTCGAGCGGCCGCCCGTCCTTTTCCAGCGCCATCGCCTGGCTCAGGTCGCCCTTCGCCACGGCGCCGACCGCGCGCGTGACTTCGGTCGTCGGAGAGACGAGGTCTTCGATGAGCACGTTCCACGAGGTGATTTCATCGGCCCATCCGCCCGCGACGCCCGGTACGGAGAGTCGTTGCTTGAGCTTGCCTTCTTTGCCGACGACGTGGCACACACGCTCGATTTCGTCCGCGCGTCTTTCGCTCATCGTCAGAATATCGTTCATGGTGTCGGCCATTTTGCCCATGACACCCGTCCAGGTGGCCGGCAGTCGTTGATCGAATTTACCGTTTTTATAATCGATGAGCAGCGCCAGCATCGTCCCGAGTTGCTCATTCGTGAGGGCCGATTCATAACCATTGGCGCTCGACGGGTGATTACCTGCCGACTCGGCCGGTGTGCGTCACATTCATGCCAGCACCTCCTGCGTGCTCGTTTTGAGTGAAGACCGGGTAAACGAAGAATCGCCAAAGTGAGCGCGAATACAGCTTTTTTTGCTGTCGCGCATGCACTCTAGTGAACGGCTGCCAGGAATCCCACTAGGACAACCCCTAGTTCGGGCGGAGACCCCTCCAAAGTGCATTCAGTGGCGCCTTGGCCGGTGGAATCAGGCTGAGGGGGTCGTTGCCGAGCGCGGGGGTTTTGAGCAGGTGAACGCCTCGGAAAAACCGGGCTGGAGCGGTCGAAAAGAAGAAGAATTTAGGGGGTGGGGACGGGAGCGGGAGGCGGTTCATGCAGTTCCGCCGGAAGCGCTTCGATGACTTTCAGAGTTCGCCCTTCACTATCGAGCTGCATCGTGACGCGGTCGCCGACGGACAGTCGGCTGAACAGATCGGGCCTGTTCACGTCAAAGAAGATGGGCTTGCCCAAATCGGTTTTGAGCATCCCTTTGCCGCTGGAGAGATCCAGCATCGCCAACGTCCCGGACACCGTCAAGACAGCCGGCGTATCGTTCACTGCGGCCCCCGCGTCCGAACCGCCTGCGGCCAGACCTGGTACGAGGAGCCAACAGGCGAAAAACAGGATCAACGTCCTGAGATTGAGATCACCAGACATGGACAATGTTCCGGCGACTGCGCCGGTTCCTTTCAGGAATCGTCACCACCAGCGCCTCCTCCGACCGTTCGATGACCGCCTGATCGACCAGGGCATCGTGCGGCAGCGGCAGCCACCGGCTGGTCCGCCCGCTTTTGAGTCTCAGGGCGCCGGCCGCGATATCGACCGTGATTCCGAGAGGCGGGTCAGGCAATGCCGTGGTGAGCACAAATTTTCCGTCGCCCTGGGAGATCCGGACCACCGACAATGCTGATGGAGCCGGTGACAACGCCAGGAGGCCCGCATGCTCCAAAGGCTGCGCGTCCTCATCCTCCGGTCCATCCAACTGGACGTCCCTGGACAACTGGAGATCACTCGAGATTGTCATGGCTCCTCCTAAGCGGTGGCGTCCGGTAGTTTCACTCGCGGTTCGTAGCTAATCATTCACTCAGATGAATCACCACTAGGCGCGTCCCGAGTCACGAGACGGAATACCCTGTACCCCGCATAGCCGTTGTCTGCGACCGCGAAACGTTTGCGACAACGGCGGAGTTTGAACTGAATGGGGTATGGAGTTGGAAGAGCTGCAGGGAGAGGCAACCGGAGAAAGCCGGTTGCCTCGCTCCCATGCAGGCGCTAAATGGCCGGTTGGGGCAGTCTTACCGCATAGCCGCCCGGGTGCTTTGCGACCAAACGCACTTCACCCGTGCGACTCAGACGATCCACCTCAAGAAACACTTGATTCCAGGTGTACGAGGAGCACGCACGAACCAGTTCTTCAAGATCGCACTCATACCGGCGTCGTACTGCATCGAGAATATGCGTGCGGATGTCAGGTCGATACGCCATACGGCTGGACGATGAACTGAGGATGTACGTGCGCTCCTGGTTCATGGCTGTCCTCCTTCGTGCAGTGCCGCTCATGATTTGCTCTGGCTGTTGCAAGGAGCAAAGTACGTAATCCGTTCTGATGGAGCTACTAGGAAACACCCTGGAAGTGTTCAGTCGGCGCAGAGATGATCAATGACTGATGGCTCCTTTTAGATGGCGCGTCGTCCTGGCGCTAAGAATACATGTGCTTCGCCTCCTCACTTGGGGCTTTCCCAGTAGGCCAGCGGTCACCGCGGTGAGTACATTGAATGATGCGTCGTTGGTGGCTATGGCCAATGTGTTTTCTGCCTATCCTCCTAGGGTCTCCGCCTGTTTTTGGGATGACTCCTGCTCCCTACGAGCGGCAGCAACTCATCACCTTTCTCGGCGTCGCGATGAACCGGTCGGTCGGAGACGAACCCAAAGGTGCCGTTGGCCAACTGATCGTCGAATGGATGGCGCGAGCCGACCATGACGGCATGACCGTCACCTGCTCACCCGGTTTCAGTCCCTACACCATGACGGCCATGGTGGGGGCCATTGAACGGGCCGCGCGCTTTGCCGGACTGGATAGCAATTCATGGAACGTCGTCATCCGCAGGTACGATAACGGGCCGCGTTACGGCATGGTCTACGGCGACAGTCTCTCCGCCATGGTGGGACTCACCGTGGTCGCGCTGGCAAAAGGCGACCGCGTCCTGCCAGACCATGTGCTGACAGGAACGATCACGGCGGACGGCCAACTCGGCCCCGTCAGCGCCGTTGATTCGAAAATTGAGGCCGCCTATGCCATGCATTTCCGAAGAGTCATCGTCCCGGACAGCATGGACCCCTCCGATAAGGACTGGCACACCCCGTTTTTGATGCAGGTGTCGCCCATTCAATGGGTAGCGGCGGCGTACCACGCGCTAACGGGACGGCAAATGGTCTCACGTCATAGCTCTGAACAATATGCCACGAAAGAGCTCGCCACGCGCTGACCGCCAGGCTCAATCGGCTGTCCAAGAATCTCCGCAGATCGATCTGCGCGAGGAGGCCGCCGTGCGCGTCGGCTGTCTGGTCTGTGGCTCACCCCACTCGAAGATGGTGTGCACGGCGCCGGAGATGGAAGCGCAGCGGCGTCTTCTCGCGCAGTTTTACCGCCGCCGATGGCGCGCGCAGAACGCCGGGACAGCGGCGGACCGTTTGGCGTTTACTCAAAATTACACGACGAATATCGTCAGTTGTGCAGGCTGCGGATTGTTGTATCGCAATCCGCGCCCCGACGCGGACGCCATCGTCGGAGCCTATCGCACCGATCGTTACGATGACGCCTACCTGCTCGCTGAATTCAATAATCAACGAGGATGGGCGCGGCAGAAGATACCCCTGCTCCGCCGACTCCTTGCGGAACGGCCGCCCCGTAAAAGCGCCCCACGAATCCTCGAGGTGGGCAGCTTTGTCGGCGGATTTCTCGCGGAAGGACAGGCGGCCGGATGGGACGTCTTCGGCATAGACCCCGGGGACCAGGTGACCGCGTTCTGCCGTTCCCAAGGCCTGCCGGTTTTTCACGGCACGCTTGACCAGGCGGACTTGGCAACCGCCTCATTCGACGCCGTGGTCATCTGGAACACCTTTGACCAGCTTCCGGACCCGCACCCGACCCTGGTCCACGCCACACGTGTGCTCCGTAACGGGGGCCTCCTGGTCATTCGCGTTCCCAATGGGGCCTGTTTTTCCGCGGCGATGTCGGTGTTTGCCCATCTCCCTGGATGGCTCCGCAGACCACTGCACATCACACTCGCCTGGAACAATCTGCTGACATTCCCCTATCTGTACGGGTATTCCACCCCGACGGTCAGCGCCCTCGCGGCCTCGCATGGATTCCGGCGGCTGGCCTGCCGGCCGGACACGCTGCTTCCCGTCCCGGCGGGCCAGCCGAAATGGTGGGCTCGGATTGAAGAACGATGCTGCCAATGGTTGTGTCGCGCGGGTTGGCATGCCGGCGCCGGTTCCGAACGCTATACGACTGCACCGTGGCTCGACCTGTACTTCGAACGGGCCTGCGTCGACGAAAGCCGCATGGATACGGCGGAACGAGAGCCTTCCCTAGGGCTAATCCCAGTGTACGCTCCCGTAGCGTTGAGTCACACTTCCATTTGTGAGGGTGGGCACTGCGAAGGAGGAGGCTGACTATGAAGGACAGCACGTTTCCACGTATGCCCAGTCTGATCGCGAAGCTGCTGAGCGGCGGCGCGCTGAGGCGCGCCGACTCGCGTCATGCCCCGACTCCTCTGCTGAAGCGGGTGGATACCTGGTTATCCAGCCGTTTCATTTGGATGAGCCGCGCCCGCATCCGGTAGTTCTGCCGGGCGGGTTTTGGGGCGCAGCCTGCGGCTGGTGCGCTCCGGTGCGCGTGGCGGCATAATGACACGCATGTTGGTAATGGCACCACAGTTGATGCAACGGAAACCGTCGCAGGTCGCTGTGCCATAGAAGTAGTCGAACACTTTGAAACCGCCACATCGTTCACAGCTCATAATGGAATCTCCTTTTGCTCAAGGCTCGTTGCGTGTGATTGCCGCTGCGTCGAGGCATCGTTCGGTGGCTGCGGCTTGTTCCATCCTTCACTTGGCCTCGCTCGCATGTGAGGACGGAGAAGCACAAAGACTGCCAAGATTGAGCGTGGACAAAAAGTCCTTGAATTTGTTACCGAAACATCACGAACTGGTTCGATGGTCCGCAATGCCTCGTGAGGACAAGTTGTCCCGGACGACGACAAGAGATGTTTAAACCGTATCTCGGGCTCGAGAACCAACGCGGCCAGTCGCGCTCCGTCATCACGATGACGTTACTCGTCGTGTTAACGATGGTCACCTTCGCGGCGGACCGGTTGATCCCGCTCGGCATTGT
This sequence comes from uncultured Nitrospiraceae bacterium, assembly GCA_963728135.1. Lineage (GTDB taxonomy): Bacteria > Nitrospirota > Nitrospiria > Nitrospirales > Nitrospiraceae > Nitrospira_D. The sequence continues at coordinate 84,793 of CAVSJC010000017.1, read as the reverse complement.
GGTGTGGGTGCTGTATTTGGTCCCGCTCGTCTTGACGACACAGCTTCTTCCGCGGGTGACCGGACTGGCGCTCACGATCGGCAGCGCCTTGCTGCTGTTGGGCCTGCTCGATTCGAAGTCCGGGACCTCTTTCGAAGTCGCTGTCATCAACCGGGTCTTGGGACTGGTTGTCTTTGTCTTTACCGGTTTGTTCTTGCTGAACCACCGCCGGACGGTCGAAGCCCTGCGGCAAAGCGAAGACCGGTATCGGCTCTTATTGGAGCAACATAGCCGCGCACGCGCGGAAGCGGCTCTGCAAGAGGTGCAAGAGCGTTTTAAAAGCATCTTTCACTCATCGCATGACGCCATCGTCTATGCGACGTTTGACGGCACGCTGTTGGAAGTCAATGACGCATTTGCGCGTTTGACCGGTCGCTCCCGTGAAGATCTCCTGAAGCCTGGGGCCGATGCGGCGGGCTTGTGGTCGTCCTTGCAGCTGTCTCCGGCTCAATTTGACGCCCTGCACCAGACTGGCGTCCCCCTGGTCTATGAAACACACTACACGCGGCAGGAAACCAGGCCTTACCATCTCCATGTGCATGCCTTCGTGGTGCAGGGATCCGACGGCTTGCAGTCGGGCCTCGCGGTGGTGATTCGCAACATTACCGACCTCCGGCAGGCGGAAGCCGAACTCCGGCGCGCCAGTGAAGAACTCCACGCGAAAAACGAGGCGCTGGCTCGAAGCAACGAGCTGCTGTCAGCGGCTCAACGGACCGCCACCCGCGCGCAACGCTTGTCGGCCATCGGCCAGTTTGCGGCGACGATTGCGCACAAGATCGGTACCCCGCTGACCGCCTTGTCGGGTCATGTGCAATTGCTGATGGAGGACTTGTCGCTTCCGCCCAAAGTCAGAGGACGGCTCCAGACGGTGGACGCGCAGATCGAGCGGACCTCCAGCATTATCCAGGATCTGCTCCTCTACACCCGGCGAGCCGCCCCTGTGCGGACGAAGATTGATGTCAATGAGTGCCTGGAGGACTGCCTGGCGCTGTTTCGCACCGAATGCGACCGGCAGCGCGTGACATGCGCCGCCGATCTGCATCCCGATCTGCCTCCTGTTGAGGCCGACCGCCAGCATCTCCAGGAAGCCTTCAACCATTTGATCGAGAATGCCCTGCAGGCCATGCCGACTGGCGGCTCCCTCTGCCTGCGCAGCTTCCAGATGGAACCTCCGATCGTCGGCCTGGGCGAGGGCGCGACAGGGACGGTAGGAGTGGAGATCGTCGATACAGGCGCCGGGATCAATCCGGATCATCTGGCGCAGATCTTCCAGCCGTTTTTCACAACCAAGCAGGCCGGACGCGGCACCGGCCTCGGCTTGGCGATTGTTCAAGAGACCGTCAGAACGCACGGGGGCCGCATCACTGTGGAAAGCGAACCGGGAAAGGGCACCAGTTTTATCATTCAATTACCGGTCGCCGAACACCTAAGGGAAAGAGAACGGATCAGCCATGGATGAGAACTCGCACGTACTAGTCGTGGACGACGATACCGAGACGCTCACACTCCTCCGGGAGATTTTATCCAAGGAGGGGTATGACGTCGGCACCGCCATGAACGGGAAATCGGCGCTCGATCACATCGGCACGCGGGCGCCCGATCTGGTCATGTCAGATATCCACATGCCCGATCTGGACGGCATGGGCCTGTTGGCCGAACTCCGCAGCCGGCACCACGACATTCCGGTCATCTTGATGACGGCTTACGGGTCCCTGAAAACGGCCGTGGACGGCCTCCGATCAGGGGCTTTCGACTACTTGAGCAAGCCGTTCATTATCGACGATATCCGCCTGGTCGTCCGCCGGGCCTTGGAACACAAGCACCTGTCCCGCCAGAACCAGGCGTTGAAGGAGCAGTTACGCAGCCGCTATCGCTTTGACAACCTGGTGGGCAGCAGCCCCGGCATCGTGTCCGTGTATAAATCCATCGCGCGGGTCGCCCACACGGACAGTACAGTCCTGCTGCAGGGTGAGAGCGGCACGGGCAAGGAGTTGATCGCCCGCGCCCTGCATGCCAACAGCGCCCGGAGCACCGGCCCGTTCGTGGCGGTGGACGGGGGCTCTCTCGCGGAAACGCTGCTCGAGTCCGAATTGTTCGGGCATGAGCGCGGCTCGTTCACCGGCGCCGTCGCAATGAAAAAGGGCCTCCTCGAAAAGGCGCACCTCGGCACCTGCTTTCTTGACGAAGTGGCGGACCTCTCGCCCGCCTTGCAAGGCAAGCTCTTGCGGGTGATTCAAGAACGCGAAATCCGGCGCGTCGGCGGCACGTCACCGATGAATGTGGACGTGCGCATTGTGGCCGCCTCGAAGAAAGACCTGGAAGGGCTTGTCAAAGCCGGGACCTTCCGTGAAGACCTGTTCTACCGGCTCAACGTGGTCACCATCAACATTCCTCCTTTACGCGAGCGCGTCGAGGACATTCCCCTGCTGACGCAATACTTCATCCAGATGTACGGAAACAAGAAATCGCCGCCGGTGAACGGCATTACTCCCGAGGCCATGTCTCTGCTCAACCGCTATTGGTGGCCGGGGAACATCCGGGAACTTGAACATGCCATCGAGCGCGCGATCGCGCTGACTCCTCATCCGGTGATTTTTCCCGAGGACCTGCCCCAGACGATTCAGACTGCCACGGTGCAGGCGGCGGCGCAGGCCCGCGGATGGATTACGCTGGCAGAGCTCGAGAAGGACCACATCCTCCGGGTCCTCGAGGCGCATAACCAGGATCTGGGCCGCGCTGCCGCGATCCTCGGAATTCATCGCAAAACGCTCCTACGTAAACTGCGTCACTTCGGGTTTCCTTGCTAGGGACAAGTTGTCCACCCCCGGACAGAGCGTCCGGGGGTTTCGAACCCGGCGTGAGTTGCGCGCGCGAAAGTCCGGCCCGTCTTCGCATTTGGACGGGGCCCGAACTTTGCTACCTCTCACGTCAGACGCGTGATCAACAAGGAGGTTCTGTCGTGGACGGGTACGGGAAGCGAGTGCTGGTGGTCGAGGATGATGCCGATGTACGGATGATGATCTGCCTCATGCTGAGCGAAGCCGGCTACAACGTCTACCAAGCCTGCGATGGACTCGAAGCGCTCGGGGAATTGAAGAAACGCCGCTACGATGCCGTGCTCACCGATTATCATATGCCGAAGATGGACGGCCTCGAACTCTTGGATCTGGTTCAGGCGATGTGGCCTGAGACACCGGTGATTGTGGCTTCGAGCGATGTCTTCCTGACGAACCAGAGCGGCAATAGCTTGCTGGAGCCGGCGTACGCCGTCCTGGCGAAACCGTTCGATTCGTCGGATCTTCTTCATGCGATTCGCTGCGCGACACGCGGACTCGCGAAATCCTCAAAACAGCCGGCGCTCGCACCGGGTTCCCGGCAGTACCAAGCCGTCGCGTAAGTGCCATCTCAATCAACGCAGTATCACCTTTTCGGCAGATTTGGGCCGTCTGCCTCATATTTCTTAAGGAGGCATGACAATGGAAATGGAACGGACGTTCGAGCAGTGGTCAATGGGTGCAACGCGCGTGAAGTGGAGCGCAATCTTCGCAGGCTGGGCAGTCGGCCTGGCCACACAGATGGTCCTCACCCTCTTGGGACTTGGTATCGGCGCCTGGGCGATCGACCCTCGAGACGCCAATCCGACGGAGGGCGTTCCGCTCGGGGCCGGCATCTGGACCGGCGTCTCCATGCTGATCTCTGCGTTTATTGGCGGCTACATCACGGCCCGCATGTCCGGCAGCTCGGTCCGGTCTGACGGTCTGTACCATGGCATCGTGGTCTGGGGCGTCAACTGGCTGATCTTCGCGTGGCTGACGACCACGGCGATGGCCACCATGATCGGCGGAGCCTTTTCCGTCTTCGGCACGACCTTGCAGACCGTCGGACAGGGCGTGTCCAGCGCCGCCTCAACCGCCGCCTCGAAATTGAGCGGCAATATCTCTATTTCAACGGATGATCTCCGCCGCCAGCTCGAGTCCGTTCTGCAATCGACGGGAAAGCCCGAACTGCAGCCCGGAGAAGTCCAGAAGGATGCAGGACGCGTGGCCGGCGCAGCGCGATCCGGACAGCCCCCGAATGAAGTCTCCGACTCGGCCTTGAAAGAGCTGCAAGGCAAGCTGGCGTCTCTCGATCGGGAAGCTGCAATCAATGTCATGGTCAATAAAATGGGCATGTCGGACGCGCAGGCCAGGCAAGTCGTGCAATCGACTATCGGGGTGCTCGGGCCCCTTCAGGAGAAAGCCCAGGACGTGAAGCAACAGTCCCTGGAACTTGGCGCGGAAGCGTTGGACAAGACCGGAACCATGGCGATGTGGCTGTCGTTGCTCGCGCTATTGACGCTGGCGCTGTCCGCGCTCGGCGGGATGCTCGGCACGCCGGAGGCATCGATCCTCCAAGCCAGGGCACAGGCTGAGTCATTCCGTTCAGACCTCCGACGCGCCAGCTAACGGGGCCGATAAATCGAGGCCTGCATGAACGTGCCAGGAGGCCGTAGACGTCTGTTCCTGACCTGTACGTGGGTCGGGACCTGGTGGATGCTGGTGCTTGGCCTCGGGCTTTTCACCTGGCATGAGAGAGGAGCGCATGCTCCTCTCTCACCATGGTCTACTTCCGGCTCATGCACAGCTCGCGGCTTCCGATCCGCAACCGATCCCGCCCGCGCCCTCATCTCCCCCGCCGGCCCAACCGATTCCTCCCGTGACTCATCCGCCTAAACCCGTACCGATTCCTCCCGCAGAACCACGCTGACCTGACATCGTCCCCCGTCTGCTGACGGCACATCGGATCACACAAATTTGTCCCACGTTTTTATTCCTATGCGTCGCTGGTTGTGACCTTGATTGTCAACAAAAAGCGCCCTGCCCTAGTAAAGCGTTTTACCGGATGCGTTTAGGGTGTTCACTAGGAAGCAAAACCCTTAAGCCTCATCTAGGATGTGTTTAAACGCTAACCAGGAGGTGCGCCATGGCTTCATTCAATTCTGGGTCAGACCCCGAACTCGAATATCGCCGCAAGTTACTTGCAGCGGCGCGTCAGGGGAAGTCGGCGGCGATGGAAGAATTGCAGAATGAATTTAAGGTCCGGCTGTATTCGGCGGCTGAACGGGCTTCGCTCTGTTATGCAGCGATTCCTCAATCGAGGGCGTTATCGCGAAGGGACTTCGATCTAGGAATGGAATGGGCTCAGGGAGACATATGGGAGTAACGCCGTTATAAGCGCTCAAGAGGAGGCTGGAAGTGAGTCCGACCATTCATCGGTGTGCGGGGTGTCGAAGGGAGCATGACGCGCCGCTCTGGTTCTACCAGGCAGATTCACAAGATCCACGCGCCACGCAGCGTTGGCTCTGTAGTGCGAAGTATCATCAACTACTCTCGGAACACAACAAACTTCAATGGTCGTTATCAGTTTGGGAACCCAGCGGAGATAGGACAGGGTGACAGACAATCGTAAGGCTCTCTTAAACTGAAATGGAATTGACCCCGACAGCGGGTACTCTTTTCCCATCGTTGTGCTCCCGTCCGCTCCTACACCATGGCCTATATTATTTGGACCTTCCACGATAACGAACCCCAGATCCTCGACATCAGGTTTGAAGTCCTCTCGGTGAGCAGTTCGGGCCAAAGCCATACCTATCCTCAGTTTGAAGAGATGGTAGGAAAGAGAAAGGCTGAGGCAGCACTGAAACGATATGTCCTGGAAAGAAGCAAGGCCAACGGGGAGCGAATCAGCAGCCTGACTTATGAGAATTACGGCTCTACAAGCCGTTGTGAGCGCGAGACAGTCTTCTTAATTGCTTGCTGAATGGCTAGATCTAAGGCAGCGGCATCTAGTTTACTCTTGACGAGGAATCCGGTGGCGCCAAGGACTAGTGCGCCTTGCTCTAAGATTTGTCTCCCAAGCCCCGTTAAAATTATCACAGTTCTTTTGGGCGGCCGCTCGATGCCAACGAGATGCGCGAGGAGCTCATAACCTGACTCGCCTTGCAAATTGAGATCAAGGAGGATGCAATCCGGACTGAGTGTTTCGGCAAGTTTGAGACCGCTTTGACTATTCGTGGCTTCATACACTTCGTACTGCAGAGCGCCATGTCTTAGAAACCGGCGATAGATGTACCTGTCATCTTCAGAATCATCAATGATGAGGACTTTTGTGACTTCCTTTGACATACACCCTGAAAACAATTTCAGAGCTTCAGGCTAAGCTTCGGCTGTTCTCGCTGAGATGTAAATGAAAGCAAGGAGAGTTAACTTAAGAACAAATGAGTGTCATGCCCCATGCATCGATTCCTGAGCAGCTGGCGCAGGTAGGATTCCAGGCATGGGCATGTGTACTGCGAATCTAGTAGGCCCTCCGAGGGCAGGCTCGCTTGATCACCGGATAAAGCTTTTCTAGTTTGTCACACTTCGAAATCACGGCCGTCGCCCCGGCTCTGAGGAATGCGTCCATCGTCATCGCATCCTGCATCACACAGAGTCCAATGATCGCGATCTCCGGCCACGACTTCTTGATGTGCCCGGCAAGCTCGATTCCATTCATGGTGGGCATGTTCAGGTCTAGGACCACCACGTGGGGCTCACAAGACGATAGAAATTTTAGCGCCTGCGCACCGTCGCCTACTGCGCCAATGACATCAACGTCCTCTTGCTTGCTTAACAGACTACGGAGTTCCTGACGCAAACCTTCGTGATCGTCGATCAGCAGGACTGAGCACTTCTCTCCCTCTTCCAAAAAAGCCATTCCCCATTAGCTACTGTTTCTACCGGCTTGAGTACCAGTGAATCCTCCATCTTATGAGATTGCGACCCTATGGATTTTCTGCCGGCGGTATCTTGGGGGCGTTTTTCTTAGGGGGGTCCTGTCGTCAAAAAGATTACAGAAACTCAAAATAACCCCCGAGAAACCGCGGGCAGCTTTCGGGCAACAGCGGCCCCGCCCCACCAATTGCAAAAGTACCTAAATAGAGCGTAGCCCTTCTCAGGTCCCCCACAGGTGTAGGCAGGTCATGGCTACCATGGCGACTTGCAGGTGCCCCCTAAGGCCAGGCTATACTGAGCGCCCTTTCGCGCCGACAAATGAGCAGCTTCAACAATTAGGTTTTGATCCGAACGCGTGTCCCTGAGTGATACCAGCTCCATGGAACGTTGCTTTACTTTATGAGGTAGGAACAATGGTCATGAGAGACGGAGAAAGAAACCAAATCGCGACCACGGATGATCGCTGTGCGAGTGGTGTCGATGGCCTCGACGAAATCCTCATGGGAGGACTCCCGAGCGATTGCTTCTATCTGGTTCAGGGCGATCCGGGTTCGGGCAAGACGACGCTCGCCCTCCAGTTCCTGCTGGAAGGGGTGCGCCGTGGTGAGAAGACGCTCTACATCACGTTGTCCGAAACGAAAGAGGAGTTGCTCAAAGTCGCCCGCTCGCATGGATGGTCCTTGGACGCCATTCCATTGTTTGAGTTATCGGCCATCGATTCGCTCATTCGCCCGGACGCACACACCACAGTGTTTCACCCCTCCGAACTCGAATTGACAAAAGTGACCGGCTTATTGCTGGATGAAATTAGCAAGACGCGACCCGCCCGGATCGTGTTCGACTCCCTCTCTGAATTTCGGTTGATGGCTGAGACACCGTTACGGTATCGGCGGCAGCTCCTCAACCTGAAACAAGAGTTCGCGAAGTATCAGAGTACCGTTCTGCTGTTAGACGACAAAATGAATAATAGCCAGATCGGTACGGATCCGCATGTGCTCAGCCTGACGCATGGCGTCATTGACATGGAACAACTCTCTCCAGACTATGGCCGGTCACGGCGCCGGTTGCGTGTGATGAAGTTGCGGGGCGTGCGGTTCCGTGAAGGGTATCACGACTACAGCATTGAGACCGGCGGCTTGCGCGTCTTTCCTCGCATTGTGGCCGCGGAGCATCGGACTGAGTTCCGGCATGAACCGGTTTCGAGCGGACATCAGGAGCTGGATGCGCTGCTCGGCGGCGGGCTGGACCGTGGGACGACCACGCTCATCATGGGCCCGGCCGGGACGGGCAAATCCACGCTGGCCATGCAATACGCGGCTCAAATGGCCGGCCGGGGCGAGCGCAGCCTGCTCTTCGCGTTCGATGAAATTCGCGGCATTGTGCTGGCCCGCGCCGCAGCCTTGGGACTCGACTTTGGCAAGCATGTGGACAGCGGCGTCATTACCGTGCAGCAGGTGGATCCGGCCGAAGTGTCTCCCGGAGAATTTGGCATGCGCATTCGCGAAGGCGTGGAAGCCGGTTGCAAGCTGGTGATTATTGATAGTCTCAATGGCTACATGAACGCCATGCCCGGGGAAAAGTATCTCGCCAACCAGCTGCACGAGTTGTCGGCCTATCTCAACCAACAGGGCGTCCTCACAATTTTTATTTTGGCGCAGCATGGGTTGCTGGGTCCCACAGAATCACCGGTGGACTTGAGCTACTTGGCCGATACGGTGTTGCACCTGCGCTATTTCGAATCCAGTGGAATGGTGAGGCAGGCCCTATCGGTGATCAAAAAGCGCAGCGGCCGCCATGAGAAGACGATCCGGGAATTCAGCTTGGAATCGGGCCGTGGCTTACGCGTCGGCCCGCCGCTGACACAATTCCAAGGCGTCTTAACTGGTGGGCCAATTGTCCATCGCGGCACGGATCAGATCATGGAGCCGCCTCATGCACGATAAGCCCGAGGAGCGCATCCTGATTCTGGCTCCGATTGGGCAGGATGCCGCGGCCATGGCGATGTTAATCCAAGCTCATGGTTTTGCCGCCACCGTCTGTACGACTCCCTCGGAGGCGTGTCATCAACTGGCGACCGACGCTGGCGCCTTGCTCATGACTGAGGAAGCGTTGGAATTGCCCCACATGCTGGATGTGCTACATCTGCTCGAAGCACAGCCGCCGTGGGCAGAATTGCCCGTGATCATGCTCACGCATGGGGGTGAACCGCGATTGGCCCGCTTGCTAAACCTCGTGGCGGAGGCCGCTGGCAGCATGACCTTGCTGGAGCGTCCTATTGGAGAGAGCACTTTGCTGCGTTCGGTCGAAGTGGCGTTAAAGTCCCGCCGTCGTCAATACCAAGTGCGCGACCTCTTAACACAGCAGCGGCAGTTTGCTGAGGAATTGGAGCGCAAGATCTCCGAACGCACACAGGACCTCGTGCGCTCTCAGGATCAACTGCGGGCCCTCGCGACGGAGCTAAATTTGACGGAGCATCGCGAGCGTAAGCGGCTCGCCACTGAATTGCACGACCATTTGGCCCAGATGCTGGTCTTGATACGGTTAAAGCTGGACCAGGCCAAACAGGGACCGGTCTATCGCTCTATGGAGATGATTAAACAAGCGGAAGACGTCGTCAATCAATCACTCAGCTACACGCGAAACCTGGTCGCAGAACTCACGCCGACCGTGCTGCATGAATTTGGTCTCTACGCGGCCCTGCGGTGGCTCGGTGAGCAAATGCAGCGGTATCTGCTAGAGGTGTCTGTCCAAACCGGCCCTCGGGACTTACGCCTCCCTGAGGATCAAGCCGTGCTCGTCTTTCAGTCCGTGCGTGAGCTGCTCATCAATGCCGCCAAACACGCCGTGACCAAACAGGCGTCCGTCGTCGCTGAAGAGCTGGAGGGAAGTCTGAAGATCGTGGTGGAAGACAAAGGAGTCGGGTTTGATTTACTGGCGATGGCGACTCAACAGCATTCCCCCATGTCCTCAAAGTTCGGCCTGTTTAGTATTAAAGAACGAATGCACGCCATGGGCGGACGGTTGGACTTCCATTCCTCCCCTGGGCAAGGCACCCGCGCCACGCTGATCGTCCCGCTCTCACCCAGGCCGTATCAGGCGCTCGCTGAACGAACCTCCTCCATGCCGACCAAGGAAGCACGCGAAGAGTCTCCTAAAAGACCCCACCATCCCTGTCGCGTCCTCATCGCCGATGATCACGCCATGATGCGGCAAGGATTGCGTTCCATCCTCGAAGGCTTCTCGGACATGACCGTCATCGGTGAGGCCTCCAACGGGCAGGAGGCCGTGGATCTCACTGAGCGGTTGAGACCAGCCGTGGTCGTAATGGACATCAACATGCCGCTGATGAACGGCATTGATGCCACGGCGAGAATCAAGACCAAATATCCGGACATTGTGGTCATCGGACTGTCCGTCAATACATCGACCGACAATCACGATGCGATGCGAACGGCTGGCGCCTCGCTCTTGCTGACCAAGGAAGCGGCCGTCGAGCAGCTCTATCGAGCGATACAGCAAGCCGCATATGGAATAGAAAGCGGGATAAGCGTGTTCAAAAGTCCAAATTAGCCAGATATATGTCTACCGCCCTCCCTACGCTCCGGAAGCTTCTCCAAGACATATGGCCGCTTTCTGTTATTTCCGCACCGATTGATACATAAAGATCAACCAAACAAAAAAAGGTCCGCTCCCTTTTTCCAGGGAAGCGGACCTTACACTTTTTGAACCCAGCAGCTGGCCATGCTGTTTGGGTTTGAGAATGTATGAATGGGCCGTTTTTTAGCGCACTCCCAAAAATGGTGAACAGGGAAGCTCCCTTGTTTTTTCTGATCCTGAATGTGAGCGGACGAGCAGGTAGTTCTTACGAGCCACATGGCTCGTGTAAGCGTAAGTTATTTCTGATGACAAACTCGGGGTCTCACCAGCTACCGAAATGAAACCACCAGCTACGCTTGAAATAGGACATGGAAAATCAATCTTCCTATTATCAAGGAGTATCTAGTGGCTCAACAATCGCCATTCGGACAAAGCCTTAAACGTCGACATCTAGCCGTTGAAACGTCTCTCGTTGCGATGTGTTGTGTGTGCGGACTGGTGCGAGCACCGAAGACATTGACTGGGGACCCAGATCGGTGGGTCACAAAGCGGACCTATGAACAAACATATGGGAATAGAATCGTGGGGAACGTCGTGACCCACACCTATTGTTTCGGATGTCATACGGATTTCATGCAACGGGTAAGGCCCAGTGATCAGACTCTTACCCCGTAGCAAGCCGAGCCGGCCTGAACTTGGTCCCTGTCCTGCGAACGCCTCATACGAAAAAGGAGAGATGTCTTTAAGCAGCCGCGCACTCATGGATTAACAAATCGAAAGCACCAGCTCGAAATACTTCAAGTCCAGAGGTGTCAAATCGCTTATTTGTTCTTTGCTAAAGTTCTTGAGCGGCTCCGTCCATTCCACCACGACATACCACTGCTTCGGCAGTCCTTCGAAGCTGACGATGCGGCAAATAGCACCGGAGCGTGCCGGATAGTGATCACAGGTTGCTTGGAGCAGATCGCCGACGTGGAGGTTAGATCCCTTTGCCGGTATCGCCGGGAATGGATTGGATACTTTCGTCTCGCTCTCATCCTCGCCGTACCATGCCGCTCGCTGTTCCTTGTATTGGAGCTGCCGCTTGAGGCAATTTGCCTCGAGTTGGAGGATATGCAGTTGCGCTAAGAGAATGTGAAGGTCAAGCTTCGAGATGCTCTCCCCTTCCGAGCGAAGCAGTGCAAACAGTTCTCGACCAAATCGCACAAACGTCGTAATGGCACCGGGTAAGTCCACGCCGACACCTTAGTCGTAATGGCACCGGGTAAGCCCACGTCGACACCTTATGTCGGGCCTACCGCTCTAGGGAACTGGGCCAGTACCTAGCACCGACGACAGAACGACGGCGGGAGCAGGAAGAGTTAGCGGAGGTTACAGACGAGATGATGTTGATGTTGCGGCAAGCTGCCCCGTGATGGATCTTTTTCCTCCATTCCCTATGATAGCGTCATGAGCGAACACGCGTTTCGCAGCGTCACGGAGCCATCGTTAAGCGGCAAGTTTTTCGTCGCAGAGTGTATGGGAATGGAGATCGCAGAGCAGGCCAACGTCCGGGTCATCTGCTCCTTGGAAGCTGGCTATTGGATATCCGCACAGAAGTGACAGTGGAACCTGCGCGCCGATCCGATTCCACAGTTGTTCGAGGCGAATGGCCGCCTCGTATTTTCCGCCGGCCCAGAGCAAGGCCACCATTTCTCCATAGACACGTATGGGTTCGTACGTCGCAATGGGGTCAAGCATGTTGCCGACCACTTCCTTGAATAAGTCCTCGTCGGGCCAGCCCTGGATTGTCAGTTGTGATAAGGAGTCGGCTGCATCAAAGCAGAGGAATTGATCCACGTAAGCAGGTAGGTCATCGGTCGTAAAAAGGGCTGTTCGCAGTTCTACCAGATGCCCCGGAGTTGCCACGACAACCACGGTTTCTCCGTGACGGAGTCCTTCCCCACAAAAGGCCGACACCGTTTTAATCAGCGATGCGTCATCTTTGTAGAACTGCACTGCATGGTGTTGGTGCGTCGTCATCGCGAGACACCCAGCCGTTATCGCCGTCGTTATTTGTGCCAATAGATACTGCATCGCCATAATGCGCTGCTAGCCGGTAATTGCCCTAGTTAGACCAGGTTTTTGGCATTAACGAAGCCGGATACCGATTTTATGTTCCCGAATCGCGGGGTGGTGCTCATGCGCCAGGCCACGTCGTGGAGATTGAGGTACCTTCACAGACAGCTACAGAGCAGAGCACGAAGCTGTTAGAGGTGTGCTGGGTTCGACCCATTCCGGTTACTGCCCGAGCCACAATGTACCTGGCGGGCGCTCGTTTCGTCTTTACCCTTCCCTCTGGTCCAGTTAGTTTTGACCAGTCTTCCTGATCGAGCGAAATAACCGAGCTTGAATCCGATCTACAGTGTCGCTGTGTCGACATCCAGGCTTTGAGAGATTCGAAGGTGTCAGCGGCGATCGGGACAGAGACGCCTTGCCTCTTTTGATCGGTCTTGCTTTTGCGGCAACCGCCTGCAGCATTTCGCGAGAACTCCGGGTCCACAAGGGGACCCGTCATACAAGGCAGTATTTTTGCCCCTCATTATTCAATGACTTTCCGGATCGATGTCCGGTGCTATTCGGCCTAAGCTCAGAAAGAAGAGAGGAAGGAACATAAAGGAGGGCTGTCATGAGATGTACGCGCTGTGGGGCAAGCGTAATTAAGACTGAACTCTATCATGGTCTGGCGAAGATAGAGAGCGTATCAGCCTGGCGATGTGACCACTGTGGCTTAATCGAATATAGAAATTTGGCTGCTGCGCACATACGTCAAAAGTTGAATAAAAGTTCAGCTTGAGCAGAGCGAAAAGGTGGGGGACCCTTTTGATTGAATGTGGTGGGCAGTACGGTCCCCCGCCCGGGCGCCATATTTAGAAAATGCCTATCGACTCACGTTTTATGGGCGGCAAGGATCATTGCAGTCGACAATGGCCTAGCCGCAATCACAGACTTTGGCTCACAGCGACTCGCAGCTAGATGCTAACCTTCTAGGAGTTGCGAGTGCGGTTGAATCGGCGGGCTTAACACTGCTGTCAGCGAACGGCCCGTAGCTTCCAACACCTCTCTATTTTATTTGAACGCTTGCCGAACCCTGTCTAACCCGCCGGAACCTGGTCACCGGAATGACCAAGCGGCTGTATTGCTCACTAGAAGATCGCATCACACAATTATTGCCCCACTCAGGATGGTGGCAACACAGTGCATTACGCAGCGGAAGCGAGGCGACTTCTGGACCGAGGGCGTCGGTTCGAACTGGATAGGCGTCGTGTTCGTACCAGACGGGCTTTGCGGTCCAACGCTTCCCAGTTGATGCCCTTTTCTTTCTCTGCTGCGGGGAAGACTTCCCCTTCTTCTTCTTTCACATGGTGCTGGATGAGTTCTTTCAACACCTGGAACTTGGCGTCGAACGTCGGACCTAATGTCAGACGGCCGAGTTCCTTGAGCAAGATGTGGACAAGGTGATGCTCCTCAAATGCCTCGTTCACTAAATGACTGTCTTTGAAAGCAGTGCGAAAGGCCGGATAGACGATGCGTTCTTCAATGCCTGCATGAATCTTGAGCTCTTTAATCACCTGCTGAGCCGCTTTCTTCTTGGCTTGGCCTTTCCCCTTGTCATACGCTTCAAACAAGCCATCGACTCGCCGATGATCATCCTTGAGCTGCTGCAGGACAGCAGGCGTTGTGCCAAAAATCTGCTCAAACATAGGCCACCTCCGTTTTCCTGATCATGGCGCCTCCTCAAGGCTATTTCTGCTAGAGAAATCCCTAGAGGAATCCCACATTTCTCGATGGCAGCCTCCTGTTGTCAAAATGCCCAGCAGCGCCCAAACCCGTACCGATCCCTCCGGCTGATCTCCGGTGATGTGAGTCGTATGACAGACCGTTATTGAAGGGGTGAATCGAAGATCTTGAAGTCCGATCACAACCAAAAGGACAGATGGTCGACGCGTGACGTCGCCGGGGGCCGCTTACTTCACGAGCTTGCCTGTTTCCGCATCCAACGAAATCGTATGCGTTTGGTTGCCGGGATCGATCACTTCAACTTCATACACGACCTGGCGGCCGGCATTCATCAGCTCCACTTTGACGGCGCGCCCGGGAACCTGTGCTTCTGCCAGCCGCGCAGCTTCGGCGAGCGTGACGCCGGCATGCCGCAGGAGATAGCTCTTGCCCTGGTCCGTACCCCCGCAACCGACCATGAGCGTCAGGAGTGCAAATCCTATGACGATCGTCCCCATGCCCTTCATCATGTCCGTCCCTTCATGGCCTCCCCGCCATCCGCACTCGCGCCTAGGTGCCGGTCGCAGGCAATGTGTATCGTTCCTCGATCGCGTCCGTGACGCGCTGGCGGCTCGCTTGAGCGGTGCTGGACAAGTCTTGCTCCACCTCCTGGACGACCTTCGCCAGGGAAGGGTCCTTCAGAACCTGTCCTATCCAATGCGAGTAATCCCCCTGACGCAAATGATGCATCCAGGTCTCGTCATCCACGCCTGCCGCGAGTTGACGAAACCAGGTCAGGTTTTGAGCGCGGAGATTCAAGTGCCCGTCGGCGCCGCGAAAATAAAAGCTTCGCTCAGGGGGCAGCTCTCCTTCGGCATATTTGCGCTGGTGGCGTCGTCGTTCTCCCTTGCACGGCTCGACGAGAAATCTCGCCGGCCCGGCGAGGTCCCGTCCACCCCAGATCATCGCTTCACCCGCCCGGAGTGGCAGGCCTGTTGTCTGCGGAATCTTCCGCCCGGTCTGCCCGGCAAACGCCTGCAAGGTGCCATCCGCGGCCTCGCCGAGCGCGATCGCGACGTCGATTCGTCGCAGCACGGACGGAGCGACCTGCTCCGGATGGACCGTGACGAACGTCATGCCGTTCATCGTGTCCACCGAGCGCAGGGCGTCCGTGGGCCCGCTGACGGGCAGCAAGTGATGCGCTTCATCGATCAGGATCCGGTGAGGTCGTCCCATCTTCGTACGATACTCCACGAGATGCGCCCACAGCTCCTGAAAAAAGGACGGACGGTCCTGCAAGGACAATCCGATGAGATTTACGACGATCTGCGTGTCAGGATTTTCAATGGCCGTCATGATTTCGGCCACGGTCGGACCGCGCTGCGCATTCCCAAATACGATGGCGCGATTGAACAATTCGTAGTCCCCTTCCGGATCGATGACGCACGTCTGGTAGCCTTGATCGGTCAATCGTTCAAGAAGGCCGGTGGCCAACGTTGACTTTCCGCTGGCCGAGGCCCCGGCAATCAACACATTGTCACGCATCGGCGAGAGTGACACGGCCGAGCCGTCCTCCCGCGATCCGAGCAGCACGGTGTGGCGCGACCAGGTCTGGGCGAAGGCCGCGAAATCGTCGTGCGCCAGCTCCTCCATGATCTCCGCACTGCCGTCACCCGACTCTCCGTTCGTGATCCGATCGGCAATCGCCTTCAGCATCGGGACCGCGTTTCCGACCGCCACCCCGCATTCTCCCGCCTGCAACAGCGCATGATCATTTTCAGAATCGCCGACTGCCACCACATTGTGAGGCGACAGGCGCAGTGCCTTCAAAGCGGTGCGCAATCCCGTCCCTTTATTGACACCCGACGGCAGCACCATCACCGACTCGCGGTTGAAAATGACCTGGTACTCCAAACCCAAATCTCGAATCGCCTCGAGCGTCGCCTGCTCGTGAGGCCTGAGGGTGGCGATGATCGCTTCCCCGACCTCGAGCGGCGTCACCGTTTTTCTTTTGAGCGCGTCGATAAAGGCTTCAGGCGGAGGCGCACACAGGAGTTTCTTTTCTCTCGTCGCAGGCTGGTAGAGCACGGCCCCGTTTTCCGCGACGATGCTGGTGCAGAGGCCGGCCTCAGGAAACACGGTAAGCAGATCATCGAGAATCCGGCCGGTGACCAGAATCAGCTTCCGGCCCGAGGCCAGCAATCGCTCAATCGCCGCCAAGGTGCGAGGTTGGACCGTCCCTCGGGTGGCCAACGTCCCATCATAATCGATTGCGACGGCTAGAAATTGCATATCAGTATGTCCGCACAGGATAAGATTGAAAGATAAGACAGGTCCTGCCAACAGAAGTCAACATAGCGCTGCCCTCTCACCGGTCACTCAGAACTGACTCTGCAAGGTGTAAATGCCGGAAAAGGTGTTGCGGAAAGGCTTACGGATCGTTTACTTACTTCCCGGCCAATGTCGGGCCGATCATGTCCAGGCACGGGCTTGACCCCGCCCTCGTGACAGAGAACGGCGCTTGCTTCCACCGCCGATGAAACCTATCTCGAGGATTCTCTGTTTGAGTGCGATCAGCGAGACGGGGGGCGACAGACGCGTCGCCACCCGCTACATCGCTTGCGCTTTTGAGAGAGGCGGATATCTGCGCCAGGTCCTCACACGCCAGATTCCACAGGGCACACAGGGGTGCGCGTACGCTGGTCATTCCGGCCACCGAGTCCCCTCATCGTTATGCCGCCAGCGGCCACGTCAGCATCAGCTCGTCTTGAACATCCTCGGCACCGGCATCGATGGCCAGTTCGATGGCCAGAGCTCTATCCCGATTGGTCGGGACACGACCGGTCAAAATCGCCAAGCCCTCTTCAACAGCCACTGACACGTCCGATAACGAAGGACGCCGGCTATACCACTCGACCAAGGTTTCACGAACCATCTCGTCATGACTGACTTCACGGGCAATGAACCCTTCATGAACCAGCTGCATCATAAGTCAGCTCCCTCCTTAGTACAATCCGCTTGTCGGAGTGTTCTGTCTTCTCGCTTCGAGCACGCTCGGGGATTCATAGAACTATGCTTCGTCGAGTAAACCAAACCTGCCGCGAGAAGGATATTGCCGATACCCCTAGCCGATGGCGCGGGCACACCCTAGTTCAAGCCCTAGCGGGGCGAAGTCATCCGGTCTTGCTGCACCCGGGACTCCCCCATCTCGTTGGCCTGGGTATCCCGCGCCGTCCGATCACTATGGCTCGTCGTGGCCGTGCTGCTATTCGCACTCCCGACTGTAATGGTGCCGGGGATGTTCACCTCGCCGCTGGGCAGCGTCGAATCGGCCCGTACGACATACTTTATTTCTCCAGCATTCTTAAAACAGAGGCTTGCGGAATCGTTTGAGCTGAGATTGGCCGTGTATTGGTTCGTCTTGGACCCCGCCATCATCCCGCCGAAATTTCTCTGACACGACAACTGCTCCGTGACCGGATCCAGAAATACGACCCGGGCTGCGCCCTGCCGCTTGTTGATCCAACGGATTTCATCGCCTGGATTGACCGTCAGGGTGGCGGGTGCGACCTCTTCACGGATAATGACGTCCTTGACCATCCCCGTCCTGGTCACGGTCGGCATGCTGTCGCCGCCGCCCATTCCCA
The DNA here is from genome assembly GCA_963728135.1 of uncultured Nitrospiraceae bacterium. GTDB lineage: Bacteria > Nitrospirota > Nitrospiria > Nitrospirales > Nitrospiraceae > Nitrospira_D. The sequence goes on along the minus strand of CAVSJC010000017.1, from coordinate 66,999 downwards.
TATGCTGGCAACCGGCGAGAATCAGCAGCGCCGATCCCACCATGAGCTGTTGTACTTTCATTGCATCGCCTCCTTGTTGGACAGACATCTCTCGTTGGACATTTCCTCATCAGCTGGAGTGGTCACGGGATCGACCCTGCCTAGTCGATATCCGGCTCGCTCCATGTTTTGTTTCCTTAGTACTAGCCTCACTGCAAAACACGAACCGTTATCTGTCACGGGCAAACTGCCTTACAGACAGTAAAACCTCATCACGCCAGAGAATCTTGCACGAGGACGAGAGACAACCTGTTCCTGGCAACGGACAGATCATTCCGGCTAAGCAGGCCAAGAATAAAGGTCGTGAGGGCACTTGCCTTGCACGATCGGGCGGTAAACCACCCAAGGAGGCTCCCATGATTGCTGCGTTAACGCTGCTGGTGTTTCTTCTCGGCGCTCCCGTCCTGCCTGCTCTTGCCGCCGATCAAACGCCCTATGAGTCGGTGACGGAATCAGCTCGGATCTACAACGGAGAAGGGGCCAAGAAAATTACAGGCGTGATCCAGGACACGCGCACGGTGACGCTGAAAGACGGCGAGTCGTTCATGCAGATGGATGTGAAGACGGAGCAGGGTCTCGTGCCTGTGCATCTCGCGCCGGCATGGTACATGGAAGATCAGTCGCACCTATTCGATGTCAACAAAGGCCGATCCGTGACGGTGTTGGGACAGGACACTGAGGTGCAAGGGCACCAAATATTCGTCGCTGCAGAACTCACGAACGAGGACAAACACCAGCATTTACGGCTCCGTCACCCCAGTGGAGTTCCCGCGTGGGCTGGAAGTGAACGGGTGCAATAGGAAAGATGACCGTGGCGGTCAAGGCGACCATTCGCCTTGACCGCACGCGATCGAAGTGGTCGTTCACTTGTTGCGCTTCTGCCCCTCGCCTTCAAACTGCGGTGCTTGTCCCGGAGGTGTGGCGCGCGGGCCAAGATTGTCTTGCGTTTTGTCCTCCCCCATGTCCCCGGCTGACGGCACAGGACGATCGGTTCCCAGAGGAGCGCCGCTCTTCGGTTTCTGTTCGCCGCGCTTCTGCTCGATTTCTTCCATATACATCGCCAGATCGGGAGACATATCCTTTGTATCTGAGCGGCTGACGCTCGGCATCAGTTCTTCCTTCTTTGCATTGAGCGTGATCTTGTCGCCGCTTTCCTGAAAGCGCGCAAAAGGCAGCGGTCGCGCATCGCGCGTCCCGGCTATTTCCATGAATACATATTCCTCTTTCTGCGTCTTCTCATCCTTCAGCACTTTGGTGATCTTGCCTAGCTTCTCTCCTTGCTTGTTGGTCACCTCTTTGTTAAGCCACTTACTATCTGTGACTTCTTTCAGGGCACCCTGCCGCACGGGTGTCGTGGCGTACTCATCCGGGATGGCTTGTTGTTGGCCTCCCGTTAAGTCCGTTCGCTTGTCATGCGGAATGGCGCCTTGCGGGTCCCTCCGCTGCTGACTGGCGTCTTGCGACGGCTGGTTGGCGCCGACATTCGATGCCGCACTGGAAGAATCTGCCAGTGACACCTGCGCTCCGCCCAGCCAGCAGAGTGTGGCGGCGAGCACTATACGAGTAATGCGTTGAGTCCTCATGAGTACCTCCTGAAGTTAGTGGTCCGAAACCCTTGCCTGGCGCAACCAAGACAGCAAAAAGCCCACCTCTCTGCCGCCTGGCGATTTGCAAGTCACAGGCCGTACGGCCTTTGGGTTGATTTCTCAGGACAGCACGAATGATTTCAGCCAGGGATGGGGCGGATAGGCCGAGTCAATGCGTCGGGGTACACCCGCCGCTTTCAGACAGGTTGTCTTGAATCAGGACAGAAGGTCCCTGAGTCGGCGGCGCTCGATCAGAGATTTCCCACAGCGGCGCAGGGGAATTCCTTCCTCAAGCGGCACTCTGCTTGCAATCTCTCATGAGAATGGCGAGCGGCGGATCGATCACGGAGCCTCTGGGCCGAAAACGGTGGGCCATTGCGGAAGGCTATATTCCGTCCACCAGCACCGGGCCGGGTCCCCAAATGACAAGTCACGAAACCGCCTGTTTGTTGAATGCCGGCGATCGGGACGCCAATGTAGCCATCACAATTTTCTATTCGGATCGGGAACCGGTCGGTCCGTACCGTGTGTTGGTGCCGGCCCGGCGCACGAGGCATGTGCGGTTCAATGATCTGATTGATCCGGCGCCCATTCCCCTCGACACAGATTTTTCAAGCTGCATCGAATCCGATGTACCCATCGTCGTTCAACATACCCGCCTCGATTCTCGACAGGCGGAAAACGCGTTGCTCAGCACCATCGCCTTTGCAGGAAATGACTAGCAAGGCGTCACCACCGAACGGAGAGCGAGAGGATGTTTGAATTAGTCATCGGCCTCATGCTTCTTGCCTGTGTCGTCCTCGGGCTTTACGTGTTTGGTCTCTTCAGCACTCCGTACTTCGAAGCGTTTCGATTCGTTTTTTATCTGTTGCTGGTGCTCCTGGTCCTCACCGTGGGCATCCAACTGACGTATCATCCCCTCCAGGGCTACACACCGACCGCCCGCACGCCGTGATGACTCCAACAGAATCCCGCCCCCCCGCACCCCTGCCCCTGCCTGAACCCCAGAGGCCAAAGCCCGTCACCGAGCGCCATCTGTGGGAGATTACGGCCTTGCGTGACGTCTTGTGGTTCCTCTTCGCGCTGGCCGTCACGTGGGCCGTGTATACCCTGCGCGGCGTCTTCATTCCGGTGTTTATCGCCTGGCTGCTGGCCTATCTTGTCAATCCGATCGTGCAGTATGCGCACCGGCGCTGGTCGTGGCCCCGACCGTTGACTGTCTCCTCCTTCTTAGTCCTGATCTCGCTGATCACGGCGGCGACGATTGCGCTCGTGGGTCCGCTCGTATCCGATCAGGTCCAGACCCTGGTGAGGAAAATGCCCGGCTATGCCGAATGGATGACCCGGACGCTCACCATGGGCGGTCGGTTCTCGTCCCAGGCGCAATCGCTGCTGAACACGGTACTTGAGGATCCTCTCGCCGTGGTCAAACCGTTGTTCGAGGGGACGGGGCAGGCCTTCGGCATTCTGGGAGTCATGGTGGGTGCAACCATGAATGCGGCGCTGTTGGTGTTCCTGGTTCCGCTGTATTTCTTCTTCTTCAGTTGGCACTTCGACCGGATGCTCGAGACCGCCGCGCGCTTCATTCCACGGCGCCGGCGCGCTCATACAGTGGCCGTGCTGGCACGGATGGACGCCGCAGTCAGCGGATTTTTTCGTGAGCGCCTCTTGATCGCCCTGATGACGGGCGTCATGTATGCCGTCGGATGGGCGCTCGCCGACGTTCCCTACTGGTTCATTTTAGGCATCAGCGCCGGCGTGCTCACGTTGGTCCCTTATCTCACAGCCATCGGGTGGCCGCTGGCCATTCTCTTTAAATATCTCGAATCCTTAGGCTCGCCGGCCGCCGGGAGCTGGCTGAGCATTCTCATATGGCCGAGCGTGGCCTATCTCGTGGTCCAGTTCATCGAAAGCTGGATCCTGACACCATGGATTCAACGGAAATCGAGCGACATGAGCGCCGTCACGCTGCTCATCGTGCTCTTCATCGGCGGCGCCGTCGGCGGGCTGTTCGGACTGATCTTCGCAATTCCCATCGCCGCCTGCATCAAAATTGCCTTCGAAGAACTGGTCCTTCCTCAATGGACGCGCTGGGCGGCGGATCACTGACCATGAGCATGGAGACATGATGACTGAACGGAACGGCAGGGCCACGAAGCGGGAGGTCGTCGTCGTGACCGGCGCATCCGCCGGCGTGGGACGCGCGATCGCATGTGAATTCGCGTCTCACGGCGCGGCCGTCGGTCTCCTCGCACGAGGCCGTGACGGCCTGGACGGCGCGCGCCGCGACGTCGAGCGGGCCGGTGGCCGGGCGCTGGTCGTGCCGACCGACGTATCGGACGAGGCTCAGGTGGAGCGGGCGGCCGCGCTGGTTGAAGAGCGCCTCGGTCCGATCGACATCTGGGTCAACAACGCCATGGTGTCGGTCTTGTCCCCGGTGAGCGAAATGACGGCGGCGGATTTCCGTCGGGTTACCGACGTGACCTATCTTGGCTATGTGTTCGGCACGATGTCGGCCTTACGCCGGATGGTGCCGCGCGACCGTGGCGTCGTCGTCCAGATCGGCTCCGCCCTCGCGTATCGCGCGATTCCTCTCCAGTCTGCCTATTGCGCCGCCAAGCACGCGGTTCAAGGATTCACCGAATCCCTTCGTTGCGAGCTGATTCATGAGCACAGCCGCGTCCGCCTGACCACGGTGCAACTGCCGGCGGTGAATACCCCGCAATTCTCCTGGATCAAGTCGCGCATGCCGCATCATCCGCAGCCCGTCCCTCCGATTTATCAACCGGAAGTCATCGCACGCGCCGTGTATTGGGCGGCCCATCATCGGCGGCGTGAATTTTCCGTCGGCTATCCGACCGTTCGAGCGATCCTCGGGGACAAATTCATTCCCGGCCTTCTCGACTACTATCTAGCGTGGGTGGGGTACGACGCGCAGCAAACCTCAGAGCCGGTCGACCCGGACCGCCCCAACAATTTGTATGAGCCGCTCCCGGGTGATCATGGAGCGCACGGCCGATTCGATCAGGGCGCGATTACCGTCAGTCTGCAATCCTGGGCGAACCGCTATCGCGGCTGGTTGGGCCTGGCAGGATTGCTGCTCGGTGCGGTGCTCGCGCGACAGTCGTTCCAGCGGCCTTAACGAAAGGAGCATGGCATGCGAACCTCGGCGCTGATGGCACTCTTCCTCATGATGGTGACGTTCACCGGTCTCACCGGTTGCCAGAGTGATCGCCGCACAACTCATGGCGCATCCGCTTCAACGCCGGCGCCGGAGAGCGACGCGATGGATGTCGAGCAGACGTTCCGCCGGCATTACGACAGCCACTATTCGAAAACCGGCTATGCCTACAGCCAATACCGTCCGGCGTATCGATACGGCTATGACCTGGCCTCCGATCCTGAGTACCGGAATCGGACGTGGAGTGAGATTGAACCCACGGCGCCACGCGGATGGGACAACAGCAAGATGGGAGAGTGGGAACAATACAAGGGTGCAGTCCGGTATGGATGGGAGACGAAGCGGAACACGCGTTGAGCTGGTAGTCAGAACTCGACGATCATGACCGATCTCATTGCCGCCCGGTCCCAGATGGCCATGTCCCTGGCCTTTCACATCGTGTTCGCCGCCTTGGGCATTGCTATGCCCTTCTTGATTGCCGCGGCGGAATGGCGCTGGCTGCGGACGGGAGATGCCCGCTACCTTGGCCTGGCCAAACGCTGGGCAAAAGGCACCGCCATTTTATTCGCCGTCGGGGCCGTGTCAGGCACCGCCTTATCCTTCGAGCTGGGCCTCCTCTGGCCTGTGTTCATGGAACGCGCCGGGCCCATGATCGGCCCACTGTTCGCGCTGGAAGGATTCGCGTTTTTCACGGAAGCGATTTTTCTCGGCATCTACTTATACGGATGGTCACGTGTGTCGGCGCGCATGCACTTTTGCGCCGGTCTGATGGTCGGTCTCAGCGGCGTCTTGTCCGCCGTCTTCGTCGTCACCGTCAATGCCTGGATGAATGCGCCGACCGGGATCGACGTGTCCGGCGCGGATCAGGCCCATCTGCAACCATGGGCCGCGCTCCGGCATCCGCTCGCCTGGCATGAAAGCATTCATATGCTGCTCGCCGCCTTCACCGCCACGGGCTTCCTGGTTGCCGGCATCCATGCTTTTCTGCTGCTGCGCAGACCCGACAACGTGTTCTTCCATCGCGAGGCGCTCTTCCTGGCGCTGGCCATCGGCGCGGTGCCGGCGCTGCTTCAGCCGATCAGCGGCGATCTGATCGCGAAATCCGTCGCCGAGCATCAACCCGCGAAACTCGCCGCGATGGAAGCGCTGTTCAAGACGGAGCAGGGCGCGCCATTTGTGTTGTTCGGCCTGCCTGATGAGACGAGCCAAACCGTGCCCTATGGAATCCTCATTCCCTCTGGACTCAGCCTGTTGCTGAAGCTGGATGGGAAGGCCGTCGTCGCGGGTCTCGATCAGGTGCCGCGCCACGAGTGGCCGCCGGTCGCGATCGTGCATCTGGCCTTTCAACTGATGGTCGGATGCGGGATGCTGCTCGCGGCCCTTGCGATATGGAGCGGATGGCGATGGTGGCAAGGCCGCCCGTTGCACCAACACCGGTGGTTGCTCAGAAGTCTGCTGGCGGCAGCGCCGTTAGGATTTGTGGCCATCGAAGCCGGCTGGGTGGTGACGGAGGTCGGCCGACAACCCTGGATCATCGATCATGTGCTGAAGACCGCCGACTCCGTGACACCGATGCCCGGCCTGTGGCTTCCCATGGCGACGTTTACCGGTCTCTATATCATGCTGGCGGGTGTCGTCGTGTGGGCGCTCTGGCGCCACGTCGCGGCGACCGAAACCGCTCCTGTCCCATGACGACCCGGCCGTCGCTGCGCTGTGACCGTTCAGTGACCGTTCAATTGTTGCGAGGCCGTAGCCTTCATGCCATCGCTTGAAGTCATGGTTGGCTGCATCCTGGTCGGCGCGCTGACCTGTTACGTCCTGTTCGGCGGAGCCGATTTTGGCGCCGGTATCTGGACGATCTTTGCGGTGGGCGGAAAACGCCAGGCGCAGCGTGCCTTGATCGACCAGGCCATCGGTCCCATCTGGGAAGCCAACCATGTCTGGCTGATCATCGCAGTCACCATTCTGTTCACCGCGTTCCCACAAGCGTTTGCGATGATCTCCGTCCGGTTGCACATCCCTCTGAGTCTCCTCTTAATCGCCATTACGCTTCGTGGGACTGCGTTTGCGGTTCGCACACACGACGTCACGGCGAGGAAGGATGGATACAGCGACACACCTCGTATCTGGCGCGCAATCTTTGCCGCCTCAAGCATCGTTGCCCCGGGCATGCTCGGCATCATCCTCGGCGCGATTGCCTCGGGACGCCTGGCCGGCCCTTCCACCTCATTCGAGGAGGCCTTCCTGCTGCCCTGGCTTGCGCCGTTTCCCTTCATCGTAGGTCTGTTGACCACCGCATGGGTGGCCTATCTTGCTGCGGTGTATCTCCTGGTTGAAAGTCGGGACTCCGTTCTGAGTTCCTTGTTCAGGCGCCGGGCGATTGCCACCTGGGTCTGCATGGCGGGGCTGAGTGTCCTCGCGCTCTGGGCGGCCCGCGACGGAGCGCCGGAGGTGTATCACGGGTTGGCGGACACGCACTGGGGACCAATCGTGGTGCTCGTGACGATGGCCGTGAATCTGACCGCGTTGTTCAGTCTGATCGTGAGGCGCGACCGCCTGGCTCGCGTCGCGGCGGTAGCCGGAGCCGTGGTGATGCTGTGGGGATGGGCGCTCGCTCAATTTCCGTATCTCGTGGAACCGTCCGTCACAATCTACGATGCAGCCCCTGCCGCAACGCTGCGCGTGTTGCTGGGCAGCCTGCTCGCTGGAGCGATCATTCTGCTGCCGCTCCTGTACTATCTGTATCGACTGTTCAAAGGAGACTTGATTCCCGGAGTCGGCCGATTGTGACGGCGTCGGTCTACAAAGAAAGACTTATCGCGGCGCACCCACCTTCTTGAACTGCCATGATCCTCACCACGTGAATCGCTGGCCAACAAACGCCAGGGTCATGCCCAGGCACAAGGAACCAAACGCTTCCTTTCATCGTTGTGCTGCCGAGCCGCTGATTTTTACACAACGTGACCGCTGCTGGCTCAAAGGGCCGGACATGCTGTCATTCCCAGGACAAGTTGTCGTGGCTTTCCAGCGGATCGTGCTCGTAACGCGGTGAAATTCCATGAGCCGATTCGCTTCAAACGTCTCATCTTTCACTGCTTGTTCAAAACAGCAGCGCTTGGGTCTGCGCTTTGCACACCCTTTCGACGCAAGGAGGAGACTAGGCCGATGAATGCGACTCGCCGTGTCATCGCAACCGCCGGGTGGCGACGTCTTGCCCCTCCAGACCGGGACTGCGTTCGCGAGGACTGTACGAAGCAAGCGACCACCGACATCACATTCCTCGGGCAGCCGGCAGTCATCCGGCCATCGAACGCCCGTCCGGACGACGTCAGGGTGCCTTCGTAACAACGCATGCACATCCTCGCGGGCTCATATTCCAACTCCGACTGAGATCTACCTTTGCAGCACAACGCGGGGGGCCTGTCATGAGTGACCTGGCAGCATGAAATCTTGTCCATTCACACAACCGATACGCCGCATCGTCGTGTTTCGGGCCTTGCAACTCGGTGATCTGCTCTGTGCCGTCCCCGCGTGGCGCTCGCTGAGAGCCGCCCATCCGCACGCGTCCATTACGCTGGTCGGCCTCCCATGGGCCGAAGAATTTGCGCGGCGATTCAACCGGTACATTGACGACTTCATCGCCTTTCCCGGATACCCGGGCCTCCCTGAACAAGAGCCACAGATCGACCGGCTGCATAGTTTTCTGGCCGAAATGCGCCGCCGCTCATTCGATCTGTTCCTGCAGATGCAGGGCTGCGGCACGTATGTGAATGACCTCGCCGCCTTATGCGGCGCCCGCGAATCAGCCGGATACTATGCTCCGCCGCAGACCTGTCCGGCAGAAGACCGGTTCATGCGCTATCCGGAAGGACTGCCTGAAATCCATCGCCATTTGCGGCTCATGGAATTCCTCGGCATCTCTTCACTCGGTGATCACATCGATTTTCCGCTGACGCAACAGGATTACGCCGAGTTCGATCAGATGACGCGGGCAGCCGCCTTCTCGCCTGAATCCACGGTCTGTATTCACGCGGGTGGCCGCGGGCCGGCGCGCCGCTGGTCTCTCGAACGTTTTGCCGAGGTCGCCGAGGCGTGGTCCGCGCTCGGCCACACCATTGTCTTGACTGGCACGTCCACTGAACGGTCGATCGCCGACCAGCTTGCGCAACAGACTCTCGCGGCCGCCGGTCGATTTCGTCGGCAGGACCACGCTCGGGACGCTGGCGATCTTATTGAGCCGGACACAGCTCCTGGTGGCCAATGACACCGGAGTCTCGCACATGGCCGCCGCACTCGGCACACCGAGCGTCATCATCAGCGTCGGGTCCGATCCGGTGCGGTGGGGACCGCTGGATCGACAACGCCATCGCCTGCTGGCAGGAATCGAGACCACGGCTGAAGAGGTGGTCGAGGAAGGACGGGCGCTTATCTATGAACGCCGGCCGGGTCATCAGCCCGCGCCCGAGGCTTCCGTGGAGACACCGGAGACATCCGCGCTTCGCGTGTCTGTGACTTCCCGGCCGTTGCGCGTTCTGACGTGGCATGTGCACGGCAATTATCTCTACTATCTGTCGCATACGCCGCATCAGTGGTTCCTCCCGGTCGGTCTTTCCCGGCCGGGTTATGCCGGAGCCGCGCCGGGCTTTCCATGGCCGGACCGCGTCCGTGACGTCCCGGTGGAACAACTGCGGCGCACGGAGTTCGACTGCATTCTGTTCCAATCGCGCGGGCCCTACTGTGAAGACCAGTACGAGTGGTTGTCGGATGCGCAGCGGCGGCTCCCCCGCATCTATCTCGAGCACGATCCGCCCCAGGACGATCCGACCGACTCCATTCACGTCGTCGATGACCCGGACATGCTGCTCGTGCACGTGACGCCGTTCAATGCCCTCATGTGGGACTGCGGACGCACGCCCACCTGCGTCATCGAGCACGGGATTCCGCCGCAGGGCGGGATTCGTTACACGGGCGAGCTGAACAAAGGGCTTGTCGTCATCAACGATGTGCCGCGCCGCGGCCGCCGCGTGGGCGCCGATATCTGGGAGACCGTGCGCAGGACGATCCCGCTCGATTTGATCGGGATGAATTCCATCGGCGCCGGCGGGTTGGGCGAGGTGTCGCATGAAGACCTGCCGGGATTCATGTGTCGCTATCGATTCTTGTTCAATCCGATCCGCTATACCAGCATGGGATTGGCCGTCTGCGAGGCCATGCACTTGGGAATACCGATTGTGGCGCTCGCCACGACGGAAATGGCGACGGCGATCACGAACGATGTGTCGGGATATGTCGATACGAACGTGGAGACGTTGCTCCAGCGCATGGCGTACTTACTCGCGTCTCCGGAGGAGGCGAAGCGTCTGGGGGAAGGCGCCCGGCGGACTGCGGAGTCGCGATTCGGCCTCGACCGTTTTACCGAAGAGTGGGATCGGACGATCAGAGAGTGTGTCGCTCGCCGCTCTTCCGGCCGCGCGCGGCCGGCGAGCAAGTCCGCTGCGGCCATTACGGGGACCTTATGCACGGCCAAATTGCGCTGATCAGTGAACATGCCTCGCCATTGAGCCTGCTCGGAGGCGTGGACTGCGGAGGGCAGAACCTCTATGTCGCCCAAGTCGCCAAAGCGCTGGCCACACTCGGCTACCAGGTGGATGTCTTCACGCGGCGTGATCAGGCCGATCTGCCGGAAACCACCGAGTGGGTGCACGGCATTCGCATTGTTCACGTGCCCGCGGGCCCGCCCTGCTTCGTCCGCAAAGAAGAGCTGCTGCCCTTCATGGGGGAGTTCACCGAGTACATGGCGCGGTTTTGCCGCTACCAGCGGAAGACGTACGACCTCATTCACGCGAATTTCTGGATGTCCGGCCTGGTCGCGGCGGATCTGAAGCGCCAGCTTGGCATCCCGTTTGTCATTACCTTTCACGCCCTGGGGCGTGTGCGCCGCCAATATCAACAACAGGACGACGGGTTTCCCGACGCCCGATTTGCCATCGAAGACCGGATCGTGACGGAAGCGGACCGCATCATCGCGGAGGCGCCGCAGGATTCCGAGGACCTCATCCGCCTGTACCATGCGGATCCTTCGCGCATCACGATCGTGCCCTGCGGCTTCGACCCGGCGGAATTCTGGCCGATCAGCAAGACGCTCGCCCGCGTGTCCCTCGGTTTGCCGCCTGACGACGGTGTCGTGCTCCACGTCGGACGCATGGTGCCGCGCAAAGGCATCGATACCGTCATTCGGGCATTTGCTCGCCTGTTGACGCACCACGGAGAATCCGCGCGGCTCCTGATTGTCGGCGGCGAATCGGACGATCCCGATCCCCTCCGCACGCCTGAGCTGGGCCGCCTCCAGCGCCTGGCCGCGGAGCTGCGGGTGGCGCGACCGCGTCACGTTTGTCGGCCGGCGAGGCCGTGATCAGCTCCGGTACTACTACAGCGCGGCCGATGTCTTCGTGACCACGCCCTGGTACGAACCCTTCGGCATCACGCCGCTCGAGGCCATGGCCTGCGGCACGCCGGTGGTCGCCGCAAACGTCGGAGGAATCAAGTACACGGTGCGCGACGGAGAGACCGGGTATCTCGTTCCGCCCAACGATCCGGAGCGGCTGGCCGACTCCCTGCATCACCTGTTCGGCAGCCCGACCCTCCGGACGTTGTTCGGACGTCAGGCCGTCCAGCGGGTCAACGAGTCGTTCACCTGGTCTCAGGTGGCGCGTGACCTGGCCCGTCTGTACACGGACGTCCTCAGTTCCGTGCAACCTGCGGCTCCCCTGCCCACGCAACGCGCCGGAGCGCTGACTGCCGATGTCGGCTTTGATGCCGCAATCAGCACCCTGCAAGACGCCAAGCACCGGCTTCGGGGCAGACTCCTCGAAGCGGCGGATGTACTGGAGACCTGCATGACCCAGGGCGGAACGGTCCTCGTCTGGTCTCCCGGCGACACCGTCGCTGAAGCGGAATGGATGACGGCATCTCTGCTGCATGCCACAACGAATTTCGGCGGGCTCACGGCGCTCGCGCTCAAAGAGTTCGCCAATCCGTCAGGGCTCTCCCCGGCGATGGCAGGGCTGCAACTCACGCGCTACCTGAAGACCGCCGGAAGACCGGATGACGTCCTGCTCGGCATTCTCGGAGACAGCCCGACTCCTTCCATCATGGATAGTTTTGAGCTGGCGCGTGAGTTGGGCATCCGCACGATCGCGCTGACCGCCTTGAACGGTGAGGAACGGGAAGATTTCAGCGACGTGCTCTTATCCATCTCGGCGTCCGATGGCCAGGCCGCAAGACCGATCCAGCACCTCCTGCTGCGCATTCTCTGCGATCTCGTCAAAGAGCGCGCCGCAGCGGTGATGACCCAGCGCTACGACAGCCAGGCCGTGTCCTCCATCACAGACCGCGCACGAAGAGGTCGTGCAATGTCTCAGGTTTCCCGCCCGGGATTGAACCATGCCATGAGGAGGATCGGCTCATGAACACCGCCACCAAGCGTCCGGCCGTGTTCCTGGATAAGGATGGCACGCTTGTCGAAAACCTTCCGCCCGGTCCGTACAGCTACCGGGCGCCGTTGTTTCCCGATGTGCTCGAAGGATTGTCTTTGCTGCATCGCGCCGGCTTTGCGCTGGTCGTCGTCACCAACCAGGCCGCGGTCGCCCATGGACAGATCGACGAGCATGACGTGAAGAAAATGGAGTTGTTCATCCGAACGCGTCTGCTGGCGCACGACCTGCCGTTGGCCGGATTTTATGCTTGCCCGCATCATCCCGACGGCCTCGTCGAGTCCTATGCCGTCCACTGTTTGTGCCGCAAACCGAAACCCGGACTCCTGCTTCGAGCCGCCTCCGACCTGAACATCGACATGAGCCAGTCGTGGATGGTGGGGGACATCCTGCACGACGTGGAAGCCGGCCGGTGGGCCGGCTGCCGGACGGTACTTGTCAACAACGGTCACGAGACTGAGTGGCAACTGACCGAGGCACGGTGGCCCGATTATGTGGCGAGCACGGTGCTGGAAGCGGCGCAGCTTATTGCCCTGTCAATTCCACGGTCTCCCCTCGAGACGTCCACATCTTCCGCTTAAGTCAGGAGGATCCGTGCCCCTCAGCACAGGTGCGTCCTCATCCACTGCCTGGCGCGACGCGCAACGGATTCTGTGTGTGCGCCTTGATGCCATGGGCGACGTGCTCATGACGTCGCCGGCCATCCGCGCGTTGGCCCGCGCGAGCAGCGGCCGGGCACTCACGCTCTTCGCTTCCCCGTCGGGCGCAGAAGCGGGCCATCTCATCCCGGACATCGATCACGTCCTCGTGTATCAAGCCCCCTGGATGAAAGCCTCAAGATCACGGTCGAGCGCCGACGACTGGGCCATGACTGAGCGACTCAAGTCCGGACGGTTCGACGCGGCAGTCATCTTCACGACCTATACGCAGAGTCCTTTGCCGGCCGCTCTTCAGTGCTATCTCGCCGACATTCCGCTGCGCCTTGCACACTGCCGTGAGAACCCCTACCACCTGTTGACCGATTGGGTCCGCGACCCGGAGCCTGACACCTGTATCCGCCATGAAGTCCGCCGCCAGCTGGACTTAATCGCTTCAATCGGGGCCGCCACTGAAGACGACCGCATACAGATCCGCATTTCCGCTCAGGCCGCGATCCGGGCTGACCGGCTCCACTCCGAACTGGTGATTGCGGGCACGGCCTGGTGTGTCATTCACCCGGGAGCCACAGCAGCCTCCCGGCGCTATCCAGCCGATCTCTTCGCGGTCGTCGCCCATCAATTGGCCCACCGAACCGGGTGCCACATTGTCTTCACTGGAGACGAACAGGAGCGCGAGCTCATCGAGAGCATTCGAGACATGATGAAGGCGCCTTCGTCTTCGCTTGCGGGCAAATTGACGCTCGAGGAAATGGCCGCCGTCTTGTCCAAGGCCCCGCTGCTGATCTCCAACAACACGGGCGCGGTCCACCTCGCCTCCGCCGTCGGGACTCCCGTGGTGGATCTCTATGCCTTGACGAATCCCCAACACACCCCGTGGCGGGTGCCGCAACGCGTGCTCTTTCACGATGTCGCCTGCCGGTTCTGCTACCAGAGCAATTGCCCGGAAGGCCATCACCATTGTCTTCGGGCCATTACCCCGGAATCAGTGGTCGCGGCCTCTATGGCTTTGCTTGAGGAGACCAAGCACGGGGTTTCCCCAGTCTCAGGCCTTGCCGCAGGTGCGCCGATCATTCTCCATCAAGGTGGGTAGATCTTCGCTGTCGGACAGCCTGTCTAGTGCCCGGACAGATTGGCTGTTCCACGCGCATGAGTTTCGTTGCGTCCCTTTCTTGAAGCCCCTGTTTTACGGACTTGGGGCATAGCGGACCGCCCAATGTCTCGGTGCGCTCTTTGCAATCTTTCGGTCGTACGCACAGCGCTCTCATTCTCATACTTGGACCACTCTAGCCAAGGAGGGCCTCAGTGCACTCGAAGAACCATCAGCTCACCACCCAGCAACAGGAATGCGTGAAGGCCTGTCACGCCTGCGCGGACATCTGTGACCGTTGCGCCGACGATATGGTCGGCATGGACAGGCAGCATGATCAGGAGTTGATGGCGGCCTGCATCAGACTGTGCCTCGATTGCTCGGACATCTGCAGCTTATCGGCACGTTGGATGAGCCGCTTGTCCCTGTCCTCCGAATCCTTGTGCCGGCTCTGTGCGGACATCTGCGAGCGCTGTGCGGAAGCCTGCGAGCGTCATGCGTCGCATCATCCCCTGTGCGGTGAGTGCGCCGTCGAGTGCCGCCGCTGCGCCGCGGCGTGCAGAGACATGGTCGGTGCGGCAGCCTGACGAACGGGCGATCCAAACCCGAATGAGGAGGACCTTATGCAGTACGTGAAGGATGTCATGACCCCGCAAGCCGAAGTCGCGTCTCCGGATCAGACCGTGGAAGATGCCGCCGGCGTGATGAAGGCGCTGGACATCGGCGTATTACCTGTCTCGGACGAGGAAGGTCTGGTGGGGATTCTGACCGACCGCGACATTGTCGTGCGGGTGTTAGGGGAAAAACGGGATCCGAAGGCGGTGCGTGTGGGAGAAGCGATGACGCCGAATATCGTGTCATGCTTCGAGGATGACGATCTGGACAAAGCGGCCAAGCTGTTTGGCGATCATCAAATCCGGCGGCTGCCTGTCTTGAACAGCGCGAAGGAACTCGTCGGCATTCTTTCACTCGGGGACCTGGCCGTGCGTGGAGAGGATGAGCGCAAAAGCAGCGCCGTCCTTGAAGACGTGTCTCAACCCAGCCGCCCGCATCGGTCGGCTGCATGACGAGACGCAGACAGGGCAGAGCATGAGAGGCAGGCCGGCGGCGTACCGGACAGGACTGTGTGTGCTGGCACTCATGCTGGGCGGCGCGCCGGCCTTGGCTGAGGCAGCCGGCGACCCGCCGAATCCCAGCACCGGTCCGACGTTTCCGAATCCACAGCCGCCGAACCCTAAACCGCCGCCGGCGCCTGCGCCGCAAACGCCGGCGCCGTCTCCAACGCCCCAAATCCCGGCGCCCTCCCCTGCGCCCCCGCCGTGAGGAAGCCGTGGATGAGAGACCCTCGTATCGGGAGGCCGTGCGCATCGGATGGCGCATTTTATGGAGAGTTGCCGGCAGTTTTCTGGTGCTGCTGGTTCTCGCGAACGTCGTGCTCCTCGGCTTGCTCCCTGAGTTGACGCGCTCAGGCCCCTCGCTGGCCGCACTGGGACTGCCACTGGCGGCGGCGACCGTCGTCACGGCGTGGGTCGTGATGCCGGTGGTCGTTCAGACGTTGCTCGGGAAACCCTTTTCAGGATTTTGTCTCAAGTTTGTGCGTAACGACGGACGGCTGAGCGGCTCGCACTCGACCGTGCCGTCTGCAAGGAGGTCCGGTCATGACACACAGCATGGCAATCGTGATGATCGTCCTGGCGCTGCTCGGGACTCCGGGGGGGAGCGACGCCCTGCAGCCTGAACCGGTGGAGACCGTCGTGTCCGGCACTCTTGTCAAACTGGACCTGGAAAGTCTGCGGGGCTTGATCACGACAGATTTGGGAAAGCCGGTCTTTTTCGAAGTCCCGAAAGCCTATCTGTTTGAGAACGTGATGGTCGGTGCGCGCATCACGGTGCAGCTCGATGAGCAGGGCCGTGCCATCAAAGTGATGGATACGTCGCTCCCCGACTTCATGGTCATGCCGGCGCTGCTGCCCACAGGCGTGTCGAGCCTTCACCCGCTCGCGGCCAGTCTCGGTCGTGCGGAGCCTCTTCCGGCGCAACGTGCCATTCCCTCGCGGTGAGCGATTCGAAAAGGCGTTTGCGTTTCTCTTTAGTCGAGCTCGCAGCCGACCGCTGAGTGATTCCATTCGACAATGGCCTTGAGCGGCAGGTGGTCGGACGCCCGCATGGATCGGGCGGTCCGGTGGACGGTGACGTCCCGCAACACGCCGGGAGGGCGGATCCAGATGCGGTCCAGCGGCAGGAGCGGCCGAATGGAGGGAAACGTGGGAAGCGCGGGGGCGTGACCGAACATCGCCTTAATCCATCGAAGCGGATGGCCCCAGAGCCACCATTCATTGAGATCACCCATCAGCACGCAGTTGGGACCAACCCGCTCCAGCAGGCGCTGCACCTGGATGCGCCGCTCGGAAGGACGGAGGCCGAGGTGCGTCGCGATGAGCTGGACCACTTCGCCCTGGCAGGTGACGTCCATATCGATCGCGCCTCTCGGCTCGTATCCAGGCAGACTCAGGTCGATGAGCCGGATGTCGCCGGAATCACATCGGGTCAACACGGCGTTGCCGTGATGACCTTTGCGTTCCCGGAGGGTCGGACCAGCCACTACCTTCAGATGCGACTCTTCACCGAACCAATGGGCCAGCTCGAGCCCATGCTGATCGGGAGAGTCAACTTCCTGCAGTGCGACGATATCGGCATCGAGTTCTTGAATGACATCGCGGATACGGTCCGGATCATAGCGGCCGTCCCATCCGATACAGCGGTGAATGTTGTAGGTTGCCAGCGCCAATCGCATAGGTTTAGAGCCGCGATCGCGTGGCCGCGTCCGGCTCGTACGGATCCACTTTGAGCCAGCGGCGCAGACCCCATCCGGCAAGCACCAGGGTCCCGGCGAGCACCGCCAGCATCCCGATGCTGCCGGGCCCCGGATGGCGGATGGTCTCATAAATCTGGTCGACAAACAGCGCCAGGCTCAACAGCCCGGGCAACTCGCCGACGATGGTCCCGATGAAGAAATCCTTCACGCCGATATGTGTCGCTCCCGCGACGGCATTGATAATGGAAAACGGCGCCAGCGGCACAATGCGCAGCGTAATGATGGCCAGCACGCCTTTGGACGCCAACAGGCGGCTCACGTGATGCAACCGGGAGCCCGCCAGCCGGTCCATGAGCCTGCGTCCCAGCAGCCGCCCGACCCAGAACGTCAACAGCGCGCTCACGGTCATACCGATGAACGCATAGAGAAAGCCCCACCAGGGACCGAAGGCCAGGATCGTCACGGCGATCAAGAGCAGGACCGGCATGACCAGGAGACCGCCGACCAGGAAGCCTGCGATGGTGACCGGCGCGGCCATCGGTCCCTGCGCAAAGGTCTGCAGCTGCGCGGCCAGATCGAGGACGTTCAGATGTTCCCGAATCGGCGCCCATTGCCAGAAGGCGGCCAGCAGAGTGAGGGTCAGCAGGCCGGCGATCGAGAACACCAGCTGACGGCGAGCCGGCGGTCGCTGGTCCGCAGGGAGGAACTGGCTGTCATACGGCCGGCTCGGATCGATGAAATCCGCATCCGGCACGACTTCGTCAATGTCCTCTGAGATATGGCCGTCGAACACCTCCAGCGACCGGCCGCCGCTCCTGAGGCGCTCGATCGTCCGGATCAACGAGCCCTGCGCACGATATTCCCGGGCCACCGCCTCCGGTTCGACGCCGAGATGCTCCCCCAACAGCCGGTGACGCAGCGCCTCGATGCCGCGCTGGACCGCCGGATCTCCCGCAGCCTCCATCGCCAAATCGCATTCGGTGTCCACGCCCATGGACCGGTTGCTCAAATTGGCCGATCCCACCCGGGCGAAATCATTGTCGATGATGCACACTTTGCTGTGCATGCTGATACACTGCCCCTGCAAGTCGGGGATGCGCGGATAATACAAGCGCAAACGGCCAAATCGATCGACCCCACGGAGTCGTCTCAGCACCCGGCCGCGTAGCACATCCATCGTATGCTGCTCCAGCCAGCCGTCGCTGTTGGGATGCAAAATCATGACGATCTCAGGACCCTGCCGCTCTTCGAGCCGTTTGGCGAGCTGATCGGCCACAGTGCGGGAGGTCAGGTATTGCGTCTCGATATAAATGTGCCGTTTCGCTGCGGCTAAGCTGTCCAGGAACAGCGCTTCCACCTCCCGCACCGGCGCCCGCCGGTCGAATTCCGGAATGGTGCGGGCAATCGCCACCGACACCCCTGTCAGGTCCGGCGCCACCGTCGGCGGCCAGCAGTCGGCCGTCTGTCCGCGCGGGCTCAGACGAATGGCGCGGCCGGTGGCGCGTGTCCACCGGTCACGCGCGAGATCACTAAGCGCCGCCGCGGCGTGGCCGTCGACCATCATCTGCACATCGTGAAATGGCCGGCACGGGCCGCCGTTGCCGCATAAGCGCCGGTCGGGATGCCTCGGAGTGTGCGACGGAGAATCCCAGCGGCATTGCGCGAAGTCGAGCCCCCCCGCGAATGCCACCGCGTCATCGATCACCACGACTTTCTGGTGATGAGAGGCCGCCAGCGGATGCGTCGCATCTTTCACGAAATGCAGCCGCCGGTGCGCCGCGAGTTTGGAGGGCAGCCACCATTCCCGCTCGTTGAGATAGATCATGTGAAAGTCCCAGGTGAGCACATACACCCGAAGGTTCCGCCGCCGCATCAACAGCTGATGGAGAAACTCACCCAGGCGGTCTGGGAAGCCATCGGGCTCGCGGTCGATGAGCATGCGGACACGGCTGTCGAAGTCCCATCCGAGAATGATGATGTGGTGCCTGGCTTGTTTGGCTGCTTCGCGGAAGGCATGAAAATACGCATCGCCGTCGATCAGAAAGGATGCGCGGTCCGCCGGTTCGACTCTCCAGCAGTTGCGGCCGATATGGAACAGCGAATGCCTGGCTGCCATTACGGGCGGCGGTTGCTGAACATCCAGGGAAACCGGTCGCGGGCTCATAAATTTCCCAGGGAGCTTGCAATTCAGGTGCCCTTCTATCCCGCCGAATGTAAAGACACGGGTGTGCGTCCGGATGCTTCGGACCGCTGCCATGCTTCTCCGCATTTCTCGGCATCCCCTGCGGATGAAGTGTCCGGCCAAAGACATCCTGTCCGAAAATCAAAAAGGTCGTCTACGCGCCGCTGTGTGCCCTCACGGGTGAACGACGGCTTCACAGACCGTCCCAGGCGCTGACAAATCATCTCAAGTCTCTGCACCGCAGCACCGGCGAACGCTCCATTTGGAAGGAATCTGACGAAGGTCCACGTCTTGCAAACCGGTGTGATTACAACGACGTGTAAGAGGGACCTCACGAATGGCCAAAAAAGCTTCCACTCAGCCTCCGCAGCAACAGGACCGGCGGCCGGGTCTGGAGTCGGATATGACGCCGAAACCCGTCAGCCAACCGAGTCATCCGGGATGCGGCCGGTTGGACGGGAAAGCGGCCCTGATTACCGGCGGAGACAGCGGGATCGGACGAGCCGTCGCCATCGCGTTTGCCCGGGAGGGAGCCGACGTCGCGATTGTCTATCTCAACGAGCACGACGACGCGAAAGAAACCCAGCATCTCGTCGAACAGGAAGGGCGGCGATGCCTCGCCATCGCCGGTGACGTCGGCGACGAGCAGGTCTGCCGCGATGCGGTCGACCGCACGGTCAGGGAATTCGGCCGTCTCGACATCCTCGTGAATAATGCCGCCGAGCAGCATCCGCAGGACAGCCTGGAGCAGATCACCGCCGACCAGCTCGAGCGGACGTTCCGGACAAACATCTTCTCGTATTTTTATATGGGTAAAGCGGCGCTGCCACATCTGAAAGAAGGCAGCACCATTATCAACACCACCTCAGTGACGGCCTACAAAGGGAGTCCTCAGCTGTTGGATTATTCCTCGACCAAGGGGGCGATCGTGGCGTTTACTCGGTCGCTCTCTCAAGCATTGGCGGAGAAGCGCATCCGCGTGAATGCGGTGGCGCCCGGGCCGGTCTGGACGCCGCTGATTCCCTCGACCTTTCCGGCCGAGAAGGTAGAAACATTCGGGGCTGACGTGCCCTTGCAGCGGCCCGGGCAGCCGGATGAAATCGCGCCCAGTTATGTATTCCTGGCCTCGGACGATGCGTCCTATACCACGGGACAAGTCTTGCATCCCAACGGCGGAACCGTCGTCAACGGATAAATCGCAGCCTGAAGGTCGACCCTGAAGGTCGACAAGGAGGACCGTCTTTATGCCCAAGCAGCCGCCGAAGAAATCGCAGACGGCGAAAACATCGCGGAAGCAAGCCGACGCCGTGCACATGTTGAAAGCGGATCATAAGCAGGTGAAGCAGTTATTCGAGCGTTTCCACTCGGCGCCGCCGGAAGAACGGTCCAACATCGCCGGCCAGCTGTTTACGGAGTTGGAGATCCATACCAAGCTCGAGGAGGAACTGTTCTACCCGGCCGTGCGGGAGAAGATCGCCGGCGCCGCGCCGGTCGCCGAAGAGGCGGCGGAAGACAGCGGCCTGGACATCGCGACTGAAACCGATGACGAGGATGAAGACGACGATGAACTGGAGGTCGAGGCGGTCGACGGGATAGACCTGGACGCCGACGACGTCGATGACGACGATGAGGAGCTCATCACCGTCGCCTACGACGAACATCAGGTTGCCAAAGATCTGATTGAACAACTCAGAACACTGGACGCGAAGGCCCCGGACTACGAGGAATTGTTCAATGAATTGGAAGAGGCGGTGCTCGAGCACATCGCCGGCGAGGAAGACGTCATTCTGCCGCTGGCGGCGAGCGAGCTGGACGTGCAAACCCTTGGCGCGCAGATGCAGCAGCGGCGGGACGACCTCTTGTCCTCCATGGCGGCCTGACGGCCTTGAGAGAAGGCGCTCTTGAATGTGACGAGACGTTGTCTTCACGTGAATCCTCATCGATGGGATAGGAATCCCGAACGTGCCCCCGTTCGGCCTTCTGTCATAGAGCCAATGAGAGTCGCCCACTCTCGCTTTCTATGGCGATCCCCGACGTGGACCCCACGGTCGAAGACGACTGAGGCAGAGGAGCTTGTCTCCTCTGCCTCCCTTTTTTTTCGCGAGGGGCTCGACTGCATCGAACATGAACGGCTGAAGGTGACGAAGGACCAGATATGATCGGGTGGATTTTCTTCGGCCTGTTCGTTGGATTGGCGGCGAAGCTGCTGCTCCCCGGACGAGATCCCGGCGGGGTGTTCGTGACAATCCTATTGGGCGTCGGCGGCGGCTTTTTGGGCGGCTTTATCGGGCAGACGCTGGGCTGGTATCAGGAAGGCGATCCCGTCGGATTCATCATGGCGGTGGTCGGCGCCATTCTCATTCTACTGGCCTATCGCGTCTTGCTCAGGCCCTCTACGGCTGCGTAAGCGGGCTATCCTGCGACTGTCGCGCAACCGCTGGCCGTCATCAATCTGATGTCTTCTTCAAGCGACTACGAGGAAATTATTATTCCCACCGCCCGAGGGGACGTCGGCGGACGGTTATATACCTGCCCGCATGCCATCAAAGGGGTCATCTGGATCGGAGGCATGGGCGGCTTTTGGGACGGGCCGGCCGGAAATCTTTACCCGCACCTATCCGAATCGCTGCTGCAAGAGAAGATGGCTTCCCTCCGGCTCAATGTGCGCTGTCCAACCAATTTAGATGAATCGGTGCTGGACACGCTGGCGGCTATAGATTTTCTTCGCGAGCGCCGGATCAGGGGAATCGGTCTGGTCGGCCATTCCTTTGCCGGTGCCGTGGCAATCCGCGCAGCCGTCTATTCGACTCTGCCTTCCACCGTCGTCACGCTGGCTGTCCAAAGCCAGGGCGCCGATATTGTGGGCCAGCTCCCGTCTCATTGTTCCCTCCTGCTGATTCATGGCACCGCGGATGAAGTGCTCCACGTCTCGAACTCTGAATACGTGGCCGCGCTGGCCACAGTGCCGAAGCAACTGCTCTTGTTGCAGGGAGCGAAGCATACGCTCGACGAAGCGGCCAACGACGTTCATCGCGAAGTCGAGCAGTGGCTGCGCGCCCATGTCCGACCGATGGATCAAGTCACGCTCCCTTTGGCCGGCTGACCTTGGCCGACGACTTGTCCTTCCGAGAGACAAGTCATCCCGTCACGGGCAATTCGTTTTCCCTCAGGCCGACTCTCCGAATCCGATCATGCGTCAAATTGCTGAGGGCCGCTCGTTCATCAGCATGATCTGCCTGCCCTTCCGCTGGTCCTACACTTGCAAAACGACCCACCAGCGGCTTGGCCGGAGGCACTACAGATCCCCAGCTGGCCGCAGGTCACTGTGCCGCCACTTCAATCATTAACATGAGGGGAGCCTTATGGCAGACCATACCGTGAAGGACACCAGGCCGGAAACCTTACGCCAGTACCTGCTCGCGCGGCGGCACGAATTACAAAAGCACATCGATGAGCTGATCGCTCAACATCGCGACAATCACAGCCACTTTCGGGAGAACTCCGTGCTGGACCTGGAGGACATGTCGCAGCGGGACAGCACCGCGGCGCAGCAGATTGCCCTCCTCGAGGCGCGCACTCGCGAACGGAATCACCTGGATGAAGCGTTGCGGCGTCTCGACGACGGCACGTACGGCATCTGCGAAGACTGCGATGCCCCGATCTCTCAAGGCCGGTTGCGCGCGCTGCCGTTCGCCCGGCGCTGCGTGGAATGCCAGCGACAAGCGGAACTCTTCGAGGAGATTATCCGGCGTGAGGACCGCGAGGAGGCGCGCCCTTCGTATGGGGGTTCGATGAAGGAGAGCAGCCGGTCAATTTAGACACCCATCGCACCGCGCACCGGTGTGAATGTAAAGGAGGGCTTCTATGAGGGAATCCAAATCAAGCCAGCGGGAGAGCGAGATGGACGAAGAAGACAGCAGCGCGACGGAAGGCGTGTTCGAGATGCTGAAAGCGGATCATCGCCGGGTGGAAGAACTGTTTACCCAGTTCGAAGATGCGGACAAGCGGGGGCGCACCGGCATCGCCGAAGAGACCCTCCGCGAGCTGGAAATTCATGCCCAGCTCGAAGAAGAGCTGGTGTATCCCGCCATTCGCGAGGTGATCGAGGAAGAGGAGAAAGTGGATGAAGCGCTGGAAGAGCACCATGTCGCCAAGCTGCTTATCAAAGAGCTGCGGAAGATGAATGCCGGCACGGAGGAGTTCGCACCCAAGTTCAAAGTGCTGGGAGAAATCATTCGTCACCACGTCGAGGAGGAAGAAAACGAAACGTTTCCGGAGGCCGAAAAGGCCGGCTTCGACGAGGCTGAACTGAGCGAGGAATTTGCTGAGCGCAAAGAAAAGCTAATGCAGAAGTTCGAGCGCAGCGGAAAGAAATCGTCGGGACAGTCCCGGCGACGAAAGGCCGCCTGAGGACCCTGCCGGACACGGCGTTCCGTGTCCGGCGCCCTGGCAGCTTGTACGCCTGTCTCCCCGCTTCACACTTACTTGTCCCGGTCGTTCACCCGCATGGCGGATAGGAAGAACCTAAGGCGCCGGCCGCAGTACGAGCGGCTATTGCACCATGCCATGAGGCACGTCGCGACGTAAGGTCCGCGCCGTTTGATCGGCTTCTTGCGCGGCCGCACGGAGTTCCTCCGCAAGGCGCCGTTTCTTCTCAACCGACGGATGATCGGGGCCGAGTTCCTTCGCCATGACATCCGCCTCGAGCTGCCGCCGGTCGGCCATCTCGGCCAGGCGCATACGCTTGCGTGCGGGAGTCCCGCGCTTGATCCGCCACTTCCTGCTGACTGGAAGCTGGAGATCCCGCCGCGGCTCCCCGGTGCGCTCCAGACGGGGAAGAACATCCTGCGACAGCCATAGAGAGGACGCCGCAGACCATCGAGACAACAGAGGATGCTTTCATCGAGTGCTCCTTTCTTTCAGGATGACAGGATCAAGGCGGCCGATCGTCCTGAGAGCTTTACATGCTCAGTTCCAGGCGAGTCTGCAAGACGTGCATGATATGCCCGCGCGACAACAAGCCGTGCATCCGTCCTGCCGACATGACCGGCAGTTGATTCACATCTTCACGCCCCATCGTCTGGAGCGCCTCGACCACCGGCGTCTCAGGCGACACCGCGCGAAGCTGATGGAGCGGCCGCTTTGCAGCGCCGACCGTGAGGTCGCCCCAGCGCGACCGGTCGATCTGTTTCAAATCAGCGGGCGTGATCAATCCGCTGACGGCCCCCCGGTCGAGCACGACGAAGCACCGCTCGCCGGTCTTGAGCACATACTCATCGGCAAACTCCTTGACCGACACGTCAGCCGCAATGGTCGGACATCCGCTCGACATCACATCGGCCACACGCAGGCCCCGGAGCCCCGCGAGCACTTCCACCTGGGCGTAGCTGGCGGTTGCCGCATCCAATAAAAACCATCCGAGCAGCGCCACCCAGACCCCGCCGATCCCGTCCGTCCCCAGAAACTGCCAGACACCGAACGCGAAGAGGCCGATGGCGACGCCCTGCCCCACGCGCGCCGCTTGCCTGGTCGCGCGATCACTGTCGCTATAGAGCCACCACAGTACTGCACGAAGGATACGCCCGCCGTCCAAGGGAAAACCGGGGATCAAGTTGAAGACGGCGAGCATAAAATTCAGTGAGCTCAACGACACCAGGATGGCCACGGGCGGACTCAGTAACGCTGGAATCGTTCGGGGACCGAGGGACGACGCCAAACCGGCGCAGGCCCAGCCCAAGGCTCCGCTCGCCAGAGGACCGGCGATGCCCATCCAGAACTCCGCTGCGGGTGTCGCGGCCTCCCGCTCGATGTTCGCCACTCCCCCCAGTGCGAACAAGGTAATCGTCCGGACCGGCATGCCGAACGCCTTGGCGACCAACGCATGCGCCAGTTCATGCAGCACGATGGAGACGAAGAACAACAGGGCGATCGCGATCGAGACGGACCAGATCACCCGCCCGTTCCATTGAGGATTCGTCTCGTGGAAATAGCCGAGGAAGGATCCCGTCAGGAGCAACGCGATGAGGATCCAGCTGTAATGCAACCCGATGTCAATCCCTGCGATGCGCATGAGCTTGAGCGAGGGTTGCATATCACACAAGGTCCTCTCGACTCACGAAGACGGGCGGGCCACGGGCCGTTATTGATTGACCACCCGTTTGACCACCGGACGCGGCGCCGGGGCGGCGGTCGTCCGCTCAAGCCCCGCATCCATGCTCAAGGCGCCCGCCCCATACGCGGCCACATAGAGGAGACCGCCCATCACCGACAGGTTTTTGAGGAAATGAATCATTTGATTCGGGTCGGCAAAATGGGTATGGAACACCAGCGTCGCGGGAATCATGAACAGGAAGAGGAGCCAGGCGCCGAGCCGCGCCTGATACCCCAGGAGCAGCGAGATGCTGCCGCCGATCTCGACGAGGATCGCGCCCACATAGAAGATGCCGGTCAGCCACGTCATGCCCATGGCGCTCATGTACTGCTGCGTTCCCTGCGGATCGGCGATTTTCTGAAGACCCGACATCAGGAACATCACCGCCAGCAGAATGCGGGCGACCAGAATAAGTGATCTCGAGTCAGGTCTCATGGCTGCCTCCTGGAGGACGTGCGTATCGGGCCATCGCGCAGGGCTTGCCAGGCTTCCGGCAAGGTGAGAAGAAAGGTTCCGACATGGGCCATGGCATCGACCAGATGGTAGCTACACCAGGCTCGTTCGACCGCAGGCATCTGGTGCAGCACGGTCTTCGCCGCCATTCCGGCTTCCGCGGCCGCTTTCCCTGCGGCGATCACCGGAACCCACGGCATCACGCGGGCGCGGCCACGGCCGCCGATGGCGGCCAGGAGAATGTTGAGCGCATGGGCCGTCATCGACAGCGCGCCATGCGGCACGCCGTATTGATAGCCTCGGAACGAAGCGTTCACCTTGTCCGCGTGAAAACGGCGGAGGGGCGGATCCGGCAAGTGGCGCAGCAGGCCCATCTGGTACAACGAGACCATCCCCATACTGCACAAGCCGAGGAGCGATAGACCGACAATCGCGCGCCGGCGACGCAAGCCCGCCGACCGTCCGGTTTGGAGATCCTGCCGTACGGTCTGAGGGTCGAGCTCATCCGACGATTCGCGAAACGCCATCGCGGAGAGTTCCACCGATCGCCTGACGGATTCATTGCTGAGTCCTTCGGCGTTCCACGGCATCACCCAAGGCGGCGTCTGCCCGGCTGGCTCATGCGGCCTGGACTTCACCCGTGTCATGGGTCTGATGTTCCTCCTGACCAAATCTGTGCTCGCGTTGCAGGCGGGCGGTCATCTGTCGCACGTCTTCCTCCTGGAGGGTGCCACGCGGTTGAGTGCGCGCATCCTCATAGTCGCCTCGTTCGATATGGACGAGATACTGCGACCACGACAATAAGGTGCCCTGGCAGACCCGTCGGTCCGAGGGCAAACACTGCATCTCCTGCGCCATGCGCCGCATCATCTCGCGCATGAACCACTCAGGAATCCGCAGCCGCTGCTCCGGGTAAATGAACCCGAACAATATCACGTGACTGAACAGCACCCGCCAGTGCGTGTTGAACCGGGACAGCAGCCGCGCCCAATCCAGCGCGGCGACCCGTGCCCGCAGGATGTGGGCGATGTCGCCGCCGTCATACCGATTGCGCTCCATGATGAAGGCTTTCGACCAGATCATCTCCTCGGCCGGCGTCAGCAAGACATCAACCCCCAGCACGACCGAGGGCAGGGCGTAGCGAAACCATTCGTCGTCGACGGTGCACACACCATTGCCGGAGCTGAAAATAACGTCGATGCTCTGCCCCTGTTTCCGGGCCTTGCCGAGCCAATGGGGGAACCGCACCTCGGTCCGGAATCCCGCTTTGGCAAGCCCTTGCAACAGGCGCCCGCTGTCGCCCGGCCTAACAAACAAATCAAGATCTTTGGTCTCCCTCACGATGCCCGAATAACTTTCGAGCCCGAAGGCCCCGCCGACGAGAAACGGGATGCCGCTGTCTCGAAGAGCCCACAAGGCGGAGCGGTACACACCATGTGCTGGATCGTGCGGCATGCCTGTCGCGTGCACTAGAGCCTCCCTACGTTAAAACCGGGTTGGCCCCGTCAGCCGGGATATTCAAAAAGCGGATCGGCCGCTGACCGGGGAATTGCCGCCGCAGCAGCGGCAGCGCAACGTTGTAGACAGGCACACCGCCATGTGTGCGGCCTTCCGCTTGTCCATGATGCGCGTGCCCATGACAGACCGCCGTTACTCCATAGCGATTGACCGGTTCCTCCAGCCGGCTGGATCCCAAGAACGGGATAATTTCGGCCGGTTCGCCCATCACGGTATCGACAATGGGAGCGTAGTGCATCAACACGACCCGTGACGACGTCCGCAGCTTGGCCAGCGCTGATTCGAGTTTGAGCGCTTCTTCCACGGCTTCCCGCACAAACTGTTTCAAAATCCCTTCTCCCCAGGGTTGTAGGGCGCGCTCTCCGAAGCCGCCGCAAAATCCCTTCACGCCGGCAAACCCGATACCCTTCACGACGGTGGCGGTGCCGTCCAGGACCGTGACGCCCTGCCCGCTGAGTATGTCGGCCACTTCCTTCTGCTGCCCGCATTCGTATTCATGATTCCCCAACACCGCGAGCGTCGGAAGACGCCGTGGGTCCGGCAACTGCTGCGCCAGTTCCCGCGCTTCTTCCGGCTTGCCATAGTCAGTGAGGTCGCCGCACAACAGCAACACGTCCGCCAGATCGGCCAGGGCATCAAACAGCACTTGCAGGTCCTGGCTCGTCGTCCTCGGACAATGCAGGTCTCCGACGGCTGCAATGCGGACCGTCCGTTGCTCACCCGGCATGGAGCCGTCTCGCCATGGTCCGTTCGCATTCTACAATCCGCATGACAGGCACTCCGTGAGGTTCTGGTGAGTCGGGCCGTTCTCACTCTTTTCCACATGTCGGGCCCAAGGTTCTCGCCTCAAGCAGCCGGCATCGTGACGCGCAGCGCATGATGGGCCAGACTCTCTTCGAACAAATCGCGATTGATCGCCTGAGCAGCCGTGGCTCCCTGGCCGGCAGCGATGATCATTTGGCAATTGGCCGGGGTGACACAGCCTGCCGCATAGAGACCCGAAACGGTTGTCCTCATGTCGTCATCCACCAGCAACTGGCCGTCGTCGTCTTCACGCGCGCCGAGTTGTTCAGCCAAACCTGTGTGAAACACGTCGCCTCTTGTGACGAACAGCGCTTCTACTCGGTAGGGCTCGCCGGACCGGAAGCGCAGACTGTGCAGCGCGCCTGCCTGGTGGCACAATTCAACCACCGGCTCACAGCGGACCGGGATGCCGTACTCCTCGATCCAGGCTTGCGAACCACGGCTCCAGGCTGGCGGCTCGCCGTTGGTCGAAAGGCAGACCGATGAAGAAAACGCCAGCATACCAAGGGCATACCGCACGGCTTCGTCGCGGCTACCCATCACGGCGATGCGTCGCTCCTGCACGCGGAACGCATCGCAGTCCTTGCAAAAGAAGACGCTCTTGCCCAGGCAGGCCTTCGCGCCAGGAATCTCGGGCAGTAAGTGGGTGAGCCCGGTCGCGAGGAGGACCCGAAGAGCCCGATACTCCGCGTGCCGCCCCTCCACCACGAACGGATCCCGTCCATGGCGTCGAATCTTATAGATGTCGTCCTCGCGCAGGATGGCGCCGAACAGCCGCGCCTGTTGTCGGCCGCGGTCGAGCAACGCAAGGCCACCCACCCCATCCGGAAATCCCAGATAGTTGTCGACCATCTCCTCCCACTTGGCCATCGAATGCCCGGAATCGATGACCACCGTCCGGCGCCGGCTGCGGCCCAGATAAATAGCGGCCGACAAGCCGGCGATGCCGCCTCCCACGATCGCGCAGTCCCAGACCGGCTCCGAATGCGGGTCCTTCATTCAGCTTTCCCGGTCTTCGCTGGTTCACGCTGCACCTGCAAATGATTGCGTACCCGGGACACGCCATTGACGCTTTTCGCGAGCCGTTCGGCGCGCGCTTTGTCGTCGGACGACGTGACCGCGCCGTTGAGACTCACGACACCCTGTGTCGCATCGACGTGCACACGGGCGAAATTCGCCTCGCGATCGCCGGTCAATTTCATCTGCACTGCGGTCGAAATAGACGCATCATTCATCGTCTCTCGTGCGGTCGTGTCCCGGGTCGATTGGCATCCCGTCCCACCGACCACGACCAGCAGGAATACAAGCGCGCTCGTGACGCAGGATGTACTGAACCACCGAGTCTGTGATTCGCCACTAACCGCGCGTCGACGATTCCCTGGATCCTTCACGAAAGGACTCCTTCGCGGACTGCGCGTAGTCACGGGCGGAACGGCCGGCCTCCTGCACCGTTTCCTGGCCCTTCTCGTAATAGTCCTTGCCTCGTTCCACGGCCGTATCCCATGCCGCTTTGCCTCGCTCCATCGCTTCATCTTTGGCGCGAGCGGCGTAGTTGCGGAGGATCCCGCGCAACTCCGTTCCCGTCTGGGGTGCGAACAACAGCGCGACCCCGGCGCCGATCAACGCCCCTGCCACAAACGCAGACCAGCCCATGGAATCTTCGTAATATTCATATTCCCCATTGCGCATACGCACCTCCTTGTGAATGTGTCCGGTTTTCCCCAAGCAAAGAAGCTGTGCAATCCATGGGCCGATCTTCCAGCTGCCGACCGGCGGTGCCTGTCCGCTGAGGGATCAAAGAGATAGCGGAACTCCGATATTTACCCGCCGGAAACCTAGACAGGCTGTCCGACATCCCGGACAGCCTGTCCCTTTCAGACGCCGGCTGCGATCAGTCGTGCGCGACCACAAGCCCATGAATCGCCTAAAAACTTTACATCTTTTTTACCCTGCCTTTCCTTCATTCGGTTGCGCCGATTTCGGTCGGCAATTAGGATGCGCCCGCACGTACAACAACCAGCGGAGCCAATGGTCCCGCGGCCGCCAAAGATTATGAAGATGATGAACATGCCTCAACAGACTCGCACGACCACCAAGCTTCTTCGTGAACTGTGGACAGTCATTGCGCCCTTTCGATGGCAGCTTGCCTGCCTGTGTGCGGTCGTGATGGTGTCAATTCCTCTGAATTTGCTCATGCCTTTGCCGCTCACCCTGGCGGTCGACAGCATCATCGGTTCTCGACCGCTGCCGGCCTTCCTGCAGACCTGGGTCCCTTCGCCACTGCTGGCCTCCCACACAGGCTTACTCGCCTTGGTCTTCGCCGGGTACGTCGGCATCGCGCTTTGCACGCATCTCCAGGGTGTGGCGTTGTGGGTGCTGTCCTCTTATACCGGTGAGCGCTTGATTTTTTCGTTCCGGAGCCGGCTGTTTGAGCACCTGCAGCGTATTTGCGTGTCCTACCATGACACGAACGGCCCGACCGACTCCGTCTATCGGCTGCAACATGACGCCGCCTCGGTCAAACAGATCCCGATCGACGCCGTCATTCCCTTTCTCCGTGCCGCCTGCATGCTGGTCGGCCTGGCAACGCTCATGATCTTCATAGATTGGCAGTTTGCTCTCGTGCCCCTCACGATGATGCCGGTCTTATTCGTCCTGACGCGCATCTGCGGGAAGCGTCTGCGCAGCAGCTGGTCGGCGGTGAAATCGACCGAAAGCGCCACGCTCGCCTGCGCGCAGGAAGTGCTGAGCGCCTCGCGGGTGGTGAAGGCCTTCGGCCGCGAGGGGCACGAACAGCAGCGGTTTCTCGGCCATGCGATGGACTGGGTTCGCAAGCACAATTCGCTGGCCTCCGTCGGGAGTGGATTCGATTTCATGTTCGGCATGGCCGTGGCCCTGGGAACCGCGACGGCCCTTGTGGTCGGCATCGACCATATCAAGTCCGGACGCATCACCATGGGAGACTTCTTATTGTTGATGGCCTACATGGCCCAGTTTGCGGGACCACTGGACACGGCCACCAAAAAACTGGCCGAACTGCAGTCCTGCTTTGTCGGATTTCGCCGGGCGCTGGCCATTCTGGATATTCCTCCGTTGATCATCGATCGCCCCGCGGCGCGTCCGCTGCCTCGTGCACGCGGAGGGATCGCGTTTCGCGGCGTCTCCTTCGCGTATCCGGGCGCCGCTCCGGTCCTTCGGCACGTGTCGTTTTCCATTCCGGTAGGCACCAGGGTCGGCCTCATGGGCTCGAGCGGCGCGGGGAAGTCGACACTCTTGAATCTGCTGACCCGCTTTGCCGATCCGCTTGAAGGGGCGGTGATGTTGGACGGAGTGGACATCCGGGAATACCGCTTGACGGACCTGCGCAGCCAATTCGCCATCGTGCCTCAGGATCCAATGCTCTTTTCGACGACGATTGCCGACAATATCCGGTATGGCAACCTCGAGGCGACCCAGGAAGAGATTGAAGCGGCCGCCAAAGCGGCCAACGCCGATGCCTTCATTCAATCCCGCCCCGAGGGCTACGAGACGCAGGTCGGAGAACGGGGCTCCCGTCTCTCCGGCGGTGAGCGTCAACGCATTGCTTTAGCCCGGGCCTTTCTCAGAGACGCCCCGATCGTCATTCTCGACGAGCCTACCAGCGCGCTGGATTCGCGCACGGAAGCGGATCTCATGGATGTCATGGACGAGTTGACACGCGGCCGCACCACCTTCCTGATTACCCATCGTCTCAGCACGCTGAAAAACTGCGACATTCAACTCGTGCTGAACGAGGGCCAGGTATCGCTCAACTCCCTCGACCTCGATCACATGGTGACGGCCGCCAACTTCAAGGCGGTGTCTGTCTGACCCCATGCTATCTTAGGACGCGATCGCGAAAGGGCTAGAGAAGGTCCGGTGGGCTATACGGAAGCGGCGGCCGGTAACGGATTTTCCCATTTCAGTCTCAAGGCATCTGGAACGATTCGACTATCCCCGTCTATCATTTCTCAGTGAAACGTCTTTACGACGCTCGTCACGTCGACGTACCGGCCTTTTCGTTCTCTCCGGTCGTCCGGTCATGTTCTGCGCGTTCTGCTTGCAGTGACCGCATGATCTGGCGCTCGGCCTCCAGCCAGTGCTCGAGGGCGTGGCCTTGCTGACAGCCGCTTGACTGATACAACCGGTACGCACGCTCTTGAATGAGCCCGTTCAGGTCGGGCGCGGGCTCGGCCCGATCAGGCGCAGGGGGCGTGGTGCCCGTCGCGCCATTCGAGGACGGCCGGGAGGCCACGGATACATCGGGGGCGGAAGGCAGGGCCGGATCCGACGCTTTCTTGGATCTGGCCCGCCCCGCCGGCGCAGGTTTGACCGGTTTTGGTTTTCGCTTGTCGCTCTCTGCATTCATTGCGAGCTATCGCTGCGACTGATCGAGCTCCCGTCCGGCAATTCTTGCACTCTCGTCGGAAGAGAGGCCTTTGATGGTGGTCGCAGTACCCATGTCGGACGCTTCAATGCGGACCATATCGCCCACCTTGGGCTTGCATCCCGATGATCCGCCGACCACGAAGCCGGAGCCCTTCGCGACATCCTGGTTCGCCTTTTCATCCGTGGAACCCACGACGTCTTTGAGCTTGGACGGATCCTTCGTCGGCGCGCCCATCTGATGTTCGGCCTGTTGCTGATTTGCATCGTTCAAGGCCTGTCGCTGGTCCTGCGATCGATCGGCGTTCTGACTGTGCCTCTTCATCTCTTGCTCGGCCCCGGGAGAGATGGGGATTTCGTGGTGCTCCTCCTTGCTTTCTCGGCCGGTGGACATCTGGGCTCCTTGTCCTTCCGCGCAAATGATGTTCGTATCTTTCGTCACACGGAGACGGATGAATTGTCCCCGGTTCCCGTCCACCATATATTCGTCGCCCTGGATGCCGGCGATCTTCCCTATGATGATTTCGGGCCCGCCCATAATCACGCCTGACGATCCGGCATCCTCTAATCCCAATCCCTGCTGGCTCTTCTGCTGGGACGTTTCACCATGCGCCACGCCGGGATTCTGTTTACCCCTGTCAGAGTGACTCATATCCGCGCTCATGGCAGGAGCCGCCCACGCCATGACCACGGCAACCATTCCACCGACCATCCGGCTTGTAGATTTCGTCATCGTGATCCCTCCCAAAGTGAGTTGTGACCACCAGTGTCTCTGTCTTCATAGACTCGCAACTTTTAGACCTCTGACCGGGGATTCGGAACCGCTTGATCGCTTGCAATTCCAGCGGTGCTCACCGTTTGCGAGAGAGACAACTCAGCCAAATTGTCCATGACAGAAGACAGGTCGTCCGATTCGCAAGCTGGCAGACAGACCCGGATGGCTCTGCGAGGGAAGTCCCTAGCCTGAGGACGCGCTTACAGCGAAAAAGCTTGGCCATTCCTTGGCTCGGACCTTCCCTCGTACGTCGAAGAATTTCGACTAGGCCCCGAATAATCTCCTGTAAGAGGTCCCCTCAGAGCTATCAACCGAGCTAGGGGCCTTGTCAGAACGGATTAGAAAGCCGCCCAGTGCCTAAGGATAGTCGACGCAGTCAAGTTCATGGTAGCCAAGTGAGCGCAATCCGCGAACCGTGAACGCTCCTCTTGAACGCTCCTAAAAGAATCTAAATCTCATGGCAACCGCTGCGCGAAAACCAGCCTGGTATCGGAAAGAGATTCATGACGACTGTCCTCTTGTCGTGGATCTCGATGGCACGCTCATCCGCACGGATATGCTTCATGAATCGGTGTGCAAACTCTTCCGTGAGAACCCCGTGAGTCTCTGCCTGATTCCCTTGTGGTTATTGAGAGGGAAAGCGCTGCTCAAGCGGCAACTAGCGGTACGGACCTCCATGGATCCACAGGGCCTGCCGTTCAATCAGGAATTCCTGGCCTGGTTACACCAAGAGCGGGCACACGGCCGCCGACTCATTCTCTGTACGGCCTCTGATCATGCGATTGCGACGGCCATCGCCGACCACCTGGGCGTCTTCGACGAGATCATTGCCAGTAATGGCACGACCAATCTTGCCGGGATGCGGAAAGCTGAGGCGCTGGTTCAGCGGTTCGGCCGTGCCGGCTTTGACTATGCCGGCAATGCTCGCGATGACCTGGCTGTATGGCAATGCGCGAGACAGGCAGTCATGGTCCATCCTTCACAGGGCGTCATTCAGCGTGCCTCGTCGGGCGGAGCCGTCGAGCGGGTCTTCCCGAGGCCGACCGTCGGCTTCACCGCTTGGCGTCGGGTATTGCGCC
The DNA here is from genome assembly GCA_963728135.1 of uncultured Nitrospiraceae bacterium. GTDB lineage: Bacteria > Nitrospirota > Nitrospiria > Nitrospirales > Nitrospiraceae > Nitrospira_D. The sequence continues at coordinate 32,773 of CAVSJC010000017.1, read as the reverse complement.
TGCATCAATGGCTGAAGAACCTCCTGCTTGTCGTCCCGGCCGTCGCGGCGCATCAAGTGACGCAGATGGACACGTGGCCGAGTCTCATCCTGGCCTTTTTCTCGTTTAGCCTCTGCGCCTCAGCCGTCTATATCACCAATGACCTCCTGGATCTGGAAAGCGACCGGCAGCACCCGTACAAACGTGCCAGGCCCTTCGCTTCAGGCCAGGTCCCTGTGTGGGCGGGCTTTGCGCTGATGCCCGTCCTCCTTGGGAGCAGTACCGGCATCGCGCTGTATCTCGGCGGCCCCTTTCTGTCCTGGCTCCTCGTCTATTTTACGTTGACCTGCGCCTACTCCTTTACACTCAAGCGGCTGCTCCTCGTCGACTGCCTCACGCTGGCGATGTTGTATACCCTGCGCATCATCGCCGGCGCCGCGGTGGTCAGCATCGAACTGTCGTTTTGGCTCCTGGCGTTCTCCTGCTTCTTCTTTCTGTCTCTTTCCTTCGTCAAACGGTATGCGGAATTGCAGATCCTCTCGGATGTGGGCCGGCAACACGCGTCCGGCCGCGCGTATCTCATCACGGACGCGCCGTTGATCCAGATATTGGGCATCACATCCGGCTATGCGGCGGTGGTCGTCTTGGCCCTCTATCTGAATAGTGATGCCGTCCTCCGGCTCTATCAGGCGCCTAAATTCCTCTGGGCAGCCATTCCGATCATGGTGTTCTGGATTTCGTGGATCTGGACGCAAGCCCATCGCGGTCAACTCCACGAAGACCCTGTTGTGTTTGCTCTCACTGATCGAGTGAGCCTCCTGGCCGGTCTGGCGTTTGCCTGTGTCCTGACGGCGGGAGCGGTGAGTTGGCCATGGTAACGTCCGCACGGTGACGTGTAGGCCTTCGGACAAGGATTCGGTGCACGACGAGGCACATCATGGGTAACGGTCTATCTCACACAGCAGCGCGCCCGAAACATCACGCGATGATCGGTGAGGAGACGACTCCTCGTGACCTCAGCGAGACACTCACCCTGCGCGCAGTCCTGTTGGCGGCGCTCTCGTTAAGCTTCTTCGCGTCCAGCGGCCCCATTCAATGGATGGATAACGGCTGGTTCATGCTGAAAGCATCTCAAGGACTGTATTTTAACGACCGCTTGGATGCGACGTACCATCCCTTGTACCAGCTGGTCATGGTGCTGCTGTATAAGCTCTTCGGTCTGTATGCGGTGGCGTACATGAACAGTGTTCTGATGCTCCCGATCGCGTATGTCGCCTACCGGCTAAGTCGCGCACTCGGCCTGGATCAGCGGTATGCGACGCTGGCGGCGCTGGCCGTCGTCCTGCTGCAAAACGTATTCTGGGTGAGCACGAAGATAGAAGTCTATGCGCTGCACTTGCTCATCGTGCTGACGACCTATTGGCTGGTCTTCGATGAAGAACTGGCCGTGAAACCACGGCTCAAGATCTTTCTGGTCGGTGTGTTGACCGGCCTCGGAGCGGCCACCCATCAGCTCACCTTTATCGTGCTCTTCCCGCTCTATATCTTTGTGTGGCAGCGGACAGGCTTCACACGTATGCTGCTCGTCTTGCCGGGTTTTGTCTTGGGCGCCTTCTCCTGTTATCCCCCCATGCTCAACGACCTGCAGTCAGGCACGCCGATCCTGACCGTCCTCCGTCTCTTTATGACCGGGTCTGACGGCGCCTCTCCGGACGGTTGGGAATGGGCGTTGCTACGTTTCGACAACATGTGGGCGACCAAGAGTTATGCGGCACTAGTGCTGATTTCACTGTGCGGGATCGGGCTTCTGGGGTTGATACAGCGGTCCACCAGTCCCACACACCGCACGCTCTGGTGGGCGGCCACGCTCGATCTTGTATTTTCACTCAGCTTTGGCGTGAACGATCGATTCACGTTTTTCCTGCCGGGCGCTGCTTTCTACGCGCTGCTTGGTGTGGCGTGGATTTCGCGATCGTATGGAGGACGCCCGTATGCGCGCTATGCGACGCTGGCGTTGATCCTGGCGCATCCGCTGATTCTGGTCGGCACGGCGGTGCTGGCGGATAGCGGAATCATTCCTCGTCCTGCTCACGTGGCTCAATTACCCTATCGTGACGACATCCGGTATTTTGTCTCGCCCTACATCCCGGATGAATCGGCAGCAACCTTCGTGCATGCCTATGAACAAGCGGTGCCGGAAGGATCGGTGGTGCTGTCAGACTTTTCCCCGTTGGGCGCCTTGCAGGCCGCTCAGGTGACCGGCCATTTTTTACACAGGAGACTAATCAATTGCGAGCACGAGCGTATCGCGTGGCCCGATACCATGTACCTCGTGCGGACTACCTATTGCGAGAAGTACATCAAAGATTATCGGGCCGAACCGGCTCCCCTTGGATGGGTGATCCGCAAGTAGCGATTTGTTGCTGAAAGCGGAGCGCCATGGGTATTGACGTTTGCCATACGGTGTTTCGAGGAGGTTGCACACCTGCAACCGGCTGAAATCTGGTCGGCTCATTGAAATCCGATAGCCCCTCCTTTAGCTGCCTTCGAGCCCTTCCATGATTTCCTTTCCTTGCACTAGGGATTTTTCCAGGCACAGGAAATTCCCTAGCCAGGTAAGACTGAAATCGTTGGTCAGCATTTTCTGCGGGGGCGGCAGATGTGCCAGATACGTGCCGGGGCATGGATACTGTTTCTCTTCTTATCGGCCTGTTCAGGCTCCGATGGCTCGTCACCGCCGGCGTCGACGCCGGGAACGGATCAGCCGCCTCCATCTTCCTCACCTCCGTCACCGTTGACTCATAAACAAGACTGGTAACGGCATCGTCACGAGCACTCCAGCCGGCATCAATTGCGGCAGCACGTGCACCGCGGACTTTGCAACCGGCAGCTCGGTGACCCTGAGCGCCAGCGCGACGGGTGGTTCCACATTTTCCGGTTGGTCCGGCGGCTGCACCGGCACCGGTTCCTGCGTCATCGTCATGAATGCTGCGCAAACCGTGTCTGCCAACTTCACCGCGCCACCAAGCATGGCCTCACTCACTGTGACGAACATTGGAACCGGCAGCGGGACAGTCAGCAGCTCGCCCGGGGGTATTTCAAATTGCAGTGCGAGCTGCACGGCGGATTTCGCTGTGGGCACGACGGTGACGTTGACCGCTTCCCCGACAAACGGCTCGACCTTTGCCGGATGGAGCGCCAATGGCTGCCCGGGGTCCGGCACCTGTTCCGTGGCCGTGAATACGGCTCAGACGGTGACTGCCAACTTCACGAGACCCGGGCCGGTGATGGATGTCACCGTTTATGGAGGCAATCAAGGGCTCAACGGCTCGGTAATCGATGCCAGTCCCGATGACAGACAGAACATCTGGGCTGCGACCCCTGACGCCTTGTACGTCCTCCAGCCCGGCCAAACGGTGTTCAAGCGATTCACCGCCGCCGATGGCCTGCATATCCAGCCATTCACCGATCCAAACGGCCAATCTGCCGTCACCAACATTACCGCCATCGCCGGTGGGCGTGCGAATGAAGTATTTGTGGGATACAGAGGCTATGGAGGGGATGTTCCGCCTCCCGCCCCGCCTCGTTGCTGTGTCCCGAACGCGGATTTCAGCGACCCCCGGTGGTCCCTCGGACAAGCCGACAGGGTGTCGCTCAATGCCAATGGCGCGCTTGACGTGCATCGGTATCAGTTCATCTGCGACGCGAGCGCAAACTGCTGGGAAGAACAGTCGGCGCGACGCATCGTGTTCGCCCACCAGGGAAACGCCGCGGGCCATGTCTTCATGGGCTTTGATCATGGTGTGGTGCATGTCTTCAATGACGTGTTCGGGGATCACATCCATGTCATAGCCAATTATCATGCAGCGGACGGCTCCTTCCTTTTTGAAAAGCAAGGTGAACAATACGGCCTCTTTGTCTTACCCTCAGGCGATGTGCTCACCGGCAGCGCCTATGGCGTCGGATTGCAGCAGTGGAGTCCGGATCCCCGAGCCTGGGTGAAGAATCCCTTTATCTGGGCGTTCACGACCTATGGGCCTGCGCAGCCGTACAACAAGGGCGCGCATTCACTCGACGTGCCGGCAGGTTACCGCGAAGACAATCGGGCGGTGGCCATGACCCCTGATGGGACGTCATGGTTCGCGAGTTTGACACAAGGCCTCGCCAGCTACCCCGGCGGGGATTTCAGCCGCGTCCAGACCTATACCAACGTGCCGGGACTGCCGGCCTCCGGACTCATCGATATGACGGCGGACCCCGATGGCACCTTATGGATCGTGGACAGCAACGGGCGCCTGCTCCGCTTCAATCCGTCTACCCGGGCAGTCCAAGTCTGGCCCGGCATTTCAGGCGCGGTGCGCGTCGTGGTGGATACGACGGTCAACCCGAGGGCGGTTTATGTGTCGATGGGAACTAACGGGCTCGCCGTGATCAGAGCCAGGTAATGATCAGCTGACTGGCATCGCGTTGAACGTATCGGCCGGTTCCACGAATACACCGCACAGGCGCCTCTGGCCTTCAGTCAGGTTCTCAGGAGCAGCGGCCATGCTGTTTGCCTGCAACGGTATAGTGCGCGATCGGTTCCCGGTGGTCCCCCTTCCCCTTGAACGCCCGGGTCGCGGCGCTGTACTGTGTGATCTGACGTATGAACCGCAAAGGGCGCTGCAGCACTCTCCATATGTATACAAACAACAATCGTTGATGGTGGCAGTCCTGACATGTACGGCCGGCATCATTCTGCGCTTCTGGGTCGATCTCCCGACCTTCGTCAACAGCTGGCCGTTCAGCCTGCCGCTGGAAGCGGGTCGTTGAACGCCGCCGCACCGGCGCAGGTCTGTAGGGTCTGCCGCTCCGCGTCCACGGATCTGTGGAAACCTCGAAGCCTCGGGCGCCCGCTCTGTCCTGATGACATCAGAATTACGGACGCCCGATTCGGGATGACGCTGACACTCTACCGCTGCCGTGACTGCTCGTTTATTTTCTGCGATGACCGCGAGGTTCCCGAGCTGAGCGGGCTTCCTGAGCGTTTAATCGACCCCGTCTATGAATTGACTGCGGCCGGCCGGCTCCAACAAATGCGCCGGCTGCTGTCGTTGGGACGCCAGGCATGCCCCGAGGCCCGGACGATACTCGACATCGGCGCCGCTACGGGCATCCTCGTCGCAGAAGCCCGGGCCCAGGGATTGGAGGCGGTCGGAATCGAACCGAGCCATGCCCTGGTGGAAACGGCCCGCCGGACCCGCCGCGTGACGTTGTTGCAAGGCACATTTCCTCATCCAGCCCTGGCGGGACAACGCTTTGACCTGATCTTTGCCATCGACGTCATCCAGCACGTCGCTGATCCTGTCGGGCTGCTTCAATCTGTCGAACAGACGCTGGCGCCGGGCGGACTCGCGCTGATTACCACGCCGGATATCGGCAGCCTCGCTGCCCGTCTCATGGGCAGGCGATGGTGGCATCTCCGTTTGAGCCACGCCGGGTACTTCAATCGCCGTTCTTTTGGGCGCGCGGCCGAGACGGCGGGGCTCTCCATCCAGGCGTCGTCCAGTGCAACCTGGTTTCTGCCTCTCTTCTATGTCAGCGAACGTGTCGCCGTGTATGCGCCGTTCCTCAGGCCGGTGAATCGAGCCGCCTCTGCCCTCCCCCTTCTCAAGCGACTATGGAAAACCACCGTGCAGATCAATGTGAGAGACTCGAGCCTCTTTTACGTCCGGAGGATCAAGACCCGCCATTAGTGGGCCTATCGGATTTTCACCGCAAGGGTTAATATGACCCTTCGCAGGTAGTGTCACCAGTAGCGTCGCATGTGAACGCGATGATACTCATGATGTGCCTCAGTCGAATGTATAAGGAGATGTACGCCTGTGCCCCTTCGGACGGTCACCACGACGGTCATCACAATGTTCGCCACGGCCTGTCTGATCACCGCGGCGTCGGTGTCAGAGACAGCCGCAGAATCGCCCCAATACACCCTGCCGGATATTATCTCCCTCACGCTGGATCGGAATCCCGCGATGACCGGAGCCCGGGGCCTGGTCGACCAGCGGACCGGGCAACGGATTGCCGCCGGCGCCTATCTCAATCCGTCCATCACCGGATACAGCGGTTACGGCGTGATCCGCGATACCGGTCGGGCCGAAATCGGCCCCAATCTAAGTCAACAATCCCTGACCGAATACAACGTTACAATCGGCCAACCCTTGGAATGGCCTGGCAAACGCGCGGCTCGTAAAGACGCCGCCGAAGCCGGCCTGGCAGGGTCGACCTATGGCCTGGCCGAGATGCAGCTAAATCTGGTGGCCGACGTCAAGGTCGCCTTCTACGAATTACTCCTTGCGCTGCGTGATTCCGATCTGGCGAAGCAGAATGTCACCATTGTCGAGGACGTGCGGCGCATCGTCGCGGTCCGGGTCAGGCTCGGCGAAGCGCCACAGTTCGAACTGATCAAGGCGGACGTGGAACTACTTAAAGCCAATCAGGCCGTCACCAGGGCCGAAAATACGGTCCGCGTGAGCCGCGTCATGCTGGACACGCTGACCGTCGGAGCGCTGGGTGAAGCCTACCGGGTGAGCGGAGAGTTCGCCTCGTCTCCGACTTCTCTCGATCTCCCGACGCTGGTCGGACGGGCCGTGGCCCAGCACCCGACACTCCATCGGCTCGACAAGCATGTGGAGCAGGCGGACCGGAGTCTCGAATTTGAACGCCAGGCCCGCCTGCCGAACGTCACCGTCAACGGCGGCTACTTCCGGGAAATCGGACGCGAGGCCTATGTGGCCGGTCTCTCGGTGCCCACCCCCATCTGGTATCAGCAGCAGGGGGAAATCGCCGCTTCATTGGGCGTCAAGCGGAAGGAAGAAGCGGAATTGATTCGCGCGCGGAATGAATTGGTCCGGCAGGTCAACCAGTTCTATCAAGAGGCGCAGACCACGGCCAAACTCATCGAGGTGCTGGAGAAGGGCCTGCTCAAACAGGCTGAAGAGGCCCTTCGGATCGCCAAGTTCAGCTTTCAACAAGGCGCGGCCAATCTCCTGGACGTTCTGGACGCTCAGCGTGTCCAGCGTCAGATCCTGTTTGACTACGCCCAAGCCCGGTTCGAGCTCTCGATCGCCCTGGCGCGGCTGGAACGCGCGGTCGGCGGAACCCTGTAGGCATCACGATGACATCCTGTACGACATGGCTGCACCGCGCGCTCGTCCTCGCCGTCCTCTGTCTGTCCGCCGGCTGCAATAACAATGGAGCCGCCGAGGAAGCGGCGCAGAAAAAGCCGGAGCGCACCAGGAGCGCCAGCGGCATCGTTCACCTCACGGCGGAAGAAATCAAAACAGGGGACATCGTTGTCCACCGGGCGACCAAGGGAGAATTCACGGTGCATCGTGATTTCCCCGCCACCGTGGTTCCCAATCATCATGCGACGGCCGACATCACCGCCCTTGTGAGGGGACGGGTCGTCGACGTCTATGCGGACCTGGGCCAGCAGGTGAAAGCCGGCGATCTGCTGGCCATCATGTACAGCAGCGAACTGGGCATGGCCCAGTCGTCGTATTTGAAGGCCGTCGCCAAGTTGTATGTCGCGGAGCGGGCCTACGAACGCGCCGAGATGCTGCTGAAGGAAAAAGTGATCGGACTGGCGGAATCCCAGCGGCGACAAGGCGACATGCTGAGCCTCCGGGCGGAAAAACGGGAGGCCCAGGACCGGCTACGCCTCCTCGGGATGAGCGAAGAACACATCAAGCAATTGGATAAAGAGCAGAAAATTCTCTCCTATGTGCCGATCACCGCCCCGTTCGACAGCCGGGTGATCGCGCGCAACCTTACCAAGGGCGAAGTCGTCGAGGTCACGGAAAAACTCTTCACCGTCGCTGACCTTTCGGAAGTGTGGGTGCTGGCGAACATTCCAGAAAAAGACATTCCGTTCATCCGCTCCGTTTCACAGGCCACCGGTTCACAGACCTCGGCGGTTGATCAGCTCGTCGAAGTTTTGCTGACGGCCTATCCCGGTGAAGTGTTTCACGGCCGGGTCACCTATATCGGCGACGTGCTGGACGTCGCGACGCGCACAATGAATCTTCGCCTGGAGTTGCCCAATCCCGATCGCAAATTGAAGCCGCATATGTATGCCACCATCCGCGTGCATTCTCTGCCTGAACGCAATGTGCTGCTGATTCCCGAGCAGGCGGTGCAACGGGAGCGCGATCGCCGCTTTGTGTTCGTCCAGCGTGACGCGACGACGTTTGAGGCGCGCGACGTCTCGCTCGGTGAAGCCAATGGGGAGCTCGTCAAGGTCCTTGACGGCCTCCGCGAGGGCGAACCGGTCGTGATGAAGGGCGCCTTTATTCTCAAATCGGAACTCTTCGGCGATGAAATCTGACCGTTGTACTGGATTCTTGTTCTGCGAAGGCCTCCGGCTGCCGCGCGGCGAGACGCGCCGGCACTGCGACCCATCAAAGGCGAGCGAGCATCACCGAGCCGACCCTCGTCACTCCTTGCGCGCCGGCTGGAAGGCCGGTGTCATCGGGCTGATCGATCATCACTTCTCATCCCCCGTCGCCTTTCATGTCCGCATTCCTTGAACTGTCGCTCCGTCAGCGGGTGCTGGTCGTCGCGCTGGCAGTCATCCTCGCTGCCGGCGGCCTCTATGCATTTCAAACGATCGCCATCGACGCCTTTCCGGATGTCACCACCGTGCTTGGTCCAGGTGGTGACCAAAGTCCCCGGCCTGTCCCCGGCCGAGATCGAACGGTTCGTGACCTTTCCCATAGAACTGCAGTTGACCGGAGCGCCGGGGCTGACCGACATCCGCTCATTCTCCAAAGTCGGCCTGTCGATGATCACCGTCGTGTTCCGCGACGATATCGATATTTATCTGGCTCGCCAAGTGGTGCTCGAGCGGGTCCTGGAAGTGCAAGAACTGCTTGCCGCCGGGAGCGGTCTCCCAGCTGGTGCCCAATACGACCGGACTCGGCGAGGTCTATCAATTCTATCTGGAAGGGCCTCACGACAACGACCAAGGACTTCGTGATGACCGAGACAGAACTGATGGAGCGGCGGACGCTGGAGGATTGGGTGATCCGTCCGCTGCTCAAGGGCCTGCCGGACGTCGTCGATGTCAATTCGATGGGCGGGTTTGTCAAACAGTATCAGGTGCATGGTCGAGCCGGGCCTGCTGCGGAAATACGATCTGGCGCTCCACGACGTGTTCGAGGCCGTGGCCAAGAACAATGCCAATGCCGGCGGCAATATTCTCGAGAAGGACGCCGAAAAATACATCGTCCGCGGCGTCGGTCTGATCAAGACATTGGAGGATATCGAGAACATCGTCGTCAAAGAGGTCCGCGGCACTCCCGTCTACGTTCGCGATGTGGCCGAGGTCCAGATCGGCATGCCGTCCGCCATGGCGCGGCCGTCTGAACGGCAAACGAGAAGTCGTGGCCGGCATCGTGCTCATGCTGCGAGGCGGAAACGCCCGGAAGTCGTCCAGGCCGTCAAAGATAAGGTCGATGAGATCCACCAGAAAAAGCATCCTGCCGGACGGCCTCCGCATCGTGCCGTTCTACGATCGCATCGAGTTGATCACCGCCGCGCTCAGATACCGTGTACAAGGCGCTGCTCGAAGGCATCGTGCTGGTCGTCGTGATCCTGTTCCTGTTCCTCGGCAACGTGCGGAGCGCCCTGATCGTGACGGCCACCTTGATCGTCACGCCGCTGGTCACGTTCATCGTCATGGATCAAGTCGGGCTTGACCGCCAATCTCATGTCGCTGGGCGGGCTGGTGATTGCGATCGGCATGATGGTGGATGGATCGGTCGTCGTGGTGGAAAACGTCTATCGGCTTCTGTCCGAGCATCGCCGGCGACGCAAGACCGGAAAGATTGGTCCTGCAGGCCGTCGAAAGAAGTCGGCCAACCCGTCATCTTCGGCATCCTCATCATCATCCTCGTGTTCCTGCCGATCCTGTCGCTGCAGGGCATGGAAGGAAAAATGTTCCAGCCCCTGGCCTACACCATCATGATCGCCTTGCTGGTGTCGCTTGCTGCTGTCGCTGACGCTGTCTCCGGTGCTGTGTTCGTTGGTCCTCAAACGCGCGAGCGAAGAAGACACCTTCCTCCTGCGATGGGCCAAACGGATCTATCTGCCGACGTTGCACTGGGCGCTGGGCCACCGCATGATCGTCTTGGCGATCGCGCGTTGGCGCTGCTGGGTCGGCAGCCTGGTGCTGTTTCCGTTTCTGGGCGGCGAATTTATCCCGATCCTGAATGAAGCGGCGATCACGCCGCAGACGATTCGGCTGCCCAGCATCTCGCTGGAGAAATCCATCGAGATCGAAAAAGAGATGCAGCGGGCCGTCCTGGAGTTTCCGGAAGTCCGGATGGTGGTCTCCAAGATCGGGCGCTCTGAGTTGGGCAACGATCCTCAGGAACCGAACGCCAGCGATCCGGTGGTGTCCTTGAAACCGATGGACGAATGGACCACCGCCAAGACGAAGCCGGAATTGGATGATGCGATCCGCAAACGCATCGAGAAAGTCCCTGGCGCAAATTTCCTGCTGAGCCAGCCGATCCAACAGCGCGTGGACGAACTGCTGTCCGGCGTTCGATCGGAAGCGACCGTGAAGGTCATCGGCGAGGATCTGGACGGTGCTCGACGGACTACGCCGAGGAGATTCAAGCGATCATGAGCTCAGATCAGAGGGGTGAAGGACGTCCGGGTGGAACAACTCTTCGGCCAGGCCTATCTGACCATCGACATCGATCGCGGGAAGATCGCCCGGCACGGCATCAACGTGGCGCACATCCGGGAAATCATCACGACGGCGATCGGGGCAGGAAGCCGCCACCCGCGTCTATGAGGGACAGCGGCGCTTCGATCTCATCTTGCGATATCCCGAAAAGTACCGTGACAGCGTGGAGACCATCAGCAATATCCTGCTTGACGACGGCGATCCGGCGCCCTGATTCCCTTGGGCGACCTCGCCAAGGTCGAATTGCGCGAGGGCCCGGCGCTGATCAGCCGCGAGGGACTGCAACGCCGCATCTACATCGGCTTCAACACGCTGGGTCGCGACATCGAAAGCATCGTCGCAGAAGCGCAAGACAAAATCGCGAAACAGGTCAAGCTTCCGACCGGCTATCATCTCGTCTGGGGCGGCTCCTTCGAGAACATGCAGCGCGCGATGGCCCGCCTGAAGATCATCGTGCCGATCACGATCGGGCTCATCTTCATGCTGCTGTTCTCCTCCTTTAATTCCGTTCGCTATGCCGCCCTGATCATTCTCAACCTGCCCTTCGCGATGATCGGGGGGATCGTCGCGCTCTGGGCTGACCGGAGAATATCTGAGCGTGCCGGCATCGGTCGGATTCATCAATCTGTTCGGCGTGGCGGTCCTGAACGGCATCGTGCTGGTCTCCTACATCAATCAAGCTGCGCGAAGAGGGCATGGCGGACGAGGCCGCGATCGTCAACGGCTGTCTGCTGCGCCTTCGCCGGTGCTGATGACGGCGCTGGTCGCGCTGCTGGGTTTGATCCCGTTGGCGCTCGCCCATGGGATCGGATCGGAAGTGCAACGCCCGCTGGCGGTCGTCGTGATCGGCGGGCTGGTCAGTTCGACCCTGCTGACGTTGATCGTGCTGCCGACACTGTATGGATTGTTCGTCAAGACGACGGCCGCAACACGTAGGACGTCCGACGGACTGCCGGTGCGAAAAGTTCCTGTCCGATCGTAGCGATGCTCGCCTGATCCGGACAGAGACCGCACTGCCTGTTCCAGAGACATCGCGCCGCAGGCCATGCGCAGCTCTTCCAAGACCATCCAAGAGGCGATACGGAGCAAGAAGGATCGCTCAGGCGGAACGCTTGAGCGGAGGCGCCATGTGAGGGAGATGCCAGGCTCTCGCCTGTTGGCTGTAGCACACGGGACAATAGGTGTGGGACAGTTGGAAGTCGGTCTGGCGGAGGTGGTGGCGGTCGAGATAGGTATGAAGCTTCATCCAGACGGCGGGTGAGGAGCCGTCCTCATCATCCGAGACCCGCTTGCACATGCAGCAGATCGGCAGTGTCACGATGGCAGCCACTTCCTCGCTCCGCTCGATGGACATGGTCGCACTGTACTCGCGCCACCGCCTTTCGCACACTGGGTGGAACCCTAGTTGCGCGGGCTGGGGGGGCCATTGGGGCCTAGCTGGGGTTCTGCCTAGTGACTCATGGAGCCTTTCCCGTTTACGGTGGTAGACACGTGTGCCGTCTTCTCCTTGACGAGACCCTGTAGGATCATGAGGAGCCATCAGTGTCACAAGAAACCATGACTCGAGTGCCGTTTCGGTCCAACGGAGCCGGGCGCCGGCTCGATCGCGTCAATACCAACGACACCCAGAGCGAGCCGATGCCGTTGCCGTTCCGCGTCGTCCTGGCGGACGACCACCATCTGCTTCGCCAGGGGGTCAAGGCCCTCCTGGAAGCCAATGGCTTGACGGTGGTCGGCGAGGCCGGGGACGGTCGCGAAGCGATCCGAATTGTCCAGCAGACGCAGCCGGATTTTGCCGTACTGGATGTGATGATGCCGTTGCTCAACGGACTGGACGTCGTCAGGGAGATCCGGCGCGTCTCGCCTCAAACGAAGTGCCTTCTGCTCACCATGCATACGGACGATTCCTTCGTGATGGAATCGTTGCGGGTGGGCGTGAAAGGGTATTTGCTGAAAACCCAGACGGTCGAGGATGTCGTCCAGGCCATCAGGGAAGTGTCCAAAGGCTCGTTTTATCTCAGTCCCGGCATATCGCAAGCCGTCATTCAGGCCTATCTGGCCAAGACTGAACTGCCGCCCGATCCCTTAACGACCCGGGAGCGTGAAGTGTTACAGCTCGTGGCCGAAGGCATGACGACCAAAAAGGTGGCCGGCCTGTTGGGGGTCAGCGTGAAAACAGCTGAATCGCATCGTAATCGCATCATGGACAAATTGGACATACATGATACGGCGAGCCTGGTGCGATACTCCATCCGCCGCCGCTTGATTGAGCCGTAATCCAGCCGAGTCGCCGGAATGCAAAAGCTGCTGATCGTTGAAGACATGGAGAGCGTCGCCAACCTCTTGCGCACGGTCTTGGAGCGCGAGGGCTTTGAAGTGGCCAGCGCGCAGGACGGGTATGAAGCCCTGGAGGCCGTCCGAAAAGAGAAGCCCGCGCTGGTGCTGTTGGATTTAATCCTGCCGGGCCTCGATGGACTCGAAGTCCTGCGGCGTCTTCGCAGCGATCCTCAGACGGCGGAACTCCCGGTCATTATTGTAAGCGGAAAAGAAGAAGAGACAGATAAAGTCATCGGATTGGAAGTGGGCGCCGATGATTACATTACCAAGCCGTTTCAGGCCAGTGAACTCATCGCGCGGATCAAGAGCCGCCTGCGCCGCTCGACGACCACTGAGCCGGCCAGGGTGCTGAAGGTGGGCAATTTAGAAATGCAGCTGGACCGCTACACGGTGACGCTCGAAGGCAAAGCGATCCATTTGACGTCGAAAGAATTCAGCCTGCTCCGGGCGCTCATCATGACCAACGGGCGTGTGCTGAGCCGCGATTCGCTGTTTGAATCCGTGTGGGGACATAACAAAGACGCGGATTTGCAGTCACGCACGATCGACGTACATATCCGAAGCCTCCGCAACAAACTCGGTCCCGAAGGACGGCGGATCTTCACGGTCCGCAACGTCGGCTACCGGCTCGACACCGCTCCTTTCAACTGACGGGCGCGTTATCCCGCCTGGATTTCCTTACCGTGGTCGTTTCTCTCTGTTCCACGCTCGACAGCAGTGACTCCCGCTCATCAGGCGCAGGCGCCGGGGCGTAGTCTGTCCGGTTCACGTAGCCGTGCGATCCCTCATACGAGATCACACGGCCGGGCACACCCACCACCACCGCATAATCAGGCACATCCATCGTCACCACGCAATTCGCGCCGATCGCCACATGATTGCCGATGCGCACCGCTCCCACGATTTTCGCTCCGGGTCCGATATAGACCGAGTCCCCGATGACGGCCGTCCCTTTTTTCGGACCCCTGTTCGACTGACCGATCGTGACACTCTGGCTGAGGTTGCAATTCCTGCCGATCACAGCCTGATCGCTGATGACGATATCCCGCGGATGGCCGATATAGAGCCCGCAGCCGATAGAGGTCTTATGTGGAATCGACACACCGAATTTATACTTGTAGTGGGTGAAAACGAATCGGGCCACAAAATAGACCGGTCGGAAGACGACGCCCGGTCTGCGCTGGTGCAGATAGCGGCAGAGACGAAGGTAAAAGGTGTACTTGAACCCGTCGCTGAAATGCTCGTCTCCGTCACAGACGAGCAGATGCTTGACCAGGTCCATCCATGCGGACCGCCCCGTGTGCCGGTACAGATCCGCCTTCCAAAATGCCTTCAGCTGCGCAAACGTCATGATGCCCTCACACGACTGTCTCGAGCGTCTGGTTTTACATACTTTTTACGCCGGCTTCTCGTCATTGCTGCCTTCCGCTTACGGCCTTTGACATCCGTCAAAACCGATCGTGTTAGCTTCCTCCCCGACATGCGGCTGGAGACGCCCCCCGGCTGGGCACCGGTGATCCCGTCTCCCGCGATTATGAACAAGGGAGGACCACGATGTCACGACGACGATGGGCTTGGGTTCTGTGTCTGCTCCTGTGCGGCCTCGGAGACGCCGCGGCACATGCTCAAGTTCCTGGAGGTTGGATTGAAGAGGACGCCGCGGGCGTCCGCTCACGATATACGGCCGAGCAAATTCAATCCTTCGTCCCTCCGGCACGCGGCCCGCTGACCTTTCCAGCCCCCTACGGCACACAGGGCGTGAGACTCACTGACCCGAGCGATTGCCCGGGAGGCGGCGACTGCCTGATTCCCGTCGGCTCCGCCCATTGGCGGAACAGCAACAATCACGTCGCCAGCGACGACATGTACCTCTTTCTCAGTTTCGATCGTCGCAAAGGCGGCGCCGGCCCGACGCTCTTCCGTTATAACAAGACGCAGAACACCATTGTGAAAGTCGGGCCCCTGTTTGACCCGACCAGCATATTCAGTTGGAACTCCGGAGCCGGTTGGTATTTCAGCGGGACACAACCGACGAAACTCTACCTCTTCGACGGTCCCGCCCTGCTCCGCTACGACGTGCTCTTAAGGCAATTTGAAACCGTCTATGACGTCAGCGGCCTGTGGGGAAACGATAAACAGCTCTGGCAGCCGCATTCCAGCAATGACGATAAGGTCCATTCGGCGACGCTGCGCATCAAAAGCACGGGTGAAAAGCTGGGATGTCTGGTGTACCACGAGCAGACTCAGCATCTCGCGTTCTTCGGAAAGATCGGTCTGTACGACGAATGTCATCTCGATAAGAGCGGACATTGGCTCGTGAGTAGGGAGGATGTCGACGGGCGTTTTGGAGACGACCTCCGCGTCTTCGATCTAGCCAGCGAATCTGAAATCGGACGCATCTATGCTCAGGACGGCGGCGGCGGTCATGCGGATGTCGGCTATGGCTATCTTGTCGCCAACGACAGCTTCAATCCGCTCCCGAACGCCACCCTGATCTGGTATTTCGGGCGGACGGTCACCAAGGGTCCGGTGCTCCATTACAATGTGAATTGGAACATGGATGCGATGAACCAGATCACCCACAGCAACGCGCAACCCGACGCGCCCCTGAGCCGCCAGTACGTGTGCGGCAGTCATGCGGAAAATCTGTCCGGAGTGCAAAACGAGATCACCTGCGTCCGCCTGGATGGCTCCAATGACCGGCTGATCGTCGCGCCGGTCATGACCAGCATGGAGACCGCCGGAGGCCAAACCGAGTACGGCAAGTTGCCGAAAGGGAATCTCGACATCACGGGACAGTACTTCATCTGGACCAGTAATCTGTCGGGCAACCGCCTTGAAGCCCTTCTTGTGAAAGTGCCCGCTCAGTTACTGCTTGAGTGAGCGTTCACGTCGGCCACTTCCGTCCGGTGCCTGCGACAATCTCTCGCATGGCGCCGGACCTTTTCCATGTGCGTGGAGGCGGAATCAGACAGCCCAACATTTATTTACCGTCCTTTAACCTGCTGCTGGCCTCGCTTATTCACGACAACTTTACGTGTCTTCACGTGACACTCGATCACCGATGCTACCGTTTCTCCAGCGAGGGATGTATTCCAGACGCCGACGATACCGCTCTGGGAAGACGCGCCCTCGATGAACAACCAGGAGGAGAAGCATGGGGCTGAGGCAGACGTGGGGAACGACAGTCCGTGCCTGCTCTGTCGGGAGCGATCGTGCTGCTGTCGGCGACTCAAGCGCTCGCGCAGACCTTTCCGGGCGGTTGGGTGGAAAAAGATGGTGACGGAATCCGGGACCGGTACTCGGCGGCACAAATTCAATCGCTTCGTGCCTCCCCAGCGTGGCGCCTTCACCTTTCCGTGCTCCCTATAACACCCGCGGCGTGCGCCTGACGGATGTCACCGATTGCCACGGCGGCGACTGCGTCTGGTATGTCGGCTATTCCTATTGGCGGAATATCAACGCCCATCAAGGCAGCAACGACATGTTCATCTTCCTCGGCCTGAGCGGACAACGGGGAGGCAGCGGTGTGACGTTGTTCAAATACAACAAGACGACCGAGGCCATCACCAAAGTCGGGCCGCTGTTTCCGGCCGGCAGCAAGTTTAACAGCTACACGGGGGAAGGGTTTTACTTCAGCGCCAGTTCCGCCGACAAAACTGTATGTCTACGACGGACCGAGGATGCTGCGCTACGACATCGTGACCAAACAATTTGAAACGGTCTTTGACATTACTGCCGCAATTCGGAGGAAATCGCAACATCTGGCAAATGCATTCGAGCAACGATGACCTGGTGCATTCGGCCACCTGCAGGTCACCGACACCGGAGAATACCTCGGCTGCCTCGTCTATATGGAAGCCACCAGGCAATTTCGCTTCTATCCAAAAGTCGGCGTGTTTGACGAATGCAACCTGGATAAGAGCGGCCGGTGGACGATCAGCCTCGAGAATGTCGGCGTGGCCAATGACCTCGCGAACCGGGTATTCGACAATCATACGGGACAAGAGACGAGATTGAATGGACCCACTGGGACTCTGGGCCACCTCGACATGGGATACGGCTACGCCGTCGGAGCGGATAACTACAACAACCTGCCCAACGCGACGATCCTGTGGAACTTCGAGCCCGAAATCGCCCAAGGGCCCGTCGTCCATTACAACGCCAACTGGAACATCGCCGCGGTCAACCATATTTCGCACACCAACGCCAAGCCCAACGTCCCGCTTAAGTCAGCAATATGGCTGTGGGAGCGATTGACTCTACCTATTACTCCGCTCAGAATGAAATCACCTGTTTTCAAAATCGATGGCTCACACGATGCGCTCATCGTGGCGCCGGTCATGACGGATCCCAACGCCTCCGGCGGCTGCTGCGACGCTTATGCCAAGCAGCCGAAAGGCAACCTCGACATCACCGGGCAAGTACTTCTTGTGGACCACCAATCTCGGCGGCAACCGCATGGATGCGTTCCTGGTCAAAGTGCCGTCTCACTTACTGGTGAACCAGGGAGGCGCCAATCTCGTGCCCCCTGTGGCTCCCGTTAATCCCCTTCCGCCTGTGGCTCCCGTCAATCTCGTTCCGCCTGTGGCTCCCCGCAATCTCAGGATCAATTAATCGAAGAGATCCATTGGCAGAGGCCGGTCCCTTACGCCGCAGGCCGATCGGCTTGCGCCTCGGCCATCGCGTCTTCAGGCACCAGACGCTCGGCGCCCAACCTCACCTCGGCCGTGCGAGACGTCGTCCGCCAGGTGGGCCTCGCCGTCCCGCTGATAAACTTTACGAACCCCAGAAACAGCGCCGCGTTCAGAACCATGAAATACCAGGCTCCGGTCGCCACGCGGCCCAGGACCGGAATGGGACGGATCCATCGCGACGCAAGGCCGTGCCCGTACGCGGCCAGCTGAAGGGCCAACACCACCTGCGCCCACCGCTGATCGAGCAACCACACATTCGAGACGAACGCGGTGATTAGGAGCACCGGGCCGAACCAGCGAAAAATCTTGTGCGACCAATAGCTGAGCGCAAGCATGCCATGCTGCGGGAGCAAGAGACGCCAGGTGTGCGCGAGCGCATGCGCATCACCCGAGCCGATTCGCACCCGACGCCAGAACTCGTCCCGAACGGTTTCCGGCGTCAATTCCCAGGCTTTAGCCGAGGGATGAAAGACCACCGATTTCCCGCCATGAAGCCGCATCAGCATGGGAATCATGAAGTCGTCCACGATCGTGCCCGGTGGCAGCGGCCGGTAGTTGGTCCGTTTAATGGCATAGATGGCGCCGTTCGCTCCCAGCACCGATCCGAACCTCGACTCCAGGGTCTTCAAGATCGTTTCATACCGCCAGTAGAGATTGTCGGGATTGACGGTTCCCGCCGATGTCCTGAATTCCAGCCTTCCGACCACCGCACAGGCGTCGGGGTGCTGACAGAACCCGCGCACCAGTTCCTTCAGCGCATTCGGATAAAAGAATGTGTTGGCGTCGGTAAACACCACGAGGTCGCCGGTCACACGGCTGATAAGGTCATTGAGGACGTTGGCTTTCCCTCTTCTCAGGGCGAAATCATAAAATTTGATCCTCGCCGTTCGATACCGCCGTACGATCTCGCTGGTCCGGTCTGACGACCCGTCCGAGCCGATGACGATGTGCATGCGCTCAGGCGGATAATCGCAGTCGAGCAGATTTTCAATCCGCCGGGCAATCACCGATTCTTCATTGTAGGCCGACAACACGACGCTGATATGCGGCCAGACCCTCGGATCACTGGCCGCGCGGCGGTCCCGCCGGCGGCCGACGAAGCTCAGAAGCCTCAACAGCAGCGGATATCCGGCATAGGTATAAAACAGAAGACCGAGCGTGATGAACAAAACGAATTCGGCAAAGACATCCACGTGGTCGCTCCTTTGCGTGCTAGCGGGCGTAATGGCTCGAATGAAAGATTCGCAGGCCTAACGGCCGCGAGAAGACCCGGCATCAACGGGTTTTTGAAGCACCGTGTACAGAGCGTTACAGAAAAAGTCGTCGATCAGAGGCACCTGGGCGAGTAACCGGACCAGCCGTCCGATCTTAAACGTGCGCCCCCCGAATCCGATTCGCTCCTGATGCACCATGGTGAATGGCAGCGTGCTGCAGATGCGATTGAAGCGGCGGATCGAGATGTGGTTCAAAAACGTGGCCCAATGGGCTTCATCAAGATAGGGGTTCGGCTTTTTCTGCCCGGTCCGCTCATCGACCGAATAGCAGGCCACCGAATAGTTGGGCGAGTCGTACAAGCGCGCGGCCACGCTCCTGAGCGTGCTCATCGAAAACAGCACGTGCGGCCAGGGGAACGGGATGATGTCTTCCATGTGGCTGCCGTAGGGGTTATGGAACGGGCCGAAATGGACCAGCGCATACCCTCCCGGCTTGAGGATCCGGTGGATTTCCTGAAAGATCTCGCGAGGGCGGCTGAGGTGTTCGACCGTGTCGATCGAGTACACGATGTCCACCGAATTGGACTCCAGCGGAATCGTGGTCGGCGTGTTCTGCACGAACCGCATGCGATCACCGTATCGTTCTCTGGCTCGCGCCAGTATCTCGCCGCTGATGTCCGCGCCGATCGGCGTAAACGTCTCATGCGAGAGGAAACTGTCCAGCAAGTAGCCGCTGCTACAGCCGAGGTCCAGCACCGTCTTGTCTTTGAAGGAGACAAACGGAGAAAACAGCGCCAGGTACTCCGCGACGGTCGAGATTCGGTCGTCGACATATTGCTGCACGGAATCATAGCGAGTGATGCTCGGCGCTCGAAAACCGAACCGGTTCAACGGCGGCCGCAAAAAGGCGCTGGCCATGGCATAGCAAATGTGGTGCGACAGGGTTCTCTTCATACAAGCCCTCCAATTGGCGGCTATTGACGTCCCGACGACGGGCGCCCTCAACTGACGTCCGGCAAAATCAGATTACCGACCGGCTTCCGCATAGCGCGTGTGCTTGCAGACTCTTTCCGTTTGAGCGGCCGCACCCAATGCGGCACAGAGCGTGGCGATGTCCGCGCCCCTTGCTCGCGCCCCCGCACCCTGTTGCTCGGCCCTATGGCCGGCCGTCATGGATCCGGTGACACGCTCGGCTCTGCTCGGCTCCTCGGGGGGACCTTCATCCAACGAGGCCGGGAAGGCGTTCGTCTCCGGATACTGCCGCGGGTCGCCGCCCGCGATGACGTTCTCAGCGACGACTCCGTCGGGACAGTACACCTCCATGGCCCGGAGCCCGACTCCCGCCCCTCTCCCGGTGATGCCATATTCGTTGTGGGGACCTTTGTTCTTCCTGAACGCGAACCGCTTATGCGGAGGCCCCTCGATGTAGACGAGTGAGCCGGTCTGGGCGCCGCTATTATTTTCAATGACGACATCGGAGGTGCCCTCAACCAACTGAAACAGGATCCCCCTGCCGCCCCACCGTTCGCCTCCGATGTCTTCCCAGACATTGTTCTTGATCAGAATCCGCGCCGTCTCCCGGCTTTGATCCGGGGCGCGGTTGTTATCATGGCCCATCATCGTGATGCCGCTCCCGCTATGGCGGATCACGTTATTGGTGAATTGCACGTCCTCCACCACCGACCATGGGGCCCGGCCATCCTGATTGCGGACGGTCAAGAGGACCGCAAATCCGCTCTGCGATTCTTCCCAGCTGTGCTCCATCACGTTGCCGTCGACCAACACACGGCGGGCATTCTTCAATTCGAACAGATTCTTCACCGACCACTTGCTGCCGTCATAGCCCGGCTCGCCGCGCTTCCAGGCGAGCGGCTTCGTCATGTAGTTCCTCCGCACCTCGATATCGGACGGCACCAGGTCCCGAATGAAGGGATCGGCGCCGCCGAACATCAGATTTTCTCCGGCTCCCTCCAGGTAGTTATTCACAATCTTAAACGGCCCCGGTCCGCCCCATCCCATGAGCGCCTGGGAGTCTCCTCCCGCCTCCTTAAAATCGGAGAAGTAGGAATCAATGACCGCGAGATGCCGACCGTTGAGGGCGCTGCCACGACGGGCCCCTTTACGAGGATCGCCATGCACATAGCACCGGTCGATGATGATGTGATGCGGAAGCTGGTCAATCGAGGGTTCCCGATTGCTCCCGAACCACAGAAGCGTATTGAGGTACCGGCCCTCCTCCGGGCGGATCTCCACACCGATGAAGCGGTAATGGTGCGCGCCCCGTTCAGCCGTCACGACGGCCTCTCGCCAGGACGACAGGGTCGCCATCATGGCCGCCTGCCCCGGACCGACTCTGGTCCCCGGCGGAGGGAACTGGCGATCCACCCCGCTGGATCGAATCGTGATCCAGCCGGCCCCCGACGTTTTGTTGGGCAGCGAAAAGGGGCCTTTAAATGTTGCGCCGGATTCGAGCACGATGGTGTCGCCTAATCGCGCCACATCGAGCGCGTCCTGGAGGTCTCCTCCGGCGGGCACGTGAATCGTCCGCCCTGAGGCAGGAGGGAGTTCCGTGTCGACAAATTCACGGAGCGGTTGCGGCAGCATCGGATCCTGGTGCGCGAGCGCCTGCGGGACCGACGAGCAGGCCGCGACGCTCGTCAGACAGATGATCATCCATCCGGCCAATAGTATTTGTGAGATATTCATGGCAAGACTCCGCTGATTGATAGAGGAGAACTGCCGGACCGCAGCAGCGCCATCGCCGGTGTGCACATGTCCATGGCTGCATCCGACGGGACGCCGACATACACGACCAGAGGCGCAATAAATCGCCATTCCTTCGTGGGCAGGCCCGCCCGGCTCCATGCCGCGCTGCACAGACTGAGCATCCGGCAGGCGGTCCGGTGAACGAACTTTTTGAGTCGCGGCTCGCCGGACGACGAGGTGAGAAACCCGTCGCAGAATCCGACATAGCTCGTCGTCAGAGTCTCAAAGCCCGCACGCTCATGCGCGTCCTTGAGCGTGCGGGTCGTATATACAACGTGCGCCTGCAAGACAGGCACACTGCCGAACCGCTGCATGGCCCAGTTGAGGCCCTGCAGATTGGGCACCATCGAGATGAGGCGCCCGCCCGGCTTGAGAAAACGGCCCAGCACACGGAGCTTACTCGACACGTCGTCCAGGTGTTCGATGACGCCAAGGGAGTAGACCAGATCGAACTGCCCCCACAAATCTTTATTCTGCTCCGCATCAAATCCGTCACGGCAATAAATCTGGCCGCTGAGTCCCGCCCCGGCGAGATTTGCCTGCGCCAGGCGTGCGGCATGCGGCTCAAGATCAATGCCGCAAGGCTGGCATCCAATGGTCTGCGCCAGGTAAGGCAGCCAGGAAGATCCCCCGCACCCGATTTCCAGGACCTTCGACCCGGATGTGAGTCGGCCATGCTCCCGGAACAGATGCATCATCAGCCGGTCCCTCACAAACCGCTCGTTGGGAAGCGTCGGCTTTGCGAGCAGATCCGATTCTGTATGGGTGTAATAGCCGGCACCCTCTTTCCACAGCCATTCACTCGGTCCGACAGGATCCATGCCCCACCTCCTCGCGGAAAGGAACGTTTACCAACCGATGCCCTGGTAATGTCCTTGGGAAGGCCACCCTTCGACCACCCGGGCCAGATCGATGATCAGCCGGCCCGGCGCCATCTGCTCCACCGCGGCGCGCACTTCGTCCGATCGCTTGGTCACGACGATGACGTCGGAACCTTCGATCACATCCTCCAGCCGCCGGCGCATCAACGAAGAAATGTGCGGGATCTCGCGTTCGATATATTCCTTGTTCGCCCCGAAAATCCTGGCCATCTCCACCTCGCGGTCGAAGATGAGCAGGGACAGGCCTTTGCCGATCAAGGACTCGATCAGGGTCACCATGGGACTTTCCCGCAAATCATCCGTGCCGGCCTTGAAGCTGAGTCCCATGACTCCCACGCGCTTCTTCCCCGTGCGCAACACCATATCCACCGCGCGCTCGATGTGCTGCCGGTTACTCGTGATGATCGAGTTCAACACCGGCACCTCCACGTCCGCCTCTTTGGCTTTATAGGTGATCGCGCGCAAATCCTTCGGCAGACAGGATCCTCCGAACGCAAACCCCGGCCGCAAATAATAGGGAGAGAGGTTCAGTTTGGTGTCCTGGCAAAAGACTTCCATCACCCGGTGGCTGTCGATGCCGAAGGCCTTGCACAACACGCCGACCTCATTCGCAAACGTCACTTTCAGTCCATGGAAACAGTTACAGACGTACTTCACCATCTCGGCTTCCCTGATGCCGACGGTCATGACAGGAGCCGTGAGATGCGCGTACAGGCGGCGCACCCGATCGGCCGTGTCCTCGTCCGCCGCGCCGATCAACGTAAACGGCGGGTTGTGAAAGTCCGTAATGGATGTGCCTTCACGGAGAAACTCCGGGTTGATCGCCACGCCGAAATCCCGGCCGGCTTTCTTTCCTGAGAACACCTCCAGCGTCGGAATCACCGTCTCCTCGATCGTGCCCGGCAACATGGTGCTCCGGATGGCCACAATGTGGAATTGCGACTTGGCTTCGAGCGCCGATCCGATCTGCTTGCAGGCTCCCTTCACATAGGTCAGATCCAGGCTCCCATTGGGACGCCCGGGAGTCCCGACGCAGACGAGGGATACGTCGGTGTCGCGAACCGCCTCCAAGGGATTCATCGTGGCTCGCAGCCGTTGTTCCTTCACGGCGCGCCCGATGAGATCATCAACACCCGGCTCCACAACCGGTGACCGGCCGTCGTTGATAATGTCCACCTTGACGGGGTTCATATCGACCCCGATCACTTCATGGCCGCTGTCCGAGAGACACGCAGAAGAAACGCATCCGACATAGCCCAGTCCAAAAATACTGACTTTCATGGAACTCCTCCCTATAAGGGGTGACTGTCTCAGAGTGCTGTGGAAGACCGCGAACGGATGGCCGCTGGAAGGCACCGGGAACGGGATCAGTATCGGCAGAGGTGTTGCCTCAGGCGGCTACTACGAGCCGGCCGTCAGCTCTGGTCACGGTCCGTTGACAGATCCGGCTGAACGACTCGGCGACGGCCGTCCAGCCGAATTCCGTCCGGACTTTGGCTCCGGCCCGGCGGCCGAGTGTTGCGGCGAAGTCCCGTTCGATCAGGACACGGAGGACCGCTTGGGCAAAGGCGCGCGGACTGTCGGCGATGAGCACGTCTTCTCCGTCAGTGACGCGCAATCCTTCCACGCCGATGGAGGTCGACACGAGTGCTTTTTCCATGGCCATGGCCTCGAACACTTTGAGCCGCGTGCCGCCGCCGATCCGCAGCGGTATGACATAGGCGGCCGCACGGTCGATATAGGGACGGACATCATCGACGCGGCCGGTGACCTCAATCCGCGGATCGTTTTCTGCCAGCTCTCGCAGCCGCGGGAACGGATTGCGTCCCACGATCGTGAGCCGGACGTCAGGCTTCACGGCCCGCACCAGCGGGAGAATCTCCTGGACGAAGTACCAGACCGCATCATCATTGGGGAGCCAGTCCATGGACCCGGTGAAGACAAGACTGAGCGGCTCCGGCTGTATCAGCGGGTTGGGAACGTAGTAGGAGGCGTCCACTCCGGTGGGCACATCGAAGACCTCCGAGACGCCGTACTCGCACCGCATCATCTCCCGGTCCTCCGGCGACACGGCCACGACGGTATTGACTCTGCTGCAGGCGGCCCGTTCGTAGGCTCTCATGCGCCTCCATTGTTCATGAAAGTACCAGCGGGCAAGCGGATTGTTCTGCACGTCGGCATGACGGCGCCAGATCTGTGCCTCGACATTGTGTTGAAACAGGACGGTCGGGCATCGCAGGCTGTCTGGAAGATTGATGCTGGGGAACAAAAAGTCGCAGACGATCACATCGACGCCCCCCGAGGCCAGCTGCTGCTCGAGCCGCTGACTGAAGGCTTCGGACCGGTATTTCTCCACCGCATACGGAAGGCGGGAGAACACGTTGGCGACGACTTCACGGTAAAACGTGTTCGAGAACTTGGCGGCCGTCTTGTGCGGCACGCGGATCAGCGTATGACAGTATTCTGACGCGCGCTCCTCGGCATCCGGCGCCGCCGTTCCATCATCCAGCGCCAGATACGTGATCTGATGCGCTTTCTTCAGCTCCTTGAGCATGTGATAGGTACGGATCTTTCCGCCCTTGTCGATGGGATGCAGCAAGTCGGTCTTGAGCCACAATATGCGCATGGTAGTCGCGGTGATAACCCGCCCTTCTTCGCGTGCGGTTGAGTTGACCTTGGTCGACGTCCGGCAGGGCGTCAGGCGTGCTGCGGCTCGGGCCGGACGCCGGTGGATGGCAGCGCAAACAGATCTTCCAGCGACAGGGTGTCTTCCGGCTGAACGGGGACGATCGCCGTCAGCAGCGTCACGTCGCCCTCCGCCTCGGTGTCACCGGCCAGGACCAGGGAAGGCTCGCGGCTGCCATAGCATCGGGAAATCCAGCCGGGTTCCATACGGATCGCCACCGGCGAGTCGTCGCCGTCGCGCGTCGACCGCTTCATGCCCACCATCAACTGCTTCCCGCTGGCGTGCGAGACCCGGACGGCTCCCGCTTCCACGGAGGCCTCGCATCCGGGACAGAAATGGAGCCGGACTTGATACCGGTGCCGTCCATCCGTACTTAATTTATCCGTGATCATCAGGCACGAAGGACCATCCGGACGTTCGCCCCGTTTGGCGGCCCGGAAGGCACGGGCATGGCGAACCGGCGACGACAGGCGGCAATAGCCATCCTGCGCCCCTTCGATCACCGCGCCTTGGCCGGCCATGTCTGTGTCGAAGGTGGTGATGCGCGCATGCGCAATGTGCTGCCATGAGAAGGGCCCGTCGGGAACCGATTGAGACAGGCCATCGACAAGGACCGTGTTGTGGCCTGCGGTCGTCCGGAATGCGTCCCGGGCCGCCGGATCGCCGGTGTAGGTGTAGGTGCCTGGATCGACGATCCAGGACACACCCTCCGCCGCAAATTCAAACGACAGGGCATCGGCATGCGCATGCCCGCAGCGCAGCCCTCCATGCGTGCCGCCGTCGACCAGGAGATAGCTGGCCCGCTCCGTCCATCCGTCCCGCACGACCGCATACCCGCTGGCCTCGAACAATCTGCCTTGCCCCTGCGGGGCGGCCGGCGGCATGGCGTCCCATCGCTGGAATGCGCGCGGACCTGCCAGCCACAAGACTTCCGGCGCAGCATCGCCCGCTACGTATTTCCAGTCTGCCCGGTCATAGAGGGCCGCGCCGACCGCCAAGGTGTCGCGGAAATCGTCCAACGGTCTGGTCGAAAGGGGCAAGAGCCGTCCGCCATCGTCGTCACCGTAGAGAGGCGACCGTCCGTCCGGTTTCGTGATCCACATCAGGTGGTCCAACATGGCCGTCAGGGTGCGATCGACATAGGAGGGCAGGACCACGCGTGCGGCTCGGGCCCGGAGGACCAGATGCAAATAAAAGTCGACGGTGTACCGGTGGTAATAGGACGACTGCTCAAAGTACACCCCGTCCTCGCGAACCTGTGCCGGCAACTGCTTCAGCAGAATTTCAAGCCCCTGCTGCCGCCATCCGGCCGCCTCCGTGAAGGCCGTCAGCGTGGTGCCGAGGTAGAACAGGCCGAGCGCCTCCCCCGTGAGATGGGTGTTCGGGCTGAAATAATGTGAGAGATAAGACTGAATGTAGCGAGCGTGTTGCAACAGAGACTTCAGCAGGCGCCACCGGAACTCCACGGTGAGTCGCGGTGAGCCGGCCAGGAAACGGATGGCCCAGAGCCAGGCCATCGACCGGAAGGACACTTCGAGCGTGCTGGCCCAGTTAATGCCCCGGCGCGGCGGGTTGGCGTCCATCCACGAGACGAGATGATCCACCGCCGCATCCGCATAGCGTTCATCCTGTGTCAGCCAATAGGCTTGTCCGAGCGTGACGAGGTGTCCATGCCGGTTCAATTCCCAGACGAGCTTCTTGTCGCCCACACGCGCGGCATCCAGATACGGGACCCGGCTCCAGTGGTCCAACGCGGTCCGCTTCCCCGCATGCGGTTCCAGACGCCAATCGACCGGACGGCCGAAGCTGACATCCTGCCAGCCCAACAGATCAAACCGGGCCTCCACCGCGCGGTCGGCGCGGGACAAGAGCGACGCGCGCTCTCGTGGAAACCGGTCGCGCAAAAGGCGGACGGTCTCTGCGCGATCGGCGAACGCGGGCATGAACGGCGACTGCGCCAGGCCGTCATACAGCAGGCGTAGCACGCGCTGCCGCGACGCATGGCGGAACTCAGGCAGCAGCATCCGGCGGATCGTGGCCTCGTCCGGTTCGCCTTGATCAAGTCCCCCGAAGCGCTCGAGGTGTTTTCGCATGGCCTGCCAGCCTCGCACCCGCCATTCTTCCGCATCCATGCGTCCGCATTTTCTCAGCGTGGAGAAGACCCGTGCGGCGAGCGAAGCCTGACTCATCGGAACGCCTCATGCAGATGGCCGATGGCTTTCGAAACCACCATGCTTCGGTTCATGCTGCCACCTCCTGTGACGCCACTTCGCTGCCCAAGGCGTCCGGATCTTCGCCGTCCACCATCATGCGCTGCCAGAGTTCCAGATTGATCAGCAGCCACAGCCGATCGGCGTGCGACCGGACGCCCGTCCGATGCTCTTGAGCCAGCTGCCGTACCGCCTCCGGTCGAAAAAGTCGACGGTCCAATGCCCGATCGCTCAAGACCAATTCCTCGACGGTGGGCCAGAACGCCCCTCGCAGCCATTGGCCGATTGGAACCGGAAATCCCATTTTCGGCCTCGTCAGAATGTCCGAGGGCACGTCGTGTTCCAGCGCTTTTCTCAAGACGGCCTTGGTCTCCATGCGGCGCAAGCGCTGACCGCCGGGAATACTCATCGCCTGCTCGACGACGCCATGATCGAGGTACGGCACACGGCTTTCGATCGAAGCGGCCATGCTCATCTGGTCCTGCTTCATCAGGAGTTCGACAAGATGCGTATGGACGTCGACGTAACTCATGCGCTCCAACAGCGTGCCTTGATGCTCCTGCCAGTAGCGCAGGCCGTCGCCATAGGGATCTCTCGCGGTCAGGACGCCTTTGTCGCGGACCAACCTGTGCTGCAGGGCCTCCGGAAACACGGAGAAGTTATCGAAGAAGAGGCCGCGTGGTCCGGGACCGTAGGCGACAAAGCTTCGTGACACATACCGGTGGAGTGCGGGCGGCAATCCCGGCAGCGCGTCCGCAATGCGCTGCCTGATCGAGCTTGGCAGACAGGCCCAGTACCAGCGTCCGAGCCGATCGTTCAGCATGGTGGCTCGATACCGGTAGTCGTATCCAAGAAATAACTCGTCGGCGCCCTCCCCCGTCAACACCACCTTCACGTGCTCGCGCGCCAGCCGTGACACGAAATACAACGGCACGCTCGAATGAAACGCGATCGGTTCATCCTCATGCCAGATCAGCCTCGGCAACGCTTGCATAAACTGCCGCGGAGACACGAGGACTTCATGATGCTCGGCGCCGACCTGATCGGCGACCAGGCGCGCATAGGACAGCTCATTGGCTTCGCGCTCCGCAAAGCCCACAGAAAACGTCTTGAGCGGCCGCTGAACCAACGGCGCCATCAGGGCCGCGAGTCCGCTGGAATCCAATCCGCCGGACAGGAACAGACCCAGGGGGACATCGCTCATCAAGTGACTGGTGACGGCCTCTTGCAATCCGGTTCGTAAGGCGGCGGCGCGCTCCGGTAGTGAAATGTGCCGCCTCTCGTCGGTCCGGACCGGCGGCTGCCAATAGCGGCGCTCTTGCACGCCCCCTTCAGGCGACCATTGCAGCGTGCGGCCAGGCAGCAGTTTCCGGACGCCGCGGAAAAAGGTATCGTCGCCGGCCACATAGCGGTTGGCGAGAAACTCCGGCACCACTCCCTCGTTGAACTCGGCCTTCATCGTCCCGGCCGCAAGGATGCCCTTGATCTCGGAGGCAAAGAGCAATTCGCGATCGGTCCAGGCGTAGTAGAGAGGCTTGATCCCGACACGATCCCGCGCCAGCAGCAGCCGCCGCCGGGGTCCGTCCCAGATCGCAAAGGCGAACATGCCCTGCAAGCGATCCACGCAACGCGCCCCGAGTTCTTCGTACAGATGCAGGATGGTTTCGGTATCGCTCTGCGTCCGGTAGCGGTGTCCGTTGCGCTCCAACTCCGGGCGCAAGGCGGCGTGATTGTAAATCTCGCCGTTGAACGTAATCCAGATCGTGTCGTCTTCGTTGGCCATCGGTTGCTGGCCGCCGGCCACGTCGATGATCGCCAGCCTTCGGTGCGCCAGACCGATCGGGCCGTCAATCCACGCGCCCTCCCCGTCAGGACCCCGATGGCGTTGGACGTCCGCCATCCGGACGAGGCGTGAATGTTCCACGCGTTCGTTTGGATCCAGTTTCAGAATTCCGGCTATTCCGCACATGGCTTAAGCCGCCTCCACGGTCACCGAGTGTTCGGAACAGAGGATGGTCGCGGGCGGGTCCCCGACGGTGAGTCCGGAGAGCCGGTCCTGTTCATCCCAGAAGGGCATCACAGCGGGCACCGCCGCCTGCCGGTCATGAAGCGGATACAAGAGGGTCACCAGCCGGATCGGCACATCCGCCTCGCCCGTGAACACCAAGGCCGTGGCCAGCTGCCGCTGCTCCGGACGGGTGCCGCCGGACCGGTTGGCACCATCTCGAATCTCGGCTCGCAATGGCATGGTCGAGAAGGGTCTGATCGCCAGTCCCGGCCCATGAGCCGTCCAGACCTTCGCCCACAATTGCGCATCGAGCTGGGCCTCGAGTGCCGGTAGCTGAAACAACAACTCCACACGATGATGGCCGGCTCCTTCGAGATCGTCGATGAGGACCCAATACGCCCGTTTGATGAACAGGACTCTCCGGCGGTGAATCACCGGTTGCGCCAAGGCCCGGTAGCCGTCGTGCTCCGCATCCACCAGTTCAAAGCGGTCATTCGACGACCATTGCCGTAAGACGGCGCGCGGCGTGCGCGCTGATGTTCGCCGGTCCGATGCCGTCATGCCCGGGCTGACACCGTCCACCAGCAGCGTGCTGTGGGTGCCGGCGGTTTTCACAAAGTCCTGCCACTCGCGGTGATCGGCGGGTCCCGAAAGATCGGGATCCACGACCATCGGCTCGCCGAAGGCCGCACATTGAATACTGAGCAGATCCGTCGCCGTCTGTTCATCGGCGCCCCGGTGCTCCGCTGACCCGACATCCAGAATGAGCTGGTGAGACTGGCGCTCCCAGCCGCTGCGCATTTGCACGTATCCGGCTTCGGGATATTCCTGCGACGGAGCGCCTTCAGGGGGCGCGGGCGAGAGGCCGGCGTGCACCTGCCCCCCAGCGGCTCCCAAGAGCCACAACAACTCCGGGGTCTCCCCCCCGCCGCCCAGGCATAGTGCGCGTCGCCGAACAAACCCGCCGCCACTCCATACACACCGCGCCAGTCGTCGCGGGCTCTGGGCAGGAGCGGAAGCAACCCTCCCTCGTCGGTGTGGCCGATTCGCATCATCAGACCGTCCGGCCGCTGAAGCCGCAGCAGCGTCGTCAGCAAGGATTCGACCCGCGCGCGAAGAACGGGCGCGATCGGCTCTGCATTGCGGCCGGCCAGAATCAGGAAATGAAGATACGATTCGATTGCCCGGCGTTGATGGGCCGTCGACAGCTCGTAATAGACTCCCTCCGGCGAGACATCGGCCAGAATGCGCTCGCCCACCATGTCGAGACCGGCGCGCCGCCATTGCTCCGCGAGGCGGAACTCCCGAAACACGATGCCGGCATAAAACAAGGCCAGGCCTTCGACGGTCCGCGGAGAGCCGGGGCTGCTGTGTGTGGAATGGTAGCGGCGGACATGCTCGGCATGCAGTCTGATTTCATTCAGCATCAGCGTCAGAAAGTCTGGCGTGACGACCGAGGCCGGCCAGAACAGGGCCAGCGCCCAGCACCAGGCGATGAGCCGGTGCGCCACCTCCAGGCTGCTGACCCAATTGATACCCATGCCGGCTGGATTCACCCTGATCCAGTCACGAATCGTTTCGTTGAAACATTTCGCGTACCGCTCATCGCCCGTGAACCGGTACGCCTCGCCGAGCGACACTAGCCATTGATGGCGATTCAGTTGCCAGATGATACGGCTGTCTCCACAGAGCGCGACGTCGAACGGATCGATCCGGCTCCAATGCGCCAACGGCACCCGGCGCCGCGCCACGGGGTCCAGATGCCAATCCACCGGATCGCCGAATGTCAATTGTTGGTACCCCAGCAAGTCAAATCGCCCCTGGCAGAGGCTATCGGCAGTCGCCACGATCTGTTGCCGGTCATCGGCGCTGAATCGCGGAACCAGGGCGTCATCAAACACACCGGCGAAAAACCGGCCGGGAAGCTCGCTGTTCAAATGGTGACGCAAGGTTGCCGCAGCCCCCCAGAAATCTTCCATCAATAGAAATGGCCGCATGTGATCCAGAACCGGTCCCTCTCCCAACTCACTGAAGGGATTCGAAGGGAGGCCGGTCTTCCGCCATGGCGCACTCAGCCGGTCGAGCGATGTGAAGACCGCGTGTCGGGCGCGAATCATCATATCCTCGACGGTGATCAACATCGTGTCCTAGGCGGCGGAAGCGAGCGCCGAGGCGCACTGGAGCTCCTTGTAGATCTGCGCCCATTGCGCACGGACATGAGGCCACGTGAACTGCTCGAGGGATTGTTTCGCGCGGTGGGCCATCAGCAACGCGCGTTCAGGCTGTTCCAGCAGGAGCAACACGGCCTTCGCCATGGCGGGCGGATCTCCCACCGGCACCAGTGTGCCTGACAAGCCATTCTGCATCATGTTCGCGATGTCGCCGACGCCGGTTGTGACAATCGGGAGACCCGAGGCCATGGCCTCGAGGACGGACAGCGGCTGGTTGTCGATGGACGAGGCATTGAGAAAGATATCGGCCTGGTCATAGACGACGGGCATGTCGGCCGGCTCGATACGACCGAGGAACCGCACGTCCGTCAGGCCCATGGCCTTGGTCATCCGGCGCAGGTCTTCTTCCTGACTGCCGATCCCTGCAATGGTGAGGGTGGCATGCGGCAGGACCGACTTCACCAGGGCAAAGGCCACCAGCGTCTGGTCCACGCCGTACATGGACTCAAGGTTTCTGGCCGAGAGCAGGCGCGGGCCAAGCGGCGTGCGCGCCCGATACTGGAAGCGGGATGTATCCACCGTATTATGGATGACCCTCGCCCGGTAGCCCTGAGCGGCAAACACCTGCTGCAGATAGGTCGACGGCACGACGATCTCATCCACCATCTTCAACCACGGATGCACCAAGGTTCCCCAATGGGCCAGATGGTCCGCCGCTTCGCCGCTGTGATAGTTGAGCACGACCCGTTTGCCCAGACGTTTCGCCATGAGCAAAGCCGGAACGGGCGCCAGGAGGAACGACCAATAGGACGCCGAGTAGATGTGCACGACATCGGCCGCGCGCAAGCGCAGCAGACTCGGCAGGTACCACCCTTCATTCGCGAGTGTTCTCACATAGGGCAGGCGTCTGAGCCAGCGCATCGCGGCAGGCAGCGGCGGATCGACAGGCACATAGTCGACGTCATATCCGGCGGCGCGCAGCTGCTCCGCGAGCTGCGTCGCTTGCACCGCCTGCCCGCCAAGAATATTGAGTGTCGGCGCGACCATCGCGATCGCGGGCCGGTCTGGCTCCGTCATGACGCCCGT
>CAVSJC010000016.1:0-111551 GCA_963728135.1 uncultured Nitrospiraceae bacterium | reverse complement strand
CATTGAGGTCCAGATGCCGGAGATCGATGCCGTTGTAGCGAATGACGCCGCTCGTCGGGGATCCGAGGCCGGCTAACACCCGCGCGAGCGAGGTCTTCGCCACCGTCGTGCTCGCGTAAATGCCGATTTTTTCTCCCGGCGTAATCTCCAAGTCGAAATTTTCGAAAATCGGCACTCCCCCCTGAGCGACCGACAGCTCTTTGCACGTGATCCGTATGCCGTGCACGGTCGGATCAGGAAGTGGAACCGAGAGCGTCGCGGAATCCTGGTCCTTGGGAAGCGAGAACAGCACATTGAGTTCGGCCAGCGCAGTGAGGAAATAGTAGACATGCCCCATCCGCTTGACCACGTTATCAAAGTTGATAAGGAGCCCGCTGACGACGACTTCCGCCGCGACGAGTTGGCCGATGGTCAATTGCCCGATGGACAGCAGCCATCCGGCCGTGGCCAGCACACCGCTGTGGGCCAGGGCTTGCCAGCCCACGGAGCCGAGATACTGGCGCACGAGCACGGCGAATCGCGCACGCCGGCATGCAATATAGCGGTCGACGAGCTGATCGGTTTTTTGCATCAATAACGGCTGGCTGTCGGTCGCTTTGAAATGCAGGAGGTTATACGAGATTTCTTGCATCCAGTGCAGGGTGTCATATTTGGCGTGGGAGAGGTCTATCGTGGTGCGAAGCCCGCCGTGGGAGAGCAGGAAAAAGACGACATTGAATCCGACGAGCAGCAGCGCGTTAAAGAGCAAAAAGTACGGATGGTAGAAGACGAGAATGGTCATGCCCACCGCGCCGCCGACCACCACGTTGATCAAATCGACCAGCAGGACGGAGAGGGCGCGCTGCATCAAGACCGTTTCAAGGAAGTAATTGGCGAACCTCGGCTTGAATCCCTGAAACTGAAGATGGGGCAGCTGTTGCGTCATCGCGATCGAAATGCGGGCAAATACACGACGCTCCAGGACTTCAACTGCATAGTATTGCAACGTTTTGAACGCGCCGACGAACGCGAGCGCGGTGACCATGATGCCGGCCAGGGTGACGATGGTGATTGGTTGAATCGCAAACGCGAAGGTGTTGACCAATTCCTGGACGGTCAACGGCACGATGAGCGAGAAGAGGCCGATGGCCAGGGAGTAGGAAAAAATCAGCGCCAGGATCCTCCGCTCAAGGCGAAAGAGGAGCCCTAGATGTCCGAGCATCGCTTGGAAAAGGTTTGGCTGGCTGACGGACTGACTTTGCGCCATACCGTCCGATTTACTCACGACACGTCAGGACTGTGACTTCGTGAGAGTGACATGATGATCAATGCATCCGAACTAATAGCATCAATTACCCCTAACCGTAGCAAATCCATGGAGAAATTGCCATGTCTCGCCGACTTAATCCCGCGCTCGATAATTGACGGGCACGGCACTCGGGCTGCTCTTTGCCCAGGTGCCAATGGCCCATTGATAAAAGGCCTGCGCCTTTTGGTAGTCAGCCTTGGCCCGGATCACCTGAATTTCAGAATCCACACTGTTGCGTTCGCGCAGATTGACGAACAGGACGCTTGTCGCACCCAGCCCGAAACGGAACCGCTCGCCATCTTCCAGAGTTTTGGCAAGACGGAGAGACTGCGCCGCCGCTTCCATGCGTTCCCTGGCCCGGTCCATGGCAGACAGCGCATTGTCGACGTCGACGACGACTTGTTGCTCACGGAATCGTTGGACCAGCACCAGCTTGTCCGCCTGCGCCTGGGCCTCCATCACCTCGCCGCGGCTACGGCGCTGAAGGATCGGAATTCGCAGTTCGAGTCCGAACCGATAGCCTAGTCCGAGCACAAACTTTTCCGGAGCCCGGGCCGGGGCTGCTTCCGCATCCAAACTCGGAAGAAGGTTATTCTTGGCCAACGCAAGATCGATGTTGTTCACCTTGGCTTCAATATCGATTTCCCTGATCTCCGGCCGCTCCTGCCTGGCCTGGATCTTGTGAGTTTTGATCATCTCCACGCTCGGAGAGAGCACCTGAGCCGGAAACTCAGGGACCCGGTCCAGAGTGGGCAGGGTAGGGGCGCCGTTTTCCCATAGGAACATGGACAGTTTGAACTGCTCCTGTTCAACTAACCGCTGGGCTGCAATGGCGACTTCCCGACGGCGTTGAACTTCCTGCCCGGCTTCCACCACGTCGAGCGGCGCCACGGCTCCCGCTTTGGCCCGTCCTTCCACCTGTTTGTATCGATCTTCGGCGACGAGCAATGCGCGCTTCTGCACATCCAGGAGCTTGGTGGTGGCCACCCAATCCCAAAACTGAGAGGCGGCCGCAAGAAAGAGGTCCTGCCTCGTTTGCGCAATTTTCACGTCCGCGCGAGGGTCGGCTAACTCAGACCGTTGCAGTTCGGCGCTTTCCGGATTGGTCATCAATCCCTTCAGAAGGGGCAAGAAGCCGCCCAAGAGCAACTGCTGCTGGTTTCCGCTGCCAAACGCGAGATCGGGAATTCTGGCCTCAGGGCCAAGTGCCTGTCTCACTCCGGCGCTCCCTCTGAATCCCCAGGGATGACGAGCCTCTATGAAGGTGTCATTGAAGCCGGCGGTTTGTGTTCCCTGATCGGGGCGACTGCTCGAGATGAAGCGCTCCAATTCGGTATCGTTGACGAGGGTCGGCTCGAAGGCACCGAGTGCTTTCAACATCTTTCCTCTCGCCAGGACTTTCTCGGTTCCTGCGCCCTTCAGTAAAGGATGGGAGCGATCGATCCATGCGTGCAACTCATCAAGACTGAGCGGAATGGATGGCAGTGGCCTGCCGTTCGGCGATTCGACCGGAGAGGCCGCCGCTACGGCCATCGGCAGGGCGATGATACCGGCAACAAACAGGACAGTCAGACATTTCATCGTCAGTCTCCTTTCATAACGGATCATCAGCGTCAGGACTCCCTATGAGGAATGGGCGTCGGATGGATCGTCAAACGGAAGAGACTGAATGGATAGACGCGAGGCAATGACTACTTCGCGCCTCGTCCCGCCTTGGGCAAGAGCGTATCGATGAGGCTGGGAGGCCGTTCCTGATAATCCGGCGGGAACAGGTTAAAGCGTCGCCACAGTTCGTACCACAAAGGCACGCGATTGAGCACGACCCATCCCATCGCTTTGGTGCCCTGCCGCACGTGGGATTGCTCGGGCCAGGGGCGATCTTCCGAATCAGGGACGACCCAAAACCGGAAGTTGCCTTTGCCGTCGTCAACCTGATCGATGACCTTGATGACACCGCCATAGGTACCCGCCATTAATTCAGGCCAAGCGGGTAATGGAATGGCCGGAATACCATAGAAGAGAATTTTCACTTTGCGCCCGACGTTTAAGAGGGGCGCGTCGAGCCCGTCCGCCGTCATCTCAATGGCCTTGTCCATGCTCGTCGGTGACAGCCGGATGATCTTGTCGCCCTGGCGCACCGTTTCGCCTGCGCCGGCCTGGGCCATTTTCACGACCGTTCCGTCGATCGGGGCCAACACGCGGCTTGCGAGACGGCGTTGCTCCGCATTAGATTGGCGCAAGGACAAATCGGCCAACTGGTCGGTTGCTTTTGCGGCTTCACCCACTGCGGCATCACGGGAAGCCTCCGCATCGAGGAGACGTTGTAAAACCTCTGCACTGATTTGATCCCGGCCGAAGCTCAGCGCCTTCATCGATTGCTCGGCAGCTTTCAGGCTTGCTTGCGCGCCTTGTAGGTCAGCTTTGCTGGCGATCGCGGCTTGGATTGTCAACTCAAGTTCGCGCTGAGAGACCAATCCCTGCTCCGCCATTTGTTTATGGCGGTCGACATTGAGCTCCGCCGTGGCGACCGCAATTTTTGCGGCCTCCACTTTCTGATAGGCTTCACGGATCCTGCTTTCCGCTTCTACGACCCGCGCCGCGGCGGAGGGCACGGCGGATTGGACCAATTTGTGCATTTCCTTGATGCGCTTATCCAGCTGATCGGCGCGGGCCAGTGCGGCGGTACGTGTTTGCACCAACGCATTCCTTCGCTGTTCAAGGAGATTGAGTAAATCGGGTGACATGAAAGTCGGATCGTAATCATCCAACTCAAGAATGAGGTCGCCTTGCCGCACGCGGACGCCTTCAAGAACGTGCCATTTCTTGATGCGGCCGGTAATTTGCGCCTCAATGTCTTGCGGTCGTTCATAGGGCGTGTAGGCGGACAATTGCCCGGTCACCGTAATCGTCTGGGTCCATGGCACGAAGGCAATGATGAGGAGAAACAGGACGACGAGCTTGATAGCGAGCCGCGAAGAAAACTTCAGGCGTTCGGGTATTTCGACGGCTTCCCACGATTGGAGCTTCGCCGAAGTCGCCAGATCGTCTATGCAGATCTCATCCAAGCCGGAGTCTTTCCGGACAAGCGACCGAATTCTGCTTTTGAAGTCAGCACCCAGGCGAGCCACGAACCCCCCGTACTGGTCACTAGTCGGATACGGGCATAAATAGAGACCAGTAGCGTTACTATAGAAGAAAGTCCGCCTCCCGGTCAATTTCACTTGTGGATTGCGCAGGCGGCCCTGACGCCGCTCTGCTCCCTTGACCATGCAGAAGGGAGTCGCTAAGGTGATCGCCCGGACTCATCATTGGAAGACAAACGGAAGGAGCGACGGGCTCATGACTGCCGCAGCACGAAAAACAAAGCGGAGTTCTCACAAACTCATCCGCAAGGACAGCGGACCACTCGTCGGGGTGTTGGGAGGGAGCAAGTCGGATTTCCCCATCCTAGAGAAAGCCGGTATGGTGCTGGCTGAATTGGACATTCCTTATGAATTACTCGTCGTGTCAGCCCATCGGACGCCTGACCGGTTGTTCGAGTATGCGACGGCCGCGGCCGGACGGGGCATCGAGGTGATTATCGCAGGTGCCGGCGGGGCGGCGCATCTGCCGGGCATGCTGGCGGCTAAAACACATCTTCCGGTCATTGGCGTGCCCATCCCGACGGAGCATCTTCGTGGACTCGATTCCTTGTTGTCCATTGTTCAGATGCCCAAGGGCATACCGGTCGCGACGGTGGCCATCGGCGGAGCGGAAAATGCGGGCCTCCTGGCAGCTCAGATCCTGGCCGGGCGCTATGCATGGATCGCCGAACGGGTGAAGGCGTTGAGGACAACCCAGACTGAAAGCGTCCTGAATTCTCCTGAAGCGCAGGGAACAAGTCTCGGCAATCTCGGCGCGGATCAGCCGAGCCGACCCTCGTGACCATGAAGACGCTGGCGCCGGGATCCATGCTCGGCGTCCTAGGCGGCGGGCAGCTGGGAGCCATGTTCGCAGGGGCGGCCCGGCGGATGGGTTACCACATCGCGGTCTGGGATCCGGATCCGGACGCGCCTGCGCATCGGCTGGCGAGCAGCGCCTTTTCCTCACCGTTTTCGGATCCCATTACCCGCGAAAAATTTTCCCACATGGTTCAAGCCGTGACGTTTGAATGGGAGAACGTTCCGGCGGAGTTGTGCGAATGGTTGGAGCGGGACCATCCGGTCCGGCCCGCCAGCTCCGTTCTGCGAGTGATCCAGGATCGGATCGAACAAAAACGGTTTTTCCAGTCGTTCAATCTCTCCGTGCCTCCCTTTGTTGTTCTTCAATCAGCCGGCGATCTGGCGTCAGCCATCAAGACCCTGGGGCTTCCTGCGATCTGCAAAACGGCCAAGACCGGCTACGATGGGAAAGGACAATGGATCATCCGTGAGACGGCTGAGACGGCGCAGGTGGAAGCCGCGCTCAAGGTCGCGAAACCCGGCATGCGATGGATTCTTGAATCGTTCATCCAATTTGAGCGTGAACTCTCAGTCGTCGTCGTACGGGGCGCGGATGGGGAATGCCGGTCTTATCCTGTCGCTGAAAACCGGCATGAGCAGGGAATTCTGCGTTTCACGCTGGTCCCGGCTGCCATTTCCTCCGATGCGGCTCAACAGGCGGCAGAGCTGGCCACTCGTGCCGTCGTGGCATTGAACGGCATCGGCGTCTACTGCGTCGAACTCTTTCAGCGTCCGGGCGGTGACTTGTTGATCAATGAGGTCGCGCCTCGGCCGCATAACTCGGGGCACTACACGCTGGAGGCCTGCAGCGTCTCGCAGTTCGAACAGCAGGTTCGGATTGTGAGCGGTTTGCCGTTAGGTGAAGTGCGTCTGGTGAGCGGGGCGGCGATGGTGAATCTGATTGGAGACGACGTCGACGCGGTCACCACCAGTGAGGGCACACAGGCACTGCTTTCCGTTCCGGGAGCCGTGTTGCATCTCTACGGAAAGCGGGTGGTGCGTCCGGGGAGAAAGATGGGACATGTGACGTTCCTGGCGGATCAAGCCGAGGTTGCCGCTCAACGTGCTACGCAGTTCATGAGTACTCTCCGGTAGATGGTTCGCCGTTTCACGGACTGTTTCTTTCACACTCAATCAGCCAGGCATACGGCTTCCAGAACGTGTCCGAATGTCCACTCGTCAGCCATCCCATCGCCGGGGGCGACCCGGGGAGAAAAAACGCACATGCCGTCGTTTGAAGAGACCGATTAACACCATCCCGGCAACGAATCCGCCGATATGAGCGAAGAAGGCGACTCCGCCGCCCTGCGCACCCATGCTCATGCCTCCGCTCAAGAGCTGTGTCACAAACCACATGCCTAGAATGATGCCCGCTGCCACTCGCGTCATGCCGATCCCGGGAATCAGGACCAGGACATGCGCGCGTGGAAACAAGAGCAAGTAGGCGCCCAGCACTGCAGAGATCGCCCCACTGGCGCCGACCATCGGAATCTGCGACGCCGCATCGGTCGCCGCATGGCTGAGCGCCGCCATCACGCCACACAGGCAATAGAAGAGAAGGAACCGGGCATGACCCATGACATCTTCGATATTGTTTCCGAACACCCACAGATAGAGCATGTTCCCGATGAGGTGCATCCAGCCGCCATGCAAAAACATACTGGTCAATAACGTCACGATCGCCGGAACGGCCATGGCCTCGGGAGGAAGCGCGGCATAACCGAATATCACGGAGGGGATTGCGCCATACTCGAAGACGAACGTTTCTCCCTGAGGCCGGGGAAGGTTGACTTGATATAAAAAGACGACGACGCAAGCCGCGATGATGAGCATCGTGACGTAGGGCGTTCGTTCGGTGGGATTATCGTCGTGGAGGGGAATCACGGTGCGGGTGCGTCAAGGACCCGGCGCCGGTCTGTCACGGCACGCGGCAGCCTGGGGTCCTGCGGATCGCTCCCGTCGCTTCCCAGCGCAATCGAAAACCCGGCGGCATGCGTATGGCCGCCTCCTCCAAACGAGGCGGCGATGGCTCCCACGTCTGTGCCCTCTTCTTTCGAGCGCATGCTGAAATAGCGCCGCCCGTCGCGGTCGTGCCAGATAATGCAAAAGGGATGGTGCGGGGAAAGCTGCTCGCCGATTTGGCTGGTGAGAACTGAACTGTGTACCGAAGGGACGATCTCGCCTTGAAATTCAACCATGACGGCTTGAGCGGCAAGTTTGCCCACCAATTCGTGTTCGTAGCGGAGAATGGCTGTCCCTTCCTGCTCAAGCCTGGCCTGTGTGAATGTGTTCCATAAATTGAAGTCGAAAGGATAGGAAGCGAGTGCGGCATTGATCTCCCGGCTGCCAGGCAATGCCCATGTCCACAAATCCTTGTCCTGGATATATTCAAGCAACCACGGCGCTGCATGGCCATGCGCCCATTCCCAGCCCAGCACCGCCCCCGACTTGGTCAAGTCAAAGTACGCGTAGGGAAGACCGGTCAGCGCTTTCTCAGCGGTAATGTGATGATCGAGTATCAGCAGTTCTTTCGTCTCTGCCGCCATGGTTTCAAGGACCGGCCGGGCATAGCTGAAATCCACGATTACGACGCGCTGATCTTTCAGCTCCTGTGGCGGAGGATGGCCGTGCTTGACAGGGATGAACCTGGCATCGGGAAACCGTTTCCAGATGGCCCAAGCCGCGCCAAATCCGTCCAGGCACTCGGCATGGTACAGAACCACATTCGGGGACTGATGAAACCGGCGCGCGTAGGGTGAGTCGCTCATACGAGTGGAAGCATAACACGGCTGGGATTCTGACTAAAGAGATGCCCTGTGAGGCGGCTATTCGCGAAGGCAGCGAGTCACGTTACAGCGCATTGAGGTGATGAATCAGCTGCTTGAGCCGGCTGGCGCTTCGCCGGTTGAAATTGAACACGAGCCGCGGCAGATCTTTCAGGGCCGGTTCATCGAGTTCCTCTTCCAATGCGCGACGAAGTTCAAACCGGCCCTCTGTGAGGAGGTCGCTGAAATGTTGCTGGATGTGCTCGAGCTGTTCCTCCGTAATGGGCAAATTCAGGCGCATCGCCATTTGACGACCGACAAAGCGGATCGAGTGGTACCTGCGATAAAACCCGA
Organism: uncultured Nitrospiraceae bacterium; assembly: GCA_963728135.1. Taxonomy (GTDB): domain Bacteria; phylum Nitrospirota; class Nitrospiria; order Nitrospirales; family Nitrospiraceae; genus Nitrospira_D. The sequence goes on along the minus strand of CAVSJC010000016.1, from coordinate 103,164 downwards.
GAATTTCATCCACAGCGGCTTCCGGCGAGTTGACAATGCTGAAGAGGCTCAGATCCTCCTCGCTGATGAGTTTTCGTTTGAGCAATTGGGTGTGGATGAAGGCGGCCCAATCGTCCCAATAGTCGCACCCCGGCGCCTGCAAGCAGACAATCGGCTGGGGCTCGCTCTTTCCCGTTTGGGCCAGGGTGATGATCTCAAAGCCTTCGTCATGGGTCCCGAATCCCCCGGGGAACAGCGCGATCGCGTTCGCTTCCTTTTGAAACATTAATTTGCGGGTGAAAAAGTACTTGAACGTAATTAATTTCGGATCATCGGCGATGGTCGCGTTCGGACCTTGCTCAAAGGGGAGCATAATATTGACGCCGAAGCTGTTTTCCCGTCCCGCTCCCTCCTGACAGGCCCGCATGATGCCGTCGGCGCCCCCGGTGATGACCATGAACCCCTTCGCGACGATCGCTTGTGCAAATTGATAGGCCAGTTGGTAGTTCGGATCGTCGGCCGGGGTGCGGGCCGAGCCGAAGATGCTGACTTTCTGGCGATCGCGGTAGCCATTGAACACGCCGAAGGCATGCCGAAGTTCTTTGACCGCTCGATTGACGATTTTCAAATCCAACAAGTCGAGATGCGCGTCATGAAGTTTCAGCAGGCCGGAGAGCAATTCCTTGATGAGCGCGGCATGCAGATCGTCATCCGGGCTATCCAGGAGCGCGCCGATCTGCTGGAGCATGTCGTCTTTGGAGAGTGCGGGACGGACCCTGGATTGCGGTTTGCTGGAGATGTTCATGCAGTTATCCTTTATAGAAGTATAAGCTCGATGAGAATTGGATTTTACCAATGGATCCGGCGTTGGTCAAAGAAGATCCCGATTGAGGCGTGAAGGAGAGCTCGTCAGGACGGTTGCGGCGAATTCTGGAGCACCCAGGCTTTAATCCTCGCCTGATCAGACAGAGATAACTGCGTGAACTGAATGTCGACGCCCGGAGGTGACGAGGCGGTCAGCGCCTTGCCGGCGCGATGGGTGTGTTCGTAGTCATTCAAAACGGTCCCCCGGATGGCGAGGGGACTGCTGAGTTCGCCAGGCGAAAACGTCAAAAGAATTTTGGTGCCGGGCAACAGCAGGACCGGTGATTCCACCAGCGCTCCGACGTGGCTGAGCTGGATGATGACAGCCTGATGCTGAGCACCGGCACTCGCTTCATCCAGCACACTGATGGTCGCCGGGAGACTGGTGTGGCAGCGCTTGGGCGACAGCACAAGATCCCTGGCCGTAATCACACCGACCGGTTGATCCTGTTTCGTCACAATTAAAATGGGTGTGCCGGTGGACATCATGAGAGTCGAAGCCTCTTCTACCGCCCGATCATATTCAATAAATTGGACAGGCCGTGACATGATCGCGCGGACCTCGATGTCATCCGGCTCAAGGCCTTGGGCAACGACTTTCTTCACAATGTCATTCGGAGTCATCAGCCCAAAGCGCGATTCCGTGTCCTTAATTAACAAACAGGGCATCTGCTCCCGCTCCAGGAGGGAGGCGGCTTCCGTGACCGATACGTCACCGGGAATTTGAACAACGCCGGGTGTCATCATGTGTGCGACCACTGTGATTTGAGGATTGGGAGTCTGTGAACCGTGATCCTTGCTATTCACGATCGACCCGGCCGGTTCTTGCTGCCACAATTGTGCGGCCCTGGCCGGTGCAATGTATGGCAAGTATAGCAGACCTTGTTGGAGGCCTCTGCCGCAGCCGAAACCTTGTCATTGGCCGGTTTCTGGGCATACACTAGGCGCCAGTTATGCTCACTCCCGGAGACAACCAGACTCAGTCGTGCGTTTCGGCGCAGGCTGATTTTTTTCGTCGAGTTCAACACATTCGAACGCATGGCTTGGGTCTTTCCGTGGACGTCTACACTCCCGATGTCTCTGCCTTGCTGCAAAGATTGAGACAGCGACAAGTGGCGCCCTCCTATCTGGAAATTTTTCGTGCGACTCGGACGGCCTTGGCCGCAGTCAGACAGGAGGCCGGCGATGGTCTGCTGGCCTACCATGGAGAAGGACTGTGGCTGACTCAACCCGAGGCAGGAACCGATCCTCTGCTGATGCGAGAAGTCTGCGAGGTGGCGGAACACCTTCAGATCTTGCAAAGCGAATGGTTGAACCACGAGTGCGCCACCAAGCATCTTGCCGGGTATTCCTTCGGAACCTATCTTCCGCCGCTCTACACCGAACTGAGCGCCGAGGTCGTGGCTGAACATACCGTCTTGGTTCAAGATTTGCTCGATCGCTATGGCCTGTTAGGAAACGGCAGTGCTCCGTTAGTGCTGCTTGAAATGCCGCCGCTCACCTACTTTGTAGCAGGAACCATCTCTATTCCTACATTTTTCCGCCTTGTCACCGAACGAGCGGCGTGCGGACTGGTGCTGGACGTCGGGCACCTTTGGACCGTCTATCGGTATACTGGCGCATGGAAAACCGCCACACTGATGCAGTTTGTCGATGAGTTCATATCCGAATTTCCCATGGAGCGAGTGGTGGAAATCCATGTGGCCGGGCTGACTGTCCATGAATCATCTGAGGCGGCCGAAACAACCATGTCAAATGATTCGCCGCCGGCTTGGACGGATGCTCATGCGGCGCCTATTCCGCCTGTCTTGTTCGAGATGCTTGATCGCATTCTAACGCATCCACGTTTAATTAGCCTGAAGGGACTTGCATTAGAGGTGGACACAAAGCCCGTGGACCTTATCGTGGATGAGTTCGAGCGATTTGTCGGACGTTATGCGACGGTGAGTTTCTGCTCGATCACAGACACTCCCATCACTCCTCTGCACATGAAAAGCGCGCTGCAGCGAGAGTCCGTGTCAGAGCCGAAGAAAGCAGCCCTGGCCGGCGAGTATGACCGGTATGCGCGGGTACTCGCGGGGCGCCTCCAGCCGGAAGGCGTTGAGTGGACATCCCCCACAGCCTGCCATGAAGATCTGGAACAGTATCAATCCGTCTATCTGCCCCACGAGATTCTTCATTGGGGCGGCACCATCGAAGCCATGTTTCCCGAGTCATGCCGGGAACTGCATCGGCGAACTCTCCCTTTGGCACAATTTGTTTCGTTTTGGTTTCGCGAACCCCGACCACTCGCCGGCTCCTATGACTTCTTCCTGCTCAAGATTGCGCGCTTCGTGGAGTTCATCCAGGAAGTGGCGCCTGACCTTGACCGAACTGCCGCTCAGGAGGCGGACGAGCTTCGCACGGCCTACCACGCGGCCAATGAACCGGCCATCCCGGCAGTGAGTGAACCGGCATGAGTTTCTGGGCGACCTTGCCGCGTCCCATCATCGGGCTGTCACCCATGGACGGTGTGACCGACGCCAGCTTCCGCGCACTGGTCGCGAGGGAGGGGAAACCGGATATCACCTTTACAGAATTTACGCACGTCCACGACGTCTGTCATGGACCGGAGCGGCTCTTGGAGACACTCATCTATAGCGAGATCGAGCGTCCGGTGATCGCGCAAGTGTACGGCAAAGATCCGGCCTTGTTCTATCAAGCGGTCCATGCGGTGTGTGAGTTAGGGTTCGATGGCGTCGACATCAACATGGGCTGTCCCTCGAAGAACGTCGCGTCGTCAGGATCGGGCGCGGGGCTGATCCGAACGCCTGAACTGGCGCAAGACATCATTCAGGCGACGAGGCGCGCGATTGACGATTGGGCGGGTGGCCAGACGCTTGAAGCAGTCGGGTTCAAGTCTGCGAGGATCGCGGCTATCCACCGGCTCAATGAACGGCGGCTATCGGCGACGCCTGTGCTTCGGCGTGCGGTGCCGCTGTCTGTCAAAACACGCCTCGGCTATGACAGTGTGATAGTGGAACGGTGGATCGAACAACTATTACAGGAACGACCAGCGGCGATTTCATTGCACGGACGGACTCTCCAGCAAATGTATCGTGGCGCGGCCGACTGGGACGCCATTGGTCGGGCCGCCTCACTGGTCAAGGGAACAGGGACGCTATTGCTTGGCAATGGTGATGTCCAAACGCTTGCGGAGGTCGTTCGGCGGGTCCGCGAGACGGGCGCGGACGGCGTGCTGGTTGGACGGAGCGCGCTCGGCGCGCCGTGGTTTTTCAAAGCTAAGGAGCAAGCCCGGGCATTCGCATCCATTGAGGTCAATGGACGGACCGACGTCCTGACCCATGAGCCGGCTTCACTCGCCGAACGGTTTCAGCTCGTCCTCGATCACGCCCGTCAGTTTGAAGCGCTGTACGGGCCAGGTCAATTTCATCGCATGCGCAAACATCTGGGATGGTACTGCAAGGCGTTCGCGGGTGCCGCCGCCCTTCGCGCGCGCATGTTCCGTGTCTCATCGGTCGACGAGTTGCAAACGGTCATCGCTGATTATCATGCACAGCACATCGTCGAATCAGAGGCCGACTCGATCCATGACGCGAGCACACTGACGTCACGATGCAGTTAGTGCTGGCTTCGACATCACCCCGCCGCCGGGAACTCCTGGCATTACTCGGCGTACCGTTTGAGGTCTCCTCCCCCACATGTGAGGAACAGCCGATCGCGGGCCTTTCTCCTCAGAAGCAAGTGGCGAGGTTTGCCATGGAAAAGGCGCAGTCCGTTTCGCTTCTCCGGCCCGATAACATGGTACTTGGCGCGGATACGGTGATTGACCTGGACGGGACACTGCTGGGGAAACCCGTCGATCTGGTCCAAGCGCGTCTCATGCTCACCAGACTGGCAGGGCGAGAGCACACAGTGCATACGGCGGTGGCCCTGTGTTGCCGGAGGGAACGAATCGTGGTTGAAGTGGCCACGGCCTTAGTCGCGATGCGTCCGGATACAAGCCAGGCCATGACACGGTATCTTGCTACCGGTGAGTCACTCGGAAAGGCCGGCGCCTACTCTATTCAAGGACAAGGCGGAGATCTCATTGAACGGATCGAAGGTGACTTCACGACGGTGGTTGGGTTACCCCTCAGACTCGTCGCCAGACTTCTTCAATCGGCAGGCCATCCCGTTCCCGAAGATGTCGAGGCGCTCTACCGCCAGAGGCCCTATCCGAACTGGGCGAGGTTCGCCTGATTGCCAAAAAGGTGACGGTTCCCCTACAATGCGATCTATTCATCTCATTCGTTTGTGTTCAGGAGGACTTTTATGGTGGCTCGGATAAGGAAGCGAAAATGGGGAGTCGTCGGCGCCTTAGCCGCGGTAGCGATGAGCGCAGGGTGGGCTGGGGCCATAGAAGTGAAATTGTCCCCCGAAGAGGCGCAGAAGGCGCTGGAAGCCGGCCGCCAGCCGATGGACAAAGCCAATACGCCGGAAGATGTCAAGAAAGTCCTTCAACATGCGGCCCTGATGACGCGGGTCGGAGCAGACCCTGAAAAGGATCCCTGCGGCACGAGCGCTGTTCTTCGCACGAAGCGTTACCGGCTGGAAGCGTTTGGCCGGCAGGAAGCCGCCGAGTCGAAGAAGCAGAAGAAAGAAGTCCGCATGCCGGACGAATTTATCCGGAAAGTCGTCGACATGCCGAACATGGAAATTGAAGTTCAGCTATGCGGGGACGACGAGTATTTCGCGGAAGGGGCTCAGGTTGCGTTTCAGCAAGGCGGCAAGACCATTAAGCCTGTGGATGTCAGCCCGGCGGAGCGGGGGCGCAAGAACGACGGCGGGATAGGTCCCGCTTACCGGTCACGCTTCACCGCCCGCTTTGCCTACGAAAGCTTCGATCCAATGGCCAAGACGAAAGTCATTGTCTTCTTTCCTGACGGGAAATTGAGTGAGTTTGAAGCCGATTTCAGCAAAGTGAAATAAAGGGACCACGCGGCTTCACTGACGCCCGCGGGTTTCGCCTGCCTTACTCCGCTCCATACTTCAAAAGTCAGTTAAGACTGCCTCTGTCCCAACCGAGCGTCGTAGGCGCTGCAAATGAATCGCGACTAACTTCCCTCCGCCATCACTGGTCGACCACGGAAGCGCCTGGAACTCCGATTTAAGACTTCGCATGAATCTGGTCCATGGTACATTGCCTCGGTGACTTATCCGGCCGAAACCGCACTAATTTTGTGCCGTGGCGGAAGCGATCGTCGGTGACATGGTCAAAGCTCACTTCAACCACTAGTTTTGGCGAGAGCGGCTTCCATTGAGCGGACCGCTCAGTCGACCACCGGCTCGGTGCTCCGGGTGCATTCCCGGTGAAGCCGGGCTCCTGAATAAGCTTTTCCAGTTTCTCGGTAAGGGATGGCTTATCAGCCTTTGCAATGCCGGAAGTAAACCCGACATGGTTCAGACGCCCTTCGTTGTCATAGAGGCCGAGAAGAAGCGAGCCCACTTCTTTTGAATCGGTGCCGTATCGGAATCCACCCACCACGCAATCCGCGGTACGGATGAGCTTATATTTCTGCATGACCCGTTCGCCGGGCACATACACATCCGTACTCTTCTTCGCCACGATGCCGTCAATGTACCAACCGGAAGACTTGAGCCATTTCATGGCCTCCGTGAGCGAATCGGTCTGGGGCGACAGTTTCACGGTGTCGTCTTTTGAGCAATACGTCTTCCAGAACTGCTCCAGGATGACGCGGCGTTCAGACAACGGTGCCGACATGACACTCGTGCCCTGTTCTGTTTCGAGGATGTCGAAGATCACAAAGGTCGCGGGTTGTTTTTGCGCCAGCATCTTCACCCGGCTCGCCGCGGGGTGTAGACGCAGTTGTAGATCCGAAAACGAATAGCCGCTCTCACCTTTCACCAATAACTCTCCGTCCAAGATGAACTGCTTGGCGGCCACCTTCTCGAGACGGCTCACGATGTCCGGGAAATAGCGATCCAGCGGCTTGCCGGATTTCGACCGCAGCGTCACCGTACGGTCCCGCTTTTCGGCCAGGCAGCGGAAGCCGTCCCATTTCGGTTCATACCGCCATGCGTGTCCCTCAGGCAGCTGACCGACGAGGAGCGCCTCCATGGGAAGTAGATCGCTTCTTACGGCCATGCCTGTCGATCCTTTCACTCGTCAAATCCGGCAACCGCTGGGCGGGCAACACGTTCTCAATGCGTTGCCCTTCCAGTCTGGTGAGAACAGCCTCCATCTTGAAATGATCCGCGCTGTCGAGCTTCGCCAACTCCCGCCATTCCAGAGGGACCGCGACGGGCGCTCCCGGCCGCGCACGCAGTGAATAGCTGGCGATGCCGGTGGCCGTATAGTCATTCCGGAAGAAGTCGATGAGTATTTTTCCTGCGCGTTTGGACTTTGTGATCGTTGCGACGTATTTGTCCGGCGCCTCATCGACCATCGTATGGGCGAACGCCGATGCCCAGGATTTGACATCCTCCCAGCTGCGGGTCGGCGCCAACGGCACGACGATATGCAGGCCTTTCCCGCCCGTACATTTTAAAAAGCTTTCAAGCCCTGCTCGTGTTAGCCGCGTTCTGATTTCAACTGCGGCTTTCTTGACCTCCCGAAAAGGAACGCTCGGGTCCGGGTCCAGATCAAAAATCATCCGGTCCGGCGTATGGACCTGATCGATCGTGGCGCCCCACGGGTGGATTTCAATGACGCCCATCTGGATCATCTCCATGATGCCCTGGATGTCCTGGACGTAGATGTATTTGTAGCTCCGGCCTTTGTAATCCCACAAAAACGGGTGCACATCTGCGCCGAGACCGAAGCCCACATTGCGCTGGTAAAAACAATCGGCTGTGATGCCGCTAGGACATCTCAACAAGCTAATGGGACGCCTGTGTATTTCTCGCAAGAGAACCGGTGCGACCGCCGCATAGTATCGAGCCACATCTCCTTTCGTAATGTGTCCCTCCTGAAAGACAACACGGTCGGGATGCGTGATTTTCACGCCATGCAGGATCAGATCTTTGTGAGCAGTGATGGTTGTCTTCACGGGGCGTGTTTTCCTAGTGCTTGAATTGTTGTGCGCCCATTCGAAGCCATGGACTCCAGCCATACACTACTACCGTCAACACGCTCAGTGCATTTCCCCAAGGCGCGCCTGAGGGGCTTATCCTCGACATAGGTCAATCTAATCGATAATGCGTATTTTATTTCCTAGAATACTCCCTGGTCCTTGAAGTCAGGATGGGCTGTTCCAGGCAACGGGGGATGAAAACTGCGGTACCATGAAGGCTCACGAGCAGCGAAAGCTCGCGAGCAGCAAGATGTCTGCGTATTGAAGCGAGGAAATCTCCAGTCAGAGTCCGTGCTCCGGCTGCACCTCTGCTATAGAAGCGAAGCGGAAACACCTACCGGAGATCCCTAGTTCTCAGCGGCTTTCTGACCGAATAGGGTGATGTAGTCACAAAAGAATTGGAGACACTATGAGACTGCTTATTCTGGCGTTCACTATTGGCATCGGCATAGCGTATCGCTTTCGTGAAGCACGGCTTCCTCGTTTGAAGCAGCCCCTCTAGCTGGCGCTTGGGAGGTCTTTTCGATCGAACAGCTCGTGATGGCCCTGTGAGTAGGAGCGATTGTCGATGGTGATCCAGGGCGGCCGCCCTGCGCCCCATGCATACGGACTATCGGCCCTCTTTGCTACAATCCCCTCCATTCCAGGTCGAAGTCGAGTGCCGCATGGAACAATTGAGACAGTCTCGCCGACACATTGATAGGGCGTCATAACGATGAGGTGAATACCAGCGCAGCATGCGGCCTGAGGGACAGAGCAAGGCCGGGAGGCTCAATCAGAATTTCCTCTTGCAGCAGTTTCTCTTCCGCGACTTCCTTGGCCGTTTCGCCACCATCAAGGCGGCTTGCAAGGCGGGTTGAGTCGAGGGCCAGGTGCCATTTTCCGAGCGGCGCCTGAAGGTTGACTGTCACGGGTCGCTTATTAAACGACACGACCACGAGGATGGCCGGCCCGGCCGCGACGGCGCGATGCATGACGAGGACCTGCTCAGTCTCGAACGGCCATACCGATGGCTTGAGCCTTGACTGCTCGGCGGCGAGGGAAGACAGCGTCTTTCGCAACTGAATGAGGGCGCTGACCCATTGCAGCATCGCAGCCTGCTGCGGAGTGAGCGCTGCATGGCTCAGCTGACTACGCTCAAACGTGGCGGGATCATCCGGGTCAGGGATGTCCTCTTCCTTCCATCCAAACGAGACAAATTCCCGCCGCCTTCCGGCTTTCACGGCCGTGACTAATTCCGGATCGCTATGGTTCGTGAAGTATTGAAACGGATTGGTCTCCCCATACTCTTGGCCCATAAAGAGCAGAGGAATGTTTGGTGACAGGAGCACGAGCGCCAAGGCACCCTTTAAGGCCTCAAAAGAGACTTGGATGCTGAGTCGATCTCCGATCGCTCGATTGCCGATCTGATCATGGTTTTCGGCGAAGATGACAAACTGATTCGCAGAGCACTGTTCAGACACACTGCCGTGCCGCCGCTGCCGGTAGGCTGAATATTGACCGCTGTACACGAACCCTGACTGCAGCGCCTTCTCGAGATCAGGCAGTCCCCTAAAATCGGCATAGTATCCATGGCGCTCCTGTGTCAGCGCGACACGGAGGGCGTGGTGGAAGTCATCATTCCATTGCGCATCGACGCCATATCCACCCTCGGTCGGCGACCCGATGACACGTGCGTCGTTCAGATCGCTTTCCGCGATGAGGACGGTATGTCGGCCGAGATGCAGACCCTGTCGATGAACCGCCGTCGCGATCTCCTGCAGGATATGAGTGGCGCTGAAATCATAAATGCCATGAATCGCATCAAGCCGGAGGGCGTCGATGTGATATTCCGTCACCCAATAGAGTGCGTTGCCGACAATGTAGTCGCGGACGGCATCACTTTGGGGACCATCATAGTTGAGAGCGTCGCCCCAGGGCGTTCTGTATCGATCCGTGAAATACGGCCCGAAGTCAGCCAGATAGTTTCCTTCGGGACCGAGATGGTTGTAGACGACATCCAACACCACCGCGAGGCCGACCTCATGACACGCGTTGATCAAACGCTTGAGGCCATCAGGACCCCCGTAGCTTGATTGCGGAGCAAAGAGATAGGTCCCGTCATACCCCCAGTTCCGACAGCCCGGGAACTCGCCCACCGGCATGATCTCGATGGCGGTGACGCCAACCTCGTCTCTCAGATACCGGAGGTACGAAATGACTGCGTCAAATGTCCCCGTTTTCGTGAAGGTGCCGATATGGAGTTCGTAAATAATGAAGTCCTGCAGGGTCCTGCCGGTCCAGGCACCGTCGGTCCATGAGAATGATGAGGGGTCCACGACCATGGACGGACCGTGGACCCCTTGAGGTTGGGCGCGCGAGGCAGGGTCTGGTCGTTCCTTCTTGCCGTCGATGACATAGTAGTACAAGGCATGAGGGCCGATGTCATTCACCAGAGCGGTGTAATAGCCATGCTCATGTGAGCGCATGGGTATCAAGGGTCTGTTCCCCACCACCTTCACCTCGATTGACGCGGCGTGCGGAGCCCACACGCGAAATTCAACGCTTCCGTTGGGGATGACCGTGGCTCCTAGATTGAGCCGCCATGCGTCAGCAGATGTGTTTGTGTTTGGAGAGAAGGGAGACTCTAACGACAAAGTTCCCGCCTTAGAATAACCCCTAGCCGCAACGTGAGGCGCGCCCTGAGACTTAGAGTGGCAGGACCGGCCGTTGCGGGATCACTTCGTTCGATCAAATGGAGGCGCCGAGCGGAGTTGAACCACTGATCGCAGCGTTGCAAACTGCGCCCCTCACCCTTAGGTACGGCGCCTCTCGAAGCATTTGATCCATCCCGACAGTACAATCGAGCCTAGACGACTGGCCTGGTCTTCGTACTTGTAAAGGAAACAAAGGCTAGTGGCTACCTAGAATGATCCCTAGGTTTAAGCAAGGGGAATCCTACGGGTCACCTGCGCTAGGACCGGGGGTAGGACGGGGTTGGCGGAGAGGGTAGGATTCGAACCTACGGTCCGATTACTCGGACAGCAGTTTTCGAGACTGCCCGATTCGGCCGCTCTCGCACCTCTCCAGGAACCACAGTAACTTTGTTCGTCGGGGGAAGGAACTCGGTGTTGTACCGGTCGAGACTGTCATTGTTGCGGGGGATAAACCGGAAACCAGTCCATTTTGCCATTTAACCCTCGGTCCCGAGTGTTAAGCTCATTATCCTTGTCAAACGATGCTCGAATAGAGCTGGAAAGGGCACATCCTTTTACGCAGCGAACCTTTGCAATTGCTTATGCGCTGTCCTCTGTAATAGCCGACTGATCAGACCGTCCAGTTCCTGCTCTCCAGCGTGGACGTTTTTCAGTTCGAGGAAATAGTTAAGCCGCGCAAGGGCCTGCATGATGTCATCCGACTCGCCGTTTTGCAGCATCCACTGAAGAGCAAGTCGACGCACATGAAGTATTTTGGATCGGATTCGACGGAGTGTGCGACGTTTGTGTCTCACGGCGCCCAAGATAACGCAGGTAAAACCCTTCGATAACTAGGAAATTCCGCCATGACGCGCTTTAGCTCTGCTGAAAATAAGCGTCATTTTCGCGACCACATCCGGCGGTCCTGATCGCACGACTACCCAGCTATCTTGATCGGATTGGCACGTATTGTAACGGTCGTCGCAGCCTGCGGTCAGAGGAGCCTTCCTTCTTTTCCAGCGTCTTATCAATAGAAGTACCGCTACCCTGTCACAATGCATTTCAGGTTATGAGATGACTGTAACCTTTTCTCCTCTCTACGCGACTAGGAGGTAGGCAGGGAAGACATTGGTCTCTCGGCCAAGGGTGCACCTATGATCGATTCTGGAGGCACCATGCAGGCCCCTGATTGAAAACCGATTGACGTCCGGCACCCCACCGTGCGGTATGATGCACGGCGGTACAGGCAGCGCAACTGTCATTGATCTGCCGAGGGACGTCCTTGATGCCAGATGAGACCTGTCAGGAGTGGAACCATGAAGACGAGCAGAACCTCATTTATGGCATTCGCCAAGGAAAGACGGACCGTTTCGAAGAACTTATTCGCCGCTATCAAGGGCATGTGGTCCGTCTTGTCAGCCGACGGGTGCCGGCCGCTGACGTCGAAGAAGTCACCCATGACGTCTTTGTCAGGGCGTATATCGGGCTGGCGCAGTACTCGCAGGCCGTCGGGTTCGATCATTGGCTGTCCGGCATTGCGGTCCGCGCCTGTTTCGACTTCTGGCGGGCGCAGAAACGGGCGGACCTGCCTGTCAGCCATCTCACGAGCGACCATCATCAATGGATCGAGCAGGTCCTGGCGAGCCAATCGGATGAAGAATTCCGGAGTCGGGCCCGGCAGCGTGAGGCCGCCGACGTGCTGGACTGGGCGCTGCGGCACCTGTCTCCTGAAAATAGGGCCGTGCTGACTCTGGTCTATTTGGAGGGACATTCGGTGCGAGAAGCGGCGGACTTGTTGGGATGGAGCCTCGTCACCGTGAAAGTCCGGGCGCATCGTGCACGTCGCCTACTGCGGAAAATTCTCACTCAGGATGTAGGAGGGAGCGCATGACCGGCCAACCAGATGACCAGCTCCGGAAACTTGAGCAGGTGCTCATTGAAACATACCGGGGGCAGCCAGGCTCTCCGTTGAGTGACACGTTCATTCAGCGTGTCATGAGCGAGATCCGCCAAGGCGATTCGAGAAACAGCCGGTGGGCCTGGGCCATTGGGATTGATCAGCTCGTCTGGCGGACGGCAACGGTCACGGCGGCTCTGGTGTTGATCGTGGCAGTGTGTACGGTAGGTGTTGTCCGCGCGACGGGAGGATCGAGCGCGGCACTGTTCGCGGAGGAGTTCGAACCCGGGCCGTTATTGGGCGACGAGTGAATGGCAGAGGAGGAGCGTCCCATGTCACAATCCAAATTGTGGGCCGGCCTTATCTTACTGTTTAGTTCCGGCCTGTTGACCGGAATTGTCGCGACGTATCTTTATGGCAATGTTGAGCGGTCGCGTCCTGCCGAACCCGGCTCCGCCCAGCACGAGCGCATCATGAAACGGCTGACCGAGGAGCTGTCTCTTACGCCAGGACAGCAAGCGGACATCCAACCGACGGTGACACGGGCCCACACAGCAATTTTAGAGTTGAGATTGTCGCATCAGGCAGAAGTCGAAGAGATCCTTGCCCGCGGGATGGCCGACCTCAAGCCGACCCTTTCCAAGGAACAGCAGGACAAGCTCGATCAGATGTATGGACGGTTGCAGGGGCGCTGGCAGGCCTCACGTGACCATTTGGAAGCGATGAAAAAGGATTCAGCGTCGCGGTAACCTGGACTTCACCGCGCGGAGTGCGAGAAAGAGCTATGGCTGACTCTATACGCTTTGCGACCATGCTGAAACGCTGGGTCATCGGGTTGTTTGCCGCCTGCGTCCTCGCATTCGGCGGGTACGCCTTGTTGGCAAAATCAGGCGAGGAGCCGTCCCGCGCCGGCCAGATGCCGAATGCGGCGCGTCCCATGCCGGTGCTCGTCGCCGCGGCGAAAACGGGGGACATCGGGATTTATCTCAACGGGCTGGGTTCGGTGGTTCCGCTGAACACCGTGAACGTCAAAAGCCGGGTCGACGGACAGCTCATGAAAGTCCTGTTTCAGGAAGGACAGATTGTTCAGAAAGATGACGTGCTGGCCGAGATCGACCCCCGACCGTTCGAAGTGCAATTAACGCAGGCTGAAGGGCAAATGGCGCGCGACCTGGCGGGTTTGAAAAACGCCCGGCTGGATTGGCAACGGTACAAGGACTTATACGCCCAAGGCTACGTCCCCAAACAGCAGGTCGACACGCAGGAGTCCCTCGTGCGTCAGTCCGAGGGCATCGTGAAGGCGGATCAAAGCCAGATTGATAATGCCAAGCTGCAACTGGTCTATAGCCGTATTACGGCGCCCATCAGTGGACGGGTCGGACTACGGCTCGTCGATCCGGGCAACATGGTGCGTGCCAACGATACCAACGGCCTGCTGGTCATCACGCAGCTGGTGCCGATCACCGTCATCTTCACCATCCCGGAAGATAATCTGCCTCCGGTGCTCAGCCGGCTGAATGCCGGCGAGCAGTTAAGCGTTGATGCATTCGACCGGGAACAGAAAAAGCGGCTGGCCACCGGCACACTCCTGACCGTCGACAATCAGATCGATCCCAACACGGGCACGGTGCGGCTCAAAGCAGTGTTTCCCAATGAGGATGGCGCGCTGTTTCCCAATCAGTTCGTCAATGCGCGACTGCTCTTGGAAGTCAAGCACGGCGTGACCATCGTGCCCGCCGCCGCGGTGCAGCGCGGGGCCAAGGGCACATTCGTGTATGTGGTGCAGGACGACAAGACCGTTGCCGTGCGACCGGTGACAGTGGGCGCCTCCCAAGGCGAAGACGCCTCGATCAGCTCGGGTCTCGTGACGGATGAACTGGTCGTCGTGGACGGCACGGAGAAATTGCGCGAGGGAAGCAAGGTCGAGATACGCAACCAGGGAAATACTCCCGTCAAAGATGCCGAAACCCCGTCCGGGACTCACGACCGACCACAAGGGAAACGACTGTGAATCCGTCCCGGCTCTTCATCATGCGGCCGGTGGCGACCGCCTTATCGATGGTCGCCATATTGCTGGCCGGCGTCATGGCCTATCGCCAATTGCCGGTGTCGGCTCTTCCCCAGATCGATTATCCGACGATTCAGGTGCTCACGTTCTATCCCGGGGCCAGTCCTGACGTCATGGCGTCTTCCGTGACGGCGCCGCTCGAGCGGCAGTTCGGGCAGATGCCCGGCCTCAATCAGATGACCTCCACCAGTTCCGGCGGCAGCTCCGTTCTGACGCTGCAGTTTAGTCTGGACCTGAGCCTGGATGTCGCCGAACAACAAGTGCAGGCGGCGATCAATGCCGCCTCGACCTTCCTACCGCGTGATCTGCCGAATCCGCCGATTTATAACAAGGTCAACCCGGCCGATGCGCCGATTCTGACCCTCGCGTTGACGTCGGCCACGCTGCCGCTACCACAAGTCGAAGACCTGGCCGAAACCCGCTTCGCCCAGAAAATCTCTCAGCTTTCGGGTGTGGGGTTGGTCAGCATCGGCGGCGGCCAGCGGCCGGCGGTGCGTATCCGGGCGAACCCTCGTGCCCTGTCGGCGTATGGGCTCACGCTGGAGGATCTGCGCCTGGCGGTCGCCGCCGCGAACGTCAATCAGGCGAAAGGCGCATTCGACGGGCCACGCAGGGCCTCAATCATCAATGCGACGGATCAGTTGCTGTCGAGCCGGGAATACCAGCCGCTGATCGTCGCCTACCGCAACGGCGCCCCCGTCCATATTTCCGACGTTGCGGACGTCATCGACGACGTGGAAAACGTCCGGCAGGCGGCTTGGATGAACGAGACGCCGGCCGTCCTCGTCAACATTCAACGTCAACCGGGATCCAATGTCATCGACGTGGCGGACCGCATCAAAAAGTTGTTGCCGCAGCTTGAGAGCACGTTGCCCTCGTCGGTCCACGTCACCGTCCTGACCGATCGGACGACCTCCATCCGGGCCTCCGTCCATGATGTGCAGTTCGAGCTCCTGCTCGCCGTGGCGCTCGTGATCATGGTCATTTTCCTGTTTTTGCGAACGCTATCGGCGACGGTCATTCCCGCGGCCGCTGTTCCTTTATCGCTCATCGGCACGTTCGGGGCGATGTATCTCATGGGCTATAGCCTCAACAATCTGACCTTGATGGCGCTGACCATTTCGACGGGCTTTGTGGTGGACGATGCCATCGTGATGATCGAAAACATCTCACGCTACATTGAGCGCGGGGAGTCGCCGCTTCAGGCCGCGCTCAAAGGGTCGGAGCAGATTGCGTTCACGATCCTGTCGCTGTCCGTCTCGCTTATTGCGGTTCTGATTCCGCTGCTCTTTATGGGGGACGTCGTCGGCCGGCTGTTCCGCGAGTTCGCCGTCACACTCAGTATGACCATCGTCATTTCAGCCGTGGTCTCGCTGACCTTGACGCCCATGATGTGCGCCCGGTTGCTGCGGTATCGCCGCGAAGCGGACCAGGGCCGCTTCTACCGCGCCTCTCAACAGGTCTTTGATCGGATCATCGCGGTGTACGGCCGCACGCTACGATGGGTCCTGCGCCATCAAGGAGCGACGTTGGCCGTGGCGGCCGCGACGCTGGTCGGGACCATCTTTCTGTACATCGTCGTGCCGAAGGGGTTTTTCCCTCTGCAAGACACCGGAGTCATTCTGGGGATTACCGAAGCGCCGCAATCCATTTCGTTTCCCGCGATGGCTGAGCGCCAGCAGGCCTTGGCCAAGGCCATCCTCGCAGATCCGGCCGTCGCCAGCCTCTCGTCGTTCATCGGCGTGGATGGCACCAACACGACACTGAACACCGGACGCATCCAGATCAACCTCCAGCCCTTCGCCGAGCGGCGGGCCAGCGCCCTGGACCTGATTCCCCGATTACAGGCGCAGGCATCGTCCGTCGATGGCATCACCTTGTTCCTCCAGCCGATGCAGGATCTCACGGTCGAAGATCGCGTGAGCCGCACGCAATATCAATACACCTTGGAAGATGCCGATCCTGAGGAGTTGCGGCGATGGGCGCCCAAATTCGTCGATGCGTTGCAGGCGTTGCCACAATTGCGCGATGTGGGTAGCGACCAGCAGGATCAGGGACTGGCCGCCATGCTGGTGATTGATCGCAGTACGGCGTCCCGGCTCGGCATCACGCCGCAGCTCATCGTCGATACGCTCTATGACGCGTTCGGACAGCGGCAGGTTTCGACGATGTTCACGCAGTTGAATCAGTATCGCGTCGTACTGGAGCTGAAGCCCGAGTTTCAAAACGGGCCGCAGGCCCTTCAGTTTCTCGATATCCGGTCATTGACGGGGGGGCAGGTCCCACTGAACGTGTTCACGCAGTTCACCGAGACGACCACGCCGCTCGTCATCAGCCGGCAAGGACAGTTTCCCGCCGTCACGCTGTCCTTCAATCTGGCGCCCGGACAATCCCTGGGTGATGCGGTGACCGCGATCGAGCAGGCGGCGAAGGCTATCGATCTGCCGGCCAGCATCAGGGGAAGTTTTCAAGGGAGCGCTCAGGCCTTCCAGGCGTCGTTGGGAAGCGAAACATGGCTGATCGTCGCGGCGCTGGTCACTGTCTATATTGTGCTCGGTATTTTATACGAGAGCTATATTCACCCGCTCACCATCCTTTCGACACTCCCCTCCGCCGGGGTCGGGGCGTTGCTGGCCTTGATGCTCGTCGGAACCGAGTTCAGCGTGATTGCGCTGATCGGCATCATTCTGCTCATCGGGATCGTGAAGAAGAATGCCATCATGATGATCGACTTTGCGCTGGACGCGGAACGCAAGGACGGCAAATCGCCGACCGAGGCGATCTATGAGGCCTGCCTCTTGCGCTTTCGTCCGATTATCATGACCACCATGGCGGCGCTGCTCGGCGCTCTGCCGCTGGCCATCGGCTCGGGAGTCGGCTCGGAGCTGCGGCATCCGCTGGGCATTGCCATTATCGGAGGGCTCATTCTCAGCCAGGTGCTGACGCTGTATACGACGCCGGTCATCTATCTGGCTTTTGACCGGTTGTCCCGGCGCCTGCGCTCACATCGGGCTTCCGCGCTGAACCAGGAGGCGCTGAGTCCTGGTGCCGGATGAACGTCTCGGCCACCTTCATCCATCGGCCGGTCGCGACCACCCTGCTGACCATCGGTGTCACGCTCGTCGGCATGGTGGCCTTCCGGTTCCTTCCGGTCGCGGCGCTCCCCCAAGTGGAGTTTCCCACGATCAATGTGTCGGCCACCTTGCCCGGCGCCAGTCCCGAAACAATGGCGACCGCGGTGGCCGCACCCCTCGAACATCAGTTCACGCGCATTGCCGGCGTGACAGAGATGACCTCTTCGAGCTCGCTCGGCTCCTCGAATATCACGCTGCAGTTTGAACTGAGCCGCAATATTGACGGGGCTGCCCGCGATGTCCAAGCGGCGATTGCGGCGGCACGCGGTGATTTGCCTGCGAACCTGCCGAGCAATCCCACCTATCGGAAGATCAATCCGGCTGACGCGCCGATTCTCATTCTGTCGTTGACCTCGGACATCGTGAGCCGCGGCCGCATGTACGATGTGGCCTCGAGCATCCTTCAACAGAAACTGGCGCAAATCGACGGGGTCGGCCAGGTGTATGTCGGAGGGGGATCGCTTCCTGCCGTGCGCGTCGATCTCAATCCGACGGCGCTGAATAAGTATGGCATCGGGCTTGGCGACGTCCGCCGGATGCTGAGCAGCACCAACGTGAACCGGCCGAAGGGGCAGCTGACCGATGGGGCGCGCACGTGGGAGATCCGGACCAACGACCAGCTGCATGAGGCGGAAGACTATCTGCCTCTTATTGTGAGTTACCGGGAGGGGCGGGCTGTCCGACTGTCAGATGTGGCCACTGTCGAGCATTCTGTCGAAGATCTACGAACAACCGGAGTATCCAATGGGACGCCCGCCATCCTCATCATTATCAGCAGGCAGCCCGGCGCCAACATCATCGAGACCGTCGACCGGATACGGGCGACGCTGCCGCAATTGAAGGCCTCGGTTCCCGGGAGCATGTCGCTGTCCGTCGTAGTGGACCGCACGCCGGTCATCCGCGCAAGCCTGCACGATGTCGAGCGGACCTTAGCGATTTCCGTCGTTCTGGTGATCTTCGTGGTCTTCCTGTTCCTCCGCGATGTCCGGGTCACGCTCATTCCCTGCGTGGCGGTGCCTGTCTCATTAATCAGCACATTCGGGGTGATGTACCTCCTGGATTACAGCCTCGACAATCTGTCACTGATGGCGTTGACGATCGCGACCGGTTTCGTTGTCGACGACGCGATTGTGGTCCTCGAAAACATCAGCCGGTATCGTGAGCAGGGTATGGCGCCCTTGCCGGCGGCGTTACGCGGTGCGCGCGAAATCACGTTTACTGTCTTATCGATGACCTTGTCACTCATCGCGGTTTTCCTTCCTGTCCTCTTTATGGGCGGCATGATGGGCCGGCTATTCAGGGAGTTCGCCGTGACCCTCTCTGTGGCCATTCTGGTTTCGCTCATCGTGTCGCTCACGACGACGCCGATGATGTGCGCGTGGGTGCTCAAATCAGAGCCGGTCCGGAG
This sequence comes from uncultured Nitrospiraceae bacterium, assembly GCA_963728135.1. Taxonomy (GTDB): domain Bacteria; phylum Nitrospirota; class Nitrospiria; order Nitrospirales; family Nitrospiraceae; genus Nitrospira_D. The sequence goes on along the minus strand of CAVSJC010000016.1, from coordinate 84,063 downwards.
GCACGGCTGGTGGTATCGCCACAGCGGGCGGTGGTTCGAACGTTCCCTTGAGGGGTACGCCAGGAGCCTCACCTGGGTGCTCCGCCATCCGCGGCTCATGCTTGCACTCACGCTGGGGACCATGGCCTTGAGCGTGTACCTCTATACCGTCGTCCCGAAGGGCTTCTTCCCTCAACAGGACACGGGCCGCATGTTTGGGAATATTCAAGCCGCGCAGGACGTGTCGTTCCAGGCAATGCGTCAGAAGCTGATGGAGGTGGTGGATATCATCAAGAGCGACCCGGCGATTGAGACGGTCACAGGATTCAGCGGAGGCGGCGGCGGCAACATGAATTCCGGCCGCATGTTCATTTCCTTGAAGCCGCTCGAAGAGCGGCAGATGAGCGTCGATCAGGTGATCGCGCGTTTACGACCCAAGCTCGCCAAAGTGCCCGGCGCGCCGACCGTGCTGCAGGCGATCCAGGATCTCCGCATTGGCGGCCGCGCGAGCAGTGCTCAATATCAGTACACGATCCAAAGCGTGGACCTGGCCGAGCTCAACACATGGGCGCCGAAGATCGAGGCCCAGTTGCGGACATTGCCGGAAATCGCAGATGTGAACAGCGACCTGCAGGACAAGGGGCTGCAGTCGCTCGTCGTATTCGATCGCAGCACCGCGTCGCGGCTCGGCCTGAGTCCGCAGCTGATTGATGACACGCTGTATGATGCCTTCGGCCAGCGCCAGGTGGCGATTCTCTATACCGCGCTCAATCAGTATCACGTCGTCATGGAGGTCGCTCCTCAGTACTGGCAGGACCCCGCGACACTCCATGAGATCTACGTCCGGTCGATGACGGGTGCCCAAGTGCCCTTGAGCGCGGTGGCACGGTTCGAACCGACGAATACCGTGCTGCTGGTCAACCACCAGGGACAGTTTCCCGGCGTGACGCTGTCCTTCAATATGGTGCCCGGTGTGTCCTTAGGCGAGGCCGTGCAGGCGATCGAAAGGGCGACGCGGGAGATGGGGTTGCCGGCCGGCATTCGTGGAAGTTTCCAAGGCGCCGCGAAAGCGTTCCAGGCGTCAGTGGAAGGTCAGCCGTTGCTCATTCTTGCCGCACTCCTGACGGTCTACATTGTGTTGGGCATTTTGTATGAGAGCTATATCCATCCGCTGACGATCCTGTCGACCCTGCCTTCCGCCGGTGTGGGCGCCTTGCTCGCCCTGCTCGTGTTCAAGACGGAGTTGAGTATGATCGCGCTCATCGGGATTATGCTGCTCATCGGAATTGTGAAAAAGAATGCCATCATGATGATTGATTTCGCCCTGGAGACAGAGCGCAAGGAAGGCACCTCGCCGGAGCATGCCATCTATGAGGCCTGCCTGTTGCGCTTCCGTCCGATTATGATGACGACGCTGGCGGCGTTGTTCGGGGCATTGCCTTTGGCGCTCGGCACGGGAGTCGGCTCCGAGTTACGCCGGCCGCTCGGCATTGCGATCGTCGGAGGCCTGCTCGTGAGTCAGTTGCTGACCCTGTACACCACGCCGGTCATCTACCTGTATCTCGATCGGATGCGGCTGTCCTTTCTCCGGATACATGGCAGGATGTTGAAACCGCGCCGGCAGCCGATCGAATCCTGACCGGATGGCCGTCGGATGACCGTCGGTAGATGTCTCACGGCATTGAAGAATGCGGAGTCTGTTACGCAGCCGGTTCGTTGAGGCGTATCGTATACAAGTAGTGGTAGAGACCCTTCTGCTGGATCAATTGCGCATGAGTGCCTTCTTCCACCAGGCGGCCTTTGTCCAGCACGAGAATACGGTCAGCCCGCTGAATGGTGGATAAACGGTGGGCCACGACAAACGTCGTTCGGCCCTTCATCATCCGCTCGAGGGCCTCTTGCACGAGCCGCTCGGATTCGGTGTCCAGTGACGAGGTGGCCTCATCGAGGAGAAGCACTCTAGGATTCTTGAGAACGGCCCGTGCGATCGCAATCCGTTGGCGCTGCCCCCCTGATAGATTGATGCCTTTTTCTCCCACGACGGTCTGATAGCCGTCAGGAAAACCAGTGATGAACTCGTGCGCGTGGGCGGCGCGGCTCGCTTCCTGGACCGCCGTTTCGTCTGCATCTGGATTTCCGTAGCGAATATTGTCTGCAATCGTGCCTCCAAATAACACCGTCTCTTGCGGAACCAGGGCCACCTGACGGTACCAACTTTCGACGGTGACATCCCGTAAATCGAACCCCTCGGCGGTGATACGGCCCTCGGTCGGATCATAAAACCGGTGCAGCAAGTTGATGATGGTCGTTTTGCCAGCGCCGGTCGGACCCACGAACGCGAGGAGTTCCCCGGGCTTGGCTTCAAATGAGAGGTTCGTCAGCACCGGGCTTCTGGGATCGTAGCTGAAGCTGATACCTTCCGCACGCACGTGACCGGAGACGGTCGTGAGCGTGCGCGCGCTCGATCGGTCCTGAATATCAGGTCGCGAATTTAAAATTTCAAACACTCGCTCCGTCGCGCCCTGCGCTTCCTTGATTTGTGCAAACACCCGGGCGGCAGAGCTGAACGGGCCGATGAGGATGCCGGCAAACAGCACGAATGCAAACAGATCGCCCGGTGTCACCACTCCCTCGATGACCTGATTGCCGCCATACCACAAGACGGCGGCAGCGGCTGAAAACGTCAATAGGCTGATCACCGGAATGAAGACCGCCATAATGGCGGCTCGCCGGAGCGTAAGAGCGAGCGCCTGATTGACTTGCATGGTGAAGCGGTCGTTTTCGCGCGGCGTCTGGACGAAGGACTTCACCACGCGAATGCCGGAAATGACCTCTTCCACCAGTGTGGTCAGGGTGGCGGTTTGATCCTGGATAGACGAGGACAGAGATTTGAGCCGCCTGCCGAAGAATTTTGCCACGAGGACCAGGAGCGGAAGCAGCACCAGAATCAGCAGGCAAAGACGCCAGTTCATGGCCAACAGAAAGGCGATGCCGCCGACCAACGTGACGAGTTGCTTCGCGCTGTCGATGGGCGTTTCCGTCACGACGGATTGAATGATGGTCACGTCGTTCATGAGGCGGGACAACAGTTCTCCCGTGCGGCGGCGCGCGAAGAAGCTGACGGACAACGTCTGTAAGTGCCCGAACAGATGTCGGCGGAAATCTGCGACGATGTGCTGGGAAACCCAGGTGGTCAGGTAACTGTGCCCCATTGAACACAGGCCTTGGAGCACCACCAGTCCGAGGAACAGGGCAATGAGATCCGTCATTTTGGACTGGTCGTGTTGAACGGTAATGACGTCCCAGAGACTGCCGGCCAGACGGAGCAGTGTCAGGTTGATCGCCGCCACCGCCATGACGAGGACCCCCGCGGCGATCATACGCGTGACGTACGGCCGGATAAACGGTAGAAAGCGAGTGAATGTCAGCATGACCGGCACGGACATCTCATGACGGACACCTGGTTGGGAGTCGGCTCACTCGTGCGAGTCAGTGATGAGGAGAATCGGTGAGGGGTGCAAATGACTACAGCTGAGCGATCGATTCGATTTGGTTCTTGTTAAGGGCCACGAAGTCGGAGCGCTCTTTGTCGTTGATGACCACGTCGGTCAAGCTGATGAATAGGCGTGCCTCCTCGTTGATCGCGTCGGACACGCGATTTCGCATGGGAGGAACCAGAAAGTCGCCCACGTAGATACAATTCACCGTACGGACGCGAATGCGAACCTTCTTGCCCTCTGGCACAATTTCCTCCTCCCGCACTGCGGGCTGAGCTTAGCTTTTCCGGCGAAGGAATTTTTGACGCCGGCGCAACTTTTTGTACTTATGTTTGCGCATTTTCTTCCGGCGTTTTTTCAACACGCTCGACATACTTCGTCTCTCCTCGGGGCGGGAGTCTAGAAGAGTTCAGCTCAAATTGCAAGGTGCGCGCAGGGCTCACATGCGGCTGCGAGCCGTTGCTGGTGCCTGCGGGAGCAACGGTGAATCGCTGTGCTATACTGCGCGCGATGCAGAGAAAAATGTTTCGTGACTGCGCGGCGTGCGCCTACCCGGTGTACGTCTGTGTCCTCCTGGCAGCGCTCGGGGCCTGCTCGTCGAAGACGCTGCAGTATCCCGAAGATCACGAACGATTCCGCCGCATTGATCAGGCGGTAGAGTCGTTGCGCGATGCGTACCAAAAAAAGGATCGCTCGGCGTTTGAAGCCATGATGTTGCCGCTGGACCAGTTGGAGCAGCTGCAACGTGACGCGGAAGCCGACTTTGACGCGTTTCACGCCATTACATTGGAATTCAAAACTGAACGCATCATGATCGAAGGCGACGACATTGATGTGTATGTGCACTGGCAAGGCATCTGGAAGAAAGATCCCAACGATGGCGGTGTGCGCCAACGAGGGCATGCACGGTTGCAGTGGGTCGGCACTCATTCGATTCTGCTTCGCGGCGTGCAAGGCGACCTTCCATTCGGCATGAAGACCAGGCAGACCTTTTCAGAGACCGCCTCCCCGCAGCCGCCTTCCCGCTAGGTATGGCCACAAAGCGCTTCATGCCGCCCGACGTACCGCAGGCTGACTTTCTCGTCATTGGAAGCGGAGTCGCCGGCTTACGCGCCGCCCTCGAGCTGAGCCGCGAAGGCCGGGTCGTCATGCTGACCAAAGGCCATCCGCTTCAAAGCAATTCCATTTATGCGCAGGGCGGCGTCGCGGTGGCGATGAGCGAAGAGGACGATGTGTCCATTCATCTGACGGACACGGTCAAAGCCGGCCACGGGCTCTGTCGGCGCGAGGCCGTGAAGGTATTGGTGGGCGAGGGGCCCGATCGGATCCAAGAATTGATCCGCTGGGGAGCGAAATTCGACAAGACCGGCGGAAAGTTTGCCTTTGCCCGCGAAGCTGCCCATAGCCGGAGCCGGATTTTGCGCGCACGTGGCGATGCCACGGGGAACGAGATGGTCCGTGTGCTGATGGCGCAGGCCGCTCGGCGAAAACGCATCCATCGGCTCGATTATCATTTCACGGTGGACCTGGTGGTTGAGGAAGGACGGTGCTGCGGCGCCGTCGTCCTCGATGAACGTTCGGGCAAGCGATTTCTGCTGCCGGCCAAAGCGGTGGTGCTTTCCACCGGAGGAGCCGGGCAAGTCTACGCCCGGACGACCAATCCGGCGAATGCCACGGGGGACGGGATGGCCATGGCGTTTCGTGCCGGCGCCCGGCTCGAAGATATGGAGTTTGTGCAGTTTCACCCGACGGCGCTCTTTCTCCCGTCGAGCCCGCCGTTTCTCTTGTCGGAGGCCATGCGCGGAGAAGGCGGTCAACTGAGAAACAGCAAGGGTGAGTTGTTCATGCACCGCTATCACCCGCTCGGCGCGCTGGCGCCGCGCGACATTGTCGCACGCGCCATTTGGGCGGAAATGGCCGTCACGAGAGCCCGCCATGTCTATCTCGACGTGACACATCTCGGGGCTGATTTCGTGAAGCGCCGGTTCCCCACGATCTACGCCACCTGTTTGCGCAATGACATTGATATCACGGAAGAATGGATCCCGGTCTCTCCCAGCGCGCATTACATGATGGGAGGCGTATGGACGGATGTGAACGGTGCGACGACGCTCCCCGGTTTGTTTGCGGCCGGGGAAGTCGCCTGCAGCGGCGTGCACGGAGCGAATCGATTGGCGAGCAACTCATTGTTGGAGGGTCTAGTGTTCGGGATGCGAGCCGGCGTCGCAGCGATATGCTGGGCGACAGATCACGGGCGGCCCGATCTCTCTGAACAGCGCCAGGGACTTCCGCGTGGCCAGTTTGAACGGCTCGATGATGCCGAAAAACTCCGGAGTTCACTGCGCCGCACCATGTGGGGACAAGTCGGGGTGATCCGCTCCAGGGAGTCGCTCATTCGGGCAACGGCTCAACTATCCCGCTGGGCGACTCTGGTGGCTAAGCCGTTTGCGGCGAGGGCGGATCTCGAAGCCAAGAACATGGTGCAGGTGGCCTTGTGTGTTGCCGAAGCGGCCCTTTGGCGGGAGAACAGTGTGGGGGCCCATTTCCGCTCGGATTTCCCGCAGGCGAAGCGGCCAGGCTGGAAGCAGCACAGCCACATCGCCTTGCACGACGAGCCTAGCGAGCGGAAAGGGCCGGCGAAACGAGGAGTGGTGCTGGCGATGCCATCTCGGACGGCGCGATGACATAGCCGGAATCGCGGGTGAGGAAGGTTCTGTAATACCGCAGTACTTTGCGGACATATTGCCGGGTCTCGTCGATGGGAGGCAGCGCTCGATAACGGTCCACGACGTGTTCGCCGGCATTGTAGGCGGCGAGGGCCAGCGGGAGGTTGCCCCGGAAACGATCCAGTAATTGACGCAGATATTTTGTCCCGCCACTGATATTGTCGTCGGGATCGTAGACATCCCGCACATCCATCCGGACGGCAGTCTGTGGCATCAGCTGCATCAAACCCGCCGCTCCGGCTCGCGAGACTGCCCTCGGATCAAAATCTGATTCCGCTTTGATGACGGCCCGAATCAGCGCCGGGTGCAGCTGATGTTGACGGGAGTACCGGCTGATCACCGGTTCGAGTTCCCGCTCCGTGATCATCGGATGCAGCGGGTGGGTCTGAATATCTACTCGACGATAGCGGTGATCGGAGGGCACATTGGTCAAGGAGATGGTCCCGCTCGCATCGATATATTGATAAATTTCTGCCTGGGCGACGGGAGCGCCGCCTGTTCCAAGGAGGGCAGCGATGATGCCGATTGCGATGGTTCTTGGTTTTTGCATGGTCAAACGATAGCAGTCTGTGCCTGACTGTCAAGGACAATGCAGGTCTTATGCCCTTTGACGCCTAGGCAATAAACTTGAAAGATAGCGGTAATCCAGGCGGATAGACGCCGCCTATTCAACAAAACGGTTGCGGGATTGACCAAATAATGCCCGGAGTCTGTGTGTCACCGGACCCGGTTTGCCAGCGCCAACCTGATTCTTGTCGATTGAGATGACCGGCATGATTTCCATGCTGGTATTGGTGAGAAAGCACTCATCGGCCTCCAGCAGTTCGTCGACGGTATATTGTCCCTCCTCAATGTCGAGGCCCACTTCTTGAGCGAGCTGTATCACGATCCTTCGCGTAATGCCGTCAAGAATGCCGCAATCCAATGACGGTGTTTTGAGGCGGCCCCCTGCAGCAAAAAACAGATTGCTCACGGTGCACTCGGTAACATGCTGTTCCCAGTTCAGCAGAATGCTATCGAAGGCCCCTGCGGCGATCGCTTCGCGTTTAGCCAGAATGTTGTTCAGAAAGTTCGTCGATTTGATATGCGGCGACAAGGCGCCGGGCAAATTGCGTTTCGTTTCAGCGATCGTCAAGGCGACGCCGTTCTCATAAAGGCCTGGATCGGGTGGCACGAGCGGCTTTGTCATGATGACCACGGTGGGCGATGGACACAGAGCGGGGTCGAGGCCGATGTCTCCGGCGCCACGGGAAATCGTGATCCGGAGATACGCATCGCTATGAGCGTTGCCGACGTCATTGCGCCTCATGGCGTCGTGCAGGAGGGCAGGCCACTTTCCTTCCGCAATCGGAATAGTCAGCCCGATACCTTCGGCCGACCGGTACAACCGGGCAATATGCTGATCACGCATGAAGATCTTGTCTTGATAGGAGCGGATGGTTTCATAGACGCCGTCTCCGTACAGGAACCCATGGTCAAACACAGAAATGACGGCCTCGGTGTCCTTCAGAAATGTGTCGTTGACGTAGATCCACATCGCGAGGTCAATCCTCCCGAGAATGCGCTGAAAAACGACTGCGCCTTAAAGAGTGTTTCTTCGTATTCCTTGGCGGGATCAGAATCCGCCACGATGCCGGCGCCAACCTGGAGATAGCCGCGGCCGTTTTTCAGCGCCAGGGTGCGGATTAGAATGTTAAAGTCCAAATCGCCGCTCCAACACAGGTAGCCCATTGAGCCGGTGTAAGGTCCACGGCGAACCGGTTCCAACTCCTCAATGACTTCCAGACATCGGATTTTAGGCACGCCGGTGATGGTTCCTCCGGGAAAGGCAGCCCGAAGCAGGTCGAAGCCGGTGGCGCCTGTTTTCAACCTTCCGCTAATGTTGGAGACGAGATGATTGACGTGCGAGTACTGCTCCAGCGCCATCAATTCCTCGACACGAACTGACCCGAATTCGCACACGCGACCGAGATCGTTGCGCTCGAGATCGACGAGCATCACGTGCTCGGCGCGCTCCTTCTCATTGGCGCGCAGTTCCTCGGCCAGGCGACGATCATCGGCAGTGGTACGCCCGCGAGGACGAGTTCCTGCGATCGGTCGTGTGTCTGCCCGCCGCCCGTTGAGTCGAACTAAACGTTCGGGAGACGAACTCAGGAGCCTTATATGATCGAACCGAAGTAAGCCGGAGAAGGGCGACGGATTCATGCTGCTCACCCGCTCATAGGCAAGCAGGTCGGAGTGGCAGGTCTCTCCATCATCGAAGGCGTGACAAGAAACCGTAAAACGATGGGAAAGGTTGGCCTGATAGATGTCGCCAGCGGCAATGTACTCCTGGCAACGCCGAACACGGTCCATGTAAGCCGCCTGTGGTTGTTCGGGAGCGAAATCAACTGCGGCGCGCGCGGGCCCGCCGAGCCCTGTCGCGGATTCATGAGACAGCGTCGCTTCGAGCGCAGCCAGCCGATCGCATCCCTCGCGATACAGTTTTTCGCGAGACTCGCCTAAAAAGCGTTCGAGCGGAGGGCAGAACATCAGGATCAGACGGTCGAGTTGATGGTCGATCGCGGCAACGACATCGAAAAATCCGAATTCGAGATCCGGAATGGCGAGATCGTCGACGCTCATGACAGGGAGGTGTTCAAACTGACGAACGAGGTCATAACTGAAATAGCCGACGGCGCCGCCGAAAAACGGCGGGGCATCGAAAGGCCTGGCTATGGATGACGTGCTGCAGAGCTGTCCAAGATAATCGAAGGGTGCTTGGCCTCGTTGTTCTCGTCCGTCGGAAGTCCGCAGGATCCATGATCCGTCCTTTCCGGTGAGGACTTGGTAGGGATCGGTACCGAAGAACGAATACCGCCCGATAAGGGAGGGACCTTTCCCGCTCTGAAAGAGAAACGAGGGGTTGTTCTGCCCCATCACCTTCCCGTATAGCTGAGTCGGGCTCCCCCCAGCATACGGAACCGTCACCATGAGGGGCGAAGGCGGTCCGTCAAGAAATTGGACTGCGTGTGGCTTGTGCATAGGCCTAGTCTTGTACCAAGCGGGCCATCCACTATACCGTACGCGATGGATGGGGGACAGGCCACTCTCTCTGCTTGACTTTTGAAACCGGATTCTGCTTGAATTGCGCGCCCATTGTCGGGAGTGTCGTTGTCTCGTACTGGCCAACACTCGCTTCCCTGGGCACGCATGCCCCCTTCACAAGATCCATTTTATGCGGGGCTCGGTCAGGCCGTTCGCATCGGAACGGAACTGCTCGCTGCGCTCATTGTAGGAGGCGGCCTGGGGTGGGTGGTGGATACATACTGGTTGGATTCGACTCCCTGGGGATTGGTCGTCGGACTGGGGTTTGGCGCGGCGGCGGGCGTTCGCAATGCCTACCGGTCCGCACAGCGCTGGCAAAATTCGTCAGATACCTCGAGTAAGTAAGGATTGATCCATGGAAGAAAGTCCGCTGCATCCGTTTGAATTACACAACTTCCTCGCCCTCAATCTCGGCGGATTCGACATCTCCATTAATAAGGCGGTAGTCATGATGTGGGTGGTCGTGGCCCTCGTGACGGTCTTAATGATGATGGCCGGCTCCGCCCGACAACTGGTACCGGGGAAATTACAAAACCTGGCTGAAATGTTAGTGGAGTTCATTCGAGGTATCATTCTCGATACCATGGGGCCGGGCGGGATGAAATTTTTTCCGCTTGTCGCCACATTGTTTCTCTTCATCCTGTTCTGTAATTTGATTGGACTGGTTCCCGGATCCTATACGGTCACCAGCCAAATTGTTGTGACCGCGGTCTTTGCGATTGTCGTCTACGGCCTGAGCCTTGTCATGGGATTCTTCCTCCATGGAGGAAAATTCCTCGGGATCTTAGTTCCACCGGGAACGCCGGGATGGCTCTTGCCTCTCATGGTGCCGATCGAATTGATCAGCCAACTCGCTCGGCCGATTTCGTTAGCCGTGCGACTGTTTGCCAATATGACTGCCGGACACGTCATTTTGGGTGTCTTGTTCGGCTTGGCCATTAGCGGCGGCCTGCTGATCGGCTGGCTGCCTTTTGTGTTTACCATTGCGATGAACGGCTTGGAAGTCGGCATTGCGTTTATTCAGGCATACATTTTCACCGTGCTAACCTGCGTCTACCTGGGAGACGCCTTTCACCTGCACGGTCACGACGAGCACGCGCACTGACGCGTGTCGGCACAGACAAGGGAGGAGCGAGACACAATGGATTCAGCAGCAGCAGCATTGTTGGGCATGGGGTTGGCGGCAGCCGGCTTTGCCGGAGCGGGCGTGGGCATTGGCTATATCTTCGGCAAAATGATCGAGGCCGTGGCCCGTCAACCGGAAGCGGAAGGCCGGGTCGGCAAGTATATGTGGATCGGCTTTGCGTTGGTCGAGGCCATCGCCTTGTACGGGTTGGTCATTGCGTTCATCATTATGGGACTTCGCAAATAAGCGATAGCGTACAGTTGACGGCTCTCTAGCCAAAGGAACGTCTCATGCCGCAGTTCGAATCTCAATTCTTCTCCTCCCTGATTTTCTGGGAAGTCGTGTCTTTTGCGATTCTGTTCTTCATGCTCTACAAATTTGCCTTTCCGGGCATTTTGAGCATTCTCGAAGAGCGTGAGCGGAAGATCAAGGACAGTCTGGACCAAGCGGAACGTCATCGCTCGGAAGCTGAACGCCGGCTCAAGGAATACGAGGCCAAGCTCGCTATGGCGGCCAAGGAAGCGGAAGGCATATTGGCGGCCGCGAAGGAACGGGCTCAGCGGTTGCTTGATGAAAACGAACAGCGACTGACCGCGGAGGCCGAACGGATCAAGGGAGATGCAACCCGCGAGATCGATCATGAGCGGCGGAAGGCGGTGCAGGATATCCGGAACCAGACGACCGAGTTGGCCCTGATGGTGGCGGAAAAAGTCGTGCAGCGCAGTCTGACCGACGCCGACCAACGAAAGTTTGCTGACGACGCGCTCGACGCCCTGTCGAAATCTTACCAGCGATAGCCGTTTCCCGGACGGAGTCAGCCCACACTGATTCCGCCCGGACGGTATCCTTCCAAATCCACTGTCACGAACCGGAACCCGAGCTCTTTCAAGCAATGGCTGACCCGTGCCCGTCTGACTGGCTCGGTGAGCGAGAGCCATTCATTCGGGGGGACTTCAATCCGGGCGATTTCGCCATGGTCGCGGACTCGATATTGCCGGAGTCCTTCCCGATGGAGCACCGCTTCTGCTTCTTCCACGCGAGTCAACTTCTCCCTCGTGATCATGACTCCTCGCGGTATTCTGGAGGACAGGCAGGCCGCAGCCGGTTTATCCCAATTCGATAGTCCGAAATCTCGAGCGAGCACACGGATTTCATCTTTCGCCAGTTCAGCCTCCAGCAAAGGACTTCGCACCTTCCATTCCCGTGCCGCTTGAATGCCTGGCCGGTCATCCCCAAGGTCGTCGAGGTTGGTGCCATCGACGATATGCGTGGTGCCTCGCGCGTGTCGCAGGGCATCCAGGAGTTGATAGAGGTCGGTCTTGCAATGAAAGCAGCGGGACGCGTCATTCTTCGTGAACTCGGAGATTTCCAGTTGGTTGGTCTGCACCACCTCGTGACGTGCGCCGATTTCGGCGGCCACTTGTCGTGCGGTGTCCAACTCGATCGCGGGAAGGGTCGGCGACATGGCCGTAATACCGACCGCTCTGTCCTGCAATTGCTCGTGAGCTATTTTAAGCACCAGGGTGCTGTCGATCCCTCCCGAATACGCAACGATGACCGACTGCATATCCGAAAGGATGCGGCGAAGGCGCTGAAGTTTGTCTTGCAGGCGGGCGTTCGGCATAAGCGGCCGGCTAGAGAATGTTAGTGCCGGACTTTCGCCTTGGCGAGGTTCCCGACCACCACGAGCGCATAATGTTGAGGGTCGAGATACTGCTTGGCGACACGTTGCACGTCTTCTTTCGTGACCCGTTCGATCCACTTCGGGTACTGACTGAAGTACTCGAATCCCAGCCCGTAAAATTCCACCTGGGCAAGAACCTGTGCCAGCTTGGCCGTTGAATCCAGGCGCAAAGGGAAGCTTCCCATCAGAAATGATTTCGCCTCACCAAGTTCCTGGTCAGTGACCGGAGCTTCTCGGATCGCCTTCATTTCGGTCAAGACACCGGCGATGGCCTGGTTGGTCGCTTCCGTTCGTGTCTGGAGGTTGACCCAGAATGATCCCGGCATGGAGCGCGCATCGTAATGACTCATGATGCCGTAGGCGAGTCCCTGCTTGTCCCGGATCGAGTCCATGAGTCTTGAGGAAAATCCTCCGGCACCCAGTATATGGTTCATGACCGTCACGGCGTAAAAATCCGGATTCGTCCGGCTGATGCCCCCATGACCCAACACGATGGTCGATTGGGTCAAGTCCTTTTCGATCAACTGGACGGCCTTTTTCTCTATGGTGGCCGGTTTCTTTACCGGTCTTGGCTGTGGGGCTCCCTTTTTCCACCCTCCGAAATGGGCTTGCACGAGGGCTGTGGCTTGCTCAACCGTGACATCGCCGACGATGGCGAGAATCACCTGGTTGGGCACATATTCTTTCGCGTAGAAGGCTTGCACATCCGCCAATGTGATCTTGCCAAGCGTCTCGTCCGTCCCGTTCACCGGCCAGCGATAGGGATGATTGGGGAAAATAAGCTTGTTGAACGCCTTCATGGCCACATGGCCTGGATCATCATTGTCGCTCGCGATTTCCCCTTGGATCTGCGAACGGACCCGTTCAAATTCCTGCTTGGCGAACGCGGGATGCATCAAAATGTCGGCCAGCAGGGTGAAGCCGAGGTCGACGTCCTTTTTCAGGACGCGAGCCGATGCCGTCGTGAAATCTTCGCTCGCCTTCGCTTCCAACGAGCCGCCGATAAAATCAATTTGCTCTGCCAGTTGTCTCGATGTCCTGGTCGTTGTGCCTTCATCCAGCAGACTGGCCACCAAGTTCGCGAGGCCGGCCTTCTCCGGAGGGTCTTGCGCGGACCCCGTCCTAACCAGCGCATGAATCTCGACGATCGGAAGAAAATGCTGTTCGAGCACGACGACGGTCATGCCGTTGGCCGTCGTGATTCTCGTGGGTGCTATCTCTGCTGCGGGGACTGACGCCGGCAGGGCAAGAAGGAGGAAAAGTCCAAGCGCACCTAGCAGGTCGGGTCGCCGCATTATCCACTGTGATGGCGATCCGCCTTTTTCGAGACATGATCCCTTACGACTTTCCTTGTTGAGCCGCCGTGGGTACCGCTTCTGGCGGTTTTGGAGGCAGAGGGATCAGGATCCCGACCGTGCGATTGTCCTCTGTGAGGTACTGCTTCGCCACCCGCTGGACGTCCTTTGCCGTCACGGCATGTATCCGTTCCAGGAACTGATCCACCCGGCGCCACCCGGCGCCAATGGTTTCGGCTTGGCCCAGCAGCATCGCGTTACGGAAATTGGAATCCTGCTCGAAGACGTGGCCGGCTTCCACCTGGTTCTTCGCTCGCTGGAGTTCCAAGTCGGTTGGAGGCTCATTCTGCAGTCGGGCGATCTCACGATGGAGCGATTCTTCAACGGCTTCCACTTTTTGCCCCGGGCTGACGAGCGCATAAAAGTAAAAGAGGCTGGGATCACTCTGCATCAAGCTGTATTCGGCTCCGACTGCCAGGGAATTTTTTTGATCGTAAATGAGGCTTTGATACAGCCGGGAACTCTTGCCGCGAGACAGAATCGATTCCAGCACGTCGAGCGCGTAGGAATCATCACTGGAATAGTTGGGCACCCGGAATCCCATCATCACAAATGGTACCTGGGCTTCCCGCTTGAGGAGAAAGCGGCGCTCGCCCCGTTGCTCCGGCTCGACGGGCAGCGCCTGCTTGGGCGTGGGTCCTTTCGGAATCGGCTCAAACAATCGTGTGATGGTCGGCAGTAGCGTCTCCGATTTAATGTCACCGACCACAATTAACGTGGCGTTGTTCGGCGAATAAAAGGTGTCGTAGTGGCGCTGTAAGTCATCGAGAGACATGGCATCGAGATCGGCGAACCAGCCGATGACCGGCCAGTGGTAGGGATGACTGAAGAACGCTTGGGCAAATAGCGCTTCGACGAGCGCGCCCTGCGGATCGTCCTCGGTTCTCAGGCGACGCTCTTCTTTCACGACTTCCCGCTCGGTTTGAAATTCGCTGTTGTCGAGGATGAGACCCTGCATCCGGTCGGCTTCCATCTCGAGCGCCAGTTCTACTCGATCGGCCGCAAGGTTTTCAAAATACGCGGTGAAATCCTGGCTGGTGAAGGCATTATCGATGCCGCCGTTTTTCCGGACGAGCCGCGAGAACGAGCCTTTGGGGAATTTGGCCGTCCCTTTGAACATCATGTGTTCAAGCATGTGGGACAATCCGGCTCGCCCCATGACTTCATTGCGCGACCCGACCTTATACCAGACCTGCACGGTCGCGACCGGCGCCTTGGGGACTTCGACGAGCAGCACTTTCATGCCGTTCGACAACACGGATTCATGCGCGTCGACGGCGAAGGAGAGAGGGGCTCCCGCGAGAAGCAGAAGGGCGAGTACAAATGAAAAGGTGGTCAGGCGATAGAGGATCGGCCAATTCATGATGACATGATGCACACGAGAGGCATGCTAACAACGAGATTCGATGGGTGTCAAGGTAACGGACTCCTGAGCGGCGTCGTAGTTTCCCAACTGTCCGCACGCGCCGAGCACGTCTCGTCCTCGACTCTTGCGAATGAACACGTCGAGGCCCGATTGATGAAGCGCGGATTGAAAGCGCAAGACGTCTGTCTCAGTTGGGCGACGAAACCGGCTGCCCGGAAATTCGTTGAAAGGGATGAGGTTCACTTTGCAGCGGATGCCTCTCAAAAGCAGAGTGAGCCGCTGGGCGTCGGCTGGCTGATCGTTGACGCCGGCGAGCAAAACATACTCGAATGTCAACCGGCGGTGCGGCGGAAGCGGGTATTTCCGGCAGGCTGAGAGGAGTGTTTTAAGCGAGGCAATGTGACTCACCGCCGGCATAAGCGTCTTGCGTTGCTCTTCGGTGGTGGCATTGAGCGAAATTGCCAGATTGACACCGAGGGCGCCGACATCCTTGAGCCGTGACGCGAGTCCGGCGGTGGAGACGGTAATGCGCCTGGGCGACCATCCGAGTCCCCACGATTTGTTCGTCAGGCACCCAATAGCTACCTCAAGGGCATCCAGATTGGCCAAGGGCTCACCCATGCCCATGAAAACCAGGTTCGTCAGCCGTTCGCCTGATGCCAGTTGATCCTGGGCGGTCAGCACCTGGTCGACGATCTCGTGCGCCTTGAGATTTCGCTTCAAGCCCATCGTACCAGTGAGACAGAATCCGCAATCCAGCATGCAGCCGACCTGCGTCGAGACGCAGAGGGTCAGGCGGTCGTCGTCAGGAATGAGCACGGTTTCTATGGTCATGCCATCAACCAGCGTGAGCAACAGTTTGCGCGTGCCGTCGTGAGACTTCAGCGAGGTACAGCGGCTGGACCGTTCAATCGTCGCCACTGCGGCCAAGGTCCGTCGATCCTGACCTGACAGGTCGGTCATCTGGTCGATGCGGCTGATTCTCCGTCGATAGATCCAACGGAGAATCTGTCCGGTCCGGTAGGCCGGCCAGCCCTGCGCACGAACCAGTTGCGCCAGCTGCTGTTCTGTAAGGCTCAAAAGATTTGTTTGTGCGTTCGACGTATGCATAAATAGTCTTGAGACTACCACAGTGTGTGTGGGGTCCTGACATTTCTCCCTGCGCCGCAGATCGTATATACTGTGCGGCGCATACCTGTATGGCAGATCTTACAAGATTATTCTCTCTTCCTGCATGCCTGTTAGCGGTCGTCTTCCTGACGGCGTCGGCGGGCAGTCCGTGCCATGCCTTCGGCGCGCAAGTCGCGGCTCCCGCACAACCGTTTCTTGCAGACTGTGTGTCGGCGGCGGATTGTTTCACCGCGGCGGCCTGGCCCAAAGAACGTCTGGGGAACGTGTTGACGAAAGACCAGGTGGCGGCCCTGAAGTTGGAGCGTTTGCGTCGAGTGATGGAGCAGTTTCCAGCGTCCGTGTGGGCTAAGCGGGCGGGGCTGCTCTCGGGCGTGCTGTTAATCGAGCGCAATCCCGCCGCTGCCATCCAATTCCTGCGAGCGGGTCAGCGGGATTTTCCGGTTCTCGACGACTACGCGCGGTATTGGATCGGGGATGCGCTTCTTCATCTCGGCGATGCCAAAGAAGCGGCGGCCATGTTCGAGTCTGTGACGCAGATGGCGCCCGAGACGACGTTGGCCAACAAGGCGGCTCTCCGCGCCGGCGAGGCCTGGTACCAAGCGTCCAATTGCGCGGCAACCGTGGCTTGGCTTGTCAAGGCGGTGAACGCGTCGGACAAGGATTCGCAGGTCCCTCAAGCGTGGCTCCGCCTCGCCGCCTGCTACCTTCGCGACAATCAGCTCACAGAAGGTCGGGAAACACTCAAGCATATCTGGACTGCCTTCCCGCAGTCGCCGGAAGCCAAGGAAGCGGAATCCCTTCTGCTGACGAATCTCGGTGGCGAACGCTGGTCGCCTCTTCCTGAGGATCACTATGTGCGCGCTCAGGCGTTCCTGGGACAGGCGTTGCACTCCGAGGCGATCGAAGAGCTGAAAAAGTTCCTCGCCGGAGACCCGTCCTCCTCGCATCGAGGGGAGGCCAGGCTGAAACTAGGGATCGCCCAGGTGCGGCTCAAGATGTACGACCAGGCACGGGAAACCTTCGTGGCCTTGGCCTCCGAGCAAGCCGCTCAGTCTGACGAGGCTACTGTCTGGTTGGCTCGAGTGTACCTTCGCCAGGCGCTCGGCGGAAAACTGTTGGATCTGAGTCGGACGCTCCACAAGCGCGCGCTGTCTGGAGAGCAGAAGGGACAGATACACCTGTTTGCCGGGGTATGGTTGGAGGATCAAGCTCAATTTGACGAAGCGATCGCCAAATATCGGGCCGTCGCGAAATCCGGAGAGCCGTCATCTCAACGCGCGGAAGCGCAGTGGCGCGAAGGTTGGGTCTTCTATCGGACGGCTCGCTATCGGGAGGCCTTGGCCGTGTGGCAGCACATCGTCGATCAGCGGGACCGCGATTTCGAGCCCCAGGCGTTGTATTGGATGGCGCGGTCTCATGGTCACGCCGGAAATCAGACATCGCGCGAGTTATTCCTCCTGCTCTGTGAACGCTATCCCTACACGTACTACTGTCAATTGGCGCGCGAACACACGGACATTCCGGTTCCTCCTGCGCCGGAACAAGAGGCGCCTACGCTCGTGACCTCACCAGCTGACCCGGCCACTCTAGACTCGAGCCCCGCCCTGAGCTCTTTCTCAAACCAAACGAGTCCAGGTTGAGCAACAGGCTGCCTTTCGCAAGGCGGTTGAGCTGAAGACGCTGGGGCTGGATCAGGACGCCGCCCGCGAGCTGACGGCGTTGACCGACCGGTATAGCCGTGATCCCGAAATTCTGATGGCCCTGTCCATGATGTTGAACGAAGCGGGCGCGTATCATCATGCCTTGCGGCTTGCGCGAGCCCGATTCCGTGATCAGCTGGAGAGGACCGGAGGAGCCGTGTCGGCGGGTTTGTGGAGTGTGGCCTATCCGACAGGACTCATTTCCACGATCAAGCTGCAAGGGAGCAGCGCCCTCGATCCGTTTCTGGTGGCCGCCATCATTCGTGAAGAGAGTCAATATGATTGGCGCGCCGTGTCCAGGGTGGGCGCCATCGGTTTGATGCAAGTGATGCCGGCGACAGCCAATGCGGTTGCCCAGCGTCATCATTGGCCGATGGTCGGTCGTGAGGATCTGTTTGACCAGGAAACCAATATTCGTATCGGCGCGCGGTATGTGGAGCAGCTCCTCGAACAGTTTTCAGGCAATGTCGTCCAGACCATTGCCGCCTATAACGCCGGTCCTGTGGTCGTGGGTAACTGGGTGACGGCACATCGTGGACGCAGCCAGGATGAATTTGTCGAAATGATCCCTTTCCAGGAAACCCGCCAATACGTCAAGCGTGTGCTTCGCAGCTACAAGGAGTATTTGCGGTTGGCGAGCCAGCCGAAAGCCATTTCTTGACAAGATATTGTGAAGTTTTTATAGTGCGCCCCAATCTATGGGGGCGGAAGACGGAGAGCGTCGTAATGGCTTTGGATCGTTTAGATGCGCTGGAAACCAGAATCCGTGACTTAGTCAAACTAGTACAGGATCTCAAGCGGAAGAATGCCTCGCTGGAGGAGGAAATTAAAGCGGCCCGCCAACGGCTTGCGTCCCAAGACGATATGAACCGGCGATGGGAGAAAGAACGCATCGATATCAAAACGCGGATTGAGAAGGTCATCGGGGAAATCGAACTGCTTGAATGTGTGGATGATTCTAAGGAGGTGGCCCTTGACTAAGATGATCGATGTCGAGATTTATGGCCAACAATACTCAATCTGTGGGGAGGCGGAAGAGGCCTACGTTCGCCGCCTAGCCCATTTTGTGGACGATCATATGAAGCATCTGGCGGAGGGAATGAAAACGGCGACCCCGTCAAAGCTTGCCGTGCTCACCGCCATTAACCTCGCGCACCAGTTTTTTGAATCGGAAAAAAAACGGACTCAGGGTGAGGCAGACGTCGACCGTAGGATGGTGACTCTGATGGAGTCCATTGAAGAGCAAATGCCGACATTGTTCCGATAGAACGCCAGTTTCGCCTTGCATTCACACAGGCGCTTTGCTATCGTGACTTCGTGAACAAATGGTAAGCGGGTTATGTGTCATGAGAGATGAAGTCAGGAGCACGATTCACCATAACAGACTCAACCGGAAACAAGCGTAGTGAGAACAAGCGAGAACGTTTGGGCAAGTATGTATGATGTGCTAGTGCGGTGGATGCTCACCCTGTGGGTCACACGTACGAAGCCATGTCTGCGCGACCTGCATACGGATGTCGCAACGACGGTACAGTGGCTGTTCGTTGGTCAAGGTGGGCTTCCAACACCCCTACCGGTGTATCGAGCAATCCCTCTTCGACTAGGAGGATCCCGCAGAGGATCCTCGTCCAAAACGGGAGAGGGAAGTAATGGGGGCACTGGCCTGTTACAGCATAAAGGATCTCGCGCATTCTCTTGTTGAGCTGGTTTCGTCCTTCCCTGCCTGTCCTCGTCATCACACACCCCGTTTAAATTGAGCCATTACCGTGTTTCAACCAGGTGTGCTTGCCTGGTTATTCCGAGAAGGGGGTGCTCCCATTTCTACCTCTATTGTAATCTACGTATTGTGGGCAATCGCTGGAGCCATCGTCGGCATCGGCGTTTTTGAACTTATCAGGCGGAACATGGCCTCCGCCAAGCGTGCCGAAATGGAGGAACAGGCCAAGCAAGTCTTGCAACAGGCGCAGCGCGAAGCTGAGAATGTGCTGAAAGAGGCAAGGCTGGAAGCCAAAGATCTTCTCTTCCAGGCCAAGTCTGAGCTCGAAAAAGAACAAAAGACCAGACTGTCTGAACTCTCGGCAGTCGAGAAGCGCCTGCTTAACCGGGAGGAAGGTCTCGATCGCAAAGCCGCGACCCTGGAGAAGCGAGAGAGCGAGACCCAGAAACGGGACCATGAATTCACCAAACGAGAAGAGGGCCTCGCCGTGAAGGAAGCCGCCTGTGCTAAGGCCGAACGGGAACATCGTGAAGCCCTCGAGCGGGTGGCGGGTCTGACGGCCGAAGAGGCGAAGCGGCAGTTGATTGCTGAAATGGAATCCCAGGCGCGCTTTGATGCGGCTGGAATTGCCAAGCGAACGATTGAAGAAGCCCGGGAAAGTGCAGAACGCGAAGCACGCGAAATCATCACCACCTCCATCCAACGGGTGGTCCGTGACTATGTGTCGGAATCGACGATTTCAGTTGTGCCCATTCCGAATGACGCTATGAAAGGCCGGATTATCGGCAGGGAAGGGCGCAATATACGCGCCATTGAGGCCGCGACCGGTATCGATCTCATTATCGATGAAACCCCGGAGGCGGTCATCATTTCCGGGTTTGATCCCTTGCGGCGGGAGATTGCCAAGGTGTCGCTTGAACGGCTGATGCACGACGGCCGGATTCATCCCACGCGCATTGAAGAAATCGTGGAAAAGGTCAAAGTCGATATCGATAAACTGATGTATGAAGAAGCCGAAAAGATCATTTTTGAGCTGGGATTGGCTGACTTCCATCCGGAACTGATCAAAGTGTTGGGGCGGCTTAAGTATCGTACGAGCTATGGGCAGAACAATCTGTACCATGCCCGTGAAGCCTCGTATATCTGCGGCATCATGGCGTCTGAACTCGGTCTTGATGTGAGATTGGCCCGCCGCGGTGCGCTGCTGCACGACATCGGGAAGGCCGTGAGTCATGAGGAAGAAGGGCCCCATGCAATGTTAGGGGCCGAGATTGCCAAGAAGTACGGAGAATCTCCCAAGATTGTGAACGCGATTGCGGCGCATCATGAACAGGTGGAGCCCATCTGTCCGGAAAGCGTCCTTGTGGCAGCGGCGGAAGCGTTGTCCGCAGCGCGGCCGGGGGCGCGCCGGGAAGCCCTGGAGTCGTATGTGAAGCGCCTTGAGAAACTAGAATCGCTGGCAATCGGACTGAAGGGAGTCCAAAAGGCGTATGCCATTCAAGCCGGGCGTGAAATCCGGGTGATCGTGCGACAGGAGGATATTACAGATGCCGAATCCTTCCAACTGTCGCGTGAGTTGGCGAAGAAAATAGAACAGGAGCTGACCTATCCCGGCCAAATTAAAGTCACGGTGATACGAGAAAGCCGGTATGTGGAATACGCCAAATGAGAATTTTATGCATCGGGGACATCATGGGAGAGCCGGGACGCCGCGCCGTGGCGCGTGCGGTGCCCCGGCTGGTGGCCCAGCGTCAGATTGACGTCGTCATCGGTAATGGAGAAAATCTGGCCGGGGGCTTCGGCATTACGCCGGAGCTGGCGGAAGAACTGTTTGAAATCGGATTGTCGGTGATCACCACGGGCAATCATGCGTGGGACAAAAAAGAAATCCTTGATTATTTTCCACGGGAATCACGTCTGCTTCGACCGGCCAACTATCCCGTCGGAGCGCCGGGCCACGGCAGCGTCGTCATTGAGACGGCGGGCGGAGAGAAGCTGGCCGTGCTCCAAGTGATGGGGCGAGCGTTCATGCCGACCATCGATTGCCCGTTTCAAGTGGCCAAGCGGGAATTGGCACGGCTGAAAGAGGAGACCACGGCGGTGATCGTCGATATGCATGCCGAGGCCACGTCTGAAAAGATGGCCATGGGACACTACTTAGACGGCGAGGTCACGGCGGTGGTCGGGACACACACCCACGTGCAGACGGCCGATGACCAGATTCTCCCCAAGGGCACCGCCTACATTACAGACATCGGGATGACGGGCCCGCTTCATTCCGTGATCGGGGTGAAGAAAGAACTGGCGATTGAGAAATTTCTGACGGGCATGCCGCGACGGTTTGAAGTGGCGTCAGGCCCGTCTGTATTTTGTGCGGTCTTTCTTGAACTGGATGCTCGACTCGGAAAGGCCATCGCGTTTGAACGAATCCGGATGATTGACTAAGCCGGCCACGGCGCCTGTTTGCGGACGTGTAGCCAGGAGATTCCCTACGAGCTTGCCCAGTCCCTTTTCTACTACCTCTCAGGCTTTTCCCTCGAGGCGGATTCTCACCGTTTCAGAATTGACCGGCCTTGTCCGCACGCGTCTCGAAACCGATTTTTCCGATGTGTGGCTTGAGGGGGAAATCTCTAACCTGCGCGCGCCCGGTTCCGGCCACCTGTATTGCACGATGAAAGACGATGTCAGCCAGATCCGCGGCGTCATCTTCAGGACGACGGCGATGCGCTTGCGATTTGGGCTCACAGATGGCCTTCATGTTATCGCGAGGGGACGACTGAGTGTCTATGAACCGCGGGGCGAATACCAGATCGTTGTCGATTACATTGAACCGAAGGGCGTCGGGGCTCTTCAATTGGCTTTAGAACAGCTTAAGCAACGACTCAGCAGCGAAGGGCTGTTCGATGTCAACCGCAAACGATGTTTGCCGGCGTTCCCTAGGGCAGTCGGCATCATCACGTCACTGACCGGGGCGGCCGTCCAGGATATGATCACAGTCTTACATCGACGCTGTCCCATTCTCCGCATTATTGTCGCCCCCGTTCAGGTCCAGGGCGAAGGGGCGGCAGAACAGATTGCCAGCGCGGTGCGGGCCTTGAATGACATGGGTGAGGTGGATGTCATTATCGTGGGACGGGGCGGCGGCTCCGCTGAAGACTTGTGGGCGTTTAACGAAGAGGCCGTCGTGCGTGCGATTGCCCGCTCTGCCATTCCCGTTGTTTCTGCCGTCGGTCATGAGAGCGACGTGACGCTTGCTGATTTTGTCGCCGATGTCCGTGCGCCGACGCCGTCCGCTGCTGCGGAGGCCGTGGTTCCGGTGTCGCTGGATGTCTTGGCCAGGATTGAGGAGTTGGTTCTAAGAAGTGGACAGGCCATGAGCCGCCGTTGTGGAAATGAGCGGCAACGGCTCCATTTGTGTCTGGCGAGGTTCACGCGTCTTCGATTCAGAATTCTTGAGGAAGCGCAACGCGTCGATGCCGCCGTGTTGCAGATGACTCAAGCGATTCATGGCGCCGTAAAGGACGGCCGTGAAACGGTGAATCGCATCAAACACGAGTTGATGGCTCGCAGTCCTCGGACGCGTATTGACCAGGGCCTCGGCGTAGTGCCGCAACTATTGTCCCGTCTTTGCGGGGTCATGCAGCACGGCCTTCATCGGCGAAGGCAGGTCGCAGCAGCAGGCTTCACGAGTCTGCATCATTTAAGTCCGCTGTCGGCGCTCAGTCGTGGGTACAGTATCGTGGAAACGCTTCCGAGCCATCAGGTCGTTCGTGACGCCAGCCAAGTCTCCATGGGCCAGGAGGTTTTGGCACGGCTGGCAAAGGGTCAGTTGCGTTGCATTGTCCAGGAGAGTTTGTCTGACTCTTCCGTTTTAAAATGAATCATGAGCCGCTATAATGGCTCAATTTCGTGTCCAAGGAGTATGGCGTGGCTGGCGTAAAGTTTGAGCAGGCGATGGCCCGGTTGGAAGTCATCGTGGGAGAATTAGAGAAGGGCGACCTGCCTCTTGATGAGTCGCTCAGAATTTTTGAAGAGGGCATTCGTCTTTCCAAAAACTGTTTAAGAGTCTTAGAAGAGGCGGAGCGAAAAGTCGAGGTCCTCGTCCAAGACAAGAATGGAAAACGAGAACTCCGTGCCTTTACCGCAGATGAAGAGCCGGGTACTCCATCATCTTTTTGACCCGGTTAGCCGACCGTTCTTTTCCTGACTTCATGGGCACCAAGACACCGCTGAAAGATCGTTTAGATCATTTAATGGTGACGCGTAGCCTGGCGCAAAGCCGTGATGCGGCCACGCGAATGATCATTGCAGGACAGGTGACCATTGCGGGAATGGTTGTCGATAAACCGGCCAAGATGATTTCTCGCGACACGCCCATCGAAATACACGAACCCGCCACTCGCTTTGTCAGCCGAGGCGGAGAGAAGTTGTTGGCGGCGTTGGACGCTTGTGCGATCGAAGTTCAGGGATTGACGTGTCTCGATGTAGGTTGCTCGACGGGAGGATTCACCGATTGTCTCCTGCAGAGAGGAGCGTCACGGGTGTATGCGATCGATGTCGGGTATGGCCAGTTTGATTGGCGCCTTCGCAATGATGCCCGCGTCGTCCTGCATGAACGGACGAACATTCGATATGTCGATGCCTCAATGATCCCTGAGCCCATAGACCTGGTCGTCATTGATGTGTCGTTTATTTCACTCGAGAAGGTGTTTCCGGCGATTACTTCCTTCCTTCGTCGCGGGGCCATAGTGATTGCGCTGATTAAGCCGCAATTCGAGGTTGGGAAAGGGCAGGTGGGTCGAGGCGGCATCGTCCGGGAAGAGGCGCAGCGGCAAGACGTGCTGCAGCGCATACTTGGAGTGGCCGCTCAATTCGGTCTTCGAACGAAGAAAACTTTAGACTCTCCTCTTAAAGGCAAGAAAGGGAATCTTGAATTCCTGGCGATTTTCGAGTTCTCTGCGCCTAACTGTGATATGAAAGAAGGCATAAGCCGCCACTAATTATGAGTCTGCTGGAGGACTGAATGAAGGTACTCGTTACAGGCGGAGCAGGATTCATTGGATCACACGTCGTCGATCGGTTAGTTGAGGAGGGGCACCAGGTCGTCGTTGTCGATGATTTGTCCTCCGGAAAAAGAAAGAACGTCAACAAGTCCGCCAGCCTTTATAAAATTGACGTTCAAAGTGGCCGATTAGAGCGCGTCTTTCGAAACGAACGTCCTAATGTGGTCATCCATCTGGCCGCCCAGATTAATGTGCGTCGCTCGGTCGAAGATCCCGTCTTTGATGCCCAGGTCAATATCCTCGGCACGATGAATGTGCTAAAGCAGGCGGTGCAGCATGGAGCCCGCAAGGTTATTTTCTCATCATCAGGTGGCGCCATCTATGGTGAGCAGGAGGTGTATCCTGCGCCTGAAAACCATGCGACTAACCCTATGTCGCCGTATGGCATCAGTAAGCTCTGTGCTGAGCACTACCTTTCTTACTTTCAAAGGGTCAGTGGTATTCAAGTGGTGAGTCTTCGATATGCCAATGTATACGGTCCCCGGCAAGACCCTGAAGGTGAAGCGGGCGTTATTTCGATATTCCTCCAAAAGATGTTGAATAATGAGCAGCCCATCATTAACGGGAACGGCCGGCAAACCCGAGACTTTGTTTTTGTGGATGACGTGGCCGAGGCTAATTTAGCCGCAATGGGGCAAAACTCACACGGTGTCTATAACGTGGGGACAGGAACGGAAACCTCGATCAATGAGTTGTTTCGTATTTTGGCAGGGCTCATCGGTGTCTCCTGCAAGGAAGTCCATGGGCCTGCCAAGCAGGGTGAACAAATGAGGAGTGTTATTGATTCGTCGAAGATTAGGCAAGAACTGAACTGGGAGTCGAAGGTCGAATTATCGGAAGGATTGAAAAAAACCGTCGACTTTTTCCGCGAGAAAATGGGTTAAGTCCGCCGGCCTTGTTTTGCGTGTCAATATCGGGGTATGGAACCATCGACTTGTATGGACCATGCATCAATCCCACCTACCAAATTTTTCACATTCTGAAAGCCCTGTTGCAGCAAGAATCCGGTAGCATCCGCGCTTCTCATTCCATGATGACAATAGGCGATAACCTCGGTGTTCTTATCAAGCTTTGAGAGGGACTGGGGTAGCGTTCCAAGGGGGATTAATACGGATCCCTCGAGCTTTGCTAAAGAATTCTCCCATGGTTCACGAACATCCAGGAGTACAAGCTTATCTCCTTGATCAATTCTCGTTTTCAGTTCCTTTGGCGTTATGGAAAAGCTCATTTCCACCTCCCTATGATCAGGCTGCATCATAAGTGACAATCGAAAACCGTGTCAATGTAGGATGGGAGTGCCTGACTAGACTACTTCGACCAATTCTCGGACAATTTTGTCAAAAATTTGCTCTTGTGTATAGTTTTGCTGACACCAATCTACAGCCACCTCCTACCTTAAGGGTGAACGGATGGTCTAAACATATGACAAATCAAGGCGTCAAAAGCTCTCGTCTCAGATAACAGGGCATGGATGTTGCGTTTACTGCCAGTGCACGACTGAGGTTGCTATAGGTTTACACCTCAGGTATCGTCCTCTCCTATGCAGCTAGCTAAAGAGGTGATTCTGGTGTTCGTAACGGTCCCCAACCAGGCGGAGGCTTCAAAAATCTCTGATGAAGTCCTGAAGTCGCATGAGGCAGCCTGTGCCACCATCATCCCCAGCGTTCATTCCAAGTACTGGTGGGAAGGGCAACTGATCAACGAGCAGGAATGTCTGATAGTTTTAAAGACCACAGCCGCGAGGTTCCAGGCGCTTCAAGATACTATCTTGAAGGTGCACTCCTACAAGGTGCCTGAAATTATTGCGCTGCCGATAGCCGACGGATTTCCGCAATACCTGGAGTGGGTCAAGAGAGAGACGTCCCAGTAATGGTGCCGTGCGGCTCTGATTTCATTACTGTCATAAAGGTTGACCGTAGCAGGCCAGGTCGGTACACTCAGAAAAAGACTGGAACCTGTTTGGTCTCCCAAAGAATGAGGGAGTGAACGTCATGGGTCAAATGCATAACCAAGAAAGCAGTGACGCTTACACGGTGGTTATCTTCAGGGGATCTACCGCCAAGCCGCTTCGGTTTAGCTTTCCAAGGAAGTTTATTCGTAAGTTATTGATTGTAGGCCTAGTATTCATTTTGGCCGATCTCTTAGTGGTGTCTCATTATGTCATTCGGACCGGTGAAGTCTGGGAGCTAGCTGCCTTCCGGACGGAAGCAATGAGTGCCCGCCAGCAGACGGCGGCGTTCTCCTCGGCCATCGATGATCTTAAGAAGCGCATTGTGGCCATGAAAGAGGTGAACCAGCGTCTTCGTGTCATGCTAGGAATTGAGGTTCAAAAGACAGGCGATATGGTGAATGGTCGAGGCGGTATAGAAGTTCCTCTTCCTGAGGGCAGCACTGTTCCCGGTGCCGATAAGGACGTCAGTCATCCTTCGCCTGCCAGTAAGCAGGGGGCGGAAGCCAACCAGGAGTCTCTGGCGGTGGCCGGCCTTAACTCATCCCAACAGGATGTCGAGGCAGTCGTCTCAGTGAAAGAGGGCCTAAGCTGGCTTACGAAGGAAGCGGCGATGCAGGAACGCATTTTAACGGAATTGGCCCAGGCTGCTGAGCAGCGCTCGTCACGATGGGCTGCGACTCCCTCAATATGGCCTGTTAAAGGATGGGTCACCTCTGGGTTCGGCCCTCGAATCTCTCCATTCACTGAAAAACCAGCCTGGCATGATGGATTGGACATAGGCGCCGCACCCAATGCGCCGGTTCAAGCTCCTGCACAAGGACGAGTCACAGCGACGGGTTTTGATCCCAAGCTTGGAAACATCGTGCGTCTGGATCACGGGTTTGGGATTGAGACGCTATACGGACATTTGGCCAAGTCTCTTGTAAAGGAAGGTCAGAGAGTGAATCGAGGCGATGTTGTGGGACTTGTCGGTAGCAGTGGCCTGGCGACCGGTCCCCATCTCCATTACATGGTCAAGGTCAATGGTCAGGCGCTGGACCCCAATAAGTACATTCTTGAATAATCCACGAAACCCGCCGGTTCCACCTGTTTTAGTCGATCAGTAGTTTTCCTCCCTCCCTATTCCAGGCGACAGTCTTCCACAGGCACTATGCTATACTGCCCGCCTGCGCTTTCTAATCATCGGGTTTGAACCATAGGAAAACATCTTTGCTCGGTCACTCTATTCCACCGCTCCCGATCGCTGATGTCGCAAACTATCTAGGCATCGAGGGAGACGAGCTCATCTCCTATGGGAACACCAAGGCGAAGGTGTCCTTGCGGATCCTGGACCGTATAAAGGATCGGCCACAGGGAAAGTACATCCTGGTAACAGCAATCAACCCGACGCCGCTGGGAGAAGGGAAAACCACGACTTCGATCGGTCTTGCCATGGCCATGAACCGGTTAGGACGTCGAACCGCCGTTACTCTGAGACAGCCATCCCTAGGTCCGGTATTTGGCATTAAGGGGGGAGGCACTGGTGGAGGGCATGCTCAGGTTGTTCCTATGGAAGATATTAACCTTCACTTAACAGGCGACGCCCATGCCGTGGGAGCCAGTCACAACCTCCTCTCGGCATTTGTCGACAACCATTTGTTTCATGGTAATCCACTCTCGATCGATCCGGCTCGCATTACCTGGCCAAGAACATTGGGCGTGAGTGATCGGGCGCTTCGAGACGTTCATCTTGGGGAGGAGGCCGGTCGGCGGGCGGGACGGTTTGTAATCACAGAAGCCTCTGAGGTGATGGCTGCATTAGCCCTTGCACAGAGCCAGACTGACCTGCGGCGTCGTCTAGGCCGTATTCTAGTGGGACTCAAGATGTCCGGCGCGTGCCTGGTTGCAGAAGAATTAGGCTGTGCCGGTTCCATGGCGGTTCTTTTGAAGGATGCGCTGCTTCCGAACCTCGTTCAGACTCTAGAAGGGACTCCGGCGTTCGTCCACACAGGACCCTTCGGCAACATTGCACACGGCAATTGCTCTGTTGTCTCCGATGCCATCGCGCTTCGCTGCGCGGATTTTGTGGTAACGGAAGCAGGGTTCGGCAGCGATCTCGGCGCGGAAAAATTTTTCAATATTAAATGCCGTGTCTCCGGCTTCCAACCGTCTGCCGCGGTCATCGTGGCCACTCTGAGAGCCCTCAAACTGCATGGGGGAGGAGGTGCGGTGAAAGTCGGTGCCCCGTTGCCCGCTGGGCTCACAGGACCAAACCAAGAGGCGCTGGTAAGAGGGTTCTGCAATTTGGAACAGCATATTGCCAATGTGAGAGCGCATGGGGTGCCAGTCGTGGTCGCAGTGAATGCCTTTACGGAGGATTCTGCCAGCGAACTGGACTGGGTCCGCGCCCGATCGCTGGAAGCGGGCGCGGTCGGCGCCGCTGTCTCGACGCACTGGGCAGATGGCGGCAGAGGAGCCGAGCAATTGGCCGCCGCCGTTCTCGACGCATTGAGGCAGCCTGCCAACTTCAGCCATCTCTATGACCTCTCCTGGTCCCTTAAGAAGAAAATCGAAACCATCGCTACGAAAATGTATGGCGCTGATGGAGTCAGATACGACCAGGAAGCGGACCGGCAACTTGAAACGGCGGAGGCATTGGGATTCGGGCACCTCCCTGTCTGTATGGCGAAAACACCCTTGTCTCTCTCTCACGACCCAGCTCTCAAAGGTCGGCCATCCGGCTTTACCGTTCCCATAAAGGAAGTCCGCATTCTCGCTGGAGCAGGATTTGTAACTGCTGTGTGCTCGGGCATTCAATTGATGCCCGGCTTGCCAAAGAAGCCGGCTGGAGAACGCATTGACCTGGACCCGGTGAGCGGTGAGATCGTGGGACTGACGTAACTAGCGTTGCTTCAAGTAGCGGAAGAACTCCGAGTCCGGACTCATCACGAGGGTCGACTTCTCTTTAAATGTCTTTTTGTACGCTTCCATTGAACGAGTGAACTCGAAGAACTTCTGATCCTGCCGGTAGGCGTCGGCATAGACCTTAAAGGCTTTTGCATCGCCCGCTCCCCGCAGCTCTTCCGCTTCTTTGTAGGCTTGGGCCAGAAGGATTTCGCGATCCTTCTCCGCTTCGGAACGGATTTTCTGGGCCTCTTCAGCGCCTTCCGCACGGTACTGTTTCGCCTGCCGTTCCCGCTCGGCTTGCATCCGGGCGAACACAGCCTTTTCGTTTTGTTCGGGCAGATCGGCCCGTTTAATTCGCACATCCTGAATCTCGATGCCGTAGGCAGAGGCCTTTTCATTCGATCGCTGGGTGACGACCTTCATAAGTTCGGCTCGAGTGGTCGAGACGATCTCCAGCAATTCGTGCCGGCCCAGTTCGACGCGCAATTCTGAATAAATGATATCGTGGAGCCGCTGAAGCGCGCCGCGTTGGCTTTGAAAGTTTTGATACACTTTTAAGGGATCGGTGATGCGCCACTTGGCGAAATTGTCCAGGAGCAGTGTTTTCTTATCCTGGGTGATCACATCCTGGGCATCGGAATCGTAGTCGAGAAGGCGCTTGTCGAAGTAGGTGACTTCCTCGAAGAACGGAATTTTCGTGTAGAGGCCGGGTTCGTTGAGGTTACGCACCGGTTTTCCCAACTGCACCACAATCGCATTCTGCGTCACATCCACGATAAAAAATGGCGAGGCTCCCAAGAGAAACAGCCCGACGACCACCACCACCAGCGCGATGAGCATGCCCTGCCTGGTCATGGCTTCTGCTCCTCGGCAGGCGTCCCCGTCTTCGACCGCATGCGATCAAGCGGCAGATACGGCAGAACCCGCTCGCCGCCTTTGCCATCGATGATGACCTTATCGACATTCGGCAGGATCTCTTCCATGGTTTCAATGTAGAGCCGCTTGCTGATGATATCTTTAGCCTGGTTGTATTCTTTGAGTGTCGCGACGAAACGGTTGGCTTCTCCCTGGGCGCGGTTCAGCCTGGACTGGGCGTAGCCCTTCGCCTGGTTCACCATCTGAGCGGCTTCACCTTTGGCTCGCGGAAGAATGTCGTTGCGATACCCCTGCGACTGGTTGATCAGCTTTTCGCGGTCTTCCTTGGCATTCGTCACGTCTTTGAAGGCTGCCGCAACCGCTTCAGGCGGGTCCACGTCTTGAAGCTGGACGGCGGCGACCTGCACGCCGGCGTGATATTGGTCAAGGATGGCTTGCAGCAAGACTTGCGTGTCTTGTTGGATCTGAGCCTTGCCGGTGGTGAGCGCTTCATCGATCTTACTCTTGCCGACCACTTCCCGCATTGACGCTTCGGCGGCTTTGACGATGGTATCGTGGATATCGGCAACGCTGAACAGATAATTGGACGCTTCCTTGATCTTGTACTGAACGATGAACTCGATGGCCAGAATGTTCATGTCGCCGGTCAGCATCAAGGCCTCTTGCGCAACCATTTGTTGCCTGCCCTGCCGGTCAGTGCGAAAGCCCACTTCCACACGATGCAGTTTTTCCACTTTGGGCTGGAGCACCGTTTCAATGAGGGGGATCTTGCCGTGAGGGCCGGGGCCCACCGTACGCACAGGGACCCCAAAACGCTTGACGACGCCTTCTTCATCAGGCGCCACAATAAATGCGCTCTGCCAGGCGACAAATACCACCACTGCGGCGAGAAGAATGTTTCTGAATCCACCGGAGGGGAGCAAATTTTTAAACTGAGACTGCGCCTGTCTCAGAACGTCGTCGAGCGGATCGCTTTTTTTGCTCCAAGGGTCTTTGGGATCCCACACCATGAACGTTGATTGCACCTGGTCAATTGTGAGCGAGAGGTGAAGTGGGCGCCACCATAGCAGAGTGCATGACGGGGAGCAACATGAAGAACAACGGGCTAGCGAGCCACCGCCCCGCCACAGGAAGAACCGGCTCCCGCCGTGCAGCCGTAGCAATGGTTGCCCGTCATAATGCGGCGTTGATGCAACTGCGCGGGATTGAAATCTCGAATGTGAGAGGGAGTGCCATCGGCGACCGGCACATCGAGCATCTGATTGAAGTCGCAATCATACAATCTGCCGTCCCAGCCCACCGACAACGTGTACCGACACATGACGCCGGCCGCAGCCGTGGGATTGAACGCGTTCGCCAGCCGCTCCATGTACCCTTCATAGTTGCCGCTCTCGACAAGAAATTCGAGAAAGCGGCTCACCGGCATGTTGGTAATTGTATAGAGGCGGTTGAATTCGATGCCATGACGCGTCCGGAGTTCTTTCCGGAATTGCGCTTCAATGGCGTCCTGTCGCGGCGGCAGGAAGGCGCCGACAGGGTTGTGAACCAAGGTAAGATTCAGGCCGCTGCCAGGCCTCCCATAGCCGAGTCCATTCAGGAGGCGCAAGGCGTCCAGCGATTTATCAAAGACGCCGCTGCCTCGCTGTGCATCCGTCTGGGAGGTCCGGTAAGAGGGCAGTGAGGCGACAATCTCCACGTGGTGCTCTGCGAGGAACTCGCCCAGATCAGCCTGGGAAGGAAGCAATAGCACCGACAGATTGCAGCGATCCATGACATGACGGCCGAGAGCCCGTGCCTGCTCCACGAGCCAGCGGAAATTGCGGTTCAACTCCGGCGCGCCACCCGTCAAATCGACGGTGGGAATATCGGTTTGAGCCAGAGCGCGGATGCACAACTCAGCGGTGTCTCGCGACATGATCTCGGTGCGATCCGGGCCTGCATCGACATGGCAATGGCGGCAGGTTTGATTACAGAGTTTGCCCACGTTGATTTGAAACACCGTGATGCCGGTTGCATGGAGGGGCAACAGGCCGGCTTGTGCCAATCGATGTTCAAACGGGACATTGCCGTCCGGGCTCGTTAAGATCCTGAGCTGCTCTGCGGAAGAGGCAAGCGGACTGTTTCGCCCGAGCAGTGTCAGCGCCATTGTGCCCGTTCTTCCGCCGTTGCAACCCCAGCCATCAACAGCACCCGCCGTCGCAAGCGCTGCCTGGTCGACAGCGCATTTGCTCGCCCGCTGAAGCAGCGACGGCATACCGGCCGCTGACTTTCTTGGTGATGTCGTCAATCGCCATCGTTTCTTCTAACAGAATTAGTCGAAGCGTAGGTCCAACTAGCAAGAGATCAGGAATCTGTCAAGCCGCTGATCGTCAGTATCGTAACACCCCCTAAATGCGAGAGCATAGCTGCCGGCAAGTGAGGGAAGGGCCAGACGGCCAGGCCCTTCCTCTCGGCCATGCCGTATAACTACATCCGTCCTCTGGTCTGGAAATACTCGTCGTAGCGATGGACGAAATCCTTCTGGGCAAGTGGAGTATGGCAGGCCCGGCACTTCGTAAAATCTTCCATCAACGGCTTGCTGGCGGCGTCATAGGCGGCGTAGGCCCAGTCCCCGTTCTTCAAGTTGTCGGGGAGGGAGTCGCCCCAGCCTGGGCCCTTGCCCATCACAAATACTTTGGCCAGATCGCCCTTGACCAACTTGCCGTCCATGCCGGTTGCCGGCTTATCGCCGTCCATTTTGGCCTTGTACAGCTCCATGACCATGATGGTGCCGTTTTGGAACGGCTGACCCGCGGAAGTCCGCGCGCCGATCGAGTTGATGTAGATATCGCGCACCTGTTTCGCCTCCCCCTTTTGAACTCCCATGAGGAACTTTGGCCAGGATTTGTAATCGACCGGCAAGGCGAGGGTGCCGTCGGGTCCTGCCGATGCCTTAGCCATCGATGTGCCGGCCATGTCCGCTGTCGTCTTAGGCGGCGCGGATTCCATGGTGTTGCAGCCTGTCAGACCAAGCAGCAGCCCGCCGACCATCAGTGATGTGCATGCCGTCCTCTCCATGATGCCCTCCTCCGTCAGGTATGGTCTGGTCAACGCACCTGTCGTTTTCCATTACGGAAGGAATCATTGGATGGATGTGGTGTTATGACGGAAAGAAGCCAACCAAGCCGACCAGACCAAAAAAAGATTCGAGAGACATCCAATTCTCAGGTCATCTCGTAGCGATACTTCCTCCAGAGCAGCGCATAGACGGCTCCATTCACGATGATGACGATCAATCCCAGCACGATCTGAACCTCGCGGGTGAGATCGGCGGGATAAAGAATGGGAAGCCCGTAGTGACTGATGAAGTCGGTTTCATAGGCCACACCGCCAGCGCGCGTTCGCAGCCAGTTTTCCAGCGGGGTCAATGGACACACGCGATCCGCTGAATTCGGCAATTGCGCCCCAGGCGGCGGCAGGCAGGTGCAGTCGGGCGAGCCTGGGCCATCGCAACGCCAGGAATCCGCCGGCCACGACGAACAGCACAAACACAAGATGGAGAAGAACCACAAGATCGGCCAGGAGCGCGTAGGCCATGATGTCACTTCTCGGGCACCTGCGATTCGAACAACCGAGGCCCTTCTTCATCAGCGGGCGCGGGATAGATCACACGACCCTGTGCGATCCGCGCGAATGGTGTCAGCTTGTGTGACGCCGCCCGCTGCTCCGTCATAATGTCCTGAACCGTCCAGCCCCGGCTCAACAAAGCATCCGCGATCAATGATCGGTGGCAGCGCCAGGGGACGGCCTCGGCGCACATGATTGCTGTTGGGACCTTTTGTGCCAATGTGGAAAGGTCTTCCAGAGCGGCCCAGAACTCGTCGGTTTGCATGTAGTCTGCATAGCCACGGAAGCTGGCATTGCGCCAACCCATATTGATCGAATCTTTCTTCGCCTTCCGCAAGCCGCCGAGTTGCGGCATGTGCGAGTAAGTCAGACCGGCCTTTCTCAAGGCTCTTGCCCAGTTCTTCCGCTGTTAAATTGAGGATTGTGGCGTGACTTCGGCACAGTGCGCACGTCGACCAGCTGCTGAATGCCGTGTGCCTTCAGCAGCGCCAGAAAGTCGTCGATCGGCCGCGTCGAATGGCCGATGGTCCAGAGCGACGGCGTCATGGCGGCATTGTGCCGGCCGCTCACCATGTCCGACAACTCGGTGACTCTCTTGCGCCCTGTAGTTCTTATAGGACTGGTCACACTTGGGCGGTTCCGTAGCGGCGTCGGTTGTTCGATGAGGGGCGTCGCCTAGAACGGTTTCCGAGCCGCCACCATGCGCACGGCAATCGGCAGGGCTATCGGCCGAAGCGTGACGATGCTCTCCGGCGGTCTGGATAATCCGTTGCTTGGCCTCGGTCTGTTGTCCTGGACTCAATTTGGCCCACAGATTTTGGATCGGTGCGGCAATGTCCATGAGGCTAGCAAAATAGTCCTCTATTGCCGTAAACCGGACGTCGCCGATGAACTCGTGATCGGTCACGTCGGTGAAGCCGCTTTCTCCTAAGAGAGCGGCGAGTTCTCCCGGTTTGGCCAGTCGAAAAATTCCGGGTGCGGTCGGATCGGGCGGTGGGACCTCGATGAATTGCTTGATCGCATCCATCGGAATCTTGAGATAAGGATTCTTCTCCGGCGAAGACCAGACCGCTGCTGCCAGCCATCCTCCCGGTTTCAGTACGCGAGCGATTTCGACCACAGCTCTTGGGATCTCGGGGAGAAACATCAGACAGAAGCGGCTGGTCACGGCATCGAACGAACGCGGCTCGAACGGAAGTGCCGTTGCATCGCCGGTGCGAAACGTGACGTTCGTGAGCCCGAGCCGTTTCGGCTTTCCTATCAGCCGCGGCCAGCATCTGATCAGCGAGATCGATACCGATCACGCGTCCCGACGGTCCTGCGGTTTGAGCGGCCAGCAGCGCGGGGTAGCCGGTGCCTGAGCCGAGATCCAGCACGTGCATGCCCGCGCGGACCCGGGCATCTCCCACCAGCCGATGGTTCAGGAAGGCCATCTGCTCATCGAAGAACCGGTCCCATTTCTCCCACCCGGCTGCGACCCGGTTCCAATCCTGGCGTTGGGCCTCGATGACTTGCTCAGGGGTCTGTTGCGGCATCCGATGTCCTCCACATGGTTAGTATGGTTGCTGCTGCGGACGAGGAACCTTGCAATGAGCCAGTCGCCCGCGTCGAGCTACTTCAATGTCTGCAGCGTTTCCCGCAGCTCTTTCGCCTCTGACGCGAAAAGGTCTAAGTGCTGCTCCCGCTGCGGTTGATCATCTTTGAATTTCCACACCCGCTTAAAAATGGCCCACAGCTCTTTGTTGTGCGTCACGGCCAGCGCGTGCGCCGGCTGTTCACGCATGTCTTTCTCCACGGAGCAGAGGTTGTCGTCGAATGCATGGAACTGGTTATGAAGATCGTTCAGCGGTTGATCGTACCCCTTGCCGCTTCGTGCCGCCTTGGCGCTGGCCTCCATCATCGTCGTCAGGTTGATGAGGGTGTCCACCTGATTGGAACCTTTGGCCTTCTCCGCAAAGTTCTTGGCGTTGGGATAGAAGAGATAGCTGCAGCCGCCGGTCGCGACTATCAGTAGTCCAATGGCCGCGATGATGATGCCTTGTCGCATGGTGCCCTCCTCGGTAATTCAGCAGGACCCGACCCTTACGCCTCATCGTAGCGGGTCGACTGATGCTAGATCAATTGACCGGTCGTAGCGCCCGCCTCATGAACAGGTGTCTCATTTGTTTATATAATGAACCCATGCAGCTGGCTCGTCTCGTCGATGTCGTCGGTCGTGTCCGGGCGACGACCAAAAGAAATGAAAAGGCGCGGCTTTTAGCCGAGCTCCTGCGCCAGACGCAGGACCGGGACACGGAGCTGGCGGCGTTGTATCTGACAGGATCGATGCCACAGGGCAAAATTGGAATCGGTTGGAGCGTGATTCAGAAGGCCCTGACGGAAGGCCAGCCGACCGGCGAGCCGCTCACGCTGATGGATGTCGATGAGACGGTGCAGCGCCTGGCGGCTGAAGAGGGAGCGGGGTCAACCGAGCGAAAGGTCGGGGCATTGGGCCGGTTGTTCGCCCGCGCGACGGCCGACGAACGGCGGTTTCTTTCGCAGCTTCTGGTCGGCGAAATCCGCCAGGGGGCGCTCGAAGGCCTGCTCCTTGAGGCCATCGCGATCGCGGCGGGCTTGTCCGCTGCCGCCATCCGCGAGGCCTTCATGTTTGCCGGGCACATCGGCGAAGTCGCGCGCGTCGCCCTGACCGAAGGGCAACCAGGACTGGCGTGCTTTTCATTACATCTATTCAGGCCGGTGGCGCCCATGTTGGCCGATAGCGCCGAGGATGTCGCTGACGTCCTGCAGCGCCTGGAGCAAGTGGGCTTCGAATACAAACTGGACGGGGCACGCATGCAGGTGCATAAGGGCGGCTCCGACGTCCGCATCTTTACCCGGCAATTACAGGACGTAACTGAGCGGCTGCCCGAGATCGTTGAGTGGGCGCGAACCCTGCCCGTACGGGAAGCGGTGCTAGACGGGGAGACGATCGCGTTGCGCGCCGATGGCCGGCCCCAACCCTTTCAATCCACCATGCGTCGTCTCGGAAGAACCAAAGATGTGGCGGCGCTGAGGCAACTCCTTCCCCTGACACCGGTCATATTCGATGCGCTATCTGTCGACGGCCGGTCCCTTATCGCCCGGCCCTATCAGGAACGCGTGATGGCGCTTGCTGAGATCGCTCCCGCGGTCAGCGTGACACGACTCGTCACGGGGGAGGTAGAAGAAGCGCGGCAGTTCTTCGATCGTGCCCTCGCAGCAGGCCACGAGGGCATTATGGCCAAGTCGCTGGCCGCTCCATATAGTGCGGGACAGCGCGGATCCCATTGGCTGAAGCTGAAAGCCGCGACTACGCTCGACCTGGTCGTGCTCGGGGCTGAGTGGGGCAACGGCCGACGGGAAGGCTGGCTGTCCAATCTACATCTCGGCGCACGAGACGAAGCGAGCGGCCAATACGTGATGCTGGGCAAGACCTTCAAGGGACTCACCGATGACATGTTGCGCTGGCAGACGGAGAAGCTGCTGTCTTTGGAGACCCGCCGGGAGGCATCGATCGTCTATGTGCGGCCTGAGTTGGTCGTTGAAATCGCTTTTAGCGACGTGCAGGAGTCTCCCCGCTATCCCGCCGGTCTTGCGCTCCGTTTTGCGCGAGTGAAGCGATACCGTCCTGATAAAAGTGCGGATCTGGCCGACACCATCCAGAGGGTCACGGAGCTGTTTCATCAACAACGGGCGTAATAGCCAGGCCTAGCCTTCCCCCCTTGCGTCGAGCTATATAATAAATCCGTTTATCCGCATGGAGGAGGCACCTATGAACAAGAGCAGACTGATTGCCGTGGTTGGCGCGACCGGGGCTCAGGGCGGCGGCTTGGTTCGCGCCATTGTGAAGGAGCCGGGCAGTGGACTGACCGTTCGCGCGCTCACACGCGATCCGCGCTCCGAGAAAGCCAGGGTGCTTTCGCAACTCGGCGCCGAAGTCGTTGCCGCCGATCTGGACGATATCGAGAGTCTCAAGCGCGTCTTTGCCGGTTGCTATGGCGCATTCTGTCTGACTAATTTCTGGGAACATCACTCACCCGAAAAGGAGGTGGCCCAGGCTAAGGCGATGGCGCAGGCGGCCAGGCAGGCGGGGCTGCAGCATGTCATCTGGTCGACGCTTGAGGACACCCGGCGCTGGGTGCCGCTCACGGATTCACGGATGCCGACGCTCATGGGCAGCTACAAAGTGCCGCACTTCGATGCTAAAGGGCAAGCCGACGCAGAGTTCACAGAGCTTGGGCTGCCGACGACGCTGTTGCTCACATCGTTTTATTGGGACAATCTCATTTCATTCGGGATGGGGCCGAAGAAGGGACCAGACGGGCAGCTCGCCTTGACGCTTCCCATGGGAGACAAGAAGTTGCCTGGAATTGCCGCCAACGATATCGGCAAGTGCGCGCTGGGAATATTCAAAAAGGGCCAGGAGTTCATCGGCAAGACCGTCGGCATCGCCGGGGAACACCTGACCGGACATGAGATGGCCGCGGCGCTGTCCAAGGCCTTGGGAAAGACGGTACGGTACAACGCGGTGTCATTCGAGGCCTACCGGAACTTCGGATTTCCGGGCGCCGATGATCTCGGCAACATGTTTCAATTCAAGCACGACTTTAACGATGTATTTTGCGGAGCGCGGAATCTCGCGGTGAGCCGTTCGCTGAACCCCTCGCTCCAGACGTTCGAACAGTGGTTGACGCAGAATAAAAGCCGCATTCCTCTCGAATGATGGTCAGGAGAAAGGCGGAGACTGGCGCGCGTTGCGCCTGGGTCGGTTCGAAGCCGCATCTCATTCAGTATCATGACGATGAATGGGGTCGGCCCGTCCACGATGACCGCCGGCACTTTGAAATGCTGCTGCTCGAAGGGGCGCAGGCGGGTCTGTCATGGGAAACCGTCTTGCTCCGGCGAGAGGGCTATCGTCGGGCCTTCGCCGGATTCGATCCCGTCAAAGTCGCCCGCTTTAACTCCAGGAAAAAGGCCGCGCTCTTAACCGATTCAGCCATTATCCGGAACCGTCTGAAGATTGACGCGGCGGTCGGCAATGCCCGAGCGTTTCTCGTCGTGCAAGAGGAGTTCGGTTCCTTCGATGCCTATGTATGGCGGTTTGTCGGCGGCAGACCGAGGGTGAACCGCTGGAAGACGATGCGTCAGATTCCGGCGACGACGCCTGAGAGCGACGCACTCTCAAAGGACCTTCAGCGACGTGGATTCCGGTTTGTGGGCAGCACCATTGTCTATGCCTACATGCAGGCCATCGGTATGGTGAACGATCACCTGCAAGAGTGTGCTTGGCGGAGGACTTGCTCGCGGTAGTCAGCAGGGGATATTGAGAGCCGGATCACAGAAGAGCGGTCCGACGATCGGGGGCCTCATGTAATCCGCACTGGGATCTTGCGCGCCCATCGGACGGTTCAGGGCGGAGCCTCCCGGCATACCGGGTAAGCCTTGACCGGCGCTTCCGAATGTTTTTGGTTGCTGAAATGAGGCGGATTGACCGGTGCTGGGCGCTAATTGGTTGGTCGTGGAGGGGGTCAAAATATTTGCAGGCAGACCGCTGGTGGGAGCAGAAAACGGCTGAATCGTCGGGGTGGTGACAGCCGATGGATTCTGTGATTGCACGGAACCAGGCAGGGTCTGAGCGCTCACCACCGAGGGCCGGAGTCCTTCGGACTCGACGGCGCATGCCGCTCCTAGCGCCAGGAACAATGCCAGCAGACGAAGATGCGGTCTCATGTCACTCCATGACCCTGCATGAGGGACGGTTATAGGGTTCGGTATGGTGATCGTCATCATGGGTGTTGCTGGAGCAGGAAAAACCACCATCGGACACCGATTGGCGGATGACTTGAGATGGGTATTCCATGACGGGGATGATTTCCACTCGCCTGAGAATATCGACAAACTTCGTCGAAACGTGCCCCTCACCGATGGCGATCGTAGACCGTGGCTTGAACGCATTCATGCGGCGATCGAGGACTGGGTCGCGAGGGATGAGAATATCGTGCTGGCCTGCTCGCTCTTGAAAGGTAGCTATCGTGAGATCGTCTTCGCCGGTTGCCGCGATAGCATCCGACTTGTCTACCTCAAGGCCGACTATCATGTGCTTCGGTCACGCCTCCTCAAACGGACCGGTCATTTTATGCATGAAAAGCTGCTCGCCAGTCAAATCGAGATTCTAGAAGAGCCGACCGATGCCGTTGTCCTGGATGCGAACCAATCTCCGGCCCTGATTGTCCAACACATCAGGAGGGCCCTCGCCCTCTCGTCATGATGCGCTCTCGTCCACACTATTGTGGATTGGCCGGCGTGCGGCTGGCTTCTTTGACGGGCGGTTCGATCTTAATTTGCGGTCCCTGCACTTTGGGAAGCAGTCCTGCGCCTGGTTTTTCAAGAATGCGCTGATCGGTTGAATTGGATAGTTGCTGCCGCACATGGGCATCGTCCGCCATCGCGGATTTTTGCAAGGCCTGGTCTCCTGACGCATTCGTTTGCCCCGGGTCGTTCGTGAGCGGTCTACCGCTGACGGGGTCCGTTGCCTTACCCATCGGGTATCCGTCGTGCTTAGGCAGTAAGGATGGATTGGCCATGACCGCTGTACTGAAGCAAAGGCTTATCACCACGGCTGCGAAGCGGTGTGAAAGGTGTCATGATGTGCTCCTTTCTCACAAGGGCTATGGTAGGGCTTATCGATTTGGGGCTGTCTTCTCGCTTCGCAATTGAGGAATAGGCGGTCGTAAAGGGGGACTCGGATGGGGCATGGGATCGGGCAAAGGGGGCTCGGGCGACGGAAACGGATCGGGATCCGGAGGGAGCGGATCAGGATCTGGATTCGGGTTGGGACCAGGCATCGCGCTCATGCGACATGATAGCGACTTAACCAGATGGTGGCGACCCGTGTGAACCCTAGGGTTGTTCCATGCTATCTGAAGGTCCATCAATAAAGGGATCGTTGGCAGATGTTCACATAGATCAAGACCATGCCTAGGATCATCGCACATCTGGACATGGATGCCTTCTTTGCAGCCATCGAGGAGCGGGACACGCCCGCTTTCCGTGGGGTCCCGCTGGTCGTCGGCGCCGATCCCCGCGGCGGGCAGGGGCGTGGCGTGGCAGCCACCTCCAATTATCTGGCGCGAGCATACGGGATCCAATCGGCCACGCCCATTTCCAAGGC
Source organism: uncultured Nitrospiraceae bacterium (assembly GCA_963728135.1). Taxonomy (GTDB): domain Bacteria; phylum Nitrospirota; class Nitrospiria; order Nitrospirales; family Nitrospiraceae; genus Nitrospira_D. The sequence continues at coordinate 43,124 of CAVSJC010000016.1, read as the reverse complement.
CTGGCAGGCATCGGAAGCGGCCCGTCGAGCAGGGAAACCGCCGGTCACCTTCGTGTCGGTCGATATGCCAAAGTATCTCCGGGTTTCCGACGCCGTGCTGACGATTGTGCGACGGCACATTCCCATCGTCGAGCAAGCCAGTGTTGATGAAGCCTATGGTGACCTGAGCCACACCGGCTCTTATGAGGCGGCCGAGACGCTCTGCCGGACACTGAAAGGCGCGATTCGCGCGGAACAGCAGCTCACAGCTTCCATTGGCATCGGTCCCAACAAGTTGGTTGCCAAGATCGCGTCAGGTCTGCATAAGCCGGATGGGCTCACCGTCGTGCGGGAGGAAGAGGCCGAAGCGTTTATGGAGCCCCTTCCGGTCCGGGCCATTCCAGGCATCGGCCCCAAGAGCGAAAACCTATTGCGTGACCAGGGTCTCCGCTCGGTGAGGGATGTAAAGCAGAGGACGATATTTCAACTGGTTGACTTGATGGGCAAGCGGGGAGCCGCATTGTATGACCATGTCAGAGCGCTGGACCGGACGCCACTTGAGGTGTCGTCCCGTTCGAAGTCCATAGGAGAACAGGCGACATTCGCCTCAGATACGGGTGAGAGCCAGGCGCTCGTGCAACAGCTCGCCGCTCTCACGCACGGCATCGTCGCGCGACTGCACCAAGAGGGATTTCAGTCATTCCGAACCATCGTGCTCACCGTGCGGTTCGCTGATTTTGAAACCAGATCGCGAGCGCACACGCTGGCCGTCTCATCGGCTGACCAGTCCACGTTATGGCGTGAGGCGCTCAAATTGCTGATGCCCTTTCTGGATCGGCGCGAGAATCCTCGGGGCAAACTCATCCGCTTGCTGGGGCTCAGGGTCGAAAAACTCATGTAAGAGGGTGGAGAGACGGCTCAAGCCACCTGGCGGTCCACTGCTCGCTCGGTCGCGGCCGCCGTCTCGACGCCGTTTCGACCCCGGTGTTTCACACGGTAGAGGGCGCGATCGGCCGTTTCAAGTAAGCGTTGTGGATGGAGGGGCTGCCCGACGCACCACGCGGTGACACCCAGACTGACGGTGATCGTGAGCGGACCGGCCGGTGTCTCGATCGGACGGTCACTGATGGCGCTTCTGAGCCGTTCCGCAAACTCGCCGGCCGAGAGCAAATCGCAGGCCGGAATCATCACGAGAAATTCCTCGCCTCCGATTCGTCCCACCAGGTCATACCGACGCGTCGCTTCCTGAAGGCGGTGGGCCGTTTCACGAATGACGACATCTCCGACCGCGTGGCCATGCGAGTCGTTAACCCGCTTGAAATGGTCCAAGTCGGCCATGATGACGGCCAGCGGCTTCTCCTCGCGCTCTGCGCGAGCGAGCTCACGGGAAAGGGCATCGAGTGTGGCCGAATGGTTAAGTAATCCTGTCATGCTATCCTGCCGTGAGCGTTGCCTGGATTCTTCCAATAACTGCAGGTTCTCAATCGCAATTCCGGCTTGGGTGGCCAACGTCTGGGCCACCTGCTCATCGAGGTCGCTGAAATCCATCGGCCCTTCATCGTCCGTTCGTTTATTCGCCAGGAGCAGCTCGCCGAACAACCGGCCATGGCATCGCACCGGAACTCCGAGAAATGAAGATAAGAGGTCAGGAGTGACGGGATTCCCGCCAGGTCCTGTCAAATCAGCCAGACGGATCGTTCCTTGCCGTGGCACCAGCCAGCCTGGATGTCTCTTCCCTCTTCGCAGCTGTTCAATCAGGCGGGTCACACGTTCATGGCCGTCGGCCATCTGCGCGCCTGGCTGCGACTGGCAGGTCGGCACCCAAAGAGCCGCATAGTCAGCTCGGGTGTGCAGCCGGGTGATATCAAGTAACTGTTGCAAGAGATGGTCGAGGTCGCGCTCGCGGCTCAACATGGTGGCGGCGACCACCAGAGAATGAAGGGCCTCCGTGCGCTTCTTCAGCACGGACTCGGCCTCGCTGGCTCGTGTGGACTCGCGCAGGGCGGTATGCCATTCCACATGAAGCGTCCGGACCAGCCATAACAGAAGCAGGAACAAGGGAACCACAATCAAGGCGGTGACGGACATGAGTTTGCGCAAAAAGGTGCGGACTGGAGCGAGGACGCTGCTACGATCGACGCGAATGAGAATCCCCCAGCGTGGCTGTGAAGGATCCGGTAACGCCACCTGGGCATAGGCGGTGATGACGGACCCCGGACGGCGCAGGTGCGTCTCCTCGATGAAGCCGCGGCTCGATGCGGCCACCAGGCGCGCGGAGGGCAGGCCCAAGTGCTTCAAGTTGACCTCACCTTCCTGACCGAGGGTTGAATCGGCCATCACGTCGCCGTCCGCATTTAAGAGCTGATATTCAATGTTCGAGTCCTCGGACCATTCCATGCCTTGAAGAACGCGCATTGTTTGGTCCAGCGTCTCGACGAGTACTCCGATCGTGACCGAGGCCGCCGCCACTCCCTTCAATTCCCCGTGCGTTCCAAGAACCGGTGCTGAAAACATGAGGCTGGTGGAGGGACGACGCCCCTGATGCGGCGGGGTCCTCACCGCCGTGACCCTTGGCAACGTCGCGGCTTGCGTGAACCACGTCTCATGGTCCCGTCCTCGCCCCTTGGAACCGTCCGTAGCGGCGATCAGCCGGCCGGTCTTATCTGTGACGCCGATCCAATGGTAGATACTGCCATGCGTAGAGAGAAACCGGTTCAGATAGGAGGCCAATGCTTCCGGACGGTCTCCTTGAGCAATCGGCGTCGCGGCGAAAACTTCGACGTCTCCCCGGCGCTCGGCGATGACCATCTCCAGCTTGCTGGCTGCATCGGTTGCCGCCTGCACAAGACTATGCCCTGCTGCGGACACCAAGCGACGTTCGACGGTGCAGGCAGCCCATCCAATGCAAACCAGCATGACGACGGTGATGGCGGCGACGGCAATGGTCGCGACGGTGGGCGGACAGGGGGCGGCAAACCAGGACGCCAGCCGGGTGACGATCCTGCGAAACTGTCCGGCGATGTACCTAGATTTGCCCGATGGGGCTGGTGGTGTCGCGTGGTCCATGGTAAGGCGTCCAAGTGGAAGTCCTGAGAAGGAACATGGCAATCGGAATGCCAGTGGCAGGCCTTCGATTTACACAGAAATCCGCTCATTTGCTTTGTAAATCAGGGAAATACAAGTCACTTCGACGCAATTTGCTGGTCACTTCTTCGGCACATTACGAACGAGGGGTAGGGGTCTTACATCCTACTTAGACCAGCCGTTTGGGCTGCCTCTTCTGGTACTCAGATCGAGCGTTCGGCCTTTGTCGCAAGCTGTGATTGCCGTAGGTCAGTGAAAGATGACTGCCTGCGTAGGTGGCCGCGGAGTTACATTGAGGAAACCGCGGCACCTTCCGTATTCCCTTCCTCTTTTCTTGCGCCCCTTGAATAACATTTGATTGCATTCAACGATCACTTTATCCTGCGCCGGTGATTCTCTGGTTCGTCATTGTGTACCTGCTGATCTCGGTCTCCATCGGGATATTCGCTTCAAGGCGCGTGCAAAATGCCAGAGACTTCGCCATCGCCGGCCGGAGCCTCCCATTGCCGGTGGTGACCGCGACGGTATTCGCCACCTGGTTCGGCGCCGAAGCCGTGCTGGGCATTTCGGCCACGTTTGTGAAGGAAGGATTGCGAGGGGTCATCGCGGATCCCTTCGGATCCAGCCTCTGTCTGATTCTCACGGGACTGTTCTTTGCCCCGAAGCTCTACCGGCTCAATCTGCTCACCGTCGGAGATTATTACCGCCTGCGGTACAACCGGACCATTGAAGTCCTCTGCACCATCGCGGTCGTCATTTCATATGTCGGCTGGGTGGCTGCCCAATTCAAGGTCTTGGGGCTGGTCCTGAACGTAGTGACCGAGGGCACCGTCTCCCAACCCGCGGGAATCATCATCGGCGCCATTCTGGTCCTGGCGTACACGACCTTGGGCGGCATGTTTTCCGTGGCGATTTTAGACTTTGTGCAAATCTCAGTCATCATGGGTGGGCTGCTGTACATTGCCTCGGTGGTGAGCGGCCTGGCCGGAGGGGTGGGCACGGTGCTTGATCATGCCGCCGCTGCCGGCAAGCTCGAATTGTTTCCACCTCCCGCCGTCTCGGCCTGGATTCCTTTTCTGGGCGCCTGGATGACGATGATGCTGGGGTCCATCCCTCAACAAGACGTATTCCAGCGCATCAGCTCAGCGAAGAACGAACGCACCGCCGTCCGCGGCTCGCTGCTGGGGGGCATACTGTACTTTCTGTTTTGCTTTGTGCCGATGTTTCTCGCCTATGCAGCCACACTCGTGGATCCCGTCCGTTTTGGCGCGTTGCTTGAACAGGATTCCCAATTGGTCCTTCCGACACTCATCCTGCAGCACACGCCCATCACAGCGCAGATTCTCTTCTTCGGAGCCCTGCTGTCTGCGGTCATGAGCTGTTCCAGTGCGACGCTGCTGGCCCCATCAGTCACCCTGAGCGAGAACGTCATCAAACCTCTGCTCTCGCATCTCAATGATTCTGAGTTCCTTCGATTGATGCGGGTCGTGTTGGTGGGATTCGCCCTGGTCGTGCTGACGATCGCGCTCTGGTCAGAGGCGAGTATCTACAAGCTTGTGGTGAACACCTACAAGATCACGCTCGTCGCGGCCTTCGTGCCGCTGTGCGCGGGCATGTATTGGGCGCGCGCCACGGCGCAGGGCGCGCTGTGCGCCATCGTCATGGGCACGACGACTTGGATTGCCTGTGAGGTACTGTTGCCGGCTGATGGGGTCTGGCCGCCGCAGGTGGTGGGTTTTCTCGTGGCTGGAGGTGGAATGGTGATGGGGTCGCTGTGGCCGTCGCGGATGGCGGGTGCGCCTACGACCGAACCACCGTCGAGATACAGAGAGGCTTGAGGAGCCGCTTATGATGGGCGGCTGCCGACGGACTGGCCCCGTTTTTTCTCCAGTTCGGCCCAACGGGTGAAGAGTCGTTCCACCTCGGCCTGTGCCGTCTCCAACGCGGTGTAGCGGGTGCGGAGCGCCTCAGAATCAGACACAATGCCCGGATCATGAACAGCCGTTTGGCAAGCGGATACTGCGGCTTCCGCCTTGGCAATCTGCTGTTCGATTTTGTCCCATTCCTGCTGCTCGCGATACGTGAGGCCTTTACGTTTGGCCGCTGATGACATCCGGTTATTGTCTTCGTTCGCGCGAGGCCGCGTTGAGGCGTTCGCGGCGCCGCCGGCCTTCCGTCCCTGTGCCGCTTCCCATTGGGCATAGTCGGCAAACCATTCGGCATGACCTTCACCGTCCAAGGCGAGCAGCATGGTGGAGACCCGGTCGAGCAGCCAGCGGTCATGCGTGACGAGCACGAGCGCGCCGGGAAATTCCACAAGACTGTCTTCGAGGACATCCAGCGTTGGAATATCCAGATCGTTCGTCGGTTCGTCGAGGATCAGCAGATCCGCCGGTTGGAGCATCAATCGGGCAATCAACAGGCGGGCCTGTTCGCCGCCCGATAGACGGGAGACCGGCAGGTCCAATTGCTCAGGCTTGAAGAGAAATCGCTTGGCCCATGAGACCAGGTGCACGGACCGGTCCTGATAGACGACGGCATCGCCGTGCGGGGCGAGCGATCGACGAAGGGTGGCCTGCTGGTCCAACGAGTCCCGGTGTTGCTCGAACGTCACGACCCGGAGCTTGTCCGCGCGCGCGAGGGTGCCAGTGTCCGGCTGGAGCGTGCCGGCTAGTAATTTAAGGAGGGTGGTTTTTCCGCTTCCGTTCGGCCCCAGCAATCCCAGCCGCTGGCCCGGCCCGAGCAGAAGTTCCAGATTCTGGACGATGGGCTTGCCGCCCATGGACTTGCCGACCCCTGTGGCCACGACCAATTGTTTCGACCGCCGCCCGGACGACGTAAAATCGATGCCTGCCGTTCCCTGGTCCCGTCGAGCCTCGATGCCGTTCAATTCATCGATCAACTGTCCGGCGGAATCGATCCTCGACTTCGCTTTGGTGGTGCGCGCTTTGGGGCCCCGCCGCAGCCATTCCACTTCGCGGCGCACGCGGTTGGCCAGCGAAGCCTGATAATCCGCCTGCGCGGCCAGCGCGGCATCGCGTTGCTCCAGGAAATCGCTGTAGCTGCCCTTGGCCTCGAACACGCCGTTTTCGTAACAGCGATTCAGTTCCAGCATGCGTGAGGCGACAGATTCCAAGAAGCGACGATCGTGGCTGACCACGAGAAATGCCCGGGTTTCTGTCTTCAGCAGCGATTCCAGCCACAAAATGCCCTCGACATCAAGATGGTTCGTCGGTTCATCCATGAGGAGTACGTCCGGCTCCATCATCAACGCGCGGGCAATGGCGAGCCGTTTTTTCCACCCCCCTGAGAGGGTCGTGACCGACTGGTCGGCTTGAGGAAACTCGCCCAAGCTGAGCGCCTTGGCGATGCGACTTCCATGCTCATGAGGGTCCAACCCCTCGTCAATGAGCACCTGCGCGAGGACCTCTTCCACCGTATGCTCCTGTGAAAACGACGGCTCCTGCGGAACATAGCCCATCCTCACATGACGGCGCATGGATCGGGTTCCGTCATCAGGATCTTCCTGTCCCGCCAAAATTTTGAGAAGGGTCGATTTGCCGGACCCGTTGGGGCCGACGAGGCCCACGTGGTCGTCTTCGCTCAGCGCGATGGACAAGTCGGTAAATAACGGCTTCACCCCAAAGCTCTTGCTAATGGACTCGCAACTTAACAAAATTGTCGGTGGCATAGGTTTCCTACTCGGGTCGGGTGAAAATGGTGTCTGAGAGTTCGGGCGGGGTGATTAAACCAGCCGTAGGCTCTGGCAACGGTAGTCTACCAGGGATGGGGAAGAGCGCGCTACTGCCTCGTTTCATCTTTGCACAAAGCCGTGCAACGATGATTCCGGCTCGAGCCAGAATCCCAAGCTGTGGGATTCTGGCTCGAAATTACGCCACGTGTGACAAATAGGATTCTCGTCCCAAATGCACTTCTTCATCCTGGTAATCCGGCTCTTCTGTGACGACTGTCAACACCGGCTTTGGTGCAGCCTGGCGATTCTGCGCCGTGACCGCGTCATGGACATGGCCGCAATTCATGCACCGCCAGCTCTTCGTCCACATGTGCCCAGACGTGCCGTTAAAATCCAACAAATGATCTTGCACCATCAATCCCATGCAACGCGTGCAGCTCATCGTCTATCTCCTTGGTGAGAGGTCTAGGAACTCACGCCCGTTGTGAGTAGGATAGCGAAATCTGGCGCGAGCGTTAGACCCGGAAGAAGTAGTCCAAAAGGGGGGCAACGAGAATTTTGAAACGGAATCTTTGGGGAAGAAGGGAGCCGGCGCATGGCACGTTTGATTGAGCAACCGACCAGGATTGAGGCTGCCGGAAACAAGCCTAAACTGATCGACGAATTCGTGGGCCGGGTGAATTCCGGTACGGAGCAACTCAGTGTGGCCCGGATGCAAAGCCCGTCCGGTTGGCAGGAGCCGGGGCAGACGCCGGAATTTGATGAGTTCACGGTCGTCCTTCGCGGTATGCTGCGGGTCGAGACCAAGACCGTCGTGCTGGAAGTCCATGCCGGTCAGGCCATCGTGACCAATAAAGGGGAGTGGATTCGATATAGCACTCCGGGGCCGGACGGGGCCGAATATATCGCGGTTTGTCTGCCGGCATTTTCGCCTTCCACTGTTCACAGGGATCCGGCATGAATCTGAGACTCACCTGCTCTCGCACAGTGGCATTGCGCGGGCTGAGCCTCTTGGCCTCAGCGCTGTTCATGGTGGCCGTGGGGCACACGGAACCGGAGATGCCCGAGCTTCGGCACACTGCCAACAAGCCTCCCGCACCCATTCCTGTGAAATGGACGACCGGAACCGGGAAGTGGGTTGGCTTCTGGGGGCGACGGGAGTCTGTCTTGTGTCCTGCCGGTGGAAAACTGGAAGGAGTATGGGGGACCGATGTGTACACCGATGACTCGTCCATTTGCACCGCCGCGGTCCACGCCGGGCTGATCTCAGTCAAGGATGGAGGCGTCGTGACGATTGAAATGCGCCCTGACGTGGGCCAGTATGCCGGCAGCACCAGAAGCGGCGTACGAACGGGTGATTGGATGGAACCGTGGACCGGGGCCTATGTGTTCGTGAGGGACGAGGCTGCGATGGAGCCGGCGATTGCTGCAACCAGTCTGACGCAAGCCGATTCATGGGCTGGGCAAGCCGGGCGGGTGGTGACCTTTCAATGCGGGCCACACATCGAACTGCATACCGTCTTCGGGACGGACATTTACACAGACGATTCCTATGTCTGCAGCGCTGCGGTCCATCGTGGACTGCTGACGCAAAAGAGCGGCGGGCTGGTGACGATTCAATTGCTGAAGGGACACACATCCTTTGCTGCCAGCACACGGCATGGCGTGACCAGTCTCTCCCAGGACTCTTGGAAGGGGCAGAGCTATACATTCGTGGCGACCCCGCCTCATACACCTCAACCGCCTACGGCGGAGACGCCGTTTGATCGTGCGCCCGCTCATGCAGTTCCTCCCTTGGAAAGCGGCGCGCCTCTATAGAATATGTCACCGGCGGATTCAATCGGCTGCCGACCACAAGTGCGAATCCTGAATCACAACGAGAGGCAAGGCGTGAAGATGGTGCAAGACGGGCATCAGCGTTGAACCAGACGAGAGCCATGAGAAACGCGCGTCCGTTACCTGCGGTGCTCGGCAAGAGGTTCTTGTGAGCCGCACCCGATGGCTGAAGAACGGAATCCGTGTAGTGCTGCTGCTGGTTTCCCTCGGCATGGCGGGCTTGGTGGTGTATGGTGTTGCGCTCTCAACCACCCTGGCCCTTCCCAGGAGCGATGAGCATCCCCCATTGCTTATTTACGGAGCGCCCTATCTGCTGCAACCGGGACTCTCGATTTCTGAATCGTTGCTCGTCGACCGTCTGCGCCGGCTCGGTTATCGGGCCGTGGCACGGAATGTTCTCCATCCCGGCGAGTATCTGGTGAGCGATGAGGCCATGGAGATTTTTCTCCACGCGCAGGAGGAGAGCCATGTGCCGGCACAGCGCATCACGCTGATTCTTGAACAAGGGCTGGTGTCCGAAGTGCGCCGGTCTGATCAGCGTGTGGAAGAATTCGTTTCGCTGGAGGCACCGCTCATCAGCGGGATGCGAGGGGGCACCCGCCAGATGCGTGAATGGATCCCCTTCCATCAAATTCCCCCGACTGTCATCGACACCGTACTGGCCGTGGAAGACCGGCGGTTTTTTTCTCATCCTGGCATCGATCCTGTAGCCGTCGGCCGCGCCTTGTGGGCGAATGTGACCCGGGGTGGAGTCGTCCAGGGCGGCAGCACGATTACCCAGCAGTTGGCCAAGAATCTGTTTTACTCGCCGCAGCGGACGATGGGACGAAAGTTGAAGGAATCGGTCGCGGCGCTGGTATTGGAAATGAAGTATCGGAAGCAGGATATTCTGGAAAGCTATCTCAACGAAATCTATCTGGGTCAGGCAGGATCGGTGGCGATATACGGCGTGGGGGAGGCCGCACACCGCTATTTCGGCAAAGCGCTGGAGGATCTCCGCATCGAAGAAGTGGCGTTGATCGCCGGTCTGATCAAAGGCCCCAATACGTATGCACCCACGAAAAATGTCGAGTCTGCGACGCACCGACGGGACATAGTGCTGCGCCGGCTCCGCGAAGAAGGGAAGTTGACGGAAGAGGCCTGGAAATCGGCGGTCAATCGGCCCGTACAGGTGGCACTCTCCCATGAGGGGCTCACAGACGCGCCCTATTTCGTCGACTATCTGCTCCGGCAGGTAGAAGAGGGCACCGGCATGGGCATTCCCGAAGGAGCCAAGATTTATTCGACGCTGGACCTCCCGATTCAAGAAGCGGCGAACGAGGCGTTACAACAAGGGCTGAAGCAGCTGGAGGACAATTTTCCGGAGCTAACGAAGGGAGACCGTCCTCTGCAAGGCGCGGCGGTCGTGCTGGCGGCAAAGACCGGACATGTTCTGGCCATGGTCGGGGGCCGTGAGTATCGCAACAGTCAGTTCAATCGCGCGGTGCAGGCCCACCGCCAGGCTGGGTCTCTGTTGAAGCCATTTGTGTACCTCGCTGCCTTCGAGGCCAGCCGCGAGCAAGGCCGACCGACCCATACACCGGCGACGCTGCTGTTGGATGAGCCGATCACCTATGAGTCCGGCAGCGGTCCGTGGACGCCGCAAAATTATGATCGCGAGTTTCACGGCCAGGTCAGTTTGCGACGGGCCCTCGAATTTTCCTACAACGTGCCGGCCGTTCGGGTCGCACATCAGATCGGTCTGCCCGCCTTGCGGACAACGTTGCGGGGATTCGGCCTGGAAGGAGTCGCCGCTGAAAACCTGTCGATGGCACTCGGCAGTTCTTCTGTCTCGCTGCTGGACATCACGTCCGCCTATGGCGGCCTGGCCAACGGAGGCGTACTGACCCGCCCGCTCGCGCTCTATAAACTGATCGGCGAGTCCGGTGACGCGCTCTGGGGTGTGTTGCCGGATCGGCGCCAGGCCGTCTCACCCCAGGCCGCGTATCTGGTGACGTCGTTATTGCAAGGTGTCGTGAATCGTGGAACCGGCGCGAAGGCTCGAGCGTTGGGCGTCGAGGGACCGGTGGCCGGCAAGACGGGCACCACGGACGGCTATCGTGATGCCTGGTTTGTGGGTTACACATCCGAGTTGGTGATCGGCGTGTGGGTGGGGTTTGACGATGAGCGTCCGGTCAAATTGACCGGCTCGCAAGCGGCGCTGCCGATCTGGAGCCAGTTGGCCCGCCGGGTGTTATCAAAGAACACGCCGGATTTCGAAATGCCCACTGGAGTCCTTCAACGCGACATCGATCCGAAGACTGGTCAGCTGGCAACTTCACAGTGCCCTGAAAAGACGCCTGAGGTCTTCATCGCCGGGACTGAACCGACGGTCTATTGTGAAATTCATGGCGGCGGATTGTGGGAACGGTTGAAGCACACCTTCAAACTGTCTTAGTTCCAGCCATACACGATCCCAAAAGAACGGGCGCTGATTCGCATTCGCTTTTTTAATAACCATTAGGCGCGCCTGTCATCCTGCGGTATTCTGGCAGTCGATCAGCCTCACAAGGAGTCTTATGAAAAAGCCCGGTTACATGGATGACGGCAATATCACATTGTTGGCCAAAGGCGTCGAGCTGAAAGGCGAGATCAAGGTCGATGGCACGGTACGTATCGACGGCCGGTTGGAGGGCGAAGTCTATACGAAGGGACAGGTCATTGTCGGTGAAGACGGCATGGTCAAGGGCATCATCAATGCCGGAATCCTCATCAGCAGCGGGCGCATCAAGGCGAATGTAACGGCGACCGAGCGAATCGAATTACTCAAGACTGCCATATTGATTGGAGAAATCCATTGTCCGGTCGTCTCGATGGAAGCGGGTGCAAAGTTCCAGGGCACTAGCGACATGGCCGTGACGGCGTGGCCGGAAGAGGTCCCTCGCCTGCCCGGGAATATTCGAGATCTGGCATCCCATAGGGGGAAGCAGGTGGCGCTCGTCGTGAAAGACCCCGAACTCTGACCGCCGGCATTCTTCCGGTCCTTGTGAGCGTGCGGGTGTCGTGACAAGCCATCCTCAATCTGTTATCAAGTTGCCCACCGTTCGCGCGCAGCCTGCAACGTTATGACCCGACAGCAACTTTTCTCACTGGTCTTTTTTGCCCTGCTGCTCCTGCTGCTGTATCAAATCGGACTGATGTTCGAGCCCTTTTTCTTTCCTGCCTTGTGGGCGGGCATTCTTGCGCATTGGGCCTCCCCGATCCACCGCCGCCTGGTTGGACTATGCCGGGGCAATCGCGCCCTGTCCGCCGCTCTGCTGACCTTCGGCGTGCTAGCGGTCGGCGTTGTGCCCCTCTCCATCCTCGGCATGATGCTGGTGCGAGAGGCCGGCGCCGCAGAACAAGCCATTCGTGCCTGGATCCTCGCGGGCGGCCTGCAGAGCCTTCCCGATCAATTGGCCGCGGTGCCGCTGCTCGGTGGATGGTTGAAAGGCGCGGTGTCGACACATTTGCAGACGGGACCGACCGAGCAGTCGGTGGTGGCGGGGGCGAAAGTGCTCAGTCAGTTCTTTATCGGCCAGATGGGGGATCTGCTCAAGAATGCGTTCCTGCTGGTCACTGACTTTTTTATCATGTTGCTGGTGCTGTTTTTCCTGTTTAAGGATGGTCCCCAGTGGTGGGCCGCCTGCTACGATCTGATCCCGATGGACGAGTCGCACAAGCACAAAATCATGACCAGGCTCGACCAAACCATCCGTGCCGTCGTCAAAGGGATGCTCGTCACCGCCATCGTGCAGGGAGCGCTTGCGGGACTGGCGTACGTCGCGTTAGGTATTCCGTTTCCCGTCGTCTTGACGGCGGTCACCGTCATGCTCGCTCCGCTTCCCTTCGGCGGCACCGCCTTGGTGTGGGGTCCTGTCGTGTTGTATCTCTTCTGGGTCGGTTCAGCCGGAAAGGCGTTGGTGATGCTGGCCTGGGGCATCGGCGTCGTGTCGACGGTCGATCAGATACTCCGTCCCTGGTTGATCGGCCAGGACGTGGAGATACCCACATTGTTGTTGGTACTGAGTGTGCTCGGCGGATTGGCGTTGTATGGTTTACTCGGACTGTTTGTCGGACCGATTCTGATCAGCCTGCTCATGGTCGCGGTTCAGATTTATCGGGAAGAATACCAAACGGCCGTTCCCTCCCGCATCGGTGAGTCCTACTACCACGATATAACGGCGACGCCGTAGCTCGGGCTATTCCAGCGGAATCGTAATGGCGATCCCGCCCATGACCTCATTGAGCTTGAAGTCACGCTTGGGACTGAGTGGATGGCTGTTGTGACAGGTGACACAGGCGGCCGACACGGCATGGTCCGCATAAATCGCCTGAAAATATTGCTTCTTTCCGCTCGAGACCATGCCGGTCACGGGCCGATTCGGCTGGCTGCGCAGCGTTTCCAGCGCTTTTCGCTCAAAGTCGGTGGCCGGCGCGTTGCGTTGGTAGATCGGCGATAATCCGATGAGCCGGTAGCGAATCCCTCGCCCGCTCTCGGCGACAAGACGACCCGAGTGTTGGAGGAATTGCGCAGGCAGCGGAAGAGCGTTGTCCTGCTCCCAATGTTCGACGGCCTTGACGATCCCTTTTTCCTGCATGCGGTTCACAATGAAGGTAGTGTAAATCGTCCGGTCGGCTTCCAGCACCGCATGCACATAATCCGCGACCTTTTCCGGTGAAATGGCCGACACGCCGGGGCTTTCCTTCGCGGAAGGAAGCGCCACACCGATCCCTCCTAGGACCAATGCGACGGTTGCGGCTCTGATCGCGACGCGGATGCAGTCCATGGACCCTCCTCTGTCGGTGTGGGAAGGATCGGCAGAGTCACCGAACAGGTCGTCCCCTGACCCTCGAGGCTCTCGATGCGCACGTCCCCCCCAAATTTCCGCAGGATGCGCCTCGCCACCGTCAGCCCAAGGCCGGATCCTTCCCCTTGTCCCTTCGTCGTGAAGAAGGGATCGAAAATCTTCGACAAATGCTGTTTGGAAATGCCCGGACCTGAATCGCTGATCGACAGGGTCGCCACATGGTCCGCCAATCGAGTTGTCAAGGAGAGACGGCCGGTACCTTTCATCGCCTGCACGGCATTGGTCAACAGATTGGCCAAGGCCTGACGCAGTTGATCGGGCAAGGCGAGGACGTGGATGCCTCCCGCATAAGATTTTTCCACGGCAATGTCTTTCATCCCCGTTGTGGTCTGCACCGTCGCGAGGGCCTGGTCGAGCTCCTGTTCGAGGTTGACGGGTACGCGCTGGTCGGACACTTCCCGGTTCGCAATGCCGGTGAAATCCCGGATGATCGTCGCCATCCGCCGGCCCTGGGCGACAATGTCCCGCGCATAGCTCTTGACGCGCTGCAGATCCTGCTCCTCTTCGATGGCCTCGCCCAGACCGACGATTCCAAAGAGCGGGTTGTTCAATTCATGGCCGATGCCCGCGGTCAACACGCCGAGACTGCCGGTCTTTTCCGCTTGAATCAACTGGTCCTGAAGCCGGGTTTCCTCCGTCGTATCGCGAAGGACGAGTCCGATCCGGTCCTGTTCACCCGGTCGTTTCGGGAGGCGGAACCATTGGTAATGATAGAGACGCGGACCGATTTGCAGTTCAGCCCGCCTGGGCGGGGCCTTGTGTTCCGCCGCGGGCGTCAGGGGGTCGCACAGGATACGGTTCAGCGGCTGCCCTTCGACGAGGGCTACGGCGTCCTCGGCCTGACGGAACTCCTGCCGGAGTTTGTGTTGCGTCGCCGGATCACACGGCAATAAGGTAAACAAGGGCACGGCGGAGTCGGCTTGATGTTGCAGATTGAAGGACTCCCGCGCTGCGCGGTTCACATACTGGACGACCTCCTGGGCGTCGACCAGCACAATCGGGGTCGGGACCGTGTCGAGAATCTGGTCGGTGGACTGTTGCAGGTACTGCACTTCCTGCGTTTTCAAGTTCACTTGATCGGTCAGACCTGCGAAGGCCGCCTCCAGCTGTTTATTCATTCGATTGAATTCCACCGCCAGATCTTCCAACTCATCTCCGGTTTTGATGGAAATCGGCGTGCGCAGCTCTCCGCGCCCGATCAAGCGGGCGGCCTGCTGCAGCTCGCGAACCGGCGTGACGATGCGGCTGGCCGCCACGTAGCCCAGGGAGGCGAGCAACGCAATCGCCACGGTGCCGAAGACCGTCATCCAGGTGAACAGATGTTCAATCGGCGCCAGCAATTCATCAGAGGATTGCCAGACAAACGTGTGCCATGACCCGCTTTCTATCGATCCATTGGTCGCGCGGCTCGTTTCCGGCAAAGGCGCGAAGCCGATGACGGACGTCGATTGGCCTCCATGGCCGTCGCTCGAGGCTTGAACCCAGCCCGGATGCAGCAGGGTAATGAGCGGCACGAGGCTCGGGTCCGAGAGCGAGACGCCGGTCGGCAGGATCGGACAGCTCATGACGATGCCATGGCTGTCGATCAACATGACGTGACCGGTCTTGCCGAATCGAATGACGTGCGTCGAGGGAGAAAAAAATTCCTTGGCGTCGATCACCCGATGCAGCACGCCGACCACTTCATACCGCAGACTGTCCATCACCGGCAGAGAGATCGTAAAGACATAGGTGTCGGCCTGCGGATCGAAATGCACGTCTTCAATGTAGAGCTGGCCGACCGCTTTGTTGTACGCGCCGCGCCACCAGATGGTATCGCCATGACGCAGATCTGGTTTTGCGGTCATGGCGGCGACCAGCGTCCCTTGCGTATCCGTCAGGAACAGCATCTTGGTGGCCGTCCGCACCACTTGCGGCATGAGTTGATCGGGCTCGCTATTGACGCCGGTGTAATACTCGCGCAGTAACGCGCTGAGTGGGTGATCGAGAATAGTATTCACGGCCGAAGGGTCGCGGGCTTCCCAGCGACGTTCGAATTCAGCGGGCACGGCGGCAGCCGATGTCCGGTGATCCAGCAGCGCGTCGCGCCGGCGTTCCAGTTCCCGGACGACGATCGGATCGTTGGCGATCCGGGCCGTGCGGGCGACTTCCTCTCCGACCAGCAGATCCAGCTTGCGCGCCGCTTCAGTTGCGAGGGCCTTGAAGCTTTCGCCGCTGACGTCTCGGATCTCCTGGGACCCTTGCCAAAAGGCCATGCCGAGGCCGACGACCAGCGGCACGACGCCGACGAACAGCATCGACAGGATGAGCTTGGTCTTTAATCCCCATCGCGTGACGGGGGTTTCGGCGGGACGTAGGCCGCTCATGCGTGCGTACTCCGGTCGGCGGCCGTCTGGGCGGGAAAGGTAATGGTAAAGGTGGACCCTCGATCGAGTTGACTCTCCACCCCAATCGTCCCATGCATGTGATGAATGACGTTCTTAATATTGTACAGGCCCAATCCGGTGCCTTTCCCCGGCGGCTTCGTGGTGAAAAACGGTTCGAAGATCTGTCCGAAGAGTTCGGGGGGAATCCCTGAGCCGGTATCCGAGACGCGGACTTGAGTCGCCCCATTGATGACGGACGATTCAAGGGTGAGGACGCCCCCCCGTTCCATGGCCTGCACGGCGTTGGTGATAAGGTTGACGAAGACATGCAGTAACTCGTCCGGGTTTCCGGTGACGGTCGCGTCGGGCTGATACGATTTATGAATGTCGACGTCGTGAAGCGTGACCGCATAGCGGGCGATTTTCAGCGCTTCGTCCAGCTTGGCGTTAATCGGAATGACGCTGTCCTGGAGCGTCGACGCCCGTCGGGAATACGACGTGAGGTCCCGGCAAATCGCGGTGGTGCGTTTGACCGCCTCGATGATGTCATGCGCTTGGGCGTGCACCGTCTCGAGATCCGTCTCATCCACAAGATTTTCCGCCAGTCCGAGAATCAGCTGCAGCGGGTTGTTGATATCGTGGGCGATGCCGGCGGCAAAGGACCCGATCCCGGCGAGCTTTTCCGCATGCAGCAGCTCGGCCTGCAACCTGGACTCATGCTGGACCAGTTCCCAGAGTAAGCGTGACGCGGGTCCGCTGAGGACGTCAGTCCCGGGGTGCACCAGTTGGGGTAGGCTCCGCTCGATGGACTGGTCGCCGGTGACATCCATCACCAGATTAATGCCGCGGTCGGCGACCAAGTCCTGCGCGCGTTCGTAGACCGGCACATGAAGTTCCCGAGCCCGTTGCATCCCGGGCGCCTCCGGATCTCGATCGGCGATGCCGACGATCTCGATCGTGCGAATCTGGTGCAACAGATCGAGCAACGCCGTGCCGCCCCGCCCCGCCCCCAGAATGGCCACCTTGGTTCGCGGGAGGGACGCCAGGCGCCCGCTGCGTTCGCCGGTCGCTGACCGATCAGTCATGGCCGGAGGGGAAACGGCGCGAGTGCCCTTCCCCTCTCCGACCTTGAGCCCTGGATGGATCACAGATGAGCCAGTTCACGTTGTTCCATGGCGCGTGCGACCGCCGCCTTCAGCTTTTCTCCCTCGACCGGCTTCACCATATAATCGAGCACGCCCTCCCGCAGCAGGGACGTGGCCATGTCGGTATCGGGGAATCCTGTCAGGACGATCAACGGGACGCGGGGATAGTTCTGGCGGAAATAGGAGATCGCCTCGATGCCGTTGACTTTCGGCATGCGGATGTCGCAGATCATCACGTCGAGGAGTAATCGATTTTCACCGGCATTGATGGTCTCGATGGCCTTTTCGCCGTTTTCTGCTTCCAGCACTTCATAGCCGGCTTTCTGCAAGGTCATGCGAACGACTTTGCGGATATCCGCTTCATCGTCCACAACGAGGACGCGGCCGTTGCACGATTCTCCCCCGACAAAGAATCCTGATTTGAACTCACCCATGACGACCTCCTTGTTGAATGACTGTGGTTGACTTGTGTTCGTGTGTATCGGCTTACGGATCTACAGAGGCGCAAGGCTTGTGCCTTCAATTGGCGGAGGCGGCCGGGTCATATTATCAATCAGTTCATAATTCATATGTAGTTCGCCTCCCGTGAGCTGGTTGATATGCACCACCAGGTGGTGCACGTCACCACCCGCTGCTCATACAGCCGTTGGACGCTGTCGCCACAAGCGACGACGTGTGACACAACTCATGACATTCATGGTGACGGTCTCTCGGAAGGTCGGTCCCACTGCTCGGACAGAGTCAGCAAGGCCTGTGCCGTCCGGCTGACGATGAAAGAACAATAAAGCAGATGGCAATTCAATCGGTTATCATCCGGCGTGAACAAGAGAGGCATTGGCGGCGCCGATGTCCGGCTTATCAAAATCGATCCACCCGGGATGAGAAGGGATTCAGCAGCTGACCTGAATTGCGTTTCAGAATTGGGCTAGGGTATCCTCAACTTGCATAAGGAGAAGCCGGTGATTACACCAGATGTGTTGACGGACTATATTCGCAAAAGCATGCCGGACGCGGTCGTCACGGTTCTGGATCGCACCGGCACCATGGACCACCTCAAGGTCGTGATCGTGTCCGATGCCTTTCAGGGAAAAAATCTCTTGGACCGGCACCGGCTTATTTATCAGGCGCTGGACGCTCCCATGAAGGACGGACGCATCCATGCATTGGAACTGACAGCGCAGACGAAGGAAGAATGCTAACAAGGAGGCCGACGATGGCAGAACCGGTAGACGAGGAAATCAAGAAGGAAGTTCAGGCGCACAAGATCCTGATTTATGGCAAAGGCACCAAGACCATGCCGATGTGCGGGTTCACGCGGGAAACCATGCAGTTCTTCGATAAATACAATTACCCCTACGAGCTGATCGATGTGCTCTCTCAACCGGCCAAGCGGGAGGCGCTCACCAAAATGACCAACTGGCCGACGCTTCCGAAAGTCTTTATCGACGGCACCTTTTACGGCGACACGGACATCCTCGATCCCATGGAGAAGAAGGGCGAGATGGAACCGCTCCTAAAGAAGGCGTTTGGCAGGTAGCGCTTCGCCGGCTTTGAGAACAGGGGCATCTTCCGAACGGAGGATGCCCCTGTTCTTTTGATCATCAGCGCTTGGCTTCCGGCGGCGGCCAGTTCATTTCCGTGTGCCGGCCGCAGTAATAACAGAGAAGACGATAGCGCGCTTTTCGACGCGGATTCGGTAAGGAAATAAATGTGATCGGCGTATCGTCGAAAGGGCAGGTCGGCTGATCGTGAAGAAGATGGACCTCTGCCATCATCGTGATGGAGGCGACATCCCATGGCGGGGCCGCGCACTCACGTCCGGTGATTTTCTCGGTGGTATGGCAACGCTCGCAGCTGGCCTCGTAGATCTTGACGCGGGCATGATGGGGCGTGTGATCGGTGATCTCCATGGGTCCGCCGCAGCCCGGCTTGGGACAGATTAAGTGTTCGTGTTGAAGCGCTTGAACGAATCGACGATGAGCTTCCTTGTCGTGCTCCGAATGCATCCGTCCTCCTTTCTCAGTTACCCCTCCTAAATACCCCACGCCCCGCTGATCTGGATATTGGCGCCGTTGACGTAGCGTGCCTCCTCGCTCAACAGATAGCGAACGGCCCCGACCACGTCGTCGATCGTCCCGATGTATCCGGCTGGGATCCGCTTCGTCATGCCCGCCAGTTCTTCGGGGGGCGCGCTGCCTGAGTCG
This sequence comes from uncultured Nitrospiraceae bacterium, assembly GCA_963728135.1. Classification (GTDB taxonomy): domain Bacteria; phylum Nitrospirota; class Nitrospiria; order Nitrospirales; family Nitrospiraceae; genus Nitrospira_D. The sequence continues at coordinate 23,927 of CAVSJC010000016.1, read as the reverse complement.
ATGAATCCCGGTGAAATGGCGTTGACCGTGATCCCGTGTGGCGCCAGCATTTTCGCAAGCGTGCGCGTGAGGATCAGCACGCCGGCCTTCGCAATGTAATGCGCCGTGACGTCCGGTTGGGACATCATCTGATCGGCATTGGCCATGCTGAAGTTTATGATGCGGCCGGACTTACGGGCCTTCATGCCGGCGGCCACAGCTTTGGCCAGATAAAAAATAGGATGGAGATTGCCGTCGAACATGTCGTTCCAGCCGTCGACCGTCTCTTCCAGCAGATTGATCCGATGGTAGGGGCCGGCACCGTTAATGAGGACATCGATGTGCCCCCACGTCTGTTCCACCTGGGCCACGAGAGATGTTGCAGCAACCGGATCCGAGACATCGCAGCGGACCGCGAGCGCCCGCCCGCCGCGTTCCGTGATGGCGCGGGCAGTGTGTTGTGCCTCGGCTTCGCTGGTCCGATAGCACAAGGCGATATTCCAATGCTCCGCGGCCAGATCGAGGGCGACGCCACGCCCGATTCCTTTGGCACCGCCGGTGATGAGGGCTACCTTGTCCGGCATGAACCCCCCGCTGTCTCAACGTCCATTATGCCCTCGTTCGCAAGCGTTTGGCGATGAGTTGCAACGCGCCGGCTGTCCGGCTTGAAAACGATTGCTCGTTCTTCGGTTTCTTGAGGTCTGCTGCACAGGCGTCGATGAGCGCTTCGACATCTTCAATGGTATCCACGTCCCGCCACACTGGAAGCAAAGCCGTCCGGAGGCCACGTGTCGCTGCGGTCTTCTGCGTGAGTGCGAGCACCTCATCGGTGGACCACGGAATGCCGGAAAACAGATCAGGCGCCGGTCGCGTCAAGCCAATGAGATAGTAGCCGCCATCGAGCGCGGGACCCAGCACGAGATCATGCGAGCCAAGCAGCGCCAGGGCGTCCCGGTAATGGTCGAGCGGCAGTGACGGCACGTCGGTGCCGACGATGAGCACCTGCCGGTACCCGCGAGCGAACAAGGTGTCAAACGTCTGGCGCATCCGTGCCCCCAGATCATCGCCGACCTGGTCGATGAGCTTCACGCTCTGCCGTTCTTCCATGATTTGAAAAAAGACCAGCGTCGACGATGGTGCGCAAGCCAGATAGCGATCAAACGGCAGCTTCAGTTTCACTGCGGCGGTCCTGGTCCGTTCGAGGGTGTCCAGGACAAAGCTGCCGTGCAGCGTGGCGGCTTCGTCCGGGGTGAGCGGCGGACAGAGACGCGTCTTCACCTGACCTGGAATCGGCGCCTTCGCAAAGACCACCAAGGCGGCGCGATCAGATGCGGGCGGAGGTCCTGATGCCGGGGGTGCGCTCATCGCTTATCGGATCGCTGCATACCACGCGCTCAGTCGCCATGGGCTGATGCCAAGCCAATACAGAAATCGGAGAGTCCACATGAGCAGAATCGTCCGGAGAGGGCCCTGTCGTTCCCACCGCCTGAACGACGTCGTGACGGTATTCCGAAGGGCGACCGTTCTTCCGGCTTTCTTCATGCGGCGGCTGAACTCGATATCTTCCATCAGCGGAATATCCGGAAAACCGCCTAACCGGTCAAAGACCTCACGACGGACAAAAATGGCCTGATCGCCGGTGGCAATACCGCTCAAGCGGGAACGCCAGTTCATGAGCGTGCCCACGATGTGGGCCCATCCGGAAGGGGATTCGAAGCGGACGTCGAAGTGTCCGCCGATGGTGCCAGGGTCTGCGAGCGCGTGCTCGATGACTGCGCGGGCGCTGACAGGAAGTTCTGTGTCGGCATGGAGAAACAGGAGAATCTCACCGCGGCTCGCCTTGACCCCTTCGTTCATTTGTCTGGCGCGTCCCTGCGGAGCGGTGACCAGGCAGGCCGCGGGCACCCGGGCCAGGAAGGCGCGGGCCATGGCAAGGGTGTGATCGGTGCTGCCGCCGTCCACGACGATCACCTCGTCCATACTCAGGCCCGACGTCTGTGACAGGGTGCGTGCGAGCGTCGTTTCTTCGTTGAAGGTGGGAATGATGACGGAGATCGTCATCGAGAGCTTACTCGGCGGGTTTCTTCGGTTCATTGAACATAAAATACATGATGACGATGACCGTTCCCCAGAAGATCACCTGCTTGTGCCAGAACAGCACCTCGCCATAGTGATAAAATCCGAGCGCCAGCGCAATGGCGATTCCGATCACACTGTATCGGATGGCCAGATTCTCGATGACGGAGTTGGCCCAGATGGCCAAACCGCCGAAGTAGAGGAGCAGCGCGACGACGCCGCCCAACTCGAACCCGCCGCTGATGGACAAAAACACTTGGAGGAAGCCCAAGAACATCAGGGACGTGCCGATCATCATGCCGGCGACACTTAACTGTTTATCGGACCCGCCGTCATCTTCCGGTTCATGACCGGGCGAACGTTCAGAGGGGCTTTTTGTGGGAAGATCGGTGGGAGCCATTAGACTTTGAAATGCTTGCTCAGTGTCAGCGCTTGCCGTTGATACGAGGAGCCCAACGTCGTCCCGTAGAGTTGAGATGGTACGTCGAGCATGCGATCGTATACAACCTTGAAAAACGTCTGTCCGTCGTGGATGAGAAACGGCACATCGTGAGGGCGAACCTCCAGCACGACTTGCGTGCCGTGCATTTCGCCGCGGGCGCCATAGCCGAATCCCGGATCGAAAAAGCCGGCATAATGGGTGCGCAACTCTCCGCAGGCCGCTTCGTAGGCGACCATTTCAGCGGCATATCCAGCGGGCACGCGAATGCGTTCTTTCGAGGCCAGGATGTAAAATTCTTCCGGCTCCAGGAGCAGGCTGTCGTGACGATGCCGGTACAGCGGCTCCCAAAAATCCGCGGCCGCATAGTAGCCGACCTTGGCCAGATCGATCACATGGCTGTTTTTCTTGGCGCGGTAGCCGATCACCCGGGAATCAGTCCGCTCCTCCCCTTTGAGATCAATGCGAAGGAAGAGGCCCCGCTCGGTCCGAAATTCCCGGGGTCCCAGGATCTTTCTCCCCGGCACATTGTGATAGAGCAAGGGAGCTTTTCGATTGAGCGTGTGCAGCGCGGTATCCGGGACCGTGGCCTCTCCCTGGATAAAACGAATCTGGTTCAGTGATTGACCGGTGCGAACTTTGACGGCAAACGAGCGGGGCACGACTTCCAGGAAGAGCGGCCCATGATAGCCGGCGCGGATTTCGTCGAACCCCACGTTCAGATCGGTCACGACCCGTGTGAAAACGTCCAGGCGGCCTGTGGTGCTTTTAGGATTCGCCCGCGCTCGGAGCGTCTTCGGGAGCTTCAGATGCTCCAGGAGGGGAACCAGATAGACATGCCCCTTCTCCAAAATGGCGCCGTCGGTCAAGTCCATCTCATACATCACGAGATCAGACTGATAAAAATCCAGGACGTTCAATCTGGAAGAAATGGCCGATAGCTCCGGCAGGAAACTACTGATGAGGCGATACGCCTTTCGTCCCAGGCGGAGGTCGAGACTGGCCGGCTGAATCTGGCGGTCTTCGATGGCGGGCGCCGCGCCGATGGCCCGGTCTGCAATGAGCCGCTTAATGTCCTGATAGGGAAGAATACCCCCGGTGACCGGTCTCCTCACAGGTCGCCCAATGCTCCATCGCCGTTGGCGCAGGATCCCCACGGCGAGGTCGAGGATTTGGCCCCGACCATCGGAAGCTCCCGTCGTGAGCCATTGCTCTTGGTTTGCTCCTCGGGAGTCAGGGAAGGCTGGGGATAATGGAACGTCTTATTCTCGTAGTTGCGCAGCACCGCGCCGTCTTCGTCCAGGTGCACCAGATACTCTGCCGGCAGCAGTGGGATCTTGCCGCCGCCGCCCGGCGCGTCGATCACGAAATGAGGCACGGCCATCCCGCTGGTGTGCCCTTGCAGGGCTTTGATGATGGCCAGACCAGTTTCCACGGTCGTCCTGAAGTGATTGGTGCCCTTCGTCAGATCCGCCTGGTACAGGTAATAGGGCTTGACGCGGGCGAGCAGCAACTGGTGCACCAGGCGCTTCATGATCTCGGGGTCATCGTTCACGCCTTTCAGCAGAACGGTCTGCGCTCCCAGCGGCACCCCAGTGTCCGCCAACATCGCGCATGCCGCCTTAACGGCGGGCGTCAGTTCGTCCGGATGGTTGAAATGCAGGTTCATATATAGCGGATGATATTTCTTGATCATCTCGCACAGCTTGGGCGTAATGCGTTCCGGCAGAGTGCCCGGCACTCGCGAGCCGATTCGGATCAGTTCGAGATGGGGAATGGCGCGAAGAGCCTTCAGGACCCGTTCGAGCAGATGATCCGGAAGCAGGAGCGGGTCGCCTCCCGAGAGAATGACATCGCGCACCTCGGTGTGTTGCCGCAAATACGTGATCGCCCGGTCCAGTTCACCCTTTTTCAAGAAGCCCGGCTTCCCGACCAGCCGTTTGCGGGTGCAGAACCGGCAGTAAATCGGGCATTGATTCGTGACCATGAGCAACACCCGATCCGGGTAACGATGGACCAGGTGCGGGACGGGGCTCATGAGATCTTCTTCGAGCGGGTCGTCCTCTGCATCGATGTCGTCCAGCTCCACCATCTCCGGGACGACCTGTTTCCAGATGGCATCGCCCTTTTCCCTCATCGTGCTCAACACGGTAGGGGTGATCCGCATCGGGTACGGGCCGACAATCGCTTCCAGCTCTTTTTCATCGAGACCGAACCGGTCGGCGAGGTCTTTCGGCTTGACGATACTCTCGGCGAGAATGCGTCTCCATTCCTCCACGTGCGTCATGGCCTCCATGCCAAAGGGTGTCGCCACGGATGGCCGGACGGTCGGCCGCCGATCGGTGAGGCTTCCGGCCTTGTCGACGTCTGATGACGATCAGGATGCCGTGTTCGCATAGCGGGCATCGAGGTGGGAGAGAATCTCGCGCGTCTCAGTGAGAACCGTTTCGCCGTCCTTCAGCACCGGAACAAAGTACTGGCCGGACACTTCGTAGACCTGCTTGCGCATCGGCCGCATGTCCGGCACCACCACGTTTTCATACGGCACGCCCAAGTCCGCGAGTTTGTCGCGGACCACTGCGCATTCTGGGCACCAATCGACGTGATACAGAGTGACAGCCATGATTCTTCTTAGGCTACCAGGAAAACGTCTAAAGTGGAACGGCCTTTTTACGGACGGGTGTTGGCCGGCTCACGACCTGGTTGAAGGGCGCAGGGGACCATGATGGCGTCCTTCATGCCGTGGATCACTTTCTTGTCCGCAGGACAGACCGTCGCAAGAATGCCGGCCAGCTCCGCCTGGCCGTCGATGACGAAGTAATAAGGGGACAGGCGAACGCGACCGGACAGACGGGCCGTCGTCTGGGTGACGGTATCCAGGTACTCCATATCGAACAGCCGTCCTTTATGAAACTCCTGCAGAATGTAGGGTGTGCGGGGGAACGAATCGAGCGCCTTCTTGAGCGCACCGGCCCATTCTGTCTGTGACAGGTCGTGTCCGACCGAGACCCCGCGGCTTCCCCACGCCAAGTCGGAAAATCCCGATGGTTTAATGACCAGATGGCGTTCTTTCTGGCTGGCCAAGGCCAGGTCTTGCCAGTCGGCGACGGCGCGTCCTCCCGTTTCCAGACCGGGAATCGTCGCAATGGCCGGCATCGGGGCGGGATCAAGGACCCAGGTCCTGGGCATGACCGACGAGAGATGCAGCCAACACTCGGCACCCAACTCCTTTTCCCAAAAAAGCCGAAGGACCGGATGGTGCAGGAGGGCGAACGCCAACTTCTCTTCCAATGCCGGCTTGTAGGGAGGAGTGACGGCGACGCGGTCCTTCTTGGCGGCGTACTGAATTAGCTCGGCTTTCGGAATATTCATCAGATCGAAGAGTTCATAGAATCGATAGAGCACCGCAATCGGCTGCTCGCCCGTCTCCGTGGCCAGGCGAAGGCCTTCTTCGGTGAAACGAACGTCCCGCGGCTCGACACAATAGACCGGCAGCCCTCGTGCTCGAAGCTGCGCCGCGAGCCAGGACATCTCAGGGCGGTATTCTCGGGCTTCATCCGAGACAAGAATCACCGCGCATCCCTCGTGCGCTCCCTGCACAGCCTTGAGCATCGAGGCGAACCCCTGCAGCATCCCGTCTCGTCCACCCACGATTTGGTAGGAATGAGACAGGGTGAGCGAAGCCTGCGAGCCCGCGTCCTTCAAGGTTCCCGACTCTTCGCTTGCAGGATTCACGTCCGCATAGATGTGACTCATGGCGGCGGTGAGACCGATGCCGCCGGGGACTGAATCCAGTTCGGTGATGACCATGCCGTCCTGAGTGGGAATCACATCCGGTCTAATGACTGCCGGAAGGACGTCGCGAAATCGCTTCATGCGGCTGAACGTCACCAACGCCTCGGGCTTCCCCTGATCCAGGTACCGGGCGATCCAGGCTGGCTGAATACCTTTCACGCTGTCCAGATAGAGCCGGTTCACGGCTTGATAGAACGAGAGCAGTTGAGGCCCCAGCGTCGTAAAAAATTCGAGTTGCTCCTTCGAAATCAAAAACGGGCAGGGGCTGATGCGCCAGGACGTGCTCGTGTGGCCGTCCTCAGTCGAAGCCGCGGGGTCCGCAAACACACCGGCGGCGGCCAATTGCCTCCGGATGATCGCGCAGCGGCTGATGGCTGTCTCGGGGCTGAGGGAAGGGCAGAGCGGCTCAGTGTGTGCCAAAGACAAATCCCTTTGCAGTCATTTCCAGGGTGACGACCGACTCTCGGCGGCGGACTTGAATGCTAACACGCTGATTATGCGCGGACAAGAGGCTTGGGGCTGGCAGGAGTAGCCATACGTACGCAGTTTTTTCCCGATCGTTTGGCCACGTACACCGCCGCATCAGCGGCCGCGACGAGTTCAGCGGCGTCTCCCGCATGGATCGGAAAGCTGGCGACGCCGATACTGCACGTGAGGGATCGCTGTCGATCCGCGAGCATGGCGAGTTCCGGAAGCATCGGTAGGCTTGTCACTCGATGACGCACTCGTTCCGCGGCGCTCAGCGCGCCGTCCATGGAGGTGTCGGCCAAGATCAGCGCAAATTCCTCCCCGCCGTATCGGGCGGCGACGTCGCTGACTCGAGCAAGGCTGCGGGTCGGTCTCTGTTGACTGTCGAGCAACCAGCCCATTTCCTTCAGGACCTGGTCGCCGGCAGCGTGGCCGTATGTATCATTAATACTTTTGAAATCATCGAGGTCGATGAAGAGCAGCGAGAGCGGTCTCATTGAGCGGGTCGCTTGGGCGCACATCTGCGCGAGCCTGTGCTGGAAATGAGAGTGGTTATATAAGCCTGTGAGACTGTCGCGGGACGACTGATCGCGCAGTTGTTCGTTCGTATGGACAAGTTCTCGATTGGTATCGGAGAGCTTCCGCACCAGTTGTTCGGTCTGGACTTGCTGGCGCTTATAGGTGGTGATGTCGGTAATGGTTTCGACGACATGGACTTCCCCCGTAGCAGTGGTGACGGGAGCCCATTGAACCAGGAGATATTCCTGGTTCGGCAGCGGCACTTCACTCGCCGTCAGTTCCCCCAGCTGGACGGCCTCCGGCATTTTGCAGAACTGGCAGGGTGTCGCACAGGCCGCGATTTTCTCGTGACAGGGCTGATTGGAGATGTCCCCGAACTTCGCGATGGACGTCCGGTTTTGGAAGAGGGCCTTATGTGTGACCGGATCAATGACGGTGATGATGACCGGCTGAGAGTTGAGCAGGGCCTGCGGATCGTACTGGAGCGGAGTGTCGGAATTCGATTCCTTCGGCAATGACATAAGTAAGCTCGTATAGAAAGCGAGTATCACAGCGAGTCCGCAATGGGTCAAGGATTGCCCGTTTCTCATCCAATGGACGCCGTGCCGAGGACCTCGCATCCGGACCATGGCCGTAAGTTATGATGAACGGCCTTCCTTGGAGATTGGTTTTGAGCTCTTGTAGCCTGCAGTTTCTTGCCACACCGACGGCGCCATCGTATGATGCGCATGAAATGCCGCTGTTCACATGGTCAACGTGACGATCATGCCTCGTACGGAGCTACCCCAGTACGTGCCGAGCGGAGTGTGCCGGACCTGCGATGTGTGCTGCCATTTTCCGGAAGCCGACAGCTTCCTTCGTCCGTATTTCATGCAGGACGAAATTGCCGCTGGTCAGTCTGCAGGAATCCCCGCCGCGCATTTTCCCAACCTGTCAGGCGGACAGATCGATCTCGTGCCCGATCCTACTGGAGTTGGCTATCTCTGTCCCGCATTTGATCCGGTGAACAGCCGTTGCAGCGTCTATGAGAGCCGGCCGCTGGACTGCCGCCTGTATCCGTTGGCGTTAATGTGGGATGCCGCCCGCCAAAAGGTCATGCTGGGCTGGGATCGAAAATGTCCCTTCATGGTCGAAGCGCTGCCGCCCGACATCGCGGCGCATGCAGAACGCGTGAGCGCCCTGTTGGCCACTGACGAAACGATCGATCGTATCGCCGCTCATCCGCAACTCATCGGCCGGTTTCAGGATGACGTCGTGGTCATCAAGGAGGTGCCTCGTCTGACGGCCCGTCTGGCATCCCCTGACGCCAGGCTGAGTCCGCTGCTGCCGGAAGATGCGCCGCGTTTCGCAGAGGCCTTGGAGCGCGCCGGCCTCCTGGCGCCTGACGCCCTCGCTGCCTACGCCTTTCCCTACCATTGTATGTGGATGGCGACTCTGCCCTATTGGTGGATGGAAGGAGAAGAGACGTTCTATCTCTTCGCCCGCTCTCCTGACGGATGGTTCATGTCGCTGCCTCCGCTTGGACCGAAGCCGCTTGCCCGATCCGTGGCAAACGCCTTCTCTCTGATGGAACAATGGAACGGGCACTCCCCCGTCAGTCGGATCGAAAGTGTGATGGAGAAACAAAAGCGCGAACTGAGCCAGGCAGGATATCGATTCGGCTCAACAGGCGGGGACTATCTCTATGGGGCTCGTGCGCTGGCGGCTCTGATGGGAGACGGGTACAAGTCCCAGCGCGCGCTGTGCAACCGTCTCCAGCGCGAGCAGTCGGTGGTCGTGAGACCGTATCGAGCCTCAGATGAGGCCGGATGTATGTCGCTCCACGAGCGTTGGACGGCCCAGAAACGAGCCGGACAGTTAGACAGTCTCGGCCGGTTGTGCCTTGAGGACAGCTACGGTCCTCATGTGACGGTATTCGCCCGGCATGAAACGTTCGCGCTCTCCGGTTCCGTCGCGGTCATCGAGGGCGCGATTGCGGCCTACACCTTCGGATATTGGCTCACTCCTGAGACGTTTTGTGTGCTGCTCGAGGTGGCGGATCGATCAATTCCCGGGTTGGCACAATACCTATTTCGTGAAATCTGTCGAACCGCCGTCGCTCAAGGCGCACAATACATCAATGCGATGGACGACGGGGGGCTGGCCAGCCTGCGCGACGCGAAGCAAGCGTATCGTCCGATGAAAGTGATCGACAGCTGGATTATCACCGGTCTGTGACATGCCGTTTCCTGTAACCTCACCCGCCGCCGTCGAATTCCGCCGCTATCAATGGCTGCCCTATCTCATCGTCTTGATGACGGTCCTGGCACTCGGCCTGGGCTCCTTGCTGCTGCGCTATGTCGAACGGCGTCTCGTCGCAGCATCCGGAGAAGAACTCATGCTCGCGGCGGCGGAAGTCGCTGACAAAATGGATCGGTTGCTCTTCGAGCGGCACGGCGACGTCCAGATGATGGCTCGTGCGTTCGCCCTGCGTTCCTCCGATCGAGCCTTCCTGTCCGGATATCTCAACTGGATGAAGACGGCCTATGCCCCGATGTACTTGTGGTTAGGAGTGACCAATCAGCAAGGGATCATCATTGCGGCGACCGACGAGTCGCTGATCGGGCAGGACCATTCCCAAAGCCGGTGGTTCCAGGCGGCGCGGTCGCGGGGCAGCGTTGTCTCAGATGACGTCGGGATCCAGCCGGCGGACAACGGCGTGGAAACCGTCGCGTTCACCGCGCCCATCGTAGATTTTCAAGGCAACTTTCTCGGGGTGATCAGCAGCCGCATTGCGATCCCGGTCATCGAAGACGTGACGACGAGGACCATCCTCTCTCTGGAGCGTCGGCCCGGGTTCGTGGGATCGGTTGAATACCAGATGCTCACGAAGGACGGCCGCGTGTTTGTGGATTCTGATTTAGAGCACAAGGGCCACGTCAACCTTATTGAGATGGGGTTGCCCTCTGCCACTGCGAGCCGGGAGGGCCGTCCGGGATTTATTGAGGAAGACCACCTACGCAGGCACGTCCGAGTCGTGACCGGCTATGCGTCCACCAAAGGGTTTGACGACTTTTCCGGGCATGGCTGGACGGTGCTGATGCGCATGGATCGAGTGGATGTCCTCCAGCCGATCCGCTCCGTCCTCTGGAAGGTCGGGATAGCGGGCACGGTCGTGTGGTTTCCACTCCTGGTGCTCTTGCTCTGGTCCACCTCCCGGTTGCGAACCGAGTATCGGCAAGCCCAGCAAGAGAGCGCCTGGGCACGGGCCGCGGAGGCGGCGTTGCTGCAAAGCCAGGAGAGGAATCGCGCGATCGTCGATACGGCAATGGACGGGGTTGTCACGATCGATGCCGCCGGGATCGTCACAGACTGGAACGCTCAAGCGACCGCCATTTTCGGCTGGTCTCGCCAGGAAGCGCTGGGGCGACTGCTCACCGAAACCATCATTCCCGAGCAAGATCGAGAGGCCCATATCAAAGGCATTCAAACATTCTTGAAGACCGGTGAGGGATCGGTTCTCAACCGCCGCATCGAAATTACTGCGCGGCACAAGGATGGCCATGAGTTCCCCGTAGAGTTATCGGTCTCACCCGCCCGCATCGGAGAGTCGTACATCTTCAGCGCCTTCATTCGAGACATCACCGACCGGCGCCGGACGGAGCGGCGTCTGGCGTCGCAATACGCCGTGACGAGGGTGCTGGCTGAATCAGACACGCTGGAAGAAGCCGTTCCGAAGATCATCCAGGCTGTCGGCGAAAGTCTTGAATGGGAATTGGGGGTCTTTTGGAAGCTGGACAAACCTTCGGGGACGCTGCGCTGTCTGGACCAATGGAAGGCGGCGATGATCGAGGCGGACGAGTTCGTGGTGGCCACCTGGCAGCAGGTCTTTAAGCCTCGGGTCGGCCTGCCGGGGAGGATTTGGGAAAGCGGCCAGCCGGTATGGATCCGGGACGTCACCGTCGAAGATAACTTTGTGCGCGCCGCCGCAGCTGCCAAGGCTGGACTGCACGGGGCGTTTGGATTTCCGATTCGCGTGGCGGGCGACGTGGAAGGCGTCGTCGAGTTCTTCAGCCGTCAGGTGCGTGAGCCGGACGATGAGTTGCTCAATATGGTGGCGGACGTCGGCCTGAAGATCGGGCAATTCGGAGAACGCGCCAGGGCGGAACATGCGCTCCATTTGACCGAGGCGCAGTTGCGGCAATCGCAAAAGATGGAAGCCGTCGGACGGCTCGCCGGCGGCGTCGCCCATGACTTCAATAACCTGCTGACCGTCATCCGCGGCTACAGCGAGCTGATCTTGAGCCGTCTGCCGCAGGGAGATCCAACACAGCGGGAAATGGAGGAAGTCAAAAAGGCGGCGGATCGGGCCGCGGGGCTGACGGGACAGCTCCTTGCCTTCAGCCGGCGGCAGTTTGTTTCGGCGAAAGTCGTGGATTTGAATGCGGTCATTATGAACATGGACGGCATGCTGCGGCGGCTGTTGGGCGAAGACATCATCGAATTGTGCACGGATCTGGATCCGCAGTTGGGCTCCATCAAGGCGGATCCAGGGCAGATCGAGCAAGTCGTCATGAACCTGGCCGTGAATGCGCGGGATGCGATGCCGGCCGGCGGCCGGCTGACGATTGAGACGAGAAATATCACTGTCGGCAAGGGCCCGCCGCGGGAACCGATCGTCTTGGACGAAGGCCCGTACGTGATGTTGGCGGTGCGGGACACCGGGCACGGGATGAACGAGGAGACGCAATCCCACCTGTTCGAGCCGTTCTTTACCACGAAGGAAAAAGGCAAAGGCACCGGCCTCGGTCTCTCGACGGTCTATGGCATTGTGAAACAAAGCGGCGGCACCATCGGCGTCGAAAGCCGACAGGCCAGGGGAACCGCGTTCAAGATTTTCTTTCCGAGAGTGGACGAAGCCGCGCGTAACCCCGAAGCGGCCGGCGCGGCGGCGGGCCGGGGACATGGCCGGGAGACGATACTCCTGGTCGAAGACGAACCGGCGGTCCGCGGGCTGGTGCATGAAGCGTTGCGGCTGCATGGATACAATGTGTTGGTCGCCCGCCATGGGATTGAAGCGCTCTTAACCGGCGCCAAGCACATGGGACCGATCCATTTGCTGCTGACGGACGTCGTCATGCCGCAAATGAGCGGTCCTGAAGTCGCAGAAAAGCTGACGACCGTCCGGCCGGAAATCAAAGTGCTGTATATGTCCGGCTATCCTGACCATCCGGTATTCTCTCAAGGGGTCAAGCGCGAGACGGCGTTTCTGCAAAAACCCTTTACGCCGAATGTTCTCACTCAGAAAGTCCGTGAGGTCCTGGACGGCCTCAAAGTCGCCTGAGACCCGGTCCGTCGCTTGATCTTCGCCCTCCGTTCCGTTTATCGTGGCCCGCACCAATATCATTCCAGTGGACAGATCCATGAAACAGCCGGCGCGTGAACTTGATATTCAGTCCTTACGGGTCGACCGCGAGCCGTTTTACGCCGAAGTCCATGGCGAAGTCGGGCTCTTTACCATTGCGGCACAGAGCAAAATCCCTGTCATGCTCAAGGGACCGACCGGATGCGGCAAAACCCGATTTGTTCAGCATATGGCCTACAAGCTCGGCCGCCCGCTCGTGACGGTGGCCTGTCACGAAGACCTCACGGCCTCCGATCTCGTGGGGCGGTATCTCCTGAAGGGTCAGGACACCGTGTGGATGGACGGTCCGCTGACCGTCGGGGTGAAACACGGGGCGATCGTGTACCTTGACGAGGTCGTCGAGGCGCGGAAAGACACCACCGTCATCATTCATCCCCTCAGCGACGATCGCCGCCTCCTGCCGATCGAAAAGAAAGGCCAGGTCATCGAGGCCGCCGACGATTTCATGCTGGTCATTTCCTACAACCCCGGTTATCAAAGTGTGCTCAAAGATCTCAAACAGAGCACCAAGCAACGTTTCATGGCCATCGAGTTCGATTATCCGCCTCCTGATGTCGAGACGGCGGTCGTGGAACGGGAAGCCGGAGTCAGTCGCGACATGGCCGGCAGCCTGGTCAAACTCGGCGGGAAAGTCAGAAATTTAAAGAACCATGGATTAGAAGAAGGAGTGAGTACCAGGCTCTTGATTTATGCCGGGACGCTGATCACCCAAGGTGTGTCGCCCGAGCGTGCCTGCGACGTCGCCGTTGCCCGGCCGATTACCGACGATCCCGACATGCAGCGCAGCATTCTCGAACTCGTCAAGGCCATCTTTTAGTTCTGGTGTCTTTCCTCAACGATGAATGAGCGGATCGTGCAGGCGACGAAGGACGGAGCGGTCCTCACGGTCCTGGTCCAGCCCAAAGCCTCCCGAACGGAGTGCATCGGCGTGCATGGCGACGCACTCAAAATCCGTGTTGCGGCCCCGCCGGTCGATGGTGCCGCCAACGAAGAAGTCGTCAGATTCCTGGCCCGCGCGTTGGCTATCCCGCGTACAGCCGTCCACATTGAATCCGGTACCAGCGGTCGTCGCAAGCGGATTCGGATTACAGGGGTCGCCCCTCATCTAATCCTCTCGTGTTTGGCCGGGTCCAATGAGCAGTGACGAGCGCGCCATGAATGTGTGCCGGGGCTGTCTCGTGGCCGGGTATGTGTTTTTGATCGCCTGTTCGAGCGCACGTCCCGTGCTGTATCCGAATGCGCATCTGCAGTCAGTTGGGAGGGACCAGGCGGAGCAGGAGATCAAGGACTGTGAGGAGCTAGCGGAATCAGCAGGAGCCGAGGAAGGGAGCGGCAGAGCGGGCCGGGTCGCGACAAGTACAGGGGTGGGAGCCGGGATCGGCGCAGCCAGCGGCGCTGTCGGCGGCGCCATTTCCGGTGCCGCTGGCAGTGGTTCACTGATCGGCGCGGCCAGCGGCGCTGTGTGGGGATTGCTTTCGGGGCTGTTTAGCGCCGGATCGTCGGCCCCCAGTCAGGCGTATAGCAACTTCGTAAACCGTTGCTTGCAGGAAAAGGGCTATGAGGTGACGGGATGGCAGTAGAAGAGGAGAGAGCTGGACGGTGAGACTTCATGCTCGCGTCCACGCACGACCTGAATGTGCTCGTTGACAATGCGCGCAGAAAACGACTCTCGACCTCCCAGCCTCAAGGTGAGATAAGAGGTAAAAATTAGAGAGGAGTATCTGTGCTAATCGGACCTTGGCAGCGTCTAGCGGTGATAGTGCTGCTTCTGAGTCTTCGCGGCCTGTGCGGGGCCTGAGCCGTTGTTGCGGTCAAATAAACAGCTGCAGATCTATGGGAAAGAGATGGGGCAGCAGGAAGTTGAGGCGTGTCAGCAACAGGCCGAGGCAGCGGGATTGCGTCCCGGAGTGCATCGAAGCGCCAACGCGGGGGCTGGGGCGGCGCTAGGCCTGACTCTTGGAGCAGTGGTTGGGGCGTCCGCGGGATTGATAGCAGGGGTGCCGGGAATCACGATCGGGGCAGCGGCCGGTGGCGGCTTGGGATTGATCATCGGGCTAGTGGGTGGCGCGTATAAACCCCTGGTGCCGGAAACACCCTATGCCGATGCCGTCGTGCGATGCCTCATCGAAAAGGGATATGAGGTCAGCGGGTGGGACTAGTTCCGTGGAGTCTGAAGGGCGGACTATTTCTCGGAAGTGTCCGGATGGACGGGAGCCTTGTGTTTCAAGGCCCGGCCCTTGCCGGGAGTCGGGTCGGAGACGATGCCATAGATGTCGCGGCCTTCATGCCCTTCCGGTAGGTATTCCGTGACCGGCATGCCGTCTTCGCGAACAAATAAGAGGCAGTGGCAATACTTATAGATCTGCATTTCGTCGCACGCGCAGATCCAGCGACGCAGCTTAGCTTCCGCTTGTTTGTCTTTGTAAAAATTGCAGGGGCACAGCGGCTTCCCGAGTTCATCCACGTGCATGGCCAGGCCTTTGACGACCGCTTCCGTGACGGTTGGATTGGGATGCATGGAAGTCCCGCTCTTCTCGGCGAACCCTTTTACATATTTCCACATCTTGTCGAGGCTTTCTTGCCTGGGTTCAGCCATCTCAATACTCCTCAGAATGTAACCAATGCCGCCAGCAGCTAGTTTACAAGGTGAATTCGCTTCTTTACAATCCACAACTTCTGGCACTGCGGCCGAATCATGGCAAATCTTTCATCAAAACAAGCTCTGACGGATAGGGTGTCTCGCGAGCTGGGAACAGCGACCGCGGATCACCTCGTCACACGATTGGCGCAAGCGATTGCTCAACCGGATGTAATGTTCGCAGTACTGACGTTGTTGGACGAACTGGAGCAGGTCTCTCCCAAGGCAGCTCGGGGGGCCCTTGAGGCGCTTCCAGAATTGGACCGGCGGGTCGGTCTGTGGCTTGTGAGGTCCTGGCTTGATCTCGGGGTGGCCTTGGCCGAGTCCTCCGGTGCTACCGCTCTCAAGTATTTCAAAGACAGCCCGCTCATTCTCGGGGTGATTGAATCACCCGAAGCCAGAGCTGCCGTCCTCGCCATCGGGATCGAGATGGCCGATCAAGATGCAAACGTGACCTTGGAATATCTTCGGTCGGCGCCGCTCATATTCTCCGCTGTTCCCGTAAGCCAGGTACGCCCCTGGCTCGAGATCGCGGTCGATCTGATGCAGGTGGACGTGGTGGTCGCGCTCGAATACATCCGTCAGATTCCGCTTCTATTCCCGCTGTTTCCTCTGGACGAAATCCGGCGCTGGGTGTCCTTCGGAATGAAGCTGATTGCGCCCAATACGCTGGGGAAGCCCGACTACATGGCGACCATCGAGTTTCTTCGAACCAGCCCGGCGATCCTGGGTGACATTGCGTATCCGGCTGTGCGCGTTCTGGTGGTGGCGCTCGGGGCTCTCCTGGCTGAGCATTCGCCCGAGGCCGGCGTCGCCTGTCTTGGCGAGTCGCCGCGCCTGCTACGAGCGCTGCCGTCGAAGGAGTGGCAGATCAAAGTATTGCAGTATGGACAACTGTTGGGTGAAAAGGACGCCGAAACCGCGCTCTGCTATCTGCGACGCTGTCCCGAAGTCGTCGGATTGATCGGCGACGTGTCCCAGGCGATGTCACGGTTCGAAACCTGGTTCAAGGCCGGCATGGAGGTCCTTGCGTACAGCCGCGAGGGGGCGCGGGCGTATTTTGCAGTGGAGACACAACGGGCATTAACGTCGGTGGAGCAAGCCGTGAGCGGCGTGCCCTTACGACAGGTCTCCCACAGACTGAAGCTGTTTGTCCAGGGTCTCTGCGGAGCGGAGGTTTCCATCACGGTGCTGCCGGATTCCCTGACCGGGACGACGGCGAGAGCGACCGTGACGGCGGATGGACGAACGATCGCTTTCCCCGCCGTCCTTCGCCGGTTTCCTACGGCCGAAGCCAATGAGCGGTTGTATCTCGTCATGGCCGCGCATGAGGCGGGGCACCTTGAGTTCGGGACCTATCGACTCACGCTGGAGCCGCTGGCCGATCTGATCGACACCGTTCGGCGACGGTATGGTCGACCAACGCAAGACATGCCGGCGACTTTGGCGGCGTTCTTCCGTCTCTATCCGCAACCACGGCTCTTACAGGATCTTTGGACAGTGCTCGAAGACGCGCGCGTCGAGTTTTTGCTGCAGAAAGAGTATCCGGGTCTGCGGTCCGAGTTGGCCCAGCTGGCCGGCGAACTCGTCACGCCCCGTAACCCGGCTCATGGTCTGACCGTCAAGGAACTCATCATCGATTGTGTACTCCGGCTGTCGACTGGCGAATCGGAAGCCTCGGCGGTGCCGCATGCCGTCAAAGAGGAAGTGTCTGAGTTATGGGCGCGATGCCAGGCTGTATTGACCGCTAGGGCAACAGCTGAAGATGCCATTCGTGTGGCCCATGATGTCTATGTGCGCATGGAGGAGCTGTTGGCGGCCAGGGCGGAGATGATACAGGCGGATCATGCAGGCGAAGAGTCTCCGGAGGTGGGCGTCGGGCCGACGGCGTCTGAGGAAACGGGCGAGGCATACCGTCCTGTGACTAATTGGGTGTATCGCGGAGCGATGAATCCTGAATTCATTGCGCGAGATTCTGAATCCTCTGAGCGTCAGCCTGACGTAGAAAGGACAGCCAGCCAGCGTGAAGGCGCCAAGGAAGGCAGAAGCGCCGGCCAGGGTACCCGGGGCGATCACCGGGATGCCAACGTCGCCGGTATCCTCGGAGGCGGGCGTGAGCTGCCGCCGCTCGCCGAAGAAGTGTTTGCGCTGGAGGTGGACCAATCCCCGCTCGATGATGCCATGCGTCCGGGCGAACGAGCCATGCGCTATCCGGAGTGGGATTATACGATTCAAGACTATCGCATGAATTGGTGCCGCGTCTCGGATCGCCTTGCAGAGGCCGGCTCGGATCAGTCAGTGGCGACGACATTGCAGAGCCGTCAAAGTTCCATTAAGTCGCTTCGCCGGTTTTTTGAGACCCTGCGTCCGCCGGCCTTCCGGCGCGCGACCCGCCAGACAGACGGGGACGATCTCGACATCGATGCCGTCGTGCGGCGGGCCGCGGAACAGCTGGCTGGAGCGGACGGCGGGGACCGGATTTACGTCCGGCGGGAAAAGAAGGAGCGGAATGTCGCCGTGGCGGTCTTGATCGATGTGAGCGGATCGACAGGACGGCAACTGGACAGTGGGCAGCGAGTGATCGACGTGGAAAAGGAAAGTCTGGTCCTCTTATGCGAGGCGCTCGACGCCGTCGGTGATCAGCACGGGCTGTTTGCCTACTCGGGCCAAGGCCGCGCGAATGTTGATGTGCTCACGCTGAAGGATTTTGATGAGCGATTAGGGCCGGCGATCGCCCATCGGCTGGGCCACATCGCTCCTCGTCAACAGAACCGCGACGGGGCGGCGATTCGACACGCCGTTGCCAAACTGCGGGCGCGCGAAGTGAACACCCGTCTTCTCCTGCTGCTCAGCGATGGTCGCCCGTTGGACGGCGCCTACAAGGACGAGTATGCGTTGGAAGACACGAAGGCGGCTCTGCGGGAAGCCAGACGGCACGGGGTCGAGCCGTTCTGCGTCACGATCGATCGCGACGCAGACAGCTATCTCCGGCGGATGTACGGGGACGTGCGCTATATCGTGATTGATCGTGTGGAAACATTGCCGTCACGGCTTCCCCGCATCTATCAACGTCTGACGACCTAACAGTGGACAGTCGTCGTGAAGGAATCACAGAAATTATGGAAGAGCGTTCCGATCGCAAACCAGTGCCGCCGTGGCTCTACAAGCTCTTTACCGGGCACCAATATCCCTATGTTCGCCGGCTGGCAAAATTCGCCATAGCCATCAAGCCGGGAGAAGACCGTCCAGAACCCACCAAGGACATGATCGAGGCGAAATTCTGGGAGGTCTACCCGCGCTGTTCCGTCAAGGTTCTTCAGGAAGTGAAGGCGGGAATGATCGTCGTATTCCATGACCTGGGCGCGTACCCTGCCGGGGGCTACCAGGAGCTTGTCGAGAATCCGGAAGAATTTCTGGCGAAGACCTACGGCAAAAAGAAAATCAAAATAAATTTTTACGACGGCGAAAACTTTGTGTGCACGATCAATTTCAAAGTGGCGGGGTGGACAGAGCACGAGGGAGGGCACTGAAGTGTCTGACGTATCACGTGCAGGCCACCAGCACACAGGGGCTCTCTGTAGCGGACATCAAGCGGTGAAGCAGGAAGAGCACAATTGAGGTGGAATGATGGGGCGACCCAAGATCACGGTGGTGGGGGCTGGCAATGTGGGTGGAACGACGGCCCAGCGATTGGCCGAGAAAGATGCGTACGATGTCGTGCTCGTGGACATTGTCGAAGGGGTGCCGCAAGGCAAGGCGCTCGATATTTCACAGGCGGGACCGGTCTGCGGCTACAGCTCGCACGTCGTTGGTACGAATGATTATCAAGCGACAGCGGGATCGTCGGTCGCCGTCATCACATCGGGCATTCCCCGACGCCCGGGCATGAGCCGGGATGAGTTGTTGACGACGAATGCCAACATCGTGCAGTCCGTCGTGAAGGAACTGGTCTCCCGGTCCCCCGAGATTATCTTGATTCTCGTGACGAATCCGCTCGACGCGATGGTCCATGTCGCCCGCCGAGCAAGCGGCCTGCCGAAGTCGCGAATCCTCGGTATGGCCGGTGTGCTGGATTCCGCGCGCATGCGCGCGTTCATCGCCGCCGAACTGAACGTGCCGGGCCCGGACGTCGAGGCGATGGTGTTGGGTGGTCATGGGGACACGATGGTCCCGCTGCCGCGTTATACGACCGTAAAAGGCAAACCCGTGTCTGAGTTGATGTCGAAGGAGAAATTGGCGGCCATCGTCAAGCGGACCCGCGACGGCGGCGCTGAGATTGTCGGTCTGTTAAAGACGGGCAGCGCGTTTTATGCGCCCTCAGCCTCGGCCGTGGACATGGTGGAAGCCATTATGCACGATCAGAAACGAATCCTACCCACGGCCGTGCTCTGTGAAGGAGAGTATGGCCTCAAAAACGTCGTGGTCGGCGTCCCAGTAAAAATCGGCCGCGCCGGAGCCGAACAGGTGGTCGAATACGATCTCACGGCCGAAGAACGGGCGGCTCTCAACACCTCGGCTGACGCTGTGCGCGAATTGTGCGGCACGGTTGATCGCCTCATGGCAGGACAAGCCTAAAAGCCCTTGCTTGACAAGGCTTCATGGCTCCAGTACAGACATCCGTTTAGCAGTAAACCGTAGAGGAGAGGACGGACGCTATGAAATTTCTGGAAGATCCGATGCAGACGATAGGTGCGGGCTTCGCACTCGCTGTCATTTTGATCGTGGTATATCTGGGCTTGACCGGCATAGACGCAGGAGAGGTCGACTGGTTCGGCATGATCATCCGCTGGATTCACTTCCTGGCCGGCATCACCTGGATCGGATTGTTGTATTTCTTCAACCTGATTAATGCGGCATTTCTGAAGAGCTTGGACGGGCCCACTAAAAATGCCGTGATTCCGAAGCTCATGCCGGCCGCGCTCAATTGGTTCCGTCATGGCGCGACAGTGACGGTGTTGGCCGGGATTGTGCTGTACTTCAAACAGTACAGCAACGGCGGGACCGGCGCCTACGCCTTGGCGATCGGCGGTCTGCTGGGCATTATCATGTTGGGCAATGTGCATGGGATTATCTGGCCGAACCAGAAAAAGATCATTGCGGCCGTCACGGCGGCGGCTCAGGGCACGCCCGCCCCGGTTGAAATGGCTCAGTGGGGTCGGACCGCGTTGCTCGCCTCCCGCGTCAACTTCCTGCTGTCTATCCCTATGTTGTTTTTCATGGGTGCCGGCAGCCACTTCAAGTAGACGATCCTCTTGCCTGCCGACGGCTCATGCCGTCGGCAGGCGCTGTTCTATCGTTCACTTGCCCTCTATGCCCAGGCACAGCATAGGTCGGTCGCCCTAACTCCTTGAGATTCAGGCCTATTCTCAGTGCGTTTCCTTGACTGAGAAAGGCAATGGCCCGTATAGTACGAGCTCTCAACTTCAACGGTTTCGGGACAGACTATGCCGACTGCGACAGAACCGCGCCTCGTCCAATCTCTTGAGGGAGCGCCTTGGGAAATTGATGGATACCTCAAAGTCGGCGGGTATGAGGCCTGGAAGCGGTGTGTCAAAGAACTGCAAGCCGGACAGGTGGTCGATGAGCTCAAGAAGTCTGGCTTGCGCGGTCGCGGCGGGGCGGGATTTCCCACCGGCATCAAGTGGGATAAGGTCCTGAACCATCGGGTCAAAGAACACTACTTCGTCTGCAATGCCGGAGAGCATGAACCCGGCACGTTTAAGGACAGGCATCTGCTCAAAACCCTGCCGCATCAATTAATTGAAGGCTGTCTGATTGCCTCATATACGGTGCAGGCCAAGGCGTCGTTTGTGTATGTCAATCATGAGTATGAGGAAGAGCGGGAGAACTTGAAGAAGGCCCTGGCCCAAGCACGAGCGCACGGTTTCCTGGGCAAGAATGTATTCGGTAGCGGCGTATGACATTGATTTACAGGTCTTCGAGGGCCATGGAAGCTATGTGGCCGGGGAAGAGACCGCCATGTTGGAGTCAATGCAGGGCCGCCCGGCGATGCCGCGGCAAAAGCCTCCTTTTTATCCGACTGATTTCGGTTTGTACGGTAAGCCGACGCTGGTCAATAATGTGGAGACGCTCTGCAACATTCCCCGCATTCTCTACAAGGGCACCGCATGGTTTACGCAGGTCGGGACAGAGAAATGTCCCGGAACCATGATGTTTTCACTCAGCGGAGCGGTGAATCGCCCCGGAGTCTATGAAATGCCCATGGGCGTGACCATCCGTGAATTGATCGAACGGTGCGGCGGAGGTGTGCCCGGCGGAAGGAAGATTAAGGCCGTGTTCCCCGGGGGGCCCGCCTTCTCCATGGTGACGGCGGATCAGCTCGATCTGCAGATGGATTTTGATTCGTTGAAGAAAGCGGGCACCGGCTTGGGATCGGCCGGTGTCATCGTCGTGGATGACGCGACTTGTATGGTCGCAAAGACGCTGCACTTTTCAAATTTCTTCAAAGGCGAGAGTTGCGGCCAGTGTCCTCCCTGCCGGATGGGGACGATCAATCTCGCCGCCTTGATGACGAAGATCGAGGACGGTCAGGGTACGCAGAAGGATCTGGACAGTTTGTTACAGCTGTGCGGGTTCGTGAAAGGCACCGGCTATTGCACCCTGGTGACGGGCGCATCGGTTCTGGTTCAAAGCAGTGTCAAGCTGTTTCGTCAGGAATATGAGGACCATATCCGCCTCCAACGGTGTCCCTATGGAGCCGTTCCGGCAGTGGTGGGAGCGCATTCCTAAGGAGTTCGTGATGCCGCGAGTCACATTTTTGCATCCGAATGGAAAGAGTGGAGCGGTCACGGAGAATGTGACGTTACTGGATGCGGCCAAGGAACTGGGCTTTTCACTGAACCATGATTGTGGGGGAAACGCCTCGTGCACCACGTGCCGCGTGGAAGTGCAGACGGGGGCCGAACATCTCTCGGAAATAGACTTCGAAGAACAGGACCTATTGGACCGGGAAGCCTTGAGCGAGCCTTGGCACCGCCTGGGATGTCAAGCTAGGGTATTGGGTGATGTGGTGGTGCGAGTGCCCGAGACCAAGTGGACGGCTCCGACGGCCCGTTCAGCACAGGAAACTCAGGGTATTGATATTCGGTAAAGAGGTGTTACACTAAGCCAACCCCAGTCGCAGCTTGCGATTTGGAGATAGAGGAGGAAGTAATGGTTACGATTACACCGGTGGCAGAACAGAAGATTAGAGAGTTGATGGCGGAAGAAAAGGACGTCGTCGGCCTGAGAGTCTATGTCCGTGGCGGCGGGTGCCATGGCTACCAATATGGAATGGCGTTTGAATCAAAGATGGCTGAGGACGACACGGTCATTGAAAAAGGTGATGTGAAAGTGATCATGGACTCCCAAAGTGCTCCGTTGCTGCAGGGTGCGGAAGTGGATTATGTGGACAGCGTGCAGGGGTCTGGATTTTCCATCAAGAACCCGCAAGCCAAGACCACGTGCGGCTGCGGCAGCTCCTTCAGCGCGTAACACAGCGGTCGAGCCGAGCGGGACATGGTATGGCCAGGATCACGTGCAAGCGTCGGTGATCCTGGCTTTTCTTTGTCAGCAATAGGCCAGCTTGAATGAGCCAGCTCAGCATCACGAGACGATACCGGTTTTGTGCAGCGCATCGGCTGCATAGCGCGCATCTGTCGCCGGAAGCCAATTGGGCCGCCTTTGGCAAATGCAATAATCCGAATGGCCATGGTCATAACTATGTGGTCTTAGTCAGCATGAGGCGCTCGGAAGACGGCATGCCTGTCGATCTCGTTGCTCTGGATCGAATTGTCCAGGAGCGGATCGTCCGGCGCTTTGATCACCATGACTTGAATCATGATCCGGAATTTGCCAACCGAACGACCACCGGCGAAAATCTTGTATTGTTGATTTGGGACCTTCTCGCGCCCCATCTTCCTGCCGGGCAATTGGCTAAAGTCGGAGTCATCGAGACCCGGGATAACTATTTCGAGTATGCGGGATCCGCGCGCGAGGCCCTGCAAACCCCAAGGAGTGTGCATGGCTAAGCGCCGAGCGGTACGCCGGACTCAGCGTCCGTCGCCCGTCGAGGATGTCAGTGGGAACGGGCGCCCGGCCGACGTCGATGTGATTCAATCCTTGGTCACAGAGCTGCTGCTGGCGCTTGGTGAGCTGCCGGGGCGGAACGGTCTCTTAAAGACGCCTCAACGCGTGGCGAAGGCGTTTGCGTTCATGACCCAGGGATACCATCGAGACATCGATGAACTCCTGAACGGGGCCCTGTTCCCGATCGAGTACGATGAGATGGTGATCGTGAAGGACATCGACTTCTTCAGCATGTGCGAACATCACCTGTTGCCGTTCTTCGGGAAGGTGCACGTCGGCTATTTGCCGAATAAGAAAGTGGTCGGCTTGAGCAAGATTCCCCGCATCGTCGATACGTTCGCGAGACGTCTGCAAGTGCAGGAGCGGCTCACCGTGCAGATCGCGGAAACGCTGAAGTCGAAGCTCAATGCGAATGGAGTGGGTGTGGTGGTCGAAGCGCGGCACCTGTGCATGATGATGCGCGGAGTAGAAAAGCAGAATACGGTGGCCGTGAGCAGTTCCATGCTGGGGACGTTTCGCAG
>CAVSJC010000015.1:0-65459 GCA_963728135.1 uncultured Nitrospiraceae bacterium | reverse complement strand
GGGTCTCATCGCCCGACGCCAAGCACTCACGGAACCTCGCCGCCCACCCGGAGGTTGCGATCGCGATCTTCGACTCGTCGGTCCCGGTCGGCGGCGCGGAGGCCGTGTACATGAAGGGCGTGGCCAAGGAGCTCACGGGCGCCGAGCTCGACCAGGGTCTGGAGGTCTTTGACCACGTGTGTCCCGACAGGACATCGGTCGCGCATTCGGACTGGACGATGTGCAGGGATCGGCACTCTTTCGGCTCTATCGCGCGACGGTCTCCGAGCACTGGGTGCTGGTCCGGGGCCGGGATCCAGACCGTGGCTCAGGGGTCGACCGCAGCGAGCGCGTGTCGCTCGATTAGGCGAGGCGCAGCAAGACGCATCGCAAGCAGCCTCAGGACGGGCCCACGAGCGGCCCTCGTGGTGGGAGCCTCGTTCTCCCACCACACCCAGGGTGGAGGAGCTGGCCGGACGGTGCTGGCATGCCCGACCCCCAGCCGCAAGCGCGTCGACCAACCAACCCGCACCTGAGTCGAGCCCGCTCGGCAGCCTGATCCAGACGGGCCGAGTTCGTTGGCTCTGTCGCTTGCCCCTGGGGCCTGTTGGTACGCCCGGCCAGGCACCAGGAGACCGGCATGCAACAGTTCGAGCAGGACTGCTGGAGCTGGGCACCCGGGTGCCGTTCAGCCTCCACGACCAGCACCCCAGGAACCTGCTACCCCTCCAGGCAGCCCAGGCCGAGCCGGCCGGGACGCCGAATGTGTCGTCGTGGTCGACCACCTGGGCGTTGGTGCCTCAAGCGCGTTCGGTGGCTCGTGCTGGATGCCGACCGCCGAGCGGCTGGGCTGAGCTGCCGTCGGGAGGTGCCGCCGATGGTCAGCAGGGGTAGCCGGGCACGACGTTGGTCGTGCTGGGGCCGGTGCTAGGTGCGGACCAGTTCCCAGCCGCGTCGACCGCCTTGACGGTGATGGTGTTGGGACCGGTATGGGTGAGGTGCTGGATGCTCCACACCCCGGATACGCTGCCGAGGTCGGCCATCGATCCGATACGGCGGCCGTCGGCGAACACGTCGTAGGTGAGCTGGGACTGCGGCGTCCGGTCGTCGGTCGACCGGTCGACGCCGACGATGAGGGTCAGGCAGTAGTAGCCCTGGAGGTAGACGATACGCGGCGCGCTGGGTGGGGTCCTGTCGGGGGCGGCGGCCAGGGCGGCGGTACTGGCCGCCGAGAGGGACAGGATCGCCACTGCTGTGACGATCGCGGTGCGGAAGAGCTGTCGCCCCGCCATTGGTCCTCCTTGTAAGAGACACTTTGTTATGTCTTAGAGTTCCCGTGGCGGAATGCCACCAAACGTGACCTGCTGGTGCGATGCCTTCAGAGGACAAGCTCGCCGCCAGGGCCTCACCATCCAGAAGCAGACCGCCAATCCTTGCCGGAGACGAGCCAAGCCACCACCCGGGCCAGGACGACAAGGACCACGAGCCGGTCGGCCAGACCGACCAGCGATGCGAGGTGCGGGATCCGAAGCATGCCAGCGAAGCTTCTATTGTTGTCAAGGGTGGTGGCAGGGCGAACCGTCAGGCAGCGGCCAGGTGTCCCACCTTGCGCTCCAGCAGCCGGTAGAGCTGGCGGGCGATGGTGCGCTTGAGGCAGCGG
Source organism: uncultured Nitrospiraceae bacterium (assembly GCA_963728135.1). GTDB lineage: Bacteria > Nitrospirota > Nitrospiria > Nitrospirales > Nitrospiraceae > Nitrospira_D. Next base: position 63,820 of record CAVSJC010000015.1, on the reverse strand, counting down.
CGGATCTCGCGCTGGCTCTTGCCCTGGGCGATGCGGCGGGTGGTGTAGGTCTTGGTCGGCGGTGATGGATCTGGCGGATCATCACGATGGTGTGCAAGGCCCGGTTGAGCTGCCGGTCGCCACCGCGGTTCAGCCGATGGCGGACCACCTGGCCCGAGGAGGCCTCCACCGGGGCCGCCCCAGCCAGCATCGCGAAGGCGGCCTCAGAGCGGAGCCGGCCAGGATGGGACCAGCTGATCAGCACCTGGGCGGCGGTGACCGGGCCGATCCCGGGCTGGGCCAGCAGCACCGGGGCCATCGCCGTGACGAGCCTGCGCAGCTCCGCCTCCAGCTCCTTGGCCTCGGCACGGGCGGTCAGTGCCCGCTGGGCGGTCAGGCCAGCGCCGCACGGTGGCGCGGTACTCCACCGGATCGCTGGGTGCGGCCACCAGCGCGGCGCAGGCGCGGAGCTGTGGCAGCCAGGTCCGCCCTCGCAGGCTGTCCGCAGCGGCTCGGGGGCGGTGACGATCAGCGCCTTGAGCTGCCGGCGGGCGTCCGCGCCGGCCTGGACCGCGCCCGGCGCGGGTGGTGTGCAGCACCCGCAGCGCCTCCCGGTGCCCGCGCTGGCGTGGGCTGGCCAGGTGCTCGCGGGCCAGCGCTTCGCGGCCGGCCCGGATCGCGTCCAGGGCATCGCTCTTGGCGCCGTTGCGGCCGCGGGGCCGCTTGGGCCGGTCGATCTCGACCACCCACTCACCCTGGTCGACCAGGAAGCTGGTCAGCCCGGCCCCATAGCAGCCGGTCCCTTCCAGCGCCCAGACCCGACGACCTGGTGCCTGCGCCGCGGCCAGCTGGAGCAGCCGAGCGTGGCCGACCCGGTCGCTTGGCACCTCCAGGGTGGCCCGCACCCCGCCGTTGGGGTCCAGCAGCGCCGCAGCGTGGCGTGTCGCGGTGGGTGTCGACCCCGATGACGGCGTCAACCTGGCCCTCTAGCATGGGCATGGCGGTTGCTCCTTCCAAGACGGCGACCGTTGTCGGCACCGGCCTGGGTTGGAGTCACCGCGGCGGCAGGACTGTGAGGGGTCACGACCCAGGGCGGACAGGCTTCTGATCAGGCCAGCGACGATGGTGGGCCAGGCCGGTGCCGGCAGCTCGAGGACAGATCGCCGCAAGGCACGCCCCAGACGGCCAGTGAGGACTGGGGTCACTCTCCCTGCCGGCGCTGAGCCTCCCACGCGAACACGCCGACAGCTCACTCAGCCTTCAGACGGCCAGTTACGCTCAGAGCCACTCTTGCTGCCAGCACCAGCCCGACCCGCACCCCAGGCGGGCACCGCAGGCAGACATCACAGTTCCGCTCCGTCGTGTCCGAATTGGTGAGCTTCGTTGGAAGGACTTTCTCTACGAGCTCAAGGCCGGCCCTGCGGGCGGCCGCCTCCGGCGGCCGTCCTCGCGCCGGCAGCGACACGACGGTCACCGGGATGCCGGCCTCACCCTCTACCCCAGGTGGTACGCGCCAGTCCGCCGGAGGAAGGTCTCGCCCCGGTCTCACATAGGCGTCGGACCCTCCGGAGGCTGGTAGCTCTCCCCCCTGGCCGCCTCGATGTCCTGCTGCGAGCGATACCGGCTACCGGCACGCTGGTCATAGAACCCGTGCTCGGCGGTCCGACGACGCCGCGGGCGCCATCGCCGCCCAAGCGCCGCCTTTAGCTGGTTCCAGCACGATGGCGCGCCTCCCCAGCCCTACATCGAGTCTCCACCAGGCGGATTCCAGCTTCCCCTGGCCTCAGCCTCGGACCGGTACCGGCTGGCCTCGTGCTGGTCGTAGAACTCATGCTCGTCGGTCCGACGGCCACGCCGCCACAGCCGCCGTGCCCACATGCTCCTGATCCTGTTCAGCATGGTCAGCCTCCTCTGCTCACCCCACTGTCCTCCGTGCTAGACCCGGCAACAAGAACAGGACCGAATCGTGATCTCCAGAGGGACTGCGGGGCCACATTCGTCCCGAGCGTCAGGGACAACCCGGGTCATCAGTGTCCAGCCAACGCCCTAGTTCAGCAGCGCTCGTCAGTCAGCCTCGCAGGTCGTCGGACCACCCCGGTTCTCTCGCAGGCAGGAAGCCAGGGTTCAGGTCTCGCATCTCCACCAGCTCAGAGCGTCGTAGGTCGAGTCCCACCTGTCGCTGGCCGACCAGAGCGCGTACGCTCGGGCTGGTGGCGGCATCGCCGCGGGAGGTCCCCATGGGGGCTGTGTGGTTCTGGCTCGGCGTGGGGCTGGTCATCGCGCTGGTGCTGCTGGCGGCCAGGGCCACCGACCGCCGAGCGCGACGCGGTGGACATCACCTTCGATCCGGCGGCGACCTGTCCAGCGCCGCCTTGGGACAGCGCCGCGACACCGTGGCCAGCGACGGGATGGGCCATCTGCACAGCGACCGATCCTGGACAGCCCGTTCCCGCGAACCCGAGGGTCGCTCCCCCCAACCCCAAGACGGTGCTTGAGGATGCGCCGGCTGGCGACCCGTCGGCGAGGTGGCCCGGAGGACACCACGCCGGCCATACGGCGACACCGGGTGGCGGTGGTGGCCGGCGGTCTGGTGGGGGTGTTGCTGCTCCTGATGGGAGCAGTGGTGTTGTGGTCGCGGGACCGCCCGGCCGCCCCGGCCAGTGTCCAAGCACCCCAGGCGATCCGGGCGCCGGCTGATCCGGCCGCCCTGCAACGCCAGCTGGACGGGGTGGTGGAGACCGGCACGCCCGGGGTGGTGGCGCTGGTCCGCAGCGGGCAACAGACCTGGCAAGGGGCCAGCGGCCTGGGCGACCTGGACGCCAACCGCCCCGCCCGGGCTGGTGACCAGTACCGGGTCGGCAGCGTGACCAAGTCGTTTGTGGCCACGGCGGCGCTGCAACTGGTCGGGGAACACAAGCTTGGGCTGGACGACCAGCTGGAGCGGTGGCTGCCCGGGCTGGTGCCCAACGGCGACGACATCACCGTACGGCAGCTGCTCAACCACACCAGCGGCCTGTACGACTACACCGACGACCTGCCCGAGCCCCCCCGACCCTTCCAGCCGCGGGAACTGGTCGCCATCGCCACCGGCCATCGGCCACTGTTCGCGCCCGGGAACCGGTTCTCCTACAGCAACACCAACTACATCCTGGCCGGCCTGGTCATCGAGCGGGCCGGCGGCCAGCGGCTGGCCACCCAGCTCCAGCAGCGCATCTTCGGGCCGTTGGACCTTGGCGACACCGAGCTACCCGTGACCGAGCAAACTCTCGCCAGCCCCTTCATCCATGGGTATGGGCCTCGCGACCAGGGCTGGCAGGTGACCGACGGGCCGGCTGGGCTCCTCGACGTCACCGAGATGGACCCCTCCTGGGCGTGGGCCGCCGGGGCGATGGTGTCCACCACCGCCGACCTGGCCCTGCCGGCCCTGCTCGGCGGCCGGCTGCTCGACCCCAAGCAGCTGCAGGCAATGCAGACCACCGTGGACGCCAGCCAGCAGTTCGGACACGGAGTGCGCTACGGCCTTGGCCTGACGCTGCTGCGGCCGGGCTGCGCGACCGAGCTCTGGGGCCACGGCGGAGCGCTGGCGGGCTACAGGACGACCGCCTTCAGCACCAAAGACGCCGACCGCCAGCTCGTCGCCACGACGAACCTGAACCCTGAGCCCAACCCCGGGGCAGCCCAGGCGGCCGTGGACAACCTCCTCCGCCGACAGGTCGACTGCTAGGCCTCCAGCCCCGCCACCCGCGCGAGCTGGAGCCCGCCATGGCAACATCCGCCGTCCCTGTCATCGTCCACCGTGCCACCTACGTGCCACATCGGATGGTCAATCCCGGTACCGAGCAGATAACCACGGTCACCCTCACTCCGCCGGTAAGCTAGCCGTCTCGCGTTCTACCAGCATGAACGCATTACTTGAACATGCCTGATAAGGACGATGTCTTGAGGTGACGGCATCAGACGAGGATGCTCATCGCGGACACGCAGCCTGACCGGCAATGGGGCCTCAGGCGCTCGGAGGTAGCCGGTGGAAGAAGGAAGCAGCGATGGCGATCACAGACCAGACGGCGGCGGCGCGCAGGCCAGAGACCTCAGTCCATCTGAACAATGCGTCGGCGACCGGGCGAGCTGCAGCCCGAGCGATGACGAGTGTGGGAGGTCGCCGACCGGCCATGACTGGAACCCTACCGGGGATCGAGGTCTCGACCACCGGTGCACAGCGACCTCGTGGCACGTACGCCGAGGACAAGCTCCAGGAATCCCTTCCAGCACAGGGCCGCCTCCACATCCTGAGCGTCGACCTGAGGAGACCGAGCATGTCCGAAGGGCTGCCGGGACAGAGGTCGGGAAGGAAATCGCGGAGCACGCTAAGCACAGCAGGGGCCACGATACCCCCGACCGGCGCGACCGCCTCCTCTCCGTCGCGGAGGCGGCTCTCCTCTCGCTGGTCACTTTGGCGGCGGCCTGGTCCGGCTATGCGGCGGCGAAGTGGAACGGCGAGTCCGCTGTGTTGATGACCTGGCCTCGGAGGCGCGGACGGACGCGAGCCGGGCGGACCTTGACGCGCGGGAGGACCGGAACTTCGACCTGTCCACCTTTGAGGCCTGGTTCGGCGCGTACGTGGCCGATGATCAGGAAGCGATGGCGATTGCGGAGCGTCGCTTCCGTCCCGAGTTCGCGGTCGCGTTCGACGCCTGGCGGGCCACCAACCCCGAGACGAACCCAGCCGCGCCTCGCGGCCCGACCTACATGCCCCAATACCGACAGCCGGGACTCGAACAGGCAAAGGTTCTGGACGAGAAGGCGGACGAGGCCTTCGCCGCAGGCGTGTCCGCCGGTCAAACCTCCGAAAACTACGTCCGCGCCACGGTGTTCCTGGCCAGCGTGCTCTTCCTCGTGGGCATCAGCGCCCACTTCCCGGGCCGAGGTGCGCGCTATGGGCTCATCGCGCTCGAGCGCCGCGCTGCTCGTCGTCTCCCTCGTGCAGCTCGCCGTGCTGCCTCGACCGCCCTCGTGACAGAGGGGTCGGTAGCCCGCCCGGCCCATCAGGGGCCCTCCTGCGCGGTAATCGCTCGAGGCGCCTCGCTAAACCAGGTGATGGGCTTGGTCCACGTTTGGTCCACACGCCATCGGAGCCGAGCGGTTCGCACCGGTCTCCAGCGGCACGTCGTTCTCCCAGGCCACCGATGCAATCCTGGGGAAACAAGCCTTGGGCAGACCCTGACACGGAAGAGGTCACTTCATCTCCGGTCATGCCAACGCTTCGAGGACTTCCAAGACTCAAGTGGCCGAGACGACGAAGCACCCGACCTTCCTGGCGGGCTCACCCTCGAAGGCGTCGGTAGCAGAAGCGTACGCCCGGCGGGGGAGTGCTAGGGCACACCCGGGGCAGGGGTCCACCGATGCCGGTGACCCCTGCCCTCGAGCGGCATGGAACCCTGTGACGTTGGTGGTTGCGCGAGGTTGATGCGGTCCCTCGGGTGTTCAGAGAAGGGTCCGCGAACCTTCTTGTGCCATGGTTGCCATCTGGGATTGGCGCCTCGGCCGGACGGGTACTCCCGCAACGCCGCGGAACAAGACCGGCCCCAACAGGTGAAGGGATCGCTATGGACCTCATCGGTGTGATTATCGCAGGCATCATCATCGGCCTGCTGGGCAAGTTCTTCGCGCCAGGCAACCGCGACAACATCCCGCTCTGGCTCACTGTTCTCTGCGGGATCGGCGGCGTGCTCATCGGCTACTACCTCGCCGCAGCGCTCGGTGTTGACGCGACGCGCGGCATCGACTGGACCCGGTGGATCATCAGCATCGTCGTCGCGGCCATCCTCGTCATGATCGCGGCCTCGGTGACCGCCAGACGCGGTAGGACGATCTAGAGGAAGAGGGTCCTGCGATCGCGAGGAATCAGGTCCTCGGCACGGAGGAAGCTCCGGCCGATGGCGCCTGGCAACGAGGCAGGTCCCCCGGGCGGGCCGCACTGGTCGTGCCATTCATGTGCCAGATCGAAGGGTCAATCCCGGTCCCCAGCGGACAGCCACGGTCGGTCAATCTCGCTGGCCATAAGCTGTTCGTCCCTCGCTCGACCAGCTAGAACACATCCCGTGAATGTGCCCGATATGGATGAGGTCCCAGGTCAAGCTGGGCTCGCGGGCGGTTACGACACGGCCGGCACCCGGGGCGGCCTCACCCCCATGCAGGACACGAAGCCACGCCGCGCCGCAAGGAGGCTCTCCCGGCCGTCAGCAGGGCAGATCCCATCTGCCTGGACTCATGCATGGTCCGATACCTGCTGGCCTCGTGCTGGTCATGGACGTCGTGCTCAGTTACCCGACGACGCGGGCGCCAAAGCCGGGCGAACGCTCGTCTGATCAAGCTGAACATGCCGCCTACCTCTCTTGTGCCCTGCCCCCACTGTCCTTCTTGCCCATGCAAGAACAAGGCGGCCAGCGGCCTATGATGGCAGCTGAGGGTCGCGGCTGGTCCGCGCTGGGTCCGTACCGCATCGGGAATCTGCGGATTCGGGCGGGCAGGAGCGGTCACGACGGGTACGAAGGAATCGCAGGTCGCAGTACCTTTCCCGCCCATGACCTCGGTCGCCCGACAGCGTGGAGGCGGCTTCGAATCCCACCTCCTCTGCCTCCGCCAGCAGTTCCGCCGAGCGTGACGACCTGCCCAACGGGCGGTGAACACCAGGGCGTGGGCATCGCTGGGGCCGCCGGTGAGGTAACCGCCCAGCTCGTCAGCGATCGACCGGGGTAGCCGAACCGTGCGCGCCTCGTGGGTCTTGACCCCACCCAATGCAGGTGCCGTCTACCTCGGGGCCGGCCTCCATCACTCGGGCGGCTCCGCGCAGCAGGTCGAGGGCGGCCGACCCGAAGGGCCGCCAGCTCGGCCGCATCCCGAGGAGGCCGCGAAGAGGACGACTCACGCTTATTGCGTTCCAATTTCGACCGTGTAGGAAGTGATCTCGGATACTTTGCCGTTAGTGAAGTCGTAGAGGTCACAGGACGCGACGCGTGATCTTTTCTCTTCCTTGTCTGTATATTCAGCAACACTGTCGATAACAATGCAATTGTCCGTGATGACACTCCGAAACTTACCAAAATCGGTCGTCATGCCCGTCAAGTATGCCGTGGACTCGCGGCATACGGAGATGACGTTTTCCTTACCCTCGACCAGACTCTCCCCTACCATGTTCCATCGAACGTCCTCGGCCAGATAAGGATATGAAGCCTCAAAGTCATGGCGTGAAAATGCTTCTGCAATTTGTTCATTGGTGAGTTCCATGCTCATCGCTCTTCCTTCATCCAGTGGCGACCAGGAAGGTCTCACTCTACGGCCTAGCTGGAGGCGTCGCTGCCAGGCGGAGCATCGTTGTTCTAGTCGACCGTGCCACAAGCGTGCCATTCACAGCAGACATGACGTGTCCCGGGCAGACAACTACGGACAGCACCAGGACGGCCTCGACCTGCACCGTTCACTCGCCCGCAGGTAGCGATCCTGCCCGTGGCTGCAAGCAGGTGGTCGGTCAAGGCTCACATGGCCTTGCCATGCCCGGCCGGCCGGCCGATCGGTCCCTGGTCGCGGAGGACCGGAGCGCCGGAGGCGTCCGCGACGTGCTGGGCTTCCTGCGCCGTTGACACAGCGGAACAGCCGTCGTGCGGACTGATCCCAAGCGATGGCCATGGTCCGCGTTGGTCCACACGCCAACGGACCGAGCGGTTCGCAACGCAGGAGCAGCGGTGGCCATCCTGCCTCCACCTGAAGCCGGCGATATGCGCCTTGGCCCGTTGGACGCCTTTCACCATCCGAACCAGACTTTGGTGTCCGCTCGACGAGCGCCGACTGCTCGTCAAGCACCGCGTCTGCATCAGGCCCGCTGGCTGACCAGCGATCCAGGAGGTTCGAGTGGAGCGTTGACCCCGGGCTGGAGATGCTTGGTCACCTGCGGGAAGCCTCCCACGACCTGGCTCCTGACGACCTCGTCGCTGCGGTCACTCGAGCCGGGAAGGCCGTGGCCGCCGAGGATGTCGCCGTCTACCTGGTCGACTACGAGCAGACCCTGCTGGTTCCGCTACCCGACGGCACCGATCGGACGCCCCGCTGCAGATCAACACCACCCTGGCCGGCCGGGCCTTTGCCGCCATCGCTGTCCAGACCTGACACCGGATCGGGATGGCGGGTGTGGCCGCCGCTGCTGGATGGCGCCGAGCGCCTGGGCGTCTCGGCCTCACTCTCCCAAGGGTCGACGACGCGCTGCGGATGCGGTGCACCTGGCTGGCCACATTGGTCGCTGAGCTGCTCCTGAGCAAAGGCCAGTACACCGACACCTACTTCCTGACCCGCCACCGACAGCCAATGAGCCTGGCCGCCGAGATGCAATGGCAGCTGCTCCCACCACTGACCTTTGTCACCCCGCAAGTCGTTGCGACCTCAATGCTATCAACCGCTGCCGCGGCTTCATGCTGGATTCGCAGCTCTCGCTCTTTGAGGGGACCATCGAGGACAACATTGTCCTGGGCCGCTCGTATGTCCCCTACAGCGACATCCGGTGGGCCCTTCGCTTCGTGGAACTGGAGGAAGAGATCGATGCGCTTCCGCTCGGCATCAAGACCCATGTGCGGGCGCCCGGAAAGATTCTGGCCCCGACACACATTCTGCGCATCCTGCTCGCGCGGGCGATACTGGCGCGGCCTCAAATTTTGATCTTCGACGGCATCATTCACAACATGCAGCCCACGATGCGGGAAACGATTCTCCGGCGGCTGTGCTCGAAGGATGAGCCCTGGTCGGTGATCTTCGTCTCGAACGACCCGAATCTGACCCCTCACGTCGATCGCCGGATCATTCTCGACTGAATTGGAGGGCCGGTGCCACTCATGAATCGCCTGTCATTTCCCAAGCCGACGTTTCCTCAGCTGCTGATCAGCATCATGATTGCCGCCTTGGGTTGGTATAGCGGCCAGGCGTTGAGCCATATCGACCAGGACCTCCGGATCATGTACACGGAGTACACGCTGGGGGCCGCCGATCTCGCCCACATTTCCGCCGACGTGATGCGATACCGCAATACCATCATCCGTGCCCTGGAAGCCGACGACCGGAAGGAGTTCGAGCGGATTACGGAATCACTCCCGACGCAGCGGGCTCGTATTCAGCATGCGGTCGATCGGTATGCGGCCGCGGGCTTGCGTGTGTCCAGGAGCGGGCGCAGTGAACCGGAGGATATCGAAGCCGTCCGACGCAGCCTCGATCAATACTTTTCAGTGGCGAGCACGACCATCCAGCTGCTCACCCAAGAATGGAACATGAGCTCGGTGGCAGACCGCGATACGTTGAGACGCAAAGCGGAAGAACATGCCTCGGATAACGGCGGCCCCAAAATGATTCAAGTCAGCCTGGCACTTGATCGCCTCTTGGACACCGTTGCAGACGTGGCCAAAGACATGCGCGATGAAGGAACCAAAAGCATTCAGTACAGCAGCACGCTGCTGGTGGGAGGCAGTTTCTTTATCGCCGCGCTGAATCTCCTCATGAGCCGGCGTAAGAAAACCGAGGATATGGATCAGCACGCGACGGGCGGGGCTGAAAGAATCGTGACCGCCGGTTCCCGCTTGCCGCTGGACATATCACCGCCCCCTCCGTTGAGAAGCGATCTCCGCTAGCCGGCCTTTCTCCCGACCGCCTCCAGTAGCTGCGCCCGCTCCCTGGCCGACAAATCTTTCCATGTTCCGGCTGCGAGTCCGCTGATGGTGATATGCATGATCCTGGTGCGATGCAACGCGGTGACCCGGTAGCCGAGCGCCTGACACATGCGCCGGATCTGGCGGTTCCGCCCTTCGGTCAAAATGATGCGAAACCGCTTCGAGTCGACGCGCTCGGCACGACAGGGTTTCGTCTTCGTGCCCAGGACCAGTACGCCGGTCGACATCTGATTGAGGAACGCCCGGTCAAACGGTCGATCGACCTCTACCGTATATTCCCGCTCATGACCGAATTCGGTGCGAAGAATCTCGTTCACGATGTTGCCATCATTGGTCAGGAGGATGAGCCCGGAGGAATCTTTGTCCAAGCGTCCGATCGGAAAGATCCGCTCGGGATGGCCGATTTCCGCAATGATGTTCCGTTCGACATGCGATTCGCTGGTGGTCGTGACGCCGACCGGCTTGTGGTACTTGATGTACACCGGCGTGTGTCCCCAGGGAATCACCTTGCCGTCTCGCGCGATGATGTCGTCGCGAGTGACCTGATCCCCGAGCTTGGCGATGCGGCCGTTAATCGTCACGGCGCCCGCCTCAATGAGGTGATCCGCCTCACGCCGCGAGCAGAGGCCCTGTTCGGTAAAAAACTTATTGATACGGATTGTGCTTGCCACCGGGGCGACCTAATGCACGCGGCGACCGGCCTGAATGCGCCCGAGAATACGGTAGATGAGACGTGCGACCGAGAATTGCGGCGCCACGAATCCCGGGATGGGAGCGATCTCACTCACATCCATGCCGAGAATCCCCGGTCCGTTGGCGAGCGCCGTGACAAGATGAAGCGTGTCATACCAGCCCAACCCCCCCGGCTCCGGCGTCCCCAGGGCCGGCACAATCGACGCATCCAAGCCATCACAATCAAAGGTCAGGTAGACAGGCCCGCTGCAGGCGGCCACCACTTCAGGAACCCAGCGGGTCGCCTTGCCTTCATAGGGCCCTGAGGGGTCGAGAATATTCGCGGCAAAAAATGTGGTAATCCTGTCGGTGGTTTTGATTCGCTCGATTTCTTCAGGGCTGACGGACCGGATGCCGACTTGCACCAGCGCCCGCCCGTCATCGACCACCCGCGCCATGACGCTCGCATGGCTGTAGGGATTGCCCTGATACGCGGCGCGCAAATCGCCATGCGCGTCGATTTGGACCACGCACATATCAGGATAGCGCCGGGCATGGGCGCGGATCGCGCCGAGCGCACCCGTGTGCTCACCGGTCAACGTCAGAAGAAACCGGCCGCTTCCCACATGCTGGGCTACAAACGATTCAATCGCCTCGACCGCCGCTTGATCCACTTTGCCTTCGAGATTTAACGGCGACGCGGTGGCGATCCCGCCCCAATCCTTGACCGGCTCGCCCTGCAGTTGCTCATCATAGAATTCCACCTGGCAGGACGCCTCAATGATCGCGGAAGGCCCATGATCGGAGCCGAGGATATAGCTGGAGGTGTGCTCGTAGGGAGCCGGTAGCACATAGACGCCGGCTCGATCAGGATGGCACCAGGGTTCGTCGACCCCGAGGAAATTGTGCTCCGGGCCTTCCCAGCCGGCGGGAAGCGTCATGCCTTGTCCACCACTCGCACAAGCCTGTCATGCGAAGTTATCGATCACGAGCGCCGCGAATTACCGCCGCGATCGCTTCGGGAGGTTCTCTTCAGGGATAAACACCGCTAACGCGACCACCGTGGTCCACTTGTTCGGCTTTCCAATGGCGGACTGCGTGATGTTCAACGTCCTCACGATCTTTCCGGCCATTTTAAACACCTGCTCACGTTCTTTCCAGGCGATGTTCGGATCAAACTCCACGCCGAGAGTCGTCGCCAGCATCTGAGCTGCGAGGTCTTCCGTGTATTCTCCCGTCTCTTCGTCGGTCTCGCCATGCGCATGATGCTCCGACAGGTATCCGTATGTCCGGCGATCAGTGGGAATCGCGAGCCCGATCGATGCAGAGATGAGGCGATTGCGCTCGTTCGTCTCCGAGCGCGCCATGACGCAGAATGTGATCTCACCGGGATTCAATAGTTTTTCGCCGCGCTTTCTGGGAACGATTTTGCAATTCGGAGGCAGAATGGATGACACGCTCACAAGGTTGCAATACGCCACACCGGCACTGCGCAACGCCTGCTCGAAGGAAGCCAACTTCTCCTTGTGGACTCCGACTCCTCTCGTCAGAAACATATGCGTAGGTACCATAGCCCCCCGTCTCCCTTTGTGTGGTGCACGCTCTCGTGAACGTACGGCCCTACGTTCAGGGTCGCTGTTGTATCAAGATTGGCTTCGCTACGCAATAACTTTGAGGCACGATTTACCGGGAACCGGTCGGCTCCTTAAGGTTGAGTACAAGCAGCTTGGGCTCGGTCATGTCCTCGATCGCCGCTCGAATGCCCTCGCGGCCGAGCCCGGAATCCTTGATGCCGCCGTACGGCATGTGGTCGGCTCGAAAGGTGGGAACTTCGTTGGCCAGCACAGCACCGACTTCGAGATGGCGGAACGCATGAAAAATCTTGTTGATGTCCTGGCTGAATACTCCGGCTTGAAGGCCGTACTCCGAGTCGTTCAAGGCCGTTACGGCGTCGCTCAACTGCCGATAGGGCGTGACGGTGACGACCGGACCGAACACTTCCCGGCACGACACCTTCATCTCGGGCTTCACGTTGGACAGGACGGTCGCCTCGACGACTGATCCCATCCGTCTCCCGCCGAGCAGCACGCGGGCGCCTTGAGCCACGGCTTCACCCAGCCAGCTTTCGATGCGTTGCGCGGCGCCCTGATCGATCAGCGGCCCGATCACCGTGGCGTCGTCCGTGGGATCACCGGCTTTCAGTCGGGCCACCTGCATCAACAGCTTGGTCGTGAACAGATCGGCCACGGTGTGATGGGCGAAGATCCGCTGCACGGAGATGCAGGTTTGACCGGCATAGCTAAAGCCGCCGGTCGCACAGCGCTGGGCCGCCAACTCCAGGTCGGCATCCGGTTCAATGATCACGCCTGCATTGCCCCCGAGTTCCAACGTGACTTTTTTCTTTCCGCTCTTTGCTTTCAACATCCATCCGACCGGGGCGCTTCCCGTGAAACTGAGCAGCTTGAACCGCGGATCCGTCACACACCGTTCCGCGAGGCTGTTGTCACAGGGCATCACGTTCAATCCGCCGGGCGGGACGCCGGCTTCTGCGGCCACCTCTGCCAATAACAGGGCCGTGAGCGGCGTCTGTGGCGCAGGCTTGACGAGAATGGGATTGCCGGCTGCCAGAGCGGGCGCCACCTTGTGGGCGACCAGATTCAAAGGAAAGTTGAAGGGGGTGATTCCAAGGATGGGACCGATGGGGAACCGGCGGAGGATCCCCAGATGGCCGTCGCTGTTGGGCGTCCAATCCAGTGGAATCACTTCACCGGGTATCCGCCGGGCTTCTTCCGCCGCGACTGTGAAGGTCTGCACGGCACGGCTGACTTCCCGCCGGGCATCGGTGATCGGTTTCCCGGCTTCGGCGGTGATCGTGGACGCGAATTCGTCTCTCCGTTGGTAGATGAGCGCGGCGATCTGCTGGAGGATGTTATAGCGCGCGTAACTGGCGAGAGCGGACATCGCTGCGGCGGCGCCGGAGGTCGAGGCGATGGCCTGCTCCACGTCCGATTCCGTCGCCTGAACGACGTCGGCAATCACTTGCCCGTTGAAAGGATTGACTACCCGCGCGGTGACGTCACCGTGTTTCCATTCGCCATGAACAAAAAATGGACGTGGTCCCTGCAAGGAGGCGCTCTCTCCGAAGCCGCAGCTAGTCTGTCGCTTCCACGGGGGCAGCCGATTCCACCGCAGGCTCCGCAGCGGGGGCTGCCAGTTGTGCCGCGACGGCCTTGGCAATCAGTTCCTCTGTGCCCCAATCGCGAACCGCCTCCAGAGGGAACCCTTCGTAGGTCGAGACGCCGTGACAGGAGGGGCAATCGGGCATGGGCACTTTGCGATAAAACACTTCGCCAAGACAGGACATGCACACCCAAAAATCGTCGTCGCGATGGGAGACGGGCCAGAAGGACTGCGTAGAAGTCATAAGACGATCCTACCTTGTTACGGTGGTGGTGTAAGGGAGTCTTGACGCCGTGGCATGCGCGACCGGCGTCAGGTCGTTCGGTTCAGGAACCGCGTTCGAGTGCGGGACATTCTGAAGGAGCCGATCAATTTCTTCCGCAAACATTTCAAACGGAAACGCCCCGGGAATGGCGATGGCAGGCTCTTTCTCGGTCGGTTGGCCCGCGGTCGGCATGAGGATAAAGCCCGGCGTGCCGTGGAATCCCCATCGGTTGGCTTCCTCCCGATCTTCGAAAATAGCCTTCGTAAACCGTGCGTCTTTCATACAGCGTTCGAAGCCCGGCTGGTCCAACCCGATGGCCGCGGCATGGCGAAGATAGACCGACTTGTCTAACCGGCCGCCCTCGGCAAACAACCGATCATGCATCGCCCAATATTTTCCCTGTGCGCCCGCACAACGCGCGGCCATCGCCGCATCGAGACCTGGTCCCTGGTCGGCGCGCGGGTAATCGCGATACAGGAACCGCACTTTGCCGGTGTCGATGTAGCGTGCCTGGAGACGTGGCCAGGTGTCTTTGAAAAACTTCAAACAGTACCCGCAAGTAAAGTCGGAATATTCGATCAGGGTGACGGGCGCGTTCACCACCCCCCTGACCCGACCATCCGTTTCCTGCTGATCTTTCGCCCAGAGCGAGGATCCACACAACGGACCGCCGATCAACACCCACGCCAGCATGAGCAGGATGTGCCTGGTCATGGTCGGCTGGCTGCCTGGGCTTTCTTACGCTCTAACAAACCCATCATCAATAACGGCCACACCACCGTGGCATCACTTAAGACTTCGGCAAATCGCCCGCCCTCTTTTGGAGGCACAAATTTACCCCAGGAGATGCCCTCCTGATACGTACAGCCGCTCAGCCCGCCCCAATAGTCGGGTTCAGGACAGATTCTGACGCCATAATGAAATCGCGGCGGCTTGACGTTGAGACCCAGACGGAGATTGCCGATCTCAATATAGGGGCCCACCTGTTGAGCCCAATTGCGCGGTACCCCGCCTCCAATCGTGAAGATGCCGAGTTTCTTTGCTGAAAGAATATGATCCGCGTAGCTGTTCAGATCCAAATACGGATTGAAGGAGGGATAGGACCGATGGATCGCCCGAAGCACCGCCAGATCTCCGCCTTCACCGGCTTGAGAGCGGGCGCGATCAATCGCGCGGCCCATCGCCCATGTGCCGACGTCGAGTCCCATCTCCGAATCGGTAAAAGCCGGAATGTACACGGGCACATTCTTCAAGTACGCGCTCTTCAAGATGCCGTCGCCGTCAAACTCATCCGCCAACGTCTTCCCTAATTCCCGGGTGAGGACTTGGGAGGAAAGCGGCTCTTCGTGATTGACCCGCTTCAGTGTTTGGGACACCACGTGCTCGACGTAATTCAGATTCGTTTCCATTTCCAGCGTGTCGTAGACACGGTTGTAGCCCTTCTCAAACAGTTCTTCATCACTCATGGAGGGATGGTGCCGATAGTGTGTTTTCCCCACCGATTCGCTCAGCCCGTGGGCGACCAATGCGCCTGTGGACACAATGCAGTGCACCATGCCCTGATCCACCATCGTGCTGATGATCTTGCCCATTTTGGCAATCGTCATGGCTCCCGATAGGGTCATCACCACTTTGCAGTCGTGATCATTGATCATCGACCACAGCACCTCAAACGCCTCGCCAAGACGACGACCGCCGAAGGCGGTCTTGCCCATGGCTACCAGGAGATCGTTGAAGGAGGAAATTCTTTCTGGATCGAGCGGCTCGAGCGCTTCTAGACCGTCTTTTGCGCCGTCATGGAAATCACGGGCTGCCATTAGCACACCATCTTGAGAGGACATCATTCCGAAAGGCGCTTTCCTTATACACAACCGACGATAGAGGCGTCAATGAATGAAGGAGTGAGACGACGAAGTCGCGAGCTCATCGCAACGACCAACGGGACACAAGAGTGTTTCAAAGTTTGTGGTCCGGGAAGAGAAAGTGAGAATGAGGAGCGGATCTCCTCTCCATTTGAACGCACCACTCGGCGGCTCCCACACATTTTGAGACAGTAGATGCGCTTGCGATCTATAGCGCCGCGTCAGGTGAGTCCCAGAATTCAGCAGGCAGGAAGGAACGTCCCATGGGAATGGAAGCCCGCGCAAGCTCATGCGAGCCAGCAACTAATCACGGAAGGTCAGCGGCTAAAGGGTCGCTGTCAGGTGAGTCCGCTCCTGGTTTGCGAGCTATGACCGCCAAACGTTAGACTCTCCCTCAATCTTTCCGACTTTGTCGATTACAAAGCCTAGGCATAAAGGGGGTTCCCTGATGTTCGAGTGGTTGACTGATCCGGAGCTGTGGGTCGCGTTGGGGACGCTGACCGCGCTCGAAATCGTGTTGGGCATCGACAACATCATTTTCATCTCTGTCCTCGTCGGTCGGCTGCCGGAAGCACAGCGGGCGCTCGCGAGGAGGCTCGGATTGGGGCTGGCCATGGTCGCCCGGCTGGGATTGCTGTTTTCGATTTCCTTAGTCATGGAAATGACGGCGCCGCTTGTGACCGTCTTCGCCCAGGCGATTTCGGGACGGGACCTCATCCTCATCGGAGGCGGGCTCTTCCTGTTGGCCAAATCCACCCATGAGATACACAATAGCCTGGAAGGAGCCGGTGAGCCCGGCACACCGGTGATCCCGGCCGGTCTTGCCGGCATGCTCGTGCAAATTGCCGTGCTCGACATCGTCTTTTCATTGGATTCGGTCATTACCGCAGTGGGGCTGGTGGATGAAGTGGCCATCATGGCGGTGGCCATCATCCTGGCCGTGCTGGTCATGCTGGTCGCCGCACGACCCATTGGAGACTTCGTCGACAGCCATCCGACGATTAAGATGCTGGCTCTCTCCTTTTTGCTCCTCGTGGGGCTGACCCTGATGATGGAAGGATTCGACGTGCATGTGCCTAAGGGCTACATCTATTTCGCGATGGCCTTCTCGGTCGTGGTGGAGATGTTGAACTTGCGGGTCCGGGCGCGACGAACGCCCCCTATCCAACTGCACCGGCGCTATGCCGCCACCGCTGAGAAGACGCCGGAACGGTAAGTCCGTTCGCGCTTTTTTGGGAACGGGCTAGCCGCTGCGAGATCTGATGTACCTGTTCGACCGGACCTCGTACGCTCTCTGAAGGATGAGGGGAAAGGTTGGTGGTCCCAACGGGATTCGAACCCGTGTTTAAGCCTTGAGAGGGCTCCGTCCTAGGCCAGGCTAGACGATGGGACCATCCGTAGGGTCAACAGTGCATGGAATGGATGGAACTGATCGAGAGGACGGTAGCATAAGGCCTTTTGAGTTTGCAATGCGATCGTCGGTTCTCCGTCTTGCCAGCCTCATGAGCGTAGTTTATAACCAAGCAACCATATGGAGGCCATGAGATGCTCCTGAGCGGCTTATGAGGACCAGCGTCGCATCGGTGGTTGTAGCCATGCTGACCAGTGTCTCGGGCTGCGCCCACACGTCCGATGGTTCATTGCCGGCTCCGCGCTGTTCCGATACCATACAAACAACGGTGAATGCTTCACATAAGACTCTCACCGTCGCCTACACCGAACCGTCGGTGAACGAGGCAGGACACCCGCTCAAAGAACTCGACAAGACGAGTGTCTATTATGATCTGGGGGAGGGTCGTGTGCTTGCCAAGGAAGTGCCGGCTACGAAACCCACGGGCGGCGGTCAGGTCACGGAGACCATCAGCCTGCCGATTACAAGGTCGAAGGATACTCTTGTTCGTCTGTGCGTGACCGCGACCGATCGAACGGGTCATGAGAGTGCGATGACGCCATGAACGCCTTTTAGGCCTTCAAACGGTCTTGACAGACGCTGCCTGGAAGCCTAGCCTGCGACCGATTACGTGACGCCTCATACCACTGAACGATGATGGAAGAAACGGTTGAACCACGAAAATCCGACTCGCCTTCCCGCACGGATGCGCTCGCCGCCGCGGCCCCTTCGACGGGAGTGGAACTGCTGATCGGATCGAACATCTTTCGTAATACCAACGGTGTCGTGAAAATCCACGGGAAGGAACAACTTGTCGTAGAATCCAAACCCGAACACGGACTGCTTCTCGTCACGCTTGATCTGTATACAGAATCCGGATTGCATATCGCCCACGTCAGAAGGAATGTCTTAGCCCTGAATCACGAAGGACAATTTACGATCGACATTCACAGAGCGGCATCTTCCGGCGACGTTCCCTCAGTCCGCCTGCTTGACGAGTCCGGCCAGCAAGTGGTCTTCGAAGCCAGCGTGGTCTCGGACAGCAAAATTCGCATTTCAGCAGGAAAGTTTTATTCTCACAAAGGCATCCCCGTCGACATCACTCCCCACTATTGCCGCATCGGTTCGGACATGACACGGTTCGGCGACATCGTGGAAGCGCGCGGCGGTACGGTTGTCTTGGCCTAGCAAAGTTCCGATTCACGTCATCGCGAACCCTTCACAGTTTGGATAACGAACGCCCGGGCCCTGACTTGGTCGTCTGGTCTGCTATGGCCCCTCCTCAGACGGCAGGCTATTGGTACATGGGGAGCTGAAATACTGAGAACGGTTTGTGGTTTGAGGAAGTTTGACTACAATCAGGTATGGGAGAGATCATTAAGCCCAGCGTTCAGGCCTTTCTGGTCTGCGATCAGGTGATCGAAGACAGTCTGACCAAAAAGAAAAGCTTAATTGGTCTATTCACGCATCTGCAAGCGGCCGCCTTTCCCTTCCAGCATCACCAAATGGGTCTGTACTTTTGCCTGACGGATGCCGAAGGCACGTATCACTTCGACATCGACTTGATGTACCTGAATACCGAGCAGCTGGTCTGCCGTGCCACCCTTCCCAATATTGCGATCGCCGACCGCCTTCAAATTTCCGACTTCGGCATCAATATTCCCTCCCTGGTATTTCCCGCCCCCGGACGCTATGAATTCCGGTTGAGGATGGAAGGGCATTTGATCGCGCAAAAAGACTTCCATGTCATTCAAATGCCGACTCACCAGACCATGGAACCGCCGTCCTGATCCCTCGTTTCCACTTTTCCCCCGCATACGTCTGTGATAGAACAGCCCGCATCACCGCGCTGCTCGCTGGAAGAAATCGCAAGGACTATGACGATACCGGCCACTCCGAACGCCTCCGACTTTATTCGTGACATTGTGGCGGCTGATCAAGCAGCCGGCAAACATGGCGGCCGGGTCGTCACACGATTTCCTCCGGAACCGAACGGTTATCTCCACATCGGCCATGCGAAATCCATCTGCATCAACTTCGGCATCGCGAATGAAAATCCGGGCGGCGTGTGCCATCTCCGCTTTGATGACACGAATCCAACGACGGAGAATCCGCAATACGTGGAGGCCATCCAGGAAGACGTCCGGTGGCTGGGATTCGACTGGAAAGATAAGCTGTTTTTCGCTTCTGATTATTTCGAGCGACTGTATATCTATGCCGTCGGCTTGATTTCGAAGGGCCGGGCCTATGTTGACAGCCTGACCGCCGACGAGATGCGAGCCTACCGCGGGACGCTGACCGAGGCCGGGAAAGACAGTCCCTACCGATCAAGGACCGTCGATGAAAATGTCGATCTCTTTCAACGCATGAGAGCCGGCGAGTTCCCCGACGGCACACATGTCCTGCGAGCGAAGATCGACATGTCGTCACCGAACATCAATCTGCGCGATCCGGTGCTCTACCGCATCCGGCATGCCGCTCATTACCGGACGGGCACCGAGTGGTGCATTTACCCTGCCTACGACTTTGCCCATCCCCTGTCCGACGCGATCGAAGCGATCACCCACTCACTCTGCACCTTGGAATTTGAAGATCACCGCCCTCTCTATGATTGGGTCGTGCGAGAAGCGGACGCCCCCCATCGTCCTCAACAGATTGAATTTGCCAGGCTTCAACTGACGTCTGCGGTCATGAGCAAACGCAGATTGCTCGAACTCGTCGAAAGGAACCTGGTGGCCGGCTGGGACGATCCGCGTCTGCCGACCATCAAAGGACTCCGCCGGCGCGGATATACCCCGGAGGCTATCCGGGCTTTTTGCGAACACATCGGCGTCGCCAAACGAGACGCGGTCGTGGAGATGCAGCTTCTGGAACACTTCGTCCGGGAAGATCTGAACAAACGCTCGCCGCGCGTCATGGCCGTATTAAGACCTCTTAAAGTCATCATCGACAATTATCCCGAAACCGAGGAAACACTGGAGGCCGTGAACAACCCTGAAGACCCCTCGGCGGGCACGAGGCTGGTTCCCTTCTCGCGGGTACTCTATATTGAACAAGACGACTTTCGCGAAGATCCGCCCAAGCAATTTTTCCGGCTTTCGCTCGGTCGCGAAGTTCGCCTGCGGTACGCCTACATTGTGAAGTGCGTGGGGGTGACGAAGGACCCGCAGACCGGCCAGGTAGTTGAGCTGCACTGCACGTATGATCCCGAAACTAGAAGCGGGTCCTCTCAAGAGCAACGGAAGGTCAAGGCGACGATTCACTGGGTGTCTGCCTCACGCGCTGTGAAGGCCGAAGTGCGCTTGTATCATCCCCTGCTCACCACCGACCTTGCGAAGATCCCCTCTGACTCTGACTGGACGTCCTATGTCAATCCTCAGTCGCTTGAACGTCTTACGGAGTGCGTGGTGGAGCCTGGCCTTGTCGCCGCGTCGCCAGGAGCCCGCTTTCAATTTGAGCGGCAAGGGTACTTTTGCGTCGATCCCGATTCGTCCGGTGGCACGCTGACGTTCAATCGCACGGTTTCCCTCAAAGACGCCTGGGCCAGACTCGAAAAGTCGCAGCAAAGCCGGTAAGGCAGCTCCCCGTCGGTTTTCGTTTCCTAGAGCAACCCACCAGCTTGCCTTCAAACCGTGCCCAAGCGCATGCACCGCCTTTCTCCATGGGTGGACGGGCAGCGCTTCTGTCCTTCTATTTGCCTCACACCTTAATATTGATAACGCATCCGAGCATCGGGAAGGCCGGTGTGCGTAGTGTCCATTCAATTGAAGAAGAGAAGGTTTACCGTGCGGATTTTCACTTAATGCAAGTGTTCGGCGGCCGGCCAGTCTATGATGTGGTCATTTGAACGAGAGCAATCATCGTCAATGACCCAGGTCGGAAGGCTCAGAACGGACGCCAACACTTCAAGGCACACAGGAGGCGGTTATGATCGAATGTCGCGAACATCCCAGAATTCCGATTGACCTCCAAGTCTTCTTTTCGATGTCCGGCCACACCGACATCCGAGAAGGGACGATGTTCGACATCTCCGCGGGAGGCTGCGCCGTGACGAGCGCCGTACCGGTCAACCCAGGCACCGATGTCAAATTGTTAATCCGGGCTACAGATTTAGGATCGCCGATCACTGTCCATTCCGGCGCTGTCCGATGGGCAAGGCACGGTGAGTTCGGAGTGGAATTCCTAAATCTGACTGATGTGGATCGCCATCGTCTCCACCGTCTGCTCCGCGTCGTCGCGCCACGACCCGCTTTGGAGAATTAGCCGGCCGCTTCTTCCTCCGGGAAAATGCTATCATGCAGGATGAAGTGCCCGATTTGTCGGCAACCGACATCCTGGGAAAATAATACCTGGCGCCCGTTTTGTTCTGAGCGCTGTCAACTCACCGATCTCGGCACCTGGGCATTAGAGGGATATCGGTTTGCCGGGGCACCTCTCACGGCAGACGCGTCTCCTCCCGATGGACAAGAGACCGGTCAAGGTCAGGACGACGACCGGGATCGTTAACCTCTTTCAGCCCCTCGCTTGGGGGTAATCCATTCTTTCATCTCGCCGTTACCCACTCCACGTCCGCTGTTTACACATCGTACTCGTGCCTGACTCCGCCATCCTATCGACAGATATCGGGCCTCTTTTCATGGTTGGCAAGAGTCGGCGATCTTGTTAAGGTCACCGTCAGCCGTGCGCCGCAAGGAGAATGTTCGATGATCGAGACACAGGGCTACGCAGCCATGACGAGCACCACACCCCTGAGACCATTTTCCTTTGAGCGGCGGGATCCGGGACCTCATGATGTGTTCATCACCATTACACATTGTGGGATCTGTCATTCAGACATCCACCAGGTCCGCGATGAATGGGGCGGATCGCTCTTTCCCATGGTCCCTGGACATGAAATTGTCGGCACGATCGCGCGCGTGGGCACCGGGGTGACTTTATTCAAAGTCGGCGACCGGGTGGGCGTCGGTTGCTTCGTGGACTCCTGCCGGACCTGCGCAGCTTGCCGCGAAGGGGTCGAGCAATACTGCGAAGCCGGCATGGTCCTGACCTATGGGGCGAAAGACCACGCCGGCCACATCACCCAAGGAGGGTACTCGACGCACATCGTGGTAGACGAACAGTATGTGTTGCGGATTCCGGCTACCCTCTCCGCGGCCGGCGCTGCACCACTCCTTTGCGCCGGCATTACGACCTACTCGCCGTTGCGTCACTGGGGCGTCGGCCGGTATCACAAGCTCGCGGTTGTCGGATTAGGCGGACTCGGCCATATGGCGGTCAAATTTGCCAAGGCGTTAGGCACAGATGTCACTGTGCTGAGTTCCTGTGAAAAAAAGCAGCATGAAGCCGAACGCCTGGGCGCAAAAAGCTTCGCACTGACCTCCGACCCACTCACATTTCGACGTTGGCAGCGACAGTTCGACTTCATCCTGGACACAGTGTCTGCCCCACATGACTACAATGCGTATCTCGATTTGCTCAAGACCGATGGGACCATGATTCTGGTTGGGGCTCCCGGTCAACCGACATCGCTTCAAGCCTTTTCTCTCATCCTCCATCGCCGGCGCATCGCGGGGTCGCTCATCGGCGGCATTCGGGAGACGCAGGCAATGCTCGATTTTTGCGCCGAGCACAGCATCGAGTCAGATGTGGAAGTGATTCCCATTCAACAGGTCAACGAAGCCTATGACCGGATTCTTCGCGGCGATGTTCGATTTCGTTTCGTCATCGATGTCAGCACTTTGGCGTAACTCCTGCAGACGGTTCCTCCCGTCGCTCTTTCGAGCCGTGAACTCCTCGAAAGACCAGTCAAAATCGGTCAAACGGTAGGCTGCGAGGACAACTTGTCCCCATGCAGGGACAAGGCGCTCGCACCTCAGAAGGAGCAACAGTATGGCCAAGAAGAATGAAAAGGCGTCGCATCATGTCGAGACCCCTGTCCCTCAGCCGCAAGAGGAACCACCGAAAACACTCGTCGTAGACATCGGCGGGACTGGCATTAAAGCGACCGTGCTGAACGATCTCAGCCGTCCGGTAGGACAGCGTCTCCGCCGTGAGACACCTCCTTCCGGCATGCCGGGGGAAGTGATGGATGTGGTGGAAGCGCTGGCCAAACAGCACGAACCTTACGACCGCGTGGCGATCGGATTTCCCGGCGTCATTATCAATGGCATCGTCAAGCAAGCGCCCAAACTTGCTGCTGAATGGCAGGACTACAACATTGCCGAGGTGCTGGAAGCGCGGCTCAAGAAGCCCGTCCGGGTTGCCAATGACGCGGACGTGCAGGGCTTCGGGGCCATTGCCGGCACCGGGGTCGAGCTGGTGATTACGCTTGGAACAGGCGTGGGGACCTCTCTTTTCATTGACGGGCGTCTCGTTCCCAACGTAGAGCTCGGGAAGGACAAACTAAGCGGTGCGGCGTTACAGCAGGTCGGAAAGAAGCGGTGGAACAAGCGTTTGAGCAAGTTCATTCAAAAGCTGGAGGCCGCGTTTCATTTCAACCGTCTCTATATCGGAGGCGGAAATTCATGCAAGGTGGACGTGACCAAACTGCCCGCAAACGTGACCGTGGTATCTAATTTAAACGGGCTTATCGGCGGGATTGCGCTCTGGCGCAACGGCGCCGAAACAGCCGCGTCATCTTCGGAAACCCTTAAAAAGGAAACGCCAAAAGAAACTCCCAGAAAAGAACCCCAGGCGATGCTGAAGAGCGCTTGAACGGCGAGCATGTGGCTGGGGGACTAGGAATCGAACCTAGGTAGCCGGCTCCAAAGGCCGGCGTCCTACCGCTAGACGATCCCCCAGCGCGGTACAGGCAATTGGTAGAGGGGAACGGATGGAATTTTTGGCTGGGGGACTAGGAATCGAACCTAGGTAGTCAGATCCAGAGACTGACGTCCTACCGCTAGACGATCCCCCAACCGACGCCCACAGTAATATACGGCTCGCGGATCAGTCAAGGTCCGCGCTGGTTTGCAGCGTCAACACCGTCAAAAACCGGAAGCTCTTGCGATGCCTTGGCGGAGACGAAAGAGGGTACGCTCGGCGCCGAGGACCTCCATCACGTCGAAGAGGCCCGGACTGGCCGTGCGGCCGGTCAATGCGACTCGCACCGGCTGCGCAAGCTGTCCCATCTTCAGCCCTTCTTCCTCCACCAGTTTCTTAAAAGCCTCTTCCCATTCCTGCTTCGAAAACACGGGAAGGGCTTCGAAGCGCTCGACCAGCCTTGCTAACCCCGGGGCGGTCTCAGGCGTAAGAAACTTTTTCGCTGCATCTTCTTCGACGACAACGGCTTGACCAAAATACGGCTTAACCCATTCCACCATCTCAACAAGGGTCTTCGCCCGTTCCCTCACCAACACGACCAGTTGCGCCAGCCACTCCATTGAAACCGCTTGTACCTCGTCTTGCAAACCAGCCTTTTTGAGCAGGGGCACTAAGGCCTCCGCAACATAACTCGGAGGGCTCGTCTTGATGTATTCGGCGTTGAGCCACAGGAGTTTGTCAGGGTTGAACACGGCGGCGGACGATTGGACATGTTTCCATGAGAATTTTTCGATCAATTCCTCACGAGTGAATCGCTCTTGATCGCCATGTGACCATCCTAGTCTGACGAGATAGTTGACCAACGCCTCGGGAAGATACCCCATGTCTTTGTACGCCATCACCGACGTGGCGCCGTGACGTTTCGACAGCCGCGTCTTATCCGGCCCCAAGATCATCGGTAGATGTCCGAAGGACGGGACAGGAAATCCAAGCGCCTGGAAGATCGGCACTTGCCGGGGCGTGTTCGTCAGGTGATCGTCCCCGCGGACGACATGGGTAATCTTCATAAGAGCATCATCGACGACGACGGAGAAGTTATACGTCGGATAGCCGTTGGACCTCAAAATGATGAGATCATCCAGTACGGTATTGTCGAAGACGATCCTGCCCTTAATGAGGTCCTCGACCACCGTATGCCCTTCTTGAGGCGCCTTAAAGCGAAGCGCGGCATCCCCCGACGCATTGGCAAGTCCCAAACCGCGGCAGCGGCCGTCATAGCGCGGCGACAGTCCCTTAGCTTCAGCCTCCTTGCGGCGGGCATCGAGTTCTTCGGCCTTGCAGACACACCAGTACGCCTGACCATTTTCGAGCAGTTGCATGGCATGGTTGCGATAGAGCTCCATCCGCTCCGTCTGTCGGAAGGGGCCTTCATCCCAATCAAGTCCCACCCATTTCATCCCTTCAATGATGGCCTGAATGGATTCCTCGGTTGAGCGGGTTTGATCCGTGTCTTCGATACGGAGAATGAACACGCCCTTCTGCTGGCGTGCAAACAACCAGTTAAACAACGCTGTCCGCACTCCTCCGATATGGAGAAATCCGGTTGGACTCGGGGCAAAGCGCATGCGCACTTGAGACATGAAGCTCCGGCTAGATCAAAGGGCGCTATCTATAGCATGCGCCGAAAAGTGTTGTACAGAATGGGACCTTGTCTGGTATGAGTGGCGCTTCCTGAGGTCGCAATGGCGGAACTCACGCAAGCAGCGACAGTCCTCTCCATCACCGATTTATCGCCCAACGTGCGTCAGCTTGTCGTCCTACCCCAGGCACAAAAGTTGATGTTCAAACCCGGGCAATGGGTGTCTCTCAAGCTGCCGGTCGGCCCTCAGCCGCCGCTGAACCGGGCGTACTCCTTGGCGGCACCGTTATCGCCGTCGGGCGAACTCACTTTGGTCTTTGATCGAGTCCCGGGTGGGATGGGGTCGGAATATCTGTATCACCTGAAAGCCGGTGATCAGGTGTTTCTATCGGGTCCCTATGGCACCTTCAGCCTGCCGCCGGTGATTGAAAAAGAACTGTTGCTCATTGCCAGATACACCGGACTCGTTCCGTTGCGCTGTATGCTCAAAAATCTCTACGCGCATCGCGACCTGTCGCCGATATTGTTAATAGCCGTCGCCCCGGCCGAAAATGAGTTGCTGTATCATCAGGAATTCCTCTCCCTGGCTATGACACACCCCTCGTTTCGCTATTTGCCGCTTGTGGCGACCGACGAGGAGACGGCCGTCGGGTTGACGCTCACCATGTTGCGCCCGCTGATTGACGATAAGCCGCACGTCATGCCGTGGGTCAGCGGGACCAAGGGTTTCGTGCGGCCGCTTAAACGCTATTTCGTGGAAGCGGGATACGAGCGTAAGGAAGTACGGACCGAAATCTATGACTAGTGCCCTTCTTTGACCAGATTCTTGTTGACCGCCGGAATTTCCACCACTATGTCCTTCGTCCCGTTAGGCACACATTGACACCCCAGGCGCGATTGTAATGTCGTCATCGGCGCCTCATCGAGTTGATCAAACTCGTCATCGGTGCCTTCGTTGCAGCTGTCCAAACCTTGCTTGACGACGACATGACAGGTCGAACAGGCGCAGACACCTCCACAGACATGTTCCAGCTGAATGCCGTGGCCCATCGCTATATCCAAGATGCTGCCAGGGAGGCCGGTTGGACCATATGGGATCTTGGCAGGATCAACCGCTACCGTTGTCACCTCGCCACTCGGAGCTATGTACGTAATGGTATAGGAAGTTTTAGGGAGTTCGTACTCAGTTTTTTCAATATATGGATTCGTCCCGCCCATATGACACTCATCCTTTCCTTCTTCGTCATCCCGGCTTCACCTGGGTTGACAGCCTTCAAACTTGCGTGGTATCTTTAGTCCGACCTTATTGATCGGAGATCATTATAGTCTCCGATCTAACTGATCGGCAACCGGCATGTTGAAAATTTCAAAAAAAGCAGACTACGCCCTCATGGCTCTCCAGCACATTGCTTCTGTGCAGTTCGGCGATGTGACACCGGGACGTGTCGTCAACACGAAAGAGATCGCCGAGGAATTCAATATTCCTCTCGAATTGCTCGCCAAAGTGCTTCAGACGCTCGCCAAAAACGGCCTTATTGAAAGCCACAACGGTCCTAAAGGCGGCTACTGGTTGGCCAGGAGCACCAGTCAGATCACGATCGCTCAAATTCTCGAAGGAATCGAAGGTCCGCTGGGCCTCACCGATTGTTCTCACGAAAAGGAAGGCGATCTGTGCTTGCAACGAGAGCATTGCAATATTCGCACACCGCTCTTGAAAGTCCAAGACAGCATCTATCAATTGCTCAATAATATGACGTTGCAGGACATGATGGGTGGCACTCCGCTCATTACGATTCAGTCTCCCACGGCACAAGGAGTCGCACGATGAAGCTTCCAATTTTTTTGGACAATCATTCCACCACCCCCATGGACCCGCGAGTGCTCGACGCCATGCTTCCGTACTTTGTCGAAAAATTCGGCAATGCCGCGAGCCGTAATCATGCCTTCGGCTGGGCGGCTGAAGAAGCTGTCGAGCAGGCCCGCAAACAGATCGCCAAACTGATCAAAGCGGATTCGAAAGAGATCGTATTCACCAGCGGGGCGACGGAATCCGACAATCTGGCGCTCAAGGGCGTCCTCGAGATGTATAAGGAGAAGGGCACCCATATCATCACATCGTCCACCGAGCACCGGGCCGTCCTGGATACTGCGAAGTCGCTCGAGGGCAAGGGATTGGCGACGGTGACGTATCTGCCGGTCGACAAACAGGGGATGGTCAATCCTCAGGACGTCCGCAACGCCATTACCGACAAAACGATTCTGATCTCAATCATGCTCGCCAATAACGAAATTGGCACGATCAACCCGGTAAAGGAAATCGGCAAGATCGCGAAGGAAAAGGGCATTTTGTTCCACTGCGATGCCACGCAAGGGGTGGGCAAGATACCAGTGGATGTGCAGGACATGGGCATTGACCTGATGTCGTTTTCGGCCCACAAGATGTATGGCCCCAAAGGCGTCGGAGCGCTGTACGTCCGTAAGCGGAATCCCAGAGTCCGTATCGCCGCTCAGATGGACGGCGGCGGTCATGAGCGCGGAATGCGGTCCGGCACTCTGCCGGTGCCGCTGATTGTAGGATTTGGGAAGGCCTGCGAGCTCTGTGAACAGGAAATGTCCACAGAATCAGTTCGGTCGGCGGCGATGCGCGACCGGCTTGAAGCCGGCATTATGAAGGCGCTCGAGGAAAGCTATTTGAACGGCCATCCGACCAACCGGCTCCCGGGCAACCTGAACATTTCCTTCGCCTACGTCGAAGGTGAATCGTTGCTGATGGGCATGAAGGACATTGCATTGTCGTCTGGGTCAGCCTGTACCTCTGCGACACTGGAGCCTTCCTACGTGCTGCGGGCGTTGGGGGTCGGCACTGAACTCGCACACTCCTCAATTCGCTTCGGCCTGGGCCGTTTCAACACGGATGAGGAGATTGACTACACGATCAAGAAGGTTATTGAGATCGTCACCAAGTTGAGGGAGATGTCTCCCCTGTATGAAATGGCGAAAGAAGGCATCGATTTGAAATCCGTCCAGTGGGCGGCTCACTGACCAAGATAGCGAAGAGGAGGATGGACCATGGCCTATAGTGACAAAGTCGTCGATCATTTCAACAACCCCCGCAACATGGGCAGCTTCAAAAAGGAAGATGCCGATGTCGGCACGGGAATCGTGGGGGCGCCCGAATGCGGCGACGTCATGAAGCTTCAGATCAAGGTGGAGAACGATACCATCGTCGACGCCAAGTTCAAAACGTTCGGCTGCGGCTCGGCCATCGCCAGTTCGAGTCTGGCCACGGAGTGGTTGAAAGGCAAGACGCTTGGAGAAGCACAGAAGATCAAGAATACCGACATCGTGCAGGAATTGAACCTCCCGCCGGTAAAAATCCACTGCTCGGTGCTGGCGGAAGATGCGATCAAGGCCGCGCTCGCCGACTATCAGAAAAAAGCCGACGGGCAGCCCGTGGAGAGCAAATAGCTAGAGAAAGGGAGCGCCCGATGGACACGACCAATACAGAAACCCAGGCTCCGGTCATCACCCTGAGCGACGCCGCACTCAAGGAAGTGAAGCGCCTGATTAACGTTCAGGGGCTCACGGAAGGCGGATTGCGGCTGGGAGTGAAAGGCGGCGGCTGCTCAGGATTGAGCTATACCATCAATTTCGATGACAAGATCGGTCAGTATGATCAGGTCTATGATTTTGATGGTGTGAAGGTCATCGTGGATGCCAAAAGCGCGATCTATCTTCAAGGCACCCAGTTGGATTATCAGAAAGATCTCATGGGCGGCAATTTCAAATTCGTCAATCCGAACGCCAATAAAACGTGCGGGTGCGGAGAGTCGTTTTCCGCCTGATCCCGTCGCATCCAGCAAGATTTCCTTTGCAGGCATGGCCCCTTGCCATGCCTGTCTTGTCAGCACGGACCCCTATGGATCAACACACCCACAGCACGACGACCCGCGAGCTCCAGATGGCACGGAGTATGTGCTGGCACTGCCAGTCCGCCGTGACGGGTGAGTACTTTTGTGAGCGGTGTGTCAAAGTTCAGCCGGTGTCGAAAGAAATCGACTACTTCACGTGCTTGGGCCTACCTCGCCGTCTGACGCTGGACATCAGCAAACTCGAAGCGAAATTTTACGAACTCAGCCGGGCATTTCATCCTGACTTCTACCAGAATAAAAGTGAGACGGAGCAGGCCATCAGCCTCGGGAACGCCGCGACTCTCAACAGTGCCTATCGAACGCTTCGTGATCCGGTTCAGCGGGCGGAATATCTCTTAGATCTCGAAGCCGGAGCGGTAAAGGACATTCGCACCACCCCTCCGGCCGATCTCTTTGACGAGATCCTCGAGCTTCAAGAAACATTGGATGCGTATCGCGAGATTGATCGTACCTCGGAAGCAGCGAAGACTCACCGCGCACGGCTTGACGCGGCCAAGACCGCTCTTGAACAGCGCCAGCAGACCATGGAGGGAGAATTGGCCCACCTCTTTACTGAGTGGGACGCCCTGCAAGACCGCGGAGAGGCCAACGATCAAACCAGAAGCATGAGGGAAGACATACTCAAGCGGATGCGCAGCACCCTTTCAAACCGCACATATGTGAAGAACATCGTCAACGACCTCGTCACGACCATCGGATAACAGACCATGGCACGCATCGTCGGCATCGATCTCGGCACCACCAATTCCCTCGTCGCCTACATGAGAGACGGACGACCCTGCGTCATTCCGGGCCGCACGGGCCGCGCCATGGTGCCTTCTGTCGTGGCCATGACGGACAACGGCCTGATCGTGGGCGATCCGGCCAAGGAACATCTGACTCGTAATCCCGAGCGTACGGTCTATTCCGTCAAACGCTTCATGGGGAAGGGCCTTGCGGACGTTCAAAACGAAATCGCTTACTTTCCCTATTCGCTGAGCGAACAGGGAGGGGTCCTCCGCATCAAGGTCGGCGATAAAACCTACTCGCCCCCCCAGATATCGGCGATGATTTTGAAGGAACTCAAGCAGCGAGCGGAGGCCCACCTGGGGGAAACGATCACCAAAGCGGTCATCACCGTCCCCGCGTATTTCAACGATAGCCAGCGCCAAGCCACCAAAGATGCAGGCATGATCGCCGGGCTGGAAGTCCTCCGGATCATCAATGAGCCGACCGCCGCTTCACTCGCCTACGGCCTGCAACAGAGAACCCAAGGCACCATCGCCGTGTACGATCTGGGCGGCGGCACGTTCGACCTTTCCATTTTGAAACTCAAGAACGGGATTTTCGAAGTCCTCGCGACGAACGGGGATACGCATTTAGGCGGTGACGACTTCGACCGCGTCGTCGCAGACCTCTTCGTCAACGAAATCCGCGATCAATACGGTATTGATATGACGCACTATACGGATTACATGCAATCCATCCGTCTCGAAGCCGAGCAAGCGAAAATAAGACTGTCGGATGAACCGACCACACCGGTGATCCTGGAACTGCCCGAAGGTAAAGGCCGCTATACACGGGAGCTGACCCGAGACCAACTGGAGCTGCTTACCAGAGATCTGGTTGAACGCACGCTGGCGCCTTGCCGGCTGGCATTAAAAGACGCCGGGTTGACCGCCGCGGGCATCGATGAAGTCGTCCTGGTCGGGGGGTCCACCCGCATGCCGCTGGTCCGGCGGCGCGTTCAGGAACTCTTCGGCAAACAGCCGCACTGCGAATTGAACCCTGATGAAGTGGTCGCGCTCGGTGCGGCTGTGCAAGCAGACATTCTCGGCGGCGGCACGACGGATATGCTGCTGCTGGACGTCACGCCGCTCTCACTGGGCATCGAAACCATGGGCGGAGTCATGAGCAGCGTCATTCGACGCAACACGACGATTCCTGCCAGCGCCAAGGAAATGTTTACCACGTATGTGGACGGACAAACCGGAGTGGATATTCATATCCTGCAAGGGGAACGGGAACTCGTGAGAGACAATCGCAGTCTCGCGCGATTCCGGCTCAAAGTGCCCCCCCTTCCGGCGGGCGTGCCGAGGATCGAAGTGACCTTCTTGATCGATGCCAACGGCATTCTGAACGTCTCGGCACGGGACGTCCGCACCGGCGAGAGCCAATCGATTGCCGTGAAACCCTCGTACGGATTGAGTGATGAGGAAGTGGAGCGGATGATCGGCGAATCGTTTAAATTCGCCGCCGACGATCTGAAGGCTCGCCAACTCATTGAAGCCCGCACTGAGGCGGACGCCATTCTCCATGCCACAGACAAGGCCTTGGGACGTGGCAGCCATCTCGTCGGTGAAGAAGAGGTTCGCACAATCAAAGCCGCCGCCGAGGCCTTAAAGCGTGCGACGGCTGGACAGGAGCACAAAGCCATCCGCGCGCAGATCGCCGAGATGGAAAAGGTCACCCATCATCTCGCCGAAGTCCTCATGGATACGTCGTTAAAGGAAGCGCTCGAGCATAAAAAGCTTTCAGAGATCACGTAACATAATCGCCAAGGGGTTTGAGCGCCTCACCGGCGAAGGACGGATACGAGGGAGTTTCACATGGATTTGAAGTGGCAAGACACAGAAGACATCGCGATTCGATTAGTCGAAGAGCATCCGGACGCCGATCCATTGACCGTTCGTTTCACGGATCTGCACGCCTGGATTGTCGCCCTGCCTGACTTTAAAGACGATCCCAAAAAATCCAACGAAAAGGTTCTCGAATCGATCCAGATGGCCTGGCACGAAGAGTATCAAGACTCGAAATCCTAGCGTTTAGAAAGTGCCTTCGCTGACCGGCTGTCCTTCGGGAATCTGATCCAGCTTATAAAAATCGGTCGGATCCAGCCGGCGTTGCGCCGCTTGGGTGGGTTCATTCCCTTTCGTAAACATTTCCACCATTCCCTTTTGCCCCTCCCCTTCCTGGTCCGATTCCAAAAGGCCGGTTGAGGGATCCACTTTGACAAACGTCACCCCGTCCGGGATCTCAAAGGGCACGACCGGCAGCTGGCTCAACGCTTGTTTCATGAACGCGATCCAGATCGGCAGGGCCGCGTGGGCGCCCGTCTCGCTCTCGCCGAGGGATCGGCGATCGTCGAACCCGACGTAGACCCCCGTAACCAGATTCGGCGTGCCTCCAATAAACCAGGCATCGAGAAATCGTTGGTCGTTCCGGTTTTGCCGGCGACGGGTCGATCGATGGCCTTCGCCGCCTGGCCTGTTCCACGCTGCATCACGTCCTCCATCATATTGGTGATCAAATATGCGGTTTCCTTTGTAATCACTTCACGAGGCTCGAGGCTCCCCCACTTCAAGCGTGTCTGCCCGCACTGTCTTTCGCCACCTTGATGGCAAAGGGTTCCACTCGGGTCCCCTTGTTCAGGCAAACACGCCGTAGACCGACATCAGTTCCATCAGCCCGATGGACGACGATCCGAGCCCTAATGAGAGATCGGCGGGCAACGGACTGGTGATGCCCAGGCTGCGGGCGAAATCGATCACGTTGCGAATGCCGACTCTATCGAGCAGCCGGACGGTCGCCAGGTTATGCGAGTGCACAAGCGCATCTCGTAAGCTCACCATGCCATGAAACTTCCTTCCGTAATTCTCCGGCTTCCAGGTCTTGTCATCTTCTTCCTGCTCGTAGACGACCGGCGCGTCCAGAATCTGCGTGGCCGGGCTCATACCCTGGTTCATGGCCGTGGCATAGATCACCGGTTTGAACGCGGAACCCGGTTGCCGATGGGCCTGCACCGCCCGATTGTATTCACTCCGCGAAAAATCATAGCCGCCGACCATGGCTCGAATAGCTCCGGTCTGCGGATCCATCGCGATGAGCCGCCTTCGACAATCGGCGTCTGCTCAAGAGCTAGCTGGAGACCTTCCTTGGTCACCTTTTTAACTGCCACTTCAATCACATCGCCCGGCTTTAAGAGTCTGTTTGAGATTCGGTTGACCACGAGAATCCACGGCAGGATCCTCCCCTTTAGCTGGCGCTTCGCCCAGGCCAGATCGTCGAACGAGAGCTTGCCCGTGGCGGTTCCGACGAGAACGGCATAAGAATCTTTCGCCGACCTCAGGACCATGCCTTCCATCAGGTCTCCGGCTTTCAGATCGGCTCGGCCGCGGAAGAAGGCGCCGGCGGGGGCATCGTCCCGATATCCACCGTGCGCCGGGGTCCTCGCCATCCTTCCGTTTATCCAATTCACGGACACCGTTCAAGACGGCGGTTTCGGCCGCCCTCTGCATCTCGAGATTGAGCGTGGTGAGACTTCAAGGCCGCCTTTGTACACCATCGATTCCCCGTACTTCGCGACCAACATTTGGCGGACATATTCCACAAAATACGGCGCGAAATGTTCGCTCCCGGGACGGCGAAAATTCAGTACCTCCACTGCCGCGGCTTCCCGTTCGGCCGCTTTAATGAATCCTGCCTCTTCCATCCGAGCCAGCACATGCTCCTGTCGCTTCTTTGCCCGCTCGTACGCGGTGAAGGGGGAAAACCGGTTCGGTGATTTGGGCAAGCCCGGCCAAAAACGCCGATTCCGCCAAGCTCATGTTTCTGACGTCCTTTCCGAAATACGATTGGGCTGCCGACGCGACTCCGTAGGAGCCTTGTCCGAAATAAATTTGATTGAAATAGGTCTCAAGAATCTGTTCCTTGCTCGATACGGCTTCCATTTTGTAGGCCAGGATCAGTTCGCGCACCTTGCGGTCATAGGATCGTTCCGAGGAAAGAAACAACGAACGGGCAAGCTGCTGGGTGATCGTGCTCGCGCCCTCGACTTTCCGGCCGCCGTGCCGGATATTCGTCCATGCCGCCCGCAGAATGCCCGACATAGTCCAAACCCGGATGCTCAAAAAACCGGACATCTTCCGTCGCGATGACGGCCTGCGTCAGCGTCTTAGGGATGTCGCTCAGCGGTGTCAGAATGCGCCGCTCGATGAAGAACTGCCCGATGGGCTGCCGATCGTCGGAATAGACGCGTAGTCACCAGGCTTGGTTGATAACTTTGCAGCAGATCCAGGGACGGCAAGTCCTGCGAAAAATGCCAGATCACGCCCCCGACCGTCGTGATTCCGATGAGAGCCAGGACGCCTGACGCCAGCAGTGTGATCTGCCACCACCGCCATCGACGACGCGGGGATTGTCAGAATCTCAACAAGCGATCATCGCCTGGCATTCGGATCTGGCACTCCTGTGGTGAATAAATGGCCTTCGAGGTTGGTGCGATCACATTACAATGCATCCCCCCAAAACTCAAGCGAGCGTAAGCATGCGCCCGGCCTCTTCATGACGACCGTCGTGCTAAGGAGATAGGGGACCAGAAGCCAGTGTCACTGCGAAAGCCGGCCGGGACTTCATCATGTGACCGGCCATTATCTGCGCTTGTGGGATGCCAGACGCTTCGGCTATACTGACACCCGACGCCTTCTTCGTGGGCGTCTTTTTTTTCGCCAATGAGAGACACACATGTCACAACTACGCGCCCCGCATGACCGCCGGAACGATATTCGAAACATCGCCATCATTGCGCACGTCGACCATGGCAAGACCACCCTCGTCGATGCCGTCCTGCGGCAGACCCACGTCCATCGGAAAATCGACGACATGGGCGAGCGCATTCTGGACTCCATGGACCAGGAGCGTGAGCGCGGCATTACGATCCGGGCGAAGAACGCCAGCGTCATCTACAACGGCGTCAAAATAAACATCGTCGATACGCCGGGACACGCCGACTTCGGCGGTGAAGTCGAACGAACGCTGCGCATGGTCGACGGCGTCCTGCTCCTCGTCGACGCCAAAGAAGGGCCCATGCCGCAAACGACCTTCGTGCTGCGCAAGGCCTTGGCGCTGGGGCATAAAGCGATCGTCGTCATCAATAAGATCGACCGACCCGATGCCGTCATCGACGATGTCGTGAATCGCACCTTCGACCTGTTCGTTCATCTCGGAGCCAACGACGAGCAGCTCGATTTTCCGATCGTCTACACCTCGGCGATCAACGGACATGGCCACGCTCGACATCAACAAGCCCGGCACCGACATCACTTCCGCTGCTGGACACCGATCCTCGAACACATTCCCGCGCCGGCCATCAATGCCGAGACGCCGCTTCAGATCCTCGTCCTCGCGCTGGTGCAGGATTCGTACAAGGGCAAGATGGGCATCGGGAAGATTCAGTCCGGCTCCATTGCACGCAGGCAGAGTGTCATGGTCATCGGGAAAGAGGGCGTGCAGATCCCGGGAAAGGTCTCGGATCTGGCCGTATTCTCGGGCCTTGAACGTGCGGAGACCGAACAAGCCGCGGCCGGAGAAATCGTCGCCGTCGCCGGTCTTGATGATGTCAGCATCGGGGACACCATCGCGGACGCCGAGCATCCGGTCGCGCTCCCGCGCGTGACGATCGATGAACCCACCGTGCAGATGACCTTCTCGGTCAACAACAGTCCGTTCGCCGGCCGCGAAGGCAAGTTCCTGACATCCCGTCATCTGCGCGAACGGCTGTTCAAAGAACTTGAAACGAACGTCTCCTTGCGGGTCAATGAAACAGACAGCGCCGATCGCTTTCTCGTCGCCGGCCGCGGCGAATTCATCTCGGCGTGCTGATCGAGCAGATGCGGCGGGAAGGATACGAGTTGCAGGTCTCACAGCCGGAAGTCATCCTTCATCGAGAGGCCGGACGAGTCACGGAGCCGTACGAGGACCTGACCATCCAGGTGCCCGAGATTTATCAAGGGACCGTCATTGAAGAAGTCGGCAAGCGCCGCGGTGAAATGCGGCACATGAAGCTCATCCATTCCGACGTCGGGACGCAGCGAAATGCATCTGGAGTACCACATCCCGACCCGCGGCATTATCGGGCTCAAGAATCTCCTGCTCGCGAAAACCCGCGGGACGATCATCATGCACCATGTCTTTGCGGCCTACGAGCCGGCCGAAGAGCGCGACCTTGTGGTCGCGGCGCATGGCTCGCTCGTGGCGTACGAAGACGGCCACAGCACAGGCTACGCCATCTTCATGACCCAGGAACGCGGCACCATGTTTATCGGCCCTTGCGTGGAGGTGTACCACGGAATGGTCGTGGGAGAAAACAATCGAGACGAAGACCTTGACGTGAACGTGTGCAAAGAAAAGCACTTGTCGAACATGCGGGCATCCGGCACCGACGAGGCGTTGGTCCTGACGCCTCCCCAGGAAATGAGCCTGGAATTCGCTCTGGAATACATCGGGCCGGACGAGCTGGTGGAAATCACCCCGCAGAACCTTCGCATCAGAAAGCGCCTGCTGAATCCGGACGATCGCCGCAAAGCACGGAAGGGCGGCAAGTAACGGTTACAGGCAGGCCGCGGACGCGACGCGCACCGATTGCTCCTTCTGTCATGAGAATCAGGAAAAAATCGCCCAAGCCTTCGGCCAAGCGCCCCCCGCTGTATTTTGTCGGTTACCGGGGTCCGGTCCCTTCCACGGACGAGGTCAAGCAATGGTACGAGCGGGAATACGGCGGGCCGTTGACGGTTCGTCACGAAGAGGGCTCGCCCGAATCCTGGCAGGCGACGCACGGTCCCTGGTCGGCTCATGTGGTCATGCCGTTACCGATGACGCATGTCGCCGACGTCATGAAGCAATTGGCCTGGGAACATGAGCTGATGGGTGCCATCGCCCCTTCAGTCGCACCCGCCCGGGACATGCCGGACACGATTCTGTTTGCCGCACGTCTGGCCCGTGGCCTGACCCTTTTGACCCAGGGCACCGCGCACGATGTGACCACCCAAGCTTACGTGAACCCTTCCGACTGGCAGCAGCGGACTTTATTGAGCTTCCTCGTAGACGACCATTTGACGATTGCGCATGACGACTCCTCGCGCCCGGATCATGTCTGGACGTATACATTGGGATTGACCAAATTCGGCCTCGACGAGCTCGAGGCCTTTCAAGGCAAAGGACTTCCTGAAAGTGCCGCGAAGGACCTGATTTCTGAATCAGCCCAAGAGTTCCTGCGCATGGGCCAGTCTCCCAAAGTCGGGACCGCGTTGCGGCTCCCCCTCCTCGGCCGCACAGTCCGCGTCGTGAACTATCGCACCGCCGCGCCGGCCGGCCGCATGCTGAACTTCCGGGAGCTGGACGCCTCACCGTCAACTAGTCATCAAATTCGGCCGTAACCGACCGGTCTTGACTCATCGTCACCACGCACGTGCCGCGTCCATTACAACCGCTTCCGTCCCAATCTTCGAAGCTACTCCCGGCCGCAGGAGTAGCGGTTAACGTCACCGTCGTCCCGATTGTAAACGCGAACGTACAGACAGCGCCGCAATTGATGCCGGACGCTCCTCCACTTCCCGGGGTTGAATGGTGACAAGAACGCCAGCGACCGTGATCAAGATCATCCCGATGACCGTCTTGGCATCCGGTGCGTCGCCAAAGAGAATAAATCCCCAGCCGGCCGCGAAGACCAGATACGCGTAGTCGAACGTTGCGACGATCGATGGTGAGGCAACCTGATAAGCCTTCGCGACCCCGACGCTATAGACGGCGATAAGCGTGCCGAGCAGCGCAACCATGCCCCAATCTCGCCGTCCCATGCCTGTCCATGTTCCGAAGATGAACGGGTATATCGACCGCTCCCCTGGCGTGAGATTGAGCATCACCACGACTGCGCTGGCGACGATGCCGCTCACCATGAGCGAGACGTTCAGAGCGAGCGCCAGGGTGAGTGGCGTCTCGTTCAGGCACTTACTTCGCGTCAGTATCATGGCGAATGCGTAGAACGCGGCTCCGAGGATGGGAAGCAGCGTGAACCATGAGAAGGACTCGGCGCCGGGCCGGAGGATAGCCATAACACCAACGAATCCGATTGCAATGGCGATCCACCGGCGCAGCCCTACGGGTTCACCGATCAGCCGCGCCGACAGCAGAGCGATGAGAAGCGGCGACGTATAGAGCGCAACCTCAGCAACCGAGAGACTCAAGACCGGGAGTGCCGCGTAGTAGACGATCCACATCAGCACGAGCAGAACCGCCCGCAAGTACGCCCAGCCAGGAGCCACCGACCAGATCGCCGCTCCACGCCAGCGCATGATGCCGATCAGGATCGGGAGGGCGATTAGGCCGCGCGTCACATAGAGTTGCCAGAGGGAGAAGTTCGTGCTCACAAGTTTCACGAGCGCATCGCCTAGCGTCATAAGGAACACGGCGCCGACAATCATGCCGACGCCGAGCATAGTGTTGTCCGGATCGGCCCCCGACGCTCGGTTCACCGATCGCGTCCGAGGTTCTTGCCGGCGAGGTCCACTCACGCCGCCTCCGCTTCCCGCTTCCGCAGACTCTCCCACGCCGCCCGCTGCACCGCGATCCACGGCTCCCGCTCCCAGGCCGACCCGACCGCCGACGTGACAGAGTGCCCGCGCCCCGGCGGGGTAGAACGTCGCCCGCCAGCCTTCGTCGCCGTACCGCGTGAGCTGGAGGTCGTAGCCCTGCCGGGCCATGCCGACGACGATGCGGCCGATGCCGAGCCAGCCGCCGAGGAACGTGCGGAGGCCGGCGACGACGGGCGCCGGGCCGGCTGGAGTGTCGCGCCAGGCGCAGGCGGTGAGCATGGTGAAGAGGAGATGGCGGCGCTGGCGGAGGTCGTCGGCCGTCACTGGATCACGTTGTCCGCCCGCGCCAGCACGGACTGCGGGAACGTGATCCCGAGCGCCTTCGCCGTCTTCATGTTCAGGATCAGCTGGAATTGCGTGGCCTGCTCGACCGGGAGGTCGCCGGGCTTGGCCCCTTTGAGTATCTTGTCCACGAACGTCGCGGCCCCACGGTACATGGGCACCAGGTCCACACCGTAGGCGATCAGCCCCCCGGCGTCCGGCCACTCCCTGAATCCAACGGACGGGAGCCGCTGCTTGATGGCCAAGTCCGCCAGCCGGCGGACGTTCATGAGGATCACCGCGTCCGGAAGAAGGGTGAGGGCGTCGGCCCGCCCAGCGGCCATTGCCGAGAACGCGCCGGTAAAGTCGTCGGGGTTGCGGACGCCGACCGGCTGTAGCGTGAGACCCAGCGCCCGGGCGACCGGCTCCATCGCCGTGAGCGTGACCCGTCCCGTCGGGCCGTCCGGATCGAAGAGGACGGCCACTCGGGTGATCCGGGGCACCGTTTCCTTGAGCAGCTCCAGCTTCTTCGTCGCGGTCTCCGGACCCATGTAGCCCGAGCCCGTGCTGTTCCCGCCCGGGCGGGCCAGGGTCGCGGCGAACCCCAACGCCACTGGATCGCTCACGGCTGTCATCACGATCGGGATCGCGCGCGTCGCCTGCTGGGCCGCGCGCGTCGCCGGCGCGCCGCCCGCCACGAGGACGTCCACCTTGAGCCCGCACCAGTTCGGCCGCGAGGGCGGGCAGGCGGTCGAGCTTGCCCTCATCCCACCGCGACTCGATGACGATGGTCCGGCCCTCGACGTAGCCGAGGTCACGGAGCCCCTGCCGGAACGCCTCGAACATGGGCCCGATCCGCAGGTCCGAGGCCGAGGTCGAGCCCAGGAACCCGATGCGCGGCACCTTCCCCGCTGGCTGCGCCTCGGCGGCGAGCGGCGCGGCGAGGAGGGCGAGGGAGAGAAGGGCGACGACCAACCGCTTCATCGGCACCTCCCGATGCCGGGATGCTACGGCGGGAGGCCGGGCGGCGGTCAACGGGCGAGTGGGTGCCGTCGAGCGTTTACGCCCGGGTGGTCAGCCGAACCGCCACTGTCGGTAACGCCGCAGTCTCAATGACAATGAAGCCGTGCGTGTACCACATGGCAGGCGGCTCTGCGCGGCGCTGGCTTCGGCGGCGCTCGCTCGTCACTTGCTGCAGTCGGAGCCGCTGCTCCCGCTGACGACGATCAGCCATCACCGCCGAGGGGGCTGGCCAGCGATCGGGGTTCTGGAGAATCTCCTGGAGCACGGCGTGGTGGGTCCGCTGGACTACGATGAGACGCCAAGGCCGTTCCACGCCGCCACTCTGGGTGCCTAGGCCGGGAATCTCCACGCCGCCTTGGCGGGCGGCCAGCGCCGCCCGGATCGCTGCCACAAGTTGCCCCCCGAGACGGGCTTCTCCAGCACGACGTGCACGTCGAAGTCCCGACCTTCTATCGCGAGCCCCTCTGTCATCCCGCTCGAGTACAGAATCAGCGCCGTATCGGGGGCCGTCCCGCGGATTGCCGCGAGGAGGTCGAGACCCACAATCCCCGACAGATGGTAGTCGGCCACGACCGCATCGATGCGACGGTGGGCAAGCACCTCGAGGGCCTGTGTCGCGTCGGCCGCTGCCACCGCCTCGAACCCCGCCACCTCCAAGGCGACGAGTAAGGCCGCCTGGACCGCAGGCTCATCCACCACGAGCAGCACGCGAGGGCTCGGGGGGGTCATCGAAGTTGGGCTGACTCTCAGCCCGAATGAGGGCGCGGTCAAGATGAAAGAGTTTGCACAGGTGCAGGGTCACGATAGCGCTGCACCCTAGACGGTCGGATGCCGCGACATGACCCGCCACTTGGGCAGCGTCGTAGGGTTCAGCTCAGCGCTGTCCATCCTCCCGCAGGCCAGTCACTTCATCGAGAAATCGCAAGAGCTTGTCAACATCCGGTGGCTTCAAGAGGACGTCCACCGCCCCCAGTCGAAAAGCTTCGATGGTGCCCTCCGCGTCCACGTCCGCGCAGAGGATCACCACTCGCGAACTGGGCCTGATCTCTCGGATATGTTGGAGGATGGCCCAGCCGTCAATGTCGGGGAGCAGCAGGTCCAGCAAGACAAGGTCAAAGGGAAACTGCCTCACGAGTTCGAGCGCTTCCCTCCCATCCTTGGCCGTGACCACCTCATAACCCTCGCTGCGAAGAATTGCTTCGAAGCTTGAGGTGATCTCAGGATCATCGTCCACCACCAGAAGCCTCGGTCGCTCCTTCGATGCCATCAGCACCTCTCCCATGTCAAATTGCGCAGCCACAAGGCGGCGTCATCCGCTGATTCGCACCGGGACCGCGGCAGTGTGGATGAAAGGCGACGGAGTCGGCGCGAACCAGGACGAAGTCGCCAAGCACGACTCCGCCGGCATCAGCCTGGCTGCGGCGCGCTGGCTCGTCGAAGAGAAGGGCGCGCTGATGATCGGCAGCGACACCTCGGGCCTCGAGGTGGCTCAGTCGGTCGATCAGCTTCCCAACGGCACCAGCTTCATTCCGGTGCACCACTACTTGATTCCAATGCAGGGCGTTCACATCCTCGAGTACCAGAACCAGGAGGAGCTCGCGAAGGACAAAGTCTACAAGTTCGCGTACGTCCTGGGCGTGAACAAGTTTCGGGGTGCGACCGCGGGCACCGCGCTCCGTCCGATCGGCATCGCCTGACCGGCCTAGGTAGGGGACAGCCGCCCTGCGGGGAACCGGCGACGGGAATGCGCTTCAACCTTCTGCGGCACTTGCGATCACTCCGACCGACGCAACGCCTTCCGTCACCCTGTCCTTCGCCCAAAGCGCGTCCGAGTCGCCTGGCGACCATTCATGCGCTTGTGGCGGGCCTGCCCGCAGGGAGACACCGGGCGGGCGGTTGGTCGGAGGCTAGGTCCGTCGCCATCCTCCGGCCACAGGCTCCGCCCTGGAGAGAGCTGGACCTCAGGGTGAGACGGACGGTGGTGGCCGGCAGGAAGGTAGCGCTGGTGGCAGTGTGCCGGCCGGCCGAAGGCTGGCTTACGCTGCCCGCCGGACATATCGATGATGGAGGCCACCGACTTCGGGAATCTGCCGGATCGGGCCCCTTTCCGGCCGCTCGAGGGGCCTCACGTCTGGCGCATCCTTCTCGAGCGAGAGGTGAGTGCGAGCCCGGTGATAGTACGCGAAGAAGCGGATCAGGATTCGCGCAGATGCTGTTCGCTCAGGACAAGTACATGGTCGAGACACTCGCGTCGCACCGAGCCAATGAGGCGCTCCGCGAAAGGATTCTGCCACGGGCTATGCGGGGCAGTAAGGACGTCTTCGATGCGCATACCCCTTACGCGGTGCCGGAACGCGTGGCCGTAGCCCGTGTCGCGATCGCGGAGGAGGTAGGCAGGCGCGGAGTCGTCCGGGAAGGCGTTCACGATCTGCTGGGCCGTCCACTGGTCGGTCGGGATGCTCGGTCACGTTGAAGTGGACGACACGTCGACGATGGTGAGCGAGCACGACGAGGACGAAAGAGCACCCGGGAGGCTGCGGTGGGGACGGTGAAGAAGTCGATCGCGACGAGGTCGCGCATGTGGGTTGGTCAGGAACGTGCGCCACGTTTGCGCTGGGGGTGAGGGCCGCTTGGGCATGAGCCGGGAGACGGTCCGCTCAGCCACCTCGATCCCGA
This sequence comes from uncultured Nitrospiraceae bacterium, assembly GCA_963728135.1. Taxonomy (GTDB): domain Bacteria; phylum Nitrospirota; class Nitrospiria; order Nitrospirales; family Nitrospiraceae; genus Nitrospira_D. The sequence goes on along the minus strand of CAVSJC010000015.1, from coordinate 21,071 downwards.
GCTTTTCGCAATTCGCCATGGATTCGGGGCGCGCCCCAAAGAGGATTCGCGCGAGCCATGCGGGCGACAAGGCCTTTGATCTCGGCGCTGACCGGGGGGCGACCATCCGGAGCGGCGGCCGGAGAGCCTCGTCCAATACTCTCGAAAGCGGCGGCGCTGCCACCGCAGGACGGTCTCAGGACTCACGATCACCAGGGAGTGCCTCCACTCGGCCCAGACCCTGGCCAGTCCGACCCAGAACAGCCGATCAGTGGCGCGGAGTTTCGGGCGGGTCTCCGTGCGCTTGTACACGGTAAGTTGCTGACGCAAGGCTAGGGTCTCCAGGGCGAGCTGGCGGTGGCCGCCCCAAGAGGAACGGGAGAAGGCGAAAAAAGCCGTTTATTCTGACTCCGCCGGTTGTAAGCCGCCTTTGAGACGCTCCCGAGGAATCAGCAATAAAAAGATCGAACTGGCCGTCAACAAAACGCAAGAACGCCAAGCGACTTCCATCGGGAGACCAACTCGGACCGAATCCATCCGTCGCAATTTGAGTCAGTGGTCCCGCACTCGTCGTTCCTTTAACGAAGATTGTGCTGTTACTGGCAATCTTGCCAATAGAGTTGGTGGATTGAAATGTGATCATCTGACCGTCAGGAGAAACCTCAGGCCAAAGCATCAAGCCGCTACCTGAAGTTAGCTCCAACTCGCGACCAGAATGAGTGTCAACGGCGAATATTTCGGCATTGTCGCGCGAGCTGACCTCAAGGAGCCTGGTCCCACCTTCGGAAATATCTGATACGACGTGATCTTCGGCACCGAACGTCACCTGCCGCGGTTTTAGTCCGTCAAGATTGGCGACACACACTTGAAAGGCACCACCTCGATTTGAGGTATAAACAATCTGATTACCATCCGGATGCCAGACAGGCGTACGATCCTCCTCCAAGTCATTCGTTACTTTCATCGCAGCTTCGCCGCGGAGCGAAGCCACCCAAATATCCGTTTGTCCATTTTGAACCCCGACGTAGCAAATACGATTCTCACTGGGCGCTACGCTGAAGTTTCGGTACGAAGACTGCTTTTCCAGCCTCGTAAGTTGTGTGGTTGCGCCTGTCGCCACGTCTAAGCTAAAGAGGTTATTACTCGACTCGTAATAGATGGCCTTACCGTCGTTGGACCAGGCCTTGGGACGAATCGCTCGGCCCTCGACTATTCCTAATAGTTGCGCAGGGCCTCCGTTAACTGAACTGGACCAAATACCTGTCTTGTTCTCTCGTGTTGAGGCAAAGGCGATGCGCTGATCGTCCGCGGACCAAATCGGCCAGTTGTTATTGGTAGCATCATCTGTTATCAGACGAGGCTCAGCACCGCCGACTACCTGCTTTACCCAGATGCCCTCCCGCTGGTTCTTCAGCTTTGTAAAAACGATCATTTGACCATCGTGAGAAAACCGCGCATCAATGGCTCCCTCGCCGCGCTCACTCTTCCAGCTTTGAATTTCTAGGTAGCGCAACCGCGCGGACAAATCATTTATGCCGCTAGCGCCCCGGTTTCTATTCAGCACGTTGAAAATAGCTATACCGAGCAACGCGATCGCTGACTACCGTCACCACACCAATGCCTATTCGCCACCAACGCTCCCGTGGGGTTAGTTTCCGCGGCGCCGCCTGCTGGAGTTGCGCTTGTACAGCTTTCAAATCCGTGAGTAAATCTTCCGTGCGTTGATAACGATCTTGTTTGTCCTTTGCGAGTGCCCGGGTGACAACCTTTTGTAGCGAAGCCGGCGTCTTCGGAGCAAGCGACAGCCAGCGGTTGCGGTTCGGTCGTTAAGATGGCGCTGATTACTTCGCTGAACGCGTCTCGATTGAAAGGATTCTCACCGGCGATCATTTCATAAAGAACCACACCGAGGCTGAAGAGATCACTCCGCGTGTCAACCTCGAGTGATTTAGCCTGCTCGGGCGACAGATACCCGACCGTTCCCATGAAAGTTCCCGGATCGGTATCCATCGAAGAAATGTTCGGACTGCTCCCGTCAACTCTCACGTCCGGTCGCTCCGTGAGTTTGGCCAAGCCGAAGTCCAGGACCTTTACGTAACCATCGCGACGAATCATTATGTTTTCCGGCTTGATGTCTCGATGAACTATTCCCGCAGCATGCGACGCAACTAAAGCGTTGGTTACGCCAACAGCGATCTCCACAGCCTCCTTCAATTCAAGTTGGCCATCCGCTAAACGTTCTCGCAGGGTTTGCCCGTCGACAAACTCCGTGGCGATGTAATGAACATCGCGAATATGTCCAATTTCGTGAATCGTTAAGATATTTGGGTGATTGAGTGAAGAAGCTGCTTCAGCTTCCAGGATGAATCGCCGAAGCCGGCGCTCATCGCCGGTAAACATCAACGGCAAGAGCTTGAGCGCCACCTCACGAGGCAGGTGCGTATCGCGAGCTAAGTAGACCTCGCCCATGCCGCTTCGCTTAATCAAGCGCACCACCTGATAGCGACCAATCGAGGTACCGATTAAAGATTGGGAGAGTTCGTCGTCAGCCTGGTCTTTAGCGTGATTGACAGGCGAATCGATAAGGCTCCATGGTTGTTCATGAGCGGATATTAGAGAGACTACTTCCTCTAGGAGTCCGGGCTCGCCCGGAACATGCCTCTTCAAGGAATGGCGTGCGTGCACTCGGCTCGAGCGCCAACGCGTCATGAAATAGGATCTCGACTCGGTTCCGACGCTCCATCTCAGTTTTTCTCGAATAGATCCATCTACCTGTACGAGCGCAAGCATTGAACCAATCCCCTCACGTGACCCTCAAACCAACTCGACCTTTAGCGAAAATGGATAACTTTACGCGCTCATTTGCTGACGAAGCCAGGCGCGCGCAAAGTTCCAGTGGCGTTCGACAGTGGCGTGTGAAAGGCCGAGAGCTTCGGCCGTTTCTTCGATAGTCATGCCCCCAAAAAAGCGTAGCTCAACGACTTTGCAGTGATCGGGATGAGTAGTAGCCAGCAATTCCAGGGCGTCGTTGAGATCGAGGATATCGACGTCAGGTTTTCGGAGAAATCGGTCGGCCTTTTCGAGCGAGATAAATGATCGATTTCCGCTCCGTTTGTCTGCCAGGCGCCGCCGGGCATGATCCACCAGAATATTTCTCATCATGCGAGTGACCATGCCGTAGAACTGAGTACGACACTGCCAACTCATTTCGCGCATGGGAATCAGTTGCGCATAGACCGCATGGACCAGAGCGGTCGGTTGCAGGATGTGATTCTGGCGTTCTAGTCGCAAGTGGGCTCTGGCAAGTTTGCGTAACTCGTCATAAGTCACAGTCGTGAGCTCGTCGAGAGCCCCGCGATCACCATCGTTCCACCTCACCAACAATTCAGTGACGGTTCCCAACCGGTTGGCACCTCCGAATCAGACGTATTGACGGCTTACCGACGACATTCCAGCGCTGCGCAATTCTTCAGGAAGGCTTAGAGGTCTCTGCGTCGGCGAATGAGTGTTGATTTTATTCGAATGAGGGGATTGGTCAAGGTTTTTCGCTGGTCAGGGTGAAGAGTAAAAACCGGAAGCTTGCTGGCGCCGGAACAGCGCAACCAAACGCTTGTGAGGCAGTGCTGCCAGCAAAGATCACTCTAACCGGGGTTAACACCCCCTTAACACATAACTGGAGGAAAAATTATGGCATTCGATCCCGCACAAGTTGGCCGCAAGCTGATTGCGGTTGGTGAAGGACAAACAAAAACCGGAAACAAGCTGAAGAGCGCTGCAGATGAGTTGCGAGGCGTAGCGGCGATTTTTGATGACAACGCGCGTGTTGACCGCGCATTGGGCGCTATTGAAACTGCCACACGCTCGCTTCGAAACCTCGTGTCGCTCATTGCGAATGCGTTTCATTCGGTGGCCAGTGGCCTCGACAGCATTACGGTGCCAAGCATTGACCCCGACAGCAGAGTATTTGACATCCCTGTGATCGGAAGAGTGAGACTTGTGACCGGGGTCGATATCTCCAGTGCACGCCCCTTTCGCCCGATCGGCGCAAGTGTAGAGGCTGTGGCCGACAATCTCGACAACATCCGCGTGGGCTTGCTGGAAATCGCGAACGGAGCAAGAGACTTACAGGAACAGCTACCGGCCGTTAAGACCGGCATCCTCAATGGAGCTGATGAGATGGCGAAAGGCGGACAAGATCTCGTCGCCGCAGGTACAGCGATGGAGGACGCCGGGAACTTGCTCGCGAGCTAAGCGCGAAAACCAGCAAATTGATCGTGCGCTGGGCTCGATTGGGGCTGGAAAGCCTTCCACTCGAGTCCAGCGAGCAGACTTGCTAATCACTCACAACTAAGAGAGGAGTCTCATTATGCCACAAGGAAAACTTCGAAAACTTACCGTCTCTCTGCCCATTTTAGCCATCCTGGTTTTTTTCAATTTGCAGGATGCCCAAGCTCGGATTGAAGGAACCGTACAAGGCCGTATCAGAGTGGGCGACAACCGTTTCTCCGTGAACGGGACTGCCCCAGCTAGTCTGCTGCCGGGCGTCTCCGTTAAGCGCGTCATCGTGTCGGTTAGGGCACTTAACGCCTCCTCGGCCGGCGAATTGAACGTGATCAACCCGACTTCTTTCGGGGTCACCGACGCCAACGGCAACTTCGAGCTACCCTGGCTGGATAATACGCGCGACAACTTTCCGACGAGTCTACGCGTTACCGTGTGGTTCGAGTCGTCAACGGAAGTGGGAGCGACTGGAAACACGCGTCCCCCAACACTGTTCCGCGTTGTGCGCGTAGTTCTTGGAGGCGAGGCAAGCGCGGATCAGAGTTTCGTCCGCAATGTCACTTCAAGCACCTCTAACCTCGGCTCGCTGACCGCCAGCGCCAACGATGAGACGGCTGCTTATCTCACCACCGATGAATTCTTTCACAACATCGTGCGCGATTCGTCGGTATTGCCCGACCGGATGCCTGGACTCCGCGTTAAGACGCGAGTGCCCGGCTTCAACTTCCATTTTGGTGTTGCGCCCCTCCGACACGAAGTGTTTATCTCGACCTCGACGCCTCGAACAGTCCCGATGGTACTGGCGCACGAGTTGGGGCACGCACTTACTTGGAATGCTCTCGATCTGGACGTTGCGCCGATAGTTCCGTTGACGGACTACGTCTTTCCTCCGGGGGGCCTTGCTCCCGAATGGAAACGAACTACACGTGAGTTCTCAAAGGCTGCATTTCTCGAAGGCCTCGCAGACGCCTGGGCGGTGGTGTGGGCCTTTGGTTCTAACGCGAACGCCAGTTTTAGGCGCAGCGGCCTTACTTTCAACGTTGAGAGCGCAACAGTGACGGGCTCCAACGGGCAAACAGTGCTCGATTGCAAGACGGTTAATAACGCTCACGAATTTCCATTCTGCCACACCGCGGCATTGATGGACCTCCTGGACAACGACGGCGCAGGCAATGGCGACGGGGTTAACATGAGCATCGCCACCATCGTCAGTACGCTGGATCGGTTTCAAACCTGTCTCGGCAATGGCTGCCTGCATGAGTTGGGCGTGGATGCTTTGAATCATCACGACTTCCGCTGCAACGCGAGCGGGGCTCAGCGGCGCGCGCTCATCCGGAGCGTTTGGATATTGAACGGAATCAACGGTGGGCCTGCAAGTTCTTGTTGACCATGAGTCGTTGGTCCTGTTGTGCAACCTTGACTTGGTGCGCAGCACCTCGATCCCTCCCATGGGGCGATTGACAACTTCCCTTTACGAAGTTTCGGTCGTCCCTAACGCAATGTGCCGGTTTTTAATTAAGGTGGTGGCAAAAGATGCGCGTGCGATTAGCTCTGGTCAGCTCAACGCCGCAACGCCCGGCAATTCCTCACCCGCCAAGAAACTCCAGCGTCGCGCCGCCGCCGGTCGAGATGTGCGTGATGCGATCGGCGACGCCGGCCTTGGTCACCGCAGCGACTGAATCGCCGCCGCCGACGATCACGGTCGCACCGCGATCCGCGGCTTCGGCGACCGCGCGAGCGATTCCGATTGTGCCCTGATCGAATGGTGGTTCTTCGAACACGCCCATCGGACCATTCCAGATGATCGTCTTCGCATCGCTCAAAGCGTTCGCAAAAGTGCGCCACCGTCTCGACGCCGATGTCCATGCCCGCATGTCCCGCGTTCGTGAACTCAATCGGAATCGTCTTCGCGACAATCTCGCTTCCCTTCACCGGTTCGTAACTATCGACCACCTGATGATCCGTCGGCAGCAAGCAACTGCACGCCTGACTGCTTCGCAACGCTGTTTGATTTGCGATGCAGTCTGCAAGCTGATCGTTTTCGACCAGCGACTTGCCGACGGTGAAGCCTTCGGCTTTCAAAAACGTGTAGGCCATCGCGCCGCCAATCAGCAGCCGATCGACTTTGCGATCGATGAGCGCGTTGATCACCGGAATCTTGTCCGAGACTTTGGCGCCGCCGAGGATTGCGACGAATGGATGCTCAGGATTCTCAATGACGCGGCCGAGATACTCGAGTTCCTTTTCCATCAACAGACCGGCCGCCGACTTGCTCGACGAACTTCGTGATGCCGGCGGTCGAAGCGTGCGCGCGATGCGCCGCGCCAAATGCGTCGTTGACGTAAAGCATCGCAGAGCGAAGCGAACTCTTTCGCGAAGGCTTCGTCGTTCTTTTCTTCTTCAGGATGGAAACGAAGATTTTCAAGCAGCAGCACGTCGCCGTCCTTCAACGCGTCGACCGCAGCTCTTGGCCGCTTCGCCAACGCAATCGTCCGCGAAAGCAACTGAGTCGGAGCTGCGCGCCGATCGGGCTGTCGATTACGACTTCGGCCGATGGCGTTCCGAGCAGTTCCTGAAGCTTTTCGTGACACGGGCCGCAGACTGTACTTATCGACGCGCTGTCCTTTCGGCCGGCCCAGATGCGACGCGAGAATCACGCGCGCGCCATGTTCAGTCGCGTAGTTGATTGTCGGCAGCGCCGCGCGAATGCGCGTGTCGTCATCAACCTTGCCGTCTTTGATGGGAACGTTGAAATCGACTCGGATGAAGACGCGTTTGCCGGAAAGGTCGAGATCGCTGATGGAGAGCTTTGGCATGTCATTGGTCAGTGGTGCAGTTGTGCCGTATGTGTGCGAGTAGCGCAGTCAAAGCAACTCGAACTAGCGCCACTACACTACAGACACACTGACTCACTGACAGTTTTACAAGTCCTTTCCCGGCGATGTACTTGATCAGATCGCGCACGCGGCAGGAGTAACCCCACTCGTTGTCGTACCAGGAAAGGATCTTGATCATGTTGCCGCCGATGACTTTCGTGTACTCGGCATCGACGATCGACGAGTTCGAATTCTGTTTGAAGTCGAAGAAACGAGCGGCTCTTCAGAGAAGCTCGAGAATTCCGCGCAAGCTCTTCGTTGGCGGCATCCTTCAGCGCCTTGTTCACTTCTTCCGTCGTCGTTTCCTTCTCGACGTCGATAACCACGTCGACCAGCGAAACGTTCGGCGTCGGCACGCGCACACTGATGCCGTCGAACTTTCCTTTCAATTCGGGCAACACCAGCGCCACTGCTTTCGCCGCGCCGGTCGAAGTCGGAATCATGTTCAAGCGCCGCGGCGCGCGCGCGTCGCAGGTCTTTGTGCGGCAGATCGAGCAACTGCTGATCGTTCGTGTACGAGTGAATCGTGGTCATCTGCGCGTTGCGAATGCCGAACTTTTCGTGAATGACCTTCGCGACCGGCGCCAGACAGTTCGTCGTGCAGGACGCGTTGGAAATGATGTGATGTGCGCCGGATCGTACTTGATCTTCGTTCACGCCGAGCACGATCGTGATGTCTTCGTTCTTGGCCGGCGCCGAGATGATCACTTTCTTGACGCTGCCGCGCAGGTGTTTCTTGGCATCTTCGGCTTTGGTAAAGCGTCCGGTCGATTCGATCACGATTTCCGCGCCGACTGATTCCCAGGGAATCAGCGCCGGATCTCGTTCTGAAAAGACGCTGAAACTCTTCGCCTTCGACCTTGATTCCGTTTTCAGAAGCCGTAATGTCGTGATCCAGATTGCCGAGCACCGAATCGTATTTCAGCAGGTGCGCCAGCGTCTTTGTGTCGGTGATATCGTTGACGGCGACGAAATCGATGTCCTTGTCGCCCAGAGCGGTGCGAAAAATGTTGCGGCCGATGCGTCCAAACCCGTTGATGCCAACCTTAACTGCCATTCTCTGTCCTCCTTACGAATCGACGACCCACACCACTACGCGTTTTCGACGAAGTCTCGCCGAGCTCAATCAGACTTACTGGATCAAGAAAGGCAGATTATGCCTTCAACGTTGACCGTCTAGCAAGCGGCGATAAATGCGGTTCGTTCTTTGGAAAGAGTGATCTGACGTCAGGGCGCATCAAGTATCGTAAAGCTGTCCCAGCGATTTTGCAGACCCATTCCCGCGCCATGGTTAAATAACCCTGAGCCGGTTGCAAATGAGTTGAGCGCGTTGCTGGATGCATGGACCTGCACGCCGTCAGCGAAAACAGTGATTGCGCCGGATCCGCGAGTGACAACTCGCAAGGTGGTCCAACTTGCCGGCATAACTATGTTATCCGCCAGAATTGTTTTCACCCCACCTTGATAGTAACCAAGGGTCAGTCGCTTAGAACCCGACGGATTGGCGGGATCATCTTTAGAATGAGCAAAGAAGAAGTTGTCCTTATCAACTACACGGAAACAAAGCCCTGTGTGGCGGCCGCTGCCGAAGGCGCCGTTAGTTCGGCTGACGCGAATATCCAGGTTTCCAGTTGCAGAAGTGACCGGCACCCACGCCAGCGCCATGGTGTTAGCAAGCACGACCGCACGGCCCGCCAGAATGCCGAACGGTTGTGCGTCTGGCGGATCGACATTAGTTCGCCACGACGCAGCGCCTGTTTCCGTTGAGCCTAATCCACCTTTGCCATTCAGGATGTAGGTGGAATTATTGCGCGAGAATGAGTCGAAGACCCGTGCGCCGCCTGGCGGCGCGGCAGGGCTTTCGACGAGCGTGCTTGTCGTGCCTGGATTGGCTGGATCGGCGAAATTTGGGCGCAGTCGAATCAAGTACAAACTCGGGTGTCGGACAGGCCGGGCATCCATCGAAGTAGTTTTGCATGCTGCGGAGCCGACCGAAATGCAGAGTTCCGTTGTAGCCGTCCGATAGGTCAGCCACGTCCGGATTCGGGCGGAAGTAATAGTTCAACAACTGGCCCCCTTGCGAAAAGACGGTCTGCGGCGTGAACGCAGACTCCGGAGCCCCAGCGCGCGGATTATTTTCTTCAAAGCCACGAATTTGAGCGATTCTCCCCTTGAAGTTCTGATGATTAGAACCTCCGACGAATAGCAACGTTGACCCGTTATAGGTGCCGGTGGAAACGCGTGGGCCGGTAAATGGCTAGTTTACCAACCGGGACGCCGTCGTAATACGTAATGATACTCTGTCCGTCCCAACCCACCGCGAAGTGACCCCATTCGCCGACACTGGGTCCTTCATCGCTGTTGTAATATAGGACCTGTGTTCCGATCCAAATATTACCAAGGAGCGTGTAGCGGCCCGGTTGCACCGTCGTTAAAGCCGAAAAGGAGTACGTGAGCCCCGCCATAGCCATCAGAGATCATGTATGTCGCCTCGGCACCCGCGCGCCGGCATGGCCCACACCTCCCAGAAGAATTGGCCAATGTTGGTATCAGTCGGCCAAAAGACTCCGTAGTCGACATTCTTCGGCGTGCCATCGAATTCCAGCACATAGGTTGGACCAGTGACTGTTATAGTGCCGGAAAAGTTCGCCAATTGATGGTCGCTCAAGTTTAAGAAGCTTCGGAGCGCGGGCGAGAACTGGTAGAAGTCCTGTTCTTGTGACGGAGTCAAAACGTAATTGCCCGACGCTGTTACCGTCAACGAATAATTTCCGTCGCATTGTGGTTCTGAGCGAAGCGTTTTGCGGCCCAGTGAGCGACATGCTTATTCCCGGCAAACCCCTGCCCGCACTGTCGCTGACCCGGCCGTTGATTACGTAAAACCTGGTTGCGTTAAAGTTGACCAATTCGTCCTGGAAGAGACTGAGATTGTGAGAGGCTGGATCTACAAAGTAGTTTGTTTTGGCCGCGGCGATGGTATAGGTGCCACCAGCGAATAAGTCTGGTAAATGCATATTGGCCGTTCGCGTCTGTGGTCGCAGATCTGTTGGCGCCGCCCGTTAACGTAACAAGAACCCCCGCCAGACCGTTTTGCGTCTGATCCTTGATTGTCCCGCTGATTTTGTAACTCCGCAGCGTCCCATTGAAAGTTAATGACAGACTCGACGTGAGAGCAGCGAAGCTTTGTGGCGTGAACGCGTATAAGCTCGTGTTCTGAGGAGTTACCGTGTAGTTGAAGCCTGCCAGAACATCGGTGAACGAAAAGGCTCCGCTGGCGTTAGCGAACACAGTCCTCGCGGGAACTTCAGGCGAGTTACTCTCCAATTTCACTGCGGCATTGGCTAGTTCCGTTCCTTCGCTGTCCTTTACGATTCCGTTAATTACGACCGTGTTTCGCACGGCGCTGAAGTTGTTGAACTCGGAATGATTGCTCAGATTTGGTTGTGCAATGCTTGCCGGCGTAACGGTGAAGTAGGTTTTTGCCGCCGACACCGTGTAGCTTCTGCCGGCAATCAGATTATTGAATGAATAGCTTCCGTTTGCCGCTGTGATGGTTGAGTCCGTCGCTCCGCCGGACAAGCTAACGGTGGCCCCACTTAGGCCACTCTGCGTCGCTTGATCGCCAACAAACCCGCTGATTGTGTAAGTTCGCAAGGTCCCATTAAACGTCAACGAAACATTGGCGTTGAGTTCCGGAACGCTCTGCGAAGTGAATGCCAACAAACTGGTGGTCTGCGGCGTGATTGCATAATTGAAGCCAGCCGGCACATTGCTGAACGAGAACTCTCCGCCATCGCTGGTGATCAAGGTTCGAGCCGGAACGTCAGGAGAGGAACTCTCCAACTTCACTGCGTGTCCATCCAGGCCTACTCCTTCGTTGTCCTTGACGATGCCGTTCACAACGAACGTATCTCGCACTGCGACAAAATCCACAAAGAGCTGATTGGCGAGCAGATTTAGCACCGGAATGCTTGCGGGTGTGACCGTAAAGAATTTCTTCTGAATCCCAATCGTGTAGTCCTTGCCGGCGAGCAAGCCGTGGAAGCGGTAGTGACCAAACTCGTCGGTGGTGAGCGTGCCATTGGCGGCGCCCGACAAGGTAACCGTGACCCCACTCACGCGGCGCTGCGCGAGATCGCTCACAGACCCGCCGATCATGTAAGTTTGCAAACTCGCATCGAAGCTTAGCGACACATCTCGATTAAGCTCCGTCACGGTTTGCGGAGTGAACACAAACAAATTCGTAAATTGCGGCGCTACTGAGTACGCATACCCTCTCGGCATATCATTGAACGAGAAGTTGCCGCCGTCATCCGTCGTGATGCCCAGCGGTGGATCCCCTCTGCTGCTTTCGAGTCTCACCGCGATGCCGCTAAGTGCTCTACCTTGATCGTCCCGAACGGTCCCATTGATCGTAAAAGCTGTTCGCTCCGCGGCGAAATTAACGGTTCGGTTACCAGCCACGTTGGCAAGGACAAGGCTTACGGGATTGAATATAAAAAGTGCCTTTGACGCGTCAGCGTGTAGTCACCGGCGGATGGCAACGGTGAACGAGTATGCTCCGCTGTTGTCGGTGGTCGTTTCCGCAAGGGATGGTCCGCTGAGCTTAACGGTAACGCCACTTAAACCAACACCTGCCGAAGTTATCTGTCCGGAGAGCAAGTAAGGCGGCGCTGGTGTGGGGCCGGCGCCTGGATCGTCTGCCGGTCCCCCGCCGATGTGTCCGATCCCGACGCGCGTACGATTGCTATTGACGTTTTGATATGTGAGTTGAATTAGCACGTCGCCCGTGTCACCCATGTCCTGATCCAGTCTCAGGACTACCGCAGTGAGCCAGTCCTGGCCCGAAGTCTTTCCGACGTACTCCACCGCAAGATTAAAGTGGCGATGGGCTGCGTCTTCGGCGTCGGCGGTTACGACTGAAGGATTCTCGCCGGGTTGCAACGAGAGATTGAGAACGAAGACCATGATGCGAGTCGATCGATCTACGCCGTACAAAAGTGATGTCGATTTGGCGGCGAATGGCTCCGGCTTAAATTCGATGGCGTCCAGGGCAACGGCGCGAGTCGAATTTGGCGTACTGACGATAATCGGTTTCAAAGGCGCGGCACTGGCGGACGGAAGCCATACCGCGAACACCGCAGCGACGATGATCAGACTTAATCGGAGTGGAGAGTGCACAGCGATCGGCCGATTTTGAGGAACTGCGGAAAATCCGCAAACTGCCAAAGGCCTCGCGAACCAGGAGCAAGCAATGCGATTAGAACACAAAGGTTCGAGTCAATCAACGAATGTCTTTCTCTACCCAGGCTGCGTCCCAATAATGGCAGACTGCGTCCCAAAAACGGCACGCGTAAGCTTTTTGAAACCGCTCGCTAACTGTTAACGTAGTAGAAGTTTGACCTTTTTGCGCTCCTTGTGTGTTCACCAAGCAAGAAGTGCTGGCCTGAGACCTGCGTAGGAGTATTTCAATGAACCACTCGTTTAGCATCATGAAGAAGGCGTCGCCGTTGGCGCTATTTCTCTTTACCGCGTCGATCACCATGGCCCAAACGCCGAGCCCGACTCCGGTAAACCCTGCGACGCAGCCTCCGGGCCAGGAGCAGATTCAGCCACCCACCGCGCCGCCGGCGATCGCAGCAGCCATCGCCGCAAGCGCCTCCGGGGACGACTGTGGTGCCCACGACGACGACGCCTACGGTCGATCCGACCGTGCAGGATCCGCGCGAGCCGAACTTTCCGAATTTGACGGCACAACCACTGCCGCCGATACCGGACCTGACGCGCGTGGGAATCATCAGCAGCAACATCCTGACGCCTGTCGCTGAACGATGCGATTCGCAAGGCGCTGCAGAACAACAACGAGATCGAAATCGCGCGCGACGACGTTCGCTTTGCCGAGACGCAACTGCGCGGACTCTACGGAGTGTACGATCCGCTGTTCAGCATCACGCCGCAGATAATTCACAACATCACGCCGCAGCAAAGCAGCCTGGGCGGCGGCGGCGCGTCGGGCACGACGACCACGACAATTTTCAACTTTAGTCCGTCGCTCACTAAGAATTTCGAACGAGACGGCGGCAACTACACTCTGAGCTTCGCGAATTCGCGGCAGACGACAAACAACTCGACTTTCAGCTCGCTCAGTCCGTTCTACTCGTCGAATCTGTCGCTGCAATTCAATCAGCCGCTGTTTCGAAATCGATCGCATCGATGTCAATCGCCGCTCGATCAAGATTCAGAAGAAGTTCATTCAGCAAACCGATTCGGATTTTCGGCAGCGAACGATTCAGATTATTTCGCAGGTGCAGGCCGCTTACTGGAACCTGGTGTTCGCGCTGCGCAATCAGCAGAACCAGCTCGAGAGTCTGAACGTCGCGCGGCAGAACATGCGCAACATCGAAGCGCAGATTGAAGCCGGCGCAAAAGCTCCGCTCGATCGCGCACAGGTGCAGACCGACATTTCGACGCGCGAGTCACTATCTTTTCACCGCCACGCAAAACGTTTCTATCGCCGAGAACACTTTGAAGCAGTTGATGCTGCGCGACCCGGCCGCGCCCGAATGGACGGCGCAGATTACGCCGACTGATACGCCGGTGCTCGATTTGTCGCCGGTGAATCTGCAACTCGCGCTCGACGAAGCGCACAAGAATCGGCCTGAGATTCGGCGGCTAAACCTGCAGAAAGAAATCAACGCCATCGACATCGACTTCTACAAGAACCAGACGAAGCCGCAAGTCGATCTGACCGGGACGTTCGCGCTGACCGGTCTGGCCGGCCGCGGCCGCGTTCCACCGTGCGATATCGTTCACGAACCCGCGCTGTTCGCCGCCACCGACGAACCTGGTCGGCGGTTACGGAAAGGACATCTCGCAACTTGTTCAGCGGCGACACGCGCAACCTGACGGTTGGGCGTGACGATTTCCTTCCCGTTCAAGAATCGAACTGCGGAAGCGAATCTCGCCGGCGCGCGCATTCAACGCGACCAGCTGGAAGCTTCGTTCCGTTCGCAGGACCAGGCGATCGAGATGGACGTTCGCAACGCGGCGCAGGCCGTGGACACGGCGCGTCGTCGCGTCCTGCACTTCGCGAATGGCGAGAGAGAGCGCTGAGCAACAGCTCGCCGGCGAAGAGAAGCTGTACGAAGTCGGCCGCTCGACCACGTTCCTGCTGCTGTCGCGTCAGAACGAACTGACTTTCGCGCGAACCAACGAACTGCAGGCGCAGACCGACTACAACAAGGCGCTCGCGGATCTGCAGCGGGCGACCGGCTCGACGCTCCGCATCAACAATATTTCGGTTGAGCCTACCAAGGAGTAGAACATTTTTGGAGTGCGGCGGCAAGCCGCTTCAGCGCGACGCCGCTTTGCGATTGACTTAGCGCCGCTTAATTCTGCAGAATAGCGCTGACAATCGCAAAGTCTGCAAAGTCGAAGACCGGCGCACTCCAAATGAAGATCTCCGCCTGCATCATCACCTTCAACGAAGAAGAAAACATTCACGCCGCTTGTGAATCGGTTTCGTGGGCGGACGAGATTGTCGTCGTCGATTCGGAATCGACCGATGCGACGGTCGAAATCGCCCGCGACCTGCGGCGCGAGGGTCCTCATCAACAAATGGCCCGGATTTGCGCAGCAAAAGCAGTTCGCGACCGACGCGGCCGCGCACGATTGGGTCCTCAGCCTTGATGCTGACGAGCGAGTCTCGCCGGAACTCGAATCTTCAATCGCAGCTTTGCGCCGCAGGCCCGAGAACGCGTGGGCGGACGGCTATCGGCTCGCGCGGCGGACGTTCTACATGGGTCGCTGGATTCGCGGCGGTGGATGGTACCCGGATTTTCAATTGCGCCTTTTCAATCGGCGGCACGGAAGCTGGGGCGACCGATTGATTCATGAATCCTTCGCGATGAAACCCGGGGTCGCGAGTCGAAACGCTTTCCGGCGACTTGCTTCACTACACGGTGCGCGACGCAGCGCATCATCAGCAGATGATTGAAGAACGCTACGCCCCGCTTGGCGCGCAACAGATGTTTCGCGAAGGCAAGCGCACGTCTTCGCTGCAAGCCGCCGTCGCCGGTCCCGTCAGCGTTCGTGCGCAGCTACATCTTGAAATCCGGCTTTCGCGACGGCGCGGCGGGACTCATGATTGCAAAGTTTGCTGCGCGTCATGCGTCACTGAAGCATAAGCTGCTGTTGGACCTTCAGAATCAGCGTAACGACGAGTGATGTTCCTCTCCATCTAGCATTAACATGCTGAGCCAATTCGCAACCCGAAGGCGTTGCAAGAAGTAGCCGAGGGTCGCAGCGAAGCGTGACCCTCGGAAAGTCGGGTGAATTCGCACCCTGAAAGGGTGCCGACGACCTCTGTGACCCTTTCAGGTCGAAAATCAGGGACCATCCGGGGTTGCGCTGCGCGCTCAACCGCCGGCTACGCCTTTCAGCCCTTCGAGCTGACCCAATCTATGAAATGACCGCTGAAATAGTCAGGCAGTACTCCTCGAAGTGGACGAGAAATTCAGTAGGCAGCCTCGACCGGTCGGGTTACAATCGCAGACGAATGAGCCTGTTGGCGATCGAGAACGTCTTTGGCGTGCCGCTGCCAATCGTGGCTGCGTTCACCGGAATTCTCGGCGCCATCATCGGCAGTTTTCTCAACGTCGTCATTCATCGTATTCCGCTTGAACAATCGATAGTCTTTCCGAATTCTGCCTGCCCGTCGTGTCGCACGCCTTTGCGCGCGTACGACAACATTCCGATTCTGAGTTTCTTAATCCTGCGGGGCCGCTGTCGCTCGTGTCGCAATCCGATTTCGATCCGTTATCCAATCGTCGAGGCGTTGACCGCGCTGCTTTTCGTTGCGCTGTCGCCGTGCGTGATGGCATTTCGTACGCGCTGCCTTTTGATCTGGCCTTCGTGGCGGCTCTTATCGCGCTGATCTTCATCGACGCAGAGCACATGATTCTGCCGAACGTGATCACTTATCCCGGGATCATCTTCGCCGTGCTGACGCGCGATTGCGCTTGCCTTATCTCGTCGGGCCGGCACAGTTCGATGATTTGCCGGGACTGTTCAGCGCGGCTGCCGCAGCTTCCGGTGTGGAGCGTGTCGCTGATCGGCGCAGCGATCGGCGCGCTGGTTGGTGGCGGCTCGCTTTGGCTGATGGGATTTCTTTGGGAGAAGCTGCGCGGCGTTGAAGCGATGGGGCTGGGCGACGTCAAGATGATGTTCATGGTCGGCGCGCTATCTCGGATGGCGTCTCGCGGTACTCACGATCTTCTTCGGCGTTTTTACCGGCTCGCTCGCGGGCATCGCGGTGATGGCCAAGCGCGGCACGAAACATGCAGATGATGCTGCCGTTCGGAATCTTTCTGGGCATCGGCGCCATTGTCAGTCTGTTGTTCGGCCATCGCATCATCGAATGGTACGCGTCGCAGTTTTGATAGCTGCATGCGAATTAGCGGGCGGCAACTTTCGCTCACCATTCTGGCGGCGGCATTTCTGCTCGCCGCTGTCTTCATCTTCGCAGTCTTCGCTTTCGCTCCTGCAGTCGCGGGCGTCTACCAGCCATTCCTGCTTACGAGCTTCATCGTCGCACTCTTCATTAGTCTGGTTGCGATCGCGTGGCTGCTGCGCGGAATTCTTCGCCCTTACAACCAATTGATTAGCGAAGCCGAGCGCGTGCCGGTCGCGCGATCCGGCAAGCCGCAAAATGAAGCGGCGTTCGTGCTCGAAACATTTCAATCCGTCGTCGCGCAACTTCAGGCGCAACAGCAGGAGTTGGAGCGCCTGACCGCGGAAGCGAGCCAGCGCGCGGATTCGGCCGAACTTTTCAGCGAGCGGATCGTCGCGAGCATGCCGACGGGTCTGATTGCCTTCGACTTGTCAGGGCATAGCAACGGTCGCAAACGCGCCGGCGCACGTGCTGTTCGATGCGCGCGAAACTCGAAGGCGAACACTTTCGAACTATCTTCCGCGACGTGCCCGCCCTGGCAGACCTGGTCGATGCGTGCCTCAGCAGCGGTCAGATTTTTCGGCGTGAAGAAATCGAGACGAACGCTTCACCGCAACCGAAGCGACTCGGCGCAACCGTCGCGCCTATCGATCCTTCGGCCTACGGGTTCGAAAGGCGCGCTTTGCTTGATCACAGACATCACCGAAGTCACGCAAGTTGCGCGAACAGGTCACGCTGAAGCGGAACCTGGAAAGCCTGGGCGAAATGTCCGCCGGGCTGGCGCATGAATTCAAGAATGCGATGGCGGCGCTGCACGGCTACGCGCAGTTCCTGCAAAGCATCGATCACTGACGAACGCGCCAAGGGCGCCGCGGATGCACTGCTTCAGGAAGTGCGGAATCTTTCCGAGATGACCACCGCGTTCCTGAACTTCGCCCGGCCGCAAACGCTTCAATTCGAAGAAATCTCGGTGCACGAACTTATCGAGGAATGCACTCGCGAATTGAAACCGCTGGTCGAGGAACGGAAGATCGAGCTGCAGGTCGACGTACCCGAAAGATGTAAGCGATTTGGAGGTTCGTGCAGATGCTCGCATGTTGCGCCAGGCGCTCTTAAATCTGATGCGCAATGCTGCCGAAGCAATTCCAGAAGGAGCGGGTAATCGTAGGATTGCGTTGAAGCTGTCCACCGAAAAAGACTGGATCGCAATTTCGATTCACGACTCGGGCCCAGGGATCGATCTTCCGGACCTGCAAAAGGTTTTCATTCCTTTCTTCACGACGAAGTCGGGCGGTCATGGTGTCGGCCTCGCGCTGGCACATCGCGTCATTAGTGAGCATGGCGGTGACTTGACCGTAACAAATGCAGTTGACGGTGGCGCTGTTTTTACGATTAGACTGCCGCGATAGTTTTGCTTGTCGAATGGTCGGGCGTTGGTCATAATCCTTCAAGTTTTTCGAGCCTCACTAAGGATGTGTATAAAACATGCAGGCCCTCATCAAAGAGATACTTTCGAGTATCCCGAAATACGTTTCCACTTTCAGTCAGGTTCTTGGCAGCCCGCGGTTGTTCGTCAACGAACGCGATCTCAGATCAGCCTCACGCGTTGACCGAAGCCCTGACCTTCGTTGGAATTTCGCTTTCGCTTACCCTGATTCTCCAGACCCCACTGCTCCCGGAGAAAACAGACTTCTGGCAATTCTTTGGTGTTTCCATCCTTACAGACCTGATCCTTATCGCGGTCTCAACAGGTATCATCCGTGTGTCCTGGAAAATAGTCGGTGGCCAGGCGTCATTCGATAAGCTCCTTAAAGTCGTTTCCTATCACTCTGGCGTGATGATTCCGCTGGTGCTTCTCGTGTTCCTTTGCAGTGTAGGAGTGCTCAAGATTTTCAACCCTCTTATTTATAGGGCACTGTTCCCGAATAAACCGAACGAGGCGGTTGTCCCGACCTTTTCTCCGCTCGAAAGCAAAGCCTTTATCGCCGCCACCATCATATTTTTCGTCGGGTATTTTCTGGTTTGCGTCTGGTCGCTATTTGCGTGGGGCGCGTACCGCATTCTAAATCAGGGTTCGAGAGGCCAGTCGGTCATTGCTCTTGCGCTATCGACGGTGCTTACCTTTCCGGCGATGGGACTTCTCCTCTTCGTCATCATTGCTGTCACTACAACCGTCAACTGAGTCTTTCAAGCCATGAAACGGGTCTGCGCCGGTTCGAACAATTCGCGATCTGTCGAACAAGGGCTCAAGCCAATCGCAGATTTCGATGCGATCCTCGGTCACGAGCATTCGATCTCCGCATCCCTGGATGGACGCACAGTGATGGATGACCAGCGAGGCAAGCGGTACTTTGTCGGCAAACGACGCCAGCCTTCCCTCTTCGACTATAAACAAGAAAAACGGGCGCCGAAGCGCCCGCTTAACTTCAAACAGCATTTCTACGCCGGTTATCGCCGCAGCGTTCGTGCTGAGGCAATGTTGGAATAACCCGAATTGCCGCCGCCATTGAATGCCCGCACGCGATATCGATAGACCTTGTTTTTCGCGGAGCCCGGTGTTCGAAAAGCTCGTGACGTTTGGCCCAACCTGGGCAATCTGCACAAAGTTCGTGCAGTTGTTGCCCTGGCAACGTTCAATCCTAAAGCCTTGCTCGTTGTTCGAGTTATCGTTCCACGCCAGATTGATTTGGCTTGACGAGACCGCAGTTGCCGTTAAGTTACTCGGCGCGGCCGGCACCGGTGTTGGCGTCGGTGTCGGAGTTGGAGTCGGCGTTGGTGTTGCCGTCGGAGTTGGACGTCGGAGTTGGAGTCGGCGTCGGAGCGCCACCACAACCCGGGAACTTGAACGAGCCGATGCGCGTGCGCCAGTTGAACTGGCTGGTGGTCGCGTAATACTCGCTGGTGAACCAGAACGTGCAGTCGTCCACCGGATCGATCTGACATCGCGCTGTAGTCGCCCCAACGGTTGCCGGTTCCGGTCTGGCTACCGGTGCCTGCGAACAGAGTGGCTTCGGCCTGTGCCAGCGTATTCAGCGGATCGGTCGCCAGCCGCCCGGCGTAACGAATTTGCGGAAAGATCGATGCGCTCGAAGCGCTGTAGCCGATCGCCATGTTTCCCTGCTGGTCCATCGCCGCGCTGCCCATCCAGCGCCACGTCGTATCAGGTTGATAGGTGCTTTGCTGATGAACGCGTAACTGGTCCGTTGGTGACGTTTCGGATTTCGAACCATCGGACGCCGGCTACGCCTCCGGAACTGACCGTGTAATTCCCGACGACTGATTCGTGCGTCCCGAAATTGCGATACGCAAGTCTGAACATCAACCGATCGCCAATCGCGTCCAATCTCGTCGTGGTGCCGGATTGCGGAACGCAGTTCCGCGTAGTCGCACACAGACATGATGAATCCCGCCGCGGGCGGAGCTCGCGAATAACGTGAACGTCGAATTCGCCGGCGTCACGAAATCCGCGTGGAAATGGAAGATCCGATAGCTGCCTGTTCCGGGCCATTCCACGAATGTCGCCGGCGCGCCCGGCGGCGGCAGAGTCGAACCGTCGAGATCCGCCGGCAGATAAGTTTCTTCCGACGGACCGCCGGTGATGCCGGTGGTCACGAAAGTGGCCGGCAAGCCTTGCAAGCATCTTCGCTCGATCAAACGCGAATGGCTGCGGGCCAAGGTACGCCGTGCCTGATGAGTTGAACACGTTCATGCTCATGTAGTAACCATCGGGCCACACGCTCAGTTTCGGATAATCGAAAAAGTTCGAGCCGAGATGAAAAGCGTAGCGGTGATAAGCACCAGTCGCATCGCTCGTCGTTGAAACGGCAATGCATTCGTCCGTCGGCACGCTCACGCCGGCAAACTGGCTGATGATCCAACGATTGGCGAGTTGATCGTAAAGCACGATCGGATCGCCGCTGCCGTTGTTCTGGCAAACACCGCCGAAGCCGCCCCAGATGGTCTGAATACCGGAAGGCCCGAGCAGTGACGCGCCAGTGGTCTTGTCAAAAACCTGATAGCCCTCGTTGACTATCTGCACGTACTGAGTGGCGCCAACTTCGCCATCTGTGTCGGGCGGCGCGCAGTTGCAAGCCACGCCGGGAAACGGAACTCCGTCAAAGTTGTTTGTGGTGCCGGGCATGAGTCGCTGAAGGCGCCATCGTTTCGCCGGACTGCACCACCGGATCGTGAGCTGTCCTTGTGCGAATGTGGAATCTTCGGGTTTTTGTTCGCTTCCTTCTGAGGTTTGCCGGTGTACGGCAACTGTGGCATCTCGCGCAGTGGCGGAGATGTGTCGTTCTTCGTAGATGCGACGACGGTGACGTCGGATTTTTTCTGTGGGCCGGCCCCCAGGGTGGCGGCCGCGCGCGCGCGTTTTGCTTCAATAATCTGCGGAAGCACCAGGATGGCTAAAAGCAGGAGCGTTGCCGCCAGTGCGACAACCAGTTTCGCAAACTTCATATTCGTCCTCCATTTGGGTTAAG
>CAVSJC010000014.1:0-20318 GCA_963728135.1 uncultured Nitrospiraceae bacterium | reverse complement strand
CAGCAACACAATGGCCAGAATGGCCGCCGCATCCAGCCAATCTTCCAGGAGACCCGAGATAACGGCTGCTCCGATCAGCACCCACACGATGATGCTGGTGAATTGCGAGAGGAACAGTTTCAGCAGGGAACGTGGAGGAGGTGGGGGCAGTTCGTTGGGGCCCGCTTGTCGAAACCGTTCAAGGGCGTCGGCGTCCGACAAGCCTCGATCAAGTGTGGCTGTGCCAACTGTCTGGTCACCGTTTCGACTGAACTGGCGTGCCAGAAATCCGGGGATGCTCTCATGGATTCCATGGTGACTACTGCAGCCCGCATCCCGACACGTCCGCACGTTATCCAATCGCAGGCGTCGGATGCGCGCGCCGTGAAAGCAGGTAGACGAAGGACAGGACAAGCAGCCCACCGCCGAATGCCGCCAGCATGTCCTTCTGCGCGTCCCACTCGTCGCCTTGCGTGCCGAGATACATGGTGCCGAGTTCAGGACTGACGATCATGGCGACGGCGGCTTCGATCAGTTCAAACAGGCCGCTTTGAGCCAGGATCGCGCTCGCCGGCAGGTAGTACGACCACCAGCCGCTGATTCCGGCCTTGCGGACAAGGATCTCCCTCAGCGGGAGCACGAGCAGCGACCCAAAGGCGAAGTGCACGATCCGGTCGAAGGGATTCCGGCTCAAGGCCAAAGGTCTTTCAGCCAGAATCCGAATGGCACCTCGGCGTAGGTGTAATGCGCGCCGATCGCATGCAATGTGAGAAACGCGGCGATCAGACAGTAGGACAGGTTAGAGAATGGAAATCGGCGTTACATCACGGCACGCTCCCGACGCCGTCGTTTCGCCCGAGGAAATTCCAGCCGCCGGTCTGTTCGATGTCCACGGTGATCGCGGCGCCGATCCAGAGCAGTCCATACGACAGCAGAGACCCCAGTGGCAGCACGGATTCAGCGGAAGGGTGTTGCGCAGGGTCAGCCATGAGGCGGACTCCATCAGCGAGGCCGCGGCGCGTTGCGGCGACTCTGCCCTGCGCCACACAGCCCCGGCAGGCAGCACCACACACAACAGCGCTAGGTGGAAGGCGGCCGTGCGTCGTCCAATCGCCCTGTGAGCCGGATGCGTGATTACCAATTTTTACAGATCTACGCACCTGCCACCCAGGACTCGATAATTCCCACAAGCCGCTGGTCCGAGGACCGTGATCACAGGAAGATAGTCAACAAGCCGCCGCGCGCGCTGGTGCCCATCCGGAACAATTCCCTCGATGGGATCGCCCGAGAAGCCGAAGCTGAAGTGCGCGGGACGATCGATGGTTCCGGTTTCAGATCCAGGCCCTTTGCTGAATCCCAGGAGCCTTATCGGCGCGCCGCGTCGGTGTAGTGTTTCCCACGGTGTCCCGAGTCCAGGAGCGCGTCATCATCGTCGAGAAGATCGAGCAACGGACGAGTCGGTCTGTAGCAATCAGCGCCACGAACAAGGCCGGAAGGATGCTGGCCGAGCAGCCAGAACTAAGATCTACCGGCGCCTGCGCCATCCACACGGATGAGCCAACGTACCAGTTGATCATCCGATTCGAATCCCGTTCTCGCCAGAAGAACACGACAAGAACTCCTGTGACAGTTGGGACAATCACCGCGAAGAGTTTCTTAATGACCGCTTTACTGTACTGGAGGAAGCCGGTCGCTGCAACCTTGACGAACACGAAAGATGCGCCGCTCACGACCACTTGTGCGATAATGACGATGCCCGTCAGCGCTTGCAGGACGAGAGGGTCTTCCTCATATGACCATTCACCCGCAATTTCCCGACGAACAAACCGAGTCCGGCGAATTTCAACGCCAGCCTGACGCATTCAGACAACACATCACGGCGGACGGCCGTTCAGGCTATCCAGCCGCCGCAGGCCGGTATCATCTCTACGTGTCCTGGGCCTGTCCATGGGCGCACCGGACGATCATCGTGCGCAAGCTCAAGAGCTGGAACCGGTGATCGGCATGACCGTCGTCGATCCGATTCGCGACGAGCGGGGCTGGGCCTTTCGGGACGGACCGGGTCATTCGCAGGATCCGCTCAACGGCTTCCAGTTTCTGCAGCGAAGCCTATCATGCGACCGATCCCGACTATCGTGGGCGCGTCACCGTGCCGGTGCTGTGGGATACGGTGACCAAGCGCATCGTGAGCAACTCCGACGACGACCTCATGCGCATGTTCAATAGCGAGTTCAATCGATTCACGAAGAGCCGTCTCGATTTCTATCCGGAACGGACTCCGTCAGGAGATCGACGAGCTGAACGGCCTTCATCTACGAGCAGGTGAACAATGGCGTGTATCGCGCAGGGTTCGCGACCTCACAGGCCGCGTACGAAAGGGCGGTGCGCCGACTGTTCGAGACGCTCGACCAGCTGGAGGCAGCGCCTCGCCGACCGTCGTTATCTCTTCGGCTCCGGAGTCGTCGAAACGGATTGGCGGCTCTTCGTGACGCTGGTACGGTTCGATGCCGTCTACCACGGCCACTTCAAGTGCAATCTCCGCCGCATCGTCGACTATCCCAACCTGTTCGGCTACCTGAGAGATCTCTACCAGATCAGACGGCATCGCCGACACGGTCAACTTCGACCACATCAAGCGGCACTATTACATCACGCACGACGACATCAATCCCACCCGCATCGTGCCCATCGGTCCGGCCCTGGACCTGACGGCTCCGCACGGACGAGAGCGGCTGGCGTAGTCGGCAAGAGACTTACAGACAACAGCGACCTGCACTCGACCTCGCCATGTAAGAAAGCACCTCTATTTCCCCAGCATGCCCAATCCCCGCGCTTCGTCGAGCCAGTCCATCCGCTGGGTGTCCGTCATGCCCTCGATGTTGCCGATTAGCGTGGCGCGAATCGGGCCGATGCCGGTGAACGCCAGGATATTCCGCTTCAGGCTTTTCAGACTATGCGCCATGAAAATCCAACGATAAACAAACGCGGGCATGCCCATCGTGACCACGATTCGCGCGCTTCTTCCGGTCAGGAGTTTTTTCGGCATCGCTCCGCCCTGCTGGTACTCGAAGTGCAACGCCGGGACGAAAGAGCTGTTCGAAGAAGGCCTTCAAGAGCGCCGGCATCGAGCCGAGCCAGAGCGGATAGAGAACCACGAGATGATCAGCCCAGATCAGATCGTCCTGCGCCTGCTTGATCGAGTCAGCCGGCGGCCCCTTTTCGAAGTCCTCCTTCGTTCTTAGAATTGGAAATTCGATCGAGGCGACCTCGATCCTCTTGATCTCGTGGCCGCCGTCCTCCGCGCCCTTCGCATACTCGTCCGCCAGGGCATGGCCGAAATGCCGGGCGCCGGCATCCGGATGACCCTGGATAATGAGGATGCGTTTCGGCATGGCCGGCATTCGGAACAGCGGATGATGAGGCGCGCTGCCGACCGGCGCCGAAGAGGAAGCACCGCTGGCATTGCCGAGAAAGCGCCACGCGCCCTGTTCATAGATCAGGTGGTGCACCTCGCTCACCCAGCTATCAATGGTGATGGACTTCCCCGTCTGCCTGTCGATTCCGTAGAGACCGCCGGTGCAGGTCACGGATCATCTTTCCCCATACGCGGCGCACATCCGCCGTTCGTCCAGATAATTGTACGCCTTCGGCTGCACCCTACAGTGTGCTGCACGGCTCCTAACCCCGGTCGGAAGATTGCTTTCCGCCTTTTGCGGCGGTATCCCAGGCGACCTTGCCCCGTTCCATCGCTTCATCCTTTGCACGAGAGGCATAGTTTCGCAACAGGCCCCGAAGCTCGGAGCCGGTTTGCGGAGCAACCAACAAGGCGACGCCCGCGCCGATTAATGCACCCGCTAGGAAGGTCGCCCATCCCATCGGCTCCTGGTAATACTGATACTCATCATTACGCATGTTATCCCCCTTTTCCCCGGACAGACAGGCCATCCCGACTACGGACTGATCCATATGGCGGTTGCCACCCTCTGGCACCCTTGTTCTGATGAAGGTATAAGATGATTGCGGACAAAATCCACAGAATACAGCATGCGCATGCCGACACACGCGACAGTTGGCGTTGCCAACGTCGCAGCCAGACTTGACGGACTCACAGCGCACAAGGCAGGGTCTTATGAACAGTCCCCCCGGTCGTAAGGAAGGACTCTGCCGATGATCACTGCGATCGCATTCACCGTCTATCCAGTTTCGAACATGGAACAGGCTCGAGCCTTCTATGAACATGTGCTCGGTCTTAGGGTGAGCCACAACTATCAAGACGTGTGGGTGGAATACGATCTCGGGAATGCGACCTTTGCCATCACCACCACGGACATGGGATATACACCCGGTGCTAAAGGAGCCATGGTGGCGTTTGAGGTGTCGGACCTCGACGCATTTGTTCACAAGATAAAGAAGCGCGCCGTTTCATTTGTCACGGAAGCGTTCGACACGCCGGTGTGCCGGATGGCGGTCATCGAAGATCAAGACGGCAACCACATCACAATCCACAAGCGGCATCCATGAGTAGTTAGTCCGTGTCAGATGAGAACAAGCAGAAACCGTCTCTTGACAACGGTTTGCTATGAATATGGATGGACCAGACACGCTACAGGACGTCGTTCGCAGTCTGTCAGGCCACGAAGACCGGCCCGCTCTACTGTCGTTCCACAAACACAGCGTGGAGACGTGGTCGTTTGCTGACCTCTCGGATGACATCAGGCGTCTGGGCTCAGGGCTTCTCCAGGCAGGCCTCGCTCGAGGCCAGCGCGTGGCCATCTATTCACCGAACCGTCCCGAATGGCTGATTGGCTGCCTGGCCGTGCTCTACGCGGCTGCGGTGCCCGTGCCCATCGATTCTCAGATAGCCGGCGATGACCTCAGCCATGTAATCAAGGACAGCGACGCACGCTGGATTATGACCATCCGGTCTCTGGGTGACCGCCTGTCAACCATGGGTCTCAGCCAGAATCGAACGATCATCCTCTTCGATACGGCCGAGGATGATTCTCAAGGCTGGCAACGTGTCCGGCGCGAGCCGGCAAATGCTCCCTCCGTTCAGCCGGAGGATGAAGCTCTGCTGTTCTATACCTCCGGGGTCAGCGGCCGACCCAAGGGCGTGCCGTTGAGCCATCGCAATCTCCTGGCGAATCTCCATGGTCTGGTGAAAGCCGGTGTCTATCGTCCGAATGAACGGCTGCTTTTGCCGTTGCCGCTGCATCATGTGTACCCCTTTATGATCGGACTCCTGGCACCCTTGGCGCTCGGCATGCCGATAATTTTCCCGCACTCGCTGACCGGACCACAGATTCTGCGCGCGTTGCGAGAAGGTTCTGTCACGGCCATCGTCGGCGTCCCACGGCTGTATGCGGCCCTCTATGATGCGATTGAGCGTCGGGTGAGCCAGAAGGGCCGGATCGTCTCCGCTCTTTTTCATGGCCTGCTGGCCGGTTCCTCGCTGTTGGCGCGTTACGGCGATATCCGGATCGGCTCATACTTGTTCACCTCGGTGCGTGCACAGATGGCGCCGCAGCTGCGTACTCTGGTCTATGGAGGCTCCGCACTCGCGGTCGACCTCGCATGGCGATTGGCCGGCCTGGGCTGGGAAATCGCCGGCGGATATGGCTTGACCGAAACCTCGCCGATTCTCACGATTGTGCGTCCGGGAAGTCGACGGATCGACACGGCCGGCGAGCCGCTCACGGGTGTTGAAATCCGCATTGGCGACCGTGATCAGTCAACCGGCCACGGAGAAATCCAAGCCCATGGCCCCAATGTGTTTTCCGGCTATCTCCATCTTCCGGACCACAGCGCGGAGGCCTTCACCAGTGACGGCTGGTTCCGCACCGGCGATTTGGGCTATATCGATCGAGACGGCTGCTTGCATCTCGTCGGACGGGCCTCTTCACGCATAACTCTGCCAGGCGGTGAGAAAATCTGGCCTGAGCGTGCGGAGGAAGTCCTGGACGGAGCGCCGTCCATCCGTGAATCGGGCGTGTTGGCTCGCCAGGGCCGGCTGGTCGGCGTGATTGTTCCGCCTGCGAGTGTCATTCACACCGGCGAGCGCGAACAGTTGACCCGATTGATCCGTGCCGATCTTGACACGCGCCTGCGCCAGCTACCTTCCTATTATCGTCTGACCGACTTCATCGTCAGCCTCGATCCCCTGCCCCGGACCAGGCTTGGCAAGATCCAGCGGCACAAACTCGCCGCCTTGTTTGAGGCCGGCAAACGGGCAACAGACAAGGAAGTAGAAGCGAAACCGATTCCGATCGAACGGATGACTCCGGATGACCGTCAGTTGCTGGAAGATCCCGTCGCTTTGCACACCTGGACCTGGCTGGCGGAGCGGTTTGCGTCCGTGCGGCTGACGCCGGAGACGAATATGTCGCTCGAACTCGGCGTGGACTCGTTGGAATGGATGACGATGAGTCTGCAATTGAGCGACCGCGTGGGTGTCGATCTCCCTGAAGACGCGATCGCGCGCATTGGAACGGTGCGGGATCTGCTGCGCGAGGCGGTCGAAGCCGAGCAGACGACCGGCGTCACGGGTGAACCGGCCATGCAGCTTGTGAAGCCGGATGCACTGCTGGATGCCGACCAACGACAGTGGCTGAGTGCGCGCGGATGGTTTGTGTCCAGACTGGGTGCGGCGCTCTTGAGGCTGGTCCGATGGCTCATGCCGAGCGTATTTGATCTCGAGGTCCATGGGAGGGATCGAGTGCCCGTCCATGGTCCCTGCGTTCTGGCGCCCAATCATGCCAGCCTGCTCGATGCACCGGCCCTCATTGCCGTTTTGTCGGACACATTCTTGAATCAGACGTATTGGGGTGGATGGACGGGCATCATGTTTCGTAATCCGGTCATGCGCCTCGTCAGCCGTGCGACTCGAGTCCTGCCGATCGACCAGAGCAGCCGCCCGCTGGCCAATCTCGCACTGGGTGCGGCAGCCCTGGCACGCGGTCACAATCTGGTGTGGTTTTCCGAGGGTACCCGGTCTCCGGACGGACGGCTGCAGCCGTTTCAACCTGGTATCGGCTTGGTTCTGACCGCGCATCCCGTCCCCGTTGTTCCAGTGCGAATCGAAGGGACATTTGAAGCGCTTCCCCGCAGCGCACGATGGCCTCGGCGTGGAACAATCAGGATCACGTTCGGAACAGCCTTAGATCCGAGAGAATTGGGTGGAGACAGCACAGGCGCCGAGCGCTATCGGCGCATCGCCGCGGCATTGCATGATCGAGTCGAGGCTCTGACATGATTTCGCGCCATGAACTCAACGACGTCGAAGATACGTCATCCGTTGAGCGCGCTGAAAAGGTCGGTTCTTTTAAGACTCAGGGAAGATGCGCCGCCGCCTGACCGTTTGAATTTCACGGAGCGTCGCTTCGGGATCGCTGATGCCTCGGAACTGCATCACGTCGTCTCCGCTAGTGGATTTGAACACAATCGCCCCGATTCCAAGGATCCAATCGATCACACCTTGCTTGACAGCCATATCGCTGACATGTTCCCAGTTGATCGCCTGCATCTCCCGTCCTGTGAATGCGTTGATGATCAGCACCCGATGGGGTGTCGCGGCATACCGCACCCAGTACCGTAACAGGCAGGCGACGGCTCCAAGAGCCATGGCACCCATCCCCCAGATCTCACCACCAGGCATGTCGGCCTGCCAGAGTAAGACCCCGCGCAACGCGGCAAACAGACTGACGAGATAGAGCCAGGCAAACTGATTCCAGGACACGTAGGTCTGCCAGGATTCTGATTCCTCGGCTTGTACTGTGGTAACCATGTTCAAGTAGGGAGCATAACAGAATTCACCGTAAAGATATGGTTCCATGCCATGGAGCGACCGCGAGCGAACTCATCCCGGATCGTTGACACAGCAGATAGGGCCGTATTACTTGCTGTCCCTGTCCAATAGGAAATGACAGTATAAAACAAAGGGAGATTACTAGTGGTTATTGGCCGGCGCTTCTCGTCATGCTGTGCCAATAGATGCGTGACAGATGCAGCCCTGCGCCATGGGGTGAAAGGAGACACGCCATGTCTGTAGCCAAGATCATCGAAATCAGTGCGGAATCCACAAAAAGTTTCGAGGACGCCGTTCAGCACGGCATCGACAGGGCCTCCAAGACGATCCATAACATCAAGGGAGCCTGGGTGAAGGAACAGCAGGTCCTGGTAGATCAGGGGAAGGTCACGATGTATCGGGTGGACCTCAAAGTAACCTTCGTACTGGACTAGTCTTCAGGGAAGGTTCCGAACTGATTGGAGGTGCAGGTTGTGCAATTCAAACGTCGGATTAGCCAGAGTCTTTTCTTTGTTGATGGTGATGGGAGCTGTGGCCTGGCCTCTGGCATTCGCTGCATCGGCCCCCCCCTCCGAGTCGCCGACAGAAGTGGTGCGGGCCACGCTTACAGAAGTGTTTCGCATCCTGGACGATCCGAAGCTGAAAGAGCCGGCTAAAGCCACCGGGCGCAGGCAGAAGCTGGAAGAAGTGATCTCCAGCCGTTTCGATTACGCCGAAATGTCGAAGCGAACGTTGGCCTCACAATGGAGCAAGCTGAACGCTGAGCAGCGCAAGGAATTTGTGGATCTGTTCAGAGCGTTCCTGTCAGACCGGTATGCCGGACGAATCGAAGATTATTCCGGAGAGCGGGTTCAGTATCTGAGCGAACGTTTGGAGGGACCCTATGCGGAGGTCCGCACCAAAGCTGGTATCGAGCAAAACGGAAGTCCCCATGGATTATCGCCTGATCAACAAGGACGGCCGATGGTATGCGTACGACATCATCGCCGACGGCATCAGCCTGGTAAAGAATTACCGCAGTCAGTTCGAAAAGATTATCCGTTCAGATTCCTATGAGGAGCTGGTCACTCGGTTGCGGAACCGCACGGTGTTGGAAGATAAAGATACCAACCAGAAGCGGGCTGAACGGCACTAACTCTCTGTGTTCCGTGAGACAACGCTCCGCTTACGACCGATCACTATCCATCTGTGCGGCAGGATGAGCGTCGTCAGCGGCTCGTAAAGGAAAGGCCGGCACAAGAACGGAGCTATTGTTTACCCTCGTTCACCTCCCTTCCTATTTCCTCTCATAATCACCGGTCCATGGCGAACGACTCGACAGCGGCAAGGCGGTGAAACCGGAGAAGAACCAGATTGAGCGAACGATAGCGCCGGTCCTCTGTCAGGTCACAAGAGCGTACTGATCACCATTAGACCACTCAAGACCACTCATTTCAGCATAAGGCACTTCTGAAAGCGGGCACGACCGTGCTATTCCTGTCACTGCCGCATGCGGCCGTTGAGACGGATTCGCTGCCCCAACGGCCGCCAGGCATGGATCGTTTCACTCACTCGCAGCCGCTTAGCTTGCCAAGCGGTACGCCCAACGGGACATCTCCCGGTTGCGCTCCGCTTGCGCCTTGGCCTCACGGGCCATCGCGGACAGAAGCACGCCGGCGAAAAAGACGGTTCCCATCGCGACCATAGCCGCCATCATGAAGGCCAGCGGAATGTCCGGCCAGGATGCCAGCCGGGTGGAGACGGCGGGCTGCTGCTCCGGCATGGATTCCAGCGCTGCCAGCAGCTGTAACCGGTCCGAGAGCGAATCGGTGCGAATAGCGGCCAGGAGCAAGCCGGCCATTTGCTGCTGGTTGGCGGCTTGTCCGTCCGACGCCATTGCTTGGGCATGCGTCACGTGCACAATGGCGGAGCCCAGCTGCGCCTGCACACTCGCGGTCCGTTCACTGTACCGCTGCGCCGCCTCCACGATGGCCCGACCGAGTGTCGGCTGCCATGTGGTCGCAAAGGTCTCATGAAGCTTCTGCCCCATGGCTTGCGTCCTGCTGATCATGCCCGCGTTGTACTCGGACGTCGGCTGACCGGGCGAGAGGACACCGCTGTGAATACCGCGCCGCGTAAAGTTCACGATCGACCGGCCCATGACGCTCTGCACCCGGGCGACATGCTCCAGGGGAGTCCTCACGGCAACAGCCCTGACGCCGGTAAAGGGACCGGCCATGGATTGGAGATCATGGTGGGCCATGGTCGCCCGGTTCCATTCAGAGACCGCCTCTGCATTGATCTGATTGGTGCGGCGATCCATGACTGCCTGATTGACAATGGCTTGTCCCAGGGCGGGCTGGAGCCATGTCATGCCGGTTGGATCGTCCGGAAATGACTCGGCGGCAAGAGGAGACACCACGTTGAAGGTGCCAGTAGTGGCGACGAAGAACAGCATCGTGCCGAACATGATGGCGCTCATGCCGACACCGACAATGATATCAAGCGCACTGTATCGGTAGGACATACCCACCTCCTTTGTGACTCCGGCAGCGCGGCGCACCGGCACCGCCCGCCATTGAATGTGCAAAGATGCGTGGTAGGCATGTGTCGCCGACCACCTCGAAGTGCCAGACAGCTCCACGAGAGGGTAACCCGATTGTTGATCGGAGAGACGAGTGAGGAGGAAAGAGGCTACACCCGGCAGGGCCGCGCCGTTGGATCGTTGCTCCACGGATGACCATGCCACCACCTCTGAACAAAGGCGGTTATCGACGAGAGCATTACTCTACGCCCCGCCTTAAGACCGGTCAAGGAAGGAAAAGCCAGAAGAGACCGACTTGACGATTTTGCCCTGCCAACTTCGTGAAAAGTTGCGGGTGGAAATTTTTAATCGATCCATTGAGTCGCCTCTTGTATGATTTTGTAAACAGTGCTTTGTCGGCAAAAGGCTTCACTATGACGCCCAACGATGGATTCGGTTGAATTCTTGGTAAAAATTAGGGCTCAGTTCAGGCACTTCGATTGCACGTTACCAGACGCTGACGAACTGGGGGCAAAGAATGCTGAATCGATGGAATGGACCAACCACTCTCTTGTTGACTCTGCTCTTTGCGCTCCTGATCGCGTGCGGAGGAGACGACGAGAGCGCCCCTCCGCCCGAGTGCCCTTCCAGCTACCGCGTGACATTTCTTCCTCCTTCGGCAACCTCAAGCAGCGCCCTGAGCGTCAATAACCAGACGCCGAGCCTGGCCGTCGGAAATGCCGGCGACAATGCCGCCATCTGGAATGGAGGCTCATTCTCTGCGATCACCAATGCATTCGGCGGAGCAACCAGCATTGCCTTCGGCGTGAACGATGCAGGCCGTGTGGTCGGCGGGGCTCAGAACAACTCCGGTATATTCCGCGCGTTCTTTTCTAGCGGCGGCGGCGCCATGACTGATCTCGGGACGTTTGGCGGCAGCAGCAGTTTCGCCACCGGCATCAACAATGCCGGGCAGATTGTCGGCAAATCCGATGTCCCGACAGGGGAAAGCCATGCTTTCCTGCACAATGGAACCACCATGATCGATTTGAGCACCCTCGGCGGCAGCAACAGCAATGCCAACGGGATTAACAACAGCGGCCAGATTGTCGGCAGTTCGCAAGTAGCCGGAAACGGCTCATCGCGGGCGTTCCTCTATCAGGGCACCACGATGAGAGACCTCGGTACACTTGGGGGACAGAACAGCAGCGCGGCGGCCATCAATGATGCCGGGCAGGTAGTCGGTTCTTCTCAGCTGTCAGGCGGAACCGACGATCATGCGTTTCTCTACAGCGGGGGCACGATGCGGGAGCTGACTCCCTCCACGGTGTCCACTGCCTCGTCCATCAATAATCGAGGCCACATTGTGGGCCGTGTCGCCGCGCCAGCATCCCCGACAGGCTGGCATGCGTTTCGTTACTGCGGAGGGACATTGACCGACTTAAATGCTCTTGTACCAGGCGGCTCAGGAGAATTGCTCGACGCCTTTGACATCAATGAAGTGGGAGACATCGTCGGACTCGGTTCCTCACCGGGATCTGCCGTGCAGCAAGCCATCATCCTGACCCCGCAGTAAGATGGCCTTGCCCGCGCGCAACGGCCGAGCCGTCAGCGCAACGTTTTGAGCCAGGCCCGGATCCCGGCCATCTGCTGTTCAGTGACCGCATCCGTCAACGGCGGCATCATATGTCGCCCTTCCTTCATGATCTTCTTAAATGCCTGGTCGTTCGACAACACGGGATTGCCGGCTAACCGCGGCCCGATGCCCCCGGTCGCCCGTGGTCCATGGCAGACGACACAACTCGCATTGTAGAGTTCCTCGCCCCTCCCAACCTCTTCGGTCGCATTCAGGTTGTCGGAGTCCTTCACGCCGGCGTCGAGAGCGCCGGCTCAGCGTAGATCGATCACGCAGATGAGCCCGACGACGATGAAAAGCAGCAGTGCCCTTTCAAGAATCCGGTATCCGAACACTTTCATAAATTCTCCTTCATGGTGTCGGGGACGAGTGTGCCCTCTGTGTCCCTGCGCCCTTCTCGCCGGAGCAAGGACAGATACGACAGGGTATCGGCCTTGCACCGCTGCCCTGTCTCACGACAATTGGATTATTTTCAGCAGCAACGGGCACTCCTGACTAGATTCCGTCATACCTGCGCACGAACCCATCGTACGATGTCCTGCTGACTCAAGGCCCCCGGTTGGCGAGCCACTTCATGGCCTCCCTTGAAGACGATCAGAGTCGGGATACTCGCAATGCCGAATCGGGACGCCAGCGCCTGTTGCTCCTCGGTGTTCACTTTGGCGAGGCGAACGTGCGGCTCCAGCACCTTTGCAGCCTGCTCATAGGCGGGAGCCATCATCCGGCAGGGCCCGCACCAGGACGCCCAGAAATCGACGACGAGGGGAATGTCGGCACGGGACGCATGCAGGTCGAAATCCGCTGTGGTCAGCTCGATCGGATGCCCGGTGAAGAGCGCGGCATGGCACTGACCGCAATTGGGTCGCTCCGCCAATCGCACCGACGGGACACGGTTGATACTCCGGCAATGCGGACAGACGATGAGAATCTTCTCGTTCATACTGAGACAACGCGGTCCACTGCTCGAATACGGCCTACGACCTTATGAATGCGCCCGGATGTGCGTGTGACGGGCACCCCTGTAGAAAATGAACGCGGCTTCTGGCCCCGATAAGAGCAAGCGTCGCCTCCAAGCCCGCGGTGACCGATGCAGTTTTTCCATGCAAGACCATCTCTCCGCCTGTGTTCGCCCGAACGATCAAAAATCCAGCTCCACCATTTTTCGATGAAACCGCGTAACCACATTCGGATCCGGCGCCAGACGAGTCTGCGCTTCCTCCTTGCCCTTGTACGGCAGGAGGTTCAACACATAGCGTAGACTCTCCAGCCGTGCGGCCTGCTTGTCGTTCGCCTTCACGATGATCCAGGGGCTGAAGGTGGTGTGGGTCTTGCTGAACATTTCTTCCTTGTAGCGCGTGTAGTCGTCCCAAAGTTCCTGCGCCTTTTCATCCACCGCGCTGAATTTCCAGTGTTTGAGGGGGTTATTGCGCCGCGCCTCGAATCGCTTGAGCTGCTCTTCTTTGGAGATGGAGAACCAGAACTTGATGATGACGACGCCGTCCTCGTACAGCATGTGCTCAAACTCGGTGACTTGCTGCATGAAGCGCTGGTGATCCTTCTTGCTGCAAAACCCCATCACCGGCTCGACGACCGCGCGGTTGTACCAACTGCGGTCGAAGAAGACGATTTCGCCCTTGTTCGGCAACTGGCGGATATACCGCTGGAAGTACCACTGCCCGCGTTCCTCGTCCGTCGGCCTCGGCAGGGCGACGACCCGCATGGCGCGCGGGTTCAGATGCTCGGTGAACCGGCGGATTGTTCCGCCTTTTCCGGCCGCATCCCGTCCCTCAACGAGAATGGCGATGCGTTGGCCGCTGCTCTGCACCCATCGCTGGAGGCGGACCAGCTCGACCTGAAGAGACCGCAATTCTTCCTCATAGAGCAACGTTTTGCGTACGTCCTCAAGGTCGACGTTCTTATACTGAAGGAGCTGGACCAGTCCCTTCCTCGTGTTGATACGCTGAAGGTCTTGTTCCGTAAGCGCCCTGCCATTTTCGCCGATCCGAGCCGGTTTGTCGGGATCTGTTCGATAACCATCGCCTTCCCGAGGCACGACGGTCTGGATGCGTTCCAGTTCATCGGCCAGGAGGTGTCCGTCCGAGGCGCCTGAGGCGTCTCGTCTCTCCGTCTCCCGCCCTTCCTTGCGTCCTTTCGGCTTCTCCGATCCGTCGCTCTCAGCTGCCATGCGGATACCGCATCCTTTCTACCGTGTCGGTCCATTAGAATGGCACGTTTTGATCACGCCCCGCTACTGCTCTGCCGTAAATCCGGCGTTCCCTGGATCGACACCCCTCGTGCCAGGTCTGCGGCGGGATCTGAATTCAAAGACTCAAGGGTTTATTAATAGAGCAAGAAAGGCTACGTGAACAGGCTTGCTTCCCTGGGGCGGGTCTCTAGCGAATGCATTGCATGCATCGTGATGACCACACGGAATCGATTGTTTCCTAGACGGTCTGGTAGACCGAACGCTTGCAGGAGGAATGGGAGCCTACCCCTGATCAACCGTTTAATCTGAAGCGGCGGTTGACAAGGAATTGTCCGGCTCTTTTGAAGCAATGCCAGCATCTGTTGGAACAGCTCGAGGATTGAAACGGGCAGAGCAGCATGCGTGACGGGATTGCGCTCCTGCCGGCGAAGTTGTTCGAGGAAATACCGCGACGCCCGATTTGCGTACATCACATGGCATGTGGGAGAGAAGACCATGATTGCGACCCTTTCACTCGAGACGGCGACATCGGATTCGCAGTCATGGGCCACCATACAACCTCCTTCGATCTGACGATCTCCTTTTAGCCGCATTACACAACAACCTCTTTGCGCGGCTCTATTAAAAGTTGGCCAGCATGCCGTCTCCTGAACCGCCAAAAAAGTTTGGCGTAAACGGTCTGGCCAGACAGGCGAGAGGGAACGAAGGTTGGCGCCCGATCTGACGCAGGCTATGGGCAATCCGTTCCGGGGTACCCCAATCACTCCACAACACCCCGCTCGTTTCGATGATGGCCATGCGGTCCTGCGCAGGCTCCAGCAGGTCGGATGCGAGATGATACGCGGGCATCTCGCGATAAATATTGCCCAGGACGATCGTTTCCTCTGGGGTGCCGATCGCGGCGTGGAATTGCTCAAAGCGCACCATGAGACTGGGGAAAGACTGCCATCCGAGCTGCCACAGCGCCTCTGTCTTCGCTGCAAATACCGATGAATTCCATAAGGCTCCCTTCGCCAACGCACTGTCGGCTTCTCCGGGAGTGGGCTGCGGTAAAAAAGCGTTCACCGCTCTGACCTGGTGCTTGGATGACCCGGCGAGTTGTTCACCCGGCACGATCCATTCGTAGTCCAACTCAAGACGATCGGGTGAGACGCCAAGAAGGACTACCCGGTTTGGAAGCTCCTCTACGGCCGCGACAGCCCGGTCGACAGTCGCGAGAAAGAGGTGCTCAGGATAGACAAAATGGTCTGAGGGATAGACCACCACCGTTGAATAGGGATCTTTCGCTCTCACGTACGTCAAAGACAAATACAGCTCGGCGACCGTCCCGACATGCTTGGGCTCTCTCAACATGACGCCCACACCCCGTCCGTCCAACTGGCGACAGGCCTCCGGGCGAGCGTCCCGCGAGACGACGGTCACAATATGTTCCGGCTGACAGAAAATAGCCGCCCGGTCCAGTGCATGCTGAAACGGCGACCGTTCCCCGACAAACGCACAATACTGCTTAGGCTTCGAATGACCTAACCAACGCTGGATGAAGGTGCCGAGACGGCCGCTGTCCCCGCTCGCCAAGACAATTGACCAGAGTGTTCCTGCAACCGGTGAGGGATTCATCATGGGTTATTCCGTTTCTTGTTGAGGGAGCGCCGACTGAACCGGGGTCAACCACTCCCGATAGAATGTGAGGCACAGAGGACAATATAAGCGTGGGTTTTATACGCGTTTCAAACGCCAGGCTGTATCCCTGATCGTTCGATTGTTCTGTCCTACTTTGCTCGACAGAAATGGAGGTATTAAAGAAGGGCGCGTAGGACCGACAGGAGGAAGAATTGCGCGACCGCTTAGTCGACGAGACCGCCTTTAAGCGCGTACCGGGTCAGTTCGGCGTTGTTTTTAAGGTTCATTTTTTCGAGAATGCGGGCGCGGTAGGTGCTGATGGTTGTGACCCCCAAGTGCATGAGCTCGGCGATCTCGGACACGGTTTTACCCGATGCGATGAGACGCATGACCTCGTACTCCCGGTCCGACAGTTGCTCGTGCAGCACCGCATCCGGACTGGTTCTGAGCGTCGTCACGAGTTTTTCTCCGAAGGTCGAGCTGACATATTGCCCGCCTGCCAAGACTTTCGTAATCGCCTTGACGAGTTCCTCTGGTGCGCTGGCCTTCGTTAAGTAGCCGCTTGCCCCGGCCTTAAACATGCGGGCGGCATATTGGTCCTCCGGATGCATGCTAAGCACGACCACCGGGAGCTTGGGGTATTCGGCCTTGAGCTGTTTAAGCGTCTCGGTGCCACTGCTTCCCGGCATGGTGATATCGAGGATCAGAAGATCCCACTTTTTACGCCGGACCATTTGCAGCAGGTCATGAGAGTTATCGCATTCACCCACGGTGACCGCGCCAAACCCATCGGTCAGAATGTCCTTCACCCCCCGCCGGAACAGCGGAAAGTCATCGGCGATCAGTACTTTCATTCCCGTCTTTCTCCTCGCGCTTGAAATCTAACGACGCTTTTAACACTCCCAGCACAGTAGTTGAACTAGCGCATCGTTGTCTAGGCGAGCGGTGACGAGCGTACTCGCACTCTAATCCGCGGATAATTTCAATCCTATGATTCCGGCTAC
Organism: uncultured Nitrospiraceae bacterium; assembly: GCA_963728135.1. Classification (GTDB taxonomy): domain Bacteria; phylum Nitrospirota; class Nitrospiria; order Nitrospirales; family Nitrospiraceae; genus Nitrospira_D. The sequence goes on along the minus strand of CAVSJC010000014.1, from coordinate 3,566 downwards.
GATCACGGCCAGACAAAGCAGGCGGAACACATCGCGCGATTCTCCGAACAAGAGGATGCCCGTCAATGCCGTGCCGGCGGCCCCGATCCCGGTCCAGACCGCATACCCGGTCCCGACCGGGATGGATTTCAATGCCTCAGCCAGCAAGACAAAGCTGACCAGCATGGCCGCTCCCGTCCCGACACTCGGCCACAGACGGGTGAACCCGTCCGTGTACTTCAACGTGCTTGCCCAGACGATTTCAAAGAGCCCGGCGCCTACGAGATACCACCATGCCATCATGCCTCCTTCTCCTCCCTGCTTCCGGTGAAAGTCTTTCCAGCAGCTGAAACGACCGGCTGGCGACAGTGTCAGATTTCAATTTCGCTCACGTGCGCGCCGTGCGAAACCGCTCGAATTCATGAAAATAAAAAATATAAACCCGCGAATTGACTACCACCATTAGATCGGCACATGCCTTGCTAAAACTAAACAACAGAAGGATGAGGATCCCATGAAAACCCTGTTCAACAAATGCGGTGATCGCGAGCTCCTGTGGGTTATGATCGGGCTGTTCGGATTGTTGGTGTTCGGCATGAATAGCTAGAGACCGCTTTCCAGCCGACGTTCATCTGCGTTTGCTTTTCCCCGCATCCCTTCTTAGAATCCGCTTCGATCATCCGACTCCGTCCATTGCCACAAGGAATACCCACCGATGGCTGCTCTGTCTGTTCGATTGGTCTGCACGATGTGCCTTGCGCTGACAGTGACGTCGATGCCTCTAGACGAAGTCGAGGCTGCGCGAGGCGGCGGCGGGGGAAAAACCGAGGTTCTGCCGATGACCAAGGCGGCGCCGGCAGCAGTCGTCATCGATGCAATCGGACCTGAAGCGGAGTTACGGCGGCAGCTCCGCGCGAAAAACGGCGTGACGGAACTGAGCCACGCCACCTCCGTGCCCTTTTCTCAAGCTCCGACGGGCAGCTTCGGTTTTATCGCGCCCAGGCTTCTCGGAATGGCCCTCGTCACCCAAAGCCCGGATCTCGTCCTCGAACGAGTGGCGCCTGCGCCGAATGCCTACGAAGTGCACAAACTCGCCGACGGCAGCGGCATGTTAGTGGGATTCATCGGCCAGGATCTGGTGTCCCTCTTATTGCCTGCTCAACGACCCAACAATATCCGCATTGCACTGTTTTCCAATCCCCAGGACAAGGCGGCGCATATTGCGGCGGTGCCCCTGACCAAACTGATGGTTGATCGCATGCCTGTTCACGTGGACGCCAAGAACAAGGACGGGGCAGTGGTCTTGGACATGGACTTACAAAGCTCGGCCAATCGGAAATCCCCGGTGATGGGCCAATAGCCTCGCCCGCGCTTAAGCACTCCAAGCACTCTAACAGTCCCTCGAGCCCCAAGCGTTCAATGCCGGCCTCCTGTCATCTGAGCCTGATCGTCCGGCCGTCGGTTCGCACGTCGTTCATGAACTTCCGGAAGTTGCTTTCCCACAGATCCGTCATGAGGCTCTGCGCGTCTTCCGCATCAAACCAAAACACCTGATCGGTCGCGGAGCCGGACACGCGCTCGCGCACGAGGCTCTCATCGCTGTGGTTGAGAATCTGAAAGGCGAGGCTGTTCTTCGCGGAGAGATCCGTATGCATGAAGCCGCTCTTCGCATTCATGGACAAATCCGTGACCGTGCCCAGTATCGTCACATCTGCACCCTCGCCGCCTTGCGTGCGGGCGAGCGACGCACGCCATCCCTGCCGGTTCAGATAATCCACGAGCGCCTGCGCGCTCGCCGTCGATACGGTACCGCTCGGCAAGTCGAAATGACTGTCCCCGCCCCACAAATGGGCGCGTTGTCCAAGATACCGCTGATCCGGCCGTTGGTCCTGGAACGGCAGCACGGCGATCCGCGGTCCACCGGCGGTTGGCGGAGCGGCGGGACCTGTATACTTCCCGGGAATCGCAATATCGATTCGCTCCCCTTGGCCTGCACATCCGGCGACACCAACGAGTAGTAGGCACAGCACAGTCAGCAACGCCTTCACAGGAACCTCCTTACGTCTGCAGTGGATAGATGCGCACAGCTTACCGGACCACAAAATGTGCCCGCCGGTTCTTGCTCCAGCAGCCATCGTTGTGCTCCTTGCAGAAGGGCCTTACTTCGCCGTAGCTGGTCGTCTGGATGCGGGAGCCGGGAATGCCAAGATCCTCCAGATAGCGCTTGGCCGACTTGGCGCGCTTCTCACCCAGGACCAGGTTATACGCCAGCGTGCCCCGTTCATCGCAATGCCCTTCAACGACGACCGATGTGCCGGGTCGCGCGCGCAAGATCGTGGCATTGAGACCCAGCGTGGTCTGGGCGTCGCTTCGAATGTTGTATTTATCATAATCGAAGTAGATATCGCCGAGGGAGGCGGCATCGGCCGGTGAGGGCGCCTTCAGCTGAGTCTGGGCGCCTTCTGGAACCAGACTACTGCTGGGCATCGAACCGCTCCCTGGTGCCGGCGAACTCGTCGCTGGAGTCCCCGGCCCTCCTGCATCCACGGTGGCCAGAGGCTCCTGCTTCAAGGCTTCTACAGGACCAGGCTCGGCTTTACTTTTGAGGGTCACGGATTGATCGCCGGAGGTTGAGGCCACTTGCTTGGATGCGCAGCCCGCTCCCAGCATGAACGCCCCGATCGTGACTGTCGTAAGACCCCATTGCAGAATGGCTCTGCCTGTCATCATTCCCCACCTCTCATTAAGTGTGTGCCGCGGAGGATGGCTCGAGTGACGATTCCTCACGGTCGCTTCCCTTCGAGGCGCTATTGTGCCGGAGTTGGAGAAAAGAGGCTAGTGGCGTCTTGCGGGGGTCTGGTAAAGCGTGCCCGGACGACCGAGGCCTTACTCCTCACTGCCCTTCTTCAGCCGGCGATCGAGCGCGAACCGCGTCAGTCCCAGGTGCTTGGCGGCTAAGGATTTATTGTATTCGGCCAGCCGCACGACTTCGTCGATGATGGCGCGTTCAATATCGGCCAACGTCTGATGCCCGAGTTTCATCTCCACACGAATCATCGGCTCGCTTCCGGCCGCCGTGACCACGACCGCGTGCGCCGCTTGCTCGCGGAGTTCGCCTGGTAAAGAACTGGCTGTGAGCGTGCGGCCCTGGCAGAAAATCATCGCGCGTTCGAGAATATTCTGCAGCTCCCGGATGTTGCCGGGATACTGGTAGTGCTCCAGGAGGGCGCGGGCCTCTGGATCGAGATCGGGGACCGGCTTGCCGAATTCCTGCGCGAACCGCACGATCGCACGCCGGCACAGCGGCAGAATGTCCTCCACCCGCTTGCGAAGCGGCGGCAGCTCGAAGGCCACGACGTTGAGCCGGAAGTAGAGGTCTTCCCGGAAGGTGCCGCGCGCGACCTCCTTTTTAAGGTCCCGGTTCGTCGCCGTAATGAGACGGAAGTCCACCCCGATGTCGTCCGTGCCTCCCAACCGGCGGAAGGACCGTTCCTGGATGACACGCAGCAGTTTGGCCTGCATGGACGGATCAAGATCGCCGATTTCGTCCAGAAACAGCGTCCCGCCTTCCGCTTTTTCGAGCACGA
>CAVSJC010000013.1:0-161782 GCA_963728135.1 uncultured Nitrospiraceae bacterium | reverse complement strand
GGCAGCTCTCGCAGCCGTGAGAGGCCGCCGGCGAGCGGGGATTGGCCGCCTGCGCGTGCGCCGTCCCCTTGAGCGATTCCCCCTGCGTGTGACACAGCACGCAGGTGTCACTGCCGACGTAGCCGGAGGTGGCGACGACTTCAATGCGGGTCTGCGGTTGAGTCCGGACAGGAGGCTGCTTCGGGGTCGGCGCGGGCGCCTGCGCCTGGGCGTCTGAGAATCGCGAGCGCAAGCAGCCCACTCCCTGTGAGCAGAAGACCATGGCTGCATACCCACCCCTCACACGTTGCGCGAACAGGCCCGTGCCCAACTATGCGAATTCGGTGCAGGGCTGCAGGGATGAAAACGCATAGCCGCGTCCTGGCGCGGCGCGAGCATGTCACCGGGCGTGTGACATGGCGGAGACGGCCACGGAACTGACGGACGACCAGTGGCGTGCCTGGGCGCGCGAGCACAAGGTCTGTTACGAGGTGCGGCCCCTGATGTCCAAGCAGGGTGACCGGCTCGTGCAGGTCGGCTTTGAATTCGAGATCGCCGCCCGGCTACCAGCAGCCGGCGAGTCGCGCCAGCAGGCGACCCGGCAGCTCGTGAGCGCGATCGCGCGGCTGGCGCATCGGGTGTTTCCCACCGAGGGCGAGGTGGCGCGCTTCGAGTTGGCGCCCTTTCGGCCGGTGGCGCAGCTTCGCAAGGAGACCGGGCTCCAGCCCGAGGTGTGCAGGGTGGTCCAGGTCTATCAGAAGGAGGACTTCAGGAAGAGCGTCGTCGAGGGCGACCGCCAGCGGCTCGGTCCGCTCGAGCAGCGGTTGCGCGAGCTGGGCGTCAAAGCCCACTCGTGGTGAGGCTACTTGGGCACTCGCTGCCGCACCTCGTCGAACCAGTTGAGGACGACGTTGATCTGCGGCAACAGGGATTCGCCGCCGCCGACCAGGACGCCGATGACGTGTTCGCCATCGGGCATCGAGTCGACTTCTCGTCGTGTCGGCCGGGGCCCTTCTCTCCGCAAGCCCCGCGGAAAGTCCTTTTCCTGTCCAAACGTCACGCGTGGGGTCGTCGTCACCGGGATGACGACGCTCTGCCCCGGACCGGCGTTGACGACGAGTTCGTCGCCTCTGGGCGACCAATACACGTGGCTTCCGTTGCGGACCAGGAACCTCGCTCCGGTCGTAGGAAAGGGCTGCAGGAAAACCTGACCTGGTGTCGCCGCTGACTCTCTGCTCCGATACGCAACCCATTGGCCGTCCGGAGAGAACGCGCCTTCAGCCAGTTCGATCGAGTGCACGTCACCGAATGGGGCGACCTGCCGGTCCTTCACGCTCAGCGTCCACAGCGCCCACCCCATGTCCTTGGAGACGCTGAACATCAGTTGTCCACCATCTTTCGACCAGGACTGCGGGATGTGTTCCGTCTCCCTTTCCGGTTTGGTCAGCCGCTCCGCGACGCCGGAACCGTCGGCCCGCTGACGGAAGATTCCCAAGTCGCCTTCGCGGTCGGACTGGAATGCCACCCACTGGCCGTCGCGGGACCAAATGGGATGGCGGCTCTTCCCGCCGAAGGTGAGCTGCCGCATTGACTTGGCACCTGCCAGCTCGTAGACCCAGACAGCCGCGCCGCTGGCATCCTCGATGTCGAACGCGACGAACGTCCCGTCTGGTGAGACGCGCGGCGACCGGTAGGGCCGTGGCGGGAGTCCGAGCGGCGTTGGCCTCCCGTCCCGATCGAACAGCGCCAGGTCCACGTTCGCGTCGCTCACCAGGTGGGGACCCGGCAGAAACGCAAGCGACCCGGTGGCCGAGTAGCTGACCTGGGCCGCGGCGGGCGAGGCTACCAGTGTCGAGCGGCGGATACCTTCGACAAGGGGGACCGCGCCGCCGCTCACCGACAGACTGGCCAGATCGAAGGGCGCGGCAAAAAGATCGCCGCCGATGACGTAGACGAGATGGCCCGTCGGGAGATAGCGGCCGTCGAGCCCTCCTTCGACCAGCGTCTTCCGCGCGCCGCCATCCAGGGGTTGAACGACAACACGAGCGTGAGGCTGATCGTTTGAAATCGACCTCACAGAAAACAGCACGCCACGTCCGCCAGGCAGCACCTGCAAAGAGGATGGGAACTCGTCCCGCAGCGGGACGAGCATCTCGGGGACGCCGCCCATGGAGGGGACGCGCAGGATGCCTCGCCTGTTCTGGCCGAAGACGATGTCGTGCTCGCTCCAGCTCAATCCAAATGGGCGGTCCATCTTCGCGATAGTGATCGGCGCACCGCCAGCCACGTCCAAGCGCTTCAGTACACCCTCACCGACTGAATAGAACGCCACCGTCCTTCCGTCGGGCGAGAACACCGGGCTCGACACGTCTCCTTCGCCACCCGGGATTGCCCTGGCTTCGAGGCCCGATATCGGTCGCAGATACAACCGCTGGTTGGCCACGTAGACCACGTTCGTGCCGTCTGGCGATATCGCCACCAGTTGCCCGCTCGGGTCGGTGAATTGCTGGCCCTCGGGCAGCGGGATGACAAATCTAGTGACGCTGCGCGGGGGCACGGGCTTCAGCATCCACACGGCGTAGCCGGCGCCGAGCGCTGCCATCCCCAGGCCCGCGGCCACCAGGAGCGCGCGCCTCCACATCCCCTGAGGTTTACCTGCCGTCTGGCGAGGCTCGTTCGCGCGCCCCATCACAGTCTCGAGCTCAATGCGCACATCGGCGGCTGCGTGCCACCGCTGTTTTGGGTTCTTTTCGAGGCAGTGTCGCAACAGGTCGATGAGACGGGGGTCGAACCGGGCTCGAAGCGCCGCGAAATCCACCTCTGACTTGAGGACGCCCGCGAGGATTTCCGACGCCGTTTTCCCTTCGAACGCCTGTCTCCCCGTGAGCAGCTCGTAAAGGATGCAGCCAAAGGAAAAAATGTCGCTTCGCTGGTCGGCGTCGTCGCCCTTTGCCTGCTCGGGCGACATATAGCCCGCGGTTCCGAGGATCACGCCGGAAGCGGTTCCCGCGGCGGCGAGCGTGGGCGAGAGTGTGAGACCGGGAGCCGAGGCGGATCCGTTCTGAAGGAGCTTCGCGAGACCGAAGTCGAGCACCTTCACGACACCGTCGGGGCGGACCTTGATGTTGGCCGGTTTCAGGTCGCGGTGGATGATGCCCTTCTCGTGGGCCGTCTCGAGCGCCTCGAGAATCTGCAGGGCAATGGCGAACGCCTCGGAGAGCGGGAGGCCCGTGCCGACTGGCGAGAGTCGATCGGCGAGCGTCTCTCCCTCGACGACTTCCAGCACCAACGCGTGGATCCCCGCTTGCCCTCCTCCTGCCGACGGATCGATGCGCTCGACACCGTAAATGGTCGCGATGTTGGGATGGTTGAGGGCCGCCAGGATGCGCGCTTCGCGCTCGAAGCGCGCGAGTCGGTCGGCGTCGCTCATGAAGATCGACGGGAGGATCTTGATCGCGACGTCGCGGCCCAGCGTCCCGTCTCGCGCGCGGTACACTTCACCCATTCCGCCCGCGCCGAGGCGCGACGAAATCGTGTATCAAGACCCTGGATGTGTGCCTGCTTCACAATCCCGAATACTTTCTCTCTGACGCAGCACATCGCGGCGTTGACGACCTGGCCGCTCTGCGGACTACTTTCTACGAACGGCTCCAGCGAGCCTTCGCGTATTTTGAGTCACAAGTGGCGGCCGGCCGATTGCAGTCCTATGGCGTTTCTTCCAATACCGTCACAGCGAGCCACGACAGTCCGGAAGCAGTATCGCTCAGTGATGTGCTTGATGCCGCCGCGGCAGCGGCCAGAGCAGTGGGATCTGAATCGCACCACTTCCGCATCCTCCAATGCCCGATGAACCTGTTCGAGTCGGGCGCAGCCCTGACTCCGAACACCGGGCCTGATGGACGACATACGGTGCTCGAGTATGCGCAAGAGAAGGGCATCGCGGTCCTCGTCAATCGTCCCTTAAATGCGATGCCGGCCGGCGGGGGCGACATCCTGCGCCTGGCAGAGCTGCCATTCGAAAGCGAGCCGGTAGAATTAGGCCGCCAATTGGATGCCGTGAGAGCGCTCGAAAAGGAATATCAAGACACCATTGCGCCAGCGGTTCAACAGAGCGGCCAGGGGATGACGCCGGCGGAATTTTTTACCTGGGCACAGGAGCTTGAACGGGTGCGGCCGCAAATCCGTGGGCTGGAACATTGGGAACAAATTGAGCACCACATGATTGCGCCGCAGGTCAATCAGGTGCTGCAGACCCTTCCGCGATATCTCAGCGGAACCTTATCAGAGCAATGGGAAGCCTGGCGGGATCGCTACCTGCCTGCATTGCTGACGCTTCTACGCGGGTTTCGCCGGGAAGCGACAGAACGGAGCCGCACACGAACACAGGCGGTGGCTGCTGCCCTCGATCCCCTTCTGCCTCCGCCGCGTGGGGGCGAATCTCTCTCGCGTAAGGTCCTCTGGATCCTCGCCAGCACTCCCGGCGTGACGTGCGTCCTGAACGGCATGCGCACACCACAGTATGTGAACGATGCGTTAGAAGTCTTGAGGTGGGAGCCGCTGAAGGATGTGCGGCCCATGTACGAAAAGGCCAAAAGCATCGCCTTTCATTGAACACTGGGCTACGCTAGCCCCGTGGGAGAAGGAGGGTCTATGACGACACGAATGCAGTCCGCGCTGTTTGCAATGCTGGTTTCATCTCTCGTCCTTGCTCAGGGGTGTGCGATGAAATCCGGCTCGGGAACCGGTGATGATCGGGCGGCTCACGAAGAACGGATCAGCGACCCCGCGATAAAGGATATTGCCTCCACGGAACTCGGCGTCACGACTTCACGAACCAGTCCAGCCATGCGAGCGGAGCTGTCTGCCCGAAATGCCACAGGGATGACCCAAGGGTCACTGATGGATGTCCTTTTTGATTTTGATCGTGCAAGCCTGCGGGTTGATGCGCTCCCCGTGTTGGAGATGAACGCGAAGCGGCTCAAGCAGACCGGTGTCTCGCGCCTGCTCCTGGAAGGGCGCGGAGATGAAATCGGGACCGCCGCTTATAATATCGTACTGGGTGATCGCCGCGCCAAGAATGTGAAATCCTATCTCCAACAGCTCGGCCTCGCTGTCGACCTCCGGACGACCAGTTATGGGAAAGACCGTCCACTCTGCTTTCAGCACAGCAGCGAGTGCTTCCAGAGGAACAGGAGCGTGCATTTTATCGTCAAAGAATAAATTATTGACACGTCGTTCTCCGTTCAAGGGTCTCCTTCCCAGCCTCATTCTTGACACGGTTTCAGCCGTTCTTTAAGGTCCCTCTCACGCTTTCCATCATCAGGTAGACCCATGGCGAAACTTGCCGTCATCGATATTGGCACGAACTCCATCCACATGGTGCTCGCAGAAATACTGCCCGACGCCAGTTATAAAATCGTCGACCGGTTCAAAGACATCACCAGGCTGGGCAACGGCGCCTTTGCAACGCGGCGTCTCTCGGATGAGGCGGTGGCTCGAGGATTGGAGGTGCTCAAGACACTGGTCACGCTCGCCCGGAATAAAGGGTTTGAGCGAATTGTGGCCGTCGCGACTAGCGCGGTCAGGGAAGCTCAAAACGGCGGTGATTTTGTCGATTTGGTGGCCGAGCAGACAGGGCTGACCGTTCGAGTGATCAGCGGGACGGAGGAGGCTCGGCTGATTTTCGTGGGCGTCAAACATAGCATTCCCCTTCCTGAAGGACCGACGCTCGTGGTCGACATCGGCGGTGGTTCAGTCGAGCTTATAGCCGGAAACCGGGACGGACTGATGCACGCCAAGAGCCTGAAGCTGGGAGCCATCCGCCTGGCAGATCAATTTCTCTCGAAGACGCCGCCCTCCGATACGATGGTGCGGGGACTTGAAGAGGCGGTCAGTCATCAACTGACCGCCGCCCTCGGGGCGTTCAAGGTCAAACGATTCGAGTGGCTCGTGGCCACGTCCGGCATGGCCGGCAATGTGGCCGAGATCATTCATTTGCGCCAGACCGGGCGGCCCTTGCCCCAGGTCAATCTGGCGACGGTGACATTGAAAGACATCCGTGCCCTTGAGGCCGAGTTGGCACAGTCCTCGGTGAAAGCGCGATTGGCCATACCGGGTCTTGACCCGAAGCGCGTGGATACGCTCCTGCCTGCCACGATCGTACTGAGGCGTCTGCTTGAGCTCTCCGGGCTCGAACGGATGACCCTGTGCGACAAAGCCATCCGTGAAGGAGTGATCTTTGATTTCATTGATCGACATCGGGAAGGGCTGAAAGCTGAATCGGATATTCCGGATGTCCGCCGTCGCAATGTCATCGGACTGGCCCGCCGGTGTCAGGCCCCTGAGGTCCATTCACTGCACGTGGCCAGTCTGGCCCTCCGTCTATTCGACCAGACGAAAGCGCTGCATGGTTTAGACCGGCAGGAACGTGATTGGCTTGAGTATGCTGCCGTATTGCACGATGTCGGCTATCTCATCAATCCGCGCCAGCATCACAAGCACGCCTACTATCTGATCAAGAACAGCGACCTGGGCGGACTGACTGCTGAGGATATCGATGTCGTGGCGAATGTGGCGCGGTATCACCGACGGGCGTTGCCTGCGTTCAAGCATGAGGGCTATGCGCTCCTCACACCACGCGTAAAGCGTGTCGTCAAAATCCTCGCCTCCCTCCTCCGCGTCGCCGACGCACTCGACCGGACGCATTTTTCTGTGGTGCAGACGATTAATGTCAAGATTGGAAAAACGATCGTCATCGAGGCGACAGTGACCGGCGATGCAGAGATGGAGCTCTGGACGGCGACGAACCGTGCCGATCTTTTGCAACAAGTCTTTCGTCGACGGATCGTGTTCAGTCACATCTCCCGTGAAACCTAGTCATCTCTTCCCTCCTCCACCTTTGCACCCTTCTTCTTCCAACACTTGCCGATCATGCGCAGTTGGGCGGGTTCCATCCACCAGCTGAGCTGCCCAAGACCCGGCTTACAATCGCCCGGCAGAACGATAAGCGCTGCGGAGCATTTTTTCATGGGGAACCGTTGATTCGGACGTCCGCACAGCAACAGAGCGGCCGTTTCCCCGAGCAGAGGCTCGTGTCCGACGCAGAGCATCACCGAGTCGGAAGGAAACGTGCACAATCTGGCGAGCAGCCGTTCGGATGTCGAGCCGACGGCCAGTTCCTCCAGATACTGGATCTCGATCGATCGGCAGAGCACCCGCCGAATGATGGCCGCCGTCTCTTTGGCACGCGCAAACGGACTGGTCAGGAGGTGCGTGGGTTTCAGCTGCATCGACGCAAGTCCAGCTGCGGCCAGACGAACCCGCTTCCTACCCTTCTCTGTCAAGGGACGGTCGATCTCCAATCCGTCCCATTCGCCCGGCTCGAATGCAATCCCATGGCGGATGAGCAGGCACTCCATATCGTCGCCCTCTCTTTCAACAGGAAGGTAGCACGGAGGGGGAGCATGCTGCCAAGCGCGAAGGAGCCGTCCTCAATAATTTGAATCGTTAAGGCTCAGTCGATACAGCTACATGACTGTAACGGACGCTAGTCGTTGAGCTTGAGCCGTCACGCGCCGCCTGTGACCGCGGCCAGGGAGCCACTTGAATGGGGGATTATTTTTGGTTTCGAAGCAGGTCTTGCCAGGACTTCAAAACGCCGCCGACCCATGTCGGGCCAGCCGGAGAGTGGATTGTGCCCCTTGAGATCGTCCGTCGTGAACTCAATCGCTCGATGCGTGCGGCGACGTCTCGATACCCGGGGTCCTCGCGTCTGATCCATCGATACGCCTCGAGCGTTTCACTCACCCGCCCCAGTGATTCCAACGTTCGGCCGAGGACGTACAAGATCTGAACGGTTTCTTTCGAAGAACCGGCTGAAGCCTTGAGCGCTTTTTCAAATGCCGTAACAGCATCTTCATTTCGTCCGACGGACTTACAACACAGACCGATTTGGGCATACGCCTTAAGGGCGACGGAGGGATCAGATGCAGCCAGTTCGAATTGCTCAATAGCCGATCTGTACAGACCGGCCTTTTTCAAGGCGAGACCCCGCTCATAACGTTCGCCGATATCAATGTCCATCTAGCTGATTCTCCAACACCCTGTGTTTCCTCACCCTGCTCAAGGATAGCAGCATTTTGCCTGTAGTCGATGAAATGAGGCGTCTTCGCCCCCTCTTCTCGCAAGAGCAACGAAGGACAATGAATGGTTTGCGACTGTGAGCGCCCGGCTTAGTTCAAAGCGTGGTGTGTGGACAGGAGATTAAAACCGTACCTCGGGGAGTTCGTTGCGGTGGTCGTGGAACCACGCAACCGTTTTGCGCAATCCAGCCTTGAGCGAGTGCTGCGCGCGAAAGCCAAATAACTCGTGGGCCCGTCTCACGTCTAAACAACGTCTGGGTTGCCCATTGGGTTTCGAGGTGTCCCATTCGATCGTTCCTGAAAAGCCGACTTCGGCTGCAATTAAGCCGGCCAATTCCCGGACAGTGATTTCTTCCCCAGTACCCAGATTGACCGGAAGGTCACCGTCATAGCGTTCCGCCGCCCGGACGATTCCTTCGGCGGCATCGTGGACATAGAGAAATTCCCGGCTCGGGGTTCCGTCGCCCCATAAGGTCACCGTCGGACGACCCTGATCTTTCGCCTCTGCGCACTTGCGGATGAGCGCCGGAATGACGTGCGACGTATTCAAGTCAAAATTGTCCCCGGGGCCGTAGAGATTGACCGGAAAGAGGACAATCGAGTTGAATCCGTATTGTTGGCGGTACGCCTGGGACTGAACGAGCAGCATTTTTTTGGCGAGACCGTATGGCGCATTGGTCTCCTCGGGATACCCGTTCCACAGATCCTCCTCATGAAACGGAATCGGCGCACATTTGGGATACGCGCAGATCGTCGCGAGGGCGACAAATTTGCCGAGAGCCCGCTGCCGACCAATCTCCATGAGCTGGGCACCCATCATGAGATTGTCGTAAAAAAATTTTCCGGGATTCCTCTGGTTGGCCCCGATGCCGCCCACACGAGCAGCCAGGTGAATCATCACATCAGGCCTGGCAACGTCATACAGGCGCCTGACGGCGGACATCTCGACTAAATCATAGTCGGCACTGCGCGGAACGAAAATATCTGCGCACCCATTGGCACGCAGCTGTTCGACCACAGCCGTCCCCAAAAATCCCGACCCTCCCGTGACGACCACCCGCTTGTTTGTCCAAAAAGCCATCGTCAGTGTTTCGGCTGGATGCCTTCCAGTCGTTCGCGCTCGGCCTTGAGATCCGCGTCCACCATCATCTTGGCAAGCTCGTGGAAGCGGACCTTCGGGGCCCAACCCAGGACCTTCAACGCCTTGGACGGGTCGCCGATCAACAAATCGACCTCGGTGGGGCGATAATACTTGGGATCTGCTTTCACATATTTGCGCCAATCCAACTGTACGCAGTCGAATGCCACATCGAGGAATTCCCGGACGCTATGGGTCTCTCCGGTTGCGATGACATAATCATCCGGTGCGTCCGCTTGAAGCATCAGCCACATGGCTTGCACATAGTCGCCGGCAAATCCCCAGTCACGCTTGGCCTCGAGATTTCCAAGATACAGGTCATGCTGAATGCCGAGCTTGATTCGAGCCGCCGCCTTGGTGATTTTGCGAGTGACGAAGGTCTCGCCTCGGCGGGGCGATTCATGGTTAAACAGGATGCCGCTGCAGGCAAACAGGTGATACGCTTCGCGATAATTCACCGTCACCCAGTGCGCGTACACCTTCGCAGCGCCATAGGGACTGCGCGGATAGAACGGCGTCGATTCCTTTTGGGGCACTTCAAGCACTTTGCCGAACATTTCGCTTGAAGAAGCCTGATAAAACTTGGGGTTCAGGCCTGATTCCCTGATGGCTTCGAGCAGGCGAATGGTGCCCAACCCGGTAATTTCTCCCGTGTACTCGGGAATATCAAAGCTCACGCGTACATGGCTCTGCGCGCCCAAGTTGTAGATTTCATCCGGCTGCACGGTTCGGATGATATGGTTGAGCGAACTCGCGTCGTTCAGATCGCCATAGATCAGCCGAAGGCGCGGATTCGGGACATGCGGATCCTCGTAAATCGGATCGATCCGTCCCGTGTTAAACGAACTGGACCGGCGAATGATGCCGTACACTTCATACCCGTGAGAGAGCAGAAACTCTGCGAGATAGGACCCGTCCTGACCGGTGATGCCTGTGATGAGTGCTTTTTTTGCCATGAACGCTCCTGAGTTGAGAGGCCGATTATTGCCTGGTTCGATCTGTTTGTCTATGCATCCCATATCGTCAATCATTGAACGAAGTCTTCTGAACAGGTAGGATAGGCCGTCGAAGGGAGTGTTGACTGATGATTGCAGTATCCGGCGCACAGATCCGTCGTCTTGCCACCGTCACGTGTCTTGCGATGGCTGCTTTTTTCATTGCGCATTCCATCAATGCCTTTGTGGCCGACGCGCTGTATGTGCCACCTGCCCGGCCTTCGGCTTCCGCGACGGCCGACAGTGTCCTGCGGGTGTCGTATGTGCCCAGCCAATCGGCCGATGACATCCGTTCAAGCGGCTTGTTTGTCATGCCTGTGGCGCCTTTGGGCGTGACCAATATGCCCGGCATGGTGTCCGGGGCACCCGTCCGCGCGTCGATCGGAGCGGCGGCTAAAATTCGCCTGATCGGCGTCGTCTTCGGCGACCAGCACGGAGTCTTTGCGATCGTGGAAGAGCTGTCGAGTAGGAAGCAATCGCTTTACCGCCTGCATCAGGAGATACCGGATGTCGGAGAAGTCAGTGAAATCCGGCGCGACGGGATGGTCGTGCGTCTGGGCGATCAAGCGGAACTCTTGGAGTTAGCACTCGTTGAAAAGCCAGGTCCTCCGGCCGCCGGGCCGGGAACGCCTCAAGGTCAGACTCCGGGTACACCCCTTCGCAAAGTCATTGACCGTCGGGAGGTCGAACAGGCTATGAGCGATCTTCCAAAGCTGCTGACACAGGCGCGGGCAGTACCGAATATGGTGAATGGAACACTCAATGGTTTCCGCATTGATTATATTGCCCCCTCAAGTTTTTATGAGAAGATCGGCATTCAGTATGGCGATGTCCTTCAGCGCGTCAATGGAGTCGATATCCGCGACCCCAGCACCATGTTGAATTTGTTTCAACAGCTGAAGAATGAGCGTGTTGTGAAGCTGGACATGGTCCGCAACAACCAACGGTCGACCATGACGTACGAGCTAAGGTAGCCGTTGAGAGCGGTTATTCAAGCTCTTACTCTTCACATATCATCTGATTGTTGATCTTTTATCTCCCCTCCCTGCTGCCCTGAAATCCTTGCCATGGCTTGTTCAGTGAGAGTATGTTTATTTTCGAGCGGTTGCGTGTGGAAGACTGGCCAGCAAGGGTCAGTCCGGCCCTGCAGGTAGGGACTGCACTAGAGGCATGAAACTGTGAACGAAGAAGATTCCGCATCCAACTATGGACGGCCGCTCCTAGGCCGAATCCTAGGGGAGAAGTTCAATCTCCTCGATTCGAAGCTCGAGGAGGCGCTGGCCTACCAACGAGAAAAAGGCGGCCGCCTGGGCGAGGTCCTACTTCATTTGCGGCTCCTGAGAGAAGAAGAGCTTCTCGAAGGGCTTGCCCTGCAGTTTGAGATGCCCTGGATGCCGCAGCTGGAAACCACCAATGTCGATCACGAGATGATCAAGAAAGTGCCCATCGCGTTTTGCCGCCGGTATCGTGTCCTGCCGCTCCGCCATGAAGAGGGGGCGATCATTGTGGCGACGACCGATCCGCTCGAGACGGTGGCGCTCGACGATCTTCGCTTGTTGCTCGGAAAGCCTATCAAACCGGTCCTCACCACCGGCGTCGCCCTGCTGGCCTGCTTAAACCGGGTCTACGACGAAGTCGCCAGTCCGGCGGGCGCCGAAAAAGTCATGGAGGACATTGCAGCCAGTGAAAATCTGGACCAGCTGGCCCATGAACTGGACGAGCCGCAAGATCTTCTCGATGCCACCGACGAAGCGCCCATTATCCGCCTCGTCAATTCGGTGCTCTTTCAAGCCGTGCGCCAGCGCGCCAGTGACATTCACTTCGAGTCGTTCGAACGCGGGCTGGTCGTCCGCTATAGGATCGACGGTGTGCTGTATCCCGTGCTGACGCCGCCCAAACATCTCCAGGCGAGCATCATCGCACGCCTGAAGATCATGGCTGGTCTGAACATCGCCGAGAAGCGCCTGCCGCAGGACGGCCGCTTTGCCATTCGCACAGCCGGCAAAGATGTCGATCTCCGGGTCTCGGTGTTGCCCACCTCGCATGGCGAGCGGGTCGTGCTGCGGTTGCTCGAGAAAGAAAACCGCCTCCTCAATTTGACGGAAATGGGTTTCACCGGCGAACGACTGTCGGCCATACACCAATTGATCCAGCTGGCCCATGGCATCATTTTGGTCACCGGCCCGACCGGGAGCGGCAAGACCACGACGTTGTACGCCGCGCTAAGCCAGATCAACGCGCCGGATAAAAACATCATTACGGTTGAAGATCCGGTCGAATATCAGTTGCTCGGCATCGGCCAGATGCAGGTGAATCCAAAAATCAACCTGTCCTTTGCCGCCGGGCTCCGCTCGATTTTGCGGCAGGATCCCGACGTCATCATGATCGGTGAAATTCGCGACCGGGAAACTGCGGAAATTGCGATTCACGCCTCGCTGACGGGGCACCTCGTGTTTTCAACCTTGCACACCAACGACGCCTCCAGCGCGGCCACGCGCCTGATCGACATGGGCATCGAACCATTCCTGGTTGCGTCCTCGGTGGTGGCCGTCCTCGCGCAGCGCTTGCTGCGCAGAATCTGTCCGGACTGTAAGCGGCCGTATAAAGCGAGCGTCGAAGAATTAACCCGGCTGGAAAAGGATCCCGCTGCCGCCGTGACGTTATACCGGGGCGCCGGCTGCGCGGCCTGCTCACAAACCGGGTACCGCGGCCGGACGGGCATTTTCGAATTGCTTATTCTGGACGATGAAGTCAGGCGCTTGATCGGGGCCAAAGCGGATTCCTCGGCGATTAAACAAGCGGCGATTGCCAAAGGCATGGTCACGTTGAAGCAAGAAGGCGCTGAGAAAGTGCTTCTGGGACAGACGACGCTGGAAGAAGTGATGCGGATTACGCAGCAGGAAATCGAGATTTAAGCATGCCCGTCTATCAATACCGGGGCTACCGGAACGATGGCGGCTCCACGACGGGTATCGTCGATGCGGAAAACGTCAAAGTCGCTCGACTGAAACTCAGAAAGGAAGGGGTGTTCCCCACGGACGTGGTGGAACACGGACCGGCAGCAGGGCGGCAGTCTGAAGGTCGCCATGTCTCCGGGACGCCGGCGATGAGTCGCTCGTCGGCACTCAGCGCCAATGATCTGGCCTTGATGACCCGCCAATTTGCGACGCTCTTAGTGGCAGGCTTGCCTCTGGTGGAAGCGCTCGGCGTCCTGGTCGATCAAGCAGAGAAGAAACCGGTGAAGTCGCTGTTTGCCGATGTCCGTGAGCAAATCCGGGGAGGAAAATCGCTGAGTGCGGCGCTCGAATCGCATGAAAAGGATTTTTCGACCATCTACGTGCACATGGTCCGCGCCGGTGAAGCCAGCGGAGCATTGGATCAAATTCTATTCCGGCTGGCGGAGTTTCTTGAAAAGCAGCTCTCACTCAAGAACAAAGTGACCAATGCCATCCTCTACCCTGCCCTGATGCTGATCGTCGGCGTCTCGGTGCTGTTCTTCTTGATGACGTTTGTCGTGCCAAAGATCACGGCCGTGTTTACCAGCATGAAACAGGCGCTGCCCTGGCCGACGGTGGCGCTGATGTCCGTCAGCCGGTTCTTTGCGGACTATTGGATGGTGGTCGTGGGCCTGGTCCTTGGCGGCATCTTCTTCTTTCGGAAATTGGTGCGAACCGAGCGAGGGAAAATGGCCGTGGACCGCCTGACGCTGCGACTGCCGCTGATTGGCGACGTCGCGCGCATGGTGTCCATTTCACGTCTCACGAGCACGCTCGCAACCATGTTGTCGAGCGGCGTCCAACTCCTGGATGCCATGGATGTCTCCAAGCGGGTGATGAATAATCGCGTGCTCGAGGAGACGGTGGAAGGGGCCCGTCAGAATATTCGTGAGGGCGAAACCATCGCGGATCCCTTGAAACGGAGCGGAGAATTTCCTGCGCTGGTCACCCATATGATCGCCGTCGGCGAACGCAGCGGCGAGATGGAGGAAATGCTTCGCCGGGTCAGCCAGATTTACGATGGAGAAGTGGAGCGGGTCATCACGCGGCTGACCTCCCTCCTCGAGCCCATCATGATTCTCGTCATGGGAGTGGTCGTCTTTTTCATCGTTGTGGCGATTCTCTTACCGATCTTCGAAATGGGTCAGATGGTTCGCTAGCCCGGCGCTCAATGACGGGCATCATTGAGCAGACTGCAGAGGAGGTTGTTGATGCACACGGCACAGGTCTCGGAGAAGATGGTGAGCAGGCGGAATCAGCGACTGATGCCTCGCGGCTGTTCTCCATCCCCCACTCAAGAAACGTCGGGGCAGGTGAGAGGCGAGCGCGGATTCACCTTCATCGAAATCATGGTCGTCGTCGCCATTCTGGCGATTTTAGCGGCGCTCGTGGTGCCTCGCATCATGGGCCGAACGGACGACGCCAAACGCACGGCCGCCAAAGTCCAGATCAGAAATATTGAAGGCGCGTTGCAACTCTACAAGCTCGACAACGGCGTGTATCCATCCACGGAGCAAGGACTGAAAGCCCTCATCGAAAAGCCGGGCGTCGGCGTCATCCCCAAAAAGTGGAAACTCGGAGGCTATCTACCCAAATTGCCGGAAGATCCCTGGGGCAACCCGTACAAGTATCTGAGCCCGACGCCGAAGGGGGACTACGAAATTATGTCGCTCGGAACGGATGGAGAAGTCGGCGGCGAAGGTGTGAATGCCGACATCACCAATTGGAATCTGGACAAGGATTGAGCGCGTTCATGGCCACTGATCATCCAGCGGGCGCCAGACATGTCTTCCGGAATATGTCCGGTTTTACGCTGTTTGAAATGATCATCGTGCTGTTTCTCCTCGGCGGGGTCCTGGCACTCGTCGTTCCCCGTATCGTGGTGGGCGAAGATTTGGGAGCCACCGGTCGGGCCTTTATCAGTGTGCTTCGGAATTTGCAGGGGATAGCCATATCGGGTCAAAAGCCGGTGAAGCTCTATCTCGATCTCGACGAAGGCTCCTATTGGATCATGCTGATCGAAGGGAAGGAAGAAAAAGTTCCTCTCGACGTGACGTGGCTGACACGCCGTTCGTTGCCGGAATCGATCCGGTTCACGGATGTGTCGGTCGGGACCAACAAGCGGGTGTCCGGCCGGATGGATCTGTTGATTTTCCCCAATGGCCGCATCGATCCACTGACCGTGCATTTCAAGGACGGCAATAACAACATTCTGGCCATCGCGGTGGAATCGGTGACCGGGGCCATCCGCACCAGCGATGAACGAATGGACCCGCCCCTGAATCAGCCGATTCCGGAACGAATCCGGGTGTTGCTCCAACCCGCGACGACAGGGGGGCTCACTCCGGCGGCGCTCGGCATAAGGTTTTAACCGCCATAGCGCCGGTAGTGGTATTGCGATGAACACGCGACGAAACGAAGATCAGGATCAGGCCGGCTTCACACTGCTCGAGGTCTTATTGGCCATTGCCTTGCTGGCCATTGCCCTCCCCGTGCTGCTCGGTCTGCGGAATTTCGATCTCGAGCTGCATGCGAGGGCGGACGAGCTGACCCAGGCCACGATGCTCGCGCAGGAAAAACTGATGGAAACGGAGCTGCTGGGCGTCTATCCGGTGGGAGAAGTCAGTGGAGATTTCGAAGCCGTTCCCCCCGGCGTCCAGGCGCCGATGCCGGTGGATCGCGCGAGCAAATACCGATGGAAGCGCACCGTGACCACGACGCCCCTGCCATTGATTCGGGAAGTCCGTGTGCAGGTGTCCTGGCTGCGGGGCACGACGGATGACACGCTGGAAGTGAGCACCTATGTCTTCGCCGGCCTCTCGTTTTAAGCGAGCGTTCCATCAGAATCTCGCTCAAGGCCAATCAGGCTTTACGCTCGTGGAAGTCCTGATCGCCATTGCCTTGCTCGCGACCGTCGGCGCCATCGTGTTCGGCTCGCTGGTCACGACGACACAGGTCGTCGATGCCGGCCGGGCGCACTCGGCCAGAGAGCAGATGATGCGGCGGGTATTACGGCTCATGGCAGATGAGCTCTTGATCAGCCGGAATACCCAGGTGTTTCCCTGGATCGGCACGAACGCCACGCAAGAAGGCCAACCGGCGGATACGGTCGCGTTTCTCTCCATGACTGATGGAGTCGGTGCGACCACGGTGGTTCAAAGCGAGACGATCCGGGTCGTCTACACGCGTGAGCGGAATCGGCTCATGCGGTTTACACGGCGCAACATTTACGGGCTCACGGATGAATCGATCGACCAGCTCGAACTCGCGGACCGCGTCAAAGCCTTTAACGTGCGGTACTTTGACGGGCAGGCACGGGTGTGGACCGATGAATGGAGCACGGTCACCAAAATGCCCAAAGCCGTGCTCCTTGAAGTGACGTTTGAGCCGCCGGACGGCGATCCCTGGACCATACGCGAGTGGGTCAACATCGGAGCGTCGTGATGATGGCGTCGCTGAAAGGACCAGAGGAGTGGAAGACCATGCTGGCGTGGACGGGCGCGGGACTGGGCGCGCTCGTGCTCTCGCTCCTCGCCACGTTTCCCTATGATGCGCTCCATGCACGCATGATGGCGGAACTCCACCGGGCGACCGGGCTCGATGTGCGGGTAGCCGACTGGTCGGTCGGGGTGCCGTTGTCCGTGGAATGGCGGCAGGTCACCCTGTCCAACCCGCAGATCGATCCCATCCAGTTGTCGTTCCTGCAAGCCAAGATGGGTCTGCTCAAGGCACTGGCCGGCGGTCTGGGTGTGGATGTCGTCATCCATCTTGATGAGAACACTCCCAATACCGGCCTTGCCAAGGGCACAATGACCGCGTCTTCCTTCTCGTTGGCCGGACCGGTAACGGTGAAAGGACAACTGCAGCAGGTTGATTTGTCCAAACTGTTCCGTCGGTATGTCACCCACGGCCTCCTCAGCGGCGATTTTTCTCATCGGGTGGATTCGGCCCAATCCGGTGCGGGCCTTCTCAAAGGCGAAGGTACCTGGAAGGCGGACGTGAAGGATGTCACCGTGGATCATATCCCGGTCGGCGGCGGCCGGATGCTGGCCTTGACCTTTTCGAGGGTCTCCGCCGGCGTCACTTGCCGGGATGCCGTGTGCGACGTCAATGAATTCAAAGGAGACGGCATCGACGGTTCCTTCAGCGCAGAGGGCAAGATTACGCTGCAGCAGCCCGTGCAACAGAGTCAGTTAGCCTTGACCATGACCGTTATCCCCGGCGCCGGATTTACCGCCAAAGCCGGCACGCTTGGCCTCCCTCCCCTGCCGCCGGGAACACCGATGACCATTAAAGTCCAGGGCACCGTGGCGCAGGCCAGGATCGCCTTGTAGGAGGATCAAGGGTGCAACAGAGGATGGAGCCTCGTTTTTCCTATTCTAGTGAGACAAGGATACTATAGACTCGAGACGCACTTAGGTAGGTACGAGCAGAGCGTTCCCGTGACGACGTCAACAGCATGTGAGTTCGTATGGCGATTGTGACCGAATGTGTCGGGCTGGATATCGGGCAGACAGGCTTGAAGGCCGTCCGCTTCCGTCGGCGATTGAGCGGACGGGAGACGATCGACTACTTTCAGCAGCCGATGCCGTTCGTCCACGCGGAAGACCTTGAACCGGCCCGGCGCGTACAGACCCTTCGCGGGTTTCTCTGGAAGAACGGCCTCTATGCCACCGACCGGTTAGTCACCGCGATTCCCTGCCAGGATCTGTTCGTCAGGACCTTGTCGTTCCCCTTCAAAGATTCCATGAAGCTCGCGCAGGTGGTGCCCTTCGAAGTTGAAAATCTTGTGCCGATGCCGATCGAAGATCTCGCGATCGGCAGCGTGATCCTGCCTCCGGGGCACACGGCAGATGGTGTCATGCGGCAGAGCAAGAGTTCGGAAGTGCTCATCACGGCGGCTCCCAAAGACAAAGTGGCCGAGCATCTCCGCTTTCTGGCGTCGGCCGACATTGAGCCTTCGGCCATCAATGTCGATGCGATGGCTCTCTTTTCAGTCACACAATATCTGCGGGAAGAAGGGGGCCAGGTCCCGCACGATCTCGCGATTATCGACGTGGGCGCCTCAAAGACCACGCTCTGTCTCATCCACGAAGGACGGCCGGTCGTGCTGAGAACCATTCTCTGGGGCGGGAACCATCTGACCCATGCGCTGGCCGTTCGCTACGCCTGCAGCTTCGCCGAAGCCGAACGGCGCAAGCGGACGATGGCCGTGCAGCAGGTCGAAGCCTGGCTCGAACCGCTTCTCAAAGAACTGCGCGTCACCATGCATGCCTATGAAGGCACCGAACGGGGCCGGCTTACCCATTGCTGGGTCTCAGGCGGCGGATCCAAGCTCACGGAGATCGGGGCCTATGTGGCTCGTCAGATGGGCTTGTATCCGGTGGGGCCTCGCCAAGGTTTCGGCAGCAACAGCCCGCGCGCCTTTTCGATCGCCTTTGGCCTCGCGATCCACCCGAAGATTGTCCGCCCCCGCTGGCGCTTTGCTCCGGCCTCCAACGGCTTGGCGCTGGATTTGAAAGGCGTCACCGATGCGGCGTCCCCGAAGTCGGATACGTCCCGCCAAGACCGCCGCTTAGCAATTGCGGCGACCGTCATCATTGGATTATTGGCGCTGGCAGACTTTTCCATTCATTTGATGCTGAAGGATCAGCGGGTGGCCCAACTGAAATCCACCTTGCAACGTCATTACGAGGACGTGTTCGGGTCCGGCGCGGCGCCGGGCGAGGAACTGGACCAAGCCCGATACCGGATGGGAGTGGTCGAGAAAGCGTTGGGCATCGTAGACAGCACCCAGGGCAAGGTCCTCTCCACGCTCTCGATGTTCGTGAAGCAGTTGCCTGCCGGAGCTCCGGTCAAAGTGCGGGAGTTGACCGTGGACGGGAACGTGATTCTCATCGAAGGCGAGACGACGTCCTTCGATGCCGTGGAAAAACTCAAACAGACCTTTGCGTCGAGCCCCCAATTTGAAGACGTCAACCTGATGGAAACGCGCGTAGGCGCCGCCGCCAATCAGGTCATTTTTCGCATGAATGCGACGGTGCGCCGGCCATGAGGCATGCCTTCAAAGAACGCTGGCAGCAGTTATCCTCCAGAGAGCGATCGATTCTCCTGATCGGCGGCGGCGTCATTGCCCTAAGTCTCGTGTTCGTGCTCCTTGTGGATCCGCTTCTCGCCAAACTTGACCGCTTGGACCGTCAGGCCAATCGCAAACAAAAAGACATCCAGGAATTGGCTGTATTGAGTCAAGACTACGCCGTCAAACAGGCGCGGTTGATCAAGGCGGAAAGCCGCATGCCTGCTCTGGATGGTCAATTTTCGCTCGTGACATTCATGGAAGAAGCGGCCACAAGCGCGCGAATCCGTGAACGCATCACGGGTATGCAGCCCCAGGTGCAGTCCCTCCCGCAAGGCTACCAGGAAACCGCCGTCGACCTTCGCCTGGAAGGGGTCCAACTCCCCGATCTGCTGGCGCTCCTCGTGGCCATTGACCAGGCGCCGTACGACCTCCAAGTGCGACATCTGCAAGTCCGCCCGAAATTCGATAATCCCGTCAATCTCGATGCGACCATTCGCGTGCTGAGTTATGCGAAGACCCGATGAGCGTGGGGTCGCCCTCCTTCTCGCCCTGCTCGTGCTCGCGCTGCTCGTGACCCTCATCCTTGAGTTTGACACGGAATCCAGGCGCGAGTATCGGGAAGCGGCCGCGTTCCGGGACAACTTTAAGGCCAGCATGCTGACCAGGGCGGCAGTCCAAGCGGCGCGCGCGGTGTTGCAACAGGATTTCTTCCGTGACCGGCAAACCGGCGTCTTTTATGACGGACCAATGGATCTCTGGGCGATGCCCATCAAGAACTACGCGCTCGGCGACGGCCTCCTGAGTGCCCAGATTGAAGACGAGCGAGGCAAGCTGAACCTCAACGACCTCGCCGTCAATCTTGGCGATGAATTGCAGCGCAAGACGAAGATCTTTCGCGTCAAGCGCTTGTTTGAACTCGTACAAGTGAAACCGGACCTGGTCGATGCCCTGATCGATTGGGTGGATCAGGATGACGTGCCGGAGCCTGCCGGCGCGGAAAGTGTGTACTATCAGTCGCAGAAGCCTCCGTATCGGGCGGCCAATGTCCCCCTCCAGAGCTTGGGTGACCTGCGCCTGATCAAAGGATTCACTCCGGAAGTGGTCGAGCGCCTGACGCGATACGTCACGGTCTATCCTGCCGAAGGCGGTGCCCCGGTGAATCTCAATACGGCTGATCCAATGGTCATTCAAGCGCTCGATCCGGCGATCACACAAACGATGGCCATGGAGATCGTGCAGGGACGGCCGTACAAAACCAGGGTGGAACTCGACCGCATCGGCAGTTTTCAGGAGATCGGCGCCAAGCTGCGCACAGAGTACGACGTAAAATCCGAATACTTCTCGGCACGGCTCGCCATCACCGTCAATGATGCGACCAAGACCGCGCTGGTCGTGTTCCGGCGCGAGGCCAACAAGGGCGACAGCAGCGTGGTATATCTGAAAGTCTTTTGAGACTCGCGCCGTTCTTTCAGCTCAGGTCACCAGCCACCAGGCGCCGGAGTCAGTCTATCCGACCGCCCGAAGCCACCAGCCATAGCCGATCAAGAGGCCGACCGACACATCCTCCCTGTCGCGCGTGTTAAAATAGGTCTTAACGCTCCCGTCACAGTTTCATTCGTCACGCCCCGAGAGACCGAAGCGACCTTTCCTGTGTGAGGGAGAATCCCATATGCAGCGTGCACTGAGCCTGAGCGGTCGGTTAGTCCTTACAGTCCTGGCATCGACAACCGCTCTTGCCCTTTCGTTGATAGCATGGGCGGAGATTCCCGCTCGAACCATGGAGGCCATTCCGCCAGAAGTGGAGCGTTATGCAGCGGAAGCTCCTCTGAAGGGAAGGGTTTCAATAGCCGGCTCCGACACCATGCAGCCCGCCCTTTCGAAGCTCGCGATGGAGTTCCGACGCCGGCATCCAGAATTGAAGATTGCGGTCCAAGGTTCGCGTGATTCAAAGCTGAGCCCGGAAGACGTATTTTTGTCCGGGCGTTCGACAATGAGACGGGGCGACGGCGACACCGCCGGCCACTTCGGATCC
Organism: uncultured Nitrospiraceae bacterium; assembly: GCA_963728135.1. Taxonomy (GTDB): domain Bacteria; phylum Nitrospirota; class Nitrospiria; order Nitrospirales; family Nitrospiraceae; genus Nitrospira_D. Next base: position 140,422 of record CAVSJC010000013.1, on the reverse strand, counting down.
TTTGACGTGCAGTTACTCGCCTCTTCCCGGCAGTTGACAGAAAAGGAAATCCGGAAATTTGTGTCCCGTTATGGATATGCTCCGACAGCGATTCCGATCGCTCAGGACGCCGTCGCTGTGTACGTGCACCGGGATAACCCGATTCACGGGTTGACCCTCGCCCAGCTAGACGCGATCTTCTCTGCCAAGCCGAAACGTGGAACGGAGGACATACGAGAGTGGGGGCAGCTCGGCCTGAGGGGTGAATGGAGGCAGGCTCCGATCCGTCTCTACGGTCGAGATCAGCGTTCGACCGGCACCTTGCCCTTTTTCAAGCAAGTCGTCATGAAAGGCAGTGACTTTAAAAAAGGACTCATCCGTGAGCCGGGGTCTGCGTCTGTCGTCGTCGCTGTCGGAAAGGACCGCTATGGGATCGGTTATAGCGGCATAGGATTTCACACCTCCGCCGTCAAGGCCCTTCCCCTCAGCGAGACAGCCGGGAGCCCCGCCGTTTATCCGACCATTGAATCGGTGATGGAGGGCCGGTACCCGTTGAGTCGCCCGCTTTATCTGTATGTGAACAAAGACCCGGAGGAGGAATGGGACGAGAAAATCGTAGAGTTCTTGCGGTTTATCAACAGTCGCGAGGGCCAGGAAACCATCACCCGTACCGGCATCTATCCACTCTCATCGCGGCAAGTCGCTCAAAACCTCGCGCTTATCGATAAACCCCTTGAATCTGCCTCCCGATAACCGAGAGAAGCGGGACCTAAATCTAAAGCGCCTGGATTGAAATCCTTTTCCGATTTAAATGCCTTCCTCAGAGCAGGATCTCCTGCTCGGGGCTCGTGCAACCCTCCAACGATCTATCCGCCCCACAGTGTGGTGGCCAGCCAAAAATAGAGCGGAATTCCGAAAGCCAGATTGAAAGGAAACGTGATCCCTAAGGATGCCGTCAGATACAACGACGGATTCGCCTCGGGCAACGAAATGCGCATCGCCGCCGGCGCGGCAATGTATGAGGCGCTGGCCGCGAGCACACCCATAAGCGTGGCGCCTGCGATGCTCAAGCCGACCGCTCCTCCGGTCACCACACCGAACAGGCCATATAAGACCGGCATACAGACCGCAAAGGCGACAAGAAAGAATCCAACTTTTCGCACCTCCGCGAGGCGTTGGGCCGCTAACAGGCCCATCTCAAGCATGAATAAGCAGAGCACTCCCTTGAACGGGTCGACGAAAAAGGCCTTCGTCACCCCCTGGCCTTCCGGCCCGCTCAGATACCCGATGGCAAGCGCCCCGAGAAGAATCAAGCTTCCCTTGCCGGTCAGAACCTCATGAAGCACCCTTCCCATCCATCGATTGCCGGACACAGATTCGACCTGCAAGGCTACTCTGGCCAGGAAAATGGCCGCGACAATGCCGATAGGCTCCATGATGGCAAGGAATGCCGACATATACGGTTCGGGATGGACGTTGAGCGACGAAAGAAACTGCGATGCGGCGGCAAACGTCACCGCGCTGACCGAGCCGTAGTGTCCCGCGACGGCTGCCGCATCATGGATGGAAAAGCCGCCTGCTTTCCGGAGAACGAAGAAGCCTATACAAGGAATCATCAGACCAAGGAATGCCGCCGCCAGAAGCGCCGCCCATATCGATCCGATCCCCACCTCATGAATCTCTGCTCCTCCTCGTAAGCCGATTGCCATCAGGAGGTAGAGAACCAGGCCGTTATAGATGGCGTCCGGTACTTTAAGATCCGACCCGATCAGTTTGGCTAGAAGTCCGAGGGCAAAGAACAAAGGGATCGGTGTCACCACATTGGTTTGAATCGCCTCGAAGATAGACATAGTGATCAATTAGAGAACCGAATGAATTGCACTTTTGATCTGCTGTCACCATAAAGATCCTTCATTTCCATCACGTGACCGAGCTGTTAACAAATCGTTAACTTTCCCAGTGAAGGGAAATTAACGGTGGGGCAACCGGGGCTGGAGACAGACGGGACTCGGGTCAGCACCAGTAAGGGAAGTGAGCATAAAGCCAGAAAGCCAATCTCAACAGACAGGGAAGACGGCGCCTGCGGACGGATGGACTCTGCCTGGACTGCCGCCGCAGCTCTTCTGTCACTAGCGTTCACACCATCGGGACGCCTAAAGGAGGAAAGTTTACTCCCAATTAACACCGCCGTAACTCAAAGGGTCGCGTCGTGCCGTACGATGGATGACTATCCTATGTCCAAGACAGGGGTGGTTTCAGCCTGGGAGGTAGCGATGTCGGTCTTAACCCGCGCGAGTTATGTCCTCATCCTCTGCGTCTTCATCACGCCGGTCGGCGACACATCTTCGGAATCCCCTGCCCTCCTCAAGATCGACGGATCCAGCACCGTGTTTCCCATCACAGAAGCCGTCGCCGAAGAATTCCAAAAGGAGACGCGAGGGTCTGTGAGGGTGACCGTGGGCATTTCCGGGACCGGCGGCGGGTTCAAGAAATTCTGCCGCGGTGAAACGGATGTGCAGGACGCGTCTCGTCCAATTTCCAGCAGCGAGATGGACGCCTGCCGGGCCGGCGGCATCCAATATTTCGAATTACCCGTCGCCTTCGATGCCCTGACCGTGGCCGTCAGCCCCCAAGCGACATGGGTAGAGTCTGTGACTATCGAAGAGCTAAAAAAGATATGGGAACCTTCGGCGCAGGGGCGAGTGACGAAGTGGCGTCAGATCCGATCCACATGGCCTGACCAGCCGCTGAAACTATTCGGGGCCGGCTCTGACTCCGGCACGTTCGATTACTTCACCGAAGCCGTTGTGGGAAAGGCCAAGGCAAGCCGCGGCGACTATACGGCGAGTGAAGACGACAATACGCTCGTTCAAGGCATCTCCAATGACAAGCATGCCCTCGGCTACATTCCCTATGCGTATTACGAACCGAACAAGAAGCGATTGAAGGCCGTCGCGGTGGATGGCGGGCATGGCCCCGTGCGGCCGTCACGCGACACCGTTGAAAACGGAGCGTATCAGCCGCTGTCCCGCCCCATGTTTATTTACGTCAACAGCAAGTCGGCCGGCAAGCCGGAGGTCAAGCGGTTCGTCGAGTTCTATCTGGCCCAGGCTCCCGCGCTCGTCGCGCAAGTGAAATATGTCCCGCTGCCTCCGCACGCCTACGAACTGGCCCTGTCGCATTTTCAGAACGGTAAAATCGGGACCGCCTTTCAAGGAGTCTCGACGATTGGTTTGAAGATCGAGGACGTGCTGCGCCGCAAGGGGAAGCTTTAAACGAGGGTCTCGATGGATATGGCAGTGCGGCCACACTCGATGCTGAAAAGAACGGCTGAGTCCCTGGTCGCTTCCAGGAAGCGATCGCAATTGAAAGAGAAGGGGATCGAACTTCTTCTCCTGGCTTCCGCGTTGACCTCGGTGGCGATCACCATCGGCATCGTGGGTGTACTGGCCTACGAATCGTTCCTGTTTTTCCGACAGGTCTCCTTGTTCGAATTTTTGACGGATCGCCAATGGACCCCCCTCTTTGCGGAAGCCCATTACGGCATTCTTCCCCTCGTCTCAGGCACGTTGGTCACGACCGGGGTGGCGCTCGCCTGGCGGTCCCTATGGGAAGCCTCATCGCAATCTATCTGAGTGAGTACGCCTCCCGGCGTGTGCGGGAAACAGTGAAGCCGGTCCTGGAATTACTGAGCGCCGTGCCGACTGTCGTCTATGGTTATTTCGCGCTGTTATTTGTCACGCCTGTCCTGCAGCACATCTGGCCGAACCTCCCCGGGTTCAACATGCTGAGCGCCGGCCTGGTCATCGGGATCATGATCGTGCCGTATGTCAGCTCCGTGAGCGAGGATGCGATGCGGGCGGTTCCCGTGCATCTGCGGGAGGGCGCATTTGCCTTGGGGGCGACAAGGATGCAGACGGCCTTGCGCGTGGTCTTTCCATCGGCGCTATCCGGGATTACCGCGGCCTATGTGCTGGGCGTCTCCCGTGCCATCGGGGAAACGATGGTCGTCGCGATTGCCGCAGGGATGCAGCCGACGTTGACGTGGAATCCTCTGGAGCCGGCGGCCACCATGACTGCCTACATTGTGCAGGTGAGCCTGGGTGATCTCCCGCACGGGAGCGTGGGGTACCAAACGATCTTCGCAACAGGATTGACGTTATTACTTATGACACTGGTGTTCAACATTGCCGGCCATGTCCTCAAGAAACGCTACAGACAAGTCTATTGAACCGGCCCAGGTCCGCCGGATGATCGCCTGGCGCAAGGGCCTCGATAGATTCTTTGCCCTCGAAGGTCTCAGCGTGATGATCCTCGCGCTGCTGGTGTTACTTGCGTTACTTGGCCAACTGGCATTCGGACGGTCTGGGCCGGATCTCCTGGCAGTTTCTGACATCGTTTCCGTCCCGGTTTCCTGCCCAGGCCGGGATACTCAGCGCCTGGATCGGAACCATGTTGGTCATGTTGGTGACCGCGTTGACGGCCGTCCCTCTGGGAGTCGGCGCCGCCATCTACCTGGAGGAATACGCCTCAAAGAACTGGATGACAGAGTTGATTGAAATCAACATTGCCAATCTGGCCGGCGTGCCCTCCATCGTGTATGGCCTGATGGCGCTGGGACTGCTGGTCTATGAACTGCATTTGGGGCAAAGTATTCTGACCGCAGGTCTGACGCTCGCCATGCTGATTCTACCGATGGTCATTATCGCAACCCGAGAAGCCATTCGCAGCGTCCCTCCGCATATTCGAGAGGCCGCCTATGCGCTGGGGGCGACACAATGGCAGACAGTGCGGGACCACGTGGTGCCCTACTCAACGGGCGGTATCCTGACAGGAATGATTTTGGCCTTGTCGCGGGCGGTCGGAGAAACCGCTCCCCTGATCACCGTTGGCGCCCTGTCTTTTATTGCGTTCCTTCCGCACCCGCCCTGGCAATCCGAGTTTCCGTTTATTTCCATGCAGTGGCTGCTTGATCCCTTTACCGTCATGCCCATTCAAATGTTCAACTGGGTCTCACGGCCGCAAGAGGAATTTCATGTGAACGCGGCTGCGGCCGGACTCGTGTTATTGCTCATGACAGTGGCGATGAACGCCCTGGCGATCGTCGTCCGGGCCAGGTACAGAAAACGGATTCATTGGTGAACCGATGTCTCTCATAGCGACCTCCCGGGACGTGCTGAAAGTCGAAGCCCGGAGCCTGAGCTTTTACTATGGCACGCTGCAGGCGCTCCGCGAGGTCTCGATCAGTGTGTACGATCGGCGCGTCACGGCCATGATCGGACCCTCAGGCTGCGGCAAGACCACGTATCTTCGCTGTCTCAACCGCATGCATGACTTGTATCCGGGGAATCGGTATGAGGGCGAGGTGCTGCTCTATCCGGATAAGCTTAATATCGTCGGCCCGGATATCGACCCGATCGAAGTCCGGATGCGGATCGGCATGGTGTTTCAAAAACCGAATCCATTTCCCAAATCCATTTATGAAAACGTCGCCTACGGGATGCGCATTCGGAGCACCTGGTCGCGCATCGACCTCGACGGGGTCGTGGAACGGGCTCTTCGTGACGCCGCCCTGTGGGCGGAGGTCAAAGACCGTCTCCACGCGCCTGCGTTCAATCTTTCAGGAGGCCAGCAGCAGCGCCTATGCATTGCGCGCGCGTTGGCGACTGATCCGGAATTGATGCTGTTCGATGAGCCGACGTCAGCCTTGGATCCCACGGCAACGGGACGAATAGAAGAGCTGATTACGGAGCTGAAACAACGGGTGGCCATCGTCATCGTGACACACAATATGCAGCAGGCCGCGCGGGTGTCGGACTACACGGCGTTTATGTACGAAGGCCGGATGGTGGAGTACGACCGGACCGACAAGATTTTCACGAATCCGTCGGTCAAACTTACGGAAGACTACGTCACCGGCCGGTTCGGTTGACGGCATAGAAAGAGGTGTGCATGCATCGGCATGTCGACGAAGAACTCAGCGACCTGAAGGAGGAACTCCTCCGGATGGGCGCGCTCGTGGAAGAGCAAATTGAGCGCGCGATCAGGTCGCTGGTCGACCGTGACACCGACCTGGCCTCACGGGTCATCGAGCGCGACAAACTGGTGAATCGCTTTGATGTGGAGATCGACGAAACCTGCATCCGGTTGCTCGCGCTCCAGGCGCCGGCGGCGCGAGACCTCCGGTTCGTTACGACGGCGATGAAAATTTCGACCGAGCTTGAGCGCATGAGCGATCTCGCCGAAAACATCTGTGAGCGCGTCATCGAGTTGAACGAGGAGCCGCAGCTCAAACCCTATATCGATCTTCCGCGTATGGCGAATCGGGCGATGCAAATGGTGCGAGAAGCCCTGGATGCGTTCGTCCGGTCGGATGCCACGCTCGCCAGAAAGGTCTGCGCCGACGATGACTTCGTCGACAATCTCACCCATCAACTGTTTCGGGAATTGCTGTCCTTCATGCTGGAAAATCCCGCCACGATCACACGCGCCATCCGCTTGACGTTTATCGGCAAGTACATCGAGCGGATCGCCGACCATGCCACGAACGTCTCCGAACTGGTGATTTATATGGTCGAAGGGAAGATCGTCCGGCACATGTCGCCTCCCGGCCCGGTTACCTGACGCCTTGTGGCGACGAAGGACCGCGGAAGGTAAGTGGAGGATGCCGCTAGGCTGCGTACTGGGTCGAGAAGAGGGTGTATTCGAACCGGTGTCGACGCAGCGTGACTTCACCCCGTCGGGCGAGACGGTCCACGGCGTGGAAGATCTGGCTCCAGCTGTAGTCCGGTATGAGGAATACCAGCGCATCCAGGCCTATGACAGCTTGTTCCTCGATATGAGACAGGATGAGGTCTTCAAGTCTCTGGCCCGTGACCGGAGGGGACATAGGGGTATCAAGCACGCAATGTGGTGACATTTGTTCCTTCCTGTAATCCCTGATGAGAAGTGGCCATGGGCTGTACCTGTGTAGGATGTGGCGGTTGCGCGGGGCTGAATCGAACGGCCACAACGCGAAGCAATCCGAGGGTGATCAGGATCATGGCCAGAACGCCAAGCTTCTGCCAGTCTTCACCGGTGAACCATTGTGAAATCACCTCAGTCAGCATCACGACGAGGACGGTATCGATAATAAAGGTCACGCGCACACGGCCTTCAGAAAAGTAGGCGAGCGTCGTTTTCAGCACTTCAACGACCGCGAGCAGCATGAGCGTATTGATGATCAGATGACGAAGGCCATGATCTATCTCAGAGGTCACCAGAAGACGAAGACCAAGGAAGGTCTTCACGACGCCGCCTGCCAGTCCAACCAGAATGGTGACAATCAGCAGGCTGAGCACTAATTGCGTGCCCTTCTCCCACAGCAGGGTCAGTTCTGAGGAGCTGCACACCTGTGCCAATCTGGGAAGACGGATTCGGATTTCTCCCGGATAGCTACCGGTCATCTGATCTCCTCTTCTTCCCTTGCTCTGCGCTGATAGCATGGTCAGAATTCATCGATTGAAACCGGATGGAGTAGATCCCGAACCGATAAGACTCCGACTACCTGGCCACTTTTAAAGACGGCGAGATGCCTCGTGCCGTGCTGCTCCATCAGATCCGCTGCTTCCGTGATCGGACGACGTTCATCGATACCAATCACCGGACTGCTCATGATGTCCTCGACCGGGATGAAATAGGGGACCCGGTCTGTCCCGACCACTTTACGGACGATGTCGGGTTCCGTCACGATGCCAATGATGTCGTGCTCTTTCTTCACGAAGACGCTGCCGATCTTATGCGTCTTCATGAGTTTCGCGGCATCAATGGCTGACGTGCCTGCCTCGAGCTGGATGATGCTGCGGGTCATGATTTGGCTCACCGTCACCATATCTACCGTCTCCTCTCGATGGGTTGAGTGTGGTTGCGGACTTCGCAAATGAGCGGTCTCTCAGTCTCTGTCCCATGCGCTCGCAAGAGCGGATACATGGTCTTATGCCGCATGTTGAGCAGCGTACTGAAGGCATAGAGAAGGGGCGCGCTAAGGATGAGTCCGAGTATTCCGAAGCCAAGCCATGTAGACGTCATGAGAGGACTCTACCCGCGCTCTGTTCCGGCTCTGTGAACGACGCGTTAATTCTTAGTTAACTGAGGGAATTGACGGATGAAAGGCAGGGGTGATCACGGAATGCCCTGGTGGATTGGGCGCGTCCCGAGAGACGAGCGGCCCTAAGAGGTCACGGCGCGGGAGGCGGATTCATGTTATTCCTTCTCGATCAGACGCCACCCTTCACGCTGCAGACAGCGTTCCGTTGCATTGAGGATCAGCAACTGGCTTCCCTGCTGCAGTTTGGGGTCGCGCAATACGAGATTCTGACATCGATTGTAGTCCGTCGTGAATTCAGACGATGGCTTGTTGGGGTGAACCCAATCCGTCGAGGTACAGCCCACAGGGCCGACTGCAACAATCAGGGCGATAACCAGCAGACGTTTCATGCGGGAGTTCTCCAAGTGAATCGTGCCAGGGTGTCGAGAAGATAGATCGGGAAGAGGAGCGGCGTCAAGGGAAGACGGCATGGAACCAGTGTCTGATGCGGCCCAAAAAGACGAGGAGGATCGCTGTCGGCTGGTCCATCGGCACCCTGACGGCAACCTCCTTTCCGGCTTTGTTCCAGCGCGAATCGGCGATGAATGAGCTCGCGAGAAGATGCCCCGCCTCTTCGCATCCCCGGAGCTGCAGGATTTCAGCACGTCTCCAGGAAAGGCCCCCGTGCTTTTGTACTATTGTCAGCGCGATGCCGGCTTTGATACGGTGTGAGTCGATCAAGCCTTGGAGGTGGAGTGTGAACTCGCTGGACTATCTGGTTCTTGACGCCAAGCAAGCGATTCTTGACGAGCAGCATCGCCGTTTCGAGGAGTTCCGGCGAGAGGGGAAGTTGACGGAGGCCATGCAGCAGTTTCAAACCACGATGAGCTGCGCGTCAGATTTGTTGAACGAATCGCTCCGGCTGCTGGAACGTGTCTTGGAGGCACGGCCGAAAAACCCTCCCGATCCGCCGTCTACGGTGACGCTACCTGCGCTGTAGCCGCATAGACAGCCGACTGCTCCCGCCGGACAACAGCGACCTGGGCGCTATCAGTGCCCTTAGCGGTGCCCGCCATCGTTGTTCCCTCCGGCTTCCACCAGGTCCTTGGCGGCATTCATGGGACGATTGCCGGTTCCATACTTTTTGTTGCGATAGGCGTGGAGAGCGACTTGGATGACACGCTGCAGAAACACCGATTCGTTCTCGTCCTCTTGAACCGCGATCGTGATCGTAAATGGCATCAGACCCTCTCCGTATGTGAGTTGTTTCAGCTCTTCCCGCCCGTTTCACAGATCGCTTTTGCCTGCCTTCCGGCGGAACTGGCTGGCAATGGCCGCCCCGGTAGACCTACATAGCCGTCTTCGCTCAAAGCCTTAACTAGGGAGTGCCCAAGGCCACGCACGACGCCCCCCTAAGACTTCCCCGCCTGTTTATTGATGAAGCGCGGACAAGATCAGGAATCCGAGGACCGCATCGGATTGCTTGAACGTTGTGTCAGTGGCTAGCGAGGAAGACCTAACATGTCGATGCCACGTTGGCCCGTTCCTTTCACGGCCTCCTGGATGGCTCCATGGAGCTGGTCGACGGCCGCCTCCTTGGTCAATAACATGGAGGCGCCCGCAGTCTTCATTGCATCCTCATTTTCGCCGGAGGCGTTGACCGACAAGCCGATCACGACCATTTCGGGGTGTCGCGTCTTGATCTTCGCCGTCGCGTCGATCCCGTTCATGACGGGCATATTGACGTCCATGATGACGACCGACGGACTGAGCTGGTTCGTGAGGTGGACGGCTTCCTGTCCGTTGGACGCCTCCCCGACGACCTCGATATCGGCAAACCCTTCGAGCACCGAGCGTAAGCCTTGCCGGACCATCGCGTGATCGTCGGCAATGATGACGCGCCACCGTCCGTGCGAGATTCGGCTCGTATGAAGCTGCAGGTCTTCGCGGACCGCCATATCGGGCGCGGCATCAGAGACCGCCGGCTGAACCTTGGACGAGAGCGGGAGAATCAATGTCGCGCGGGTGCCTTCCCCCGGGACGGAGTGCAGTTCAAAGCGACCGCCCATCGCATTCATGCGTTCGCGGATGCTGAACAAACCGAACTTGGAGGACATCGCGGAAGGCTTCTGGGTCGCCATCGCCAGAAGGTCGAACCCGACTCCCTTGTCTTCGACGATGATCCTGAGACCGCCGTCCCGTTCCTCGACGTCGATCAACGCCTGCTTGGACACCGCGTGTTTGGCCGCATTGATGAGCAACTCTCGAACCGACTGAAAGAGCAGCACCGCCTGGTCTTCGGGTAGTCGCAATTCTTCAGTCGTCTCCGTTTGCACCGACACGCTCAACTGGTACCGCTGCATCTGCTCGCCGAGCCACCTGAGCGCCGCGGCAAGCCCGAATTCATGCAGCACCGGCGGACTGAGTTCCGCCACCAGGTTTCGGGTGTACGTCAGGGATTGGTTGATGATGTCTTCGGCCTGCGTGATCATGTCCAACGAGCGATAGACCGGTCCCTGTTTCGCCTGGCCCAGCTTCAACCGTACGAGCACCAGCAGTTGCGCCAAGTGATCATGCAGCTCGGCGGCGATCCGTTTTCGCTCACGCTGCTCTGCGAGATTTAACTCTGTCGCCAACGCCCGCAGCTGGCTCTGGGAAGAGACCAACTCGTGCGTGCGTTCGGACACCTGACGTTCCAGTTCCTCGGCGAAGCGTTCCAATCGGGCTTGCGAAGCCTTCCGGTCGGTGATGTCGTAATTCACACCCACCATTCGCAAAGGCCGGCCGGACGGGTCCGTGACCGTTGCGCCATGACCGGCGATCCAGCGTACGGCGCCGTCATCCGCCCGCACAATGCGGAATTCCTCCGAGAATTGTCCCGTGCGTTCGCCGGCCTCGACCGCACGCGTGATGCGATCGACATCCTCAGGATGCAGGAGAGCGTAGAAGTGCGCCATATGCTTCGGATCGCCGTCGAGCGATGTCCCGAAGATCTCGCGCTCCCTGGCGTCCCAGATCACGGTCCCCTTCTGCAGGTCGACTTCCCAGGCGCCCATTTGCGATCCGGCCATGGCCAGCCGCAATCGTTCCTCACTCTCGCGCAACGCGGCTTCTGTCTGTTTGCGCGCGGTGATATCGCTAAAAAGGACGGCCACTTTCCGCTCCGCCGGCTCCGCAATCCGCCACGCATACACGTCGTAATACCGGTTCAGCTGGGCAGCCTCTTGTTCGAAGCGCTTCGGCACACCCGTCAGCGCGATGTCGCCATAAATGTGAAACCAGTGGTCTTCGTGCTGGGGGGCAATCTCTCGAATCCGCCGGCCCACAGGATCGCGAATCCCTGTCTGGCGCTCGAAGGACGGGTTGACCATCAGAAACCGGTAGTCAACCGGCTGGCCCTGTTCATCGAACAAGACTTCGATGGTGCAAAATCCCTGATCAATGGACTCGAACAGCGTCCGATATCTCTCCTCCGATTCGCGCAGGTTCCGATGCACCAGCCGCTGCTCTTCCATCAGATCGCGGACCTGGTATTGGCGGCTGCGGGACCGTAACGCGGCTTCGATCGACCGGAGCAACGTCGCCTCTCCGATCGGCCGCTCGAGCAGCGTAATACTCCCGGCGGCATCGGCTACAAGATTCAGCAGCCGGGCGAGTCGCGATTCGCCACCACGGGTGAGCACGATCAGCGGGACCTCCGCCCAGGGCGGCTGGGCATCAAGCTGTTGAAGCAAATCGGAGATATGCGTCAATTCCAGCGCTTCCTCGGTGACGAGCAGGGCGCCTGCTCCCGCCGTCAGGTGCTGACACATGTCGCTCACATGCCCGCAGACGGTTGCCGCAAAGCCTTGAACATGTAAGAGGGCCGCCATGGCGGCGGCGTCCTGCCCCACCGGGGCGAGGATGAGGATGCGCTGCTCCAGATTATTTGCCATCCGGCCGCTCCATGACTTGCTCGGCCCTGCCCTGAAAGTGAGGGCCCCCGGTAAGGATGCCCTTGAATTCTTTCAGCGGCTGGCCGATGCGGATGCCATGCCCGGATTCTAGCTGGAATTCCCGGATGGTTTTTTCATGGCGGCCGCTGCGCTTCTTGATCACGGACAGCGCTTGCCTGACTGCGCCGTTCGCTTCGAAATAGCGCACGCTCATGACGGTATCGGCGAGATAGCTCAGGTCCACAGGCGATTGGGGAGCATTCACAAGGCCGTGCTGGGCCAGGATGAAAATGGTGAGGACGCCCCGCTGATTGAGATAGGCCGAGAGTTCATGGAGCTGGTTGACGAGATACTTCTCACCCGGCATTGCGTTCATGTAGCCGTTGAGACTATCGATGATGACCAGCTTGCACCCCGCTTCCACGCCGCGGCGCACGCGCATGCCGAATTCTCCCGGAGACAATTCAGCCGGGTCCACCTGCTGCACGCTGATGACACCGCTCTCGACGTGCCTGCCGAAGTCCAGCCCGAGGGCAGCGGCACGGGCCAGAACGATACCGCGTATTTCATCGAACGCAAAGAGCATGCTCCGTTCGCCACCGGCCGCCATTTGAGCCGCGTATTGCATAGCGAGCGTGGATTTTCCCGCCCCGGCCGGGCCCATAATTAACGTCGTCGTCCCGCGGTCGAGTCCGCCGCCGAGCAGCGCATCCAGATCCTTGTGCCCGCTTGTAACCGGTTCATGCTTGAACTCGCCCCGATGCTCAGCCGCAACGATGCGGGGATAGACCTCCAAGCCGCCCCTCTCGATGCTGTAATCGTGATAGCCTTCCCTGAATTTCACTCCGCGCAATTTCAACACACGTAACCGTCGGCGGGAACGGCCGTAGTCGGGAGACAGTTGCTCCATCTCAATCACGCCATGCGTGAGGCTCAAGACGTGCGGATCGCCGCCAATCCGGTTATTGTCCATTTTGTCGTCTAAGAGCAGCACGGTGCTGTGAGACTTCGAGAACTCCTGCTTCAGGCTTAGGAGCTGGCGGCGATACCGCAATGCCGTTTCCGCCATGAGCCGGAACTCCGAAAGGGAATCGAACACGATCCTGGCTGGCTGCACCTTACGCGTTGCTTCAAGTAACAAGTCGGTCACTTTCGTGAGCTCGAGCTCCGAGGGATGGAACACCGTGGTGTGCGCCTCGGGACGCACAAGCGGTTCAATCGCGGAGAGCTCAAACAAGGGAATGGCGTCCAGCGACCACCCATGCGAGCGAGCGACTTTCAACAATTCCTCTTTCGTTTCCGAGAGCGTGATGTATAGGGTTTTCTCGCCACGGCGCACCCCTTCCAGCAGAAACTGCAGGGCCAGCGTCGTCTTGCCCGAACCGGGATCACCTTGAATCAAATAGAAACAATTGCTGGGCAGTCCCTCGGCGAGGACTTCATCGAGTCCACTGATGCCCGTCGTACAGAGTCCATTGCTCGCGGCGGGAGAATCTCTTGCATCCTTCCTCATCTTTCAAACCGTCCTTTATCATGATGGCAGAGTTGAGCCCGAATCCGGCAAGTAATATCGGATGGACAGGCCGACAGGTGCTAGGAAGATCCCTAGGTGGTGCCTAGACTCTCTGCAACTCGCGATGACTCAGTAGATCAGGCGGGCGGGTTCGTCGTATACCAGATTGAATAGTGCCCACATTTGGAGCAGGCGACGGAGAACCGTGGGAGGGAAAGGTCGTAGTGCTTGTGAATAAAACCTAACGGAACCGTCGAGTCGGGGTAACCTCCATTGCTCTGGGAGTTGAGTGTCTTCCCGCACGCGAGATTCGCACAGGTTACAGTTTCTGGAACTTTGTGAGAGGTTTCAGCCATCAGAAAATCACCATATTCAGGGTTTGAACGCCGCGTCCGCCCAGTGTAGCACGGAGTGGAATGGCGTGGATACACAGCACCTTTGTACGTTCCTCCACTTTGGCATGACCCATTGCCTTCTTAGTCCACTGCCTAAACTTATTCCTCATGGTGTTATGATGGAAAACTGTCCTAGCATTGTTGAGAAAGGAAGCCGCTATGACTGATGACGGATTTGCTCTCCTTATAAAACGACTTGAAGAGAAGATAGATAAGGTTGCAACAGAAATCCAAGCACTGAAGGCGCACACAGATAGCTCCTCAAGTGAGGGTCAGGCGGTTGATCAACTCTCCGGTAGCGGTCAGAAGATCAGCGACATTCTCAAAATAGTGCAGGATCTACAGTCGAAGAAATAGTTGGGGGGACAAATCAGCTATGGCTGAAGAAACGAGTGCATCTTGCTGCGCTGGCGCATTTACTACGACTCTGCCCCCTTCCCGGCCAGCTACTGATCCTGAACTCCCAATCATGAAAACCGCCCGGCACTTGCTGACCACCTGTTTGGTGTCACTGGCTCTATTCTCTGAAAGCAACGCCACAATCCACACCTGCGCCGCTTGAAACCACGATAGCCGCACGGCCGTGACGAAGTACTCAGGATAGGGTCTTTCATATCTTTTTTAGAAAAGCCACGACGTTCATGAACAGAAATGCCAGTAGCAAGAACAGTATTTCCATCGTTTCTAAATCCTTCCAAGGAGACCGGATAAAGCAAAACGGCCCGCCACCTTTCAGTGTCGACCGATGGGCGATTGTAGCTCAAGAGCAAGAAATGTCTATCGGGCCGAAGACCTAAAGGACGCACGCTGAGATGCTTTTGGTAGAGCTCGAAGCATTAGTCATGGATCAGACGGCAAGCCTAGCCTCATGGGATGAAGAAGGCGGAGAACAAATTCGCGCTGATGCAACACGTTGCCTGATGGGCACATTTACGGGCTCATCTAGCGTGCCATCCGTTGACCGACCGGCGCAGGTATGCGAAACTTCACGCGGGCTGGCGTAGCTCAATCGGCAGAGCAGCGGTTTTGTAAACCGCAGGTTGGAGGTTCGATTCCTCTCGCCAGCTCCATCAATTCGAAATTCTTCCTCGCCGTTTACGTACACTTTCAACGAAATTCGGACTGTCCAAACGGTCCACGCTGACTGACTCTCCATGGGAAACCACTTGCGAACGAGGACCCAGGCAAGTCGCCGCACGGAAAGGATTAGCAGCGGATCACCACCCTGTAAGCGCCGGAAGTCCCGTTGGCTCAGCGTAATGAACTCCACCCCGAAACGTTCTCCGCTCGCCCAGCGCACTGGCGCCACGCCTATCAACTGAGCCAACACCAGGAGCACCAAGTCTGAATACCGCCGTCTTGAAGCCGCTTTTGGCTTAGTTTGCGACGGACAGGGCGGAGTTTGGGTATCATTGAGAAGATACCTCTTCGGGCTCATTGATTAGCTCAGCCCGCTTTATGTCGTCGAGTACCTTTTCGATTCGAGATTGTACATCTGTATGCTCTTTCTCCAAAAGCCGGTTCAAGTCCTCCTGGCTTTCCAACCTTTGGCGAACGGTTGTGATCTCTCCCTCTAGGGAAGTATTCTTCTGCTTCAAGTTCTGTATCACTTTGAGCAAGCCTTGGATCTTCATCTCCAAGGCGTCAAGTCCAGCTAGTGTCATAATATTCCTTTTGTTCATGACTGTGGCAGTGTTCGATTCCTGTTTGTCCTGGGCAGTTTGCACCGCCATTTCTGGAAGCCTCGTTCTTGTCGCGCTCATCGCTCCCGCAATCCTTTCTATGACGTCATTAAGCGCGGCGTTGAATTTAATGAATTCAAGACAAATAAGGAATATGGAAGGAATCCCTAAGCCAAAGGAGGATGTAGAGTTAGGAATTCCAGCGCACAAGTTGGGTAGTCTTCGAAAAGAGTTCTTTCAAAGCACGGTAGAGACATCGCAAGCGCCTGTGAAACGACCCTTGCCTCTCCTTCCTCAGGGGTGGGCCGGATGAACAATACGCTTTCGGTCGTCTCTTGGGTGGTGCTCTGCCTGATCACAGCCTGCGCTGATCCATCGCGCTCTCGACGTGTAATCGAAATGTCCCGTGGTCGATTTCGCGGACGAACAGCGGCTAGCAAACATCCAATACAAGAAGCTGGATGCTGGCGTGGCCAGAATGGTGAAGGAAGAGCCTAACTACACTTTTGAGTGCGCGGAATTTGAGTCGGCCGCTGAGACAGTTCCTATTGTTGAGGTTCCCATCATCGGCCAAGGACTGCTGGATTGAGGGGGAGGAGAAAGCTGAGACATAAACACAGCGAAAGGAATAACCGCATACGAACGTTGGTGGGAGGAGGCCCGAAGCGCTTCGAGCCCTACTGCGCAACACGCCTCATCGGGCTCAGTTAGAGCTGCGTCTTGCGACCTGTTGTCGCTGCCACCGGAAGGCACCCCGGAGCCAGCTCTGGGCATATGACGGTAGCATGGCTCCATGTCGGCTCGTCGGACTGTGCAGCTGAGTATTAGCAGTTGCAGCGCCTTCTCTTTTCTTAGACGTCGCTCTCGGTACAGCTTCCATCGTGTCATCGACTGCTCCCCGCATTTGTTTCTCTACGGTATCCACGTGCAAATCGCAGTACGTCCGAGTATAGCGCGAGTGTTGGTCACCCGTCGCCATTCTTCTGCGTTGAGGCAGTCCACCGAGGGAAAGGAGGTAAGAGACTGTTGCCGCGAGTGGTCGCTCCATTTTCCTCACTTTCTGGGTCAAACCTTCAAAGCCTGCTATTCTCAGCTAGAAGGAATGGCATTAACAAAAGGATGCTCAAAGGCTCGTATGGCCATAATTCTAGTTATCGACGATGATGACCAAGACCGGGGATTATTAGCAGCCGTCTTAGAGGAAAGAGGGTATGAAGTTATTGTGGCAGACAATGGGGGAACAGGGCTGATGTTATGTCACCGCAAAGAGCCCAATGCTGTCGTGTTGGACCTCCACATGCCTGGAATAGACGGTCGCAAACTGCTGCGACAATTGCGCACGCTACACCCCACCATCCCGGTCGTAGTGATTAGTGGTCATGGGACAGAAGAGGTTGAGGAAGAGATGCTGAACCAGGGCGCGACGGCCTTTATTCAAAAGGCATTTTCGCTGGATCAACTAGGATTGGCCTTACAGGAGGTCCTGCCCTCACCCCATGAAGGCTGAGCGCTGGTGAATCCCTGCGTAGGAGAGCCGGCTGTCCGAAAAGCGCGACACCATATAGTCAAAACATGCAGAATCTTTGATGGCAGTTGACCCTGTTCTCAATAGTCTGATTCATCATTGAGGGATGGTAGTCGTCGTTGTCGTGGTGATTGTTGAATTCGTTCCACCATTACTGGCCTGGCCCTTCATGCCTGTGCTCTGACCACTCATCCCTCCAACCTTCACCACCCCCGGAACATTGATCTCCCCGGCCGCAGTACTCGATTTCATTCTTACCGTATACCGGACATAACCAGGATCTCGGAAGCAGGCACTGGCAGCTTCGTTGGTGTCCAGCTTTGCTGTGTCGCTACGCGTCATCCACCCTCCAAAATTCTCTTTACACGAAAGATGCTTGTCTGTGATGGGATCCAGGAACATGACCCGCACAGGGGCCGTTCTCTTGTTGATCCATCGCACTTCATCGCCCGGACTGACCAAGATTTCGCCGGCGGAAAGGGTATCTCCGATGATGATATCTTTTACCTCGCCAGTCCGGGTTACTGGCGGCAGGCCTTGACAACCCAGTATGAAGAACACTGCACTTGCCCATATAATATGGGAGATGGGTTTCATGATAGCGCCTCCGTGATTAAGCAAGGTTCCTAGCTAAGTCCTCTCCCTCAGTGTTTTCATATGAAGAGGCGCCGTAACACTAGTACTTCCCCTAGGTTCCATCGTCCTAACCTGTATTGAAATGAAAACGAATAACGAGGAAAGTTGCGCTGGCAGATGCGAGGTTTTTGACCCGCGTTACTGGTCCCAGTGGCTAGACTGTGGCAGAACTACAGGGCTCGATCTCTTAAGTGGGACCCGTCTAACACGCGCTTCAGCGTGTCGCCCAGCCGATGGAGAGAAAATTCTTTCCCGATGAAGGCCGTGGCGCCCAAAAGGCGGGCTTCGTTTTCAACCTCCTCAGTGCCGGCTCCAGTCAGAATGATGACGGGCTTCACGGGGTCGAGCGTCCGGAGCTCCCTGAGGACGGCGAGCCCGTCCATCTCTGGCATTTTAAGATCGAGCACTGTCACTTCCGGCTGCTCTCGTTTGTAGACTTCGAGACCTCTCTTGCCACCATCGGCGAGAAAGACGACATAGCCCTTGCGTTCGAGCAATGTCGCTAACAGTCCTCGAATACTCGGTTCATCATCAATGATGAGAATTTTTGGCATATGTCACGGTCCTCCCAGACTCACGGCCGATACGACGCTAAGGAATCAGCCGCAGCTGGCGTGTCAGCCAGGTCCCACGCCTGTCAGTACAATTGTAGCAAAGGCTAAGGATACGTCTGTAGGTAAGACCTTACAGGCTGCCATCCGAAAATACGGGCCATTAGTAGAGTGATAGGTCCAAATGGCCCCAACGAGCGATTGGCAAGGTCAAGAGTCAATGAAGGTCTCGCTGTGCCGCACTCTCATCCAAATAGGAGGGACGGCCATCCGTCTCAATATCTCCACTCTCAGCTCTGCGCTCCATGAGGTCCGCTTTTCGAACGGATGGTCAGACGCGCAACTAGGCGCTACAGCGGTTCACGATCATCAAGGCCTATCGGCAGTTCAAGAGCGTGGACTGGTACACTATAGCTACGGGAAGGTGGAGGTAGCCGACTTCGAGGCACGGAGAAGGCAGCGTGCGATTGTTTGCCCTGGCCAAGCAAGCGATCGACGGTTACCTCGTCGATATCAAATTAAGAATCTCTCCGTAGAGCTAGGATGCAAACAAGCTCCTCGTGACAAGTCGCGTTCTGTGAATGATCCGAAGAACTACTGGGGGAGCGCGGTTTCTAGAACCGGCTTGCTCAATCAGTTGACCGTCCTCTTCCGCCAAAAAGAGAGAGTCGCTCAGAAACAGATACTAGACGAGCATTGGAATTGATCCAAGCATCGGACTCGCCTACAGCGCTTTCCTTCCTCCCGTAGCCTCTAGTACCTCAACGCTCGAGCTCTTTATCAAGAGGAATCGCGACTTCGGGGGCCGTAGTTCCAAGAGGACTGCTAGTTGATTGGTCCAGCAATGCCGTTGCGATTTGGATTGCTCCGTCAATGTCTTCAAATATCCGCTCCTTGTTAACAATCGTACAGGCCCCTGCTTGTTGCATGAGGGCCAACGTGGAGGGTTCATCATTGACGGTCAGTCCTACGATAACCATGGCTGGGTACCGGTCCTTTATTCGCCTCGTTGATTCTACACCGTTCATCCGCGGCATGTTGACGTCCATGAGAACCAGTGATGGATGCAGCCTCTCGACACACTGAACGCCCTCTGCGCCGTCCCCCGCTTCCCCCACCACTTGCAAGTTTGGATAGCGCTTGAGAACGGAACGTATGACGAGTCGTATTTCAGGATGGTCCTCTACAATGAGCACGCGGATGATGCCATGAGTCTCCAATGAGATCCTCCATGTATCCGGTGCGAATGTATTCGACAGGGCATTTGCGATCAATAGGCCAAAGGTCCTAGCCGAAATAGGCTCCCAAAAGAGACGTTTGGATCTTTGAGGTTGCCCCCGGGTATAAGCGAACAGCGATACATCTGCCCACCGCATCGTCATGGCTGTGGTGGTGCAGACCCTGCTGGCCTCACCTTCCTATGCGCTGTTTGCCGGCGGTTTTCGCGGAACGCGCATGAATAGCACGGTTTGCCGGTCTCGGGGCAACCAAGCCTTCAGGTGACACGTGGGCCATGTTCGACAGACCATCACTCAAGCGGATGCCACTTTCATCGTACTCCTCGGATCCATAGACCGCTGCCAGGTGTACGGATACAGCGTGAATGAAAATCACTACGCCCAGCATTTCCATGCCTTCTTCAATACCCACCAGGACCGTATAGCCAACCGTGTGATTCCCCGCCGTGGACACTTCCATTCCCCCGAGCATCTCAATCCCTATCGCGCCGCCAACGTACACTGTTCCGGCGAGCAAGAAGAGGGAGCGGATGCGAGCCGGCAAGTGCTGCAAGAACCGGAAATAGGCCAACCCAAGGACAACTAAGAGACAGGCCGCCGGGAGCACCCAGGCATAGTGAAAATACCCACTCGTATGCAGCGCGTCACGCACAGGCTCTATAGTCATTTCATGCAGACTGGAGGCTTCATCTAACGAGAGGTAGAGGAAGATAGCCGCGAGCCCCCACCAGTGCCGCGTATAGATGTCTCGGTTCTGCTGCTTGGCATGTGCGGTGAGCATCAGCAGCCATGCGACGAAAAATAAAGCGGTAGAGGAGTACCAGGTGGGGATATTGTTTTCCGAATCCATATCAAACTGCCGCAGGAAGCCAAGCAGGTAATCATGACCGTGCACCAGCGCGAGATAGCGGGTTCCAATGTAGCCGGCGACGAGAGTGGCGATAACGCAGAGCAGTATAGAGGTGAGTCGCCTAGGTGTGAACGGAAGTATCACTGGGGCTCCCATCGGCCGGCCCAATCGCCATGAGCATGGTTGGCCACCATAGGCCATGCGATGATTTCGTAGGCCCTCTGGCGACTGGCCCTTGAAGTGCTTTCTTTCCTGGGCCTATGGCGATAGGCACGGTGCATTGGAGGTCGTTTCACCGGACGGTCGTTACCTGATTACTCCCACCACTGTTTGCACTCGCCCCGACTGACTGCCTCGGCGCAGGAATCCATCAACGTACTGAGCCCAAGCTCAAAGAGAAATCTATTGCCGTCCGTGAAAGCGCCATCCAGCACTGTCAGGCAATCCTGGAAAAACGGTTGCTTGCCTATGATCGAAGGCACGCCGTCTATTCTGGTCATTGCCAATTGCCATCCTCGTTGCCACTCATTGACAGTCCATCTCGTTCCCTGCTTTACGATAGCCACACGCCTTCTCGCCATCATGTCCCCTCCTGAATGGGTAGGCTCGAATGTCCAGCGTAGTGTATCCCTAGCTCAACTGTCCTAATACCATTTTTTCTTTTTCTGGCTTTTCCCAATGTCATGTATCTGCCTGTAGCTAGCTTGCAATGTGCGCCTGAGTAGGACTCCGCCCAAGTGCGTCGACCCGGACGACGCGAGGGAATCTATCAAGGTCGAGGTGTTATGAATTAAACGGACGATTCGATCTTCTTAACCCTGCTGCGCGTTCGCCGCCTCGTGCCTTTGCCGCTCACGATATTCCTTTTCCCTCATGAACGAAGGTCCGCCTTTGTTAAAAGGGCGTCTTGATTTTTTTCGCCCGTGAATTATCTTTATTCCCGTTCATGGATTGTCACCAGGAGGGAGATCCACATGAGCGCAATTGAGCATATCCGGAGGGAAGTCCGGCAACTCATCTCGATCAACGAGACAATTCAAAGTGATTTAGCTCGAGGCGGTCGGCTAACGGATGATGAGGCGGCTGTCGTGCGCATGTGCGCCGTTGAGCTTCTTCAAGCCATACGGTCAGCAACCCAGGTAATCGACGGCGATGGCCACAGCCAAACCAGGAATGTGAAGAGCGGGGATGAGAGATTCTCCAACCCTGTCAATCCGATGCATACGGAATCTCTCCCGGGCGGGGCAGAGCAATGATTCCGGAGCTCAACCAGACGAAGTAATTGTGCCAAGGAGCGGCCTTCTGTTGGAACTCGGCCAGCTTCAGCGTTTGCACGATATCAAGCCGACCTTCACTCTGCGCCAACTGGCGTGCCGTTTGTCCGTTGTTGATCTCTCGAATATTCGGCATCGCACCGGCGTCCAATAACATCCTCACCACTTCTGCATGTCCACGAATGGCGGCCACCATGAGCGGAGTGAGTCCGCGCAGTTTCTGAAGCTCACGCGGATCGGGCATTCCGAACATGGTCCGTACCCTGACATTGGGATTCGCCCCGCGTTCCAGTAGCAGCTGCACGATACGGGCATCGCCGATGTCTGCAGCAGCATGGAGAGCGGTCAGGCCCTCCGGCCAAAACCGTGAGCCGTTCTCAGTGACTGAACGATTGATGTCCGCCCCCTTGTCCAAGACGGCTTTCACGCCATCCAAGCGACCTTCGTAGGCTGACACGATCAGAATCGGAAGAGACGCGTAATACCACGCGGTTCCATATTGAACCACGTAGTTCGCATCCATGATGTTCCGGGAGGCCTGTTGGACTTGCGTGCGGTCAGGATCTTTCAGCGCTTTAACAAAAGGATCTTGGCCGAAACTGCATGCCTGTATGAAGACATACAAGCATGTAAGGCAAAGCCATCGGGCTACAGCTCTCGGCCGCAATCTATGAAGCACCGGTTCTGACACTCTCTTCCTCGCTCACTTGATGTTATGCATGCTGCATGGAGTGGAAGATGCTACGGGTAACCCTTGTTCGCTCGCGGAAAACAATTGCCCAAATTTAGGCTACGCTGGGCCTTGACGACTCAGAGGACCATCACTGGTTGGCAAGGCAATCACACTCATTCCCATGACGCTGGCGCCTGGTGCCGAATGCTTCGATGTCCCAGCTTGCGCTTAATTGCCCGACGGTCAAATAAAAGAAGAGTTCGAGCGGCTGATGAGAAGGTGTTCAATCCCAGGTGAGGACAGTCAACGCATCGAGAAGCGGATCATTTGATCGGTCCGAGTTCGCTTCCTGCCAGTCCTCAAGCCAATCCGCCATTAGGGTGACCCTAAATATGAGCTTGGCTGAACTTTTACAAACAGTTTACCCGCCAGCCGCTGGCGGTGTGGTAGATCGGAGCCATGGAACAATTAATCAGTTCAGCGAAACCACGGCCGGGGGTCGAACGCTACTGCGCCGGTTGCCTGAAAAGCCACAACAGTACGCTCTGGTATTACCGCGACAGCACGGATCAAATCCGTGATTGGATCTGTGGAGTGCGGTTTCTGACTCTCACTGATCCCGAGATGGCCCCCTGGCACTTTTTTGAGGTGCCATGAATGGTCAGCACAGGCGACATCTCATTTCTTGCTGCGTGCGACAAAGCATCCAGGCTCACGATCCTGGATGTAATGGAATCGTCGCTGCCCTTCGGGCTCCCGTGCTTGGACGCCCCGCCTGATGCGGTTTACATTTATAGAGCACCGTGCCACGATGCCGGCCGATGGTTCGATTCCTCTAGCCAGCGTAACCAATCCCGCCTACACTGTGCTTTCACTGAGCGAGACCCGGGCTTGGTGATGCCGGAATTGTGGATGTAAGAGGAGACCTTTGATGACCAAACGCTTTAGACTCCTCAGCGCCCTGCTGGTCATGAGTGCGGTCACTGCATGCGGAGACTTTGACGGCCGTGTGGTGCCGATCAAGCGAGCAGACCCTGCGATGCCGATAGAAGAAGTGCGCGGACTGGCTGAACAAGGCGATGCCGAGGCTCAATACAAACTCGGCGTGCGATACGACAGGGGCCAAGGGGTTGCCCAGGACTACCAGGAAGCTCTGCACTGGTACCGGTTGGCGGCCGCTCAAGGCTATTCCGCGGCTCAATACAACTTGTGCTCGATGTCCGACACGGGACAGGGGTTGCCTCAGGATTATCAAGAGGCCTTGCGCTGGTGCCGGCTCGCGGCCGACCAGGGACAGGGACGCGCGATGT
The DNA here is from genome assembly GCA_963728135.1 of uncultured Nitrospiraceae bacterium. GTDB lineage: Bacteria > Nitrospirota > Nitrospiria > Nitrospirales > Nitrospiraceae > Nitrospira_D. The sequence continues at coordinate 116,796 of CAVSJC010000013.1, read as the reverse complement.
ATAACCTGGGGCTGCACTATCAAAAGGGCCAAGGCGTCCCTCGTGACGTGCTGCAAGCGCATAAGTGGTACAACCTTGCGGCCGCGGCCGGATACGATCAGGGCGCAAAGATGAGAGATCGACTTGCCAAGGAAATGACGGCCGCGCAGATCGCGGAGGCCCATCGCCTCGCCCGGGAGTGGAAGCCGGTCAATAACTGAGCGGCTTCTCCCCTATCCATTTATCCATTCTTTCCCTTTAAGATGCCCATTGTTTGCCAAACGCCGACCGGGATTCGCGATTTGTTTTGAGTTTTACCGGCGAGTTCGCTAATTACACAAGACACCGAAAGGAACTTCTGTCTCTATGGCTCGAATCCTTGTCATCGACGATGAACAACCGATTTGCACCCTCCTTCGTGTCACGCTGGAATCGGCGGGATACGAGGTCGTCGAGGCTCTAGACGGTCGCACAGGGCTGGCGCTCTATAGACAGCATCCGACCGATCTCATCATCACCGACATCCTGATGCCCGAACTGAACGGTCTCGACACGATTCTTGAATTGATCCGCGAGTTCTTGAACGTCAAGGTCATTGCGATGTCAGGTGGGACCGAGCGCGGCAACTTTCTCAATACGGCCAAGCTACTCGGCGCCCGGCAGATTCTTCAAAAACCGTTCAGTATGGAAAAGCTCCTCACGGTCGTACGGTATGAGTTGGCTCATTAGGTAGGATCGGATCTCGACAGTCTCTTCTCTCCGCCCGGCCCGCACCGCCAGGGGGTCCAGCACGCTCTCAGAATACCGGCATCGCGACGACGAATAGGTCCCGGGACCGCCGCCTCTCAGGATTGAGACATGGACAAAGGCGGACGTCTCAACCAGCGCCGGGCAAGAGTTTTGTGGTGCGCGGCATCTATCTGACTGTCCCGCCGATTGTTGGATATCGTGCGGTCCATGATCGCGCCGCAATTGCAGCACCTCCAGGCATGAAACATCCGGAAGAAATCGGAGAAAGTGGCATGTAACATCAATCCCTGGCACCGTTGGCAATTCATGCAATCCTCAAGTGTAAATCGGTTAAGAGATCGTCAGCACATGACTTGCTGCCGTGAAAGGATTATCAGAATGCAAACAGCCGGGCGTGTCGGAGGAGTAAGCGACAAGTAAATTGTTGGTAATAAGCGCTGGCTCCTCTGCGCGCCGCGGATGGCGGGACAAGTTGTCCGTAAAGACAACGGCCACGTTCTGTGCAGAACGCGGCCGTTGCGCTCATGTCCGGTTGGAGTCGACGGATGTGGTGAGTTAGTGTTCGGCCTCGGTCAAGTGCGCAGCTTCTTCCTCGAGTTCTTCGATCTCTGCCTCAGGCTTGCCTTTGGTCATGGAGGGATGGAGGCCGTACTTCTTGAGCATCTTGTAGAAGTCGGCACGATAGCGACCGGCGAATTGAGCGGCGCGGGAGATATTGCCGCCGGTTAATTGCAGGACGTTTTTCAGGTACGTGCGTTCGAATTCTTCCTTCGCTTCCGTCAACGGCTTAAGCGGCGAATCAGGCGATACGCCGACCGACGGCAGCAAGTCCGGCGTGATCATATCTTGACGCGACATGACGACGGCCTTCTCGACGGCGTTTTCCAGTTCCCGCACATTGCCCGGCCAGGGATTCACCATCAGGCGATGCAGCGCGGCCGGTGTAAAACCCTTCATTTCCTTATTGGCGCGTTGCATACCCATCTTGAGGAAGTGCTGCGCCAGCAGCGGGATGTCGTCGCGACGGTCGCGGAGCGGCGGAATAAAGAGGGGCACGACGGAGATACGGTAGTAGAGATCGTTGCGGAAGCTGCCGTTTTTCACGGCTTCTCCGAGGTCCTTGTTCGTGGCGGCGATGATGCGGACATCCACCTTGGACGTCTGTTCGGCTCCGACCTCGCGGACCTCCCGCTCCTGCACGGCCCGCAGCAACTTGACCTGCATCGACAGCGGCATCTCTCCGATTTCATCCAGGAAGAGCGTCCCGCCGTTGGCCATCTGGAACAGGCCCCGTTTGGAGCCGTGCGCGCTCGTGAAGGCGCCTTTGACGTGGCCGAACAGCTCGCTCTCGAAGAGCGCCTCGGGAATCGCGGCGCAATTCAATGCGACGAACGGCCCCTTGCTTCGACGGCTGTTCGTATGGACGACTCGCGCGAGCACTTCCTTGCCGGTGCCGGTTTCGCCGAAGAGAAGAATCGTGGCATCGGAGTCGGCGACCTGCGCGACCTGTTGAAACAGTCGTTGCATGGCCGGACTTCTGGCCACGACATTTTCCAGCCCGTACAATTCTTTGACCAGCGACTTCAGCCGCACAATTTCGCGGCTCATCCGCTGCTGTGCCAGCGCTTTCTCGATCGTCGCCTTGAGTTCTTTGTCGTCGAACGGTTTCGTCAGATAGCCGAAGGCGCCACGCTGCATGGCTTCGACCGCATTCGGAATGCTGCCATGCGCCGTGAGGATAATGACGGGCAGGCCGGGATTATGGCGGAGCAACTCTTCAGTCACATCCAATCCATCTTCCCCTCGAAGCCGGAGATCCGTGATGGCCAGATCGAACATGCGTTTCTTCGCTTCTGCCACGGCATCTTTTCCCGTCGTACAGGGCGTGACGGAGAATCCCATGGCCGACAGCCGCATCTTGATCAAATGCAGCAGGCCTTCATCATCGTCGACAACCAGAATCTGTTCTTGTTCCATGATGTTCCTTGGCTAATCCTTACTGGGTTGCGTCCGGAGCGGGAGCGGGAACGGGTCCGGCGGTAGAGGGTGGACGAATGGGTCTCACTTTTTCTCGCATCTCCTGGTCGATGCGCTTGAGCGCTTCCAGTTGTGTCGAGAGCTCCTCGATTTTCTTTTCCCGGTCGGCCAATTGTTTTTGAAGCGTCACGACGGCGGCGGGATCAGACGCGACTTTGCCGCCCCCTTCCTTCCTCGAGGTCAGCGCTTCGATTTTCCGTTCACGATCCGCCAACTCCCGCTGCAGCGACTCCACCGTCTGTGATTCGCCGTCCTTCGTGGTTCTCAATTGCTGAATGACCACTTCCCTTTCAAGCAAGTCCCGCACCAGGCGGTCCGTCGTATGAGCCAGCGATGTGTTGGCGTCAGCCAGTGCGGGAGCTGAAAGCACTGCCTGAGGCCAGGATTTACTACCGGGTGCTCCGGTGTCTTGCAGCAATTGAATCCAGGCTTTGCTCGTCAAGGCGAGGTGGCTTTTAGGAGCGACGGCGAGCACCTTTCCAAAGTATTTCTCTGCGACTTCACGGCTTTCGTAGAGTCCCAACAACGCCCGGGCGAAGTACACATGATCGCAGGTATTCGTTTCGCTGCATTTCGCGGCCAAACTCTCTTGTTTTTTCGCAAGCGCTTGAAAGGTCTTGGCTTCTGCCGGTTCTGCCGGGAAGTACGGGCGATGTAACGGAACCGGCTCCGTCCAGGTGGCGCAGCCTCCGACCAGAAGCGCAAGACACAACGCCGTCATCAGGTCACGGGTCATACAGAACCTGCCCCTCCAGGCTTCGTCAACCGTAGGATAAACCGTACAGTCGTGCCTTTGCCCATCTCGCTTTCGATCCAAATGCGTCCCCCATGCGCTTCGACCACTCGCTTGGCCAGCGCGAGCCCTAATCCACTGCCCGCCGTTGATTGTTTGGCTTTCATTTTTCCTTGGTAAAACCGTTCAAAAATATGCGGGAGATCCTCCGCTGCGATGCCTGGTCCCGCGTCGGAAACGGCAACTTCCAGGACGCCGGCCTTGGAATCCGGGTTCATGTGGACCTTGACAACGGAGCCCTGCGGACTGAACTTCAGCGCGTTGGATAAGAGGTTGTCCAGCACTTGCTCAATTCGAGGCGCATCCGCCTTCACCCAGATGCGTTCGCCGGTGTTCTCATTGAGCAGTTGCACATGCTTGGAATCCGCGAGCAAGCGGACTTTGTTAATGGAGATGTCGGCCACCCGCTTGAGATCGGTGGGCACGATGCGATATTCCATCATGCCGGCTTCCATCTTAGACAAATCCAAGATCGTGGAAATGAGATGAATCAACCGGCGGCTGCTGTCGGCCATAATCCGCAGCGTCGTCCGTTGCTCCTCCAGCAACGGGCCGGGAATCTCGTCCAGCAGCAGATGTGTGCCTTCCTGTATCGAGGCCATGGGTGTGCGCAGTTCATGCGAGACATGGGCCAGGAATTCGGCCTTCATGTCGTCGAGTTCCTGCAGCTTCGTTCCCATCCAGTTCACCGTATCAACCAGGTCTTTCAGTTCCGTCGGAGCCGTGATCTGGAGCGGCACGCCAAAATTCCCCTGCCCGATCTGTTTGATATGCCCCTGCAACTGGCGCAACGGACGCAGGATGGTGTAGCTCGCGATGCCGGCCAGTCCCAGACCGAACACGAGCGCCACCAACACCAGCTGTTCCGTCACGGCCTCGGCCTGCGCGGCGCTCGCGCGCGACTCGCTGACCCCGACACTGATCCGGGCTTCATGCAGATCAACATAGCCTTGAATCGTGGAAGAAATCCGATCCATGAGCGCGTCGCGCCTCGCGTCATACCCGGATACCGCCGACAAAGCCGGGTCATTCACCTGTTGAAACTCATCATGAAACAGCACGAGCCGCTCCTGAAGGAGACGACCGGTTTCCTGGAGAAGGCTGAGGCCATGGGGTGACGTTTCCTGTGAGCGGAGGTGCTGAAGACTGCGCTGGAACTCTTCCACCTCCTCATTGAAATTCGTCATGAATGTACTGTCCCTGGTCGCCATATACTTCTTTTCACTGTTGAGTTGGGCATAGAGCGAACCCTGCAGACGCTTGGCCGATTCCACGGCCGGATAATGATAGGCGGCCATCTCCGTGCTCATAGCTGTGAGTTGGCGCAGTTGGTACAGCGCATAGAGATTGACCCCCGCCATCACGGCGATGATCACCAGCGAGGTCAAGACCAGCCGCCAGAATATGGAGAGTCGCACCGGCCTGTTCCTCTATAATGGTGAGGGCTCGATCACAGTGTATGTAAATCCATACACTATTTCACCTCTTGCCTCAAGCTCAAAACCCCTCGGCGCTCATGGATCTTAACAGCCGCTTCCTTCTGGATGAGGGCTCTAGCGGAAAACAGCGCCAGGCCGTTCTGTTCAAGGCACGATCAAGTCAAGCCTGCAAAGCGTCGCTGCCTGCGAGACGATCCATGGAGTAAAGCAAAGAGATGACCGCGAAACAACAAAATGGCCATCGCGACCGGAGGCGTCAGCAAGAGCACCACGATCCATTGCGCATCGGGATGGATACCTATATAGCCGAACCAGCCGCCGATGAGGGTAAAGGGCAGGATAAGAATCTGAAAAAAATCGAGACCCGCACCGCGTCCCACACGACTGGACAGTGTAAAGAATTCGCGCAGCCCGCTCGGCGACAGCACCACCGGCAACACTAACAGCGCGAATGGAAGAAACCACTCGATCCAATGTTCCATTACAAATTCATATGAGGTCTTGAACACATCCAGCGGCGACTCATGCCGGACTTGATAGATGACTTCCGGCGCGGGATTCAGTAAGAGGAACAGGAGCAGCAGGACGGCCGAGGTGAGGAACTGGCCATAGGGATTGTTCTGGGTTCCCAAATCGAGGGCCATGGTCGGCAACCAAAGGACGAATCCGACGCCGATCACGTCCCAGAAATAATGGCCGAAGCTCTCCATGACATCCTGGAAGGTGATGGTCCGGGCTGCACCCAGGGACTGCTCAATCAGCCGGAGCGTCGCGCCGACCAGGAGCGCATTCACCGCGCCCAGCAGAAATCCGCCGGCGATACCGAGAGGACCGGCCAAACGTGCGGCGACGACAAACAGCAACGCAAACACCACGATCGCCGCCATGCTGATCCAACTCCGCGATAGCGATCGACCCGTCGCGCGCATGGCTTGCCTATACAAGTTGAGCGTAGAAGTCACCATGTCCATTTCGGAGGTACCCTAGTCGGGATCATCGTCGAGGTCAAGGGTCACCCGTCCCGGTTAGGGCCATGGGCACCGTCACGCGGGTTGACTTATGCGCCTCCATGCTTATCAGACAGCTACAGCACATTGAGCCTGAGCCCTTGGAGCACCCGACATGGATATGAACCGAATGACAATCAAATTGCAGGATGCCTTGCAAGCGGCGTCCTCGCAGGCGCAGCGAAGAAGTCATCAAGGCATCGACGTGGAGCATGTGCTCCTTGCGCTGCTGGAGCAGGAGGGCGGCACCGCCCCTGCTCTGCTTGAGCAAGCCGGCGTCTCGGTGCCGGCCGTACGGCAAGCCGCCGAGCAGGCCTTGGCGAAACTCCCGCAGGTCCAGGGGACCGGAGCCGCACCAGGGCAGGTCCACGTCACGCACGGCTCGGACAGATCCTCACGAAAGCCGAGGATGAACAGAAGTCGCTGAAAGACGACTACCTCAGCGTGGAGCATGTCCTGTTGGCCATGGTGGACGAAGGCGGCGTTTTTCGGAAACTCGGGCTGACCCGCGATCGTCTTCTGGCCGGTCTGCAGCAGGTGCGCGGCAATCAACGGGTGACCAGCCAGGATCCCGAAGGCACCTATCAGTCCCTCGAAAAATACGGGCGCGATCTGACGAAGCTGGCCGGCCAGGGCAAGCTCGATCCCGTGATCGGGCGCGACGACGAAATCCGCCGCGTGATTCAAATTCTGTCCCGGCGCACAAAAAACAATCCGGTCCTGATCGGCGAGCCGGGTGTCGGCAAGACCGCCATTGTCGAAGGGTTGGCCACCAGCGGATCATTAAAGGCGACGTGCCGGAAGGGCTCAAACACAAGAAGGTGATCGTCCCTCGATATGGGCGCGCTGGTCGCGGGCGCCAAGTTCCGCGGCGAATTCGAGGAACGGCTCAAGGCCGTCTTGAAAGAAATCCAGGCGTCGCAGGGGCAGATCCTGCTGTTCATCGATGAACTGCACACGGTCGTCGGGGCCGGTGCGGCCGAAGGCGCGATGGATGCCGCCAATCTGCTCAAGCCGATGCTGGCGCGAGGCGAACTGCATCTGATCGGCGCCACGACGCTTGACGAATACCGGAAACACATCGAAAAAGATGCGGCCCTGGAGCGGCGGTTCCAGACCGGTCGTGGTCGATCAGCCGTCGGTCGAAGATACCATCTCCATTTTGCGCGGGCTCAAGGAGCGGTACGAAGTCCATCATGGCGTGCGCATCAAGGACTGCGCGCTTGGTGGCCGCCGCCAAACTGTCCAATCGATACATTGGCGATCGGTTCCTGCCGGACAAGGCGATCGACCTGATCGACGAAGCGGCCGCGCGCCTGCGAACCGAAATCGATAGCCTGCCGGCTGAACTCGATGAAGTCTCCCGCAAGGTCTTGCAATTGGAAATCGAACGGGAAGCGCTGAAGAAGGAAACCGATCCACGCGAGCCGAGCCCGCCTGGCCACGCTGGAAGAGGAGTTGGCAGACAAGCAGCGCGACCTGGAGGCCTTGAAGACCCGATGGGAATGCGGAAAAATCGTCGGTCGGCACGACTGCGAAACAATCCGTCAGAAGATCGAAGAGCGTCAAACTGAAAATCGAACAAGCCGAGCGCGCGTATGATCTCAATCGCGTGGCGGAACTGCGCTATGGCGAGCTGCCGCGGTCTGGAACGAGAACTGGACGCTGAAGAAGAAGCCACTTGGGCAAAAAGCAGGGCAGCAAGCCGCCTGCTGAAAGAAGAAGTGGACGAAGATGACATTGCGCGCGGTCGTCAGCCGGTGGACGGGCATTCCCGTCACTCGCCTGCTCGAAGGGGAAATCGAAAAACTGCTGCACCTGGAGGAACTGCTGCACAAGCGGGTCGTCGGTCAGGATGAAGCGGTGCGCGCCGTGGCCGACGCGGTGCTGCGCGCCCGGTCCGGCATCAAAGATCCCAACCGGCCGATCGGCTCGTTTCTATTCCTGGGCCCGACCGGAGTCGGCAAAACGGAGCTGGCGCGTGCGTTGGCCGCCATCTCTGTTCGACGACGAAGCCAATATGGTCCGCATCGATATGTCGGAATATATGGAGAAGCACACGGTGGCCCGACTGATCGGCGCCCCTCCCGGCTATGTCGGCTACGAAGAAGGCGGTCAACTGACCGAAGCGGTGCGGCGGCGACCCTTCTCGGTCATCCTCTTCGATGAAATCGAAAAAGCGCATCACGATGTCTTCAATGTCCTGCTGCAGGTGTTGGATGACGGCCGGTTGACCGATTCGCAGGGCCGCACGGTGGACTTCAAAAACACCGTGCTCATCATGACCTCCAACATCGGGAGTCAGCAAATTCTGGAAGCCCAACAACTGGGAGCGTCCTACGAAGACATGCGTTCAGTCGTCATGGGAGAACTGCGGCAACACTTCCGGCCGGAATTTCTGAACCGCGTCGACGAAGTGGTCGTCTTCCATCCGCTGGCCACCGAACACCTGGTCAAGATCGTCGAGATTCAATTGGAGCGGTTGCGGGCGCGGCTGGCCGAGCGGCGGATTACGCTGTCCCTCACGCCGGCGGCACTTGAGCGGATGGGCGAGCGTGGATACGATCCGGTGTACGGAGCGAGACCGCTGAAGCGGCTGATCCAGCAGGAGCTGGAAACGCCGATCGCCCGGTTGCTGGTGAGAGGAGAGTTGCGGGACGGGGACACGGCCTCCGTGGATCTGAAAGACGGCGGCGTGGTCGTGATTCCGATCGTGACGGCAGAGCGCACGCCGCCTACCCGATAAGCACGGCGCCCCCATTGACGTCCTGGTCAACGCCGCTTTTCTGCTGCTTGTCCACCTTCCACTCTTTGGCGGACACCTGAAACAGATGTCCTTTGACCGTATGGAATTCGCCCTTCGTGAGACAGACCACATTGGGCGCCTTCTGCTCCACCTGTAACAATATTTTCCCCGAAGCCGTTTCCTTCATGGCGAGACTTTTCGGTGTTTTGGTCAGGTCATAGGCCCGGCGTTCATTGAACATCAGGGTGCTCTCGACCACTTTGGCCAGCATCCGCCCTGTGGAATCGAACAAGGCGAAGTTGACCAGCAGCGCCCCCGTCGAGGGATGCTGCGCAACCTGAATCTGCGGCACGCCTTCCACTTCAATTGTGCCGTCAGAATTGCGATACAGATTCGACCCGACTTCAATATCCATCTTTGCGGTCACCTTTCCCTTCACTCACGGTGCGATCTGCCGGATCGACATTATGATTTTTTGATCCGGTCGAGGATCAGGGCAATGCAGCCGCCGAGCAGCCCCCCGCCCATAATGGTCGTCAACAGTTCCACCAGCTTCAATTCCCACACGGAGCCCTGACTCTGCAGAATGTCCCTGATGCCCCCTTGCAACAGAAGGACGGCAAGCGCCATCGTCGCGCCCACGATAAACCACCACACGAAGACTTTCACGGGTGAGATCACCTTCTCCTCATCAGATATCGGCGTTGCGATCAAACGCTCGATATTGAATGGCTTCGCCGATGTGCATGGATTCAATCCGCTCCGAGGCGGCCAGATCGGCGATGGTCCTGGCCACCCGCAGAATCCGTCCATGCGCGCGGGCCGACAAGCGCAGCCGGGTCATGGCCTGCTCGAGTAGATCCTGGGCGGCTTGATCCAGCCCACAATAACGCTTCACCTGCCGCGGCTTCAACTGGGCGTTCGTATAAATCCCGTCCTGGCGGTAGCGTTGCCGCTGGCGGTCGCGGGCGGCAAGCACGCGCTGCCTGATCACGGCGGACGCTTCCGCAAGCGGTTGTTCGCTGCGTAATTCCCTGACCGGCACCGGCGGCACGTCGAGATGAATGTCCAGCCGATCCAGCAGCGGGCCTGAAAGCTTGGCGCGATAGCGCCGGATCTGCATCACCGTGCACACGCAGGCGCGCGAACGATCGCCATAGTAGCCGCAGGGACAGGGATTCATGGCGGCGACGAGCATGAAGCGAGCCGGATAGCGAAGGGACCCGCTCGCGCGGGTGAGCGTCACATGGCCGTCTTCCAGCGGCTGCCGCAGACCTTCCAGCACCGGCCGCTTGAATTCCGGAGACTCATCTAAAAACAGGACGCCGTTATGCGCGAGCGACACTTCTCCGGGCTTGGGCACGACTCCCCCGCCCACCAGGCCGGCATCCGAAATGCTGTGATGCGGCGCGCGAAAGGGACGCATGGTCAGCAACGGACGATCTTTGGGCAGTTGTCCGGCGACGCTATGGATGCGCGTCGTCTCGATGGCTTCATCGAGTTCGAGCAGCGGCAGCACGGACGGGAGCCGTCTTGCCAGCATCGTCTTGCCCGACCCGGGCGGACCGACCATGAGCACGTTATGGCCTCCCGCGGCGGCGACTTCGAGCGCGCGCTTCGCGTGATCCTGCCCTCTTACATCCGCAAAATCATCATCGTCGGGAGGCCTCGTCGCTTCGAGCAGACCGCGGTTCGAGGGACTGGGAGCCAGCAATTGATTCCCCCGGAGGAACTCGACGGCTTCCGGGAGCGTATGGATGGGGTAGGCCGACACGCCCTCGACGAGCGCGGCTTCCGGCCCGTTCTCGGCCGGCAGCAACAGCTCGTAGCCTTTCCGGCAGGCCAGGCCGAAGGAAAGCCCGCCCGTAATGGGCTTGACTCCGCCGTCCAGCGACAGTTCTCCCAGCAACACCCGGTTGTCGAGCATGGCCTGGGGAATGACTTCCTCGGCGACGAGGATACCGATGGCGATCGCCAGATCGAGTCCCGACCCTTCCTTCTTGATGCCGGCCGGCGCGAGATTCACGGTGATGCGTTTGGCGGGAAAATGAAAGCCCGTGTTCTTCAGCGCAGAACGAACCCGGTCGCGGCTTTCCTTGACGGTCGCATCGGGTAACCCGACGACCGAGAATTGCGGCAGTCCGCCGGAAATGTCGACTTCCACATCGACGAGATGGGCATCCAGACCGACGAGCGCCGCGCTCGTGACTTTAGCGAGCATGAACAGCCTTTCTGTGGCCGGAAAAAGCAGCGGGATTATAGGGAGTCTTCCTCAGTGGTTTCAATAGAGGCGTACGGCGCCATAGCGGTCCCTTCGCCCCGTCTGTATAATCGGCGTCATGCCGCAGTTGCAGACAGGCGAGGAACGCTCGTGCATTTCGTCCTCTTTACCACGCCAGTGCCGGCACCATGATCGGAGCCGATCGATCGTGGCGATCATCGCCCTCGTCACGGGAGCGCTGGAGTTCATGGCGGGATCAGCGATGTCCGCCTCGACCGGCAAAGCACCCAAGCCGCATATCGGTTCGGCCATGGCGTTCCTGGCGACGCTGGAACAAGCTCAAGTGCTTCCGCCTGAAAACACGCCTGAAGCGAATCGGATCATCAAATCCGTCATCCAGTTTCAATCGGCCTTCGCCAAAAGCGGGGATCGCGCCGTCCAGGAGTTTGCGCTCAGCGCCTTGGCCCGGACCTATGGCGAGCGGAGCCATGATCTCATGGCTGAGGTCCGGACGGCCGGATGGACCGCCGCATTCATCGAGGCGCTGGCGGATGCAGAGCACCAGGCCCCGGCCGAGGAGCTGAACAGGCTTGCTCACGGTTTTGCGCAATTCAATCTCTTCATCGAAGACTTTCATCACTTGCTGCAATTGGTACGAGCCGCCCGGCAGGCGCTGGGCACACGAGGACTGGCGTTCGCAGAGGTCTATGCGTCGCACCGGCAGAGTATGCCGGGTGCGAGCGCCAGGCAGTAACCGGATCCATTTCGCCATGAGGCGAAGAAGGAGGGCGTAATGGCTACGAGAGCCTACATTCTCATTAAAGTCAAAGCGGGCAAGACGAAGGATGTCGTGCAAGCGCTCAAACGAATTCCGGGCGTCGAGCAGGCTCACTCCTGTTTCGGACGTCCGGACATTATCGTGTTCATCAGCGTGCAGGATGAACGCTCGCTGTCGGACGTCGTCATCACCAAGATCCATTCTGTTGACGGCGTCGAGGAAACGGACACTCATATCGTGGCGGACACCTAGATCCGCGCCCCAAGAAGAGGCGTCCTCATAGAAGCGGCTGTATGCGCTATGAAAGAGGAAGGGTGACGGGTCGTCCGCCTGTGTGCGCCGAGCGATAACAAGCCTCGGCGATTTCGACGGCGCGGAATCCGTCCTCGCCGGTGATCGGCATATTCTCTTTCCGTTCGACCGCCTGGAGAAATGCCGTTACCGTGGACAAGACTGTCGGAGATGGCGACATCGTCCAGGTCTCTGTGTGATCGCCCTGAGTCCACTGAAGCCGCTGCTCGATCCAGTCTGCGATCATCTGCCCGTCCGCCCCTATCCAGACCGCCGTCCCTCGCCTTCCCGTTATCACGCGCCGCACATCGATGGCGCAGTCGATGCCGCTCTGCGTACGGAGGTGCGCCGTGACGGAGACTTCGGGCGCGGGCGGAACCGCATCCATCATGCAGTCCACCTCACTCACCTCTTCGCCGCTCAGATAGCGCACCAGGTCGAGGAGATGGATACCGACTTCGAGCAGCGCGCCGCGATGGCCGTACCCGTCGGCATGATCAGGTTTCGTGATCTTCGTTTCGATGTGGCTGGTCAATACCATTCGTTGCGCATGGCCGATGAGCGCTCGCTTGTCCCGGAGTGCTTGAATGGTCGCGTCAAAGCGCAAGGTCTGTCCCGTCATCAATGGGACGCCGGCTTTCCGCGCCGCATCGACCATCGTTTTCGCGTCGATCGCGGAAACAGACAGCGGTTTTTCCACGAGCACCGGCTTCCCTGCGCGGATGGATTCGAGACAGATGTCACGCGACAGCACGGGCGGTGTCACGACGATGACGACATGGACGGCCGGATCCTGGATGAGGGCTGCCGGCTCTCCATACATGACCACCGACTCCGTGCCCGGGAACGCAAGCAGCTGTTCAGGGTGCCGCCGGCACACCGCCGCCAAGCGTGCGCCCGGAACATCCTGCACAATATGCCGGGCGTAACGCATGCCGTGCCGACCCGCCCCGATGAGGCCGATACCGATCGGATGATGCCCCATGAAACCGTGCTCCCCCTGAAGGACGCCACTGTACCGAGGGGCGCCGCCGCCGGTCAACGAGCGTGGTAGTCCATGCGTTGACATTGGCGCAAACGGCTCCCTATAGTACCGAAACCGGAATTCGCCAGTCTGAAAGGCAGACGCATGATGACCACCACGCATACCGCCCCCTTTACGTTGGAGCAGATCGGAACCGGCACCGCACGGTTTCCAAGCGGCGTACCCATCCCGACCCACTCCGACCAGATGGTGGATCCCTATTTCAAGACCCGCATGCCGAAAGAGCATCAGATCGACAGCATTCTGTTCTGGCCGCAGGAAAAAGGGATCTATCCCGGCGTGGTGTTGCTGCACGACTGGTGGGGTTTGACCGGTCAAATGAAAGATCTTGGCGCCCGCCTCGCGTGCGAAGGCTATGTGGTGATCATCCCCAACCTCTACGGACGGTTAGGCGGCATGGTCACGGCGAACGACGACGTGGCCGCGGGGCTGACGGCCCGCCTGAACGACGCGCATGTCATCACGGACATCAACTCGTCCTGCGAATATCTCAACACGCGCGATTTCGCCAAGCGCAACATTCATGGCGTGGTCGGCTACGGCATGGGCGGCTCCTATGCCATCCGGTTTGCGTGCCATCGCAAACGGCTCCGTGCGGCCGTGTCCTACTACGGGAAAATGGTTCAGCCGCGGGAGTTGATGAAGGAACTGTTTTCTCCCGTGCTGTACCATCAGGCTGCGCTGGACACCTGGGCCACCACGGAGGATGTCGAACAGCTCAAGGCGGCTGCCGCGGAATACGGCAAGCGGGCGGAGATCGTCACCTATCCCGATGCGCCGCACGCGTTTGCCAATGAGATGAAGCCCGACACCTATCGGCCCGAGACCACCGTCCTCGCCTGGGAACGGACCGCCTCATTCCTGAAGACCTGTTTCCAAGGCACCTGAGTGCTGTACCCACAGCCCTCCGACCCATGAACCGCCCTACGCCCCGTTTTCGTCTCCTGTGTCGCTCTTCCGGCCTGCGCATCACCGTCTTGCTCACAGTCCTGCTCGCATCCTCTCAGGTATCTGCCGAGCCACCCCCTTCATTTCCGTTAACCGACGTCGTGAGGCATCAGGCCGCGCAACTGGCGGCGGTCGATAGCAATGCCGGCGCCCTCGCCGCATTCACCGGTTCCATCGGAACGGCCATCGGCCTGCGAGATGTGGCCGGTACGGTCGGCGCGAAGGCAATTCCTGCCAAAATGGCAAAAGAGCTGGGAGTGGCCGACCTGTCTCTATCGGTGCAGCGCCTCATGGCCGCGCTGGCCGCCTGGCATCTTGCGGACGCCGTGATGCAGCACTGGAATCCTCGTCAGCACCCGATCTCTCATCGGTAATGCCGACCGCGGCGCGTGAAGCCTGGTTGACGGCGAACGGTCCTTGGGCGGCCTTGCCCGAACTGTTGCGTCTGACAAAGACGGCAGCGCAACCGGATTCCACAGAGCCGAACCGCGAGACGATTAAGACCGACCTCGCGCTTGCCGCGACCCGTCTCGCGTTGGAGGCTTCGCAACGCGCCACCGCCCTGTGGGTGGATCTCCAGGGTTGGAAGGAACGCGTGCGCAATGCACGAGGCCGCGCTCGATTGTGCGGCACGTGGCATTGGGTGATTCACAATCACCAGAACCATGGGGAGCAGAAAACCAGCATGATCTTTCTCCCCTCCGGTCAGGAGCGGCCGGGAGTGCCTGCTCCGGCGGAGATCGTGGTCCTCGGAGACAGCGTCTACTTGCGCTGGGAAATGAACGGGCGAGTGCAGGAAGACAGTCTGCTCTTCATCAAAGATGGCAGCCGGCTCGAAGGCTCTTTCGTGAACAATGCGGGAGGCTGGGGATCGATTACAGGCAAGCGGACTGCGGCTTGCCAGCCATGATGAAACCGGTATTGGCGTGGTAGAAAATTACCTTCGATTTATCCGGCGCACCGTGCGACCCGGATACTCTTCAGGCGCATCAGGGTTTGTCGAACATTCCTGTGATCGCTTCATTCCTTGCGTCACCTGCTCCTCCGTGTTAGGGTGGCACTCGATCGCTGACAGACTGACGCGATCGTTTGGTTTGCCCGCACCACCGTCCCGCATCTGCTGAGCACATCGCGACCCAGACTCCCGCGCATCGCTCGCAAGACCAGCCTGACATCGACGTGGGCATTTGTTCTCTAACTTTAACGAGGTGTATCGTTGTTTCAAGAATCTTGGTCAGCCGTTCGAACCTTCTTCCGTGACGCCGCGGGAAGCCTGTATCACATTATCGTCGTCGCCCTAAGCGCGGGCATTGCGCTCTTGTTGCCCACGGGAGCCCGGCAGTTCCTCTCGTTCTGGTCCCGGGTGGAGCAGAACAAGCTGTCCCTCATCGCGGTCGAAATGACAGTAGCCGTGCTCCTGATCGCCGGCCTTAACTTTGTCCATCGCAGCATGCGTGACCGCACTCTGGCCACCGCAGCAACCGGAGCCGGTCTCGTTTCATTTTTTCCCCGACGGGCGCGCGACAGCCAGCGACGCATTAAACGTCTCAAGGAGGAACAGGTAACCGGGCGGACCGTTATGGTGATCGGGTCAAGCGGGTACAGTACGTTCGTCGATCACGTCGGCGACCTCTCCTCCGTGCTCGACAAGTGTCTCGGCGCGAAAATCCTGCTGGTCAATCCCCATAGCCAGGACGTGAGCGCCCGCATCGAAGCCATCGGCCATCCCGATTACACGCTGGCCGGTTTCCGGGAAGAAGTCCGCCAAAGCATTGCTTTGCTCAAACGGCTGCGTGCGATGGGAAAGGCGGTCAAACTCAAGCTGTATGCGGATCCGCCTTTAGTCAAACTGGTGATTCTGGGCGACTATCTCTGGCTCCAGCATTATCACGCCGATCTGGATATCCAAACTATGCCGGAATATGTTCTCCGGCATAATCGTAAGGCCCATGGTCTCTACACGCTCTATGCGCATTACTTCGAACAGCGATGGGAAAGCGTCGAGATTCCCGAATATGATCTCGACACGGACGAACTGGTCTATCGCAGCCGAAACGGCGTCGAGATCCGTCGCGAGGCATTTGAAAGCCAACCGGCAGACGATCTCGCGGCCGCCGCTGTCCTTGATGGCGCTCCCCAACTCGGCCAACTCGTGTGAGTGATCGATCCCCGACCGCCTTATCCTGAGCAGCAGGCGCAGGAGGAAGCGATGCGATGGCCGGCTATGGTACAGTGACTGGACTGCCTCGTCCTTCCCTGCTTTCAAGGAGGTGACCAGTGCGATCGTTGATGCTTCTCCTTGTCTTCCTGGCCGGCGCCCTGCCGGCTTATTCGCAACTGATTCCCGGAGGACCCAGCGACGACTTCCGCTCGACTGACCCCCGGTCGGGCAGTGATACCACGACGGGACCAGCCGGACCGAGCCTGCCAACAAGCCCGCCGGTACATTTGGATAGGCCGGAGGTGAAATCGCCGGACGAGGTTCTCAAGAGCATCGACAAGGATCTTGGCCGATCGACCTTGGAACGATCGGGGGACAGCGGGTCATCTAACCTGGAAAGAGATCTTCGCTCACGTTCGGACATGTTCCGGTGAGCTGTCTTGACGCAACTGACGCGATGTTTGACTGACCACGGAGCCTTCCCCCAAGATCGCTAAGCTTCGCGCCAACCGCTGACTGATTTGACACCACCGTCAACGCACCTCCAGCGATCTCATCTTCGTGGATGAACTTCAGCGCACCTGAGGCGCAATAAATCGTGAAAAGGTACCGGGCACCCGGCCCTATCAGTCGGCGTCCGGCCTCAGGCTCCTACCTGCGTATGGTCTTTCATCCATCGTTCCGCCCGGAGTTTGATCTCTTCGGCCGGCACGTCTTCGATATGCGTGGCGATCCACCAGTGATTGCCTGACTGGTCCTTCACGCCCGCGCTGCGGTCTCCATAGAACTGATTCATCGGCTCTCTCAGGGAGACCGCGCCGGCCTCCAGCGCCCGACGGTACGTCGCGTCCACGTCTTCCACATACAGCGCGAGGGAGGACGGCATGGCTTTCCATTCTCCGGAGGCTTCGCCGATCATGACCAGGGAATCGCCGATGCGAAGTTCTGCATGCAGGACCCGCCCATTGGGACCGGACAGTCGCGTGACTTCCTGCGCATCAAAGGCCAGTTTAAGGAACTCGATCAGCCGGGAGGCATCCTCGTTGATCAGATGCGGTGTGACGGTATGATACCCATCGGGAATCGGTTTGGTTGCGGTGGCCATCGCTCGGCTCCTTTCATGCCCCCAGGTTGCGGACTCGCCCATCGTCGCGGGTCATCTTACCCACAGATTCGCTGGTACAACATACTGGGAATGTCTCCAGCCCTCACAACGGTGGACGGACTGAGGCGCCGCCTCAAGGCCACTGAGAAAGACACAATCGGGAGCATGGAATGCGTTGCAGATCAGGCGTGTCTCAGGACGGAATCAGGCTGACATGCACGTCGCGGTCCCTAGGGCCATCAAGTTCGACGAGCATCACGGATTGCCAGGTGCCGAGCACGAGCTTGCCTCCGGATACCGGAATGGTGATGGAGGGCCCCAGGATCGATGAGGCCATGTGGGACCAGGCATGTGACGGGTCATGGGCGTGGCGGAAACGAATCTGCGGAATCATCTGCTCGACGATCTGAAGAAAATCCTGTTCTGTTCCCTCCCCGATCTCTCCCGTAGTCACCGCGGCGGTCGTGTGGGTCACGAACACAGTACACAGTCCTTCTTGCAGACCCGCCTGGTGGATCACCGACTGAAGGCGATCGGTCAGGTCGACGACCTGTTTCAGCTGGCTCGTGTTGACCTTCAGCAACTCAGCCATGTGTACTCCCGCCGCCGGCATCGCCCAAAGAAAGTTTAGACCATCATAACCTTGAACGGCCGCGCGACGGAAGCACGCTGATTGTCACATGCGGTTCCTAGCCTCCGTACAAGAGCTGGCCCGGCACCTTGACGACGAAGGCGTCCAATCGGCTCCCGCCGAGATTGGTCGTCCAGATGAAGTACTGCCCCGTGACGTCGAGATTGCCTTTCGGCGCCTTGCTGTAGTCATCGCCGCCACCGGACGCATCCAGGTCCGTCATGACAGGGGCCACCACGACTTGTTTGAGCGACCCGTCGAGCAGGAAACAGACGATTTCATTCTGCGCATACAGGCCACGGTCGGCATTGCTGCCGCAGGCATATTGTTGTTGCATGGGAACGTCCGGCTTCGCATTCGTGTGGCTGATGTGTTGCACCTGGTTCATGCTCCAGTCGTAATCCTTGTGATCGACGGGGCCTCTCCACAACGAGGCACTGAGATTTCTCGTCAGCGTGGCGTTCGGCAACGGATTGAAGTTATCGTGACCGACCACGTAACCAAAGCCCGTGTCGTGATGTCCCATTGCGCCGGCTTCAGGAACGTTCAGCAGCCGCTCTTCCGCACCCGTGTTCAGATCGATAACCCGGTTGTCGAACCCGTTCTGTCCGTCGATTTGCTCGAAGGTCATCAGATAGCGTCCGCTCTTGTCGACTTGGCACTCGTCGAACTCGCCCACTTTCGGGACAAATCTAAACTGTCTCGTTGATTCGAAATAGACGACGCAGCCCAAGTCCTCACCGCTGCTGCCGACGCGCAGGGTGGCGGAATGCACTTGATCGTCGTTGCTGGAATGCATCTGCTGCACCTGGCGGTCGGCTCCGAACTGCGCGCTGAGATCGTAGACCACTTCCGACGTTTTGGTCATCACGTCATAGCGCACCATCCTTGGACCGTCATTGAGATAGAGCGCCGTGGGCAGCGAGGCGCTGAAATACCAGCCGGATCCGGTGGCCCAACTCAGCGGATGAGCGCTGCCGAAGAGCGGCCCCAGACTCGACACCTGGTCCGTCGTCTTGTCGTAGCTGAACAGTGTGGGGCCCTGGCCGCCGCGCACACGGTCCGTTCCGAGAAAAATAAGCATCTGGTTGCTGCCGACATGGTTGTTCATGTTGCGCCAGTAGGAGTACGCCACCGGCTGGATGCAGTCGCTTCCGCCGCAATCACCGGCGGTCGTGACGCGCATGGCTTCGGTTTGATAGGGAGCCGGGAACTGGAACTTACCGCGGTCGGCGGGTAAGAAGGATTGCACCTCGTCGGTCGACCACCGCGGCCGGATCGCGCTGCCGGCCTCTTCAACAAATCCGCCGGGCGCCGAGACCCCCGCGATCGACGAGCCGCCCGAGTCGCCTCCTCCTCCGCATGAGACCAGACCGACGGATGCGCAAGGAAACAGCAAGGCTGCAACAAACACTCGTAGCAAACACGTCATCAGGAAACCTCATTCCGGCGTTGGCGTGATGGATGGGGTGACGGTGCGAGCGCCGAAGTGAGCGCGCTCGAAGTGGAGCCACCATATCGCCGGCCCGGAATGAGGGTGCGAAGAAGCCCTACAGGCCCTGTAAAGATTCAGTGAAGAAGGTGTACGTAAACCCGAAAATCTTATGAAAAGGGGCAGCTAAGAACGGGTTAAACAGTGATGAAGGCAGACGGAACCAGGAGTTCCGCGCCACAATGCGGCTCAATGTGAGGAGTGGAACCGGAAGTGACACATGATTACTAGGTCGGTCTTCGAGGTATTCGAGTGACTCTCCATCTGGGACAGCGGGTCAGGAACTTACCCTGAACCAGACTCGTGCATGAGAGATGTGGCCATTTTCGCGGAGGGTCAGGATGATGTGGCACACGGCGCAGTGAGGCAGGAAATACGCCCGGCCCCCGGAAAAGAAGCCATGTCCTTTTCCGGGAATGCCGTTCATCGCTCATCTATCAACGGCGAATCCTTCCTCCTGCCACCAACGCCAGCCGCCATCCAACTCCATGACGGGATAACCTTTGCCTGAAAATTCCACCGCGGCAGCGGCCGCAAGATGGCACACGATGGAATAGCAATACAGAACATTGGTCTTGTCTTTGCGCAACCCATTCAGCGTCTGCCATTGATCCTTCGGCAGATTGATGGCGCCGGGAATATGGCCCTCGGCATAATCTTCCGCCGCGCGCACATCGATGATGTTGACCTCATTCGCCTTCATCATCCGCTCCAACTCGACGGGTCCTGTCGTAAAGGCCATCTTGGATTCGAAAAACTGTCTGGCTTTTGCCGGATCATGGATGCTGACTTGTGTGGCCATGGCACCTCCTCAGTTAGGTTAAACAGTTGTCAGGCAAGCCACAGTGGACTCTTCACATGCGGTGATGAACTGAGCAATACCCTGGAAGATCACTCTGAGAGCCGCACATTGCTCTTCTCTTCGCTTCACGATGTTCCCCTCGCTCGCTGGTCGTCTTACAGATTCAATCGCTAGCAAGTGACATGTAGGGCTTGAAGAGCCAAGGGTGTCCCAGGGCCAGGACTAGGGAGGTCCCCTGTAGGTATCCGGGGTTTGTGGGGTACGCTAATGAGGCCAAGGCGCCGGGAATTCATCAGCACCGCGCTTTGCTCTTCGAGGTAAGTGCGCCTTCTTAAGGCAGTGATTCGAACAACGAGACCATACGATGGACAGTTCCCTTACACCAGCCGAGAAGAGCGAGAAAGAACGGGGAACTGCACAGGATCTCGCATTGGCGAGGAGGTCAGGATGATTGTCGTCTGTGCATGGTGTGAAGAGGAAGCGAGACAGGCGATGCCCAGCCAGATTCGTCCACATGACGAGTCATTGCGCTCCCATGGCATCTGCGAATCCCACCAGAGAGGTCTGTTGAGGCAGATTGAAACGCTGAGGATGAAGGACGCCATCCGCCAGATACCCAGGCGGCTGTCCCTGCCGAACGCACGGGGCAGCAAGGCTCCCATTGCCGTCCTGTATTTGTGACCGGCACCTGAGCCTTGTGCCCTGCGGACGTAGCAGAGAGTTGCGGGATCCTACAGCAGCGACAGATCAGGCCGCTTTCCGAAGAGCGGATTCAGCCGCCGGCCGTGCCATGTGGGGCACGCTCGTGTCCGCCTCTTGCCTGCCAATCCAGAGCACGACCGCACCGAGGAGTACCCCGTAACCGATCACGAGCACTCCCAACAACATCGTCATCACGAGCGTGAAGTCTTCCGTGAAGGACATCATTCACCTCACTTCAGAAAAATAATCGATCAGCGAATCGCCTACCCTCTTTTATTGTAACAAGACCGGAGCTTGTCCGTGAGGCCGTGTGCTCCCAGGCTCTGGGAGTTCCCTCATTGACGCTACCTAGGAGCCAGGAGTAGCGTACTAAACGTGGAGGTGCTGCCCTGACCGACCGCCGGCCCCTGGCTCCCTGCAGGCTCGTAGCCGGTAAAAAACTTATTTTAAGCCCAGCGCTGTCGAACCCCAGGAGGCCTGCGATGATCGCCTGGAAGTCACGCCACTGGATCCTGTTATTGAGCCTCGCAAGTACCGCTTTTGTGTATGGAACCGCTCCTGCCTATCCGCAGTCAGCCGGGAGTTCCGGATCGGGATCAGTCGGATCGTCATCCGGTGGCAGCACGGGGACATCCAAGTCCGCAACAGCCCGAAACGGAAATCCAGGTGATTCCATGCGGGGCACGCCACCGTCGGGCCGATTTGACCAACTGCAGAATCAGAGTCAATCGGAGCGGACACGGGCCTTGGAAGAACGGCTTCAAAATGGACAGCTGGACAAACCTGTCGCGCAAGGTCAGATCAGCGACCGACTGGAACAGTTTTATCGAAGATCGGCAGACAAATAGCAGGCCGTATCGAGCCTATCTGAGGACGGCATACAACTTAGAGAGGGGCCACTGACAGCCGCAACACTCCTGACAGATCTTCTATCGGAGCAGAGGGCGCGGTGAGATTGAGTTGCCGGTTATAGCCGCCCTCGACGGAGAGCAGCGCCTTCCAGTCTCTGGATTGCTGAAGGTCCCATGCGACAATCCCTTTGCCTCCCACCGTCTCAAGTTCGATCACCCGATCGCTCGATCGCGTTTCTGACACGTTTCCGAGCGCCGTGATCAAGAGCCGCCGGCTCTGCTGATAGTTCATGGCGACTGACAGAGACGGAGAATCGATCCGCACGCCCGACCATGGCTGCTGCTCGGCCCGATAGCCGAGCGTCGGGGCGATGGTCAGGGCATCGAGCGGATGAAACGAGGCCGTCACGGTGTCCGATGTCACGCGATGATCGCCATTGCGCGCGAGATCCGTTTCCAGGCTGTAGCTGGATGACACTCTCGCCTGCCACAGGGCGCCCGTAAAGCCGACGGCGGCCTCGAACGTCTGATTATTCTTCCTCTTCGGCTCGACGCCGGTCGGATCTACGGTGCTGCCCAGCGCGCTCTTGGAGAAGGTCAGGTCGAGATTCGGCCAGAGGGGCTTGCCCACTGAGAGGCCCAGCCGGCCATAGCTCTGTGCGACTCGAGGCCGGGCGGAATTTCCTTCGACATTGTTCCACTGTTGGCCAATGGCGCTCCGCCATGTCGCCGGACCCTGCTTCCACTCACTCCACAATTCTTTGAGAGCCTGGTCTGGTCCATTATAGAAATCGTGACCGGCGGTCCGGTACCGGAGCCCGTAACGGACCGGCCCCGACAGGCCGGTAAAGCCAAGCCGCATCATGCGTGCGGAGGAGTCGTCCGCTGCCTCCGGCCGACTGTGCCTAGCACCGATGGCCTCGCTTTGATTGGCCGCAACTTCGGCTTCGGTCGAGAAGGACCCTTTGAGCCAGGTGGTCGAGGCGAGGATGCCCTTGGCCTTCGCCCGGTCGTTTTCGGCAACCAGATCGTGCAGGTTTCCCGGCGCAATCGGTGCAGTGTAGAAAGTCGGCGTGAGAGTCGCCTGATACGCAGTCGTCGACGCCGGCTTGGGACTCATCTGGACATCCTGCCCGCTGAACCATGAGGCCCACCGTCGGGAGAGCTGATCAGACGGGCCTTCGTTAGCCAGAGCTTGAGCATGACAAAGAATGAAGAGAACAATCCATAGGATACGCATGGATACTTAAAGCGCCTGTTATGGTTAAAGAGAGTGGAAAGGGCTGTTGGAGGAATACTAGTCAAGGAGACCGCTGAGGATCAATCGTCGAAGGTAAGACGGAAGTAAAAAGTGGGTAATGTTTTTTTAATGAGCGATAGGTCTCCGGTTCATGACGTTCTGATGCAGCCTTTGCGTCTGCCCACGGCTATCAGCGTCCGCTTCACCGTCGATTGGCCGTAGCCTGTCAGAGGAATTCGGCTCTATACGTCTGCAGCATTGTCACCTCCGATGGATGTCAGACATGCTGCGGGACATGCGTTCATCCTATTTCACCTACCGCCGAACTGGAGACAGGTCATGACGTGCCAACGCCAGGAAGTAAAAGTCCTCCTCGCAGCCTGCGAACAGGTCCAGAGGCTCATCGCTCAGGGCACACGACTCGAGGAAGACGAACGAGACCTGGTGGAATTCTCAATCCAGGAATTACTACGAGAAATTCGAGCCAGTCGCAGAGCCGCGTAAACCAAGGTGAGCATCAGCCTCAGTTTCACGGGTCGGCCGGCCTTCACAAGTCCCTGCGTCAGGCGGATTCGACGAGACATACTCGCCTGCATAACCAGGCAAACAAGGGTCTGCACCCGTGCAAATTGCGCTCCGTTGGCTGCAGCATGAGCCTGTCTCCGGAATGGCAACCAGCCCCGTGACTCTCCGAGGTGCGTCATGTACAGCGCAAAAGCTTACTCCGCTGCCAGCGCAACATCACCGCTTGCCTTCACGACGATCCCCCGGCGTGATCCGACCGAACGCGACGTGCAGATCGACATCCTCTTCTGCGGCATCTGCCACTCCGACCTCCACTTAGTCCGCAACGAGTGGAGCAGCCTCATGCCGACCGTCTACCCGATCGTTCCCGGACACGAGATGGTCGGACGCGTCACGAAGGTCGGCCCCGCGGTGACCAGGTACAAGGCGGGCGACCTCGCCGCAGTCGGATGCCTCGTCGACTCGGACAGGACCTGTCCCAACTGCAAAGCCGGCCTCGAAAACTTCTGCCCGAACATGACACTGACATACAACTCACCGGACAAGCACCAGGCCGCCCCGGTCACCTACGGCGGCTACTCCGGCAGCATCGTCGTCGATGAGCACTTCGTGCTGCGCGTCCCGCCCGCCCTCGATCTCGCCGGCACTGCGCCCTTACTTTGTGCCGGCATTACGACGTATTCGCCGTTACGCCACCACGGCGTCACCGAAGGCACGAAGGTCGGCATCCTCGGGCTCGGCGGTCTCGGCCACATGGGCGTCAAATTCGCCCGCGCATTCGGCGCGCACGTCGTCGTGTTCACCACCTCGCCCGGCAAGACGGAAGACGCGATGCGTCTCGGCGCACATGAGGTGATCGTCTCCCGCAACGCCGGCGACATGAAGCGGCATGCCGGCACCTTCGACTTCATCCTCGATACCGTGTCAGCCGATCACGACATCAACCAATTCCTCGACCTGCTCGGCATCGACGGGAACCTGACGCTTGTCGGCGCGCCGGGAAAGCCCCTGGCGCTCTCCTCGTTCGGGCTGATCCTTGGCCGCCGCAGCGTCTCCGGCTCGAACATCGGCGGCATCCCCGAGACGCAGGAGATGCTTGATTTCTGCGGCCGGCACAATATCACCGCCGATGTGGAAGTCATCCCTATCCAGAAGGTCAACGAAGCCTACGACAGACTGCTCAAGTCCGATGTAAAGTACCGCTTCTCAATCGATATGGCTTCGCTCAAATCCGAGAAATAGGCCGAGCCGCCCGGCGCTCACGATCGTAGAGCGCCGGCAGTCGCCGTTAACATGAAGAATTGACGAATGCGCTCATCCAGCGTCGTGCGGACGATTCAGCCGCCGCGACCGGATCGGAAACGCTGAAGGATGCGCAGGACGCCAACCATTGCAACGGCGGGGAGCCAGATCCATCGGGCTTCGCTTGCAAGGACGCCAATGGCATCGCGGCTGAAAAACTCTGTGATACCGATGGGAGACACGGCGACCGGACGGAAGCCGAAGAAGTAGCGGGTGGTATCGAAGGGTGAAAAGAATGCGACACCCAATCCTCCGTCAGTCATCGCATCAAGCAGGCCGTGTGAGGCCGTGCAGAGGAACAGATAGACAAACACCGCTGTTCGCTTCGCGAGCGGCTGTTCCCGGCAGCGCCATGCGACAAGAGAGGCGCTCAAGATTCCTGCAAAGAACAAGGAGTGGGTGATGCCTCGATGCCCCCAGAGACCCTCATACGGAATGCCGTAACTGAACCCGATGACATCCAGATCCGGGACGACCGAACAGACCATGCCCAGGATGAGCATGCGCCAGGCAAATGGCGGGCGCTGTGGGAGCTGGCCGAACGCAAAGGCCACGAAGGCGTGTGAGAATGCAGAGGCCATTCAGGCCGCGACTCTGAACAGATGCGCAGATGAAGTCAACGCCAGAGACAGGCTGAACGCACGGGTACATTGACCAAGGGGCAGCGGCAGGAAACCGCGACCTGATCAACGAAGCTGTTGGATGGACGCATCGAGGTGGGTCAGCGGTGCGCCTCTTCGGCCGATCGCCGTGGCCTCGAGCGCGCGGCCATACTGTGTCTCTGTGCCATAGCCTTCCACTTCCACCTCTTCATGCTGCTGGAGGGACACTCGAAACCCGTCCCCCACATCGGGGGGCAACCGGACTTGTGTGCCGTCAGAAAGAATCGCTCCATTCACCACGCGCTTCAAATGATCGTAGAGCAAGACTTGAATCGCTCCTCTCACCGTCATCACCTTTAAGGTCTGCCGGTGTTCCGCGGGCGGAATGGGACGATCGAGTCGAAAGGGCACCATGAGCGAGCGCCCGTCGGTGACGTTCACGATCACGTCTGCCTGGACGACTGGCAAGGGAGAGAGTCGCCGGCCATGCACCTGCACACGATCACCGGGCTTAATCATGGTGACCAGCTCCTGAGCGGCACGGGCTGTGACATGCATCTGCGCTCCGTCCGTCAGCAGCAACCCCTCCACGTCTCCCAGAGGGTGCAATAAGTATCGATCGACCGTGGCATCCGCGATCGGCGGCTGGCGCAGGGACGGGGGACTATGCTCGCTGGCCCGTTGCATGTCTTGAAACTCAAGGATCGGGGAAGGCACCGGAGGCAGCGCATTGAAGGCAAGAGCCGGCTGGACGATGGCGTTCGGTATGAATCCAAGGATCAAGAGCAATAGGAGTCGAGCATGGAGTCGCATGGTTACGGCTGTTTTCCGTGGCTGCTTAGGCGGTCAGTGGACGGGTCAGCGCCCAGACTATAGTTCTATCGGCAGCCGACGAGACCTAGCACAACCCCGAGAAAGCCCTTCAGGGCGTGTACAACACCGATAGTTGTCCCTAGCATAATCCCTAGTACCGCGCAGCCTCGAGTACGGATAGGGTCAAAAAGCGAGAGGGGCTCAGTGTTCAAACCGCTGTGGGGAATCAGGCTCGTAGGGGCGAGTCGAACCCCTGTCTGCCAACCTTTGAAACGCTCGATCATCGCTGGAGGAACGTGTTGAAATCAAACCGGATCTTCGTCCTCAACAGCAGCACCGACGAATCACAAAAGGCCGTTCATTCGCTGGTTGTCCTCGTCCTGGCGATAACCGCTATCGTCTTTACGCTGGACGTCAACTCTCCCATGGGTCGGGCTGCCTGGGCTCTGTACGTGCTCCCTCTCGGACTGACTCGCTGGTCACCTCTCAGACACCTGACCTTCATCGCGGCAGGAATCTGTACCGCGCTCATCGCGCTGGCCCACTTCTTCTGTCCTCCCGGCGCCTTACCACCGGAAACCGACATCTCGAATCGTGCGTTCGGGATATTAATGGTCTGGATCGCCGCGTTTTTCCTTCGGGAAGAAGCAGGAACAATCGGCATGAGTGCGCATCTCGCTTCGTTGCAGTGGTCAAAGATCCCCCACTCTCTTTCAGCCCTGATTCCAAGAGATCGCGCGTTGGTACGGCAACGCACCAACGAGTTCAAGCGCAAAGGGGTCGGGCTGCTGAACAGCGGCGGGAAATTCCTGCTCCAGGAGCTGCTGGTCAAAATGCCGTCGAGGGACATTCAGGGAGTCGTCCATAGCGCTCGAGGAGTGAATTTCGGATGGGCGACGGAAGACTTTGATCTGTGGACGTCTGAGTGCGAGGAACGAAGGACCGGATCTCGCGAGGAAATCGTCGCGGAAGCACACCACTTAGCCGTCTGGCCTCATCATTTCGCGGAAATTGCGTTCATCATCGGGACGCTCTACGCGTCCCTCTTCATGGACAGCGGGCTCATGAGCCTTGTCGTGGGCTTCCTGTGTCTCATTGCTGCGCTCCAGGTTGAAGTCATCCGTTTCCACTCTTCGGAGACGTCTCGCACCCTTGCGTATGTGTCCATGGCGTGGGGGTTGCTGAAATGGCCGGTGTTCGTCATGGCCGCGTTGCACTTCTGGCCGCACGAGAAGCTGATCTCCATCGTATTGGTCCTGTTTCTCATCGCGCAGGGCTGGCTCAGACTCATCACGGAGGCGCTGTCGCCTGTGCGATCAGCGGCGACTGGCTGGGTCGTGAAACTGCTTCATGTCGATGAGACGAGCCTGACCCACGTCGCGGAAGGCCTGTTCCTGTCCCGGACGATCGATCGATGGCGCAAGGAGCTGGGCTTACCACCGCAACTAAGCGGCAAAGGAAAGCCGCGCCGGAAGGCGGTGGGTTCCGCTCAGTGACGGGCTGTGATCAGTGTATAGCTGGCTGGCGTGATAGTGTTTGAAACGATTGCGCCTACTGCTTCCCCTGCACGGAAAGTTCCCAGCGGTAGCCGTCGGGATCGTGGAACCAGAGCCCCATGTTTGGCGAGCCCGGCGCTTCCGGGCCGATCTCATCGCCAGGATCTTCCACCTTCACTTTCTGCTTCTTGAGATGGGCCAGCGCTTTCCTAAGCGCCGTCATGGTCGGCAGGTGAAACGACATGTGCCCGATCGTCTTCGGAGACGGTGTCCCTTTCGAGAACACGATCGTCACGTTGTCGTTACCGACGCCGATACCGCCTTCATACTCGAACTCCTTGCGCAATCCCAGCACCCGCATGAACCATTGCGCGCTGCGCTTCGGATCACGGACCGCAAGCCCGAAGTGACCGACCGTGCCGAGCGTGAAGGGCGTCTTCATGAGAGCTACCTTAGCTGAACGGACGAGCGTCTGCCAAGTCTTCGGAGTTCAGTTAACGACGTCGATCCCGTCCATTCAATCCCCTACCAGAGTCAGAGGGGCACCGGAGCGACGAGTCGCACGGCTGCTGACTCGTGCGCCATTCGTCCTCATTGCCAACGGGAGACGCATATGGGAACAATGTAGCCGAATGACGGGCTTATAACGAGCGGTACGGGTTGAGAAATCCTGTGTGTTGAAGGAGGGGACGTCTGATGACGAATGACCACAACGAACCGGGTGGAGCATTGACGATGTGTCATTTGCGTTTCGGGATGGGTCGGCGTGCCTGCATGGCGTGGTGTGTCCTCGGGTGCCTGGTGCTCACAGGGTGTGTCTTCAAGGATGTCCGCGAGCAGCAAGTGAAAATGGACGCCGTCTGCCTCATCGGCGGAACGGTCACCCCCGAGCACGCCAACACAAAGCCGCTATTGGTAGGGCTCGTGCGCCACACGGGCGGCGATCTCGAGACCGTGCAGAATTGGGTCCTTGCCGATCACTTTGTCCTGGAGTCCGCGGGCCGCTGGATGTTCCGCGCCAGCCCCGCCACCTATGGGCTCGTCGCCTTCGAGGACAGCAATGCCGACGGCGTGTATCAGCCCGGAGAACCCTTTCTGGCTGTCGATCTTCAGCGTCTCCTGACCTGTAAGAGCGGGGACCGCAAAACCGACGTGGCGCTTGTCATTCCGACTCAGGGCCGTTCCCGCGTGGCAGGAGAAATCGACTTCATGAAGTTCCAGGCGCGGACCCCGAGCGACCAGCTCCATGTGAGTCTCGGACTGCTGACCGCCTATGGTGAGGTGACGTCGCTGGACGATCCGCGCTTCCGCGAAGAACAGGCGACCAACAGCCTGTGGCGACCCTATGACTTTCTCTTCGACGTCCATGCCGGAGTGTACTTCCTCCAACCTTATGATGCCGGGAAGATTCCGGTGCTGTTCGTGCACGGCATCAACGGCACGCCGGCCAACTTTCGAACGCTCATCAAGAATCTGGATCGGGACAAATATCAGCCCTGGGCGTACTACTATCCCTCCGGCGCCTCTCTCGCCGGCGTCGCCGACCACCTGGACCAGACCATGAAGCAGCTGCAGTTGCAGCATGGCTTCACACGCTACTACGTCATTGCCCACAGCATGGGAGGTCTGGTGTCGCGAGGCTTTCTGTTGCGCAACCAGGCCGGGCAGAGCCGCGCCAGCATCCCGTTGTACATCACGATCTCCACCCCGTGGGCGGGGCATAAAGCGGCCGAGGCCGGCGTCAAGTATTCGCCGGCGGTCGTGCGGGTGTGGAATGACATGACTCCCAACAGCGTCTATCTGAATGAGCTTTTCTTCGTCGAGCACAGCGGCACAAGGGTCCACCGACCCCTGCCGGCTGGCATCCAACATCACCTGCTATTCGGGTTCAAGCGCGATGGAACCGGTATGGGTGAGTGCACCGACAGCACGGTCACAGTGGCGAGTCAGTTACATGCTGGCGCGCAGGGAGACGCAAGCCGGCTCTATGGATTCGACGAGACCCACATGGGCATCCTCGACAGCGTCGAGGCCTCGGATGTGGTCAACCGTTTACTCGACGAGGCCTCGCGATAATACCTGGCGCCTCTGCAGGTGGGGCCTCGACGTCCGCACTAAAAAATCGCATCTATTATCGGTACCCTGCCAGGGTGCTTTTCACACTTCTTTAGGGAGCGCCCGAGTTACTGCTTTCAGGGCGTCCTTATATACACAAGACCCCGCAAGCGACTGGGTCCGTCACACACGCACAATACCAGCCGCAAGATTAGGGCCAAGCAAACGTCCCGAGCGGCTGGAGAATCACCGATGCTCTTTTTGAGAACTTTCTGCACTCCTTCATATGGGAATCGGAGGTTTGAGTTCTACTCCATGGCTGATCGCGGAGTTCGTTCATGAGGAGTAAAGAACTCCCCGACAACAAACACAAGGAGGGAGTTATGACATCCCGACACATCATAGCCGGCATAGGGCTGTTGATTCTGACCGGCTGTCAGACTGGAGAAGGTATGCCGACGCTGACCCGCAGCGGCCAGGTGAAAGATGTCCTCATTGAAGGGGATGTCTCTCCGACGACGCTGACCGTCAATCCCGGAGATGAAATACGGTGGATCAATGGACGCCAGGGAGCGGCGAGCGTGATTTTCATCGATCCGGTCGTAGACACGTTGTCATGCGAGCGGAACTTTGGCTCGTTCATGAAGAAACCGGACAGGAACCAATACACGGCCAAACTGGGCATCAATGAGTCAGCGAGCGCCTGTTTCGGGAGAAGCGGCCAGATCAAATACGTGATTCGCGTAGCCTCTGACAGCGCTCCAGGCGGTGAGGAGAACATTCCAGGAATGATCCACGTGGCCGACCCGTCGATGACGGCCGCTGCAGTGGAGCCGGCGGCACGAGATCAGGAGACAGAACGACTCGCCACAGCACTCCAAGATGCCGAGAATGCGTCGCTCGAGCTACAGATGCAGTTGACCGCCGAAGAGCGACACGTCGCCGCCCTGCAGAACGACAAGCGCACATTGCTGGACGGCAGCTCGACGGCTCAGCAAGAGATCGCACGACTTCAGCAACGCGAGGGTGAACTCGAGACGGAAGCCGCGCGCGCGAGGGACCTGGAGCAGCGGCTTTCTGAGCGGGATCAACACATCGCCATGTTGCGGCAGGACGCGGCCGACCGCCAGGCTGCCGTGACAACCGCCTCCCTCACCAATGACTTGCAAGGGGACCGGGAACGCACCGCAGCGTTGATCGCCGAACTCGAGCTGCGGAGCCAGGAATCCGAGCAATTAGCCGGTGAGCTCAAACAGGCGCGTCATCGCCTCCGGAGTGAGGAAGCGGAACGAGCCCGACTGGAACAAGAGCGGCGTGATCTGACCGCCGGCCTCAAACAAGCCCGGGACCTGCTGTATGCGAAGGAAGCAGAAACAAGGATGCATTTGACGAATGCGTTGAGGCCTGAAATTGAAAACGGCGACATCAAGATCCGGCAGGACAGCGATCGGCTCACCATTAATATGGTGGATCGGGTGTTGTTCGATTCCGGCAAGTCGCAGATCAGACCCGACGGACTGAAGGTGTTGAAGCAGGTGAGCGACAGCCTTCGAACCATCACGGACAAACACATCCGCATCGAAGGTCATACCGACAACGTCCCGATCAGCCCCAGACTGCGGAAGAAATTCCCCACGAACTGGGAACTATCCACGGCCCGGGCGACCAGTGTCGTGCGGTACCTCGTTGAGGAAGGCGGCGTCGACCGCCTGGTGCTGGAGGCTGACGGTCATGCCGACACCAGGCCGGTGGAGCCTAACGACACGGAAGCGGGAAAAGCCGCGAACCGACGCATCGACATCGTGCTCTATCCCAAGGAGTTGACGGAAATCGCCCGGGAGGTTCCATAGCACGCAGGGTACAGCAGCGACTGGAGAACAACGTCCGGTTCGGTTATCGACCTTGCACGCAAGCCGGGCGATCGCAAGATCATTGTCTCAGAGGTCAGTTCCAAGAACCGAGTGGTTTGAGTCGCGGTGAGTAAATGCAATGGGAGGCACGTTTATGCGCAAGCGAATCACGGGTCATATCGAAGAACCGCCACTATCAGCCCATCCCTATTGGCTGCCTGTCGAGGCCATTTCAGAAGTGGAGGTCACCTCAGAGGAAGCGGCGTACCCCATTGAGTCGGCGCTGCTTCCGAATCAGGGTGTCGGCTGGCGGGCGGCAGAGGGCGGCAAACAGACGATTCGGCTTCACTTCAGCAATCCCCAAGCGGTGCATCGCATCTGGATGAGTTTTGTGGAGGCTGCCAACGAGCGGACTCAAGAATGCGTCCTGCGATGGTCAGGCGATGGCGGACAGTCCTTTAGCGATATTGTGAGACAGCAGTGGAACTTCAGCCCTCCCGGGACGATCAGCGAAACAGAAGATTATCATGTCGAACTTCCAGCCGTCACCGTGCTCGAACTCAGTATCATTCCAGATATCAGTGGAGGGAAAAGCCCTGCCTCATTAGCTGAGTTGAGGCTCGCTTAGTTTGTCTTTGATCTGCAGATCCGCCTGCAACCAGGACCTGGACGCCGAGGATGCGTAGGATCACGCACATTCGATATTCGAGAGTTATTCCGGAACAGTCTGCCCGCAGTCGATTCCCGAAGAAATGATCTTTTGGATACGTTGCTCTATGTCGTGCTCGATGAGTCTGTGCCGGGTGACATCTTGAACCACCACGACCATCCCCACGACCTCCCCGTCAAAACTTCTCAACGGTGAAGCGGAGCTGAGGACAGATTTAGCAGTGCCGTCGGGACATGTAATGTGCACAGGGTCATGATGGAAAGACTCACCGCTGGTGATCGTGCGGCCGCCAGATCCCTTAAAGATTCTGCTCAATTGGCCATCCTGATTCCACCAACCCAGCATATCCCGATAGGAACTGGTCTTCACAAACTGAGCGAACCCGCAGATCTCCATGATTTGGTCATTGAAGTGGATCACTCTCCCGTCTGCATCTGCGATGACCACACCAAGAGGAAGGGTTTGAAGCACGTCGGCTAACTTTCTCCCTGTGACTAACAACTCCTCCGTTTCTTTAAGGCGCCGCTCTCGTTCTTGCATCAAGTACGTCTTCTGTTGAAACGACGAATAGTG
The DNA here is from genome assembly GCA_963728135.1 of uncultured Nitrospiraceae bacterium. Lineage (GTDB taxonomy): Bacteria > Nitrospirota > Nitrospiria > Nitrospirales > Nitrospiraceae > Nitrospira_D. Next base: position 83,892 of record CAVSJC010000013.1, on the reverse strand, counting down.
CGCCACTTTTAGCCTGAGGATGGCTGGATCAAAGGGCTTGCTGAAATAATCAATCCCTCCGACTTCATACCCCTTCTTGATAAACGGATCTTCCTTGTAGATCGCGGTCACAAAAATAATGGGGACATCTCGGCAGCCTTCGATCGCTTTGATGCGTCGTGCGGTTTCAAATCCATCCATCTCAGGCATCTGCACATCCAATAGCACGACTGCGATCTCATGCTGTTGGATGAGTTCGATCGCCTCCAATCCAGACTGCGCCATGATCAGATTGTATTCACCCTCCGAAAAGACCGCTTCAAGCGAGAGCAAATTACCGGGATGATCATCCACCAACAGCAAATTGGTCTTTCGCGAAGTCGACTTCATATCGGGCTTGGACATGTGGCCTCTTGATGGTGAAAAGCTTCGGCATTTCAACGGACAACAGGGAAAACGAAGTCGGCGAAGATACACTCATGGATAGTTTAGGCAACACTAGGAGATACCCTAGCCTTAAATAAGCAGGCTTGGCTTAAGGTCCGAACGACAGCGGTACAGTCTTAAGTGCGGTTGGCCAGAGGAACGAGAGGAAGTAACTCCAGGGCGTGCCCTACGATGGCTTCCTCTCGAAGGCGGTTGAGATCTGGTGGTTAGTCTTGCGACTGGGCTTGAGAACCTATTCCGCAGACCTTTGTGACGTGACTGCTCAGTTCATACACATAATACTTGAGGGCGTCACACTCCCCAGGAGAAAGCTCGCCACTCTTACGTGCGAATTCCAAGAACCGATCACACTCGCCCATGAACTCTCTTACTTTAGGTCTCACTCCAGTCATGCTGCCTCCCATAAACAATTAGAGATTAATGGGGTCACGCTGCAGAATCATATTGATCATCGTCTAGGACAATGGCCTGGAGTCGCTCCAAGTAAGGTTGAAGGGCTTCCTGTTCCTCTTCCGTGAGACCTCCATCTTTTTTCGCCAGTGCAAGCAACCTTTCACACTCATTTGCGAAATGGAAAACCTCGGATCTAGTGAAACGATTCCGGGGAGGCATATTCCATGATGCTAGTATGAGGGGCGGGAACGAATAACTAGATGAACCTCTAGCGGAGCGAATCCCGATCGGTCTTATTGATTTCATTTTGGGACCATGGAAGGATGGCCAAAAATAGCAGTCTAGTGAACAACCCTCACAAGTTCTTGAGATACGAATCGAGCGTGCGACCCGCGATTTAGGAATTGTCCCGACTCCCTCCACAGACAACGTAACCCCACAAGAAACCACCAAGCATGACATAGCCGACACGGGGCTAGATGGGACTAGTTTGTCCTGTCCTGGTAGCAGCGTGGTAGCAGAAGAGGATGAAGGATGACGCTGATCGTATGGGGTTCTAGTCGTGGAGGATGATATTGAGGAGGGAGCTGTGCACGCGCAGTGTGCCATTGTAATTAATGAAGCCTAGCTTGCGGAACCTATTCATGAAGAAACTGACGCGGGAGCGCGTGGTCCCGATCATCTCGGCGAGCGTTTCCTGACTGAGCTTTGCTATCACGGGCTCCGGCTTGCCTTCTTTGCCGAAATGGGCCATCAAGAGCAGTACCCGCGCGAGTCGCTTCTCGCTAGAGTTAAACAGCTGATCCACCAAATCCTCTTCAATGCGCATCGAGTGCGCGAGCAAATAGGCCATAAACAGTTCTGCGAACGCCGGCTTCTCGTGCAGCACCTGGATCATGGCGTTTTTGTCGATGCGCACGAGCCTGGAGTCTTCCGCGGTGGTCGCGGTCGCCGTCCGAAGCGTCTGTCCGGTGAGGCAGGCTTCCCCAAAAAAGGCCCCCTTTTCCAGAATCGCGACGACGGCTTCTTTGCCCTGCTGCGAGACCACGGTCAGCTTGACCTTGCCCGCTTGGATATAGAACACGGCGTCCGCCGCATCCCCTTGGGAAAAGATTGTGTGTTTGTTCGGGGACGGCAGACTTGTTTTGCCTCTGCCGACTTCGCTGAGGAACGTATGGGGATTGAATGGCGGCGTCGGTTTGCGTGCCATAGGGGACCTGCTGAATTATCGCCGCCAATAATACCCAAAGCAAGGGGGCTGGAACTGCGGTGGGTGTGACCCGCGATTGGTTAAAACCAAGATCCAACCTCAGACACACGTGCATCCCGCCGTTGTGTCAATGGAGGAGGGAAGATACCAATAACTAGAGGCGGTTGCAGCTGAACCAACCGTCCCTCAATGTCGTCCTCCACGATTAGCACCTCCTACTACTGGAGCATCTTGATCAGACTTCCAGGAAGCGATTGCGCATCATCCTGACATGCTCCATGAGTTTGTGACGTTGAATCGTACAAAGCTGATTGCGCTTTGCAGGGACAAGGTAGCGAAAAGACTCTCGCCCTCCGAGAATCTCGCAGCGCTAGAACACGGCGTCCCACTCTTCCTACAGCAACTTGTTGAGACTCTTCGTCTCGAACAACGACCTTCCGGTAATACTGTTGCGCCAGGGCTGCTGCCCGCTGTTTCGGCGATCAGCCGCGCAGCGGGCATCCATGGTGCTGACTTGCTACGCCAGGGATACAGCGTCGAACAGGTCGTCCGCGATTACGGGGATGTATGCCAATCCATCACTGAGCTAGCTTGCGAACAGGATACAGAAATCTCCACAGTCGAGTTTAGTGTCCTCAACCGTTGCCTCGATGATGCGATTGCCGAAGCCGTCACGACCTATGGGCGTGCCCGCCAGGTCTTAATCTATAAACAGGCGAAAACCTCGCAACAACTCTTGACTGTGTTTACCGACGAGTATCAACGGCTCGTCGGTATTGCCCTCCAATCATTTGACGCGATCAAGACCGGCAACGTAGGAGTGAGGGGATCGACCGGCACATTGCTGTTTCGTACCTTAGAGGACCTGCGCTCCCTCGCTGATCGGATCTTGCCTGAGATTCGCCAGGGCGGTTAGTTTTCTTAGTCGCCTGCTTTAAGGTGGTCCGCACCGGTTTGTGGCACGCGTCCAGGCACCTTCGAGGAGAGTGAACCGAAAGGAGCGGCCAGGCTTTTGTAGTGAGTCAGAATCTAAGCAAACGGCGAGCGTGCCAATTTCTACTTCTTGCCTTGCTTGGCATGCCAAATGTTGAGGAATGTCTGAAGGCTGTCAATGGTTAAAGAGATGGACTGTAATTCCAGATCCGTGAGTTGCCCGCCTTGCTGCAAATACTTCTCAATGGGCGTGCTCGCAGCCATGAAATCGGCGATGAGCCGCTGGGTGGTTACGTCCTTGTCAGCCATGCGGTCATTATACAAGACACAAGACCGCGTCAGTTTGCGTTAAATGCTCGCACCCGTGTGAAAGACAGTGAGACAGAAGAAGACAAAAACACCTCAGACGACCGAGCTTACGACTAGGGACCGCGCCGGGATTACTATGGAAGCGATGGCGGGCGTCTCTCCCTCCTTTCTCTCCCCTGAGGCTTTGGCGTTTCGAGCGGACCTAGAGCAAGAACTGAACGAAAATGAGGCGCAAGGCATCGCGCTGGATGTGTCGTCTGACTATCTGGACTTGGCGGAAGGCTTTCAACCTGCGTACCCCGATGGCAGCCAAATACTTCAACTGCCCGCTGAAGGATTGACACTGCGAAAAATATGCGGTCACTTGACTCCAGACGAGCGGCTGTGGCTCGCACAGATGATAGGTGCCGATGGCGCAGATGAAGTGCTCAAGCGCTGGCCAAGTTATGAAGTGCAGCTAAACTTTGCACGCAGCCTTGCTGCCTGAGAGTCGCACGCCGGGATTCCGTTTGAACGGACTGACCGAAGTATGACCCGCGATTTACTTATTCGCGGACAATCACCGGAGCCATTAAGATTGGCTTTTGAACTACGGCAAGTCCACAGAAGATGCAGCAATAGTAAGCTAACTAGCAACCTCGGCGTGTCTGCCGGTAAGTCTTGTGATGATGGAGGGAAGGATATGAGCACATTCCTTGGCCACGAAGGCCGAACAGCCAGCGGCCATCATGACCTCTCTTGTCGCCGTGTCATTTTGTGAAGACAGGCCAATGACGTGCAGCTCCGGCAGCACGAGCTTGATGCGCCTGGTGGCCTCCGGGCCGCCGACTTTCGGCATACTCACGTCCATCAGGATGATCTCGGGAACCAAACGACGAGCCATCTCGATCGCTGCGTTTCCATCTCCAGCCTCCCCGACGACTTTTACAAAAACACACTCGTCGAAGATTTGGCGCAGAGCATCGCGGAACGGCGCAAAATCATCGACCACCAGAATAGCAAGCGGTTCGTTTGCGCGGGGCGTATGGCTCATAGGGACACACCTCAGCTTGGCAAGATTTTGCATATTCCGACTCTATCCTTCGCGTTCTACCGCCTGCGACCGTACAAAAGAGGACAGTCTCAGGGCCTTCATCTTACCCAGCAGTCCAATAGCCGAATCTTCAATGATGGCTCTCTCCTCTACCGTGAGCGTCCCGCCATCCATCAGTTTGAATTGGAGTTTTTCACAGGCAGAGAGAAAGTCATAGGTTTCTTTACAAAAAGGAAGCATAGGGGCCCTCCTTTATAAAGAGAGGAAACAAGCTACTTAAGCAGCAAGTTCAGTACCATTGTGACTGTGTGTGGAAACTGGAAGGGCGAAGAACCTACGCGTGAGATTCGAAGAGCGGGACGAAGCCTAGAATCTACTTGTATAAGCCTCCGGCTGGAAGAATGGTCCCATGTTCTCCTATGTACATGTCGAGTTTGGCCCCATCTTCAAGCGAAAAGAACGAAGCGATCAGCCGTCATTGGGGGAATCCTCCGTCCATCAGTGCCACGGTTCCCTGCACTTTCCTGAAGGCCGGTTGTTGCGGAACTGCGATTTGATGGACGGAGATCTGGTACGTCACGTGATGAAGGACCTCCTCATTCTTCAGTAGCACTCCCCGACCTTCTCTTTCTTGGATAATCATTGGCTCCGTTATGCCACTGCTCTCCAGGCTCTCAGCCTTCACGCTTCAGCTTCTCGCGGCGCGCCAGCTCAGTGGCCGAGGGCTCGACGGCGCCGCCGACGGTGGCTGTCTTCACCTCGCCATCGCGCACATAAGTCGCGGCGATGAGCCCGTTCGGCGAGACGGCGCTGTGCGTCAGTTTGAACGCGCGCGGCTGGCTGTCGTCGCTGAACAGCCGTTTGCCCTTGCCTAGCACCAGGGGGAAGGTGAACGTGCGGATCTCGTCGACGAGGCCGGCGGCGAGCAAAGCATGCACGAGCTCGGTGCTGCCTTGCGTGAGGAGGACGGGGCCGTCTTCCTGTTTCAGTTTCGCGACATCCTTGGTGGCGTCGCGCAGCGCCACTGAGCCTTTCCAGGTCAGGTCGACGCCTTTGCGCGTCGCAACGTACTTGGTGATCCGGTTGAAGGTCTTGGCGATGTCGTCGGACGGCCCGCCTTCGGCATAGGGCCAGTACGCGGCGAAGATATCGTAGGTGCGCCGCCCGAGCAGCAGGTCGAACGGCTCGCCGAACAACTTGCCGAGTGCTTCGCCGAAAACCGGGTCGTCCCCCAGCGGAGCGACCCAGCCGCCGAACTTGAAACCGCCGGTGGGGTCTTCTTCCGGTCCGCCGGGGGCCTGCATCACGCCGTCCATTGAAACCATCGCGCCGACAATCACTTTTCTCATGACCAATTTCTCCTTTCAAAACTGGATTCAGGACTCTTCAGAGGATGAACCCTTATGAAACGCTGTTCTTGACTTATAGTCGTTCGCAATGACCAAAATCGACATCGCAGCGGATATGCGGGTCGGGGATCAAAAGTTGGCTCAAAGGGGGGTGCGACTGGCAATAATTTTTAACGAGGCTTTACATCACGGCCATGAAGAGTGCTTCCATCCTTGTTCCTCGAATAATCAGTCTCGCTCGCTCTTAGTCTACTTCCGTTCGCAGGTGGCCTGACTCATAGCCGTTCTCTCGGAACAAAATCCAAAAGCTTAAGCGACCCGGATGACATTGCCTTGGTGCAACATTGTTTTTAGGAGACGACGTGAGAGCGGATATCGAGGTGCCTGCCCGTTTGCCGGGCAATGAGGTCGGGCAGTGTATGAGCATGTTCCTTCGCTAGGAAGCAGCAGCATCCTGCGAGAGTCATAGCTCTCTGCGTCATAGCGTCGTCGCGAGAAGACACCGCGATAATACATGCATGGGGAAGAAACCTTTTAATGCGCCTTGTCGCCTCGATCCCATTGAGATGAGGCATCTCCACATCCATAATAATGACCAATGGGAGCAGTTGGAATGCCAGATTAACGGCGGCGTTGCCATCACCGGCCTCTCCAATAATGGTTAAAACGGGAAAGTGGCCGAAGATTTTCCGGAGACCCTCCCGGAATGGAATGCAATCATCGACGATTAGAATGGTAAGCGGTGCATCGCAGGTTGCCGAGTTGGAGGACACCATGGTCTTCATAGGTTCTCTCTGAACCTACTCTGCTGGTCCTGCCTATCGCTGTCTGTGCAAAAGAGAACACCTTTCACACGTAGTGCACGTGTAACCGGCTGACTTTTGTGATGAATTCAGAATAAGGATTCGCATTTGATGCGATTCGATGAATCAACTAATTCAAGACCTGACCCGACCGTTGTTTAAGGCAGGAGAGTTCTGGCCTTGAGGGAAAGAAACAGAGGAGTTAGCTGACCGACCCAAGACACAGCTTTTAAAAGGGTGAGGGCTTACCTGGCAGGGGCCTGTAGTCGAGGTAGATTAGTAAAGGATGACCTTCACAGGTTATTCGAGGCGAAGTGAAACGATCGCCCTTGTTACTCTGCGGGAGCTGCTAAAAAATAGGACTGAATAATGCGTTGATAGTCCACATGCCCTGATCCATAGACAGTGGCCACATAGGTTCCTGCTTTTCGCACGGCCTTATCCTCCCACGGACCAATACTAAAAACGTTGCCTCCAGTACAGACCATTACGAGGATAGGCCTAGCTTGACGGACTGCAAGAAGCCTAGCGGCCTGAATGGCTGCCTCTTCTGTTCTGAACTGAAACATTCCCATCACGTGAAATCAATGTATCACTGGCACTTTAAATTCAGCTAGGGAACACCCTAGAGATGTTCCAATCTAGTTCAGTCGTTTTCCTCGCAATCACTTCCAGAGGAGTCAGAGATAGGCGGCGAACCGATCAAAAACCGAATCGGACAAGATCGTTCTGCAACAGTTTAGCCACAACCAACGGTGTCGAACATTCTATCCGGCTCCATTCCCGTGGCGTCAGCGATGATATTGGCGTAGACCGCGAAGGCAGACATGGCAATGAGCTCTACGGTTTCCGATTGCTTCAAGCCATGCTGACGGAGCTTTTCGAAGTCGACTTTCGTTAAGCTCCGAGGGTCCCGAGCACATTTCAGAGCGAAGAGAATCATGCCACGTATTTTCAGGTCTGGCATGCTTTCTACATTTCGAACAAGATTCTCAAGCAGGTCGGGCTTGACCCCCAACATACGACAGCACGCGATGTGTGCAGCCGTACAGTACTGACAGTTCCGGTCCTTGGAGATGGCCACGAATATCATTTCTTTGATCCAACGCGGAATGTCCCCTGTCACAAGAACATTGCGGACAACCTCCCACGTACCACGTGCCACCGTGCGAGAATGGCCTTGCGTCATGATGAAGTTAGGGGGCGAAGGAAAATCCATCCGAGTGTAAAATTCTTTGTAAACGGCCTGCACATCTACGTGCGCTTCGTCAGACGAGACAAGAGGTATGTGTGGCATGAAGTAAGTTTTAACCTACACTCACTAGTGCCGTCTGATCAATATTGGTCACTGTGTCAACGCAGGGGTTGCGCTGCACTGTGGCGGATTTCTAGTCGTTTGGTAGTCAGATTGGTGCCGGAGGCCTGGTTTGTCATGTCCTGGTAGCAGGGTGGTAACAGAATGACGAGGCGAGACTGTATTGTGCCGGACGAACAAGGGGTTAGAGGGGCGCTGCTACCACATGGCTACCAACCTAAATGGACGCTGAACAAAGCAAAGAGAGCAAGCATTACTACACAAAGCATGGCCTAACCACGCTCAGAACCAGTAGAGAGGGCGCGGGATAGACGGAATCGGACGTAGCAGCTAGAAGTCGATAGGCGCAATCTCCACGCAATCCTTTTTCTCTTCATCTGGAAGACGAAATCTAGCCGTGAGTTCTTTGACGTAATAGTCGATGAGGATTCCCTCATCGTCCGAGAGCCTACATGAGCAAGATCTGGAGAGTAGATGCTCAGAGGCACGCATAAAATCCTGCACCTCTTTTTCAAAGTGCGGCATGGTAAGCACTTTCTTCCCCTGTCAGGGGGAGTTACAAACGATTTGACTCAACGGCTGAGGTAACAGCCGCCATCCTCGCCATTAGGCGCGTCGCCCCCCCTCTACGTTACAGATGTAATGTTGGAAGTAGTGTGGACTGTGCCGATATGGAATGAGAAAACGACCTGGCAGCCCACGGTTAATTCCCTTCGGTAAGCGCGAGGTTTTGAGCGACTTGCCGCGATGGCAGCGAATAAATGCCGCGAATGAATTGCAGCTTTTAATGCTGCTGTCAGCATAGAGATCCTTCATTGCCATCGCGTGACCGAGTTGTTAAAAAATCGTTAACTTCCCCGACCGAGCCTATTTCTAATACCGGCTCATACATCTAATCGGCTAAGTAGGGTGGGGGCCCTCGGACAGACCACTGCGGCCCCCTTCTTGCCGCAGTGGCTTAATAGGCTTTTTTTGCGCTTGAGCGATTAGAGGTTTTGGAGACCCTAGGAGAACCTGTCGAGAGAAAACGAGTTGCTTACGACGGAGAAAGGGCCATTGGGGGCACTGGGGGAAAGGCGAATGAATTCTTCGAAGCGGCGACGGCCTATATCTCCGGGCCGTCGACTGGGACATGTGGAGCTCTGTTACCTTGTACGGGCTTCGAACTTCTCAGTGCTTCTTGGACAGTGTCGTACAATTCCAGCGGGTCACGATCACCGAGGCCTTATCGGCGTTCCAGGATCGGGGACTGGTCCACTATGGCTATGGGAAGGTGGAACTGATCGACTTCCGCGGGATGGAGAAGGCCGCCTGCGATTGTTTTCCCCTGGCCAAGCAAGCGATCGACGATTACCTCGGCGACATTAAATCCTACGCCAAAGCTCGTATTCATTAATCGATCCATCTTCTCCAGCCTCGAACCGTTATCGAGCCGCCATCAGGTGCGCAATCATCGTTCGCGCGTCGGCGATGGGGTCGGTGGTAAACGGTTCGGAACCCCGGCGCGTCACGGACGTGGTCAAGCGCTCAGCTGCTTGTCTGACAGAAGGAGGGAGGGACTCGTCCCCTTGAATACGGCGGAGATGCGCCATCGCATCCATCGGCCGCCCTTGAATGGAGTGACGCGCCAGCCACGCTTCGTCAGCCAGAGCCACAGCCCGTCGCGCACAGACGCGCGCCTTGCCGTCATTGCCCATCTTCCACGCCGCCTCACCGGCGGAAAGCTCTTGCTCAATATGATCCGTATTGCTCATGAGATAAGTGCGGAGGATGAACAGACATGGTAATGGGAAAAGCAGCTCCAAGACTACTCACGACAAGAGCACTTGCGCAAGATTCGTCATGTCTCAATCAGGACCGCGAGGAAAATGCGAAACCTGTTCCTTGCACCCTCTCTTCCCACAAGTGTTGCCAGCAATTCCTCAGCCGCCGAACCGAAACCGGCAAAGCGTAGCAGTGCCGGCTGAATTGTTTCTGCATCATGGATCACGCCATAATCGGTTCAGTCATGATGTGTGGCTATCTATAATGAACCGTGAGGACTTATGACCAGATACATCCGACTGGCTGGTGTGTTGTCTCTTTTGTTGTCGTCGCAGGCGTGTGTGGAGTCGCCAAAGCCCGTGGCGCCGCCGAAGCCTTTGGAGACGCCAGGACTAACGGAGCCTAAGGAACCATTGAAGTCCGACGTGCGTAACGCCATTAATAAGACCGTCGACCAGTGCACAACAGAGGTTCGAAAGGCCCTTCCCAATGACAAGTTCGATGCCTACGTGCAAGGGTCCCACGTCAATTACCTTGCGACGAAAGAGGCGGAATTTGAGTTTAAGAAGTGCATGTCCGAGAATGGATACCCGATCAGCGCCCCATAGATCGCCCATCACCTCTGCGTTGTCGTGCTCGGCTGGAATCGCCATTCTGATTTGCGCTCTTGTCCCTCTGACGCTGAGCGCCGCATCGCCTGCCGCAGGAGCCTCCCTCCCCGATCATCGAGTCTCGCTGGAGTTTGAAACGGGCGCCGTCTGGCAATCCCGCAATCAGATTCAGATTCCCGACAACAGCGCGGGGACCCGCTTTGCCTTGACCGATATTCAGGGAAACGGCCCCGAGGCGCACAAACGTGTCGAACTGACCTGGAATATCGCCCACCGGCATCTGGTTAGATTTGTCTATGCCCCGCTGGCCTTTTCGGGCACCGGCGCGTTTAACACACCGGTGCGGTTTGCGGGTGGGTCGTTCACCGCCGGAGCCCCTGTGGACTCCGAATACAAGTTCGACTCGTACCGGCTGACCTATCGATATCTCCTCCATGAATCGGAGCGGTGGCGATGGCGCATCGGCGCCACGGCATTCATCAGAGACGCTCGGGTGGAGTTACGCCAACAGGGGGTCGTCGCCTCCGACAGTAACGTCGGCGTCGTCCCGCTGCTCAGTGCCAGCGTGGAATATGATGTGGCTCCGCGCTGGACGGCGCTGCTGGATTTCGACGGACTCGTCAGCCCGCAAGGTCGAGCCATCGATGCGGCGGTGAAGATTCGCTACGATCTGACCGACACCTGGTACATGACGGCAGGCTACCGCGTGTTTGAAGGCGGAGTGGACAATGACGAGCGGTACGCATTCGGCTGGTACAACTTCGCCCTGTTCTCGGTGGGTGTTCGCTTCTAGACGGTCGGGCGCTCGGCGATGCGCCCGGTCAGCGGGAAGGCGAGTCGTCAATGATGACGATGTGCAACTCGTTGGTAGGCATGCGACACTCGCTATGAGACGGAGGGCAACGTAAAAAAGAACGTGGTTCCCACACCAGGCTGAGATTCAAGCCATATAGAGCCGCCGTGTCGTTCGATGATCTTTTTCGTGATCGTCAGGCCAACACCCGTACCGCCGCCATACTGATCGCGGGAATGAAGCCGGCGAAACACGTCGAATACATTCTGCTGATGGTTCGGTGCAATGCCGATTCCATTGTCCTTAATGTAGACAACGGCATAGCGGGAGTCTCTGCCTGTGCCGGACCGTACTTGTTTCTCACCCGACACGCCGATCTCGATGGTTTTCGTCGATTTGTCATTGTACTTAATCCCGTTCGTGATCAAATTGGTAAAGATCTCCCTCAACATGGCCAGGTTTCCCCGGACAGTTGGAAGGGGCGACTGCGCGATGCGGACACGGGCCCCCGCGTCTACCACCAGCAGGTGAACCATCTGCATCGCGCTCGCCACGATCGACTCCAGACTGATGGACTGAATTTCGAGGTCAATGCGTCCGACATGCGCGTAGTGCGCGAGCGCAGTGATCAATTCCTCCATCCGTTTGGATAACTGGACCAGTACGAGCGCTTTTCGCTTCCCTTCGTCCGGCAGGATCGCGCCGTAGTCGTCCAGCAGGAATTGTGAATAGGCCTGCGTCCCTCTGAGCGGCTCCTTCAAGTCATGGGAGGCGATGTAGGCAAACGCGTCAAGTTCCTCGTTGCGACGCATCAGCTCATTGTTCGCATTGGCCAGTTCTTCTGCTCTCTGTTGGGCAACCTTTTCGATGATGGCACGGCGGAGGTCTCGCGCAGCATCGAGTTCACTGTCACGCCAGGCGCGGGATGTCCCGCGGACAGATTGTTTCCATACCGCGAAAGACCGACGCGGCATGATGCGCTCCTCACCGCTCACGCCGACCACATCGACCGGCTTGTTCGGGTCCCCCGCCCAGTTGACCGTTCTCTCCACTTCCGGCCTGAACCAAATAATCACGTCAGGTTTTCTCGGGAATAGTCTGAGCGCAAGGAGTCCGGCCGGCCGTTCCGATCCTGTCCTGAACGGGGGATAGACCGTACCAAGGCGATCGGTCGCATACAGATCGTCTTGCATGGTTTCGCTGAGCCATTCGACGAGCCCCTGAAGGTGCTCCGAATCCGGACACTCGCCGCTGATATGAAACCGGCCGTCGAGATAAGCCAGAGCTCCCATACAGTCAAAGTACCCGCTGAGCCCGTCTTCTCCCGTGAGAGCATTGGCCAAAGGCTCGTCGCCCCGTATCCTGGCGATGAGCCGCTGCTCGGATTGTCGCAGGCTCGCGCGATAGGCGCGTTCATCGGCGGCCTCTCGCGCGGCAAGCCCAACTGAGAGATAGCGGGCTATCGCCTCGGCTGTCACGCGTGTTGATACGGGAACGTGCTTGGGCCCTCGATGGTGCATGCAGGAGATGAGGCCCCAGAGCGTTCCACCTTTCAAAAGAGTCAGGACGAGCGTCGAATGGACGCCCATATTCTGGAGATACCCTCTGTACATCGGGGAGACGCTACGGAGTAACGAGAGGCTCAAATCAACGGGAGCTTGTCTTCCCGGAACAATCGGCACGGGATCATAGTTCACGTCGGGCAAGTGGCTGATCCACTTCAGCGAGAACAGTCGCCGGGCCGGCTCCGGGATATCCGTGGCGGGATAATGCAGACCGAGGTACGTTTCTAACGCCTTGTCGCAATCTTCGGCGATGACCCAGCCACTGTTGTCAGCGAGAAACGTATACGCTAACACCCGGTCGTATCCGGTAAAGCGTCGGATATCGCGAACTGCGACGCCAAGATACTCTTGAACCGAGTGAGCCTTGTCGAGGTCTGCCATCGCCATACGGACATCGGCGTACACCCGAGGAAACCCCACTGATGGCTGCGTTCCGATTTCGACTTCAACAATCAACCGTCCATCCGGCGACCGGTGCGTCCAGAAATGCCGCACCCGCGTTCCTTCGGATATGGTGGCAAAGCAATAGGGTGTCGCTGTGAGTTCCGGCATCGAGCCGACGAAGTCCCGTAAGGAAGCGCTCGCTTCCTCGCCTAGTGCAGACGCGAGAGACTGGCCAGGAAGAGTGCCGGCTTCGTGGTCGATGATGGCCGCGCTGTTGGCACTGACTTGCAGAACGGTCCAATTGGACTCGTCGATCACAAGAAGCACGCCATGAGGCTGAACGGCATCGCACAGGTGGACCTGTTCCCGATCACAATTGGAAATGTCGACATTCAATGCCGTGATGAGCTCAGGACGCCGGTGATCTTCTAACACCTCCGGCTCCTCACTGACCGCCCGCATTCATTCATCGGGTCCGGGCGGAATGCCCCATCAAGCCATCTTTCAAGGCTTTCAAAAGTGGCGCTCGCCGAGACGAGCGCATGGCTCTCCGCCTCTTTTCCGGTCGTGAGTTCGGCCAGCAAGTGCAGGAACGATTCCCACATTGCAGTGACCTGTTCACCATACGGCGTAAAGAACCGTGTACTCACGTCATTCCCGATATGTCTTCGTAGCGCCTCAGCAATGACCTGACCACCCAGGGTTGCGCCCTCTAAGACGTACAGCACTCCCAGGAGCTGGCCCGGAAAAACAATGCGGGGCAAGTCGGTGCAGCGTGGCAGCTGGGCAATGGTGTCCTCTGTGTCTCCCAGCGCGACGAGATCGTGCACGAGCCATTGCGTTTTCTGGCGCCGACGCGCTTCCTTCTCAAGAGATCCCTCAGCAGCAGCGTAGATCCTCGATTCGAGGGGCGCGTAGAAACCGTAGAAAGCCCTGAGAATGCCGCGTAGCTCCTGTGCAGTGATGTGCGGATCAAGGAAAGGCAGCATGCCATGGATCCGGGCATGGCACTCTTTCGTCTCCCGCCGCAGCTGCTGCTGGATTGTGAAATTTTCGAAGTACATCCTGGGGAGGAAGGAAATCAGTATAGTGTCGCCTCAATGCTACGTGACAGGTCTCAAAGGCGTCAACCGAAGGCCCGCCTGTTTTTGGGGGGATAAAGAAGAGAAGCGCGGGCTGGCGTCACATTGCTCATGGGCGCCACCCTTTCTTCAGACTTACCCGGCTCGATCGATCGTCCTCACGGCCAGCGACAGGCAGAGGAAGGTGAAGGTCAGGAAGGCGGCGAACTCCAGCAGCGCGGTGGTCGCCGACCCGACGCCCAGCAGCGTGAACCGCAGCACATCGACCTGCCAGGTCATCGGATTCATCCAGGCCGCGGTGCGGAACCAGACCGGAAGCTGTTCGATCGGATAAAACATGCTGCTCAGGAACATGAGGAAGATGTAGGCCGCGCTCGTCATCGTGTTGAACGCATCCATGCGCGCGAGGCGAATCGCCAGAATGCTGAAGAGAAAAAACCACCCGGCCGTCGTGCACACGACGACGAACAGCGTGAGCGGCACCCAGGCCCATCGCACGGTGACGTCCATGACCAGCGCGGCCAGCGCGATCGCGGACAAAGACCCGAGCCCGCTCAACAGCACGTTGAAACAGATCTTTCCCACGAGGAACTGCCGGCGGGTGATCGGATACGTCAGCAGTTCGTAGAAAATGCCGGAATCCTTGTCCGTGAAGAGGCCCCAGGACGCGTTCATGGCGATGCCATACGTGGTCATTGCCAACACCCCCGCGAGGAAAAATTCCGCGTAGCCGATCTCAACTCCCTGGACGGACAAGCGGCCGATCGTGCGCTCGAAGCCGAGACCGAAGAGCACCAGATAGGCCACGGGAACGAAGAGATCCCAGAAGACGAATCCGAGATTCGTGGTCCGCTGCCGGTACTCGCGGTAAAAGACACCGGCGACGCCATTCATCGACCGCCCTCCGTTGAACCGGCCGCGTCCTGGTTGCCGACCAACTCGACAAAAATGTCTTCGAGCGCCGGCCCGCGCACTTCGAAATGCCTGAGGGGCTCGGCGGCCGCCAGTTCGGCGAGCCTCGCCAGAAGCTGTGTTTCCTGGCCCTTGAAGAGCAACTCTACCCGTTCGCCGTCGATCCGCAGGTCCACCGGCTGGAGGGCCTTCAGCCGGGATTCCGTGTCCTGCCCGGGTCGCATGGTCAAACTCACCCGGAACATGTCCGTCGACCGGCGCCGGAGATCTTGAAGGTTGCCCTCCGCGAGCGTCTTCCCGTGGTGAATGATCATGATGCGGTCGCAGAGCTCTTCCGCTTCGCTCAGGACCTGGGTGGTGAGGAGGACGGCCCGGCCGTTTCGCGCCTCTCGCCGGATCCGCTCCAGCACGCGTCGCCGCATCATCGGATCCATGCCGGTCGTGCTTTCATCCAGAAAGATCACGGGAGCGTCCACCATGAAGATCTTGGCGACCTGGACGCGCCGCTTCGTCCCGAGGCTCAAGTCCTGGACCGTTTTCCGGCGATGCTCGCCCAGCTCGAATTCGTCGAGGATGCTCTCAATGCGCTTTCCTACCTCGCCGGTTGTCACGGCGTGCAGGTAGGCGTAGATGCGCAGGTTGTCCTCGACGGTCAGTAAGTTATCCACCGCCGTCTGTTGCAAGACGACGGCGATCTGCCGCCGCACGTCCAGCGCCTGGCGGACGACGTCGTATCCCATGATGTGGGCCTGGCCGGACGTCGGCAATGCGATCGTCGTGAGCATCTTGACGAGAGTGGTCTTGCCCGCCCCGTTCGGACCGAGCAGACCGAAGATCTGCCCGAGCGGAACATCGAACGACACGCCATCCACGGCAGGCACCGGCTGGGGCGAGCCGGCCCCGTACACTTTGCGCAGATCTTGGACGGTGATGGCATTCATGAGTGGTGTGCCTAAGTAGGCTGAAACTCAGAGTAGGACGAGACCGGCTCAATTGCAACCGGACCAACCCGGTAGCATAGAGCGTGCGTTTGGTAGGCGTTCAATTCGTGCTGTGAGCGAGGAGCGCATCCCTCTGCTGAACTAGCCCTTTGTTTTCTTTTCGGCGCGACACGTACTGGAACGCTTACACTCGAAAAGTAAACCGCTGGTCTTTTATGCGTCCTCAGACATGGGGGAGGAGCAGCCGGCGTTCACGGGCGGCTCGCGATGCGGATTCCTTTACTTCGAGCAGGCTCCTCCGGCCACGGGTTGAGCGGCACATCAACGAGCAGTATGGATCTCGCGGAATCGGCAGGAGCGGTGGCATACACCGCGTGCTCGGTCGGTGCTCCATGCTCGACTCGTCTGGGAACCCGAGTCAGAAGAAGTTTGGGATCTGGTCGCCGGTGCGCGAACATGACTCTCACCCCACGGACCGGTTTGGCTGTCGGGTTCCTCATTAACCCGCCCAATGGAAATATCGTCGTGGTGCCGGCACGGACCGGTATGGGCGAAGCGGTGGCCGCGATCGTGACTTTCGGGGTGGAGGGGACCTCCGTGACAAGCAGGTAGCCGTCTTGATTGGTTTTCACGGCAAGGCGCGGACGATCGGACACAGTCACGGGCGTATCAAGATCCACTTCCCGATACGTGTCGTGGGGACCTGCAATCATGAGACTGTACCGGAGCGCCAAGTCGGGTCGTCCATGGCGCGCCGGGGAACCAAATGCGGAGTCTCGACTGCTGACTCGATCGCCAGGGCGTAGAGCAGTCGCTGATGCAATGGGAGGCGCACCGGGCGTGGTCGTCGCGTGCGCTTGAGGCGGTCCGGCAGGCACCGCCGGCGTCGCCGGCATGGTGCCATTCTGCTCGGTCGTGAGGGCATCGGGAACCGACTCACGCTGTTCGCGCGGATCCATCCTCGGGGCCGAAGCGATATCCCCGCTCTTTTCGACTATCCCTTGATGTTCCGATTTCTGAGGCACCGTGGCTACTTTGACGCCCTCATCCAGAACCTGCTCTTCTTCCAGCGGCTCGGCCAATCGCACGGACTTCCGTTTCACCACCGCAGCAGGCAGATCGTTATCTAAAGGGCGCGGCGGCGATGTGCGAATCTCGTCAGCCAGTGGCGTTGGATTGGACCCTGGGATAGCAGTGACTGCGAGCGGGGCGAACGCGACTTCCTCGCCAACCGCTGGCGATTGTTCACGTCCGTGCTCCGGATAAAGTTGCATGGCGATGATGATGGCGATGGCGGTCATCATGCCTCCTGCGGCAGCCCGGAGCCATGGATGCTTACGCCACTGACTGCGAGCTCGCCGGAAACCACCGTCAGGCTGCAACTCCGACAGCAAGCGCCTGCGCAGGGCCGGATCTTTCAGGACGTCTTGCAAAGCTTGCGGATCAGCCAGGGCACACAGCAGCCGTTCATCGCGCCGAGCAGCTCCATTCAGCTGACTCCGCTCCTCGGGCGTCAGCGTGTCGGTGGCAAAGGCGTCCAACAGATGATTGAGCTGGTCCGGCGTCATCACGGTGGGTCTCGATGTTCTCATGCTCAGCTCCTCTGTATCAGGTTCGTCGATTCCTCACCGCCGTCGTGACGGACATTGAAATGCCGACAGTCGATGGGATCGCGGCCACCTTGAGGGCGTACTTTAGGGATAAATCCGGTTAGACCTAACTAGGCTATCCCCTTATTCTTATGTAGAACTCATGTTGGGAATTTTCTAATGGTCAGGAACGACAGTGGAAGTAAGCAGGATTATCAAGAGGATCGAGGCGTGACAGTCGAAGGCAAGCGTCCAGCGGCCTGGCGGATTAGTCTGCCCTGCCCTGCCGGATTCTCTCTATTATTGATATGCAAGCTGTCGAGGAAACGCGAGAAATTGAATGGAGTGAGGCTACTCGTGTTTGGTTAGAGGATTGGTCACTGAGGCCGGGTACTGTCCACCGTAATCGCACACTGTCTCGTAGACCCCTTTCGATTTCGTCTCGTACGTCGCGCAGCTGCGTCCGTTCTCGTCCTTCGAGTATCCGATGGGCGTGCCAAGAGTGCGATTGAACCATTCACATCCGCTCGACATCATGAAAGTTTCTCTCAGCCCGTCCCCTTTTCAAGTACAGCCGCAGTTCAGCCACACGGCATCAAAATAATTGATAGTTCAGGAGTTCCTCGAGGCTACAAATCTTAATTAGCTTATTGAGATCGAACCTGCTAATATCCCGCGCTCGTTTACGTGAAAGACACTAAGCCCACAACATTACCGGTGAGTTCGCATGTCGACTCAACGCAACAAAGGAGGAGATGTATGACGCGAAGAAAGTTTGATTACGTGAAGAGAACGGGGTTCGCAGTCGCAGTGGTGGGGACACTGATGGCGGGTAGCGCATGGCTATCCAACTCGGCGTGGGCCGCCTCCGCGAAAGAAATTGACGCTGGCGCGGACGAAGCCATCGTGAAATTCGAAAAAGAAGTCAAAAATGGGAAGAGTTTCCTCGACAGCAGCAAAGGCATGCTGGTGTTCCCGAAGGTAATCAAGGGTGGGGCTGGCTTCGGAGGAGAGTACGGAGAAGGTGCACTCCGGGTCGGAGGCAAGACCGTCGATTACTACAGCATGTTGCAGGGTTCATTTGGGTTGCAACTTGGGGGAGAAGTGAAGACCGTCGTGCTGGTATTCCTGGATGAGGCTGCCCTCAAAGGGTTCCGGGAAAGTGAAGGCTGGAAGGCAGGAGTGGACGGCTCCGTGTCCCTCGTCACCTTGGGAGCCGGCGGCACCATCGACACCCACAACCTGAAAGACCCGATCGTCGCATTCGTCTTGGGGCAGAAAGGGTTGATGTACAACCTGTCGTTCGAAGGCACGAAATTCAGCAAAAAGAAGAAAGAATAAGTTTCACTCTCTGACCTGTCTAGGTTTTGATGTAGGGGCCGAAAGGCCTCTACATCATCACAAACATCGTTTTCGGCTGAACTGTAGCAGAACTATCGTGTCCGGTGCGTACCAGGGGATTCCCTAGTATCGCGACACGTGAATTTGCATGACACTTCGGCCCCCACATGGATTTGCAGCCAACCGAAGGAGGGCGCTCATGCGACATAAACCAATAATTTTGGCCTTTGTAGGAATCCTTGCGCTCGCATCCGCATCCTATGCGGCCGACATGCCGGCTGATGCACAGCCGCCGGTGGTGAGCGATCCGGGGAAAGTGCCGGCTAATGCACAACTGCCGGTGGTGACCGATCCGGGAAAAGTGTATCTCATCAAGGATAACCCCTTCTACTGGCGCCATGTTGAAAACTCGATCGGACATGCCCGTGAAGCTGAAATTGCGGGCAACATGGGAAAGCTCACAGAATTGCGGGCCCATGCCCAGATGTCGTTGCTAGAAGCCCGAGAGGCACAGCGTGCCGGGAATGTGGCTGGCATGAATGAAGGAATTGCCAATCTGAGAAAAGCATTGGAGACACAAGCGTCACCAAAGGCTGCCTCCTCGACCGAGGGCGTAGATCCTCAGTGTATCGATGAGCTTCAGAGACAATGTGGAGAGGTTCGAGCCTGGCGGCGGGCGAATCCAAAAGTGTTTTGATGACAAGATCAACAATTTCTCATCGATGTGTCAGGAGAAGCTGAAAGAGGGAAAGTCCGCGATCGCTGTCGCGATATTGGAGAACAGGCATCAAAAGCAACTATCAGGCAATGCCAGTGAAGAAGCGATGCTGCGTTCCTCAACTGACTACGTGCGCGAAGCCCGCAAGAACTTGTCGGAGGCGGCTGGAAAGAAGTATGTCGAAATTCAGCCTCAGAAAGCCCCAGTAGCAGTGAATTAATCGGGAAGGTGTCTCTTCTGAGCGATGATCTGACAGCTGAGAAGCTGACACCGGACAATCATGGCGTAGGGGTGAGCGAGGCAAGGTCTTGCTCACCCCTCGCGCATCAGTCTCTACCCGACGAGCCAGCCTTCTTATCACTCCCTCCCCCTGGTGTCATTCCGCCTAATCGCCCACGAGGCGGCCGCTTGGTGTCGACAGCCGGCTCGTCGTTTGGTATATATAGCGCATATATATCGCGACGAGGTGGATCATGCCTACCGGTACCGTTCAAGTCCCCGTTCTGATGAGTCCCGCGCAGAAGCGCCGGCTGGCCCGTAAGGCCAAGGACGCCAATCTGACGATGGGAGAGCTTCTCCGGCAAGGCGGCGAGCGATTTGCTCCGTCCCGGGACGAAGACTTGCTGCATCAGGTTGCCAAGCAGGTGGCGAAAACGACTCAGCGGGCCATTCAGTCGATCGACAAGACGCTGGCGCTGGTCGCACAGTCCGAAGCCCGCATCCAGGCCCTGAACAAGGCACGAAAGAAACACTGACATGGGTCTCACCGAACGGGTCTGGGACGCATTCGCGCGAACGATCAAGCTCGCCGACAAAGTCGAACAGCTCACCGCGACGATCACCAAGCAGCAGAACCATATCGAGGACCTGACCGGACGCGTCATCCGACTCGAAACCGCGTTGGAACTGGCGCTCGGCGCCAGGCGCAGCAAACGCCTGACCGGCCCTGGCTCCTGACGACGGGTGACGCTCCCTTGCCGCCTCGCAAATCCGGTGTCCTGGTGCCAGAAATGGGCAAGCCAGGCCTGGGATTGCTAACCTAAGCTGAGAGACTACCGATAGACTCCTTGCGATGTTCGACCGAGAGGACGTCCAGCCATTCGGAGCCAACACGGCGATAGAGAGTTCGACACGGCCACACCCGGTAGGACCAAACCTTGTCTTTTTGGAACTGGCCCTTCAGCGGCTTGCCGTCAGCCGGATGTTCCGCGAGGTGCCGGAGGGCTTCCTTCACTCGGTTTCGTGTAGACTCGTCAAATACTCTTAAATCTTTCAGTGCTTGCGGCGTGAGGCGGACTTGCCTCATTGCTTCTCGGCAAAGGCGTCCCTAAACGAGACGACTTTGCCCGCCTTCGCCTCCTTGAGCCCCTGCTTTAACGCTTTCACCGCCTTGGGGTTCGACAGGAATTCCATGGTCTCAACCCAGCTCTCAAACTCTTCTACGCTCATCAGCACAGCTTTCGGAGTACCGTTCTTCGTCACGATCACTCGCTCCGATAGCCGTCCCCACTCTTCCGACAATCGCGGAGAACTGGCTGCGCGCGTCTTTCAAAGACAAAGTCTTAGTCATGGCCTTCACTCCAGGGTTTCAACAAGTGTACACAAGTGCCCTTTCGACAAGAGAGAGCCTGAGGGGCGAGGGCTGGCGATTGCACGGTCCTGAACCCGCATCCAGGCCTTGAATAAAGCACGAAAGAAACACGCACCGCGATGGCGCACGTTCAATCTCCTCGGGCGATCACGCACTCGCTCCCCACTCCTGAAAAGGCGTTGGCGCGATAGTCGACGGTTCGTAGTCTGGTAATCCCGCCGGCGCGCATCGCCTGGGCGCCGGTGATATCCGGCAGGCCACCAATGAGGAACTGATTTCGACAGTCCTGACCTTCCTTCGCATCGGCAACGCTAAGATTTGTGGGTCCGAGCGAGCGCACATAGGTTTCGCAGCCTGCGAGGAGCGGCAGGAGCATTGCAATCACTATCTTGGTCTTCATAGCCACCTTCCTTTTTCCTCCGGACCTATCCTCTTTCCACCGGGACGACCCTCTCGCAGAGCTGCGTCACACGCACAGCGTTCGGGCCTTCTTGAACGCGCACTCCGCAAATGGATGGTACGCCTCCAAGCAGCGTCAATACCATCCCGCTGCGCCGCCGAGTTCTCTAGCGCTGGAGAAGAGTGATGGCCTGGTCGGTCACTTCGGCAATGCGGTATCTGTCTTGGTCGGCGGCTTCCATCGGGTGAGCAACCAGTGTTGAGAATCGACCGCCGGCTCGCCATTCAGCGGATGAAGACGTTCATAACTCCCGTCAGGCCGCAATTGCCGTGCCTGCACGTTATCCCGAAGTCCGACGGCAAGAATGTCATTGATGATGGTGTCTCGCCATTGCGGATGAAGCACGGGAAAGAGCACTTCGACCCTGCCATCGAGATTGCGCGGCATCAGGTCGGCGCTGCCTAAGAGCACTTCGGGGTGTCCCGCATTCTGAAAGTAGTAAATCCTGGCATGTTCCAAAAACCGACCGACGATCGAGCGCACCGTGATGGTGTCACTCACTCCCGGCGACGCCGGGCCGCAAGCAGCAGATGCCTCGGACCTGTAAATCGATTTTCACCCCGGCTTGCGACGCACGATAGAGCGCCTGGATGCAGGGTTTGTCGACGAGCGCATTCATCTTAAACGACAGGTACCCTCCACCATGTTCGCGGTGATGGTGGACCTCTCGATCGATCCGCTCGAGAAGTTCCCGTCTCAACGTCGTTGGAGCGACCAGCAATCGTGCGTAGGCCATCTTGCGGGAGTATCCAGTCAGCGCATTGAAGAGATCGGACACATCAGCGCCGATGACGGGATCACACGTGAAATAGCTCAGGTCGGTGTAGATGCGACTCGACACAACGTTGTAGTTTCCCGTGCCGAGATGGACATAGCGCCGGATCCCATCGACGTCCCGTCGGACGACCAAACAGACCTTCGTATGGGTCTTGAGCCCGCGCACACCATAGATGACGTGCACACCTTCGTCTTCAAGCTTCCGGGCCCACTCGATATTGTTTTCCTCATCAAATCTGGCCTTGAGCTCCACCAGGACGGCCACCTGCTTTCCGTTCACGCGGGCTTCCATCAAGGCGTCCACGATGGGCGATCGCGGGTTGACACGATAGAGAGTCTGTTTGATCGCGAGGACATTGGGATCATTGGCCGCTTCGCGGACGAAGTCCACCACCGGCATGAAGCTGTCATAGGGATGATAGAGCAGCAGGTCCTGGTGCCGAATGGCGTTCAGGATGCCGCCAGGCTTGCTTAAGTACGCAGGGATGGCCGGCTGGAACGGAGCATCCTTCAGATCGGGACGTTCGAGCGAGGTCAGTTCCATGACCCCGGCCATGCCGATCGGATCATCGCCGGTATAGACCAGATACGGGGGCAACTGGAGGTTCTTGGTAAGGATTGCGACAATGTGTTGCGGCGTGGTCGCATCGAGTTCCAACCGCACGGCTGAGCTGAAACTCTTGCAACTCGAGCTGCTCCTCAACCGCCGTGATGAGGTCGGGAGCTTCGTCCTCTTTGATCGTCACTTCGACGTCCCGTGTCACGCGAAAGGGATAGGAGGCGACAATGTCGAGACCGGGAAACAGCAGATCCAGATTGTCTGCCACGATCTCTTCCAGCCAGACGAACCGGTGGCTTTTCTGACTGCCCTCCAGTGCTTGTGTCTTCGGAGCGTCCGCATCGTGGCCGGGAACGGACACGAGACGCCGGAACACGTCCGGTAACTTGACGCGGGCGAAGCATTCACCGCGATCCGGATCTTTGACGACGACGGCGAGATTGAAACTGAGATTGGAGATATGTGGAAAGGGGTGGGTTGGATCGATGGCCAGCGGAGTGAGCGTCGGAAAGATTTCCCGTGAAAAGTATTGGCGCAGGCTCTCCCGCTCGCGCTGATCCAATTCATGCATGTGGAGGACATGGATGCCCGCCTCACGGAGCCTGGGAAGGAGATCGTTCTTCCAGCAGTCCAGATGTCGCGCCAGCTGTCCGGTCAGCTCACGGCAGATGCTCAACATTTGATCAGACGGCGTCATGGCGTCGGGCGGGATCTCGCCGGCTCCTGCCGTAACTTGACGGCGGAGGCCCGAGACTCTCACCATAAAGAACTCGTCGAGATTCGTCGCAAAGATGGCCAGAAACTTGACCCGTTCCAGCAATGGATGTCTCGTGTTTTCGGCTTCCTCCAATACCCGCAAGTTAAATTTGAGCCAGCTGAGTTCCCTATTGAAGTACAGGCTTGGACTGTCGAGGTCGACGGATGTGCCGGAAGTCTGAGTCGGCTTGATCTGGCGGGATATTCGTCATCACGATTCTGATCCTAGTCATATCGGCTGTCTGAGGCAAGTCTCCGTTTGCTTCACGCAGGATGCCCCGGCCGCTTTATTTTCACAATAGTGAGCGCATCTCCGCTGATGAACGATCAGCAGATCTGTCCGCAAGAGGACTGTCGGGCGACTGGAAGAATATGTTAACGAACGTTCTGCGGCAGGTCATTGGACGCGCGTGGCCGCCCGCTCTGTTGACGTGATTCGCTACGGCCAAAGAAGGCTTCGTGGAGTGTGCTGGCTAGGAGTATAGCCTGGAGCCGTCTACCT
Source organism: uncultured Nitrospiraceae bacterium (assembly GCA_963728135.1). Lineage (GTDB taxonomy): Bacteria > Nitrospirota > Nitrospiria > Nitrospirales > Nitrospiraceae > Nitrospira_D. Next base: position 59,776 of record CAVSJC010000013.1, on the reverse strand, counting down.
CTCGCGGTAACACCGCGCGGATCTAAGCCGACGGCTGATGATGTTTCTCGCAAAATGGCGTGACTTCTTTTTCAAGCTCCCTCGCGTAATACAACACGGCTTCACACTCCTCGTTAGTCAGCTCACCGCTTTGATGAGCAAACCCGATGAGTCTTTCAGCGACACGCATGAGCTCGGCTATTTCTTTTCGCAAGTCTGGCCCTCCATTCGAGAAGTTATCGTTTGCTCGAAATTCGCTCTACAACACTCACCACACAGAGTTCGGGATCCCTGCACCGGAAGCGAAGCCGTGCACCTCAAGGTTGAGCACTTGTCGCCCCGACCATTTTCACTTTCTCTTCCATGGCTCTACGAAGAGCCGGATAGAGTTCGTCGACAACATCTTCTTTCATCAAGACGACACAGGCGCCGGCCGCATACATGGCTTCTCGATGGTCGCTTTCATGAGCTGAGAGACCAATGACGACGGTGTGAGGGAAGCGCGCTTTGATCGACTCGGTGGCTATGACGCCATCCATCCTGGGCATGCTGATATCCATGACCACCACGTCCGGCAGGAGCTGTGCTGCCTTCTCCACTGCTTCCATCCCGTTGGTTGCTTCGCCCACAATGTCAATGTCATTTGACCGTGACAGGACCATCCGCACGACTTCCCGATAGGGCAGATGATCCTCCACGATCAAGACACGGACTCGTTCAAAGACGTGGGCGTTTGAATCGGTCATTTTAGATTCCTCCAAGGAATTCCACGGGAGAGGAATGTACTGTAAGGCAGACCTTACATGAAGCTAGGATGTTCCCTAGCTGAGGGAAAGCCTAAGTTGTCCCAGTATTGCGTATGTACATGCGCCGATAATTCAACGTACAGAGTTGCGTCAGCAAAGGCTTGGGCGGACCAATCAAAAAAAGGAAACGACTATGAGAAAGCAGGAGTCGGCAGACTCCGGAGAGCGCGCGGCTCCGCCTGCTTCTTTTCCGCTCACAGGCGACCGCGTCGGCTTTGTCCTTGACACAGAAGCGCCCAAACGCTAGTTTAGCTTCCCTTTTTATCCCTGTGTTGCGGCACGATGCCAACCACTGAGCCGGCCAGATCCCCCTCGATTCTCATTGCGGAGAGCAATGTTCATCTCCTTGAGGCGCTGCCCGATGTCGTGCGATTAAGCGTCCCACGCGCGCGCCTCGATGTCTGCTCTTCGCACGATCAGGTGCTGCGTAAGCTGAAGGAATGGGAATATGACACGGTGATCAGCAACGTCCGTCTCACGGACGCGAACGGGTCGTTTTTGAAGCGGCACGCCGTCTTTAAGCCTTATGTCCCGCTGGTCCTGACGGCAGGCGCATCGGATAAAGAACCGGCCGCGCAGGCGCTCGAGCAGGGCGCGTTCGACGTCATCGTGAATCCTCTTCAACCGGAGCAGGCCGCGACGACGATCCGCTTGGCGCTCTGGCACTGCCGCTTGCTGCGTTTGATCCATTCCAAAGAGCGCATGATGGAAAAGTACCGGCAGCACATGATGGCGTTTCCGCGCGACGAGAAACATGCGCTCAGTTTGAAAGGCACGCTATCCACGATTCAAAGCACCTTGTCGGCCGTGATGAAGTCGGTCGACCTCATGAACAAACCCGATTCGTCCTCCGCAGTCGTCTCGGAAATCGAAGCGCAGGTTCGGGCACAAGCGCTGGAGCGTCTCAATGCCCTCTGTAAAGAAGCGGCAAAAGACGTCGACGCTCATCCTCCATCGCCGGCGACAGTGCTCATGATTGATGACAGTTCGACAGATCTCCTCTACTGGACTGCCCGGCTTCGGGATGTGGCGCCCTATTATTCCGTCTTCCACGCCGCGAGCGTCCATGAGGGGTTGTCGTTATGCCAATCACGGAAGATCGACTGCGTCGTGCTGGATTTGGATATGGAAGAGTCTTCCGGCTTCGAGGCGCTGGTTTCGTTAGTTCCGGACCGCGCGCGTCCCACGATGCCCGTCGTGATCCTCACTCGCCTGCCCAGTCGCATGCTCCACGATCTTGCGCGAGAACACGGTGCCCGGGCCTGCCTGGTCAAACAGAAGGCGACCGCCAGAGACTTGAGCGAGTGCATACAGAAGGCCATCGCCGATATCGCCACGCTTCGCTAACGCCGCGAACACTCCGGCCCCGGTCGTCCGACCGCGTTCCTATCTAGCCTCTTCCACTCTCATCGAATCTGGTCCCATACATTTTCCTGAGCCTTTCCTATACGCACCGATTTCTCAGTCCGGATTTCCTTCGCCTTTCTCGTCGTGCGCTCTGCGCATTGGAGCTATCCCGTGCCCCGCCTGCCTCTGAGGCGACGCCCCTATGTCATTCCCCAGATGCCCGTTCTCCTAGTTATGCCTCAGGAGATGCGATGGTTAGCATGAATTTGATGGCACACAACGAAAGGAGATCGTCCGCATGAAACGGTTAACAGCATATACATTGATCATGTGTTCCCTGCTCACCGGCTGCTCTTTCACCAGCAAGGCGCCCAACTTTAATGGACTCAAGGATATCGATGGATCGGATGGGCCGGTTCATATCAACCTGACGAAGGGCGCTCTGCATTTTGCGGTCGTGCAGCCGTTCATCGGCGATGCGTCGCTTGATGGAGCGGTTGATGATTTCACGAAAGCCGCCATTGAGGAGGGAGCGGACCGAGTCCGTATCGTTCAATCCGATGAAACGACGCTGTGGTGGATCCTGCCGCCGCTGTCATTCATTTTCACACCGAAGTTCACCAATGTGGCCGGAGACGCGCTGAGAGGAGAACCCCGGCTGGCTCATGTCGCGCCGTTGGGTCCCAACGACTCGTTCCCTCCCAAAGGAAGCAATTGAACGACCAGGCGGCTTCCCGGCTTCCGGCTTCGCGGCGCTCAGAAGCATGACGGGAGCGAGCGAGAACCTGCGCCGGGTGGCTGCCTTCGATCTGGCCTCGATAAAATGAGGGAAGCTTTGTGTGAAGAAGAGCGGCAGTACTTTGGTGCAATTCGACTTGTTGCGGACCATCGACTCGCCATTACGACGATCACTGACTGACCTGACGAGAGCTCAGGGAGAGTTGTTCTCTTGCGGCGGTTGACCCGATGGAGTCGATGGTTCTCCCTCAGTCAACCACGTAAAGGCCGCTTCGAACTCACGGAAGGCTTTCAGCTGAAACCCCCGATTGCTCGCGCAGACCTCCAGAAACTCTGCTCGATCAAATTCGTCTTTCGGCCGGTTGACTACAGCAAGACGATGTTGGGAGCTGAGGCCCACGGATGTCAGATCGCTCGCCAAAGTCCACACGTCCAGCACGCTGGCATCCGAAGTGGCTTCACGAGTGTCGATAAGAACCCGGTCCACGTTTTGTTTCTTGCACGCTTTCATGATGCTATGGAGAAGGGAACGGCTCGTCTGCAAGTCCAGGTGGCCCGCTATATCTGTTCGCAGAAATTCTTTTATAGGGACTACTCGTACATTGACCGCCATCTTCCCCTCCTTTCTCTCTCTTGTCTTTTACCGCATCCGCCTGTCCTCAGAACGGAAACAGGGAGCAAGCCGGATAGGCGGCAATTGTGAACCGGAGGAGTGACCAAAGCTTTGTGAATTCCTAGCCGCCCCAGCGGCGCAGGTTACCGGCCACAATAATCGCGACTGCTGCAATGCCATACCAGGGAATGATTGCCCACGGATTGGTAGATTGAACGTAGGTGACGATCCAATGACCGGCAAATACGATTCCGAGGACGATCAAGCCGGCGACTATCAGGCTTGCCTGTCCAGGTGATTTCTCAGGTGGCATAGGTGTTTACCTCCCGCGATGCTAAGCACAATTCATGGAATACGCAACCTCTCCGTAGAGCGGAATCAAGAGCAAAGAACCTGGCGAGCAGGAACGGTGCGCCGGGGACATGAACGGCGGTGTCGGGACTGATGAAGTGCGCGAAGGTTTGCGTGAAGAGGATCGGCCCGATCAGGCCGGTCACGCCGTTGATGCTCGCGATCGCGCCTTGAAGCTGACCCTGCTCGGATCTGCTCACGCGGCGGGTCATCAGGGCCTGCGTCGCGGGACCGGACAGTCCCCAGAAGGCCATGAACGGAATGCCGAGGCAGAACATCCAGCCCTCCGGCGCCATGCCGTACACAAAAAATCCGACCGCTCCGCAGAGCAATCCGGCGAGCAGCGTCATGCGTTCGCCGAATCGTGCCGTGATCGGTCGGATCAGCCCGCCTTGGACGATCATCGCGGCAGTGCCGACACCGGCCATCATCAGTCCGACTGCGGCGGTTCCCCAGCCGTAGCGATAGCCCATGTACAGGACCGACATGCTGGGCAGCACCGTGTGGGCGAGATAGCCGAGGAAGGCGACGGCCGCCATTCCGAACAACTCATGGTGCGAACGCAGCAGCACGAGCGAGCCGATCGGGTTCGCCCGCTTCCAGGCGAAGGCCATCCGTCTCTCGTGCGGGAACGATTCGGGCAGCACGAAGAATCCATAACAGGCATTCAACAGGCTGAGCGCCGCCGCGCCCCAAAACGGTAGCCGCGGATCGATCGCGCCTAGCCATCCGCCGATCGCTGGACCGAGCACGAAGCCGAGGCCGAAGACCATGCCGATCTTGCCGAAGGCCGCCGCTCGCTGTTCCGGCGGCGTCACGTCGGTGATGTAGGCGCCGGCGGTGCTGAAGCTGGACGAGGCGATACCCGAAATCGTGCGGCCCACGAAGAGCCACGCCACGTTCGGCGCCAGCGCCATGACGAGGTAGTCGAGGCCCAATCCGAAATTCGACAGCAGCACGACTGGCCGCCGGCCGAAGCGGTCGGACAGCGCGCCCTGAACCGGCGAGCAGACAAACTGCATCAGCGCCCACGACGTCCCCATCAGGCCGTAGATCACGGCTGCATGCGCCGTATCGCCGCGAAAAACTCCTCGACGAGTTTCGGCAGCACCGGAATGATGATGCCGAACGACAGCATGTCGAGCAGGACCGTAATGAGAATGAAGAGGACCGCGGCCCGGCGCGGCGCCGGGGCCGGTCGACGTGTCGGTCATGGCCGGCGCATCCTATCAGGCCGGCGACTGAGGCTGTCGAGGAAAAGAGAAGATGACATCCGGAAGGCTAGCGTCAAGGCCACTGGCCATCGTCAAGGTGGGCGCCTTGGACCGCCGACTCCATGGAGCCCGTCCAACGTGATCGGCATGGTCAAGCCCTTCAGTCGCTGATCGTGTCAACGTAGAGCCATTCGGCTCCCTCCTATTTTGACAGGCTGTCATCTCTTGCATTTCACCCTGTACCATCGGCTACGTTTCATGACTACCAACCCCGTCACCACGGTTCTGTTCATCGACGGAGATCAGGAAGACCGTCGTGCCTGGGCACAAGCCTTTATAGATTCCTCACCGGAGTCCGTCGTGCTTCAAGCGGACAGCGGAGCAGCCGGACTGGCTCTATGTCGGTCGCAGCGGGTGGATTGTGTCATCGTAGAAATGTCGCTGCCTGATATGTCTGGTTTTCAAGTCCTGATCGATCTCGTCCCCTATGGCCGCAGGCCTACGGTCGCCGTCATCATGTTTACTCGTCTCCCCCTCCCGCCGATTGCCGACTTTGCAACAACAATGGGGGCGCAGGCTTTTCTGATGAAGTCTCACACATCGACCGATCAACTCAATACTGCCATTCGCGACGCCATCGCCAAGATCGCCGTCCCCGACCCGGAACCTCCATCCGGGCCATGAAGCAGGCGCCGGCGGGCTTAAGGAGCGGGGAAACCGTTACCCTGGTTATCCTCATTTAGCCGTGTGGATCAGCATCCCGCTGCGTAGGGCGATGACGACGGCATTGACCAGATCGTCCGTATAGAGTTTTTTCTTGATGCTCCGCAGGTGCTCACGGACGGTGCGTTCGCTGATCTGCTCCGCTGCCGCGATCTGCTTGGTGATCTTCCCCACAGTCCGACGCTCGAGTATGGCGGTTTCCCGCTTCGTGAGAAGTGGGCGGGGGCAGGCCTTCTGAAGGGCCCGGGCGATCACCGGCACGATCGCCTCGAATCGATGCAGGTGCGCGCGACATTGCCGGTCCGAGGCCATGGACATCACAACGTAGATCCAGAGATGCCGGGTTTTCACGCCGCCGGCCATCACATAGGTGACGTGGAATCGCCTGGCTTGCTTCCGGAATTCCGGATCCACCTTCTTGGCCAGGCGCCGGAAGACCTCGAACGAGGTCTGGGAGCGATCCGTCCGCAGCCATTCGCTGAAGACAGGGCCTTTCCACAGCATACCTTTCGTCAGATACCAGCGTACAAATTCCACGGGAAAACTGTGATTGAAAATGTAGCGGATCGTCTCACTCGACGGGTAGCCCCAGAGAGAGACCAAACGCCGGTAGGGCAGGAAGGTCCGGACTTCGTCGAGCAGCTCGCGAAATTGCCGGGGCGTGCGGGAAAGGCGGGCGGATTTCTTCAACGCTTTCAGGGATGCGGCATCGCGAGGCAACAACTGTTGGTCCGTGCGGGTGGACTTGATCCGTCGGCCTGAACCTGACAACCGGGAGCCCGGCCTCCTTGCGCTCATGGTGCCGAGCCTACCTCCTATTTCGACAGGTTGTCATCTACCGGACAGCAGCGTGTACGATTCCATACGTCTGATGCACAGCAAGCCACACATCACCGTGCTCTTCATCGACGGCTGTCAGGAAGACCGTCGCGCTTGGGCGGAGGGATTTCATCTGTCCTCACCGGAGTCCGTCGTGCTTCAAGCGGACAGCGGAGCAGCCGGACTTGCCATGTGTCGGTCGCAGCGGGTGGATTGCGTCGTGGTTGAATTGTCACTGCCTGACATGTCCGGCTTTCAAGTTCTCGTCAATCTCGTTCCTTCCGGCCACAACGCAACCGTCGCCGTCATCCTGTTCACTCGTCTTCCCCTCCTTCTGATGGCTGAGCTGGCCAAAACGATTGGCGCAAAAGCGTTTCTGGTGAAATCTGACACCTCGAGCCATCAACTCGAGGTGGCCGTCCGCCATGCCATCGCCACGTTGACCGCATCCGCCCCTGAACCTCCCGTCGAGAGGCGCCATGTGGACTCCGGTGCAATGAGAGAGGTCTGATCTGGTTCCTGCCGTACCCTCCGCTTCCACCCATACCCAGGTGCATTGGAAGCTATCGTGTCCGGCCGGCCGGTGAGTGTGGTCCCGCTGGTCACACAGAATGGTCAGTCTATGGAGTCAGGCGGTCGATGGCATCCGCATAGATGACGGGCATGCCCTTGGGGTCTATCTGATCCGCCACGACGACCCCCCGGACACGGATATATTCGTCTTCGACAACGGGATTCGTTGCATTCGGTTGGCAGGTGCCGGCCGTGCCGACTTGAATGACGCCCGATTCGTCCTGGAGCGAAAACGTTTGGGTGTCATAGACAGCGCGACCGGCACAGCGGTGTGCACCGCGATGAATCGGTATATCGCTGACATTCCGCGCGTTGCCCTCTACGGTCACCACTTTGGCTTGATAGTCAGATGGCTGTTCTAAAATGCGGCCGATGGAAAGGCGATCGCCGGCCACGGCCGCAGGACTCAACGCACAAGAAAGACAGAGAACCAAGAGGCTGTACAAGAAACGAGACATCACATTCCCCCTCTCTAACAAATCAAGGCTGTTTGATGAGGCTCGAAGGCTAGGCTGTCCATCGATCTCTGTCAAGGAGAAGGGAAGAGTATCAGTCCCCTCAACACGGACTACGTATGAAGGAACCACGGCGAGGAGGGACACTTTAGTCAGTTTATGGTGCGTTGGCCGGAAAGATCATGCGGTCGCTCTCGAAGTTAACAGCCGCCGGGCGATCAATCGATAATCTCCACTTTCTTCCCCATCGACTTGGCGCGCGTGAGGCAATCCGCATCGGTGACAGCGCAGCGAATGGTATCGAGTTGCGCTTCATCCACAATCTCGACCTTCTTGCCCTGCGCCTTCGCCTGCTTGAGGCACGTGACGTCCGTCGCCAGGCACTTCATGGCATCCGATCCCGCTGCCGTGTTGACGACCGTGACCGGCTTGCCATCCTTCTTGGCTTTGTTCAAACATTCCTGATCCGTGGCCACGCATTTCACCGCGTCTTCCGTCTTGTTCATGGCCCCATCGATCGTTTGGTCTACGCGCTGGTTGGCGCGGTCGCGAGCCTTGCGCTCAGCGCTGGCTTTGGCCCGATCGAACATGCCGTCAAAGATGCCGTCCGCCTGGACCGATCCGACCGTCCCGACGAGCGCAATGAGTATCACACAGGCCACTCGCATCATCATCGCAGTCTCCTCTCTCCAATGAAACGTGGGTCGAGGGATGATTGTACTCATGACACGAGCGAATTTAAAGCCGATTTTGTCGGGACGAAACAGATCAGACAGACGTCATCTGTGCTGGCAGGCTATGAGGGAACCGGTAGTTTCTGGCTATCAGCACCCTCGTATGGTGTCAGCGGCATGTGCCGCACGAGTGAGCATGATGCGATTCTGGATCCATCTCCATACGGCTCATTATGAGAACAGATTCAAGAGCCCTGAGTCAGTCGCTACTCCTGCCAGATGAGTTTCACGATGATGTAGAGGAAGATGGCCATGAGGACATTGCTCAAAAGAAGACCGATTCCGAAATCCATGGTGTCCTCCTTTCGGGTGCTGTTTAGATTCCACCCGGTACTCGTTTCTGCATGCGAGACAGTGCAAAGCCTGCGCCGCGTTGGGAGGGAAATCCGCTATCGTGCTGAATGCTTGTCTGGCAGCGGTTATTCATGGACGGAGCGAGCGCAGCGTCCGCATCGGATGACGAAATTAATGAGGTGACACGTATCAAAACTCATGCGGTTGGAATCAGATCTGATTCAAGCCCTATTTCCACAATCGCCGCCTTCCCTCTGAATTCTCCCAGTGGTCGATGACGCGCCAACTTGCTACATGAGGACATCACATAAGAATGGAGGACATTATGGCGAGCACCCACTTAGAAGGGATGCGGGTGGCGATCCTGGCGACCGATCACTTCGAGCAATCCGAATTGACGGAACCAAAGAACGCGCTTGAAGAGGCAGGCGCAGAGGTGTTCATCCTTGCGCCGCACCCGGGCGAGATCCAAGGAATGACGCATGCCGAAAAGGCCGAGCGCGTTCCCGTCGATATGCTGTTGGCCGAGGCCGATCCCGAACAGTTCGATGCCGCAGTGCTGCCGGGTGGCGCGCTCAATGCAGACCATTTGCGCGTCGTCCCCGAAGCGCAGAATTTCATCACACAGATCGACGGGGCGGGAAAACCTGTCGCCGTCATCTGTCATGGATCGTGGCTATTGGTCTCCGCCGGGCTCGTGCGCGGGCGGACCATGACCAGCTATCACACCATTCAAGACGATCTGAAAAACGCCGGTGCAGATTGGAAGGACGCCGAAGTGGTCCGCGATCGTAACTGGGTGAGCAGCCGCAAGCCGGACGACCTCCCGGCTTTTAATCGGGAGATGCTGGCGCTCTTCAGCGAGCATTACGCGGGACGGACGGCGCGCGCGGCGTAACTAACGCCCGGCACGGATCGGCACTTGGCGACAGAGATGCCGCGCATTTCCGCGTGCTCACTTCCATGCTCACTTCCGTGCTCACTTCAATGCATTGAACATGAACCCACTCTTCGGCGGGCAGCCTATGATCGACCGGCCCGTACGTCCGGTGTCTTCCCGCCATACTGATCGGCGTTGTCACGATCCAGTCACTGTGGATGGTAGGATATTTTGATGATGACGAAGCATGACATCGCGCGGGTCTTGAAAGAGATCGCCTTCTTTCTGCGTCTCAAAGGAGAGAATCCTTACCGTGCGCGGGCCTACGAGCAGGCCGGGCATGCGCTCCTCCTCTCTCCTCAGGAACTGAAAAGCCTGATCGACAGCCGCTCGCTCACAGACGTCCCTGGTATCGGGCCTGCGACCGCTTCCGTCATCACCGAGTTGTTCACGACCGGCTCGACTCCCCTCCTTGAGGAACTTCAAGGCGCCGCTCCTTCTTCTCTGGTGGAATTAGGAGCGGTGCCGGGACTCAGCATGAAACAGATCCGCCGGCTCCACGATCAGGCAGGACATCGCGTCCGTGGCAGACCTCCAATCAGCCTGCCGGAATAACCGGCTCCTGTCGATCAAGGGCATCGGACCGAAAGTACAGGCCCGGCTGCTGGCGGCGCTTGGAGAATACCGCCGCGGGGAGGGCTATCGCTTGTACGCCAATGTCCTCGATGAAGCCGGCACATTGGAACAGGCCTTCAAAGCCATCAGCGGGGTACGGGACGTGTCCGTTGCCGGCGACCTTCGCCGCAAGATGGAAGTCATCCGGCATTGTCATTTTGTTTTCGCCTGCGATGATCCAACAGCGGGCAAGATCATCACAGCGTTGTCGGCCGTTCCGAATCTGACTGCCGTTCAAGCGGTTGACTCGACGACGCTCACGGCGCTGTCAGCGACCGGCATTCCCATCACCGTCACCTTGGCATCGCGCCGCTCATATGGCTTTCGGCTTCTTCACGCCACTGGCTCCTCCGGGCACCTGGAGCAGTTGTTCACGCGCTTCAAAGCACGCGGCTATAAAGATTGGGACGCCGTGCGCCGACGCTTGTCAGGAGCGAGCGAGCCGGCGCTCTATCGCGCGATCGGATTGCCGTATATCCAGCCGGAACTCCGTGAAGGACGCGATGAACTGGAGTTCATCACCGGCCGGCGTTCCATGCGCCTGATCGAGCCGGGACAGATCCAGGGCTTCTTCCATTTTCATACCACCTATTCGGACGGAGCCGACACCGTCGAAGACATGGTCGTGGCCGCGCGGGCGCGCGGCTATCGCTACCTCGGCATTTCCGATCACAGCCAATCGGCGTTTTATGCGAACGGCCTCAAAGAGCCGCGTATCCGGGCGCAGTGGGCTGAAGTTGACGCGGTACAGAGAAAATACCCGGACATACACATCTTCAAAGGCATCGAAGCCGATATCCTGCCCGATGGATCCATGGATTATGCCGACGACTTCTTAGCGGCATTCGACTTCGTTATCGCCTCAGTCCATAGCCGGTTCAACCTGCCTGAAGCGGAGCAGACCCGCCGGATCTGCCGGGCTCTGGCGAACCCCTACGTGACGATGTTGGGACATCCCACCGGCCGTCTCCTCCTCTCGAGGGCCGGCTATCGCATCGATCTCACGCAGGTGATTGATGCCGCGGTCACCCATCGCAAGCCGCTGGAGATCAACGGCAGCCGGCACAGACTGGATCTGGACTGGCGCTATGTGCGGACAGCGAAGGCGCGTGGCGCGACGTTCTGCGTCAATCCTGATGCGCACGCCGTGGATGAGTTGCGCAACATTCCCTTCGGGGTGAATGTCGCGAGAAAGGGAGGTTTGCACGCAGAGGACATCGTCAATACCCGATCACTCGCCGGGATGAAGACCTGGCTCTCGAGCCTGCGCCCCGTCGTCTAAGCACCCCTCATCCGGCATCTGTGGCCGCTCTCCGACACACCGCTCAATGAAATCTACATAGCGTTCAAGGGGAACTCCTAGACATGACCAGACAAAGGATCACCCTACAGTGATACCAGGAGGGAATCATTTGGCCCAGGCTTGTACGCTCCAGGAATTCATTGAAGACGCGATCCACGACGTCAAGCAGTGGAAGGCCGATTCCCACGTCGTCAAAGTGGATGAACTCTTGGAACGGTATGGCTTCGAACACGTGATTCTACCCGGCCAGGGCTGCCCGTGTGATCCTGTGCCCGTCTATACGGATCCCGGTACGGGATACAAAGTGTATGTGCATCGAAGACTCGATGCGTAGGCGCTCACCGGAGGAGAAACATGTCTGAATGTATGGAACGTGAAGCAGCATGTGGCGGATGTCAGGATGCAACATCCTGGCGGGCGGAGCGGCAGGGATTCCAGGATCAGATGATGAGCTGGTTGGGATGGTATCCCTGGGAGTGCAGGAAGTGTCGAACCCGCTTTTATTTCCGTCGCCGCATGTGAGACCGACCGGAGGTTTCGATTCCCGCCTCTTTTTCAATCGCTCGTGCGCGACACCAGGCTGCCGGTCGCTTTGAGCGCACCGATGATCGCCGGATACAGCTGATCCACCGCTTCTTCTTTGTTCACGACCGCCGCCGCGCCCGCCGCAATCATGGCCTGTTCCGTCGGCTGATCACGGCCTGCCGTGAGACCGATGACCATGGTGGATGGACAGCACAGCTTGATCAGTTCCGTCGCGCGGATCCCATTCATCGTCGGCAGATTGACATCAATAATCACCACCGAGGGCAGCAATTCGTTCGCCCTGGCCACCGCGTGGTCGCCGCTGCCGGCCTCTCCGACCACGATAAGGTCGGCATAGCTTTCGAGGATACTGCGGAGCAGTTGCCGCATGACCACATGATCGTCGACGAGGAGAATACGAATCATAGACGCCCCCGATGACTGTAAGGATAAACGTGCGGCAGGACTCGGGACAATTACTCAGAAGAGGTATAGCTCGTGGTGCTGAGACAAAGGCTCACGTCAGGCATCTGCGTTTGAAAGCAGGAGCAGAAGTACCAGGGCCGCGCAGCCCAGTTTGCGAGTCCAGGCAGGACGCTGCTCAATCATGGCCCGGGTGACACGCGGTTCTTCGATCAAGCCGACCGTAAGGCCGGCTTCTGTTGCCGCCTTAGTGAGCGCCGCGACCTCATGCAGGTGGCCTTGAATGCGCGCGGCGCCTTGATCGCTCGCCACGTCGATTTCGGGTCCGGTCAGACGCTGCATATCAGGATGCACCCCTGCCACGACCGCCCGGCCCGCCGGCGCCAGCACGGCCGCCAGCTGCCTGAACAAGTGCGCCGGCTGCTCCACGTGATCGATGACGAGTCCAGACATGATGCGGTCGAACCTACGGGGCTGAAATGGAAGGGCAGTCACAGAAGCTTGGACCCAGTCGATGTCCCGCCGGCTTCCCGCCTCCCGTCCGGCCCGCGTCAGCATGCCGCGGGACAGATCCATGGCCGTAATTCGATACAGCCCCGGCGAGAGCCGCCGGAGGTACCGCCCTGTCCCGCAGCCGAGATCCAAAATGCGGCAACCGGGGAAGGGCTTGAGGTGCTCAAGGAGGAACGGCTCATCGAGCCAGGTCGATGGATCATGGTCGTCATACACCGGCGCCCAGAGATCATAGCCGGTCGCCGTCGTGCTCTCGTCCGGATCGTGAACCATCACACTCCAAGTCCGACCGGCGACAATAAAAAAGGCTCGGCGCCTTTCGGAGTCGAGCCTTCTCTACTTTAGGTTTTGCGATGTGTTTACTGCGCGTTCACTCCGTTTCCGTCGTGTCTTCGCAATGTGCCCACCGCAACCCCTTTTGTAATTTCACTCTACAATGACCGCTTTCCCGGCAAGACGAGGAAACCCCCGCAGTATCTCCGAAAAGAACCCCTGCTTTGTCCGGCACTCTATTGTTTGCCCAGGGACCGGCCTGCTACAACCCATCCAGAATTCCCCACGGCCATATGGTAAGCTGACGGACCACGCCAGGAGGGACACGCGATGTTGACCTCACGGGGCGCTCCGGCATTGGCATTGATCTGCTGCCTCTGTTTTTCCTGGACCGCATCGAGCTCAGCCTCCACACCGATCTATAGCTACACCGACGACTCGGGCACGCAGAACTTCACCACGGAATTCGGTTCGATTCCGAACAAATATCGACATCACGCCATTCAGTTACATCTGGACTCATCGTCATCCGCTCCTCCTATTTCCACTCAACCATCATCCGTCAGACCTGCGCCCGCTCCTCCTGCCGCCGCTCACCATGCCGTTCCCGCCGCCAATGCCCGGGTGGTACAAGGCGGCGGAGAATACCCGATGGGCGATTATGACACCAGGACGGATGCGATCCGGATGGCCGTGGAAGCTGCCAAACGGGAGGCACTGGAAAAGGTCGCGACGTATCTGGAGAGTGTGACGGAAGTGAAGAACATGGACGTCACGAGGGATGAGATCCGGACATATACGGCGGGCATCGTAACGGTGCTCGATCAGCAGATTACGACCAGGCTCGAGGGAGAGACGGTCGTGCTCCGTGCCGATCTCACCGTGCAGGTCGACCCGGAGGAGGTCACGAGCGCCATCGCGGCACTGCGGGAGAACGAGAGCGCGAAAACGGAGTTGGCGGCGCTCCGGACGGAGACAGACCAGCTGCAGCAACAGCTCGCGGCCGCCAACCAGGCCTTGACCACCGCCATTTCCCCCGAGCAAGTGCAGGACCTCAATCAGCAGCGCCAGGACCTGCTGAACCAGCTGCAGGCCAACGCCTATGTGTCTCAGGCCTGGACCACTTGGGGGTACGTGACTCCCGTCATCTACCCCTATCCATGGGCCCGCTTGCAACACGTCAACGGCCTTCTGGTGCAAGCGCAACGTCTCTCTCCTCGAAACCGTCATCTGTCCATGGCGCAGGACTTCGCCGGGAGACAGGCCGCCACTCCTCCCGCTGCGCCGCCCGGAACTCTTTCTCCGACGCCGCCGCCGTCGCTGCTGCTCCCGCCGCCGGCCTCCGGACGGATGAGCCCGCTCCCCGCCACGGTCTTACCTGGATCGGCAAATGGTCAGGCGAACATCAGTCTAGGGAGGCATCAGACGCCGCAGACCCGGTTCCCCGAAGCGGCGCGGGCGTACACGGATCCCAGCGCAGTGAGGACGCCACGGGCCATGTCGCCACAGACGTTGTCCCCGGGATCGGGACGAATTCCGACTACTGCCAATACGATGAGATTTCCCGGCGACGTGCTGCAACAGCAGCCGTTCTGGAACGCTCAGCCTTCCGGCCGACCGCCGATCCAAGCGCCGCGCCTCGGACGCGCAGACCAGGTTCCAGGTCGCCACTCGCCTTCAGGATATGCTGGACAATTCCGGGGGAGCGGAGGCCAGGGACGCGGAGGCGGATACACTGGAGGCGGTCCGCGCAGTCGCTAAGCAGACAACCTGCATGCGTGAAGTCCGGCGTGATCCCATTCGCTTGGAGCATCACCTGCCGTCTGGTTGCAACCGATCGGAGATCGCATGAAGCTGCTCGCCTTTGCTGCCGCTCTTCGCACCGCGTCGCTCAATCGGCTGCTGATCCGGCAAGCCGCCGCGATCCTCCGGAAGGCTCCTGGAATTGATCTCGACCTTGCGGATTTCCGTGAATTTGAGATGCCGATGTATGACGGAGATCTTGAAACCCGCGACGGCATTCCGCCCGGAGGGGTCGAGTTTATCCGGCGCATTCAGATGGCTGACGGCCTGGTCATTGCGACGCCCGAATACAACGGAGGCATGCCGGGCACGCTGAAGAACGCGATCGATTGGGCGTCGAGAACCGATCCGATTCCTCTTGAAGGAAAACCCGTCGTCCTGCTCGGCGCCTCGCCCGGCGGCCTGGGAGCGGTTCGCGGCCTGGCTCACTGCCGCGTTCCCTTACAAACGATCGGCGCCTATGTATATCCGGATATGTTCGGTCTGCCGCGCGCGCACCAGGCGTTTGACGCTTCCGGTGCTTTCGTGGACCGGCACCAGCAGACCCGGCTTCAGGACCTGCTGCACGCCTACCTCGCCTTCGTCGGGAAACTCAGCACACCTCGGAGCTAAGGCGAGAGCAACGGAACCTTCATCTCATGTGTCCATTATCTGGCTCCCTTGCGATGAAGGGGCATTCGCCTGACGGCCGCCGGGTCGCGTCAACCTACGGCGGGTCTTGGCACCGGGCGGAAGTCTTAGTCTGGACATCGCACAACGAGCTGGAGTCGTAAGAGACGACTATCCTTCCGTCGCGTGTCATTGATATGATGACCAGCGACGGGAGGTCATCATGGTTGCTGCCGCCTCTCCTCCGTCCCTGCGATTCCGCGATGTGAACGAAACCGTCGTGGTCGTGTTGGGTCTTTTGATCATCACCGCCCTTGCCATCGTTCCGCAGACCCTGATCATCATTCATCACCGGGAATCCGACGCGCTGGTCATCGATCTGGCCGGCCGGCAACGCATGTTGCTCGAACGTCATATGAAGGAAGTCTTGCTGGCATCAGCCGGAGTGGAGGCGGACTACCGCCAGACACGTGGAACCTTGAAAGACGGGGTGGAAATCTTGATCCATGGAGGCTCGACCGTCGCGCGGCTTGATCGCGACGCGAGGTTTGCGATTCCGCCGGCTCCAACCGACCGGATCAAGGAGGAATTAAGCGAGCTGCAACGGCGGATGACGTCGTTGTTTGCCGACGCGGATGCTTTTCTGTTGCAGACACCAGCCGCTCATCACAGCGAGGGTGCGCGCGATGCGCTGCTCGCGGACCACGCTGCGCTCCTGGCACTCGCGAACCAGGTGGTCGTCCTCTTAACCCGTCATTCGGAGCGGAACGTGCGCACGCTCATTCAATGGGAAGTGGCGGTGGTGCTGTTGGTGGTGGCAGGCGCTGCGCTCGCGACGTGGCGGTTTCTACGCGCTGAACAGGCCTTGAAGCGGAGCCAGGCGATGACCGAGCAAGCGTTGCGTCAGCGGGACGAAGTGAAAACCTCCCTGCTCTCTTCGGTCTCTCACGAGCTCCGCACCCCGCTCACGGCCATCAAAACCATGGTGTTCAGCCTCCGGCATGACAGCGAGAGGGGGCCGTCTACGCTCCGTTGGGAATTTCTCACCGCCATCGACCGGGAGCTGGACTATTTAAACGGGCTCGTCGGCAATCTCCTCGACATGTCACGGCTTGAGGCCGGGACGCTGAGGCCCCGGCGAGAGTGGCATGTCCTGGAGGAATTGGTGGAAGCCGCCGTCCGCCGGGTCGAACCGTTACTCACCGGCCGGCCGCTGCATGTGAGGCTGGCTCCGGACCTTCCCGCGATCTTCGTCGACGGCGTCCAACTGCAGCAGGTCCTGGTCAATCTACTCGACAATGCCGTCAAGTTCTCGCCGACGGACTCTCCCATTTGGATCACGGGTCATCTCAGTGACAGGACCCTGGAAGTGGCGGTGACCAATCAAGGGCCCGGGGTGCCGGCTCACGAACTGGAGAAGATCTTCGACCGCTTTTATCGCGTGCGGTCCGACCACTCACCCGCCACGCCCGGAACAGGACTGGGATTGGCGATCTGCAAGGGCATCATCGAGGCTCATGGAGGAACGATGACGGCCCGCTCGACCCCTGGCCGAGAGACCACGATGCTCTTTCGTATTCCGACAGTCACACCGCCCGCCGTGGGGATCACCGCCGGTCCCTCAGTCATGGAGAACGTGTCATGACGCAGGGCGCGCGCATTCTGGTCGTCGACGACGAACCGCAAATCCGGCGGTCGCTCCAGGTCAATCTTGAACGGGCCGGCTATGCCGTTGACGCGGTCGAGTCAGGTGAGCATGCCCTCGAATCGTTCCGGAACCGGCGTCCGGACGTCATTATTCTCGATCTCCTTATGCCGGGCCTCGGCGGCGCCGAGGTGGTGCACAAAATTCGCGAGGTCTCTCCCGTGCCGATCATCGTGCTGTCGGCCGTCGGCGAGGAATCATGGAAGGTCAAGGCGCTCGAACTCGGAGCGGACGATTACATGACGAAACCCTTCGGCATGGACGAGCTGTCAGCCCGCATCCGGTCGCTGTTGCGGCGGGCGGCGGGTGCCCATGGGCCCGAGCCCGTGTTCGTCGCAGGGGATCTCTCTGTCAACTTTGACCGACGGGAGGTCACGCTGGATCGCCAGCCGGTCAAGCTCACGCCGACCGAATACGACCTGCTCAAATACATGATCGAACACGCAGGAAAAGTGCTCACCCATCGAATGCTCCTCCAAGAAGTCTGGGGACAGGCCTATGTGGACCAGGCACAATATTTACGCGTCTTCATCGGCCAATTGCGAAAAAAACTCGAAAGAGAACCCACACGCCCGCGGTTCATCCTGACAGATCCGGGCGTCGGTTATCGCTTCTCTGCGGACCATAAGTTTCCCGCCTCATGAGCGCTTCTTTATAGATTCCTTATAGGATCGCCCCGATCCCCCTATCGAGCCTTTATCCCTGCCCGAACTATCCTGTGATGCCCAGTCCAAGGCACGTCTGTCGCGAAAAAGGAGGCGGATAATGAACCGATGGCACGCATTCCTTGCTCGTTGGCCGATTTCTCCATTGCTCGCAGGATCGGCTCTCTGCCTGACCGGCCATGCGGCTGCTGCCAATCTCATGGTTGCCCCGGCCGACATCATGTTGGAAAACACCTCTCCCTACTACCAGCCGGCCGTTGCGGTCGTGCCCGCCGGTACTCCCATTCGGTGGCTCAATCTCACGGGATCTCCGCATAGCGTGCGCCATGATGGCTGTGCGACGGAGGAATCGTGCGCGTTTGAGTCCATTGCCGCCCCGCCGGATAGCAGTATTCTTATCGCTCCGCTGGCCCCCGGACGGTACGGCTATCACTGCGAGTTGCATCCGGTCATGCGCGGCACGGTGGTGGTGATTGATCAGACCGCTCAGGCTGAAGGCAACATGGCAGGCCCTGAGCCAAGCCGGCGAAAATAGTGGCCGGCTCCTCCGTCATCACATTCTTGGAATGACGGCATGGGTCTTCTAAAGGGAAGTGAAATCCGTGTGCTGGTCGTCGAGGACGATGAGGACGTGCGCGGCGCAGTCGCCGATCGATTGAGGCATTCAGGCTTTGTCGTCGTCGAGGCTCGTGACGGGATACAGGGCCTGGCTGAAATGCGCGCGCGCCGCCTTCACGTCGTGATCACAGATTGCCACATGCCTCATCTCAACGGATTGGACTTTCTCCGGCAATGCCGGAAAGACTGGCCCGCCGTCCCGGTCATTTTCCTCTCCGCGTCGTCGGATGCGACGGAGAAACAGGCTTCGGCCTTGGGGGCCTTCGCGTGTCTTCCTAAACCCTTCGAAGCCGATCGGTTGGTCACCCTCGTAAGCCAGGCCGCCGGGTTGCCGCCTTCCGATTCAGCATCTGACACGTCCGGCCGCTGATCGCCGGCTCAGCAGGACGCAGAGCGTGCATGAAAAGAGCGCGAGAGAGACCCAAACGTATGGTTTTGCGTTATAGTTGCGCCCATGTCGTGGAGGTCCTCCCCCCGTCCGAATCGATCCGGTCGCCGCCGGCGAACGCGCGGGCGCCGGATGACGACAAAGAGACTCCGCCGGAGGGCACGATCCTGCTGGCGGGTCTGCCGGCGCCTGGTAGCCGCGCTGCGGAAATCTCCCCCTGTGACTCGTTATCTGGTGAGTGCGGCGCTCATCTTCTTGCTGTTGGCCGGGGCGAACTGGCTGTATCATGCGATCCGCAAGCCGTCGGAAGTGCTGTTTCCATTAGATGACGTGCTCAATAAGGGCCTGCAGGACACCTGGCGGGAATACGGACCGCTCTTCCGTGAACATGCGACGGCGGTCATCACCCCGGAGCTGCTGGCGGCGCTGGCTCAAGTCGAAAGCACCGGCAATCCGCTGGCGCGCACCTACTGGCGCTGGCAGTACACCATGAATCCCTTCGAGCTCTATCGCCCGGCCTCCAGTGCCGTCGGCATGTATCAGATCACGGACGGGACGTTTCACATGGCGAAACAGTTCTGTATTCACGACCACGTTGTGGTCGAAAGTGGCCCCTGGCATGACTTCCGCTCCTGTTGGTGGAATAGTCTTTATACGCGCGTGCTACCGACCCATGCGATCGAGCTGACCGCGGCCTTCCTCGATCGATCGGTTTCCGGTGCCACCGCGTCCGGCCGGACGGCCGCGACCCTCCGGCAGAAGCAGGATCTGGCCGCGCTCATCCACCTGTGCGGCGCCGGTGCCGGCCAGGCCTATGTGCGGCGCGGATTCCGCCTGCTCCCCCACCAGCGCTGCGGTGACCATGATCCCAGGGCCTACCTCCTTCGCGTCAATGCGATGAAGCAACAGTTCTCCAGGCTCGCCAACGGCGGCAAGCTGGAACGGCTCGTTAGTTCCCCTTGAATGTGTTGGAACTCGGAGGGAGCACGAGGCGGCGCCAGACCGAATCCTATGGAAGACAGAATGTCAGAGGGCCCGCGGACAAAATGCTCTCTGAATGCCGTGCGATTTGTCCTCTCGCAAGGTCGCCCGCCAGGAACCCTTTGCAATCTCTGCAGTTTACTTTCGCAGAGGTTTTGGCAAAACATTTGCGGCACGCAAAGAAAGGATATTTCCTACTACCGCCGGGAGGTCCATCATGGAGATTCGCACATTCGCTTTCATCGCCATCACACTGTTCTGCATCTCGGAGTGGGCAGTGGCGCCCAGTGAAGCAGTCACGTCCTTCAATGGAAGCACCATCATCGGCATTGACCAAAAAGAGCGCACCGTGACCTTCAGGACGAAAGAGGGAGACAGGTGGACGCTGCCGATAGACGATCCTGATTTCCTCCAGAAGGAAAAGATCGCGCCAGGCGATATGGTGAGCATCGAACTAGACCCGAACGATAAAATTACGAAAATTTTCAAGCCCTCAAATCAACCGCAGGCCGTTCAGGCGCCACGGGAGGAATGAGCGGACAGATAGCGGCCGCCTGCAAATGAGCCTCTCCCGAGAGCTGGAATCGCCGCACCTTCCTGCAGGCGACGGGAGTCATGACGAGCGGACCTGCGTATCAGGGCGCATTGTCAGAATGCTCTTACTTGCCTCGGAGCAGGACCGGCCTTATCGATGGTCTCAACAGCCTATGACCGAGACGCGGCATGGATCCCGTCGATCGTGTCAGACGTGTAAGAAAGGAGGCAGTCTATGAATCTCATGCGCTGGAATCCATTGCATGAGTTGGAAGAAGTATCCGCTCGACTCCACCGTTTCTTGCCGCACCGGGATGTTCCCGAATCACATGAGAGTGAATTGATCATCGCCGCCGACTGGGTCCCTTTGGTCGACATCAGTGAAACGGAAGAGGCCTTTCACATTGACGTGGAGCTCCCTGATGTCAATCCTGAAGACGTGAAGGTCACGATCGATCATGGTGTCCTCACTCTTCAAGGCGAGCGAAAAGAGAAACGGGGGGAGAAAGCCGGCAAGGTGCACCGGGTCGAGCGAGCCTATGGGCGGTTCGTCCGTAGCTTCTCGCTGCCCGGCCATGTCGATCACCATCATGTCAACGCCGGGTTTAAGGACGGTGTCCTCCGTCTCGACCTGCCGAAGTCGCCGGCCACGACCACAACCATCGATGTGAAAGCCGCCTGAGCCTTCCCTTCGCTTAGTCATGCCACCGAACCGGAACGGCCTTGCTCAGTCAGGCGGGCCGTACGGCCGGGCATCGGACTTGGATTCCCTCTTGCCGGATATTCACTTGAACAAAGCCCTGGTTGCCCGGTTCTTGACTTTTTCTTACTCGCGATTACCTTCGACTCGTTGCTGATGCTGACACCGGAGACGGGTCAGGCCCTACCGGGGAAGGTACCGGCGGCATCGTTGATGCCCCTCCGCCTGATCCACTCCTTATTTTCCGTTATGCTTTAACAGCTCTGAAGGAGGAGGTAGCCATGACCAGTTACATGCCCATTATCACCAACCGGCAGATCGATCAGATCCTGGACGAAGCGCTGCGCAACTTCGGCCCTTCGGTCGATTGGATGCCCGCGTGCAATGTCTGGGAGGACGAAGAGGGCTTCCATGTGCAAGCGGCATTGGCCGGATGGGAGCCTGATCAGGTGACTTTGGAAGTGAACAATCACATCCTCACCATGAAGGGTGAGCGTTCCATGCCACCGGCGGAGGGACGCTATCATCTTCAGGAGATCGGCGGCACGAGCTTTTCACGGGCACTCAAGCTCCCGGCCTCTGTCGATCATGGCCAGGGACGAGCGACCCATAAGAACGGCTTGCTGACGGTTTCCTTCCCCAAGCGGGAGGACGCCAAACCCCGGCGCATCCTGATTGAGGCGTAACGGAGACCCGTGCTGAGGGCCTCTCATCTGCACCTGAGAGGCCCTCATTGGTTCAACGAAACGGTGCGCACGTTGTGTGTCAAAAGGTCAGGTTGGGAACAACCGGAGGGAGCCGAACCGGCTCGGAATTACTTCGGCATGCGCGTTTTCGTAGAGCCGCGATCCGTTTTCATCACGAATTGCACGTGACATCCGGAGGCCGCTTCGCGGCTTCGCAGTTGAACAAGCGCCCTGAACAAGTGTTGAAGCGCCGTGGCCTGCGGGCTTTCGGGAGCGAACCATTCTGCGCGGCAATGAAAACACCGTTCCGGAGCATCGCTCTGCAGACGGGCGACTGGCAGCTCGATGGAGGCATGACAGTGAGTACAGACTATTTTGACAGCTCCCAAGTCGGCCATCTCGATGTTCAGGGACGTTTCGCTCATGCTGACTCCTTTCCATGTTCCTCTGGGCCCGCCCGGACTGGGCCTGCCACTGTATCATTCCCTCGGCAGACAAAGCACCCACAGTGCGCGACGTGGTTACCAAGCCGGCAGAAAGCCGCCTATCTGGGGGGCGGAGCGCACGGAAGCGTTCTGAGACCTAGACGCTGGAACCGTGTCCCTTCTTGACGAGTTCCGCTATAAGGGCGGTGATCCGTTCGGCGACGACTCCTTGAGGCTTGAATTCAATCCCGAACTCCAATCCCTTGACCCACTGCACTGAAGCCTGTTCAATGATCAACGGTTCTGGATCGCCCGGTAACGGGATATTCAGTTCGACGACCATCCCCTCGATCACCGGCATTTTGCCTTTGATATGCCCCCCGTTGAGGGAAAGATCGATCAGCAGCCCTTCGCCAGCGCTGCCATGCCCGTGGTAGTGCACCGGCACGGATTCCTTAAAGCGCTGGTATTTCCGAAATGTGAACCCGGCCATGCTTTCTCCGCCTTGCCAGTTCCTGGAAGCGAACCGGCGGGCGCATTGTAAAAATCTTCTAGAGAAAAAGACAGAGGCATTCGACCCAGGGCTCAATGAACCGGTTTGCGTGGTCTGCATTGCCCGAGAAGAGCGCGGCAGGAGGGTTTTCCCTGGCCTGGCGCGGCAATTCGGGATTCCGGCCGGTCCACTGGAGATGAGTTCCCGGCGACTGGTGTCTAGCGGGTCATCCAGGCCCGGTTGCGCAGCGTCACCAGCGCATAGGGAAAAATCCAGAGCAGGCTGAAGAAATAGAAGTAGGCGTACAGGATACCGAACAGAAATTCTCGCGAGCGCTCGCTGTGCAGAAAATAGAGCGTATAGAAAATCGAAACCAGCCCGATCGACATCAGCAGGCGCAGCATCGTCCATGGGTCCTGCAGGCTCATTGAGATCATCAGCACAAGGGACGCGTAGGCGACCGGGTAGCGGAGGTTCGTAATGGTGGTTTCGAGCATGGTGAGGACGAGCGCCGGCAACGGCAGCGTCCACATGATTTTCCAGAGCCGGAGTTCTTCCCTGATATAGCTGCGGTCCCAGCGGAGCAACATCTTGCAAAGTTTGCCGTATGTCTCCGGCGCGACCGTGTGGACCACGGCCGTGCGTTGGTACACCGCCTTGTAGCCGGAGGCCAGCACATCATTGGTCAGCGCCCGATCTTCGCCGATCGTGCACTCGCCGCCGAGAAACCGCTGCCGCAGCCAGGCGGGAACCAGCCGAGCGATCACGGACGCCCGATACGCGGACAGCGCGCCGGGGCAGCAATAGACCGTCCCGTACGACGACTGCACGCTGCGAAGAAAATCAAACGACAGCACAAACCGGACATGCAGCATGCGCGGCAGGATCGAGTGAAACCGATTCAGCACGCAGACTTTGCCGGCGACGGCGCCGACGCGCGGGTCGCGAAAGGGACCGGTGATCGCCAGCAGCGCGCCTCGCTCGATGACACTATCGGAATCGACGGTCACGAGGATGTCCCCCGTGGCCCGCGCAAAGCCGGCGGCCAGCGCCGCGCGCTTGCCCGCATTCGCCGGCAGATGGATCGCCTGCACCAGCTCGGGGCATTCCCGGCGGGCCAGATCCACGTGCAGCGCGGTGTCGTCGGTACTCCCGTCGTTCACGAGAATGATTTCCAATCGATCGTGCGGATACTCGGCCCTGACGCAGGCTTCGACGGCTTGCCGGACCATCGCCCCTTCGTTATAGGCGGGAATGACGATTGACAATCGCGGAGCCTGTTCGAGCGTGACGCCGGCGACCGGCTTGTACCGCACCCATAGCACGGTGCGGATCACCAGCAAGACCATGCCCATCGTGAACCACAGGAGGCTCGGGCGCGCAATGACCGCCGCCCATCCCTGAATCATGAACGACTCGGCGAGCGGGTCAAAGACTTCGTGCGCGAAGCGGATCGTGGTGGCGATCACGACGCCGAACAGCACAAGAGTGGCGATCACAAACCGCAGATCGACGCTCAGCCAGGTGGGACTCTCGTCCAATGCGACGGGTAGACCGGAGGTATCTGCCGACTCTCTGATGAACGCATCCATTCCTTAGTCCTTATTGCTGTAAATGAAAGAATTAAGCCCGCCAGCCTAAGGTGTGCCGGCGTCCACTGTCAACGGCGGCATAACCGTCGCTTCCTGACCGCTTGAGTTGCGCCAACCGGCGGTCTGAGACACCGCCTAGGGCCCAACCTGAAACATGGACCAGGCAGCGGGCAAAGTAGGGCTCCCTGGCGCGTGTGTGCGGTGCTCGTGAACCAGCATCCGTAGTCTAGGGACAATCAGAGCTGACGCTTTTTCCTCCCACCTGAAATACTGAGAGGACAAAGGAGGTCGAATGGCCGACGCAAAACACATACAGGTGATGCTGGCGATCGCTGTCTCAGGAGCCATCGTCGGCGTTGGGACCGTTAATGACGCCAGGTCAGAGGAATTGCCGGGACAGACCACGGGCACACTCGGTAAGGCGCAGCAAGAGCTTCAACGTTTGGGAGAAGAAGCCGCTCAGCATGCGAGAACGGCTGAACAAGCCGCTCAAAAAGCCGAAACAATGGCCAACAAGCTAAGCGGAGGGGGAGAAAAGGAAGCACGGCAGACCGCCCACGACGCCAGGCAAAAAGCCGACGCGGCCAAATCGAAAGCCGACGAGACTCAGCGGCAGGCGGCTCAAGGGGAAGGGACAGAGACTCTAGAGCATGCGCGGCAGACCGTTCGCGAGGCCAAACAATTGGGAACGGAGGCAGACCGTGATGCGAATACGGCGGGGGCATCGTCCGGGACGCCGGAGAGAACCGCACCAGGGAACGGCACAACCGGAACATCTCGAGAGTTCGGAAGATAATTTCAACTTCACCGGCTCACAAGGAGGCCACAATGGCAAGACATTCACACACAGAAGATCAACTCGTCGGCACCGCAAAGGATGTGATGAACCAAAACCTCGACAGGGTGGAAAGCGGCGTGGATACCGCGATAGACAGCACGAAAGAGGCGGTTCATGAACTTCGAAATGAGGCCCAGGAGGTCGTGGACCGGACATTGAACCGGGTGAAAGGAGCCTGGGAGGGAAGACGTCCGAGCGTGGAGCAGTACATGGACTCGCATCCCTGGGTGGTGATCGGCGGTCTGCTGCTGCTCGCCTATCTCTTCTCGAGGACCCAGCGTATGAGGCCCGAGTAGGCCGGCACAACGGCCGCCGGCCACACCGCAATCGTTGCCGAGTTGAGACCCTTGAGCCGCTATGCTGAGAGGTGACGGCTGTACTGCTAATAGATCGCAGATCGTTCAACTGCTGTGCCCGGGGACCATCTTCAACCGGTCAGGCTAAGCGGAAGGTTGATCTGTTGCAATGGAGCAAGAGGTGGTCAATTGAACGCGCGGAGACTGGTGGTGACGGCGAAGCTTCCCTGCCTGTCCACGATCAGACGCAAGTGCCCATTTCGGCTCAGATACCCCAACGTATAAAAGATCTCCTTCATGGTGATCTCGGGGAACAGATCCGCCAAGTCCTCAATTCGACAACCAGGCGCCTGGGCGATCGCATCGAGCATGCGATTCGTAAGCGTGGAATGCGGCTTCATCGCCAATCCATCCTTTAGAAAGAATATCGATTCGTGCACGTGACAGTGCTGAGGGAACGACCGCTCTCTGTCTGGTAGCAGTCTCAATGACTGCATCCTAGCCCTATGGACGGCCGTTGACTGGTCAAAAGTGCACAGGTAGCGAAGTGGGCAGTCTTGACCCATTCATCCTCTAGGGCAGGATAGACAAGGGAGCATAAAAGCGGGGCCAGGGGCAGGCTTGATCAGCTCGACAATGTTCTGTGCGATCCGTCAGTGTGCAGTCAGTTCTCCATCATTTCGAGCCGCGTGTCAAACTCATGCCCGCAGGCGACGCAGCGAATGCAATCCGATTCGACCGTGAACTCGTCGGCGCGGATCCCCATGCCGCCGCAATCGGGACACCGGGCCAGATGAACTTTTTGATCGTCCAGAGTTTCGTACTGGACTCCGTGCAGACAATAGATCGGTTTGCCGTCGAGGGACCAGGGATTGCCGGCATCGTCGACGACCGGCAGCGCCAGATAATGATGCTTCACATGCTCGTCGATCTCACGCCGGCTGCCAAATCCGGCTTGAATGAGTTTTCCACTCGCGGCTTCGTAGAGTGCATTCTCCTTGACGATGGCTTTGGTCGGGCCCATGTCCCCTCCTCCTTCTAAGAGTCATGCTAAGAGTCATGCGAAAGACGCCCGTGCGTCCTACGCCACGCCTGAGTAATAACGCAGGATGTTCGAGACAGAGATCACACCGATGATCTGGCCGTCTTGCGTCACGGCCACATGACGCGTTGCCTGATCTTTCATCAGCCGCACCGCCTCGATGATCGGTCGATCGCCGGCGATCGTGACGACCGGCGCGCGCATGCAGGCGGTGACCGGCGTGGTCTGAGGATTCACGCCGTTGGCCACGACCTCGCGCGCCAGCATCGAATCGGTAATAAATCCGACATACCTGCGCGAGTCGGTCACTAACAGCGAACCGGTCTTCCACTGTTGCATCAAGCGTCCGGCCTCCTGCAAGGTCATGGTGTGACTGACACTCCGGATATCCGACGACATGTGTTCAGCGACCTGGGGACCGGTCAGGATCTGGCGTCCCGATTTCAGAGTCTTTGGTTCGGCCGCCCGCCGCGCTTCCAATTCCGACACGCAACTTTCCAACACACGGCTTCGCTGCAACAGGCTCTGCCGCTGGCTGTCCATACCGGTGCCTTCCGGCGCCTCGTCCGTCATGTTGACGAGCCCGGCCGCCTCGCCCAATTCCGCATATTCGTACGCGTCGACCAGCGCAGAGGTTTCGCCGAGCAGGTCTGCAATTAATCGCTCGGTCTCCATATCGAACTCTTCCAGGCTGCGGATGGCATTGCCATTCCGCAGAAAGGGAGTCAACTCGGAGAGTTGCTTCCGCATGCGCTCGATACTGCGGTCAAGCGACATCCGTGATTTAGGGGCCCGTGATGTGCTGGGAGTGGTGCGAACAGCCATGGCACCTCCTGTCAATAAGATCCGGTAGGAGGGGCAATCTTAGTCCTCTGGACGGGCGGAGGCAAGCCCGATGAGCCTCGTCAGGCCAGGCCCTGCTGCGCACGGCCGATTTGGCCGTCAAAGCGGTCGGAGGATTTATACAGCTCGAACCGGCCGTCTTTCGCATACAAGGCGAACCGCTGACGAAGGGTATCCATATCGGAAGCCGTCATCGGTGTGAATCGGCGCGCGATGTCGAGGTTTTGCCGGAGCACATGCGGGGAATCGATGCCCGTCACGACGGTGGCGACCGGCAGACTCAAAACGTATCGCAGCGCCTCCTCAGCAGTCAGCACCCCGCGCTTGACCGGCTCGCCGTTCCCGCTCAGACTTTTCATGCCGATGGCGGCGATGCCGCGGCGGCTGACGATGGGGAGGACCTCCTGTTCAAAACTGCGGTAGCTTCCATCGAAGACGTTCAAGGGCATCTGGCAGGTATCGAACGGAAAGTCATGCGCCAACATGTTCAGGTGAATCCGCGGATCTTTGTGGCCGGTGAAGCCGACAAAGCGGACCTTGCCTTGCCGTTTGGCCTCGAGCAAAGCCTCCGTCGCGCCGCCGGACGCAAAATGCCGGTCCGGGTCGCGGTCATAAATCACCTCATGGATCTGCCACAAATCCACATAGTCGGTCTTGAGGCGGCGCAGCGAGTCTTCCAACTGCTGCATGGCCACCTTTTTATCACGCCCGTGCGAGCAGACCTTCGTCATGAGCACGACTTGTTGCCGCCGGCCTTGCAGTCCCCTGCCCATCAGCTCCTCCGACCGCCCGCCGTTATACTCCCAGGCGTTGTCCATAAAGGTGATGCCCGCATCGATCGCTTCGTGCAACAGACGGATCGCCTCGGTGTCATCAGCGATCCTCCCCAAGTGCGCCCCGCCCAAGCACAGCGCAGACACCGTGAGGCCGGTCCTGCCTAACGGCCGCGTGGGCACGTCTCCCGTGGCCTGAGAAGCCGGAGCCTTTTCGCTCTTCGTCTCCTCTCGCGCGATCGCATCGAGCAGTCCACCCGCGCCATTCGCGGCGATGGCTGCGCCGACGATGCCGAGCGACTTCAACAGCGCTCTGCGGTTGAGATGTGCAGACAGGAAGGAATCGCGGCGTTGTGCGTCATCCATGCTTGGTCTCTCCGCTCCAGTGAGGCCTCATCATGGGCCGCAGACCGGATGGAGGCCCACTGGCAAGATCTCTAGGATGTGGACCCCAGCTTACTGAGCAATTCAATCGCGCACTGCTCGAGCACTTCCTTTTCGTCCGGCGTCAGCCGTTTACCACTCGCCAGCAAACCTTGGATCGCTTCACTCACACGGATGAAATCCTGCACTTCCTCACAAAATGTGGCCATGGGACACCTCGTACGACAGATAAGCAACGACAACGAATGAATTACCCTAAGAATCTCACGGATTCCGCGGCAGAGGCAACGGCCAAATCCAGGCTCTCGCGCGGTTCGCTCCCGCAGTTATTGACAGCGCTCCGCCACTCGTCCTACCTTGTACCGGAGTTCTAGCCGAGAGGAGGTCCCCCGTGCAGAACTTGCTATTGGTCTTTCTTCTCTGTTTTCTCTTTCACGGCCAGGCGAGCGCTCAAGAACCGGCCATGAAATCCACCGCCGGCCAGACTGTCAAGGGCGACATTCTGTATATCGAAGGTGAGTATCTGGTGGTCAAGGAAGTTTCCGGCCGTGAATCTCGGGTGCATGTCAATGGCGAGACTAAACTCGTCGGCGTGGCCGGCAAGCTCAAAGCCGGCGATAAAATCGAAGCCACGCTGACGCCCGAGGGTCATGCGACGAACATCGCGCTGCAGGGCCTTGATCAGGGGAGCACGCCGCCGCCGCTCCCGTAAGTGAGCGCCCAGCCTACATTCCGCCAGAACGCCAGCCACGCGTTCATTTTTCTGTCGCCAGCTACTTTCTGTCATTGGCTGCGGGACTCTCCCAGTGTCCCCAGGCCTCATGCCTTGTTAGCGTAGGCTCCGGATAGAACACACAGCGGTGATGACTGAGGAGGCCTGCATGCTCGACAGGAACTTAAGAGGACGGAGAATTGCGGTGCTCGCGGCAGATGGATTTGAAAAAGTTGAACTGACGGTGCCGGTTGCCGCGCTACGGCTGGCCGGGGCGAAGGTCGATATCGTCTCGCTCCGGCGCGGGCGGATCAGGGGCGTCAATCTGCACGAGCCCGCGAGCCGGGTCCATGTCGACCGCACGGTCTTCGACGCGCGCCCCGACACCTATCAAGGCCTGTTGATTCCCGGCGGGTTCATCAATCCGGATTTGCTGCGGCAGTCGGCAAAAGCCAGGGAATTCGTGCGGTCTTTCGATCGTGCGCGCAAGCCGATCGCCTCGCTGTGTCATGGCCCCTGGGTGCTGGCGTCAGCCGGTTGCGCGCGTGGACGGACTCTCACGGCGTGGCCCGGCTTGCGTGATGATATGGTCAATGCCGGCGCCACGTGGCTGGATCAAGCGGTGGTGCGCGACGGGAATCTGGTCACCAGCCGGGGGCCACAAGATCTCGTGCCCTTCATCCGTGCCATCAAGGAACTGTACGCCGAACCGATTCCGATACGGCGGCCGCCGCCGGAACCCGCCTCCTCCGCACCGCAGCGAAACGAGCCACCCCACATGATGTTGTCCGCGATGCGGTGGCTGCCGCGGCCGTCCATCCGGACCGCGGTGGCACTAGGCGCCCTTTCCATCGGGGTGCTGGCATCAGTGAAAGACCGGGCCGCTGCCTAGCCGGGTAACACCTCCGTCGGAGGCCCAAGAGCGCTCATCAAGTGCCTCGTGCAGGCCAACGGCATCCTCACCTGACATCAACACAAGGGATGTCGAACCGCGAACGGCGGGAGCACCCCTCCAACCCCGTGCCCGTCGAGATTTCGATCGCGACGGAGCCGACAAATTAACAGCCCTACACGGGCGATCCCTACCGCCGTTGCCTATTCCGGCAACACCGGAATCGCCCGGACATCGACAGCCTCCCGACGGCGCAGTGTGCGCAGGATCCGGCGGAGACACGGGACTCCCGTGTCTCCGCCCCGCCGGTTTGCACGACAGCCAAGTTGGGACCCTCGCCGCTCGGCTACTTCACCGTGAATTCGTCGACCATGCCCTGGGTAAAATGCTCGCGGCCGGTGGACTGATCGGGAAGGAAGCAGATGAGCGCGTACCGTCCCGGCTCGAACGTGGAGGTGAAAAAGGCCCGGCCGCCGCGGTCGATCCCGACCACGCCTCCCACCGGCTTCCCCGGCGGAGGGCCCGTCGCGCCAGGTTCAAAGGCCGCCACAAAATCTTTGACGGACGCGCCGGGCGCCAACTGCACGACGAGGACCTCATGCGGCTGGCTACCTGCGTTCTTCACGTGAATGGTATGGGTGCCGGCGGTGAGCGGCTTGGAGAGGTCGAAGTGAAAATCGCGCTGTGTGATGGTGAGGTCGGCAGCCGGTTCATCGAAGGCGACCGCGCTGACGGGCACCACAGTCAACTCCTTCTCCATCCCGAGCATCACGTGCGGCACGCCGTGTTTATCTGGAATGATACAGAGCACGAGATAATGCCCGGCATCCAACTGCATGGTGGCCGTGGCGCGTTCACCAGGCACCACTCCATTGGGACCGCCGACGAACTTGACCCAACCGGGCCAGCGAGTCGGGTTTTGCTTCATCGCCGCCACAAATTCCTCCGGCGTCCTTCCGGGGGCCAATTTGACAATCTGTGCGTGGTGCAGATCCGTTCCCTGATTGACAATCTCGACTGTCGTCATCCCGGCCGCAATCCGGTCGGGACCGGTGTAGCCGTAGTCATGGGCGACCAGCACCACCGAAGTTCCCTGGCGGGACGCCACCATTTTCTGACCTGCCTGGCTGTTGTCCGGAACGGCCATCGTCATGGCAGTGACTGCACTGAGTACGGTACACAACAACGCGCGCGACATGGGGACCTCCTTATTCACGGCCGAGTGACTCATGCGGATCGAGGGTGCGGCCTTCACCTGCGACAGGCGGACGGTAGCATGAGAGGCCGCGCGACGGTTCCTAAGAATATGCTATGTTCTTCCTAATTCTTTCTTAAGCTCGGCCTATCGGCCACCGTCATGATTCCTTCCGCGATGTTCGAGCTGCTTCAGACCGGCGTGTCCGTCGTCGTCGGGACACGCGACGCGGCGCTCATGCCCGAATGCACGCGGGCCTGGGGGATCCGGGTCGGACCTGACCGCCGTTCCGTCACCATCTTCCTCACTCAGACGATTTCACGGCAGACACTCCTCAATTTAAAAGAGAACGGCCGCATCGCGATCAGTTGCACCAGGCCGACGGATCATGTCGCCTGCCAACTCAAGGGGCAGGTTCGTGCAATCCGGCCGGCTGATGCACGCGATCGAAAACACAGCACGAACTGGCACCGAGAATTCACGGACGAACTCGTCGCGATCGGCGTGCCTGCCACGCTCTGCGAGGCCTGGATCACCGAACCTGCCGTGGCCGTCGATGTCGACGTGACCGATACGTTTCTCCAGACGCCGGGACCGGGAACGGGAGAGAGAGCCTAGCCATGAAACCGGCCCCCCTCCGGTTGGAAGACCTGTGGCCCTGCCTGCAAGGCATGATTCCGGCCGCCCTC
This sequence comes from uncultured Nitrospiraceae bacterium, assembly GCA_963728135.1. Taxonomy (GTDB): domain Bacteria; phylum Nitrospirota; class Nitrospiria; order Nitrospirales; family Nitrospiraceae; genus Nitrospira_D. Next base: position 27,675 of record CAVSJC010000013.1, on the reverse strand, counting down.
AGCACCTGCGCCTCTGACGGCACACCGAATATCACGTTTATCAGTCAGATCTACTACGTCGATGCCGGCCACATCGCCATTTCGCATCAGTTCTTCAATAAGACCCACCGGAACGTCCGTGACAATCCCTTGGCCTGCGCCATGATGCTCGACCCGCGGACGCTGCAGGCCTACCGGCTGCAGCTTCGCTTCCGGCATTCCGAATCGTCCGGCCCGTTGTTTGACTCCATGTCGCTGCAACTGCAAGCCATCGCGTCGTACTCCGGCATGACGGATGTGTTCCGCCTCAGAGCGGCGGACGTCTATGAGGTGCTGCGCATCGAGCGCGTCGACGGCTTTACGCGGCTGCCCGCCCTGCCGCCATCGGAGCGGCCCTCCCGCTTATTTATCGAACAGGATCTCGTGGGGTTGCGGGTGCTCTCCGAACGCCTCAACCGTTCAGAGCTGTTGGGTGACTTGCTGGAGACCGCGCTTGAGGTTTTGGACGAACAGTTCGGCTTTCGTCATGCGATGATTCTGCTGGCCGATGAAACCAACACCAGGTTATTCACGATCGCCAGTCGCGGCTATCCGGAAAACGGTGTCGGGTCCGAGGTCGGCTTGGGGGACGGCTTGATCGGCATGGTCGCGCGGGCCCGGCGGGCGCTTCACCTGTCAGCCATCGATCACAGCCTTCGCTATGCACGCGCCGTGCGGGAGCAGGCGCAGTCGGTGTCGGGGCCGGACGCCTTGTGCCGTGAAATCGCCCTGCCCGGCCTTCCCGGAGCGGCCGCCCAGATCGCCGTCCCCCTCGTAGCTCGCGGTCAGATGACCGGCGTGCTCGCAGTGGAAAGCATGGACCCGCTCGCCTTCATGCCACGGGAAGACACGCTTCTCACCATCGTGGCCGCACAACTGGCGGCCGGAATCCAGCAACTCAGCCGTGACCTGGACGAGCCGCAGTCCGCACCTCCGGCCAAGACGCAGGCGGCAAACATCTCGCCTCGTCCCACGGCGCGTCAGACGCTTCTGTTTCTTCCACGCCGACGACTGCGTGTTTGTGGACGGAGCGTATCTGGTCCGCAATGTGCCGGGGCGCATCCTCTGGCGTCTGCTCGGCAAGCACCGCGACGAGGGGCGGGTAGAATTCACAAATCGGGAACTCCGAATGGACTCCTGGCTGGGACTTCCGGAGATCAAAGACAATCTTGAAAGCCGGCTGATCCTGCTGCGGAAGCGAATGGAGCAGAAATGCCCGGAGGTCAGACTCGTCCAGCGAGGACGCGGCCGCTTCGCCCTGGAAGCGGAGGTCGCGATCGAATTGACTGAGAAAGAGGCCTGAGTCCCGCCGGCTGCCGGCCTTAAAACCCCACCGACATCCCGACTGTTCCCAGCAACGCCGCACGATGCTTCACGACCAGCATCACCGCTCGGTCACGTCGACATCCCCGCCGGCCAGAGCGATTCCAGCTCGGGGAACTTGGCCCGATAATCGGCATGGCTCGCGCGGATGACTTTTAAAGCTTCGTCCTTGCCATAGACGCTGGTGATTTCGACTTTGTGCTGCAGCGCGCCCGGCGCCTGCTTATAGGTGAGGAAATAATGCTGCAACCGATCGATCAAGGTAATCGGCACATCTCCGATGTCTTTGAAATCTCCATAGGCGGCATCGTCCTTCATCACCGCGATGATTTTGTCGTCCGCCTCGCCGCCGTCCGCCATGCTGAACCCGCCGATAGGCAACGCCGTCAAGAGAATATCGCTGTGCGGAATCGTCTTCTCCGTCAACACGCAGATATCGAGCGGATCCCTGTCACCGATCATGCCCTTCCGTTTGGCGCGCTTCGAAAACAGGGCGGCGACTTTCTCGCCGCAATAGGTCTGCGGCACGAGGCCGTAGTAGACCGGACAGAAATTGGAGAAGCGTTGCGGACGATCCACCTTGAGGAAGCCGCTGTCCTTGTCGACCTCGTACTTCACGGTATCGGTCGGCACAATCTCAATATAGGCGGTCACGACCTCGGGCGCCTTCTCCCCCATCGAGACGCCGTGCCATGGATGCGCCTTGAACATGAGGTTCATCAACCGCTGTATCGGATCCGCTCCTGAACGCCCCATGACGCTTATCCTCCATCAAAATGAGACCGAATGAAAAACAGCCGCCAGCATACCATAGTCAAATAGGGAATTCGGCGGACCACTGGTACACGAGCACACTCAGAACATGAGAACCGTTATGCGCCGGACGCCGAGTCGAACGCCCAGATCAGGCCGACGATGGCCAGGTGCTGGCTGCTCTTCAGCGCCGGCGTGCCGGCAGGCGAGAGGCCGTCATGGAAGAATCCGCCTTGAGAGCCGGTGGAGTGATCATAGCGATGCTCCACGCGCACAATGAACAACTGTTGCCCCACATGTCGCTTGTACTCCAGCGTGGTGGTATTGGCCCAGATCAGTTGCTCTCGTTCCGTCATCCGCCCTTGAGGGTCCCAATAGAACTCCGGCCGTACCGCGACACTCCAGGGGCCGGTCACATGCCGCTGGGCAAACCAGGCGGCTCCCATCCAGGTGGCGCGAGACATCGAATCGGCGACTTGCTCCGTTCCGATATCGTAGGACAAGGCCATCCGCCAGTCGGGTGTCCGCCACTCGACGGTGGAATCAGAAAAACTCCGCCAATACTTTAAAGAAGCCGCTTGCTGGTCGGGCCCGTAGTAGAGATTCTCATAGACGGTAATATTGGGGGCCGCCCGCCATTCCATCTTGCCCACATAACTCGGGAGATCGTTGGCATGGGAGAGATGCCGGTATTCATTCACCACATAGAACCCGAGTTCAAAGGCCTTGGTCACAGGATAGGAGGCGCCGAAACCGATCAGAAAGTTCGGATTATAATCCGTCAGGTAGGCGCGAGTGTAATTCATGTTGTACTTGGCATAGAACTCTTCATAGGTCTTGGTGCCTTTAAACAGTCCGGCAGTCAAAGTGAGTCCACGACCAACAGGGGCGAGATAGCTGACATTGGCCCGTGCGATATGCCGGAGCGTGTCGGCTCCCGCCATCGGCTGTGAGCCGCCAGGCTGCGGCTCGGGCACCAGATCGTCGGTGTCATATCCCCCTTGCAGAGCCAACTCGATGCCCCAACGGGAGTGTTCGGCGGGGTCCTTGCGGAGGTACACGAGGCCCATGTTCGGCGCGAACTCATTGGTGGTCGGGCTGGTCTGCTTGCTCCGCCACTGATGGTTCTCAGGCGCATTGAAATTTTGCAAATAGGCCAGGTCTGCGAATCCGCCGTATTGCCACAGGTCCGCGGCTTCGGCAGCACCGGAGGAGAGCCGCAACACACAACAGATGAGAAGTAATTGGACGGCACGCTCTGAAGCCCCGTGAGTCAGCCCGGCATCGGAGCACGGCGGCTTCGCGCGAGCCCTCGTCCGGTGAGAGAGGAGCCCAGCCATGGCGGCCATCTAGAAATCGACTTCTATTTTATTGATGATGCGTTTGACGCCTGCAATGCCCCGGGCTTCTTGTTCCGCGTGCGACTTTGCTTTCATGATCGTCCGACATTCCGCTCAGGTAGACGGTCCCATCGTCCACATTCACCTCGATCCGGCTGAGGTTCAGTTCGTCTGATGCAAGAAGCGCCGTGGTGATGCGGGATGCCAACTCGTCATCCGACTGTCGTTGCGCATGGACACATCCCAGGCATGCGAGGTGCGCGATGACAACGGCCATGCGGAGCATTGCGAGAGGCCGCGTTGCTCCTCGTGCGGTTGTCAGAGCACGTTCGGCCGGCAAGGCGCTAGGACCCCGCATTCGTCTTCGGGATGATCGAAATGCCTCCGTTCCTTTCGAGCACCGCATACTTGATTTGCTCCATGCGCTCCAAGCCGTGCTTGTCCCGAGCAGAGGACAGAATATCCTCTTCATCCACTCGCGCTTTCTCCATGAGCTCTTTCAAAGGGCGTCCTTCATCGACAATGATCAACGGCAACCCGTCCAGGTACCGTTCCATGGCCGGAAAGCGCTGTTTCATCACAGACAGGCCGATGTCGAGCCCGATCAACGTGAGGATGACGAGCACCCCGTTGGTCACCGAATAGTCGTTCCCGATCATCGCATTCTGTGTCGCCTCACTCACGATCAAGAGAAGAACGAAGTCGAAACTCGTCATTTCGGAGAGGGTGCGCCTGCCCGCGATGCGAAAGAGCAGCAGCAAAAAGACGTACACCGCCAGACCTCGTAGAATCGCATCCATACCGCTCGTTCTCCTATGGCCACACGAGATGGCTTAACGCGAGGGGCTTGCCTTGGTCGGTCCAGACGCTCCCACGCACCCATCCCATGGTTTCAAACTGGACCGATAGACTCGTCGTGAATCGGCTGCCGTCTGTCTGGAAGACAAAGGCTCGTCCCCCCTCACGGGCCTCGCCTCGTACAGGCACCGGCGACACCGCGACGACCTTGACGTTGTCGAGATACTCGGGATCAAACCAGAGAGACGCGAGGCCGGAGCCATCCTGGTCCGGCACCAGCGTCACGAGGAATTCCACGTTGGTTTGGTAACGCGTATAGCGATCGTATTGAATGGAGAGCCGCCCGTCCGGTGTTTGGACGGTCACTTTGGCAAGGGGATGCCCCCCGAATACTCCCAAGGCAGCGGCAAGGAGGAGCGACTGCGATGATCAACCACCCGATACGCTCTGCGCGCCACTCTCGAGACTGGAAGTGCAGATCCTGGTCCACCTCCAAGTCATTTCGCATGGCCCCTCTCCCATTGGACAGGCTGCCGATGGATAACGCCTAATCCAATGTACTAGGCCATGGACTGTTCTAAGCCTAGTGGTTCCCCTGGCAAGACGCTGCTGCAGTGGGAAGGTGTGTCTGTAAGAGTATGAGACAGGTGTGCAACGCGGAGGACTGGAAGATGCTCGAACAATGATTGCGGAATATTCTCAACGAAGCAGTGATCGGCACAGAATCACGATCAGCGCCGCCTCGTTCTGGTTGCCCTACTCTTGAGGCTCCTCGATCGGCCCCGCCCATTCTCCTTTGGCCAACGCGACTTCCTGATACCCGCCGTCGGGCCATTGAAATTGCCCCGCTTCATCCACCTCAACAATGAACGGGTCCGCTTCGTGTGCCTGGCCCCGGAACCAGTACCAACCGGCGCCGGTCGGCTTCTGTTCCGTCCATTTCAGCACGCTCATGGTCTCTGAGGTCCTCTCGTTAATGCCATCCGGGTCTGTTACAGTCTGCGCGAAATCACGTGTGAACGTAGCATGTCGCGACTGCCAATAGAAGACGTCCTTCCCGCTCTCATTGATGCGCTGACCACTTGCCGCAATGCGCTCGTCACGGCGCCGCCGGGCGCAGGCAAAACCACGAAAGTCCCATTGGCCCTCCTCGACAGTCCCTGGCTTGAAGGCAGGAAGCTGCTCATGCTGGAGCCGCGCCGCCTCGCCGCGCGCGCCGCGGCTCACCGCATGGCGGCGTTGCTGGGCGAGCCTGTCGGCGAGACCGTCGGCTACCGGATGCGGCTGGACACGAAGGTGGGGCGCCGTACGAGGATAGAAGTCGTCACGGAAGGCATCCTCACCAGACTGCTTCAGCACGATCCCGGGATGAGCGCGTACGGAGGGATCATGTTCGACGAGTTCCACGAACGCAGCCTGCAAGCGGACACCGGACTGGCGCTCTGCCTGGAAGCGCAACGGCTCTTTCGTCCTGATCTTCGCCTGCTCGTCATGTCGGCCACACTCGAGTGCGGACCGGTCGGGGATCTTCTGGGCCAGGCGCCGGTAATCGCCTGTGAAGGCCGCCTCTTTCCCGTCGAGACACGGTACCTGGACCGTCCGCTGACCGGCCATGTGGATGCCGCCGTCACGCAGACCATCCGGCGGTCGCTCGCGCAGGATCAAGGGAGCCTGCTCGTGTTTCTGCCCGGCATGGCGGAGATCCGCCGTGTAGAGCGCGCGCTGCTTGATGCGCAATTGGGTCCGAGCATCCGCGTCACACCGTTGCACGGCGACTTGCCGCAACCGGCACAGGATGCGGCGATTGCGGCGGCTGCACCCAGCACCAGGAAGATTGTCCTCGCCACCTCGATCGCCGAAACGAGCTTGACGATTGATGGCATCCGGGTGGTGATCGATGCAGGACTGCTGCGTGTCCCGCGGTTCGACCCGCGGTCGGGCCTCACGAGACTCGACACGATCCCTGTCACCCAAGACTCCGCAGAACAACGCCGCGGCCGGGCGGGACGACTCGAACCGGGCGTCTGCTACCGGCTCTGGACGGAAAAAGAACAGGCGGCGTTGACCGCCCGCCGGCCGCCCGAAATGCTGGATGCCGATCTTGCGCCGCTGATGCTGGAACTCGCGCTGTGGGGCGCGAACGATCCGATGGAGCTGTCCTGGCTCACCCCGCCGCCGGCGGGCGCCGTCGCGCAGGCGAGAGAGCTGCTGACCCGGCTGGGCGCCCTGTCCGCCACCGGCCGTATCACGCCCCATGGAAAAGACATGGCCGAGCTGCCTCTGCATCCGCGTCTCGCGCATATGCTGCTCAAGGCTGCGCCGCTCGCATTGGCGGAGCTCGCCTGTGACATCGCCGCGCTCGTGAGTGAACGCGACATCTTGCGCCGGCCGGGCGGACGACCGCATGCCGATCTTCGACTCAGGCTCGATGCCCTGCATGGACGCCGCGAATCGATCGCGAGCGCAACCGTCGATCGCGGCGCCTGCCAGCGTGTGACACGGACCGCGCAGATGTGGCGGCAACACCTGGGCCGCCTACCGGCGTCGTCCGGACATTCGTTCGGCCATGGAGATCCGGACGATGCAGGCCGGTTACTATCGCTCGCCTATCCCGACCGCATTGCCCGGCGGCAAGCCGGTCCGGACGCGCGCTACCTGCTCGCGAACGGCCGCGGCGCGCTCTTTCCCTCTCCCGATCCGCTCGCGCAGGAGCCCTATCTCGTGATCGCCGATCTCGACGGAGGCGCGCAGTGGGCCAGGATCGACCTGGCCGCGCCCATTTCACATGACGAGATTGAGACGCTCTTCGCAGAGCGGATCACCGAGAGCGAGGCCGTGGCGTGGGACGAAAAGACGCAGACGGTACGCGCGTCGAGACAGCGCCGTCTGGAAGCGATCGTGCTCTCCGAACAGGCGCTCTCGAAGCCGGATCCGGCATTGATCACCCGGGCATTGTTGGATGGCGTCAGGAAAGCGGGGCTCCCCACCCTGGCATGGACGCCGGAGCTTCAGCATTGGCGCGCACGCGTTCGCTTCCTCCGGCGGATCGACGGCCCGGATTCGCTGTGGCCGGATGTGTCTGACGAGGCACTGGAACGCTCGCTCGGCGAGTGGCTCGGTCCTTACCTCAGCGGCATCACGACCCTTGACCGGGTGAAACGGTTGGATCTTGCGCCGCCCTTGCATGCGTTGCTGACCTGGGATCTGAAGCGGCGCTTGGAGCGCATGGCGCCGACGCACCTCACAGTCGCGAGCGGATCGAACATCCGCGTGGACTACGATACAGCCGATGCGCCGATCCTGGCCGTGCGGCTGCAAGAGCTGTTCGGGTGCAAGGAGACGCCGCGCGTCGCCGATGGGAAAGTTGCGGTGATGCTCCATTTGCTCTCCCCTTCGAAGCGGCCCGTGCAAGTCACCACAGATCTGTCGAGCTTCTGGGCCACGGCCTATCAAGAGGTTCGCAAAGAGCTTCGCGGCCGCTATCCAAAGCATGCCTGGCCGGAAGATCCGCTCACCGCTCTGCCGACGGCGAAGGCGAAGAAACGAATGTGAGGAGGTCTATCTGGTCTATTCGGTCTGTCTAGTCGACCAGACAGACGAGATCGACGAGACGGACCAGACAGACGAAATAGACCAGACAGACTGAACAGACGAGACTCCTCCTTCGTAGGGGTAGCACTTCCGACTAGTCTCCTATTATGGTGGCGTCCCATGCACTGGTTGTTCGTGTGCACCATCGCCTGTGCCTCGTTTCTTCCGCCGACTGGCCTCCGAGCCGGAGACGCGGCCGCGCTGGAGATTCCGTTCGACGATGTGGATCCGGCGGTGGCGCAGGCCGAAGTCGCCCGTCACATCGACCGCTTTGTGAAAACGCTCGAGGCTCAATGGGGACACAGCAGGGAATCCGTTCGCGACCGGACGGCGGGTACGCTCCAACGCGAGGACAGCACCGCCCTGATCTATACCGGCACGCTGCTCGACCATGGCGTCGTTGAAGGATATGACTTTCGTGAAGGATCGCTGGTCCGCGGCCGGTACGTCTTCCTTCAACGCCCCGTGAACGGCCTGAACGAATTCATCGAGTATTATGCCGCCGTTAAAGACACCCTCACCGCCGTCTATGGACAGCCCCTGGACGACCGGACAATGTGGGAGAACGATTTGTACGAGCCGCTCCCCGATTACTGGGGCATCGCGGTGCAGATGGGCCACTTGCGGTATACGGCGACCTGGAAGACGCCGCAAGGCACGATGTCGATAGAATTGACCGGCAATCACCACAGCCGGTTAGCGATCGAATATCGCAGCAACCACTTTGCCGAACCCCTGCAGACTGCCTGAAGTTCGATCAGCCACCCACTCTTATGACCTGAGCGATCCGCTCTCTTGACCTGCGGTCATCACGTGCGTCATCTTCGACAGGGTATCAGGGAGACCTCACTATGGCTCTGTCATCCGTCATGCTTCCGCTCGGGACGGAGGCTCCGGCATTTCAACTCACAGATGTCGTCACCAACCGGGAGTATTCGCTCGATTCGTTCGCCGGCAAGGCCGCCCTGCTCGTGATGTTCATCTGCCGGCACTGTCCCTATGTCCAGCACGTCGAGCAGGAACTGGCGAGAATCGGACAGGATTATGCGGACCGCGGCCTTGGCATCGTCGCGATCAGCAGCAACGATCCGGACGCCTATCCCGATGACGCACCCGCACAGCTCAAGGAGATGGCACAGCGTCTCAATCTTCGTTTTCCGCTCTGCTTCGACGACACCCAGGAAGTGGCAAAAGCGTACCAGGCGGCCTGCACGCCGGACTTTTATCTGTTCGATGCCAGGCGGCGGCTCGTGTACCGGGGGCAGCTCGACGACAGCCGCCCCGGCAACAACAAACCGGTAACGGGCCGCGATCTGCGCGCCGCGATCGAGGCCATCATGGCAGGAAGACCCGTCGACTCGAACCAGAAGCCGAGCATCGGCTGCAGCATCAAGTGGAAGCGGGGCAATGCACCGCCGTGAGCAGGTCTTGGTCTGTCTGGTCTGTCTGGTCTGTCTAGTCTATCTGGTCGGTCTGGTCTATCGTGGTCTGTCTCGTCGGTCTGGTCTATCTGGCTTGTCCCTGCCGGCGGCCCGTTTCACGAGTGCCTGAGCAGCTTGGGCTATTCGAATTCTCAGTCACCGAGCTTCAGCCAGACGTAAGGCGTCAAATAGTAGCCGGCCACCGAAAGCAGGACACCCAGCACGGCGCCAAACAACCCCGTGACATACAGGCCGGCAAAAGGGAACAGAAACACGATGAGAATCATGGTCACCGCCAAAGACCGATGACGTTCATAGAAATTCCTGCGCTGATCCGCCTGAAGAGAGTCCATGAATGAAAGATTGGAGCCGGTCACCATAAACGAGTATAAGCCAAGCGAAGCATGAAACGCGAGGCGTTTCATGCACTTCTAGAATATCTCTCATCGAATGCTGGCGGTTTCTACGATGGCGACTCGTTCGTGATCTGTGGCCGCCTCTGGTCTTTTGAAACCGCTTGGATCATTCTCTGACAGTGAAGGAACGGAAGGAGATGACGCATGGCCCGTTCCACCCACCTGGCCTCCAGAGGATCGCAAGAATCGCAGGCCGCTCCTCTCACGGTGGTGGTCCGGTCATCAGTGGAACGGGAGGTCAAGCTCTCCATCGATGACCGCTTCCATCTGCCGCACCTTCCCGGCGCACCCGCTTCTCCGGCGCCTCCTGACATCCACGTACTATGACACCGTCAGTCATGACCTGGCAGAATCAGGGATCACGCTCCGGCGCCGTATCGACCATGGCGTCTCCAAGTGGCAACTCAAGCTTCCGTTGATTGATGACCGGCTGGAAGTGGAAGTGGTTGATCGCCGGTCCAGCCCTCCCTCCGCTCTGCTTGATCTGCTGGTGCTCCATCTAGACGGCCGTCCACTCGTTCCCGTCGCGGTGATCCGGACCAGGCGAACGGGTATTCGAGTGCAGGGGGACCAGGGCCCGATCGCCGATGTAACCGTCGACCATGCGTTCGTGATGAATCACGGCGCAGTGAGTCAACGGTTCCGGGAACTTGAAATCGAACGGATCAACGGAGAAGACACCTCGCTTTCCGACCTCGAACGACAGCTGCGTCGAGCCGGCGCGGACGATCATGACGGCAGGCCCAAACTGTTCCGGGCGCTGTCTCTGCCAGCAATGGAACTCGATCCCCCGCCGGCGCCGGATGCTCCGGTCATCGAGCATGTCACCCGGGCGCTGGCCCGCCACGTGCGATGGCTGGCGGCGCATGATCCGGGGACGCGGCTCGGACAGGAACCGGAAAGCCTGCATCAAATGCGGGTGGCCACCAGGCAGTTGCGCGCCCTCCTCCATACCGCTCGCCCGTTGCTGGCTGCTGATTGGGTGGCTTCGTTCGAGGACGACCTGGCTTGGCTCAGCGGCGTGCTGGGGCCGGCGCGGGATCTCGACGTCCAACTTGCCTATTTCCGGGATGAAGCCGGCACGCTCGATGCGCGGGATCGGGCGCCTTTGCTCAGGTTCCTCGAACATCTGGAAGCCCGTCGCGGGGAGATCGCGCAGACGCTGCGGCATGATCTCACCAGTCCGCGGTATCTCGCCCTCATCAGCCGTCTCAAGACGGCTCCCCGGCATCCCGCCGTCGTCAATTCGACGCTGACCTTGAACGAGTTGGCAAAGAGAGAATTTAAAAAGGTGCGCAAAACGATTCGAGGAGCCGGCGCATCCCCGAACCCCGAGGTGGTGCACCGGATCCGCATCAAAACCAAACGGGCGCGGTATGCCGCCGAACTCGCCAAACCGGCGGTCGGCAAACCGGCTACGCGCTTCATTAAACAGGCACGTGCGCTCTCGGATATCCTCGGCATGCACCAGGACGCCTTTCAGGCCGAAGCCCATGTCAGAGCGTTTCTCAAACACTCGAGCAATGTGCGGGCGGCCTTCGTCGCCGGGCGCATGGTGGAACGGCAGCGCGCACGGCGGAAGGAGGCGAGAAAAGCCATGACGACGGTGGCAAAACGGTTATTGAAGAGAGGCAAGCAAGCCTGGATGGACGAACATGAATAGGATGCCAACCGAGGCCCAGGCGATCCCTAGCTACCTTCCGCTCGGGGGCATTCTCTTCTCAATGGGACAGGCTGTCCCGCCTCACAACTTGACTCGCCGGAACAGACTGTCCACGGACCAAGGGCAAGTTTAACAGCGCCAACGACTTCGCCTGACGCCGTCCCTCGGTACACGCCTTGCACCATCGATCCGTTGCAAAAAAAGTTAAATGGATCGGAAGCAAGGAGGCGCCCATGAACGCAATGTACCGACAGCGAGCCCTGACGCTGCTGATGCCGCTGCTGATTCTTGCAGGCTGCAGCCATACGATTCCGCCGACCGCCACAACCCCGCAACCGCCGCCTCAATTGGGCAAAACTCCGCCGGTCATCGAACCGCTCAGCACGGCCGGCAAACAGGCGCAGGCTCCGGAATCCCTGCTGCCCGTCACGCTCACGGCCGATCTTTCGCCCGTGCAGCGGATCATCCAGTCAGCGCTGCCTGAGCGCGTAACCGACGAGCGTCATCCGCTGTCCAGCGACTATCGCTGGCGGTTTGTCAGAGAGGGCGAGCCTCAGGTGCTCATCCAGGACGGCCTCGTGAAATATCAAGCGACCTATCGCGGGGAAATTGAATCCAACGCGGCCAGGGCCTGCCGGCTGGATCCCGTGTATCCGGTGTTGGAAGGCACCGGGCGGCTCGCCCTGCGGCAACAGGGTGAGGGATTGCTGGTCACGATGGCGGATCCGCAGACCACCATCAATGTGAAACCGGAAAGCGACAGCAAGTGCAACATGTTTAACCTGCCGGTGAAAGAGCAACTGGCTGAATTGTTCAGGCAGGAGGCGCTGACCCAGCAGATCACCCAATCGGTCGAACAGGCCGGTTACAGCATCCCCATCAATCTGGTCTGGGATCAGTTACAGAGTCCGATGCCGGTCGGTTCGGCGAACAATCAGCTCTGCCTGTATAACCACGTCCGTGACCTGACCATTGGTTCGATGAAGGGGCCGGCCCAGCAGACCACCATCACGGGCGTCGCACGGCAGGCCCCGGTCGCGTTGTTTCAGACTCCCTGCCAAACACCGAAGAATGCGGCGCCGATGAATGTGCGCTTCGACAACGCGGCAGCGGCCGCTCAGGAAGGGCAGCCGTATAAGATGCTCCTGACGGTGCCGGTCCCCTATGCGGTGCTGAATCAACAGATGCAGGAACGGCTCTTCCATCAGGAAGTATCGCTGCCGACGACGTTCGGCAGCACGCTGTTGATCGAACGGGCGACCGCATCGGATGTCAACGGCCGGACACTCATCGCGCTTGAGACCAGCGGCGACGTGAACGGCACGCTCTACTACTGGGGCACGCCGCAACTGGGGCAGGACGGGAACGTGATTGCCATGCCCGATCTACAAATGGCGAATGAAACCAAAGCCGCGTTGGACGATGTGAAATCAGGATACTGGCAGATGATCGATCAGGAACTGAAAGACCGCCTTCGCCAGGCGGCCACCATTAACCTCTCGCAACGGCTGGCCACGATGAAGAGCGCCCTGAGCGGTCAGCATAAGTCGGGCGGCATCGCTACCGAACTCTTGCTCGCGCGGCAGCAAGCCGGCCAGGTCGTCTCCACCAAGGATGCGATCGTCGCCGATGTGCTGCTCGAAGGCACCGCCAGCGCCGTCGGCCGTCTTCCTATGAGACAGGACAGGTCGCGGGAAGTGATGGACCGGAGCACCATCGAACGAGCGCCCGAGCGGACCTCCGATCGAATGCCGGATCGGTCTCCGTCCAGCCTGCCTCCGCAATCGGCGAGAGGAACGGACGACAGACCGGTGGATGTGTTCTCAGGGCCCCGGTAACCGGCTTGAGGGGTCGGGCCGCAGGTGCCTGACCCCTGGCTTCCGGATCCGGCTGCTTAGGGTTCTTCCTCTTCGACATGCTCGATCGACCGCGTGATCGCCGCGACGAACGCCGTCGGATCACCCAAGGCCTGTTCGGTCAGCTGGAACTCAGAGACCAGCACGCCGGCTTTATCGACAATGATCAGACGATAGCCTTGATTCAAGGGCGGCTCCTTTTCCGCGTGAGCGGTGTTATTCGTCGAGGCCCTTCACGATGAAGCGCTCGATCGCTTCATCGTGCAGGACGTAGCCGATTTCCAGCGGGTTGCAGCAGACTTCACAGTCCTCGATGTACGTGTCCCGGTGGACCGATTCATCGATGACGGTCGATACCTCTGCGCCACAGCAAGGACAAAGAAAGAAATGCTCCATGCACGGCCACATTGATCCCGATACCGCGGCACGCCACGCCTGTTGCCGGACGACTCAGTGCGGCGGCGTCTTGGGAGAACTCTCTTCGACCGAGAGAATTAATTGCGCATGGGTAATCGCATCCAGAAGCGCTTCACGCTGGTCATCCATACGCCTCAACCTCGGCATCTCCCTGACAAAGGTTTCCGCCGCCTCGGTGAGTTTCAGGAGCGTCTCAGCGAGATCTGCCTGTCCGTATGAACCGGAGGCGCGGCTGCTCCTGGTTCGGGACTGCCGGCTTGCATCCCGTACATACATCTGCGGGGCGATTGGATTATCTTTCTCGAGCTCGGGTCGTCGTGATCGCGCCATGGTTCCCTCCTTACATCGCAGACTTCACTGTACTAAATCCAGCCGGTCGCAATCACCCACTTCTTTTCCGGGGTTTTTCCCGCCCTCCCGAAGTCTTGACAGCGCGGGAAGGGCTGATTACCTGAGTCCGCAACCACATGGAGGTCACACATGAACGTGGTGGATACATTCTTCGGCAATGCGTTTTTTCAGCTCCCCCTGTTGGAAGGGCTCATGTATGTCGTCGTCGTGCTCTTGTTCGGCGCCACCATCGTCGGGATATGGGAGCGCTTCATGGGAACCTCTTCCCGGCAGAGCGAAGCCCAGTCGAACGAGTTACGAAGAGCCGCCTAGTCCGTCTTTTGTGCCGTGGCACGCCGATCTCACTCGTCACTGGTGTCTCCACTTCGCTTCTTGGCGGCACACGCTCTGACGGTGAGTCGGTTGACGTCACACTTGATCTGCTGCGCGCCTGAGCGAAGTGACTCAGACGCGGCCACGAGCAAGTCGACGCCGGAAGACTAGGGGTTTCCCAGCTGGACCGTTTTCGTGGAAGTCTATACAAGGAAAGCATGAATCGGCACACACATCGCCAACCGTTCCATCGTAGCTGGTTCGCTCCCCGCAAAACGCGAACAGTGGACAAAACCGGTATCGCGGTCGCCCTCGCGTTTCTCGTGGCCCTCGGTGTATTGGCCGGCGGCCGCGGAGAGAAGCCGGTCGACCAGCATAATCCCCTTTCGCAGACCAACCTCTCGGCGAGCATCGTCTCCGATCCGGCCTCGACCGTCTCGTTCAGGCAGGACCGTCCGGCGGCTCAAGACGTGGCCCGGATGCCGCTTCATCGCGGCGAGCCGGCACGTCGCTGACGACCTCGTCCTCTCTAACATCTTCAAGAAGGAGCACGACTTGACGATCAAGCAAGAGGTGCAACAATTCGTCATTGCTTCGGAAGGTCTCTACCGCCTGCTCTCCGCCGGAGAGCCGCTCAGCTGCCACGAAACGGAGATTCTCACCTGCTGCATGGAGGAATTGAAGAACCGGCGTTTCCGGCTTCGCGTGTCCGAGTTGACCCGACGGGCCGCTTGACCCCGTTGATGCGGTCCGCATTGGGTCCTTCACTTGTGCTGTGGCCGGCAGGCTTAATCACTGAGCAATTCGGCCACGGGCTGCATCTCGTGCACATGTTCGGAAAACACTTTCACCATGCCCATGATGGGGATGGCCAACAACAAGCCCCAGGCGCCCCATAGCCATCCCCAGAAGAGTAAGGCGATGAACACGGCGGCCGCGTTCATCCTGGTAATCTTTCCGCACATCCACGTCACGAGCACCATTCCCACAAACGTCGCGAGCGCCAGCGAGCTGGCGGACACGAGAAACGCCATGGGCAAGGACTCGAACTGCATGAACGCCGCCATGCCGGTCGCGAGTGCGGTCAGCACCGGGCCGAGGTAGGGAATAAAATGCAACACACCGGCTGCGAGCGCCCAGGCGCCGGCGTTGTCGAGCCCGATCAAGCGGAAGGCCATCCACGTCAGCACGGCGAGCAGCACATTCGCGCCTAAGAGGGTGAGCATATAGTTCTGGATCGACCGGTCGATATCGTCGAGGATGGTCACGGTGATTTTCTTGTCCGACAAGGTCGGACCGGTCACGCGCAGCAATTTCCGCTTAAACGTGTCCCCCGACAAAAGCAGGAAAAAGACCAGCAGAAGCAGCGTCGCGATTTCACCGATGATGCCGAAGATCCCCATCGATCCATTCCAGAGAAAGTCGACCAGCTTGAAGCGTGATGGCTGTTCGACGACGACTCGACGCACGGTCTTCGGCTGATTCGCCGACGGCTCGGCGGTCTCGTTGGTCGCCTGCTCGAGTTCCCGGGCGGCGGCTTGTACCTTCTGTATCGCATTCGGCTCGGCCGCCATTTCGCGCAGCATCGCCGACAATTTGCCTGCGGCCTCCGGCGCCTGATCAAAGATCTGCTCAACTTGACCGCGGAGCGACATGATGGACAAGGAGGTGCCCGCGACGAGCGCCAGGATGACGAGCGTGGCCCCGACGATGCGCGGGATCCTGATGCGCTCCAACCAATTGACGAGGGGATTGAGCGTGTACGAGAGAATGATGCCGATCAAGAGCGGGATAAAAAATTTCTGCGCCCAGTGCAGGACAAAGACGATCGCGAGGATGGCCAGGATCACCGGTGCAACGCGTTGCCCATCGAGCAGCCTGCCGGCCGGCTGCTGAGACGCCTCTGATTCCGGGGATCCTGCTCCAGACTGACCGACTTCAGAAATATGAGGCGGTGCAGGCTCGGCGCTCTCTTTTTTTTTGGTAGGGATCGCCCTCATTGCATCGGTACCCTCAACGAAGATGCGACCGCTATCCGGTTTCCCCACGTCTCCGGCAGGAGTCGGCGGCTCGGATTATCCGGGGCACCACTCCGCTCTCCCGCTTATGACCGCAATTCAAAGCGAGCGCTGTGCGCCCCGACCCAACGACCAGCAAGTAACCCGTCTGCGACAGGGTTCCTACCGGAGCACGCCAAAGAACCACAGCAACATCAACAGGCTGGCCGGGACGCCAAGCAACCACAGGAGAAACCCCTTTCCCATTGCACCCATCGGTCACCTCCTTTTGTCTCTCGAATCACTAGAACACAGCCATGGCGACCCTCCCTACTAGGAGTACACCTAGCGGGTGCCCAAGATCGCGAACCTTGCAAGACGGAGGACAGCCGCCTGTCAGGCGGCCTTCCGTTGCAGGCGTTTTTTGTGGTTCGGTTGCGGTTTCTCTTCCTGAGCGCGCAATCGCCGGCACGAGGGAATCAGGAGAGCTGTGAGGACGGCTGCTGCGCCGTTCACACCGGCAATGGCGAATAGACTCGGGACGGGACCAAATCGGTCGGCAATCCATCCGCAGGCCGTCATGCCGACCATGGAGGCCACCAGCGTCCCCGTGTTGAAGACGCTGAAAACCCGCGCCAGCATGTCCTTGGGCGCGCGCTCTTGCAATGACGCGGACACAAAGGGATTGACGACACCCGAGCTGGCTCCGACGGCGGCGACCAACGCCGCGGCCAGGAAGAACGAGGTCATGACGGTGAGTCCGAACACCGCCGCGCCGCCGACCGCCGCGGCGCCGGCAATCATCATCAGGCGCTTGCACAGCTCCCGCTGCGAGGCGCCCATCATCCACAGCGTCACAGCGAGCAGTCCCACGCTCAACGAGGCCCAGAGCCAACCCAACTGGACGGCATTGAGGTGCAGATAATCCTTCGCCAGGACCGGCAACAAATAGACGAAGGCCGTGGCACCCACCGTGAATACTGAGGCCACGCCCATCAGTAACAGCAACAGCCGGTGATCGACGACCACGAAGCGGATGCCTTCCTTCAATTCCCGAAGCGCGCTCCGCATCGGCGACGATGCATGGGACGCGCGGCGCGGCTCTGTGACTTTGAGGGGGATTTTGCAGAGCGCCGAGACGAGAAACGTTCCCGCATTGACGTAGAGGACGTTCTGAGCGCCGATCATGGCGATCAGCAGACCGCTGATGGCCGGCCCCAGCAGCTGTCCGAGCGTCATCGTGCTTTGGTCCAGCGCGTTGATCTGCGTCAGTTGATCCGACTTCACCAGCAACGGCTCCATCGCCTTCAAGGCCGGGACCGAAAGCCATTGAAAAGGTCGCCGTGAGGAACACCGAGGACGTACAGCCAGGGCAGCGTCAGGAGGCCCATCCAATACAGCGTCGGGATCACCACGAGGAGACCGGCCCTGATCGTGTCGATGATGATCATCGCCCATCGCTTGGACACGCGATCTAACAGCACGCCGGCGAAGGGACCGAACACCAGTGGAGGGATCGTCTGTAAGATACCGATCAGCGTCATTTTGAGCGCCGACCCGGTCAGGTCGTACACAAACCATAACAGGGCCACCTTGGAGAGGCCGTCTCCAATCTGCGAGATGGCTTGTCCCGTCCACAGCCAGGCGACGTTGCGGTTCTTGAGTAATCGCTTCCAGCTGGCGAATGCGGCAGATAGGGAACTCTCAGAAGCCATGCCAGACCTCATCCCAGGACGATGCTGATGCAGGCCACATGCCAACGCATGGGTGACTAAACAGAGGTAAGCAGCTGCGGCTTCCACTCAGGGATGACCCGAGTGCTCTCATTGTGCCCGGTCAGGTATAGGCATGATCCATGGCTAATACGATCCATGTCATCCAACCGTACCGGCACGCCGCCACATGGGTGTTCGACGATCCGCGCGTCGGCCTGCATCAAGAGCCCTTCGTGTCAGGCATCCCGCAGATGATCGATACGCTGGTGGCGAACGTGCCGAATGCCGGCGAGGGATTTCGTCTCCTATTTTCCTCCGAGCCGTTTCCCGGCTATCAGGTCGAGCTGGTGAAACTTCGACCGGAATACGGCGGCACATGGTACCAGTGGGTAGGCCGCCATGCCGAAGGCTGGCTCTGCCCGGCGCTTTTCAAGTACTTTCCGTCGGCGCCGGCCCGGCTCTACGCCCGGGCGGAAGCCTTGTAGCGGTCGCCTGTTCAGTCGTCGAGGGGAGCGACACCTATGATTAGAAAGGCCCCTAGCCCATTTTCCTTGAGCGCGTCATGGTAGCGATTTACTCCCCACTAGGAACAGCCACCTGCTTATTAGCCTCCAATAAACCTCTTTCGGTTCCTAAGTGACCAAGGGATCTTCCTAGTAGGCTACTTCATGAGCGCATCTTAATATCCGCCATCCTACAGCGTTGGGCACAACTCGATTCGGCCAGGAGGAACTCATGACACGTCAATGCGCTTGGTGCGAACGCTATCTCAGCTTTGGAACGTCGGGACGCGTCACACATGGAATTTGTGACAGCTGCGCCGAGCAAATCCGAGAGTCGCACAGAAAGAAAGCCGCCACCTCACCTTCTGCAGAAAGCCTGCTCACAACAGATGCGACGACATCGGAGGCGCTTCTCGTTCATTAGAGAAGCGGTCTCCGACTGTAATTCCGACCGCCGGAACTCGACGAACCTGTTTCCAACCCGTCGCCTCTGACCGCGGGACGGCCAATCAACAGACCACAGCGCTCATGGATTCAGCGGACCGGTTTACCGGATGAGTGTGTCTGTGCGGACACCGAGCACGCGCGTGCGTCAGGAGGCGAGCGGGTAGGTTTCCTTCGTCTGCGCAACCGGCCATGTGGCATGGCTATAGAGCCACGCTCTTCCGTAGGCAGTGGCCATGGGCACCGCATGTTCATCCCGGTCGGCCACATACAATTCTTTGCTCTTCCAGGGTTGGCTCCGTTCAGCCCGGTAGAATCGCAGCAAGCGAATGATCCATCGCCCGCGCGGTCCCTGCTCGGTATGAATCCAATCCTCGTAGCAATCTGTGGGATCGGGAAGCGAGAGCGAGAACACCGAGGCCAGGTCAGTCGAGAAGTCAACGGCGTTATGAGAGCCGAGCTGTTGGGTAATGGCCTGATTCAAATGCGGCCCCTCTAAGAGCAGCACGTCCTCGTTGGGATGAAATGCGTTATTGTAGGTCGTGCGAAAAGCCATAGTTCTCTCCTACGCCGGTGCAGTCCCCCTGTCCACCAGGACTTTCCCCAGATCGGTCCGAGAGGCCAACAGACGGCAGAGCGGCTGCTGCAGTCACTGCCCGTATGTGCTTTCTCCTTTTGTGCTTTTTATTGATCGTCAAGATACTTCTGGCATATCTGGGCCATAACTGGTTTACTGCGGCCGGCGAAAGATTCTTCAAGGAGGGTTCGATGAAAAACAGGTCTATGGCAGTATGGGCGCTCGCAATGGGCACACTGTTGCTTGGCGGATGTGCAAGTAAGTCTGTGCAGTCCGGGGGTCAGTCCTCCTCTGCGTCGCGCAACGCGCCGATCAGCGACTTATCGACTCAAGGCGCTGAGCGGGTCAGCCCCGGTGCGTTGTATGCGAAAGCCGATCCCTCGTCCGCCAACCGGCAGGCGGCTGAGATTCGCGCTGAGCAGACCGCGACGTTGGCCGCCGGCCTTCGCGACGTGTTCTTCGGCTACGATAGCTGGGCCATCAGCGAAGAAGGACGTCAGGCGTTGATGAAGGACGCCGATTGGCTTAAAACGCATGGAACGGCGCAGCTTAAAATCGAAGGCCATTGCGACGAACGAGGCAGCTCCGCCTACAACCTGGTCTTGGCGGAAAAGCGCGCCAAGTCGGTGCGGAACTACCTCATGGAACTCGGCATCACGACCAACCGTTTGAGCGTCGTGTCGTACGGTAAAGAACGGCCCTTCTGCAATGACCGGTCGGAGTCCTGCTTTCAGCAAAACCGCCGCGGTCATCTCGTGCTCAAACCCTGACTTCGGAACCGGGCGGGGCGCCAGCCCCGCCCGATCGGCCTTCGCTAGAATCGCTGCTCTCGACATGTTCTCAGGCTGACACCCGCTAAGTGTTGTGACGCATGATTCGCGTCGCGCGCGGGAGCCTAGAGGTTTTACCAGTCCCCTCTGGCATACCCGTACGACAAGATGAGGAGAGAACGTGCGCCAGTGGGCACAGTTGCAACCACGTCATTCACATCAAAGGAGGACTCCATGAAACCCATATTGCTATCACTGTTTGCTGCAGGAATCTTCTGCGTCGGCATCGGCTCCGCGCAAGCGGCCGATCCGATGTCCGACAAGGAAGCAAGCCCTACCGTGAAGGAGCGGATCACCAAGGACACCGTCAAAGGCACCTTGATGAGAACGGATGGCGAATATTATTGGATCAAGGACAGCGACGGCAAAGAGACCAAGATCCATGTCGACAAGAGCACGAAGATGGACAAAGTGGTCGTGGGCGATATGGTCAAGGCCTACATTACGGACCAGGGTCATACCACCACCCTGCAGCGCGATAACTGAACATCCATTTCATGACGCCGGCACAAGCCGGCGTCAGAAAGGATCGGACGATGGCGCGATACGGCAAGGCTGCCGGCAAGTCGGTCAAGCGGGCAATGCACAAGAAAAAGAAAGGCACGCTGAAGAGCGGCGCGAGCGGCAAGAAAGTAAAAAGCCGCAAGCAGGCCATCGCCATCGGATTGTCGGAAGCCAGGAAAAAGGGCGCCAAGGTGCCAAGCAAAAAAGCGGCCTGACCGGCGACTCCTTCAGGGAACGCGAGGCGCGAATGCGATGCAGCTCCTCAGTCTCAGTTGGGGCATCCTGTCACTCGTCGGCATGATCGCGGGACTCATGCCGTTCTTCGGAGCGCTGAACTGGATGCTCATTCCCTTCGCCGTCATCGGCGCCATTGTCTCAGCGATCGCTGTGGGCACTGCGCCAGCCGGAGTCAGTAAAATGCCAAGCCTGGCAGGACTGCTGTGCTGCGGCATAGCCGTGACCTTTGGATTCTTCCGATTGATTGTGGGCCTCGGGGCGATCTGATCCCTGCTCAAACCACCGGCTCACTGGACGAGCAGGCCGGGACTCACGAGTTCTATGTGAACAACCGGCCCTTTGAGATGCAACGGTCCTTCGAACCGGACGAAGCTCGAGACTTCGTCGGCCAGGATCCAACAGGTATAGTGAAAATCCTCGGGCAGCTTGCCGAGAAGCTTGCCGAGGAATTCCCTGATTGCCCCGATGTCCGGCTTGAACACATACTTGAGCGCCTTCCGAGACAGCTGGCCGATGCGCGCCGTCTGCTCGCCTTGAAACTGCAATTCAAGTTTGAAGACCTGAGGCCGCGGATTGAAGGACACAATCTGCACGGTCTCGCTGGCCGCTTTGGGCAAGTTCAGTAAGACTGTGACCAGCATCCCGTTATAGACGTCCTTGGGCAGCGCGAATTCCCCCCTCACCGTCTCCGGCTCCCGATCCACGCCCTCCCGTGATCGCACCGTGTAGTCCGCCGTCGTCCGGTCCATGGACACTTCGATCGGCTCAGGAAACGACGGGCCGCGTTGGACGAGCTGATAGCGAACGAGGGTCAACAGCCGCTGCTGCGAAAACACGACCGTTTCATCGTGAAGCGAGCCGTCCTTGAGATCGAATACGAGGTGGCTCTCCACCAGATCGCCCCCTTTAACAATTTGCGTCACCTCCCCGTGGCCGATCACGTCTCCGGCAACCGAGCGCACGAGCAGAAAGCCATGCGTCATGCCCTGGGGAAAGCGCACGGCGACCGGGTCGGCCAAGGCCGCCTCGCAGAACAGACCCATCATCATGCCCAGGGATGCGAACAGACCGATGGCACGCCTCATCGACAGTCTCCTTCCGGTGTCAGCTCAATCCAGCCCTACTTGGTCAGTATGACTGGATTGAGCCATGAGAACGCCTAGGAAGATCCGGATGTCAGGGTGGATTCACGAGGCTGGTAAGCAGCGCGATGTAACCAGGAGGCGACCGCCATCTGCCACAAGCGGGCACGGCAATGCCCCACACACAGACGGCAAGACAGTAAATAGAGCTGTTGTTATCCGACCAGGTCCGGAGTCAAGCGATTCAGCGGCCGTACTGAAGTCGCATCCACTTCATTGTAGACCGGGATCCGTCCGCCTTGCCGGCGGCGGCTGAACACGCCCTCGACGATGACATGATCCCCGTCCTGAACTTCACTGCGGGTGATGACTTTCACAGTTCCGGCGCCGTCCTCGAGCAGAAATTTAAAGGCGGGGTTCCCGTCGCGGTCATTGACGGGTTGCACGTTCGTCACTTTACCCATGACGACCACCCCTTTGCGGTCATAGTGTGCGGGGTGTGCAATGAGGTCGGCCATTTCGATGGGGCCGGCATTCCCGGTGGAAGTGACGAGCAGGGCGAATCCGAAAGCCATCAGGACAGGTAGGTTAGTCAAGGGTTCCCTCCATGTGAAACTAGGGTTTTGCTTGCCTCGATGGCAGCCTATTATACGGATCCGTAAAAGGCTAGCAAGATGGGCTTTTCCCTTACCCAAAGAAACCAAGAGACTGACACATCGTGGAGCGGGGCAGGACCTTGGAAGGCTAACTCGGGTTCAAGGCGGTTTAAGCTAGGAGGCTTACTCACCTGGTATGAACCGGGCTCAGGCTCACACATGATTTGGGAGGTTATAGGATCAGATACCCGCCATAGACTGTCCTTCACAAAGAATCCCACGGCATGAGAGTCTGGAAGCATCGTGGACCTGCCGCCGATGACGATCGGTCAAAAGAGCGGATACTACATCGACAGCAAGTGGAACAGCTCAGCCCCTCAACCGCCCAACCAAAACGGATCCTCGGTTCCAACTGCTGGACGCGTCGCAAAGAGACCAGATGCCGAGCCTCCTAAGCGCGCGCTCAGGATCCACTGTTTGCATCCTGCCTCCAGTCAACATCGAATTCGAAACCTGTCCCTGCGCCACCGCATGACATCGCTCTCCCTGGCACCTGCAGACGCGCATGACAGCAGACTGATCGATCACATTCATGCTCTTCACATTGACAATATCCATGGACCCGAACAGCAATCGCGCTGGTTACATGGAAGGCGTCGCGGGATACTCTCTGTAACCGCACTCAGGCTACTGCTTCCAGCGTAGGGCGAAGACAGGTCTTTCGACTGTGTCCTACAAACAAAAATTTACTCCCGGCGCAAAAACTGATATACCACCACACAGACTTATCAACACTTTGACGCCGAAGGGGGGTGGAGTTTCCATGGCAACGAAGAAAGCAGCGAAGAAGCCCGCGAAGAAGGCGGCCAAGAAGAAGAAGTAGTTACACCTGAGGAGGCGACGGCCACGTCGCCTCCTCATTGTTTCTTCTCCCCTTTCTTTTGACTTTCCTCACACCCGCTTCGACTCATCCAATCATCAACGCGAAGTATGCAGGCATCACTGGAGGCACCGGTGCTGCGTCTGGATTCCGAGGGATAGGCCGGGAGCGATCGGAGACTGCTCCGAAGCTGAGGAACGAACCAGTCAAGATCATGTGACGACTAGAAGGGCGAGAGTCAAAAAAAATGGGGAGGTGATGGCCACATCACCTCCCCGATTTCTTCTGCGCCAAGGGAGACCCATTAGCGGGAAGAAAGCAGCACCTGAATCTTATCACGAAACGTCTCAGCGAAAGAAGAATGATTTTTACAATTAAATCAATATGTTACAATTAGGCTGCATTTCAATGCACGAAGGCGGCGACCAGCGCTATGAGGGCCATGACCGCCGCCAGGAGAGAGAACAAGGTCATTCGGCGGAGCCTCCCTTCGAGTTGCTGCGATCGCTCGATCAACCGGTCAAAGGACTGTTCGAGGAGGTCCAGACGGTTATCCTCTGGCCGTGGCGGTGGCGTCTTTCTGACCAGCGATTCGACGACGGGGATCAGACTGGGAAGCTGCTTAAGAAGCAAACTGACGATCGGATTCATGCGATGCTCTCGGTCTCCAAGGAAGGTGGAACGGTCAGTCTCGTGCGGTGGATCTTACCAGACCTTCCCTCCACACGGGGAAAGCCGGACTCAAGGATCTGTCTCCTCGTTCTCGCCATTGGTACAATGGGCCCATGACTCTCTCTGCTGCGATGACGACTGTGCAGACTCTCGTCGAACGATTGCGACAGGAAAAGCGGCCGCTCCCGAGCCTGCTCTGGCGCGCCGCACGCAAGCGCCTGTGGTACCGCTGCGAAAAACGCATCTATGTGTACGATTCCCACCGGATTCACTCCCTCCCCGACAGCAAGGCGCTCCGCCGTGACCAGGTGGAGGACCTGCGCTACTACGAGCGAACAGCGTCATGGCAGTTGTCGCCCGAGGAATATCGAGCGGCGGCGCGCGTACGATTGGCGCAAGGCGAGCATCTGTATACGCTTGTCGAGCAAGAACGGCTGCTGCACTACGCATGGCTCCAGCCCTGCCATACACGCGGGGAAGACGCGGCCGTCGGCCAGGCCTTTTTCCCACCACCGGACTCATCCTCGCTGTATGATCACTACACGCATCCATTAGCTCGCGGAAGAGGGTTGTTCTACCACGCTCTCTGCCAGCTTCTGCATGACGTCCCGGTCCTCGCCAAGACCAAGCAGGCGTACATTTATGTCTATGCGGATAACGTCCCGTCGCGTCACGTGATTGAAAAGGTCGGCTTCTCGTACGTGGGCAGCCTGATCGAAGATCGGCGCCTGTTCACCGCCCGGCGGCACGCCATATCGGCTGGAGGGGAGTTCAAGACGGCACTGCTCGAGAGCAAAAACCCGTCAGTCCTTTTGACTTGATCCTCGAAGAGCCGTCGTCCAAACCGACCGCTTCCCGGCCGACGAACGACACATGGAGGCGCTGCGCGTCTCTACTGGAAAGTCGCCGGCCGATGACAAGTCCGGTGCCCCGTCACCGGCCGTTAAGAAGTGCATGGGCGACCGTGCGTGCGTCAGTCGTGATGCCGGCGGTTGAGCGCCTTCGCGGCCTGCGGTCTCTTCCCATCGAAGATGAAGGGTAACGCGTCGGAGTCGAACTCTTTCAGCTCTTGAAGATGACCGGCCTCCGCATCGAGGATGTGCAGCTGCTCGCGAAGGTCCACCAACTCCACATCCGAGATGGCCTCACCCTCTGAACGGAGCTGGTGATAGAGATTCTTCCCCTGGGCAATGAACTCGCTCACGGCGCGCTGAGTCCTCATCGTGAAGCCTCCCTCTTCCTCATGAGTCGTTAATTTCAGTGCGACAGGAACAGTCGCGGTTGATGGCTTCACTATGTGCTTCCTAAAAAAGGAAGCGGCCTAGGAAGACCCCTGGTTTGGGGCTTGAGCAGGGAGAGCGTAATCGCTGCGATTAAAAAGCGCGGGTTTAGAGCTGACTTTTGCCGGGCGGCCGACCCGCCTGCGCGGATCGGCGGCCCGAGATGCGATGGTAGTGGAAAAGTTAGGCTTTCTCTTTAACGGTGAGATCGTTTTTCACGGACTTGACGCCCGAAACCTGCCAGGCAATCCATGAAGCCTGCGCGCTTGTGATCAGATCCGTCACTTCGCCGCTCAGCGAAACCACCCCCGCGTTGGTCTGGGCATGGATGCCGGCTTTCTTTAACGCGGCATCTTTCTCGAGCTGTTCGTTGACCCGCTTGGTAATCGCGTCATCCTTGTCATCGGTCGCCTCGCGCTTGGACGGCGCGACCACTTGCAATTCATTCTTGACGGTCTTTACGCCGTCTACGCCTTTGGCGATGCCTTCCGCCGCTTGCTTGGCTGCGTCGGAATCCACCTTGCCGCGGATGATCACTGCCCCCTGGGCGGTCTCGACAGTGATGTCCCGCCCCTTGATGCGGGAATCCGCAAAGAGCGCAATCTTCGTCTTGGCGGTCAGCCATGAATCCGTCATCGGCGTCTTCTCGTCGGCCTTGCCGAGCGCGCTTGCCGATCCGCTCACAAGTGCTCCACCGATTATCAAAGCCGTGCACATTGTCAGAACAAAGCGTGTGGTCATTCCGGTCTCCTTCAACTAGAAATGAGATATGTAAACAGCTCTCACTTGCCTCTATTCAGCGGGACTTCTTCGCCATAGCCGCCGGCGCCGACTTCTCATGATGCCACTTATCCGCCCACTTCATGAGTTCGTCCTTTTTCTCGCCATAATGTTCCTGTGCCTTGCCGACAAACCGGTCGTAGTTGCCCCTGATTTGCAGCAAGTCGTTATCCGTAAACTTACCCCACGTCCGTTTCAGCTCGCCTTTGAACTGCATCCAGTTGCCTTTGAGTTGATCTGCATTCATGGCATTTCCTCCTCTCGCACGTTGATGCCGACACATGATCGGGCATCCCATCGCCCGCAATGACTCACACGTCCTTCGCCCCGCTGCTTGCTCTAGAATGCGGGCGAGAATCGAACGGACACCTGGCTCGGTGGCCGGCGATGGGAAGACCGGACAGGCCACCAGTCAGAGACGAAAACCTACGACAGAGACTGGGGAATCGGTCACGCTGGGAAGAAGCAGGAAGCGCGAGGATAGGACAGTCAGCGGAGCATCACACTCACCATGTCACCTTGGGCGCAATCCTTACGCTAGTCAAGCTATATAAATGCGACTAAGATGTGCAAGTCAAACGGGCATGTCGACGGATGGAAGGCCTGAAAGAGGATATCCTCCATACAGGAAGCGTCCGCAGAGCAGCTTTGCACTCAGGGCTGTTTCGCCTCACCCGTTCCTGCGCTGCCCTTGCGTTTTCTTGTTTTGCCGCTCGGTGGCCGTGGAACTTTGACGTTCTCATAGACCAATTTTGATTTTTCTTTTTCCGAGTAGATCCGAGCGCCGTACGACTGCAAGAGGTCCTCTTGTGCCTTGGCGTCTCCCTTGCTGGCCCGTGCGAGTAAAAGACGGCGATGCTCATCTTCTTCATCCTGCGTCTGCCACCGTTCATTTGATTTCACAGCATCTCCTTATTGACATCGCTCTGGTTCCGATTGCTTTCCAGTGGATTCACGGGACACACCATATCAGAAATCAGAGACAGGCGAGTCCTTTGATTCACCCGGGAACAGGTCGCAGTACAAGACACCCGATCTGGCGGCTGACACCGGTCACGTCGCCATGCCGGACGTGCTAAGCTCATGCGCCGACCGTGAACTGTTGTGCCGATCCCGCTGCCTTCCAGCGGGAATGAAAGGATGGACGTCAATGACATTCACACCATTACAGGATTGGGTCTTGATCAGGACCGGCGAGCCACGCGAGACCACGACCGGCGGGATTGTCATTCCGGATAGCGCCCAGGAGCAACCGGAGGAAGGAGAAGTCCTTGCCGTGGGAACCGGGCGCTTTATCGAGGATAAGGACTCGACTGAAA
>CAVSJC010000012.1:0-73259 GCA_963728135.1 uncultured Nitrospiraceae bacterium | reverse complement strand
CGTTTCCATCCTCCGCACCAGATTGAGGAAATACGGATGCCCTCCCATGTCCCACGGCAAGGTGAAGATGGCATTGAGGGTAGCGCTCGCGAGATGGTTCGGAAACTCGGGCAATTCTTCAGCCCGGCATTCTGTGAGCTCCGATAGCTTCGGCGCGCCGAACTCGTTCAAGACCGTGCCGGAAAGCGTAAAATTATACCAACCGGGGCCGTGATATTCCGACCAGCGACGCGCTCATCGGTCATAATGTGCTCCCTCGTTACCCCTGCTGCGACCCTGAAAGACAAAAAGGCCGGTCAGAACCGGCCTCCATCCTTCCGTGTTCGCGTCCGCTTATTGGCCCTTTGTTGGACATCGCCTCGGCCGAATGCGCTAAGCGCTTGATTTCACTGGCGCGCCCAACCGGACTTCGAACCCGTGTTTTCGCCGTGAAAGGGCAACGTCCTAGACCGCTAGACGATGGGCGCCGCGCGACGTGCGACGCGAGCCGGTGCGACGGTCGCACCTACAGAAGCCTGCCTCAGCCGAGCAAGCGTCAGGCGGCGTGCCTGCGAGATCGGCAACGCGGATCTCGACGCGCTCGGCGCCGCCCCAGCGGTCGATGCACAGCGTGCCGGCGACATGAAGTCGCGCCGCCGCGCTGCACAGCGCCTGGCCGAGCGGCTGGCCGGCGGCCCGAAAGGCGATGCCGCCGATGCGGCGCCGTCGCCGCTCCGCAGGTTCACCCGCAGATGACCGCGCCGCCGACCTCCATGGCGTCGACCAGGAGATGTGACGGGAAGGCGAAGACCGGCTCCGGGCTGCCCGGGCCGAAAGGCCCTGCCCGCTCGATCACCGCCACGAGATCGGCTTGCGCGCCCCCGGCCGTGAGGATGGCATCGACCGCGAGGGTGTCGACCTCCTGCGCGGCCGACGCGTCGGCCAGCCGCTCGCGCATGAAGGCCGTGAAGCGGTCAGGCCGCCGCCGGCAGCGTCACGCCGGCCGCCATGGCGTGGCCGCCACCCTTGATGGCGAGCCCGGCCTCGACGGCGGCACGGACGGCGCGGCCGAGATCGACGCCGGCACCGAGCGGCCCGATCCGGTTGCACCCGTCCGCCGTTGAGCGTCAACGCGAAGGCCGGACGGCGGAAGCGCTCCTTGAGGCGCGCCGCGACGAGCCCGACGATGCCGGGATGCCAGGCGGCCGAGGTGGCGACGAGGAGCGGCATGTCGGGCGCGCGCGTCGAGCGCGGCAGCGGCCTCGGCCTCCGCCTCCTCCACAGCCGCCTGCTCGATCACCTGGCGCTCGCGGTTGAGCCGGTCGAGCTCGGCGGCGAGCGCGCTCGGCCTCCAGTCATCGCTGGTGAGCAGCAGCTTGGCGCCGAGTGCCGCATCGCCGATGCGGCCGCCGGCGTTGATGCGCGGACCGACGAGAAAGCCGAGGTGCCAGCATTCCGGCGGGCCGCGCAGAGTGCCGCACGTCGAGCAGCGCGCGCAAGCCCGGACGGCGGCGGTCGCGCATGACGGCAGACCCTGGCGCACGAAAGCGCGGTTGAGGCCCATCAGCGGCACCACGTCGGCGACGGTGGCGAGCGCCACGAGATCGAGACTCGGCGAGAAGGTCCGGCTCGCGACGCACGCTGCCGAAAGGCCCGGCGCCCGCAGCTCGCGGGTCAAGCGCCACGAGCGTCAGGAACACGACGCCGGCCGCGCAGAGATGGCCGAGGCCGGAGAGATCGTCCTGGCGGTTGGGATTGACGATGGCGACGGCCGGCGGCAGCGCCTCGGGCGCCTGGTGGTGATCGACCACGATGGTGTCGAGGCCGAGGCGCTTGGCCTCCGCCAGCGGCTCGTGGCTCGCGGTGCCGCAATCGACGGTGACGAGGAGGCGCGCGCCGCTCTCCTCGAGCGCGCGGATGGCTTCGACGTTGGGGCCGTAGCCCTCGATGATGCGGTCGGGGATGTGGATGACGAACGGCACGCCGCAATGGCGCAGGAACGAGCAGAGCGCGGCCGAACGCGCCGTCGACGTCGTAGTCGCCGAAGATCGCCACCTTGTCGCCGGCCCGACGGCGTCAGCAAGGCGGCGGGCAGCCACGTCCATGTCGGTGAGGCGGAGGGATCGGGCAGAAGATCGCGCAGCTTCGGCGCCAGGAACACAGGGACATGCCCAGCGGCACGCCGCGTCCGGCCAGCACGCGCGCCAGATATCGGGCACGCCGTGCGTCTGCGCGATAGTGAGCGCATGGGTCCGCGCATCCGCCCCGCAGCGCTCGCTGCCAGTGGCGGCCGAGCGCCGAGCGCGTGACGTTGGAGGAGTTGCATCAGTTAGGTGCCGACGACGTCGTGCCCGAGGAGTTTGAAACCTCGATCGAAATCTTCGCGCTGGTGCTGCGGACGTACAACATGCCGCAGGAGTTTGTCATGCGGAAGGCGGAGCAGATCCGACGGGAGGGCTATGCGCTGTTGCGTCGCAGTGAAATGCCGGAACTGGCTCACCATCTCCGCGGGGGCACGCTGAGCGATGTGGAGGTGGAAACCTGCCGGATCGAGGAAGATTCTCCCGCTGTGGGGAAAACGCTCGCGCAACTGGCCATACGTCCGAGGACCGGGGCTTCGGTCATCGCCTGGACTCGCGCCGGGGTGACCGAATCGAATCCTTCAGGAAAAATTAAGCTGCTCTCCGGCGATATTATCGTGCTGTTAGGAAGTCGCGATCAGATCAGACGAGCCATGGGCCTTATTCTGCAGGAAACACAGGGCTAGCGGTCTTCCCTCATCAGTTGGAACGCTTTTCGACTCAGCTTCTCCACCGGAGAGTCACCCGCTCCTTGAGCGGATGATTCATGGGCTGGCCCGTCTGCACTGAAGCCAGATGGGCGGCTTTCAGTTTGTAATACCACTTGGCCGGCATATCGGCGTCACCGATAAACATGGATGACGGTTTATGGCGCAATCCCGCCGCAAGATTTTTCATCGCGCGCTCGTCCTGTCCGAGAAACATTTTTGTGAGGCTCCGGAAGATGAGGTTGGCGAACGGGACCCAACTTAGACCATGCCAGAGCGCTGAAAAGTCAATGCGGCATTCCATCTCGTTCACCGGAGTCGCCATGAGACGATTGGCGACCCAGAACGTCCCGCACTGCATGAGCTCCACCCGCTGGTTAGGGAGGACGAAATCGATCGTCGTGGTGAGCGGTCCACCGTATATCCGTTGAAGCCAATGGAACGGCCCGCTGTTCTTGGCCGGTTCATGCGCCACCATCCGGAAGCCGTTCGGTATCGGTTCAAAGATTTTTGTCTTCTCGTGCATGCGGGCATCGCTGCGCCACCAGGAATGGACGAAGGGTCCATGAACGGGGTCGATCAGGCCGATGATGCCGTCGTCTGGCCCGCACGTATAGGTCAATGAGATGTGAAACGACTGCTGCGGCTTGGACGGCAGCGGCAGGCGAGGTACGGCCGGGAGAGGAAGGCTTGTTCCGCGCTCATCCGGAAGATACAGCCAGGTCATTCCGTCCGTTTCATCGGCCGGATAGGTCGTGACCCCCACCTTGTCGGGCTGCAACGTATCGCTGTGCACCAGGGCGGGGATATGACGGCAGCGACCGTTCGTGTCGAATTGCCAGCCGTGATAGGGACATTCCACCCGTTCGCCGTCGAATCGCCCGAACGAGAGCGGCATGCCGCGGTGGGGGCAGATATCGCGCATCGCGGCCAGCTTACCCGTCTTGTCCCGGCACAATAGAATGGGAAGACCCAGTATCGTCAAGGCCTGCATCGAGCCGGCCGCCAGTTTCTCGCTGGGGACAGCTGGATACCAAAAGCCGAACAGAGGCGCTCCTCTGGCGGAGACGGTTTCAGGTATGAGCGGTACGTTCATTCAGTAGGAGGGCAGATGGGCACGCCGGACACGTAAGGTGGTCGGAATATAACGGCCACACAATGGAAGGTCAAGCGGACGATCGGGCGGGACTGCGTTCCTTGACTCTCTAAAGGATGCCATACTATCCTATTCAACGCATGATTCATGCGGATTTAGCGGGGAACGAGGTAACCACATGAATGTCGCGCAGATAGAACCGGCCGCCACATTGGCCCAGTTGAAAGAGTCCAAACAGGACAGAGTGACCATCGTGCTGCTGAGCGGCGATCTCGACCGGGCCATGGCCGCCTTTATTATTGCCACCGGCGCGGCTGCCATGGGCATGAAAGTCACGGTATTTTTTACATTCTGGGGGCTGAACACGATTCGCCGGAAGGGTGCGCAAAGTTCCGCCAAAGACTGGCTGCGCCGGATGTTCGGTGTGCTGAATAAAGGAGGCGCAGAGACGCTGCCGCTTTCGCGATTTCATTTCGGCGGGCTCGGCACGAGAATGATGCAGACCGTCATGAAGCAAAACCGCATGCCGGGCGTGCCGGAGCTCATGCAGACGGCGTTGGAGTTAGGCGTGCGATTCATCGCCTGCACGACCACTATGGGTCTTATGGGCATTAGCAAGGACACGTTGATCGACGGGATCGACCAGTTTGCCGGTGTGACGACCTATCTGGCCGAAGCGAAACAAGGGTCCGTCAACCTGTTCATCTAGCGGATGACTGCCTCAGCGTTTACAAAAAAGGAACCGGTCATGCAAGCCGATATCAAGCTCGACACCCTTGGCTATTTTTGTCCTATGCCGATTATTTTGACTTCGAAGAAGATTAAGGAACTGGCGCTCGGACAGGTACTCGAGGTGGTGTCTGACGATGAGGGGATAAAAAAAGATATGCCGGCCTGGTGCGAGACGACGGGACACGAGATGCTGGGCATGGAAGAAGAGCAAGCTACCTCGGGCCGTATTTATAAGGCCTTCGTGAAGAAGTCCAAGTAGCGCGCTCCAACCGGGGTGGTGTCATGAGGTAAAGCCGGAGGGAATGGATGTTCCCTCCGGCTTTTTCCTTTTGGGATGGACGGAATAACTCGAACCATATGAACCGTATTATCGAATGTGTGCCGAACTTCAGCGAAGGCCGCAGCTATGCGACGGTCCAGGCGCTTATGGCCGCGGTCACCTCTGTGCCGGAGGTCTGGCTGCTGGATCACACGATGGATGTGGATCACCATCGCTCGGTCCTGACGTTTGCCGGTTCTCCTGAGGCAGTGGGCGAAGCGGCACTCCGGGTCATCAGAGCCGCGACGAAACTGATCGATCTCCGCCATCATGAAGGTGTCCATCCGAGGGTCGGTGCGACCGATGTCGTGCCGTTCGTGCCCCTTCACGGTGTGACGATGGAAGAATGTGTAGAACTGGCTCGTTTGATCGGAGCGCAAATCGGGTCGGAGTTACAGATCCCGGTCTTTTTGTACGAGCAGGCTGCCACCCGTCCTGAACGGGTGAAACTGGAAGCGATCAGACGGGGAGGACTGTCCGGGCTTGCGTCCCGCATGGAAACTGTTCCGTCCTGGGCACCGGACTTCGGTCCGCCGAGGCTCCATGACACCGCCGGCGCAATCGTGACGGGAGCACGGCCACTGCTCATTGCGTTCAATGTCAACTTCAAGACTCGCGATCTTCGGGCGGTGCAGGGGATTGCGAAGGCCGTCCGGGAATCCGATGGTGGATTGCCCTGCGTGAAAGCCATGGGAGTGGAACTGGCGAGCCGAGGCATGGTCCAGGTCTCAATGAACCTCACCGATTACCATGTCACGGCTCCGCATGTGGTATTTGAAACAGTGAAACGGGAGGCGGCCACGTACAAACTTGAGATTGCCGGCAGCGAATTGATCGGCCTGGTCCCTCAGGACGCATTAGATGAATCCGGCGCCGCATCGTTGCAGCTGGAGCGTTTTAATCCGGCACAGATTCTGGATGTCCGTATTCGAGCGGCGATGACCGGTAGGCTGGAGAGCGCCCCTCCGCTCGCCGATTTTCTGAAGGCCGTCGCAGCAGCCACGCCGACTCCAGCCGGGGGAAGTGTCGCGGCGCTCGTCGGCGCGCTCGCGGCGTCCTTAGGTGTGATGGGAGCCCGTTTCGGCCACTTGAAGGATGAAGAGCCGAGGTTATTGGAGCTGAGTGAACGTCTCCATGCGCTCATTCAGGCCGACAGTGAAGCGTATGAGGGATTGACTCGTGCTATGAGAGGTTCGAAAGAAGCGCCTGAGTACTCGGAGAAATTGGCCGGCGCTCTTGAGCAGGCGACCGAGGTTCCGCTGGCGATCGCCGAACTGGCTTTCCAGGCAGGCGTCCTCATTCACTCCTGCCTTGAAACAGCCAAGCCCGCTGTCCGATCCGATCTCACCGTCGGAATGATCATGGCCATCGCGGCAACTGAGGCCGGGCTTCATACAGTGAGGGTGAACCAAAAACTCCTATCAGATCATGGAGTTAATGACAAATTTGCCGTAAGGGCAGGGAAGACGACTCGAAGTCTTGAGGAACTAAAGGCCCTATGCTACACTCCGCCCTTCTCACGAACGTGATCACGGGTGCAGACAGGCACAAGCCTGAGAAAGTGGAAAGTCGGATCGGATGGAAATCAAAGTCTTCAACAACAACGTCGAAAAAGCCCTGAAAGTCGCCAAAAAGAAGCTAGCGGGCGAAGGGTTGTTCCGTGAACTCAAGCGCCGCCGGTTTTACGAGAAGCCCAGCGTCAGAAAGAAAGCCAAACTTCGCGAGGCTCAACGCCGTCGCCAGAAGTGGCTGTCGAAACGGAAGCCTGAGTAATCGTCTGCATTCGGGCTTATTTCGCTCCTTCAGCGAGTTCCCCCAAGTCATAGCCAACGCAAAATTTTTGCATGCGTCAGGATCAGATCCCCGCCGCCGTTCGCATTATCAAGCGTGAAATCAGACAATGGCAGGAACCGGTCGTGGGCGTGGTCGCCAGGACCTCGAACCGCGATCCGTTCCGTATCCTCATCTCCTGTCTGCTGAGTCTGCGTACAAAAGATAAGACCACCGGGGAAGCGAGCGCCCGACTCTTCGCCTTGGCGCAGACCCCTGCGGCCATGATGAAACTGCCGTTAAAAAAGATCGAACGCGCGATCTACCCGGTTGGCTTTTACCGGACAAAAGCCAGATCCATTCATCAGATCTGTCGCCGGCTATTGCAGGTTTATGATGGAGTCGTGCCGGATTCAATCGAAGAGTTGCTGACGCTTTCCGGAGTAGGGAGAAAAACGGCCAACCTCGTCGTGACAGTAGGCTATGGCAAGCCCGGCATCTGCGTGGACATTCATGTGCATCGCATCAGCAATCGATGGGGCCTCATTCAGACCAAGACGCCGGACAAGACGGAAGAAGCCCTACGGCGGACGCTGCCGTCGCGATACTGGGTGACCTTCAACGATCTGCTCGTGCCGTATGGTCAGAACCTCTGTCAGCCGGTCTCGCCCTTCTGCAGCAGGTGCAAAGTCATCGAGTTCTGTGATCGAGTGGGAGTGACGAAAAGTCGTTGAGCCTGAAGAGCGCCTGTCTAGCCGTGAGAAAAGCTGACGAACGATCCGTTTAGATGAACAGCGTGGTCTCGGCGCCGGCGGTCAGGCTGAGGATGGCGGGCAGGCCCATGACTTCGTCGACCTTGCTCTCGACTGCCGCACTCTCCACGCCCATGTACTCCAAGCCCGCGCTGCAGGCAATCAACCGGAAGGCGCCGACGTGCTTGGCATCCCGGAACATCTCGGAAATCTTCGGCACTTTCTTTTCCTGTAACAACCGTGCAACTTGCTCGGCTGACGCGGCGTATTCCGGCGGAAAGTCGATCTGATCGACCTGGCCCTCCGCCAGTTTTTTAATCGTCCAAAACAACAACACGACGATGACGTCTTTGCCCATCGCCGAGGCCGTCATGCCGAGCGTGGCCACCTGATGGAGCTTGTCGTAGGTGGCATTGTGAGCGAAGATGACGAACTTGGGTTTGAGCGGCATGGCTCCTAGGGCTTGTGTGTGCGCGTCTTCACGCTGTTGATGTAGTCTGAGATCGCGGCGTCCACTTCTCCGGCCGTCATCGGGCGATCATGCGTTTCGCTTTCATCCACCAGATAACGATCGTGGTCTTTTTCCTGCCGGACGACCACCGTGTTTTCGGGCGTGACCTCGATCATCATGAACCATTCTTGAGCGCCGCTGGTAATCACCACTTCCTTGCCCAAGCCCTTCTTGGAAATTTCCACCTGAAGGGCGTCTCCGGCCGGCGCATCCGCGGCCCGGGCCGGAGATCCACAAACGACGGCCGTAATCAAAATGACGCACAGGAGTGCATGATAAAATGTGACCACAGTCATCTCGGGCTCCGTGACGATTATAACCGGCCTTCTTTGGCGCGTAAACACGGGATCTGAGGCGCACGCTGCCTTGAGGGCACTCAGGGCGCATGCTAGGATGCCGACCGATGGATGGCCTGCTCTTCATGGTGCATCAGTACGTCTCCACCGAGACGCTCGTGACCCTTACAATAGTGTCGATGGTCTTCTTTGTGGGCTCCCTGGTTGCGATCCCCTTCATCCTCGTGCGGCTTCCTGCGGATTTTTTTGACATCCGGGTGCCGCGCCCATGGATGGAAAATCATCATCCCTTTCTGCGGGTGCTGGGACACCTCATGAAGAATGTCGTCGGCCTGGTCTTCGTATTCGTCGGGTTCTTGATGTTGTTTCTCCCGGGCCAGGGCATATTGACGATGCTGATCGGCATCACGCTGCTGGAGTTCCCCGGTAAACGACACCTGGAAGCCAAACTGATCGGGCAACCGACGGTCTTGAACGCGATTAACGGCATGCGTCAAAAATTCGGGAAACCTCCATTGATTATTGCCCCGGCTTCCCAGAACTGAGACGAAGTCTCCTGCCCTATCGGAGCGTTCGGAGCGTCCAACCCATGACAAGCACAACAGCAACAGATCACGGCCGTCCCGCGCTCTACCTCATTGACGGCAGCGCTTACATTTATCGAGCCTATTTTGCCCTACCGCCTTTGAATAACTCCAAAGGGTTTCAGACGAATGCCGTCTACGGGTTCACAACCATGCTGTTAAAGGTCATGCGCGAGCATCGGCCGGCAGGCCTCGCCGTGGTGTTCGATGAAAAAGGGCCGACCCAGCGACACGAGGAATTCAAGGGGTACAAAGCCCAGCGCCCGGCCATGCAGGATGCCATGAGCGCGCAGGTCCCTTATATCCACCGGGTCGTGGAAGCCTTGGCCATCCCGGCCATCCGGTTGGCCGGCCATGAAGCCGACGACATTATCGGCACCCTGGCTCAAAAGGCCGAGCGCGCGGGCTACGACGTCGTCATCGTGACCAGCGATAAAGATATGTTTCAACTGCTGAAGCCGCATGTGCGGATCTACGATCCGGTGAAAGATAAATGGTTTGGCGAACAGGAATGTCGGGAGCGCTTCGGTGTGGAGCCGGCGCGGGTGATCGAGATCATGGGTCTTATGGGCGATACCGTGGACAACATTCCCGGCGTGAAAGGCATCGGCGAAAAAACCGCGGCGAAACTCATCGCCCAATTCGGCACCATCGAAGAACTCCTCAGGCGCGTTGATGAAGTGACGCCGCCCAGAACGAAGGCCCTGCTGATCGAGCAGGCGGAGAACGCCCGCCTGAGCCGGCGCTTGGCGACGATCCAGCTCGACAGCCCGGTCGAGTTCGATGCAGAGACGCTTCGGATCAAGCCGCCCCATGACGATCTCCTCTCCGAACTGCTCCGCGAGCTGGAATTCACCAGCCTGCTGAAGTCCTTTCAGCCGTCGGCGCCGCAAGCCGCCATTCATGAAACGGCGGTCAAGATCATTGAGAGCGAGACGGAGGCCCGTACCTTTGTCCAAGGACTGCCGAAAGGGACCATCGCCGTGCACTGTCTGCTCTCCGGCGGAGAAGGGGTGCGCGCCGAGGTGCAAGGGATCGCGCTGTCGACGGGAGACCAGACCGCGTTCATTCCCGCTGACGTTCATGCCTATATGCGCCCCGTCACCGCCTTGTTGCATGAGGCGAGCATGAAGGCGGTTCATGATCTGAAGGCCACGCTCATCGCCTTGTACCGCCTGGGCATCACGGTGGCCGGTCCCTATCTGGATACCATGATTGCGGACTACCTGCTCAATCCGAACCGGCGAGATCATCAACTCGACACGCTGGCGTTAGAACTGCTCGGGCATCGCTTGGGCGCACGTCAGCCAGGGGGGGCCCCGCCGCAATCCTTGTTCGAGGTGGACACCGGCTCGCGCGATCAGGCGTCGGAATGCGCTGCCGTGATCGCCAAGCTGGCGCCGGTCATGCTGGCGCGGCTGAAGGAGCAGGGGAGTCTCGCGTTGTTTGAGGATGTTGAGATGCCGCTTGTGCCGGTGCTGGCCGAGATCGAGCGGAACGGGTTCTTAGTGGACGTCGAAGGGCTGCATGTCCTAAGCAAAGAATTGGAGCGCGACCTTGACCGGATAATGCAGAGCATTGCGGTGCTGGCCGGCGGCGAGTTCAACATCAATTCGCCGAAGCAGCTGTGCACGGTGCTCTTTGAAAAGCTGGGACTCAAGCCGGTGCGCAAAACGAAGACCGGTTACTCCACGGATGAGGACACGCTGACGCAGCTCGCGACGCAGCACGAGCTGCCGGCGCAGATTCTGAATTATCGGAGCCTCAGCAAGCTCAAATCGACCTACGTGGATGCGCTGCCCCAGCTGATCAATCCCGACACGAAGCGGCTGCATACGTCGCTGAATCAAACGGTAGCTGCCACCGGCCGATTGTCTTCCACCGACCCGAACCTCCAAAACATTCCGGTCAAAGGCGACTACGGCCTCCGCATTCGTGAGGCCTTTATCGCCCCGAAAGGCTATGCGCTGCTCTGTGCCGACTATAGCCAGATCGAGCCCCGCATCCTGGCCCATCTGTCGCAAGATCCGCGGCTGGTTAGTGTGTTTGCGAAAGGGGAAGACATCCACATGGCCACGGCTATGGAAATTTTCGGCCTGCCGTCGAGTGAGATTACGAGGGACATGCGCCGTGCCGCCAAGACGGTCGTCTTCGGCATCGTCTACGGCATCAGTCCGTTCGGACTCTCGCAGAACATCGGCGTGTCCCAGGCGGAAGCCAAAAAGTATATCCAGACGTTTTTTGAAAAATTCGCCGCGGTGCGGGCTCTCATGGATCGCAACATCGCCGAGGGAAAAGAAAAAGGCTATACGACGACCATCCTCGGCCGACGCCGACCGATTCCGGAACTCCAAAGCAGCGATCCGGTGCAGCGCAGCTTCGGCGAACGCATGGCGGTCAACAGCCCCATCCAAGGCTCAGCGGCCGACTTGATCAAGATTGCGATGATCAACGTGCACGGCCTGCTTCGCAAGGAGTTGCCGCACACCAAAATGATCCTTCAGGTCCACGACGAATTGATTTTCGAAGTGCCGGAGCACGATCTGGACACGGCCAAGCGGCTGGTGAAAGAGGAGATGGAAGCGGTCGGCAAACAGCTCGGATTGTCTGTGCCGCTCAAGGTCGACCTCGGCGTCGGCAAAAACTGGCGATTGGCACATCCCTAAATGAGAAGAACAGCGCAGAGAAGGGCGTCTTTCCGTCATCAGGCAACTCGAAACTGAGGCCTACAATTGACGCCGGGGCAGTGTTTCATCAGGACAAAGGTGACGTCCATTTATATCCATGCTGTATGCATCGGGCTTCTCTCTGCTTTCGCCTGTGAAATCGCAATGCTTATAAAGAAAACATGTTTCTGATGCAGCCAATTCCCTGCAGACGGTTGTCCGCCTCTGTGGCACCCATGCTTTTCCCCGCTATTCCTACGCGCCCGCCTGATGGATGTTCGGCATTGACCTTGCGAGGTGAGCCAGCATGAAAGTCATTTGCGCCTGGTGTGAACGGGAAGGAAAGCAAACGCTTCTCGCTGAAGCCGGACTCTACGACCGGCTTCTGACCTCACATGGAATCTGTGATGATCACGAACAAGGTCTGAGGAGGCAGATCCGAGACTTACGGATCAGAGCGAAACTACGCCTTGGCCGACCGAGACGTTCTCGAATCCCAAAGGCCCCCACGACGCGGTTGCCGGCCTCAAGGAAACGTCGCCCTCGCTCGTCGATGTGCCGCCGTTCGCAGAGCCGTCTATCTACAGCCCAGCTACCGCTTCCCTTTATGGATTTCTAAGGATGGACCTCGGTTGCCCAAGGTTCCTATTGAGGCTGCTGATGTGTGCGACAGTTCGGCCGAAGATCCCACGAGGCTACTGCTGATAGAAGGCGCGAACGATTTGAGTCGTGTTAAACAGCATGGCATCCGTTCTGGTGTAGGCAGCGTGACCGTAGTAGTGCTCGCGCACATTGGTTGAGCCGGTGCAATCCTTGTAATCAACCAGCAGGCAGCGGCCTTCGCTCGGAACGCGCACTGCCCGGCGCGCGCATTCCAGCCAGCGCTCAAAGCCGTCATACGGTTCCACCATTTCCCACACGGCTTTGTTCGTGCTCTTTGCCAGCTCAGTCGTTGGCATCGCATCACTGCCCGCCACGGCGAGTTGCTGGACGTAGTCGCCGCCCCACGCAATGGGCATTTCCATGGTCACTTGAGGCAATTCCATTTTGGCGAGCCAGGTCTTGCCGTCGCTTCTTAAATTCCGGTGATTCACGATGTGTAGGAGGTTCGCCAATCCTGACGGGTCCCAACCGTAACGCACGGGCGTTCCCATTGTGACGACGTCCAACTCCAGTCCATTCAGCCAGGCGCCCGAGTTCAACAGCGGCTCGAGACGCGTGATGGCTGCCGCAAGATCGGGCTGATTGGTCTGAGCTGCATAGGCGCTCACAATGCCGAACAGCTTGGCCCGCCCGGTAACCGGGCTGGGACACGCA
This sequence comes from uncultured Nitrospiraceae bacterium, assembly GCA_963728135.1. Classification (GTDB taxonomy): domain Bacteria; phylum Nitrospirota; class Nitrospiria; order Nitrospirales; family Nitrospiraceae; genus Nitrospira_D. The sequence goes on along the minus strand of CAVSJC010000012.1, from coordinate 60,449 downwards.
AGGTTGGAAGCCAGCGCGAGGACCAGCCCTGCTTGTCCATGCGCCAGCACCAGGATTCGATCCCCTTTGACGAGCGCCGCACGGTCCTTGAGCGCCCGGATGCTGTCAAGGAACTCAATGGCGGCGATGGCCCGGCCCAGATGGTGATGTTCCGACCTCCACAGGGTGCGGGGGCAATCGATGGCCCTCGAAACACGGCGATTGATGGCCTGCTGAAACAACGCGATGTAGGCATGGGAAAAGTTCCCGGCATCGCCTGCCTGCTCATCAATCAGCGTTTTCGTCGCGTCGTCGTTGGCAAGTGGTGGTGTGAGCCCCCCCGGGAGAAGCGGGATGCCGTTTTCTTGTTCTCGCATGGCGGCCAGCAGCGCATCGACACCCGAGACGCCGCGTGAATAGCCGCGCTTCAGTCCGCCGACCTCATCGAGCCGCTGCATGCCGAAGACATCGGTTCCGTGAATGGATCCGTGCAGAAAGAGAATCGCGCGGACCCCCCCACGGCACAATTCGCTCCCGCATTCGGCCATGGCGTCAGACCAGGCCGGAGATCCGGGCTGGGCCCCTGATGTCAGTTCGGCGGCCGCCAGCCGTTCACCCGGGGTTTTCCGGGAGAGCTCGTCGTGTTGGAAATTGTTTTCAAAGGGCATGGGAGGACGTACTTACCGCAAGTGGTGAAGGAAGTGCAACGGACGGTGCGGGTGAGCTTATCGGGGTGCGAGACCCCTGTCCGAGTCGGGGGCTGGTCCGGGTGCCAGGGGCGTCTTGGGCATCACGGCGGTGGCCGTGCACACCTTGTTCTCTTCATCGATGTGGCGGTCGACAATGGTGACGCCCAACAAATATTCCTGGACGATTTCTTCCCGCGTCAACTCAATATCCTGCTCAGCATCACGCCCCGAACGCTCGCGCACGCGATCGACCATGTGCTCTTTCACCATGACCCGAATCTGCTTGGCGAGATCCGTGCGAGCGGAGAGCTCCGACACGCGCTGACACATCGTCTTGCCTTTGGCCAAGTCGCCCTGGCCTTTGCCGATCCAATACTGCTCTGGTGAATACGGAGCGCTGCGTCCCCGGGGTACAGACGTCTCATTGGCCGAAGTGTGTGCGCCCGTGGAAGGGGTGTGTTGCTTAAGCTGATCGAACGATTGTTCCGCATGGGTTCGTCCGTCAGTGTCCTCGGCTGCCAGAAGACTCAGTGGCCATGAGGCCGCACTTGCGGCGGCGACAGCAAGAATTCCCGTCAAGATGCTCATTTTCACGGTTAACCTCCCTCGCCGACCGCTGTGACCAGGGCATTTAGCGTGGCGGCCTCCGTCGACAGTGCCACGTCATCTTCGGCGCACGCAGGGGCGGCAAAGCATACAGGGAGGACCGTCAGATCGAGGGGGAGGTCAGGAATCGGGGAAGTGAAGCGGGTGCCGACCCTGGCGGTCTGTGGCTGTGACCGACCGAGCATCGCCTTCACCCCTCTATGAGGACCGACGCAGCAGGAACCCGCGTCTGACGACACATCCAGCGTTGCAGGACTTGAGCATAACATCGGGTCATCCATTCCGCCAGCCATTCGAGCGACGTCCGGCCCACCTTGCCTTGGTGAAAATTCGCGTGCTAAGGTACCGTTCCCTTTATGAACAATATGAACAATGGATGTCATGGTCATCTTATGAAGCGTGTCTGGCCTATCGCTCTCGCGATCGTTCTCGGGTTACCGGTCATGTGGCTTGATGGAACAGGGGAACTGCTTAGAGGGGTTCTCGCGGCTCCGACCGAAGGGACTGTCACTACGAACGCTCCCGCCGACCATGTCATTCTATTTGTGCTGGAAGGGCTCGGACAAAACTCTTTGAAGAACGGCGCCATGCCGAATCTTCAGAAGCTCGTGAAAGATGGCGCAGCGACCTGGTCGGCGACAGGGGTGAAGCCAGCGCTACGCCTGCCGACCATGGCCTCCTTGGTCACCGGTCTGCCGGTTGAGAAGCATGGCATCACCTGGAATCACTTTGAGTTCAGCCGGGGATATCCCAGGTCACCGAGTCTGTTCGACTATCTCGATCTCAGTGGCGGCCGCGACAGCGCCATCTTCTATATGGATGAATCGCTCTATCAACTTGCGCGTCCCGAACCCTATACCGACTACCAACTCTGTGGAGCGCTACGGCCTGAGTGTGGGCCTCCAAAGATCGTCGCGTACATTCAGCAGTACTTCAAAAAGGCCACCAGCGGCCACGGGTACGGCCACGCTATTTTGTCGGTTCCGCACCTGCTGGTCGTCCATCTGCCCGAGGCCGGCCGAGCCGGCGTGGCGCACGGGTGGACATCCAAAGAGTACCGGGACGCCCTGCACACGGTCGATACGGCGATGAAGTCGGTGTTGGATTTGTTCAAAGAGTACAAGTTGCTGGATCGCACGACTGTGATGGTGACCGCGCTAAGCGGGCCGGGCAGCGACCCTGGCGCGGAGACTCCATCGAACGATCAGCCTGTGGTACCCTGGATTGTGTCCGGGCCCGGCATTAACCACGGCCAGACTATCCACCAACCGGTGTCCATCATGGACACAGGGGCGACCGTCATGCGGATTCTCGGCTTGGAGACGCATACCGAGTGGGAGAGCCGGCCGGTCGAGGAAATCTTCAAGACGGCGGCCGTGTCGGCGCAGGCGGCGACCGCTACATCGAAGAAGCAGTAACGCATCATGGGAGCGAGACAGCCGAGTTGTAGAGTGTGGCGTGGATTGATCAGCTTGGTCGCCGGATGGATGGTCCTTTCCTCGGCTGCGGGCCTGGCCGGTCCCCCTCCGGCGCATTTGAAAGAACATACGATCACAGTCGATGCGACGAAGCTCGTGCCGGCCTCCTGGTGGCAGGTTCCCGGCGTCACTCCATCGATTTATAATTCGGATCCCGAGTCCCTGGATGCTCCGAAGACTTCCGAGCGCCGGGACCTGTTGTTGAAACCGGGCAAATATAAATTCATCAGTTTTACCTTCGACTTTCCGTTTGTGGTGAATCTGGACGGCACCCTCGAATTTTCCAAGTCCCTGGATCAATGTATTGACGGACGCGGAACGCATACCTTGGTGGTGCGGTGCAAGCGCATGTATCCGCATGGCGGCGAACGCGACTACAATTACGAACAGAAAACGAACTAACTATGGCTCACGTTCTCGAAGATCTGCTCGAAGCCCTCGAAGACGTTGACGATGCGACGCGGGAGGAAGCCGCGAAGGCGCTTGCGGAACTCGGCGACCCGGCGACGCTGGATCCGCTGGTCAGCGCCTGTGGCGACGATTTTTGGTCCGTGCGGGCGTTCGCCGGGTGCGGTGTCGCCAAGATCGGCGGGGCGAAGGCCCTTGAAGCGCTGGTCGGACTCTTTAATGATTCCATCATGGAGGTCCGGAACCAGGTGGTCGACGCGACCGCGAAAATGGGTCCGGTCGTGCTCGATCGCATGATTATCGCGCTCAAAGACGAACGGTGGCGGGTTCGGGAACACGCGGCCAAGACGATGGGGGAAATCAAGGATCCAAAACCTGTGGACGCGTTGATTGTTGCCTGTCGCGACCGCGACGGGGCGGTCAAGAGCGCAGCGGCTGAGGCGCTGGGCAAGATCGGCGATCCCAAGGCGGTACCGGCGTTGCTCAAACTATTCCGGGATACTTCCAAAATCGTACGCGAAACCGCAGGGACTGCGCTCGTCTACATCGGGCAGCCTTCGGTGGATCCGCTGATCGAGGGATTGAAAGACAAAGATTTCGTGGTGCGCTGCCACTGCGCTCGCGCGCTGGGCGGCATGACGACCGACTACCAGATCGGCCGCAGCTGGGTCCGAGACGCGAAAGTGGTCGACGCGTTGATGACCGCCTTGAAAGATCCTGATCGCGCCGTGCGCGAAGATGCCACCATTGCCCTGGGCATGATCGGCGATGCCCGAGCCGTCGATGCGCTGATGGAAGCCATGAAAGATGGCGCCGTGAAGCGTCATGCCATCGCGTCGCTGGGGATGATCGGCGATCCACGAGCGCTGCCGGCGGTGCTCGACGCGCTGAAGGGAAAAGGGATTAAGCAGGAAGGGTCACCGACTCCCGGCTGCATTGTCAGCGAGGACGCTTTTATCAAAGAGGCGGCAGCGACGGCGCTGGGTCAGTTCCGCAACCCTCGGGTAATTCCTGATTTGATCATGCTGCTGAAAGACGGCGTGCTGCGGGAAAAAGCGGCAGCGGCCCTGACGGTCATCGGAGATACCGCGATTGAACCGTTGATTGCCTTCTTGTACGACCCCAAGGCCTCAGAGGTCGAAGCCGAGGGCGAGCGCGTGCTTTCCTATGCATCGGTCCGCTTGACCGCGAAGGATGCGCTTCGTCTGATTGCGCTGGAGACGCTGGAAAAACTCGGTTGGTCTCCGCCCGCCGAAGAAGTCGACATCAGTTCCAGCCATGCGGATAACCTGCGTGTAGACCGGCCGTTGGGCGATACGGGCCGGTTCGGGCCTTCCGGCGACATGGCCAAATCCCACTAATTGGCTGACGAAAAGGTCGGCCTCCTGCGTTCTCATCGCTTCTTCACTGCGGCGTACCAAAGAAGATCCTGGGCCTGCATCCCAGCCTGCTGGCCAGCCGTCGTGACTCCGCCCACGGCTTACTTTCTCACCGCAATGCCATGCGTGTCGGCAGTTTCTTTGCCGTCCTTCACGTTCGTGATGGTTGCCTGGCCTTTGTAGTGTCCGACTTTTCCCCCGGCATCCACATGAATCACTCCCACGCCAGGGATGGTCCCCTTGGCGTTGTTCACGGTCTTATCATTGCCGGTCAAGGGCGACGGACCCCGGAACCCGACGAAAACATATTGACCATCCGGGGCCACGTCCATTAGATCGGGTGCCGGATCCTGATTGAGATCAGTGGCGAGATCGACGGAGCCCACGCTCAGGTTCGAGAGCGTGTCGATGATTTCGATGTTGTTGCCGGCTCGATCCGCGCTCCACACATAGCGTCCGATTGACGCCATGCCATGGGAATCGGCGAATTTGTCATCACGCTGAGAAACGACCTTCGCGGAAATGGACTTAGGCAGATTGGTCATATCGATGGCATAGACGTCATAAGACAGGGGAGCAATCGGCCACCCTCCGCCTGAGTTAATGTACATCGTGCCTCCGGATTGCACGCCGCCGCAGCCGGCGGGATGGATTTGATTATTATCTAAGGTGGCCACCACCTTCATCGGGTTTGTGGTCACATCGACGACAATCAAGCCCCCGCCACGAAGCGTCACGAACGCAAACTGACTGGATGACTCGGTGATCGGGCAGATCGGCGACGTATCGGGCCGCTCGCCGCTTTCCATCGGCCCGAGGTTCATCACATCCTTGTCGGGGTCAAAGCTGAACTTGTGCGCGGCGTAGTCCGTCCAGATACGAACGAATTTCTTTTCGGCGATATTCGCGGCAATGGCCATTTTTTGATTGGGCGTCGGCCATGCGGCATGGACGTTCTTTCCCATCGACAGACAGGCATCCGGCTTTTTCGTGTTGGTGTCCATGAAAAGGACGTGCCCGCTCAGGAATGAAATGATGGCATGATCCTGATTGGCGTTGAAAAACAGCATATGCGGGCGGCGTACCGCTTTTTTCGTCGCCTCCTCGCAGAACTTCCCGATCTCGCCGGCAAAATCGATGGTCTGCATCGGCTTGGCTGATGAGGGATTGGCAGCCAATCCTGCGCCATCATAGATATACAGGAAGCCTCCGCTTTCCTTGCCGGTATCAGACTGATCGGTCAACCACACTTCGTATGCGTGCGCGGGAGCGGCCGCCAGCATCGTGATAAACACGCCGGCACAAAAGGCCTTGAAAAGTAAACTGTATGGTCCGGAACAAGTCATGAGGGGCCTCCTTGCAGCGCCTGATTACCAACTGTTCGCGAGATACTGAACCTTTTTTCGGGAAGTTTCCAGAACGGAAATGGCCAGGATCCGGTTCGTTGACCCTGTGAAAAACCCTGTGTTAGGGTGGTCGGCTTGATACAGGAGGTCCAGGTGGGGGATCCGGTCTCAGAACACATTGCTGCCCTCAAGGACGAGGATTGGGCCATTCGCGAAGAGGCGGCGACTCTCCTGGGTGGCTTGAAAGATCCACGGGCAGTCCCTCCGCTCGTGTCTACCCTGAAGGATCGTGACCGGTCTGTCCGCGAAGCCGCGATCGCCGCGCTGACATCGCTGGGAGAGCCCGCCGTCATGGCCCTCGGCGCCTGCCTGGCCGACCCGGAACTCTCCGTCCAAGAAGCGGCCTCCTCGGTGTTGGCCTCGATTGCCGATGGCCGTGTTCGCGATCCGCTGATTCGGGCCCTGCGAACGCACGACTGGATCGTCCGGATGCATGCGGTGAAAGCGCTCGGACGGCTTCAAGATCCGCAGTCGGTGCCGGCCTTGATCCCGTTGCTGCAAGACAAGGTCAAAGCGGTTCGTGAAGAGGTCTCCAGCGCGCTGGCTGCCATCGGCGAAGCGTCCATTCCGGCGCTGCTGCAGGCGCTCGCGCATCAAGAGTGGCTCGTTCGGCTGCATGCGGTGGAGTCGTTAGGCAAGACCCGATCTCAAAAGGCCGTCGAGCCGCTTCTCTCGGTGATCTTCAATGACGGGGACTCGGCCGTTCGAGAAGATGCCGTGCGCGCGCTCGGTGATATCGGGCATCCGCAGGCCGTCGAGTTCCTGTTCACCGCCATGAAGGAGCCGGGACTCCGGACGTTGGCGGTGGAGGCCTTGGGACGCATCGGTGATCGACGGGCGGTGCCTGTCCTGATGGAGGTCGTAACAGGCACGAATCCACCGGAAGTGACTCGGGCGGTGGCCGGGTGTGGCGATCAATGGAATGAGGAATTCCTCACGCGTGGCGCAGCCGTCCGCGCCCTGGGGGCGATCGGCGACGAGGCGGCGTTGCCTGCGCTGGTGGCCGCGCTCGAGCCCACCTTTACGAGAGCAGACGCGGCAGCGGCCTTGGCCAAGTTCGGCTCCAGGGTCATCCCCTTACTCCTGCCTCTCTTGACCGGACCACGGGATGAAAATATTCGATTCCATGTGAACGAGACGCTGGCGGTGGTGGGATGGAGGAGGGGACGGGTCTAGCGGCCCGTGTTCTCTGCACAAGGTTCAGCGCATGTGCGGATCATAAGAAAATGTCCTTCTGATGCCGAAAGAAACGATTGAAACGCTGGTCACCGAGTTAATCCACGAAGAGGACTGGCGTCGCATGCGCGCCACCGCGGCCTGTGTCGCGGGCGGACCGAGGGCGGTGCAGGCGCTCGTGGAGGCGCTCGGTTCAGGGACAGTCGAGTTAAAGAAGGAAGTGGCCGCCATGCTGGCGCGCATCAAAGACCCCCAGGCCGGCGTGGCTTTGGTAGGGTTGCTGCAAGATGACGACGAATCTGTGCGCCAGGTTGGCGCGACCGCTCTGGAACAAATGGCGGGATTTCTCGATACTGACACCGCGGCAGCGCTGGTGGCATTGCTGCCCGAGACTCAAGACGAAGGCCGGCGCCAGTTGGTACGGCACCTGGTCGGCGCGATTCCGACGGCCGTCGCTCCGCTCTGCGACATGCTCAAGCATCCCGATCCCGAGGCCCAGGTCACGGCGGCGATGATGCTCGACCAACTGTTGGATCCTCGTTCGGTGGATGCGTTTATCGATGCGATGGGGCAGCCGGCAGTCCGCGATATTGCCGTCAGCACGTTGAAGAGACTCGGCGCGATTCGCGAGCACATCGATAGTACATTTAATGCGCTTCGCAATGTCGAAGGAGCCAGTGAGCGGGAAGAGGCACGGATGTCGACGGTCATCGACCTGCTTCGCATCGGGCGGCCCAGCGTCGAGATTCTGATTGAATACCTCGAAGACGACGACTGGCTGGTGCGGGAAGCGGCGGCCGATCTCCTGGGGAAGATTGCCGATGTGCGGGCGGTGGAACCCTTGATGAAACGGCTCGAGCGGGACAAGGACACAGGAGTGAAAGAGTTGGCCATTAAAGCGTTGGGGCTGATCGGCGATGCCCGACCGACCCAGCTGTATCTGGAGGCCATCCCGATCCGGCCGCTTCGTGTGTATGCGATGGAAGCGCTGGCGAAGATCAAAGATGTAGAGGTGCTGCGTCCGCACAAAGAACTGTTCGATCGATTGCGGACCGATCGGGACGGGCTGGTGGCGTATAATGCGGGGTTGATTGCCGACAAACTTGAAGCCTTGTCCGGTGCTCACGTCGCCGGCCAGGAAGGGACACACGAGGATGAGTAACGACACGGAATCCGATCGGATCGATCAACTGATTTCCGCCTTACGTGATGAGAATGAGGCGCTGCGCGACCATGCCATCGCGAGCCTGGGCCAGGCCGGCCCGGAGGCGATCCCGCGTTTGATCGGTCTCATGGCCGATGAAGATGTCGTGATTCGGGAAGCGGCGACGAGCGCCGCCGTCCGGATCGGGCCCTCGGTGGTGGATCCGATGTTGGACGCCTTGCAGGACGATGAATGGGCGATCCGTGAACAGGCGGCCTCCGCGCTGGGCAAGCTCAAAGACCGTCGTGCGGTGGAACCGCTGGTGAAGGCGCTCAAGGACAAGGACGGCGCTGTCCGCACCGCGGCCGTATGGGCGTTAGAGCGGATCGGCGATCCCGGCGCGGTTCCTGGGCTGGTCGAGGCCCTGACCGACAGCACCGTGCGGGAAGACGTGGCGCGCGTGCTCAAAAAAATCGGCGACGTGCGTGCCGTCGATGCGCTTATTGACGGGCTGCTCGGCAATAACTGGATGGTGCGCCGGCATGCGGCAGAGGCGCTGGGGAAGATCGGCGATCACCGCTGCGTGTCTCCGCTGATCGAATCCCTGAAAGACGAAGACTGGCTCGTGCGGCGCAATGCGGCGGAGTCGCTGGCGCGCCTCGGGGCAACAGATGCAATTCAACCGTTGCTCCCGCTGCTGGAAGATGAGAATACCATGGTGCAGGAAACGGTCGAAGGCGTGCTGGCCAGCCTGGGATGGAAAGCAACTCAGTAACGGCTTTTTCACATAAAGGACAGACGACATGGCAGATGAAGCTCCCGCGAAATTGATTCAGATCGGTCCGAAGGGCGGCGAGAAAAAGGACGGGTTCAATCTCGTCACCGAACGCGTCGTTGCGGTCAATCCGGAGGCCAAGCAGATCGAAGTCGAGCTGCTGGCGTATGACGGCAAAACCGTCGTGCTCGAAGTGGCCGAAGAGGCGCTCGAGGATCTCAAAAAACTGAAGGTCGGCGACGGCGCGACCATCCGCGTGGTGGAAGAAGGCGGCAAGCGGGTCGCCAAGAGTTTCCGCATCCGCGCGAAAGATCCCAATGCGGCCCGGGCGGACGCGATGTTGCTCGACCTCAAGGATCCGCACTGGCTGAATCGGAAGTACGCGGCGGAAGTCCTAGGCGAACTGAAAGATCAGCGGGCCGTAGAACCGTTGGTCGCCGCCTTGATCGATGAGGTCGGGGATGTCCGGCAGCGGGCCTATGATTCTCTCATCAAACTGGGCGGCGTCTCCGTGCCGTCGCTCATTCCGCTGCTGGTTTCAGAAGAAGATGAGATCCGGCAATCGGCGACTGAAATCATCCGTAAAATCGGAAAGCCGGCGGTGGAACCGATGGCGACCGCATTGGCGGAGGCCGATGACCGGCTGAAGGGCCGGATCATGAAAGTGCTGGATCGCATGGGGTATAAGCCGAAGGTGAAGGACGAGGCGAAGGTCGAACTGCCTCGCCTGACCTAATCTCCGCGGCGCTGGGTGTGTTTCGGACCGCTGGAGGCGGGGCGTCCGACCGAAACGTGTGTGAATCCGGCGGCCGCAATGCGTTCCGGGTCGTACACATTTCGCAGATCGAGTAACAGCGGCTGCCGCATGATCCCCTTGAGCCGCTCAAAGTCCAACGTTCTGAACTGATTCCATTCGGTCATGATGATGAGGGCATCCGCCCCTTCCGCCGCATCGTACGTATCACGGCAGGCCTTCAGTCCGGGGAGGGTCCGACAGGCTTCTTCTAGAGCCGCCGGATCGTAGGCCCGGATGGCCGCGCCTTCAGCCAGCAGTTCCTGGCCGATGGCAATGGCCGGTGCTTCGCGCAGATCGTTCGTATTGGGTTTGAATGAGAGTCCCAGCATGCCCAACGTTTTTCCTTTGAGTCCTCCCACAGCCTCACGAATCTTAGACACCATCTGCTTGAGCTGTTCCTGATTCACTCTCGAGGCCGCCGATGCGATCTGCATGGGATAGCCGTGCCGTTCGCCGGTCTGGATCAGCGCGGCGAGATCCTTCGGAAAGCAGGATCCGCCGAATCCAGGTCCGGCATGAAGAAACTTCGAGCCGATGCGATGGTCCAGGCCCATGCCTTTCGCCACCATCTGCACATTGGCGCCCACCCGCTCGCAGAGGTTGGCGATCTCGTTGATAAACGAAATTTTGGTGGCCAGGAACGCGTTGGAGGCATACTTGATCAACTCAGCCGTCGGCACGTCGGTGACAACGATCGGCGTTTCAATCAAGTACAGCGGCCGATACAGATCTTTCATGATCGCAATGGCCTGATCGCTATCAGCACCGATTACCACACGGTTGGGCCGCAAGAAATCTTCGATGGCCGAGCCTTCCCGAAGAAATTCAGGGTTCGAGACCATGTCAAATCGAATGGCAGTTTTCTGGGTTTTCTTGACGACTTCCCGGATCCTCTCGCCGGTGCCGACCGGCACCGTCGATTTTGTGACGATCACCTTATAGCCGGTCATATGCCGGGCGATGCCACGGCCGACTTCCTCGACGAATGATAGATCGGCAGATCCGTCTTCTCTCGGCGGGGTGCCGACCGCGATAAATATGACCAGCGCCTTGTCGACCGCTTTTGCAACATCGGTGGTGAACGACAAGCGGTTTTCCTTGATGCCCTTGCCGACGAGTTCGTTGATGCCCGGTTCGTAGAACGGGACATCGCCCTTTTCCAGGCGGGCGATGCGCCGTTCATCATTATCCATACAGGTGACGTTGACACCGAATTCAGCAAAACAGGCTCCTGTGACGAGTCCGACGTATCCGGTTCCGATGACGGCGATATGCATTGAGGGTCTCCTTGGATTTCAGACGACGTGGATCGAGTATAGCAATGAGCATCACGGACGGCAACGAAATGCTGTAGCGGAGGCTCTCGTTGACTCTTATAAAATGCGTTGAGTAGAATCCGTCGCCCATGGCCGAATTGACACAGCAGGAGGAGTGACGTGCCTGTGACCGCCCCGCAGCAATCGTCGCCCGTCGATTGCACTATCCGCCCTCATGATGTCTAGTGCTGGACCCATCTCGAGGAATTTTCTCCTTCTCACGGCGCTGGTGACCGGTGCCGTCGTCATGGCGCTCGAAATTCTTGGCAGCCGGTTGCTCGCCCCTGTGTTTGGCAATTCCTTGTTTGTGTGGGGGGCGCTGATCGGAGTCATTCTTGCGGCCATGAGCAGCGGATACGCCTTCGGAGGTTGGGTATCGGATCGGTATTCAGCTGGAACGGTGTTGGCCGCGCTGCTAGTGTTTTCCGGTTGCTGGACCTTCCTGGTCTCGTGGGCGAGTCAGCCGGTTTTATTCCATGTCGAAAAACTGGTCGAGGATCCGCGCTGGGGGCCTTGCCTGGCCGCGACGATCCTTCTCGGTCCACCTGCGTTTGGATTGAGCGGCGTGTTGCCGGCGATGTTGCGATTGGCGGTTGCGGATATGGACCATCTCGGTCGTCACACCGGGCGCATGATTGCGTTATCCACCGTCGGGAGTCTTCTCGGCACCTGGGGAACGGCCTTCTTTCTCCTCTCCTGGATCGGCAGTCAGGCGCTGGTGGCCTGGCTGGGCGCTATTCAAGTGACGCTCGGCTTAGCATGGCTCTGGAAAGGATCGGTCTTCCGGCCACTGCAGCTTGCCATCAGCCTTTTGTTGACTCTGGGAACGACCGCTCTCGCGATGCATCCAATCCAAAAGCTGAGCGTGCCGGTCTATCAGGAAGACAGTCCCTATCAACAAGTCCGCATTCGTGACGATCAACTCTTCCGGTATCTCGTCCTTGACCGCACCTTTCATGCGGTCATGTGGAAGGCCGACCCGGACTCGCTGTTCCTTCCATACAGTCAACTCATGGTGGCCTCACTGGCCTTAGTGCCGCAGCCGAAACAGGGCCTGATCCTGGGGCATGGAGGCGGTTCTTTGGCCAAATGGCTGGCCCGATATTGGCCCGACCTTGAACTGGATGTCGTGGAATTTGATCCGACCGTCGTCCGCATGGCGCAGGACTTTTTTGAGTATCGTCCGCCGGAAAACCATCACGTATCGACCAAAGACGGGCGGGCGTTCTTGAATGCAACCCGTCATACCTATGACGTCATCTGGGTCGATGCCTTTGCGCGGCATATGATTCCGTTTCATTTGACAACCGCCGAATTCTTTTCACTATTGAGAACGCATTTACGTCCGGAGGGCGTGGTGGCAGTCAACCTGGCGTCGTCCGGCGAAGGGGGCGACCTGGCTCGCGCGACGGCTGTGGTGCAGACCATGAGAGAAGCCTTTCCGACACTCGAAACGTTTGCAGTGAAGGGGCCGTGGAAAAGCGGGCAATCGAAGGCGGAGAATTTGATCTTTTTTGGAGGCGGGCCGATCGAACGAGGCACCTTTGATACGTTTACCGCCAAAGTGACCGAACTGACGACAAGCCGTCGGCTGCCTGTGGAAGCCCTTGCCCTGCTCAACACCCGACGAACTGATCCCTGGGCGCCAGGATTTGTTTTGACGGATAATTTTGCTCCCTATGACCTGCTGATCGGAAGAGACAGAGCTGGAACCCTGATCGACTAAACGACGTGCAAGCGCTTGTAATTCTTAGCACCTCAGACGATGAGTTCATCGATTCGATGCTCGGGACACGCGACCCAAATGCTGCTTGCTTCCGTTTTGGGGGCTATGCTATAAAAAGCGCCTTACTGCCTTATAAATATAGCGATGAACACTCAATCGGATTCTCGTAGAGGTAGTCAAGGCTTCCAGAGCTTGGCGGCAGTTATTTACCAACCTAATCACATCTCTTCTTCTTTTTAAGGAGGTAGGTCATGGGTAAGACGATGGTAGCGGTCCTCTTTGGCCTCGGGATGGTCGTCGCAGGAGCCTCGGCTGCATTTGCGCTTCAAGCGGGCGGCGTCGAGATCGGTGATCTGGAGACCGGGTCGGTTGTCGGTCAACCGTTCAAGGATCTCGATGTCGATGTTGAGCTGTTTGCCATTGAGGTGGCCAACATGAAGGCCTGGTACCCGCCGACCAGCGTCGTTGATTTTAAAGTCCGGCCAGGCCGTCCGTTCCTCATGAAGGTGACGAACAATTCAGCGGGTGAGCATGGTTTTTTTCTCACGGCGGACGGGAACCAGGCTGCACCGACCGTCTTGACCGCCAAGGTTGTGCTGAAACCCGGTGAAACCAAGTACATCGGTATTCCGACCAGCGATTTGTTTTACGCCACCACCGGTAGTACGTTGATCTACAAGTGTCACCTGCATCCCGCGCATGTCGGTGGCAAGCTGGTGATGTTGAAGTAGTCGCACATTCTCACCTCAGCCAAAATGCAAGGCCCCGCGGAAACCTCCGCGGGGCCTTCGTGCTTCTAACACTCCACGGGCAGGCTTTCGCCGGACCGCTAAGCCTCTTCGGGCTGACAATCAGATGACTGGTCGAAGGGGACCCGTTGAGCTGCCGTCAATATCCCATGCACGATGAGTAAGAGGTACCGGTTTTCAGTGGCGGCCGGCTGCTGTTTCTCCATCACGATCGTGTGGACATCGACAATCATCTCATCGCCATCCCACTGCGTGTCGTTCACGATCCAGAGGTGACTCGTGGCCTCGGGGAAATGACGGGTGACGAAGCCCTCGATAATAGTGCCGAGATCATCCTGGCTTGCGGCACTTACTCCCGGAGCGGCGAAACCGAGACACAGACAGCCGATGGCGATGAGCATGAATCGATGACGCATCCAAGCACCTCCAAGGTGGGAGTGAGAGGTTAATTGGCGCCTGCGAAGGAAGTGACCACGTCTATTAAATTCTAGTACGACGCCATGAACAAGTCCAGACAGGCGATGCATTCGCTTAGACGAGAGGCGCCAAAAGGAAACCGGCCTTGTTTCATGGCTGAAACAAGGCCGGTTTCTGAGACTCTGAGCGAGAAACGATTAGTTGCGAACGCCGCTCCATACCTTGGCGGCGTCGATTGTCTTATCAGGATTGAGCGTCTTAGCCTTTTCGAGCAACACGTCCGTCGTTTCCGGATAGGCTGGATCAGCAATGCAGCAGTTATCCACCGGGCAAACGGCGGCGCATTGCGGCTCATCGAAGTGCCCGACGCATTCCGTACAGCGGTCGTGCGTGATCACATAAATGTTGTCCCCGACGCCCTGACCGTCGCCGACATGATTGCCCTTGGATTCGGCATCACTGCGGGTCTCGAATATTGCCTCGTTCGGACACTCAGGCAGGCACGCCCCGCAAGAAATACATTCATCGGTAATCAACAGCGCCATGACCCACGCCTCCTTCTGACCAAGCAGACAAACGATATTGACAAGTTTGCGCCGCGCTGACCATAGTGCGTCGCAATGTGAAAGCCATTCTATTCTGTGCGGAATTTCCAAGTCAACAGAATGGAATCCGGTCAGAAGACCTAGAACGCCTGGAATCATGGGCCAATGGGCCCAGCAGTGAAGCCGAGGACGAAGCCCGCGTGATGGCCTCAAAGACGTTGTCATCGGCCGACCGAGAGCAGAAAAAAAGCGGATCATTACGATGATCCTGCTGGCCGTGCTGTTGATGAGTGTATCGATTTTTTTTATCGATCGAAAAGATTCGAGCGTTATTGTCGTCACCTTTCCCAGCGGCGCCCAGGTGGAGGCGGAAGTGGCGGACACGCCCGAAAAGTTGCTGTTCGGGTTTGCGTTTCGTGACGGGTTGCCTCCCAATGGTGGGATGCTTTATATCTTTGAAGAAAATGGCTTGCATCGGGTGCGGACCAAAGAGTACCGATTCCCGATCGATGTGATCTGGGTGGACGAAAGTCATCATGTGGTCCATCTTCTCGAGCATGCCGAGCCGTGCTCAAAGGATCCGTGTCCACTCTATGGACCACCACCGGAGCCGGCCCGGTACGTCATTCAGACCGAATCGGGTTTTATCAAGAAATCGGGAGTGGCCAAAGGCGACGAATTAAGGTACGTCCTCCGGATGTAACCCGGAGCAGCGGGACAAGCGGATGTGTCCGGCAGGGAGTGTCAGATGGAAGAGTTTGTCACAGTAGCACAGGTCAATGAGATCCCGTCGGGACAGTCGAAGCTCGTGACCGTGAAAGACCGTGCGATTGCGCTCTTCAATCTCGGTGGAAAATTTTATGCAATCCACAACAGCTGCCCGCATGAGGGCGGACCGTTACATGAAGGGCGACTCAAAGGTCACGTGATCGCCTGTCCCTGGCACGATTTGGCATTTGACGTGAGAAACGGGCAAGGCATCGATGGCGGCGGCTATTGTGTGGGCAGTTATGAGGTCCGCGTGGAAGGCAACGACATCATGGTTGGCCCCCGCCGCAAAACGTAATTGGTTAGAGAGTTGAGAGTGAATACAGCGGGTCCAGACTCGACCGTTTCCTCGGAATCTGAAGACGGTCGCATCATTACCGCCATGGTGGGCAGACCGTTTACCATCCATCTCTGGGAGGATCGAACCAGAGGGGAGCAGTGGGTGCCTGAATTTGATCCGAAGGGACTCACGTTACTGGCGGACGATTTTCTGCAGATCGCCAGTAACAATGCCGTTGAAAACGGTCAGCGCACGTTCGAGCTGCAAGCCGTCACGCCCGGTATCCATCGGGTCGTGTTCGAAAAACGTCTCGGGTGGAAGTTCACGGCGGAAGACCGGCGAGTGTTTCACATTAAAGTGACGGACGCATCGAGGAGCTGACGTGCCGGATATTGCCTTTGTGAATGGCCGCTTCCTTCCTTTGCAAGAGGCCACCGTTTCCATCGATGACCGGGGATTTCAATTTGGGGACGGTGTGTATGAAGTGATCCGCACCTATCGAGGCGCGCCCTTCGAACTGGCGGCTCATCTTGGGCGGCTTGAGCGGAGCGCGAAGGAGCTGAACCTTCCCCAGCCCTACAGCCGCGCGCAGTGGCTGCGATGGATTCAACAGGGTGTCAGCCAGGCGGGGTACCAAGAAGCGAAGATTTACATCCAGCTCACCCGTGGCGTCGCGCCACGGGACCATGCGTTCCCGCTCAATCCGGTTCCGACTGTGGTGATGACCATCCGGGAGCTGCGTCCCGTCCCGGTTCAGACGCGTCATGACGGGGTGACCGCCTGTACATGCGAGGATCTTCGCTGGGGACGGTGCGATATCAAAAGCTTGAACCTGCTGGCTAACGTGCTCGCGCGGGAAGAGGCGAAAAAGGCCGGGGTCTTCGAAGCGATTCTTGTCAAAGCCGGCGAAGTGACCGAAGGATCGATCAGCAACGTGATGTCAGTCCATGCCGGAACCATCACGACGGCGCCGGAAGGACCGCGCATTCTCTCGGGCGTCACCAGAACCGTGGTCCTTGGCCTGGCCGAAAAGGAAGACATTGCTGTTGAAGAACGATTTATTCCGGTCGAGTCGCTCTATACCGCAGATGAAGTATTTCTGACCGGCACGACGTTGGAAGTACTGGGCGTCATCCAAATAGACGGCAGGACGATTGGCTGCGGTCGACCGGGACCCATCACAAAAGCCCTCGCCGCTCGGTGGGCGATTCTTACGGGCTAGGGCCTCTTGCTTCTCATTGGGGTGCGTGGTATTGTGCTCGCGCTGGAAGTGGGCTCAGGCCCACTTTTTTGTTTGAGCTGGTGCAGTTAAAGGAAAGAGGGTGAACACAGAGCATCGAACTCGGCCGGTCAGCGACCGGCTGCAGGAGATCATCTCGCCGATCTTGTGGACGCTCGGGTTGGAACTGGTCGATGTGGTGTGTTTAGGGCAGGGTCCTCGCTCCGTCATTCGAGTCTTGATTGATAAGCCGGGCGGCGTCACGATTACAGACTGCGAGCAGGCCCACAAGGCGCTTGGACCGGCACTCGACGTGGCCGATCCCTTCCCCCACGCATACACATTGGAGGTGTCTTCGCCGGGCCTCGATCGGCCGCTGAAGCGCCCTCAGGATTATCAGCGCGCGGTTGGAAAACATATCACCGTCAAGCTCCGGCAGCCACTCGACGGTCAGTGGAAATTGTCTGGAGAGTTGATGCAGGCGGACGAACAGGCCGTCGTGTTGAACAGTGCGCAGGGATCGTCGGTGCCGCAGCCGCTGAGACTCGGACTAGAGATGATTGTCGAGGCGAGACTGGTCGTGAAAATTTAGGTTGCCGGCGGAGCCGCCGCAGCGCGAGGTAGGAGCGTGACATGAACCGAGAACTCATCTCAGTCATCGACGAGATTGGCCGGCAAAAAGGCATCGACAAAGCCCGGGTGATCGGGGCCATCGAATCGGCACTGCAAACGGCTGCGAAGAAGCGCTTCGGTCAGGCGGAAAACATTCAAGTCGAGATCGACTCCAAGACAGGCGAAATTTCCGTTGTCTCCAAGAAGACCATCGTCGATACGGTTACGAATCCCAAGGCTGAAATTTCCCTTCAGGAAGCCCGTCAATACGACAGCGAGGCGGAAGTGGGCGACGAGATCGGCTCCCTCATCGAAATGGATGAACTGGGTCGCATCGCCGCACAAACCGCTAAGCAGGTGATCTTCCAGAAGGTCCGGGAAGCGGAGTGGGAGGCGGTGCAGAAGGAGTACTCGACTCGCCAGGGGGATCTGGTGAACGGCATCATTCTCGGGATGGAGCGCAGGAATTTCCTGGTCGACCTGGGCAAGACGGAAGCGATCCTGCCTATCCAGGAGCAGATTCCAAGGGAAACCTACCGGCGGGGTGATCGCGTGAAGGCGATGCTGCTGGAGGTCCGACGGACTCCGAAAGACGTCCAGGTGATCTTGACCAGGAGCCATCCCCAGTTCGTGGCGAAGTTGTTCGAACTGGAAGTTCCGGAGGTGATGGAGAAAATCGTCGAAATTAAATCGGTGGTGCGGGAGCCGGGGGACCGGACCAAGATCGCAGTGACGTCTCGAGAGAAAGCCGTCGATCCGGTCGGTGCCTGCGTGGGCATCAAGGGCTCCCGCGTGCAGGCAGTGGTACGGGAGCTTCGCGGCGAAAAAATCGATATCATCACATGGACCCAGGACCCGCGGGTGTTCATTGCGGAAGCGCTGAATCCGGCCACGATCGAAAAAGTGGGTATCGATGAAGAAAAGAAGTCGGCTTTGGTGGTCGTCGCGGATTCACAGTTGTCCCTGGCGATCGGGAAAAATGGCCAGAACGTCCGTCTGGCTGCCCGCTTGACGGGTTGGAAGATCGACATCATCAGCGCGACCGAGTACGAAAAGGAAAAAGTGGAGCGGGATAAGGAAATCAAAGCGGCGCTCGCCGAAGAAGCCGAAGCTCAACGGCTGCAGGAAGAAGCGCGCGAAGCCGCCAGAGCCGAGGCCGGGGAAACGGCCAGTTAAATGTCAGGATGGTCTCATGCCTATGCGTGTGTATGAACTTGCGAAGAAGCTGGGAATGGAAAATCGTGATTTGATTCCCGAGCTCAAGAAGATGGGTGTGTCTGTCGCGTCGCACAGCAGTGCGTTGGACGAAGACGTCGTCCAAAAGGCGCTGGATAAGCTAGCGAAGGGAAAGGACGCGGCAAAGACGTCCGACGGCGATGCGGGGCATGCCGCCAAGTCGCATGAGGGCGGCCGGTCGTCCAAGTCGGGAAGTGCCAAGACCCAGTCCCTTGAAGAACCGGCCAAGCCGGACAAACGTCGCATCCTCATCAAGCGGAAAAAAGAGGACGAGCCTGCCGAGGCTGTTCCATTCACGTCCCCGGGTGAAGCCGACGTCGCTATCGCGCCGATGTCTGTCGGTCATCATGCCCCGGCCACGCCTTCATTGCAGCACGCCGGTCCGGAAGCCGCTCACGGGAGACCGGAAAGCGCAGCTCATCCGGAGGCGGCTAGCCTAACCTCGCCGTCTCCCTTGCTGCAGGAAACTCTTCACAGTAAGCCGGCTGTGTCCGTACCTCCCGGTGCAGCGACAGCGGAAGCGTTAGCAGCCAAAAAGAAACTGGCCTTGGAAGCCATCGAGGCGGAGGGCCTGAAAGACAAGCTCAAGAAAGCCCGGAAACCCGGACGGCCGAAGGACGAGCAGCTTGATGTGAAATTGCGCGAAGACGCCGCCCGCTGGCAGGACTTGCGGGCCATCCCTCTGCAACAGCGGAGAGACGATCGCTCGAAGCACCTCCATCACAGTACGCCCGGGGAGATCACGAAGCCGCGTCGAAAGAGTGTGAAGGTTACCGATCGCACCACGGTGAAGGAATTTGCCGAACTGATCGGACAGCGCCCCGCAGATATCGTCCGCAAGCTGATGGAGATGGGGCAGATGCTCACCTTTAATCAGCCGATGAACCTGGATGTGGCGTCCATGATCGCCGATGAAGGCGGGATTAAGATCGAAGTGGCGGTGGAAAAGGCCGGCGAGCAGTTGCTTCAGGATGTGGTCGAGACCGGCGCCGCCGAGCAGCTTGAGCCCCGTCCGCCGGTCGTGACGATCATGGGGCACGTGGATCACGGAAAGACCTCGTTGCTGGATGCCATCCGGCAAACCAAAGTGGCTGAGGGGGAAGCCGGCGGAATCACCCAGCACATCGGAGCGTACACGGTGGCCGTCAACGGGAAGCAGGTTACGTTCCTTGATACGCCCGGCCATGAAGCCTTTACATCCATGCGCGCGCGGGGCGCCAAGGTCACTGACATTGTCATTCTGGTCGTCGCGGCAGACGACGGGGTGATGCCGCAAACGATCGAAGCGATTCACCATGCCAAAGCGGCGGGAGTTCAGCTGATCGTCGCCATCAATAAAATCGACAAACCGGGGGCCAACGCCGACCGGGTTAAAAATGCGCTCTCAGAGCATGGACTGATTTCCGAAGCATGGGGCGGCGACACCATCATGGTCGAAGTGTCGGCAAAGCAAAAGACCGGCCTCGATACGTTGCTCGAAATGATCCTTCTGCAATCGGAAGTGCTGGAACTCAAAGCCGATCCTTACCGGCAGGCAAAGGGCGCCGTCATCGAGGCGAAAATCGAACGCGGGCGTGGTCCTATTGCGACGGTGCTCGTTCAAAGCGGCACTCTGAAAGTGGGAGATGTGTATGTGGTCGGATCATTCAGCGGCCGGGTGCGGGCCCTCATCAACGATCGCGGCGTGAAGACGCAGCAGGCTGGCCCCTCGATCCCGGTCGAAGTGATCGGATTGCCGGGCGTGCCATCGGCGGGAGATGTGTTCCAAGTCGTCTCGGATGAACGAGTCGCCCGCGAAATTGCCGAACAGCGCGCCCAAAAACAGAGAGCCGAAGAGCTGGGCGGGCCGGGCAAAGTCTCGCTGGACGACCTGTTCGCCAAGATCAAGGAAGGGTCCGTCAAAGAGTTGGCGATCGTCATCAAGGCCGATGTGCAGGGTTCGGCGGAAGCCTTAGGGGGCGCCGTGGAAAAACTTCCTACGGAAGCCGTCAAGCTGCGAGTCATCCACAGCGGTGTCGGAGGGATTACGGAGTCCGATGTATTGCTGGCGGCCGCTTCCCGCGCCATTATCATCGGCTTCAATATCAGGCCGGAACCGAAGGCCGCCGCGCTGGCTGAGCAGCAAGGCGTGGACGTTCGCTTGTACACGATTATTTACGACGCCATTGCCGACATCAAAGCGGCGATGGAAGGATTACTCGAGCCGACATTAAAAGAGCGCACGTTGGGCCGCGCCGAAGTGCGCCAGGTGTTCACGATTCCCAAGGCAGGGGTCATTGCGGGGTCCTATGTCGTCGATGGCGCCATTTCACGGGGGAGCGCCGGTGTGCGGGTAATTCGGGACAATGTTGTCGTGTATCAAGGGAAGTTGGGGTCTCTTCGCCGATTCAAAGACGACGTGCGGGAAGTGCAGCAAGGCTATGAATGCGGCTTGAGCATCGAGAACTTTAATGATGTGAAAGCCGGCGACATCGTCGAAGCGTACGCGATCGACAAGATCGCCGCCAAGCTCTGAACGGCGATGGCGCAGGCATGATCGTCGGAGTCTGTACGATTGAACTGTTCATTTCAGACAGTCAGTCGCTGAAAGACAAGCGGCAGGTCTTGCACAGTCTGAAAGACCGGCTGCGAGAGAAATTCAATCTCTCAGTGGCTGAAGTGGACGCACAGGACCTGTGGCAGAAGGCGGTGCTCGGTATGGCCTGCGTCGCCAATGAAGGCGCTCACGTCAACCGCGTGCTTGAGCAGGCATTGAATCTGATCAGGAGCATGCCGGCTGTCGAGATCATCCGGACGCATATGGAATTGCTCTAAGCCCTGTGGCGTGATGGTACGCATTGATCACAGACCTGTATTAGCGTGGGCACCCATGTTTAAAACGACGTATAAACGGGCCGACAGGGTCGCCGACCAGATTCGGATGGAAGTGGCCGACATTTTAATGCGAAAAATCAAAGACCCTCGGGTGCGGTCGGTGACCGTGACTGATGTGGAGTTGACGGCAGATTTGCGGATCGCGCATGTCTTCGTCACCACGATGGAAAAGGATGAGGCCGAGCGCGATGTGTTCGTGGGCCTGTCAAAAGCCAGTGGATTTGTACGCGCAGAGTTGGGTCGTCGTCTGACGCTCAGGTATTTACCGGAAATCAATTTCAAGAAAGACGTGAGTGGGCCGCGCGGGGATCGGGTGTTGGAACTGTTGGACAACTTGCACGTCGAGGGAGAGCCGGGCAACGCGTCCGGCCAGTCGGATTCTTCCGACCGGACGAAGGGCTGACCGAGCGCATGGGTGCTTCACTACATGTCGAACGAGCTGCCGGTTTGGACGGTGTGCTCATCATGATGAAAGAAGCCGGCTGGACGTCGCATGACGTCGTCGCCAAGGTGCGGAACCTATTGGGCGGCGTCAAAGTGGGTCATGCCGGTACCTTGGATCCGGCCGCAACAGGCGTCTTGCCTGTGTTGGTGGGCCGTGCAACCCGCCTCGCCGAGTACCTGGTCGAATGGGACAAGGGATACTGTGCGGTGATGCGGTTGGGGGAGACGACCGATACCCAGGATGCCACTGGAACCCTGCTGACCTCTGTGGATCCGAGTGGCGTCCGGAAGGATGCCATTCTCCACGCGATCGCTCAATTCCGTGGGGCGCAACACCAGCTTCCGCCCATGTACTCGGCGATTAAAATCAACGGACGACCGTTGTATAAATCCGCGAGAGCAGGAAAGACCGTCGAACGCCAGGAGCGCCAGATCGTTATTCATGCGCTAGACATTCTAAACATTGATGGCCGTGACGTGACATTGAAGGTCGTTTGTTCGAAAGGGACCTACGTCCGCACCCTGTGTGCCGACATTGGACAGGCGCTGGGGGTGGGCGGGCATCTACTGTCACTGACGCGTCAACGTGTGGGACCGTTGTCTATCGATCAGGCTTTGACGATTGATCAAGTGGCCGCGCAAGCGGCCGTGGGGAGTGTCCGGCAGAAGCTGATCACGATGGATCAGGTGCTGGAAAATCTACCGGCTCTCGTTGTGACGGATGAGCAAGCCGAACGCGTCCTGCATGGCGGCGCAGTTTACCCGTTAGGAATCGGAGAGCTCCCGGCCTCATCTGAGCCGGTGTGTGTCCGGCTGAAGGATGAAAGCGGACGGCTTCTGGCGATCGGCACACATGATAGTCGAACGTCCGGACCGGTTAAAATTGACAAGGTACTGATCGAGAGCCAGTCACTCAACTGAAGAGGAGCGAGCAGAGCCATGGCATTACTCAGGGATGCAAAAGCAGATTTAATCAAGCAGTATCGTCAGCACGATACAGACTCCGGCTCTCCGGAAGTTCAGATCGCAGTCTTGACGAACCGCATCACCTATCTCACGGAGCATTTCAAGACGCACAAGAAAGACCATCATTCCCGCCGGGGGCTCTTGCAGCTCGTCGGACGTCGGCGGCGGTTGCTGGACTATCTTCGCGGCATCGATGACGCGCGCTATCGGACGGTCATCGATCGGTTGGGTATCAGGAAGTAGTCGAGTCGTCGTGGATAGCGCTGTCGCATCCGATGCGACAGCGCGTCATGATTGTCGCACAGGTGAACACCGACATGCGCTCGCGTGCGAGCGCATCTCTGTGGGCATCTGTGGGACCTAACTGAAGGAGACCATAGATGGTACATGTCGTTGAAATTGACATCGCAGGGCGGACGCTTAGGCTTGAAACCGGGCGTGTGGCCAAGCAGGCCGATGGGTCTGTCTGGGCCTCATACGGTGAGACCGTCGTGCTGGCCACGGCGGTCGCGTCACAAAATGCCAAACCGGGGATCGATTTCCTCCCACTGACCGTCGATTATCAAGAGAAGACCTATGCGGCTGGTAAAATTCCAGGCGGCTACTTTAAACGTGAGGGCCGTCCGTCCGAAAAAGAAGTGCTCACCAGCCGCTTAATCGACCGTCCACTTCGTCCGCTGTTTCCCGAGGGGTACTACTTCGAAACGCAAGTCATTGCGTCCGTCCTCTCTGCCGATAAGACCGGTTCGTCCGATGTGATGGCCATCACGGCGGCGTCGGCGGCGTTGTCGATCTCCAACATTCCCTTCCAAGGGCCGGTCGCCGGCGTCAAAATCGGGCGGGTGAACGGCCAGTTTGTCGTCAATCCTGACCTTGAAACGATGGAAAAAAGTGAACTGCAACTGGTCGTGGCAGGGACGGCCGACGCCGTCATGATGGTGGAAGCAGGAGCGAACGAATTATCTGAAGCCACGATGCTCGAAGCGCTCGAGCTGGCGCATGCGGAAATCAAAAAGATTGTCGCGAAGATTTCTGAGCTGGCGAAGAAGGTCGGCAATAAGAAACGTGAAGTGAAGGTCGAGCCGATTGATCCGGCCCTTGCGGCGAAGGTCAAGGACTTGGTGGCCAAGTCGATCCGCGACGCGATCATGATTCCGAACAAGTCGGCCCGTCAAGAGCGCCTGGATCAGGTGATGGCCGAGGCGGTTGAGAAGCTGAAGGATCCGGAGGTGCCCACCAGTGAGCGGCATATCAAGCTCGTCTTCCATGGATTGGAATACACGGAAGTTCGAAAGATGATTCTTGAAAAGGGATCACGGGCGGACGGACGAGGCCCCGGCGATATCCGACCGATTACCTGCGAAGTCGGGGTCCTGCCTCGCACGCATGGGTCGGCATTGTTCACCCGCGGAGAAACGCAGAGCCTCGCGGTTGTCACGCTGGGAACGACGGACGATGAACAACGCATCGATGCGCTGGAAGGCGAGTACACGCGCACATTCATGCTCCATTACAATTTCCCGCCTTTTAGCGTCGGTGAAGCACGGCCGCTCCGCTCGCCGGGACGGCGGGAAGTGGGTCATGGCGCCTTGGCCGAGCGGGCATTGAAGCCGGTCATTCCCGGGAAGGATAAATTTCCGTACACGCTTCGCATCGTGTCTGAGATTTTGGAATCCAACGGCTCGTCTTCCATGGCGACGGTCTGCGGCGGAACGTTGGCGATGATGGACGCGGGCATTCCCATCAAGGAACCGGTGGCAGGCATTGCGATGGGGCTGATCAAGGAAGGCGATGGTGTCATGATTCTGTCTGACATTCTCGGACTGGAAGATCACCTCGGAGACATGGATTTTAAAGTCTGCGGCACCAAGAACGGCGTCACGGCGCTGCAAATGGATATCAAGATCGGCGGCATCACGACGGCGCTCATGCAGCAGGCGCTCGAGCAGGCCAAGACCGGACGGCTCCATATCTTAAATCATATGGCGAAAGCGCTCACCGGGGCCCGGACTGAGCTGTCACCCTTTGCCCCCCGCATTTTCACGATGAAAGTAAAGCAGGACAAGATCCGGGACATCATTGGTCAGGGTGGGAAAACCATTCGTGGCATCCAGGCGGATTGCGGTGTCAAGATCAACATCGAAGATACCGGCATCGTCACAATTGCCTCGGCCGATGAAGCCTCATTGCAAAGGGCCAAAGACATCATCAGCGGCCTCACCGAAGAGGTCGAGATCGGCAAGACCTATATGGGCACAGTCAGAAAGATTATGGATTTCGGCGCCTTCGTCGAGGTATTGCCCGGCACCGACGGATTGGTTCATATCTCGCAGTTAGCGCACCACCGTGTGAAAGCGGTAGCCGACGAAGTGGCCGAAGGCGATCAGATCCTTGTGAAAGTCCTCGAAATCGACAGGCAAGGGAAGATCCGTCTGAGCCGGAAGGAAACGATGCCTGTTCCCACGGGCGATGCCGCGAAGGAGCCGACGGCCGGGTAAGATCCTTGTATCGAAAACTCATCCTGGACAACGGGATCCGCTTGGTCAGCGAGCGGATCCCGACACTCAAGTCTGTCACGATCGGCATTTGGGTTAATGTCGGTTCCCGTGACGAAGAACCCTCGCAAGCCGGGTTTTCTCATTTCAT
This sequence comes from uncultured Nitrospiraceae bacterium, assembly GCA_963728135.1. Classification (GTDB taxonomy): domain Bacteria; phylum Nitrospirota; class Nitrospiria; order Nitrospirales; family Nitrospiraceae; genus Nitrospira_D. The sequence goes on along the minus strand of CAVSJC010000012.1, from coordinate 34,815 downwards.
TGAACATATGTTCTTCAAAGGGACGACCACTCGATCGGCCGTCGACATCTCCAGGGAGATTGACGCCCTCGGCGGAGAGTTGAACGCCTTCACGACCCGTGAGACAACGACCTTCTATGTGAAGGTTCTCGATCAGCATTTGTCCAAGGCGCTCGATCTGCTGTCAGACTTGTTCCATGCGTCCCGGTTTGGGGGAAAAGAAATACAAAAAGAAAAACAGGTGGTGCTCGAGGAGATCCGCATGGTCCAGGACGATCCTGAGGATCTGGTTCAGGAATCTCACATTCGTCAAGTCATGGGACGGCATCCGCTCAGCCGGCCGGTACTTGGCCAGGAATCGACGATTGCAGGTCTTCACCGGCGGGATCTGCTCGACTACATGGAGACGCATTATAGACCGGAAGAGATCGTTATCGCCGTGGCTGGCAATTTTGATCAGTCCGCGCTGGAGAAAACGATCGGGCGCCGGTTTTCAAAAACACACAGATCGTCGCCTAGGGCCGCGCGAAAACGATGGCCCCCCGAACTGTTTGGTGGGGTCATGTTAAAACGTAAACCGCTCGAGCAGGTCCACCTGTGTGTTGGACTGAAAGGGGTTCCGGCCGGTCACAAGGACCGGTACGCCGCCTACGTCGTCAACAGTGTCCTGGGTGGCAGTGTCAGTTCACGACTGTTTCAAGAGGTCCGGGAAAAGCGGGGGCTGGCGTATTCCATCTATTCGTTCTTGTCCGGCTATTCGGACGCAGGCACGTTGACTGTGTATGCCGGCACTCGATCCGCCGAAGTCGAGCGAGTGCTCGATCTGATTCGGCGAGAAATACGGCGCATGGCGACGAAGGGCATCGAACGGGCCGAATTGCAGCGGACGAAAGACCAGATGAAGGGTAGTCTCATGCTCAGTCTAGAGAGTTCGCACAGCCGGATGAATAAGCTTGCGAAGGACGAGATAATTGCAGGCGCGCATACCAGCCTCGAAGATATGGTGAGAGAAATTGATGCGGTCACGGAACAGCAAGTATTCCGAGTCGCACAAGAAATCCTCGCTCAGGACACCATGGCGATCACCGGGCTCGGACCATTGTCAGTCAGGCAGATGGCAGCGCTAAGATAAGAATTTTTTAATAAAGGTCTGTTGAGGGAAACTTTAGCTCGAAGACTGACAAGTCGTAAGTCAATGTAAACATAAGTAATAATCGTAATTATCCAACCCTTATTATGGCCGAACCAATCACTTGACAGAAAATAGCCGTTTAAGTACGATTGCGACGGTTTTGTCTTATAGATGAGCTCCATACGAGGCTGGCTGTGGAGGACAACCATAGAAAGGGGGGTTGAAACATTTTCTCATGCCCGGCTGTGTCTCTATATAAGTAATTGTTCGCCTGATTTATCGTCTTCGTCGAAGTTCATTGTTTGTGAGATCATTTTATGAAGGAGGGACTAGGTATGAAGAGGGTCGTCATTCTAGCCGCCATTGCAGTGTTTTCAGTTTTCGGCTTGCTCGCGGCTGAGTTTGCCGTAGCAGCCGATGCGCCCGCAGGAGGAGGACCGGCCGATGCTATCGTCGGCGGTAAGCCGATGAAAGCGGAAGTGGCCAAGACGCTTCAAGGTCGTGTGTGGTCCCAGTGGGCCGATAACCCCGATAATGAGCTTCTGTTCGGCATTCAATACTGGAACTCGGGCGAGCCGGCTTCCGGGACTCCGGCTGGCCGGACATCCACCATGCTCGATGTGAAGCCGCCTGATCCTTTGTTCAGCTGCTGCTCATGGGGTTTCACCGGCGGCAATGAAAAGAATGCCGCCTATTCCGGCTGGTACCATGCTGCAACCACCGTCCGTCTGGCGGTGAAGGATAAGGCGCTCATGGATCAGATCATCAAGGCTTCCCAGGACCTCGTAGCAATGGAAGTCACCTTAGATGGCCGCACGATCACCGGCTTCAAGGTTCTTAAGTAATCGATATCGTCAAGCTTTCATTCTTTATATGTTGAAGGAGGGCGCGATTATGAAGGTTCAGAAGCAAGGCGGTGCCATGCTGGCAGCCGTTGCGCTGGTAGTCGGTATGGCTTCCACCGCATTGGCCATCGAAGCATTTCAAGAGAGATTTGAATGGGGCGACATGAGCAAGCCCACCACACTGCAGGGCCGTGTGATCGTGCTCGATCCCTACGATGAAGCGGTGTGGATCAATGTCTCCGTGTTCGGTGGAGCTGCGGAGAGCGGTCTGTTTTGGCAGAAGATCCACCCAGGTAAGAATTTGAAGTTTTACGCTGACAAGGGTGCCTGGGAAGAATTAAAGAAAATGGGCCGTCCTCATGCAGGACCGGCGGCAGCCAAGGAAGTGCCTCCTGGCAGCACGACCGACCTGATCGAGTTTACGGCGACGGAACCGGAGCAGAATCATCGGGTGATTTCGTCTGTAAAGAAGATTCCCGAGGTTGCGGGTTCAATGGGCAAGCCGCTCAGCATTTCCGGCCTTCGCTTGAAAGAATGCCAGGGTAAGAATGAGATGGAGTCTGGATGTGCAGCAGCCAAACAAGGACTGAACACCTCACCGAAATCTCCAGATGGGGCAGCCGTGGGCATGCAGTATGACGTGATGATTCCAGGTGGAAAGACTGTCGGAGGATTGATTCCCTGGGACGCGAAGTACAATCAGGCCCAGTCCCATTAGTCAGGTATCGGTCTCAAGATGAGAAAGCGGTCGCCCTTTGCCGGGGCGGCCGCTTTTTTATTTTTGAGGTGGCGATTCAGGTCTCACCATCCGCTGAAGCTCTGCCAGCCGGTTCAGCGCATCCAGTGGCGTCATCGAGAATAAATCAATTTGTTGAACCTCTTGGATAATCGGATGCGGCTGGGGAAGCGGCGGTCGAGGGGGCGGTTCCTGAATCGGCTGCATGAGCGTGCTTTCAGGTTCTTCAAGCTGAGCGAGGACATCCAAAGCCCGCAGGGTGACCGAAGCAGGCAGTCCGGCCAGCTTGGCGACATGAATGCCGTAACTCTTGTCCGCTCCGCCCTGAACAATTTTGCGTAAGAAGATCACGTCTCCGTCTTGCTCTGTCACCGCCACACGGTAGTTTTTTATTCCTTCCCGCTGGGCTTCGAGCTGGGTCATCTCGTGATAGTGCGTGGCAAACAAGGTACGGGCACCAAGGTGCCTGCGATCATGAATGTGTTCCGCCACGGCCCAGGCGATACTCAACCCGTCATAGGTGCTCGTGCCACGCCCGATTTCATCCAGCAGAATCAAACTCCGCTGCGTTGCACTGTTCAAAATGCTTGCGGTTTCCACCATCTCAACCATAAAGGTGCTCTGCCCTCCCGCAAGATTGTCGGAAGCGCCGACACGGGTGAAGATGCGATCGACCAGACCGATCTGGGCCTCGTCGGCCGGAACGAAACTTCCGATCTGAGCCAGCAGCACAATCAAGGCCACTTGGCGGAGGTAGGTGCTCTTCCCGGCCATATTAGGACCGGTGATGATCAGGAGACGATCGGCGTCCAAGTTGAGCCGGGTGTCATTGGGCACGAAGACCATGTCAGTGCCGAGCCGTTCGACGACGGGGTGACGGCCGTGATGAATGATGATCGTGCCGCTGCAATCCACGATAGGCCTGGTGTATTGATTGAGCGCGGCGGTTTCCGCCAATGCGGCCAACACATCAACCAGTGACAGTTTGACGGCGATATTCTCGAGCCTCGAAGCTTCTTGCGCCAGGCGGTCCCGCACGCCTGCAAAGAGGGCCTGTTCTAGCGCCAACAGCTTCACTTCGGCACCGGTGACCCGTTCTTCCAACTCCTTGAGCTCCGGCGTCATGAAGCGTTCGGCGTTGACGAGCGTCTGTTTCCGGGTATAGTCGGCCGGTATTTTCGTAAGCTGGGCTTTCGTAACCTCAATATAGTACCCGAAGATCTGGTTGTAGCGGATCTTGAGAGACTCAATGCCGGTTCGTTCCCGCTCGCGGCTTTCCAGGCCGGCGATCCAGTTTTTCCCTTCCTTGCTGGCTTTCCGCAGTTCATCCACTGCCGCGTCATAGCCATCCTTGATCAGGTTTCCCTCTCGTACTGAAATCGGCGCATCCGGTTGAATGGCTTGTTCAATCAGATCGTAAAGATCACGTCCGTCATCCCAGCTGGCTCGCGTTTCCACCAACAGGGGGCTGAGCAGCGGGGCCAGTTGACTGGAGATCTCTGGGAGCGCGGCCAGCGACTTTTTAAGCGCCAGTAATTCACGGGGCCCCGCCAGGTTCAAGACGAGCCGACCGCTGAGGCGGGCGATGTCCTGAACTTCACGCAAGGCTTTGCGGATTCCCACACGTTCCTGCATGCGGTCTTTCAATTCGCCGACCGCATCCAATCGAGCCTGGATCGGTGCGGATTGAATTAGAGGCCTGACGATCCATTGCCGCAGGAGCCGGCTCCCCATGGCTGTGACCGTCCGATCCAGGACCGACAATAAGCACGTCGGGTTCGAATCATGAGCCATCTCGAAAGTGCCCATCGGCTTGAGCAGCTCCAAGTTCCGGATCGTGACACTGTCCAGGTGCATGGTTTCATTGTTCCGGCGGACGGAGAAATGCCGGATGTGGTCAAATCGCGCGGTGGGCTGGGTCTCGCGAAAGTACCGCAACACAGCGCCGGCTGCGCCGATGGCGGCGGTCAGCCCCTGACAATCGAATGCATGAAGGGTTTGCACGCGACACTGTTCTTGGAGGAGTTGCGTTGCCTGCTGTGGATCAAACGAGCCGGCCGGCCGCTCGCATACGCGCGCGCCTCTGACCTGGTTGAGCCAGGCTCCGTCTCCGCGGTTGGTTCCCTGGATACACAACACTTCCCGAGGTTCTATCCGCATCAGCTCATCGGAGGCTTGCGAAGCGGCCAACGGACCGTGAAACTCCATAACCCAAAATTCGCCGGTCGATACTTCGAGGGCCGCTAATCCGATCAGCGGTGATGGCGTGGCACCGCAGGGAAGGGAGATGGCGGTGAGATAGTTGGATTCAACGGGAGATAGAAATTCGGTGTCGACCAGAGTGCCGGGGGTATAGAGGCGGACCACCTCCCGGCGCACAAGGCCTTTGGCGAGCTTGGGATCCTCCACTTGCTCGCAGAGCGCGACGGTGCGTCCCGCCTTCAGCAACTTTGCAATGTAGCCGGTGGCGGCATGATAGGGCACGCCGCAGAGGGGGACTGGATCGGGGCTGTGTTTGTCTCTCGACGTCAGCGCGATTGAAAGCAGGCGCGAGGCTTCCTGGGCGTCCTGGAAAAACATCTCATAGAAATCGCCGACCCGAAACAGCAGGATGGCGTCCGGATACCCCCGCTTAATGTCCCAATATTGCCGCATGAGAGGACTATGGTCTGAGTTACTCATCGGCCAGATCCTGAGACGGTGCAATCGGCAGTGAGGAGGAGGCGCGTCCGGAAAGTTTTTCAAGCGATTGCCGCAATCGTTCGAGATCCACTTCCGCTTCTTGCAGCGCTTTTATTTTTCGGCGCAGTTCGAGGCGGCTTCGGACCCATGGAGGGAAGAGCAGGATGCCGGACACTAAGAGACCCATGGCGAAGGCGGTCAGGATGGGTTTATAGATGGGCGTGGACGCTTCCAACAAGCCGAACAGATAGCGGAGCGTGACCTCCTGTTCTTGATTTTGTAGGAAAAAGGCCAAGGAGAGCAGCAAGAGTATTCCGACCAGAATCAGTCGAATCATCGGGTCGTAGCCTTTCGCGGTCGAGGTGTGTGCGCCGGATGGCCCGCGACCTTCAGAGGTGGTTGCCGATCCTCTCTGACTTGTTGGAGCACCTGAAGGGCTTGCGGGCCGTGAGCCGAGAGCTCCACAGTTCTGACGGTCGGGCTCTTATGGCGTAGGCGTACTTCAAGACGATCATCCGGGAGCAAGGCAGGAAAGCGGTCAGCCCATTCAATCGCCGTGACGGCGGTTCCGTCAAAATACTCATGCAGCCCGATGTTCTCTGCATCGGATTGTGTGCGTAGCCGATAGAAGTCGACGTGAACAAGTGGAAGCCTGCCGCGATAGTGGTGCATCAATACGAATGTCGGGCTGTTCACCGATGCTTTCGGCGCATGGATCCCTGCGGCCACACCTTTCACAAGAGCTGTCTTCCCGGCACCCAGGTCTCCGATTAAAGCCAGCACTTCCCCGCCCTTGAGGGCGCGTCCAATGGTACGCCCCAGGCGTGCGGTGTCCGCCTGAGAGGACAGCAGCAGGTTCAACGAACCGCTCATCACCGTCCCGGCCGGTCGCTTCTGATGGCATTGACGAAGGGGCGAGACAGCTTTACGCTTCATTGAATGCCTTGAGCGCTTGAGGAATGTAGTCAATCACATCTCCGGCGACCATTCCCGCGTGTCCGATTCTGGCAGCGGCGAGGTCGCCGGCATGGCCGTGGAGATACGTCGCCACGCACGCCGCTTCCCAGGACGCCAATCCTTGCGCCAACAGTCCGGCCACCATGCCAGTCAGCACATCGCCAGTTCCCGCAGTCGCCATGCCAGCATTACCCGTCGGACAAATTGCCACTGCTCCGTCCGGCCTCGCAATCACGGTGCGTGCGCCCTTCAAGACGACAAACACCCCGCGCTCTCTTGCGAACCGCGCAGCCGTGCCGATGCGATCGGCGTTGACGGACTGTGCGGTCGCTTCGGTTTCTAAGCGGGCCATCTCCCCTGGATGAGGGGTCAGAATCGGCGGAGTCTTGCACTCAGTCAACAGGGCGGCGCGGCCCGCCAATGCGTTGAGGGCGTCGGCATCCAGGACGGCGGGTCGATCGAGCTGCTTGACGAGAGCCTGGACGAGTTCGACCGTCTCCGGATGCGTCGACAATCCAGGGCCGATCGCGACGGCCGTTCTCGCGGAAATAAAGGCGGTGAGCCGATCGAACGCGGTTCGTGCCAACGTGCGGGCCTTCGTGTCCGGCATGGGGACGGTCATCGCTTCCAACAGTTTCGCTTCCAGGATATCGTTGACGCTCGAGGGCGTGGCCACTGTCACCAGGCCGGCGCCCACACGAAGAGCTGCGTTGGCGGCCATCGCCGCCGCGCCGGTTTTACCGACCGATCCTGCAATGATGCCCGCATGGCCATAGGTCCCTTTGTGACTCGACGGCCCCCGTGGGGGCAACGATGCGCGTACGAAAGAACCCGTGATCAGAGAGGTCCGGCTTTCCACGGCATCCACAAAGACTGCGGGAATGCCAATGTCCACCACATGGATGTGTCCGGCCAGATTGATGCCCTCGTTCAGATAGAGACCCAGTTTGGGAAGTCCAAATGTAATGGTGAGTGTGGCGCACACGGCTCGACCGAGCACCAGCCCCGAATCAGCATGCAGGCCGGAAGGGAGATCGACTGCGCAAACCGGCCGTCCGGCTCTATTGATGCAGTCAATAGCATCAGCATAGCGTCCGGAGACGTCCGAAGAGAGGCCGGTGCCAAATAGCGCATCAACGATCACTGCAGCATTTTGCAATCGAGGCAGCGCTTGATGAAGGGAGGTGTACGGCCGCACCGCTGCTTGACCTGCGAGGCGGACGAACTGCCTGTGCATTCGCGCGGCATCAGCGCTGAGCTCCCCGACCGGTCCTACAGCCAAGACGACCACTCTAGCGCGACGGCGGTGGAGCAGCCGGGCGACCACATAACCGTCGCCCCCGTTGTTCCCCTTGCCGCAGAGGATGGTGAAGGCCTTACCTCGAAGCGGACCAAATGCTTTCTCAAGGCACGCCACCACTCCGGCTCCAGCCCGCTCCATCAGCGTGGCCCCCGAGACACGAGCCTCCATGATGGTTCGACGGTCGAGGGCTTGCATCTGCGCGCTGGTAACAATTTTAATCACGACTGCTCACTCATACGCGGATGAGGAACTTGGGTGGCGGGACTGCGTCATGACACATGCAGTCGACCGGATGCAGAACGAGCCTCAGCTGAGCAACGCTTTCATCTCTTTCACCGCTTGATCGAGGCCAACAAGAACCGCCCGGGCGATAATGCTATGGCCGATGTTGTACTCAACAATTTCCGGGATATGAGTGAGGCGTTTGACGTTCCGGTAATTCAACCCGTGCCCGGCGTTGACTCCAATGCCCAGCTTATAGGCGAGTTTCGCGGCTTGGGTAATGGCTTCGTATTCAGTATCCGCTTCCTTCGAACGTGTTGCATTGGCGTAACGGCCGGTGTGGAGCTCAATGAAGTCCGCGGAAATTTTATGGGCTGATTTGACTTGATTCAAATCAGGTTCGATGAATACGCTGACAGGGATGCCGCCGTCGTGCAGGAGCGTGATGACGGCTTGCAGGCGGTCGCGTTGTCCTGCGACATCAAGCCCGCCTTCCGTGGTGAGTTCCTGACGTTTTTCCGGGACCAATGTGACGAGGTCCGGTTTGATGCTGAGCGCGATTTTCGCCATCGCATCATCAGCCGCCATTTCAAGATCCAGCTTCGTGCGGACGATGTCGCGCAGCAACTGCAGATCGCGATCCTGAATGTGTCGTCGGTCCTCCCGCAGATGCACGACGAGGCCATCGGCTCCAGCCAGCTCGGCCAGAATGGCGGCCGCCAAGGGGTCAGGATCGGCACCGCCTCGAGCCTGCCGTAACGTGGCGACATGGTCGATGTTGACGCCCAGCCGGGCCATGCATCCTCCGTTGGCCTGTCGGGTAAGCAGACAGAGGAAAAACAAGAATCGGATCTCTTGAAAACACGGTATTAGTAGCAGAAAGGCGACGGGAGGGGCAAGGAGGGAGTGCCGCCGAGTGCCTCCAGACCGACCGCGCCTTGAAGATCAGAACCCCATAGAATCGCAAGGAAATTGACTCGACTGAGAATCACTCATTTAGAATAAGCGCTTCGTCCGCCTGTCTCACGCTTCACGCGCAACAGCCGGAACGCCACCAACCAGTACAAAAAGGAAATTCATGGGGCTGGGCGACGGATTTTATCGGATCAAACGACTTCCTCCGTACGTCTTTGCACAGGTGCAGTCGCTCAAGCTGGAGGCCAGACAACGAGGGGAAGATATTATCGACTTCGGCATGGGGAATCCTGACCAGCCGACGCCCCCGCACATCGTGGAAAAAATGATCGAAGCGGCCCGCAAAGGAAAGAATCATCGCTATTCCGCCTCGCGGGGCATCACCAAGCTTCGTCATGCGATCTGCGCATGGTATAAGCGGAACTACGATGTCACTTTGGATCCAGAGACGGAAGCCATCGTGACAATCGGCTCGAAAGAGGGATTGGCGCATCTCGCCTTGGCGATGATCGGGCCCGGCGACGTCGTCCTGACTCCCACGCCGACCTATCCCATTCATATGTACAGCTTCATCATCGCCGGAGGGGAGGTCCGTGGGATCGAACTCCGTCAGGACAGCGACTTTTTTGAGGATTTGCTGCGCGTCTACCGCCAGACATTCCCACGTCCCGAAAATTCTGGTGATCAATTTCCCTCACAACCCGACGACGGCTGTTGTGAACCTCGAGTTTTTTCAAGAAAATCGTCGCGTTCGCCAAAGAACATAACGTCATCGTCATTCACGATCTGGCCTACGCCGACCTGGTCTTCGACGGCTATAAGGCGCCGAGCTTTCTGCAAGTGGACGGGGCGAAGGACATTGGAGTGGAGTTCTATACGCTCTCCAAGGCCTACAACATGCCTGGGTGGCGGGTGGGCTTCTGTGTAGGGAATCGCGAAGTGGTCGGAGCGCTGGCCAAGATCAAAAGCTATCTCGACTATGGCATCTTTCAGCCGCTTCAAATCGCAAGCGTCATTGCGTTGAACGGGCCGCAAGATTGCGTCAAGGAGACGGTGCTCCGCTATCAGAAGCGGCGTGATGTCCTGGTCGGGGGACTGAACCGGATCGGATGGTCCGTGACGAAGCCTCGGGCGACCATGTTTGTCTGGGCGCGTATTCCGCTCCCCTATCGCCATATGGGTTCACTGGAATTCTCGAAGCTGCTACTCAAGGAAGCAAAGGTGGCCGTGTCGCCTGGAATCGGATTCGGAGAAGGCGGCGATGAATATGTCCGCTTCGGACTCGTGGAAAATGAACACCGGACGAGCCAGGCCGTCAGAGGCATCCGGAAGGCGCTTAAACTCGACGGGGCGGAAGTATGAAGGCGCGCATCGGCGTCGGCATCATCGGATTCGGCACGGTCGGAACCGGCGTGGCGAAGGTGCTGATCAATAATGCTGCATTGATTCGGCGCCGGGTGGGCGTGCCGGTCGATCTCATCCGTGTTGCGGACCTCGACATAACGAGAGATCGCGGACTGGTGTTGCCAGACGGTGTCTTGACCGCCAACGCGAAGGAAGTGCTCACCGATCCTGCGGTGGATATCGTGATCGAGTTGATCGGCGGGTACGAGACAGCCAAACGAGTCATCATGGATGCGATTGCGGCGGGCAAGCATGTGGTGACCGCGAATAAGGCCTTGCTGGCGGTGCATGGCGAAGAGATTTTTGACGCGGCGGCTCGCCAGAAAGTGGATCTGGCGTTTGAGGCCAGCGTCGGCGGAGGCATTCCGGTCATCCGGGCCCTGACGGAAGGATTGGCCGGCAATACCATTCAATCCATCTATGGCATCATCAACGGCACCTCTAATTATATTCTGTCGAGAATGACCCAGGAGGGCCAGGGTTTCGAAGCGGTTTTGAAGGATGCGCAACGAGCCGGCTATGCCGAGGCCGATCCGACTTTCGATGTGGCCGGTATCGATTCCGCGCATAAGCTCGCCATTCTCGTCAATCTGGCCTACGGGACGCCGGTCAACTTCAAAGATATCTATACCGAAGGCATTACGCACATCACGTCGACCGATATCGCGTATGCCAAGGAATTTGGATTCACCATCAAGCTGCTGGGAATCGCGAAGCTGGTCGACGGCGACATTGAAGCGCGTGTGCATCCGACGATGCTTCCATCGGTCTCTCCGATCGCGCAAGTCGAAGGAGTCTATAACGCCATTCAACTCGTCGGCGACGCCGTCGGGGATGTGGTGATGTATGGCCAGGGAGCCGGCTCCCTGCCGACGGGAAGCGCCGTGGTCAGCGATGTCATCGCCATTGCGACGCAATGTGCTCACCGGAGCGGTAGGGCGGGTGCCTGCGGCGTCCTTCAAACAGGATCAACGACGACCTCTTCGCATGAAGCCCATGGAAGAGATCGATTCGCTCTACTACTTGCGCTTTACCGTCGTGGACCGTCCGGGCGTCTTGTCGCAAATCGCCGGAGAGCTTGGACGCTGCGGCATCAGTATTTCCTCCATGCTCCAACAAGGTCGTCGAGAGGGCCAGACGGTGCCTGTCGTCATCAAAACCCATATGGCAAAAGAACGGGACGTGCAAGCGGCGCTTCGTGAGATCAACCGCAAGGCCTTTGTCTCCGAGCCCACCATTCTCATCCGGGTCGAAGGCAAGGACGAGTGACCACATGACACGCTGGCGCGGAATCATTGAAGAATACCGAAAGTTTCTTCCGGTGACGGAAAAGACCCCCGTGATCAGTCTTGAAGAAGGGAATACGCCGCTGATCCGTGCGCCACGACTGGCCAAGACCATTGCGCCCGGGGTGGATCTCTATCTCAAATTCGAAGGAGTCAATCCGACCGGGTCGTTTAAAGACCGTGGCATGACGATGGCCATCTCGAAGGCGGTCGAGCACGGCGCCCGTGCCGTCATTTGTGCATCGACCGGGAATACGTCGGCTTCTGCCGCCGCGTACGGCGCTCGTGCCGGGCTTTCTGTGTATGTGCTCATTCCTGCCGGCAAAATTGCCATGGGTAAGCTGTCCCAAGCGATGATGCACCGGGCGACGGTCATTCAGATTGAAGGAAATTTCGATCAGGCATTGACCATCGTCAAGGATATTTCTGCGCTCCACCATATCGAGTTGGTCAATTCACTCAACCCGTTCAGGATCGAAGGACAGAAGACGGCGGCCATTTGAGGTCTGTGATCAACTTGGTGACGCGCCGAGTCTTCACGTGCTTCCGGTCGGGAACGCGGGTAATATCACCGCCTATTGGAAGGGCTACCAGGAATACCGGACGGCCGAATCAGACGGCGCGGCTTGCCCCGCATGATGGGATTTCAAGCCGCCGGCGCGGCGCCCATCGTGCTGGGTCAGGTCGTAGAAGAGCCTCAAACCGTGGCGACTGCTATCCGCATCGGAAATCCGGCCAGTTGGTCGGCGGCATTGACCGCGGTCAAGGAATCCGCCGGGCGCGATCGACATGGTGACCGATGAGGAAATCCTCGCCGCCTATACAACCGGTGGCCGCCATGGAAGGGGTGTTTTGCGAGCCGGCGTCTGCGGCCTCGGTCGCAGGCGTGATCAAATTGACACAGAGCCGGAGTCTTACGGGAGGGGGAAACCGTCGTATGCACGCTGAACGGGACATGGTTTGAAGGATGCCGATACGGCCATCAGTGTGTCCACGTCAACCGCTGACCGTCAAAGCAACGCGCGATGACGTCGCCCGTCTCTTGAAAGTATGATGCGCGTGTGTCTGCGATGAAATATCTGATACTTCACGCCGACGGGATGGCGGATCTTCCCCGGACGGAACTGAGCGGAAGCACCCCCCTCCAGGCCTCGGCCACGCCCCATCTCGATCGCGTTAGCGCAATACGGAGATCTCGGCTCTCTCGTCTTCCCTGCCGACAACGCACGCCAGGGCAGCGGGCTCAGCGGTACGGCGATTCTCGGCTATGATCCCAAGAAATTCTATCAGGGGCCCGGTCCGCTCGAAGCGGCGAGCCTCGGTGTGTCGTTAACGAGCACGACGTGGTCTTTCGCTGCACCATGGTGACGCCTGAAGCCCGAGAACGGCAAAGGTGGTGAAATCAAAAAGCTGGGTTCGAATGTCGTCATGGATGATGCCACGGCCGGGTTGATCGAAACGGAGGAGGCGCGCGAGCTGATTGATGCGATCAATGAGCAACTGGGCTCAGAGACCATTCAGTTCTATCCCGGGACCGGGCATCGGCATCTCATGGTCTGGGTGAACGGCAAGCCACGGGCGGTCTGTGTGGATCCGCAGACGGTGCTCGGCCGCTCGATCGCCGACGCCTTGCCGACCGGCGATGGGGCGGACATCTTGCGAAAACTCATGGATGCGTCCCATCTTATTTTGCGAGATCATCCCGTCAATGAGGAGCGGCGTGAACGCTGGTCTAGAAGCCGGCTAACTGTGTGTGGCTGTGGGGTGCAAGGACGGGCCGTCCTCTGGCCGAGTCTCACGGAACAATATCGGGTGACCGGGTCGGTCGTCGCGACGAGTGATGTCCATCGAGGCCTCGGCATCTGCGCCGGCCTTGACGCGGCGGATTCGAGCGGCTGGCCGGCGGCGATCTCCAGACCGCCGCCCGGGTGGCGCTCGAAGAGTTCGACAAACACGATTTCGTGTATCTTCACGCCGGCCTGACTGATGAAGTCGTCCATGGCGCGGATATCAAAGCGACGGTGGGTGGAGTCGAAGAGTTTGATCGCCATCTGGTGGGTCCGCTGGTCGAGGGCTTGACCAAGCAAGGGCCGTATCGACTATCTGGTGGTCTGCGATCACGCTGACGGGCACCGCGGCTCCCGCGTTTTACGCCTTCGGCGAGGTGGGGACAAAAGGAGAACAGGCGGGGGGACGCCGGTTTACCGAATCTGACGCGCAAGCCGCCAAGATCGCTCGGGACGCGACCAAGTTTGTGACAAAATTGTTTGCACGAGGCTGACGTCCATGGGGTTGATTGTCCAGAAATACGGTGGAACGTCGGTCGGGACCATCGAGCGGATCCACCGCGTCGCCGATCGCGTCGCCAAGACGCAGAGTCAAGGCCATCAGGTGGTGGTCGTGCTCTCCGCCATGAGCGGCGAGACGGACCGGCTGATCAAGCTGGCCCATGAGGCGACGCCGAACCCTGACGAGCGCGAGCTGGATATGCTGCTCTCGACCGGTGAGCGGGTGACGATTTCGCTTCTGGCCATGGCATTGCGGGGGCGCGGTCTCGATGCCCGCTCCTTTACCGGGCGGCAAGTCGGCATCATTACCGATAGCGCCCATACGAAAGCCCGGATTTCACGGGTAGTCGCAGACCGGATCAGGGACGCGCTTGAGAAGCGGGTCATTCCGGTAGTGGCCGGGTTTCAGGGCATCAACGAACAATCGGATGTGACGACGCTGGGACGAGGTGGATCCGACCTCTCGGCGGTCGCGCTGGCGGCGGCGCTCAAAGCGGACCGGTGCATCATCTTCACTGATGTCGACGGAGTCTACACGGCGGACCCCAATATTGTTCCGGCGGCGAGACGGATCGAAAAAATCTCCTATGAGGAGATGCTGGAAATGGCGAGTCTTGGCGCCAAAGTTCTTCAGGCACGATCCGTTGAGTTTGCCGCCAAATTTAACGTGCCGGTGGAAGTGAATTCCAGCTTCAAGGAAGGAAAGGGGACTCTTGTGACGAAGGAAGACGCGGACATGGAAGCTGTGGCAGTCGCAGGAGTCACCGGAGACCGTAATCAAGCCAAGATCACCATCGTGGGAGTGCCGGATAAGCCTGGCATTGCCGCGAGGATCTTTGGCCCGGTTGCGCATGCGCACATCAACGTCGATATGATTATTCAGAACATCAGTCAAGCGGCGTTGACGGATCTCTCCTTCACGGTGCCGCGTGCCGATCTCAAACAGGCGGTCCCGATCATTCAAGCTGTCGCGAAAGACATCGAAGCGAAGTCCGTTTCCGTGACGGAAGCGATTGCGAAAGTGTCGCTCATCGGGGTGGGGATGCGGTCCCATTCCGGCGTCGCATCGAAGACGTTCGAGGTCCTGTCACGGGAGGGGATCAATATCATGATGATCAGCACGTCCGAGATCAAAATTTCCTGCGTCATAGACGAAAAATACCTTGAATTGGCCATGCGCGCCCTTCATTCCGCCTTTAACCTTGACCAAGGTCCGTTGGGAGATCGCCCTGCGAAGATGAATTCGATCGTCTGATCGCGCAGCGAGGTCTTGCGTTGCCCCTCAAGGGGCGATCTCGACAGACCAGCCGCTGACCTGATACCCTTCATTGCCATGGCTCCTAAACGACCATCATCCGGGTCCCTGCGTCAGCGCCACAGAAGTGCACCCTTGCCTGAATTGCGGCTGCCACTCGATCGGCCGGCAACGTTGGAAATCTATGACACGACCTTGCGGGACGGCGCACAAGCTGAAGACGTGAGTTTCTCGGCGGAAGATAAAGTGCGTGTCGCGCAGAAGCTGGATGAACTGGGCGTGCACTTCATCGAGGGAGGCTGGCCTGGCGCCAATCCCAAGGACATCGAATTCTTCAGGCTCATTAAGACCATTCCGTTGAAACATGCCACAGTCATTGCCTTTGGCTCGACGAGGAAGGCGAGTCAGCCCGTCCAGAAGGATCCTAACTTACAGGGATTGTTGGCGGCCGAGACAAAAACGATCACGCTGTTTGGCAAGACATGGTCCCTGCATGTGACGGACGCCCTTGGCATCTCTCTCGCGAAAAACCTCGAGCTCATTGGCGACTCTATCGCCTATCTTCACAGCAAGGGTCGTCGGGTCTTCTATGATGCCGAACATTTTTTTGACGGGTACAAGACCAATCCTGATTATGCGCTCCATACCGTCCGAAAAGCGGTCGAGGCCGGTGCCGAGCGAGTCATCTTGTGTGATACGAACGGCGGCACCATGCCCTGGGAGATCCGTAAGATTTGTGAGGTCGTTCAGCGGGAATGTCCGGTTCCATTGGGTATTCATGCGCATAACGATTGTGAAATGGCCGTCGCCAACTCGCTGGTGGCCATTGAGACCGGGATCTTGCAAGTGCAAGGCACCATCAATGGGATCGGAGAGCGTTGCGGGAATGCCAACCTGTGCTCGATCCTGCCCAATCTTGAACTCAAGATGAAACGCCCGGCGCTCAGCGATCGCTTGAGCCATCTCAAGGAGGTCTCCGGTTTTGTGACGGAAATCGCCAACCTCATGCCCAACAAGCATCAGCCTTACGTTGGCGATTCGGCCTTTGCGCACAAGGGAGGCGTCCATATTCATGCGGTGCTGAAGAATGCAGCCACGTACGAGCATGTGGATCCAAAGCTTGTGGGGAACCGGCAACGCATGCTGGTGTCCGACTATGCCGGTCGAAGCGGGCTCCTTGAAAAGATTGAGGCGTACGGCATCACGCTTCCGAAAGACCATTCAAAAGTGCACGAGCTAGTCGAGACGCTGAAAGAACGGGAGAGCCAAGGCTATCAATTTGAAGGAGCGGAAGGCTCGTTCGAGTTACTGATGCGTAAGAGCATGGGTAGTCACCGGCCGTCCTTCCGGTTATTGGGATTCCGCGTGATCGTGGAAAAGAAACAGGACGACGGAGCTCCTCTTTCCGAAGCGACGGTCATGGTCAAGGTCGGCGATATGGTTGAACATACGGCGGCGGTAGGCGCCGGTCCCGTGAATGCGCTGGATCACGCGTTGCGTAAGGCATTGGAAAAATTCTATCCTCAGCTGAAAGAAGTGAAATTGCTGGATTACAAAGTCCGCGTACTGGCTGCGAATAAAGGGACCGAGTCGAAGGTTCGCGTCCTGATCGAATCGGGCGATCAGAAGGATAAATGGGGGACCGTCGGGGTGTCGGAAAACATCATGGAAGCCACCTGGCAGGCCTTGGCCGACAGCATCGAATATAAGCTGTTAGTGAAAGATTAGGCCGCACTGTCTGATCCCACCTAATATTTATTCTTGACAGCGTTCATAACCTCACGTAACTTAAGCAAAACTCGCCGCGTGTCAGGGGCGACTGGGCATCGCGCGGATCTGCTGTGGTTTATGGTAGGGGGTGGCATGAGAAAGGCAGATATTGCAAACGAGATTTTCAAGCAGGTCGGCATTTCAAAAAACGAAGCAGCAGATATTGTTGAGTTAGTGTTGAATCTGTTGAAGTCCGTCCTGCAAAAAGGCGAATCGGTCAAAATTGCCGGATTCGGAAATTTCGTTGTTCGAAGCAAGGGCGCTCGCAAGGGCCGGAATCCTCGGACGGGAGAAGAAATTGGCATCACGCCCCGTCGCGTGGTTACATTCCGGCCAAGCCAAGTATTCAAGAAGTACGTCAATTCGTAGCACCGCTTCCACCCACATCATCGACCGCACCGTGAGGGCCGGTCATGGGCATTGAACCCAGGCTGGGGAGCAAGGTTTTTTATAAAATCGGGGAAGTGAGTCAACTGACGAAACTCCCCGCCTATGTACTTCGTTTCTGGGAATCCGAATTCAGTTTCCTCAAGCCCAAGAAAAGCCGGGGGAACCAGCGTCTGTATGTGCAACGGGACATCGAAACCGTCCTTGAGATCAAGCGGATGCTCTATGACGAAGGGCATACGCTCGAAGGCGTCAAGCGGTATTGGGTTAGACGGGGGCGCGCCGCGTCAAAGCCGCTGCCGCCAAAAGAAATGGCGAAAAAGCTCCGGGGCGACCTGCAAGCCATTATCAAAATTATCGACTCGCATTCGCGTTGAATCCGGCATGCCTTTCCCATTGCCTTTCCATGACCCGCCAAGGGACAATAGCCACAATCAGAACACGTCGGGGCGTAGCGCAGCCCGGTAGCGTACTCGCTTGGGGTGCGAGTGGTCGTGGGTTCAAATCCCGCCGCCCCGACCAACCGTTCATTGGCGAATGCCTGTAGACATTGACGAGGTCGACGGACGTGTGGCCGTCGCGTCAGTGGTGAGACAAAACGAAGCTGCCAAGGCAGCTTTTTTTCTATCGTAGGGAAGAGATGCGCATTCTCGTAACCAATGATGACGGTATTGCGTCTCCCGGTCTGGCGGCGCTCGCTCATGCCCTTTCCGTCATCGGCGAAGTGTGGATCGTGGCGCCGGATCGTGAGCGAACGGCCGTGGCTCACTCGGTGACGCTGCATAAACCGTTGCGGGTGCATCGCACCGCTGTGCGTACCTATACGGTGAACGGGACACCGGTCGATTGCGTCAACCTCGCATTGCTTAAGATCTTGCCGAAGCCTCCGACAATCGTGGTGTCCGGGATCAATAAAGGGGTCAACCTGGGCGATGACGTCATGTATTCAGGAACCGTCTCAGCGGCAATGGAGGGGACCATCCTAGGGGTGCCGTCAGTGGCCGTTTCCCAAGAGGGGGGGGACACTTTTCGCTTTGCCGTCGGAGCGACGTATGCCGCACGGGTCGTCCGAATGGTGCTCGAACGCGGATTGCCTGAGGAAACGCTGTTAAACGTCAATATACCGGATCGGCCACGATCGGCGATTAAAGGCGTGCGCGTAACGTGCCTCAGCCGCCGGCGCTTTGAAAACCCCATCATCGAAAAGCTCGATCCCCACGGCCGCAAATACTATTGGATTGCCGGAAAGCGCATTTCATGGAGTCGCAGCAAGGATGCAGACCATGAAGCGATTGAAACGGGGTTTGTGTCTCTTACGCCCATCCATCTGGACTTGACCTATTATGGCGTGCTCGATCAATTCCGCACGTGGGAACCGATGCTTCAGCGTCGCGGCACTATGCGGCCCGTTCGGAGGCAATGATTTGTGATCAGCAGCGCCATCGAAGCGATCATCAGTGAACTGAGTCGTTTTGTCATCTTCTGCATTACGAAATTCGGCTACACCGGCATTCTCGTGACGATGGCCATTGAGAGCGCCTGCATTCCGCTTCCGAGTGAAATCATCATGCCCTTCTCCGGATATCTCGTCACCACCGGCGAATTTACCATGCTCGGTGTCACGCTCGCAGGCGCCCTCGGCAATGTCGTCGGTTCAATTGCGGCCTATTACGCTGGCATTTATGGCGGCCGTTCATTCATGGAACGATATGGACCGTATGTCCTGGTCTCGCATCGTGATCTCGATATAGCCGACCGCTGGTTCAAGCAATATGGCGAAGCCGCCGTGTTTTTCAGCCGGATGTTGCCCGTCGTGCGCACGTTCATCTCGTTGCCGGCGGGGATTGCCAGGATGAATTTCCCTCGGTTCGTGCTGTTTACCTTTCTGGGTGCCTTGCCCTGGTGCTATCTCCTCGCCTATGTGGGACTCAAGATGGGTGAACGATGGGAAGATCTACGGGGTTATTTCCATCAATTCGATCTTGTCGTCGGTCTGGCGCTAGCCGCTGTCCTCGGGCTGTTTCTCTGGTCTCACTGGCCCAAACGTCGGCCAACCCTTCAATAGGTTCATGCGCATGCTCAAGATCTACAATACATTGAGCGGGAAAAAAGAACTGTTTGAACCGCTCGTGCCGGGCACCGTTCGCATGTACGTATGCGGCGTGACCGTCTACGACTATTGTCATATCGGCCACGCTCGTAGCGCGCTCGTCTTTGACGTCATCCGTCGCTATCTCGAATATTCAGGGTATCGGGTAGACTTCGCCAAGAACTTTACCGACGTCGATGACAAGATCATCAAGCGGGCGAATGAGCAGGGCGTGAGCTGCGATCAGATTACGACGACATACATCCAGGCCTACTACGAGGACATGGGAAAGCTCGGTGTCCGGCCGGCCACCGTGGAGCCGAAGGCCACCGAGCACATGGCCGAGATCGTTCGGCTGACTGAGACACTCGTGAAGAAGGGTCTCGCGTATCCGGTCGGCGGTGACGTCTATTTCGCTGTGACGAAATTTCCGGACTATGGCCGCTTATCCAAGCGGCGACTGGATGACCTGCAAGCCGGTGCACGGGTCGAGGTGGATGAACGTAAGCGTCATCCGATGGATTTTGCCTTGTGGAAAAGCAGCAAGCCTGGCGAACCGTCCTGGGAGAGTCCTTGGGGGCAAGGTCGGCCCGGATGGCACATCGAATGTTCCGCTATGTCGATCCGCCACCTGGGAGAAACGTTTGATATTCACGGCGGCGGAATGGATCTCATTTTCCCGCACCACGAGAACGAAATCGCGCAATCATGCGGTGCGACCGGAAAGGAATTCGCGTGCTATTGGATTCATAACGGCTTCGTACAGATTAACCAGGAGAAGATGTCCAAGTCCCTGGGAAATTTTTTTACGATTCGAGAGATTTTCGAGAAATCTGAGTGGCCGGAAGCCGAGACCGGAGAACTCCTGCGGTATTTTTTATTGGCCACACACTATCGTGGCCCGTTGGATTTTTCGGATCACGGCTTGAAAGATTCCAAGAGTGCCGTAAACGGTTTTTATGATCTTTTCGCGCGACTCGCCGAACCCGAATCGAAAGCGTCCGGTGATGATTGCCTCGATCAGGCTATAGAGCGTTGCAGGACAAGCTTTCAGGCGGCCATGGACGATGACTTCAACACGCCGGTGGCGATCGCTGCCTTGCAGGGCCTTCGCAGTGATGTGAACAAACTCGTCGATCAAGGTCTCTCGAGTGGAGCACGCAGGACCGCCAGGGCCGAATTTCGCCTGTTGGGAAATGTGCTCGGGTTACTTCAATTGGAGAGGTGGCAATTCCATCCGACTCAACCCTCCGGGAATAGCCAGGTGGGCAGTGCAGCAAGCACAACGCTCCCCCGGAGCCTTACCGATGCTGAAATCGAGAAGAGGGTGTCTGAGCGCAATGCTGCCAGACGCCGGAAAGACTTCAAGGCATCGGACGAAATCCGCACTGAGCTTGCCGCTATGGGCATCACGATTGAGGACAAGCCTGATGGCACCAGTCGATGGAAGCGCTGATGAGCAAGAGATCCTCTATGGGCTGCATGCGGTCCGTGAGGCACTGAAGGCGGGTACCAGGCCACTGCAGCGTCTCTTAGTCGTCAGGACCGATAAACAGTTTGGTGACCTGGTGCAGCTCGCGCGCTCCCGTCATGTGCCGATCCATGTTCAACCGCTGGCCTCGCTCGACCGGATCGTTCCAGGTGGCAAACATCAAGGCATCGTGGCCTTTACCGCCGCCAAAGCGTATGACACCGAAGATTCCATTCTTGCTCGAGCGGCCGATAAGAATGAGCCTGCACTCTTGGTCGTGCTGGACGGGGTCGAGGATCCGCATAATCTTGGCGCCGTGCTCCGCTCGGCTGAAGCGGCAGGGGCCCACGGCGTGTTTATTCCTGAACGCCGGGCCGCCGGGCTCACATCTGTCGTGGCCAAGGTCTCCGCCGGTGCGATCGATCACATTCCGGTGGCACGGGTGACCAACACGACCAGGCTGTTGGAAGCCCTGAAGGAAGCCGGTGTCTGGATTTATGGTGTGGAACCGACAGCGACCAAGCTCTTTACGGATGTCGATTTACGCGGCCCGATCGGGCTCGTGTTTGGGGGGGAAGGAAAAGGCTTACGGCCAGGGGTCTTGCAACATTGCGATGAACGCATTCGTATCCCTATGAAGGGACACGTGCAGTCTCTGAATGTGTCCGCGTCGGCGGCCGTCACGTTGTTCGAGGCCGTCCGTCAGCGGAGTGCCACCGACCGCTCGAAATCAAGCCCTACCGGATTTTGAGGATGCCGCCTTGGATCGCTGTCTTCAAGAGCTGGGCGGTGTTCGACACACGCATTTTCTTCATCATATTGGCGCGATGCGCCTCGACTGTTTTGACACTGATCTTCAGCCGCTCGCCGATTTCTTTGTTTTTAAAACCGGCCCAGATCAATTCAAGAATTTCCTGCTCGCGTGAGGTCAAGGATTCCGGCCGCTTGGTTCGCGGAGGTGGCTCCAGATCTGTGAGAGACCTCCGGACCCGGGGCTTCGTTGCTGCTTTCGCCATGATGATCCGTGCTCCTTTTATCCGCAGTTGATTCAGGTATACTTGCCATCAGATTGAACGCTTGAAAACGCCTAATAAATTATAGGGACGCACGCCGGCCAAAGTAAATGGAGCCATGGGGCCTCGCCTAGGCTTGCTAAGTACGGCCTTCATGCGCTCAGAAGGATTCTCCGAAACGATGCTGCTCTTGTATTTCATTGTCGGTCTGTTTGGAGCTCTGATCGGCAGCTTTCTCAACGTGTGCATTTACCGTCTGCCGCGTTATGAATCCATCGCCTGGCCGGGGTCACATTGCACCAGCTGTGCGCAGGCAATTGCCTGGTATGACAACATTCCGCTCCTCAGCTATCTGTTGCTGGGAGGGCGGTGTCGGCGGTGCAACGCGCCGATCTCCCTTCGCTATCCTGTCGTTGAGGCCTTGAATGCGATCGGTTATGTGGCACTGCTGTGGCGGTTCGGCCCCACATGGACGACCGTAGTGTATGGGCTGTTTTATTCGGCCTTGCTGGTGGTCGGGGGCACGGATCTGTCTCACAAGATCATTCCGAACGTCATCACGTTTCCCGGCATGGCGCTGGGTCTGGTCAGTGCTGCGATGATCCTTCCTCTGGGATTGATAGGCGGAGTTATCGGTCTTGTTGTCGGTGGAGGTATCTTGTGGTTGCTGGCCTGGGCGAGTCCTTACCTTTTCGGGAAAGAGGGAATGGGCGGTGGTGACATCAAACTGCTTGGCATGATCGGCGCCTTCCTTGGCTGGAAACCAGCGCTGCTGACAATCATGCTCGGCTCTTTCCTGGGCTCGCTGGTCGGACTGAGCCTGATCGCTGCCAAAGTCATCACACGAGAGGACTATATTCCCTTCGGTCCCTTCCTGGTGTGCGGAGCCGTGGTGGCTCTCTTCTTCGGCCCAACGATTCTCGAGTGGTATCAAGGACTGCTGGCCGGATAGCGTACTTGTAAATTCTGTTTCCTCTCGCTTGTATCCATTCTTCATTCTTCTGTATCTCTCCAGGCACAGATCGCTTCCTACTGGACTGTTCCCTAGGCGTCCTACCATCCTCGTGTTCCCTCGATCACTTCTGTTGCTTCCCTCGCAAGTGCAAAGGTTTTTCGAACACATGGTCCAATTTGAGGAGATGAACGTCCCTCGCATGACTTTCATTTTCGACCGGCATGGCTTTTGAGTAGACGCAGCCTCACGAAGCGAAAAGTGAACGAGGGACACGGATGCATCAGGACGGAAAGACATTGATGGAGATCATGGTGACGGTCGCCTTGGTCGGCATCATGACAGGCCTGGCACTACCCAACTTTCATTCCTGGCATAGCCGGACACAGTCCGGCAGCGCCTTGGAAGAGATTGCCTCCGAGCTTCGCTTAGCCAGGCAATTGGCCATTACCCGCCGAGAGCGCGTGCGCATCGTCTTTGACGGTGAGCAACAATCGCTGTCGGCGTATTTAGTCAACAGCGAAACTCTGCACCACGTGTATTCCTATGCGGATAAAGGCATCGTGGTAGACGAACCGAGTGCCGGACCGGACCTGCTCTTCCATCCCAGCGGCCGTACCGCGACTGCCACAACCATCCGGTTGCGTGATCGACTCGGTGATATGAGAACGATGACGGTCAGCATGACCGGTCGTGTCTCAGCCTCATGAGGGACGTATGAATAACAGAGGATTCAGTTTCGTGGAGGTGATGGCTGCTTCGATGATTTCGGGAGTGGCACTGATGGCGATGGTGAGCATGATGCAGATGGCTTCCCGACAGGTTCAGCAGGGCGGTGTGAGCACACGAGCTCTCGCACTCGCTCAAGCCAGGGTTGAAGCCAAACGCTCGGTGCGCTGGCAGGCTCTGCTCGAGGACGATCTCGATCACGACGGAATCCCGGAGACGTTCATGAACGACGATGGTGCCAATGGAGATCAGGCTGCCGGTGATGGAATCTTTACCGCCACGCAACAGAACGGTGATGTGACGCTTCTCTGGACGGTAAAAGCAGATCCTCGCGGATCATTGAAAACGGCAGGCCGCATCGTCATTCGTGCGACTGCTTCCTACCAGGGATCCAGCGGAGTTCAGGAAGTCAAGGTTGAGACGGTAAGGGCCAATCCGATGTTTGTGGGGCAATGATGGCACAGCAGCCAGGTATTACCAACATGTTAAAAGCCGGCATAGCCGGCAGCAGCGGGGTCTGCCTGGTCGAAGTCATGTTGAGCTTGACCATGGGCGCCGTTGTGCTCGCCGCGTTTCTGGATGCCTTTAATGGGATGCATCGTCAGACAGTCCAACAACAGCGGACGATAGCCAACCAACAGGATCTTCGCCTTGGATTGGAGGTCTTTGAACAAGAAGCGCGGCTGGCCACAGCGAGTTCCATCGTGACTGCATCTGCCGACGAGTTCCTCTTTAACGCCAATATCAACGCGCAGGTCACCACAATGACGCTCTCCGCCGTGCCGGGGCAAGTGACGCTGTCCGTAGAGGATGGGAGTGGATGGGGAACAGGGAAAAGTGTGAGGTTGTGCAGTCCGGTTGCCTGCGAAGTCCATCGGCTTTCTCGGTCGGGCCAGCGTAACCAGCTCTTCCTTGTCGAGCCCGTCGGGCAGCTGTTCCCTGCCGGGGGCTCGGTCGAGGTGATAAACCGGGTGGTCTATTACACCAAACGCGAAGACAAGAGCGGACTGTTGACGCTGATGCGGATGGTCGACGGCGGTGCTAGTACGTTGATGGGCGGGTTGGATCATATCAAGTTCCTCTATTGCGATGAATTTGGCATCCCGACTTCTATAGCCAGCCGAATAACACGGGTGGTGATGGATGTGAAGCTGGCTCGTTCATCGTTACAGATCGTGAAAGAAGTAAGCTTGCGTTCATGACTAGATCAACTGATGGGGGGAATATGTCGTCGATAAGCTCAGGAATGAGAGATCAACGGGGGATTGCATTGTTAGGGGCCATGATGCTTGTGCTTATCGTCTCATTGCTTGGAACGATGCTGCTCAATTTGGCGAGACAAGATCGCGTCAGCGCCGGAGCGGGCAGGACAGCCGCAGTCACGCAGCAACTTGCAGATGCTGCAGTAGAACTGGCAGTCGGAATGTTTCATCATCCGAGTGCCGCTCCGTCACAATTTTCTTCCCTGGTCGTCAAGAGAAATAGAAACGCGGCCGGAGCAAATTCATTCTTCGATCAGTCAGGGCATTCGCAATTTGTCGGAACGGCCGCCCATCCCGAGCTCCTTTTGGATGCGAGAAATGCTGCAGACGATGACCTGCTAAATGACCCACAGAGCGGTCTCTTTCATGCCTTGAGCAATCTGGGAACGATCGAAGAGCTGAAAATGTATGCGCCATCGCGGCCCGGGTTGCTATGCACTGTTGATGCGACGGTTGCGACGAAGACGGCTCCCACCTTTCGGCAGTCCATCACCTTGCAACTCGGTGTCCTTGAGGTGCCGCCGCTTCGATCGGCGGTCCAGAGCACGGGCAGCCTGGGAGCGCATCAACCCGGACAGGAATCTCCCGTTCAGACGCACTGGGGAGATTTGAAAGTCGGCGGCGATCTCTCCTTGCATGCGGCTGACGACCTTCCGACCATGACGTCGCTTGCGCCGGTGACGGGACAGAGCTACGACGACATGGCAGTGCGTCAAGATCGATGGACACAGGCATGGGTCGGAGGACAGATCACGTTTACTCAAGTGCCCGCGGGCTCTGCGCAAGCTCCGACTTTGCCGCAGAACATCCATGTGAAGCAGAATCCAATTCCGGGCGTTCAGATGGACCAATGGAATTATAGCCAACTCAAGGCTATTGCCAAGCAGTATGGACGATACTACGGGATTGACCGCGAAGGCTTTCTATATCCGCAAGGCCAGATTGAGCCAGGTCATGGGATCGCACCGGATGCCGTGCTTCACTCTAGTTCGGTTGGCGACCAGCTCGGTCTCATATTTATCGATACGTTGGATCAGACAGCTCCTCGTGCAGATAACCTGGGTACCGTCGCCCTTCATACTTCATATACGGAAGGTCTCCTTGTCATGCAGGGACACGTAGTGCTGTCGCCCAGCGGAGGAGGCGAATCAGTCTCTGCCTTGAGCCCGTCGAGTGCCAATGCCGGCGGTAATGTGTCTCGAACGGAAGTGCAACTCTCGAAAATCAATGTGAACGGCATCATCTATGCCGCGGGCGATATCACCGTTATTGGAAAAGCGCGAGTGTTCGGAGCGGTCACCGCGGCCGGAGCGATCGCTTCTGGTAGCGGAGGGGGCACCCTCGAGGTTTGGTACAACGATGAATATGCGCAGGGATTGTATCGCGGGTTGCCGGTTGTCTATCCAGCTCCCGGAACTTGGATGGCGAAATATTAGCGAATGTCGCCATTAACGTCGAAGAAGGGATGAAATATGACTGTTCAGAATCCGGTAGGCGACGCAGTCCTTATCGAAAGGCATTCAGTCCGTGGACCAGGGATCAAGAGAGAGCGCACTCGGAAGCTTCTCGCTTTCTTTGCGAATCAAGGACTGATTCCTGGCGCAGATATTGACGCTGCCATAGAGGAAATAGACACTCGAGGAACAGAGCCGGAGACTCTTTTGCTCGACAAATACCATATTTCCAAGACGGTACTGGGCGCTGCGCTCGGGTCATTCTACCGCTGTCCATATGTAGGGTACGACGAACGGACCATCATAGACACGGATCTCTTTAAGAACCTCAGTTACGACTATCTGAAAAAGAATGCCTGGGTCCCCTTGAAGCGTGAGGGAGTGGTCGTACATGTCCTCATGAATGATCCCCATGATGTCGAAAAAGGGTTCGATATCCGCCGGGCGTTCCCCGGCCGCACGATTCGAGCCTCGGTAGGATTACCCATTGATATCGATCAGTTCCTGCTCGCGTCGCAGCAACAACGAACACGCGGGTCGATCGCCAAGATCCTTGGCGAATTAGTGAAGGAGGCCAAAGAAACATCAGTTGGCGCGGTGACCCTCAGTGACGTTGACGAGCATGATTCGGCGATTGTGCGCCTAGCAAACCAGATCATTGCTGAGGCGGATCGCCTTGGAGCCTCTGATGTACATATCGAACCATATTCCGATCAAAAGGAAACAGCCATTCGGTTTCGTGTCGACGGCAGTTGCTTTACGTATATGCGCATCCCGGCGACGTATCGGAGAGCAATTGTCTCCCGTTTCAAAATCATGGCCAGCCTTGATATTGCCGAGCGACGGAAGCCTCAGGACGGCAAAATTCTCTATAGGCTCTCAAAAGAAAGAGAGATCGAGTTGCGCGTGGCGACTCTGCCGACGGCCGGTGCGAATGAAGATGTGGTCATGCGTCTGCTCACCGCCAAGGATCCGATGCCCCTCGGGGCCATGGATTTTTCTGCCAACATCCTCCAGACAATGAAGGCCCTCGCTGAAAAACCGTATGGCATCATTCTCTGCGTAGGTCCGACCGGTTCAGGCAAGACCACCACCTTGCATGCAGTGCTTAAGCACATTAATACGGAGGAGCGCAAAATCTGGACGGCGGAGGATCCGATCGAGATCACGCAAGAAGGATTGCGGCAGGTCCAAGTCCATCCCAAAATCGGATTCACGTTTGCAGCCGCAATGCGAGCATTCCTTCGCGCCGATCCAGATGTCATTATGATCGGTGAAATGCGGGACAAGGAAACAGCCGATATCGCCATAGAGGCCTCATTGACCGGCCATCTTGTCATGAGCACACTCCACACAAATAGTGCCGTTGAAACCGTGACGCGGCTGCTCGATATGGGCTGCGACTCCTTCAATTTTGCTGATGCTATCTTAGGAGTACTGGCCCAGCGTCTCTGTAAGCGCATCTGTGACCACTGCAAAGAGGCGTACCATCCCACCCGCCAAGAATATGACGAACTGGTCCAAGGATATGGAGCCGGCTATTGGGACCAATTGGGTCTCCAGTTTACCGGCGAATGGAGGCTGTATAGAGGACGAGGGTGTGAGGTCTGCAATCACACAGGGTTTAAAGGTCGTGTGCCTTTGCACGAA
This sequence comes from uncultured Nitrospiraceae bacterium, assembly GCA_963728135.1. Lineage (GTDB taxonomy): Bacteria > Nitrospirota > Nitrospiria > Nitrospirales > Nitrospiraceae > Nitrospira_D. Next base: position 7,034 of record CAVSJC010000012.1, on the reverse strand, counting down.
CTGTTGGTTGGTACCGAAGAAGTCAAGACCTTGATCCAATCTAAATCCCGAACAGCAGAGATTTTAAGCCGTGTCGATGAAAGACGGAATGGCCACGCTCGTTCAGGACGGTATTCAAAAGGTCCTCCGTGGGATCACGACCTACCGTCAAGTTAGAGCGGTGGCGATGAAGTGAAACAGTGTCACCTCGCATTCAAAGGGAAGTATTGGAAAGTGGCCTAGATGCGATAGCCTGCTCCTTCACCCTACTGCAATTAGTCAACTCTGTCTTGTAGCGCTTAAATAATTAAGCGCCGTCCCATTCTGAACAACCTAGCTCTCTCCCTCTCTTCAATCTCGCGTTGAACAATACAAGGTACATGGCGTACGCCGAAAATTGTCGTTCCTTGCGCGAAAACCGGCCAGCTTTATGTTGTCAGTTGACACTAGAGAGCCAGCAAGTCAACGGCTTACGTACTTCAAAGGCCAACTTGTAAACGGCATGCCCCTTGCTCGGTAAAGGGCGCCATGCTGTCACTTTTAAAGATATCCCATCGATTTCGGTCGAGCCAGGGTGGATTTACGCTGATCGAGACAATGATCGTCGTGGCCATCGTTGGAATACTCTCGGCCCTTCGCGGCACCGAACCTGAGGATGATGATGGCGCGCCACGAGCTCTACCAAGCGACGACATCCCTGTATAACCGGCTGATTTTCACACGCTCCGCGGCAATCAGCCGTAATGCGATGATGGCGGCCCTTTTACCGGTAGTGCCACCTGCAGGCCAAACCCAGATCCCCTTCACAGCGCCGCTTTCCCCTGAGACGCTCCCTGCTAAACGTAGGTGTTCTGTTGTTTCCGGCCCAGCCAGTGGCCTTTACCTCAAGGGGTCTAAGCACCACCCCTCTTGCGACCCAAACGATTCAATTGCAGAGCGTGAGTTTCCCAACGATGGTGTACACAATTTCTGTGAGCCCTCAAGGCAAAGTCAATTGGTGTAATACGCAAGTCAATCCCTGTCTGGTCACTTCAAATTGAGGTAGCAGAACCAGGTGAGACGATGAAAGTCCTGAACGCAAAAGGTTTTTCTCTTGTGGAAGTGATGGTATCTGCCGCGATATTAGGCGTGGGCGTCATGGGAATGGCCGCTATGCAAGGGATGGCATTCACAAAAAATGTCGATGCTAACGACCTTTCCATTGTTACGAATATTGCTTCAGACGTAATGGAACGCATTCAGAGCAACCGGGAATACGCCTGGGCCTATAACGGTCTCCAAACATTGGGCCCAGGTAATTGCGCCACGCTCCCTCCCGCCCCCTTACCTCCAGGCGTTACCAAGTCTACTCCCCTTGGAGTCGTTAGAGTCGTTCAGGGTGATTGCACCCAATGGCGTACGTTGGCCGTGGCGTCGAATCTGGCCAATATTCAAGGGACGGTGGCAGTCACGAATCCCTTTCCGGGCAACCCGGAATGGCACGCGAGACAAATCATTGTGCGACTCACCTGGAATGATCGCGGCTCCTCCCAGAGAACGAGGTCGGTGGCGTTCCAGACGACACTGGTTCCGGAATAGCGAGAAGTGGCTCAGTAACGACATGGATGGATCATATGCATGGGCCAATAAAAATTCCTCAGCAGCAGTGAAGCCGGCTTCACGCTTACCGAGATCATGATTGCAGCAATCATGTCGACGACAATTATCGCAGCGAGCCTTGGAGTGATGACCGTGAGTCACAAGACCGTACGCGTGACCGGCCAAATCGTGAATACACAAAGCACCGCTCGGACTGCGCTCGATATGATCACCGCCGATCTCAAGCTCGCGGGATTTGGGTTGAGAGGTCTGAAGTCTGGAGCCGTTGGCAATTGCTCCATTAATGGAAATCCTGTCGGAGTGGTGCCTGCGGATAATAGCCCCCTTGGGGCAGACTTCGGACCTGACAGCATTTCCATGGTCGTGCCGATGACCAATTCAATTGCTGCTGTTGGCTCCCTCTGGCAGCTATTGATCGGGGCTCCGGGAGTGATTAGTGCTCCGATTGCTTCCATTCCGATGCCGGGAGGCGCTACTGCCGCGATGGGAAGTGCGGTTCCAGGTGGCGCTGCGGCGCTGGTCGGGATGACGGTTTCCATTGGAGGCGCCGCCGGGTCCCGTATCGCCTTAGTCAATCCCACGTCTCTTAACTTGGCTCCATCCATTCCAGGTACGGTGGCTTTCGGGACAGGCACTCAAGTGTACCTTCTCCAGTGTATTACCTATCAGGTCATCCCACCTCCTGACGCTCTCAACCTCTGCCAGGGGAATGCGCCCTGCCTGGTCCGTGGCGTCGCACCCGCTGGGGCGGGCGGGCCACCTAATTGCAATAATCCCGGGAATGCCTGTGTACCGATTATGGATGGCGTGGAAGATCTCCAACTCGCCTACGCCTGCGACGGCTGCAACATCAATATCAATTCAGGGGTGGTAGACGGCGCGATTGACGACATGAATGGATCTAACTCATTCGATCAAGGCGATTTTCTCACCAACATCAACTGGTTTCTGCCGCCTTCAAGTGCAATGACTACCGACACGATTCGCATGGTCCAGGTCAACATTGTGGCTAGAGAACTGCGAGCGGAGCAAGGCTTGGGGGAAGGGACTATGACTGTTGTTCGTAATACAGACACGATTCCGACCGTCAGCGATCACAATCACGCGACCGGGGTTTTTGCAGTCGGTGACAATTCCACCGCCGCCCAGCAACAGACCTACCAACAGTTCCGAAGAAGGATTCTCACCCGGACCGTGGAACTGCGCAACCAGAGGGGTTTACGGTGATGATGAAACGGACAGATCTTGATGGCGTGGGGCTAGCCGGTCTTGATGAGCGCGGTATTTCGATGGTCATCGTGATGATCGTCATGCTCATGGTGGGCGTCCTTGGAGTGGCGGCTCTGACCATGAGCGGCTTGGAGAATTCCATGGCAGGAGCCATGCGAATGGTCGAAGAGGGAACCGATGCGGCTGAATCCTGCGTAGGGATGGGCGTAAAAGTCATTCAGGAATCAATTGATAGTGGAACCATTCCGCCGGCACTCATTGCGCCGACCGGTCCTGTACCTGCAGGCAATGCGGCTATTCTGGGCCAGGAAATCAATTACCAAACCAATAACCCCGACATTGCCTTCGGTACCGGTGTGCTCGCGCCCAATCTTGTCATGAACGTCAACAACTACGTCGTCAATGGCGATATCGACTATCAATATAGACAAATTCATCCCGGTACCGAGGCCTATGACTTTGTATACCGCGTGGATTGTCAGGCCCAGAACGCAGCCACTGGCACAACTAGCCGCGTCATTGCCGGATATCAGTGCCTCATGGACGTCCAAGGCGGGGGTACTACCTGTAGCTTGCGAAATCTTTAAGCCGAAGCGAATTTCGTGATAGTGAGCAAGAGGAGAATAGGTCATGAGAAGCCAGGTACACATACATGCTAAGACGTCAAAGCGAATCGGTACGTTCCACGCATCTTTATTTGCGATCGTCATGCTCCTCGCTGGCTCAGCGTCGACCTTCGCCGAGCAGTCGATTCCACCCGTGACCATGATGTTGAGCTATCCGAGCGGGACAATCACCGCTCTCTATGAGACGACCTTTCAAATCGATGGGCGGACCTATGGCCTGACAGCTGATGCCATCATTCTTGATCGTCATGGAGACCCGCTAAAGGCCAGTGATCTCAGGGTAGATATTGCGGTGAAGTTTCATCTTCTCAAGGGAACGACAGATAAGATCGATCAGATAATTCTATTTTTGCCCTTATAGTGGCAGGCCGAGGATTGGATGAGAACGATCATGGGGAAGAAGAGAGGTGGTGCCATGAAAAGCCCGGAAGTTTGCGCTTTGTGGGACCGTTATGGTGGCCGTGATTACCTGCCTACTCAGTCCCTTTGCGGTGCAGGGGCAGACCATGGACCAGTACTATGCCGTACCTCCCTTCGTAAGCGACCAGGTAGTGCCGAATATCATTTTAGTGCTGGATAATTCAGGCAGCATGAGTGGCTTGGCGTGTGATCTATCCAGCCCGGCCAATGGAGACTGTAGGGATGCCGGTGATCGGCCTTTCACGAATACATTCACCTTCGCAGGGTACTTCGATCCCCTACGTTGTTACACCTATGATACCACCGACACACGCTTCGAACCGGCGACGGCAAAGGCGGCATTGGCCACGGCCTGCCCGACACTCAATGGGATGGTAACTTCCTCAACTTTGCAACATTCCGCCGGTTCGATGCGTTAAAAAAGTCGATGATCGGGGGGGACTGTTTCGTGGCAAGGGCTGCAGATGGAACTTGTCCAACCAACGGAACTCCCGCGTTAAAAACGGTCCGGGCACAAGTAAATGGAGTGAATACAGAACTGTCGGATGCTGACTATGCTGGAGGAGTTGGTGCGACCACATACGTCGGCAGGATTCCCTCGGCTGACAGATCTGCCAACCCTGCCATCATATACATCGGTGTCGCCGATGGATATTTCTGTATCGACAATGACAACAACTTTGATACTGACTGCACGGATGGTTACAGTGTCAGAAAGTACCAACTAAAGATTGGCTATTCTACCGAACCTACAGGAGTCATTCAGCAGATCGGCGCTCAGGCCCGATTTGGGCTCTTCGAATTTAAGCCGTCCGGTGACGGTGCTCGAATGCTTGTCGGTGTCGGATCACGCCAGTCCATCGATTTTTCAGGCTCCGCCGTCGAAACGTTTAACACGAATACGGCAGCCATGGTGGATGCGGTTCAGGAATCGTTCCCCTCGACATGGACGCCGCTGTCCGAATCTATCTATGAAACTGTCCGCTATGTCGCGCAGATTAATTCCACCTATCTCTCGACGGCGTATGTCTATCCGATCGCCTATTCGGGAGGGAATTCAAACGGGGTCGCTTTCCAAGGCACTGGAGTGGGTTCCATCGGAGGGTCGGAAATCTCGGCCCTTACAGCACCTGAGGTTTGCCCGGCGGGGTACATCAACAATGCATGCGGCCGAGATCCATTTTTTTTCGGCAGCAATCACACTCCCGCTTGGGCCACGACTCCCACTCAGGTGAGCTGCTGTAAGACCTTTGTCATTCTCGTCACAGACGGAGAACCGACTCAGGATACGAACATCCCTGTCGGGCTACGGGATTACGCGCATGGCCTCCACGGCATTCACTGTACAGGTGCAGATACAAGTAGCCCCACCGCCCCCATCAACGGAACATGCAATGCGCACCAGGCGACTACCGCGCCGTTTCTCTTGGGAGAGCATAAAACAGATTATGCAGACAGCGGCAACCACTATCTGGATGATGTGGCCTATTGGGCTCATACCAACGACATGCGGCCTTGCACTGGGGCCGCCGACGGCACCATCGCCGTATTAAGTGTGACTGGTCACTGCTTGCCGGGCCTTCAGAACATCACGTTTTATACTTTCTTTGCTTTCGGAAACATTGCCGGTCGTGAAATTCTGATGCATACGGCTCAGCTCGGGGGCTTTGAAGACACCAATGGAAACAATCTGCCGGACTTAACAGCGGAATGGGACAAGATCATCAACGCCACCGGTGCGCCGGGAACGGATGGTATTCCTGACAATTATTTTGAGTCTTCCAACGTGGATGATCTGCAGGATCGTCTGATGGCCACCATTACCGCCATCTTACGAAAGAGTGCCTCCGGTACTTCGATCTCGGTCTTGTCATCTTCGGCCACCGGCGAAGGTGCCCTCTATCAAGCCTACTTTTTCACCAGCGACATCGGGCAGGGGGGCACCAACGTAAGATGGACCGGCTACACTCATGGTCTCTTCGTCGACGGATTCGGCAACTTCCGTGAAGACACAATTCAAGATGGAGTACTGGACTATACGACGGACATGATCGTGAAGACGCGGTTTGATAACGACCCTCTAAGCGCCACCTATAAAAAAGTGTTGGTAGACAAATATGTCGATCTTAACGGAGATGGGATTGCCGACAGTCCGGCGACTCCAACGATTCTCGGTGCCGACCTCCGAACGATCAAAACCATCTGGGAGGGAGGCACTCAGCTTGCCAACATGGCTTCTGCCAGCCGGAAGATTTACACCTGGGTCGACGCAAATAATAATGGACTGGTGGATGCCGGGGAACAAATGGATTTCAGCACCGCGAATTGCACAGCGCTTCAGGGATTATCTCCGTTATGCGGGTGATACCTGCGGAGCCAACACCAATGCCACTAACCTGATAAATTTTATTCGCGGCGATGAAGTGCCGGGGTTGCGGACAAGAATGGTGGAGGTGCCGATCGGGAGTGGGAATTATAAGGTCTGGAAATTGGGCGATTCGATTCACTCCACGCCCACAATCGTCGCGGCACCACGTGCACGGTACGATCTAATCTATGGAGATTCGACCTATAACGCCTTCTATCAACAGTACCGGAGCAGACGGCAGGTTCTGTACATTGGCGCCAACGACGGTATTCTCCATGCCTTTAACGCTGGGTTTTATCACAAGGGAGACAACCCCGCCACGGCGACCGTCGTGGAACATGGATGGTTCACCAATACACCAACAGACAATTCGAGCTCAGTGAAACTGGGGGACGAACTGTGGGGTTTTGTTCCTCACCAGTTATTGCCACAGCTGCAATGGCTGGCGCAAGGACCGACTATACACATGTGTACTACGTTGATTTAAAGCCGACTGTGGAGGACGTCCGGATTTTCACTGCGGACGCTGATCATCCGGGTGGGTGGGGAACCATTCTCATCGGTGGATTCCGTATGGGAGGGAGTTGCGGCAGTTGCGCGGCTGGATCTGGGGCGCCTCCTATGACTGCCACCATCGGCGGAGTCAGCCGGACCTTCTATAGTGCCTATTTTGTGCTTGATATCACGAACCCTGAGGTAGCGCCAAAACTGCTCTGGTCATTTACGGATAGCAATTTGGGTTTAACGACGAGTCTACCGGCCGTGGTGCGGATGAACCCCGCAGCCGATGCTACAACGAGCAGTACGAATGA
>CAVSJC010000011.1:0-45310 GCA_963728135.1 uncultured Nitrospiraceae bacterium | reverse complement strand
ACCAGAACGGAGACACAACACAGCAACAGGTATCGCATCGGTGCCGTGAGTTTCCAGGTCGCTGGTGGGGTGATCATTTATTGCTAGCGTCGCAATCCGCATGTTTCGTCACCTCGCCTAATTTCTTCAGCTCGGCTTCATGCGCCCGATAGAAGTTGACATTCTCCATTTTCACACCCGGCGGCAACGTACCCCCTGGCTGATCGAGCGCCCAAGCGGCCATCCCGCTCTGGAACACCGACCAGGAAAACACAAGGTATTCCCGCGAGGTCATACCAGCTGCCTTAAGCGCCGATTTCATTTCCGGGACTCCCTCCATGCGGGCCGCCGCATCGTTGAGAGACAGCTGGTCGCCCTCATCGCCCTCACAATCCTGCGGCACTTGCCCGATCAGCGGCTGCAGCTTGCGTACGGCCTGGGCGTACTTGGTCAACGCCGCGTCGGTCAGGACATAGCCGGTGACCTCCTCGGCGTCCCGGTCGGGCAGATTCTGGGCCTCCGCCGCGAGCGGCGCCAACATCGCCAGGACGAACACGGTTGCTATCCAGGTCGCGGTCGGGAATGGTTCGAACATGGCAACCTCCGGGGCTCCATTCGACTCAAAATCCCAGCGCCTTTTCCAGATCGTCCTGGCCTTTCTTGAACTGCTTCTTCTCAGCTGCGTCCTTCTTTTTCGTCAGCGCTTCGAGCTCTTCTGCACGCTTCTTGTTTGCTTCGTTCTCTTTCTGTCGGGCCACGTCCTCTTTCTCCCTGGCGAGGCTGGCGACCTGCGCCGTCTTGATGCCGTCGTCAGGCACGGTCATCCAGGCCAGGCGGTAGCCGGGCCGTTTGAGCGCGAGGTCTTGATAGGTCACGACATAACGCGTCGGATAACTGCGCTGGCCGATCTGGCGTTCTTCGAGGACGTACACGGTCGGATCCTTGAAGATCGCGGGTTGATAGCCATCCAATGTCATCTTCGACATTGTGCCCATCTGCGCCGAAGTCATCCGCTGCAGGTAGTCCGCGAAAGCCTGAGGATTCTTAGGATCGGGTTTCTCCTGCTCCAGTTGCTTCATTCGTTCTTGCTGCGCATGCTTGTGCGCCTCTTCCTCGTCCTGCAACTGGTACCGGAACTTCTCTTGGAATTCGTCGAGCTTCAATGGGCCTTTTTTCGCTTTGGCCTTGAAAAATGCTCCGGCTTCACCCTTGGTGACATAGGAGATACGGCCGACAGAGGGATCGCTGTCATAGAACAGATAGGTGCTCTCCGGCGCCACCGCAAACGAGTATTTTCCCGCGTCCGCCGGAGTTTCCGGTGTCAGCCCGGTTTTCAACTGTGGCGTGCGCTGGGCCAATAGCCTTACGGCGCCGCCTTTGCCATGGGAGACAGCCTGGGAGACGGCTCGCCGCACATCGGGCACCGGATCGTTGGCCAGAGGCGCCAGAGCCTCCACATCCTGGTCCTGCGGGCCGATCATGCCGATCGCATCCGCCGCGGCGATCCGCAACTCGGGTTCATGGCTTTTGAAGATCCCGAGAATCGCCGGTAGGTGCGTGCGATCGGTGGAGGAGCCCAGCGTCCGCAAGTCTTCTGTCAATATCTCAACGGCATCCTTTCTGATCTTCTCGCAAGGATCGGCGGGGGCCGGCTTATTCGCGCACTGGTTGATATATTGTCCGACGATCTGCTTTTTGGTGCCTGAAGCACCCTGCGGCGGGCTCTCCTGCACTTTCTCCGGGGTTGAACCGATGCCTCTGAGAGAGGTCGCTTCGGCCGGTGTTGGAAGGTGACCAAAGACGGTAATGAAGACGGCGCCCGTCATAACGACCGATGTGTATGTCCATGACATCTTCATGAAGCTCCTCCTGAACCTTGAAAGCGGCTACCGTAACACCTTCCTGAGCCCGTTCACATTCTCCGATGCCTCCTTTAGCCGTTCCTGGTCAGAGACCCTGTGTTCGAGCGCCCATCGAACGCTTTTATCCAGTGAACAATACTTCTTCATCGTCTCCAATTCGCGTTTGAGTCGCTCCATCTCTTTTTGATAGCCCGCCTGCTCCTCTCGCATGTAGTCCACCAACCGCTGCTTGCTCCGCCAATCCACGAACGGATTCATGCTCTTGTTCGCGTCGCAGGCTTTCTTGTGGACCGCTTCATGATCTTGCAAGGCGCCTCGCAGACAGCGGCTCGCGTTCGGATCAATCTTGATCGCGCAGCTCGCGTCCGTTTCAGCGGCAAACGATCGCGCGTTGGCCGTCCGGACGGTGGACATCCGGAAACCGACAGAGCCTTGGACGCTGCCCCGGTTGTCATTGGTGAGGTATAACTGTTCCTTCGCGCTTCGTTCCTTGGTTTCCGTCTCTTTGATGAGGGCATCGTACTCCTTGATTGCGGCGTCCACCTGCTTGATACGGCTTTCAAGGTCCGTCTCATCCTGCTTGTTGCAGCCGCAGCCGATCGGGTCATTCAGATGCTTTTTGACCTCGGCATCGAGATCGATTTCCGCGCCCGTGCTGGACGGAAGCCATACAAGGGCCGTTGCCGCGAGCACGCCATACGTGGCTGATTTGAAGATCGTCATGCTTCCCCCCTATACCCTATAGACCCGATGCAGTATAAGGACGCCGTGGAACAGTTCCTCCAGCGTCCGTTGCTCATCTTTCTGCTGCTCGTGACGGTTGGCGCCGGCGTCTATGCCGGAGCGTTTCCTGGCGCGTTTCAATACGACGACGGCTTTGCAATTATCCTCAATCCGCACCTTGACCGCGCGGACGTCTTTGTCGACCACCTCGACCATATGGTGAGGCCGGTGCTGTACGCCACCTTTCTTATTGACCGGACGATCTATGGACACGATCCGGCCGGGTATCACGTGTTAAATGTCCTGCTCCATATCGGCTGCGGTGTCTTCATCTATTGGATCCTCAGCCGTGCCACCACGGATGAGACGCGGCATCTGCCCTTGCTAACGGCCATGCTGTTTCTCGTCCATCCGATCGAGACAGAAGCGGTGACATACATCTCGGGGCGGGCATCAAGCCTCATGGCGTTCTTCTATCTCCTCGCCTTCTTTCTGTACGTCAGGGCGTCAGAAGCGAACCATCATGCCAACCTCCGCCGGCTGTTCCTGGCGGGGGCGACGGTGTCCTTACTCCTGTCGCTCGGCTCGAAAGAGACGGCGGTGACATTCCCCCTCGCGATTTTGCTGTGGGATGTGCTGATCCGGCGGCAAGACGCCGCCGCGTTCCGCGACGAGTTCCTTTCTCGCCATCTTCCGTTCTGGCTGGTCGTGTTCGGTGCGGCGATATGGGCCTGGCAGCATCCCCGCTATACCGTCTTGGCCCAGTTCAGCCTGGAGATTCGCCCTCTGTCGGATCATCTCCTGAGCCAGCTCCATGCCATCAGCTACGCGCTTGTGTTGTTCTTCTGTCCCTGGAACCAAAACTTCGACCACGATCTGCCGCTGTTGCATTCTCCGATGCAATGGCCGCTGCCTCTCGCAATCCTGATCCTCTGCGCACTGATTGCGGCGGCGGTGTTCGGGGCGCGACGGCTTCCTTTGTTCGCGTTCGGCATCGGATGGTTCTTCCTCCAGCTCATGCCGACGAGTGTGATCCCGCGAGCAGATCTCCTGAGTGAACGCAATCTCTATCTCGCTTCCATGGGACTGCTGCTGGCGATTCTCGCATCGGGCGATCGCCTTCTCCGATGGTTCCCGGCAGGCTTCCCGCAGGCTCGCATGGCCCGAGTCGGCGTCTCTGGTCTTCTGCTGACCATCCTGCTCACACTCGCCCTCGCCACGCACCAGCGGAATCTGCTGTATCGCGATGAGGTCTCCCTCTGGTCGGACACGGTTCAGAAATCGCCCGATAAACCGCGGCCGCACAATAACCTGGGCCATGCCTACGCCATGCAGGGCGATTGGGACCATGCCATGGAAGAGTTTCGTCACGCCGCCAGGCTCGATCCCGACTATGCGCTCGCCCGAAAAAATCTCCGCGATGCGTACCTGCACCAGGTCGGTCGATAATAAGATGCGATCTTAGCCGGTGTCTTGCCGCAAGACGATCTGCCCATAGCGCAGCAGCCGCGTGGCCTGTTCCCATCGATCCTGCACGTTGAGTCCCACGAGCAGGAGGCGATGCCCGTCTTTAAACATGCTGGCGATCAAGCAGCGTCCTGCCTTGCTGGTATAGCCGGTTTTGACGCCGTTCACGTCCGGGTCCATCAGCAGTTCGTTGGTGGTACGGAGCGAAATCTGTCTGGTGCCGTCTACCGTGGCGATGTCGCGCATCACCGTCCGGACCATCATGGAGAAAAACGCCTGCTGCAGCGCCTGCTCGGTCAGTTTTGCGAGGTCGGCAGCCGTCGAATAGTGCCCGGCCGCATCGAAACCGCATGGATTGGCAAAATGGGTGTTCTTCAACCCGAGCTTTTGCGGCTCGCTCATTCATCATGACGACGAACCGTTTGTCATCGCCTCCGATGTGCCAGGCCACCGCCTCGCAGGCGTCGTTCGCGCTCGTGACCAACATGGCCGTCACCAGATCACGAAGGAGAAATTCTTCTCCAGCCCTAAAATTGTACGCCGAGTGATGGACGAGGGCGCGGCGATCGACTTTTACCACTTCCTGCAGCGGAGCGGATTCGAGGGCGATCAGCGCGGTCATGATTTTTGTGAGGCTGGCAGGGGAGAGCCGGCGCGTGGCACCTTTTTCGAGCAGCACGCGCCCGGATGTGAGCTCGACCATGTACAAGGCAGACGCCTGGATCGCGGGCGGGTCGGGCAGACTGCGTGCGCCTTCGCCAAAAGTGACGCGAGGCAACAGCGCTGTCACGAGCACGGCAAACCACAACGATCCGCCGAGGAGCCACTTTCCCATAGCAGGTTTGCTCTATTTACCGAATAAACCCTTCATGAAATTGGTAGCCTTGTCCATGTCCGATGGCTCTTGGGCAGCCGGCGAAGACTCAGGAGCCGGGTCAGTCGCTTGCGGCGTCATCACCTCAGGCCTCGAACCGGGTTTTCTGGCGCTGGGAGGAGGCGTCCCGCTCATATCCGGACGACCCATGGATTGACCCTGACGTCCCATGCCGGCTCCCATTCCCATCATGCCGCCCATGTCGAACTTCGTGAATCCGTCCGGGATCTCGAACAGCTTCGGATCCTGCCTGCCGATCTTGAGATTGGAGAGTTCGATCAACATCCGCTTCTTCTCATTACCTTCCTTATACAGCAGATCCTGCTTGACGTTGATGCCCTCTCGTGTCCGCCAGGAAAAGCCGCCGTATTTCTTCCCGTCCGTGCTGGTCGCGATGGTCTTGTACTTGGTCACTTGAACGCCGTTGAGCGTTTCTTCGCCCATGGCGGTGTCTTCATACGTCCATTGAGACGTATCAGTACCTTGACCCTGGCGACGAGGCGCCGTCATGGACTGTTCCATGTACATATGCTCCGACGGCATCAGCATCCACATCACTTGCGTGTCAAAGCGGAAGATTTGGATGGCGCCGTCGCCGCCACCGGTCAGCATTTCCTTCCGCTCCTTGGTCGGCGTCGCAAATACCTTTTGCTGGATCGCGCCTTCCTCGCTTTGAATCGTCGAATCGGCGGAGTATTCAGCCTGCGGACGGCTCATGGGCTGCGCCGCGTCGGCCGGGCGCCAGGCTAGGGCAGTCGCGAGCACAATCAGGATGACAACTATGTGTGGCATGGCGACACTCCTTCTGACTGTTTGAGTTGCTGCAGTGGTTTCGATCGGCAGAGTCCGTGGTCGAGGGACGAGCCACAGACTTCTTTCGAACTGTGGCGGAAGAGTATTCCTCAAGAAGGAAGAAGTAAAGGCCTCGTCCGGTAGATATCACCGGATAGATACTAGGCGCCAACCCTACATTTGGCCGGGCTCGGGGGTTGACTCTGTTGATCGGCATGAGTGCCGCCACCCGGTCATCCTCAAGCTCCGACACGAAGGGCGTTGGATGGCCGCGTTGCACACGCCCTCTTTACCGGCGACGGTCTACCAATCGATCACGCTGACGAGATTCGAAAAATCATCCGACCACAGGCCGACCCGGCTCGACCGTGCCACTGGTTCCCATCGCGGATCCTTCGCCAGCGGTCCCAAGGCCTCCCGCGTGCGTGCCATGACGACCAGATCCGAGCCGGACTTGAAGGGGATCCCGTCCGATACGCTGAACTGTTTCAGCGCGACAAGATGAAGCGCTTCGGCCAGATTGCCCAAGACCGGCTCCAGAGCCAGATAATTGTTCGAAATATGGACCACGAGCAATCCGTCCTGTGTCAGTTTGCGCAAATACATCTCCATGGCTTCTCTCGTGAGGAGATGGACCGGAATGGCATCGGACGTGAACGCGTCGAGGATGATCATGTCGTACCAATCGTCCTTCGCAGCCTCCATTTTCAATCGAGCGTCGCCAACTAGCACGTTGAGGTCAACCCCTCGAGCGGTGGCGTCTCCATAGTAGGTAAAGAATTGCGGCATCTGAGCGATGGAGACGACCGCCGGATCGATTTCATAATAGGTGAGCGATTGACCCGCATCGACATAGTTCGCCAGCGCCGCGATGCCTAGACCCGTGACGGCGATTGTTGTCTTGGCATTGGGCCCGCTGAAGGCTGCGAAGACCTGTCCATAGGGGGCAGCCGGATGGAAATAGGTGATGGAATCCCGCTGATGTTCCGGTTCCACGCGCTGTTTCCCATGGTTGATCGTCCCATGCACCAACGCATGAGTATTGACGCTCTTGTTATGTTCGACCTTCAGGACGCCGAAAAACGTTCGGGTTTGGTACAAGACGGGATCATGGACGATGTTGCCGGCCAGGGTCGTGGTCAGCAGCGTCACGCCGAGGGCCAGAGCGAAGAGAGGAGCGCGGCCGACGGCAAGATAACAGACGACCAGCGGCGCGACCGACCAGAGGTATCGAAGCGGCATGGGATCGTCCCTGCGCAGGACGCTCCAGAACGCCAACCCGGCGATCATAACGAGAGCAACGGTCCATGCCGCCGCGGAGGCCCGGCCCGTGGCCGGTCCCGAGCGATAGGGCGACCAGCGGGCCGTTCGGAGGCTGTCCGTGTCTGCCAAAGAAGGGATCACCAAGGCCGAAAGCAGGAGCGCGATCTCGTACTCGTAGATGTCGTTGAAGAGCACCGGCGCGAGCAGAGCATTGAAGAGGCCGCCGAGCGCGCCGCCGGCCGACATCACCAAATAAAACACGGTGAGGCGGTCGGTCGGCGGCCGCAAGCGTGCCAATTCGCCATGGCAGACCAAGGCCACGACGGTCAGTCCGAGCAGCGGAACCCCGATCCGCACGGCGATGGCGACCAGAGACGGCGATGCCACCGTATCAAATACCAGCAGCAACAGCACAAGCGGCAGAAGAATCACCATGGCGCGATGGACGGCCGGCGGCCAGCGAGCAAACACCAGAATGAAGCTCAAAAGATACAGGGCCAACGGGATGACCCAGAGGAGGGGAATGGATGCGACGTTGAGCGTCAGGTGGGTCGTGGCTCCCAACAGCAAACTGGACGGGATGAAGGCCAGGAGCGTCCACCGGAGCATCATCGAGGCTGACAGGGGAGAAGCGGGACCTTCCGCAGATCGCACAGCTGGCCGCGCGTCCTTGACCAGCCAGGCACAGAGGGCGATCAACGCCACCAAGATGACGTATCCCGCGCTCCACAGGCGCACTTGCGTCAGCCCGTGCGCTCCCTGAAGGGAGAATCGAGGTTCGATGAGAAAGGGATACCCGAGCAGCGCCAGCATGCTGCCGGCGTTGCTGGCGGCGTACAAGAAGTACGGGTCCTTGGCGGAGGGATGGTCGGTCCAGCTGAACCATTTCTGCAAGAGCGGCGCGGAAGTCGAAATGACAAGGAACGGTAGCCCGATGGCGACTGCCAGCAGGAGCAGCACCCAGCCGACGGGATTGGCTTCGTCGGGTGGCACCCAGCCTGCGGGTAGCCCTATCGGCAGAAACAGCAGTGGCACCGCGACGAGGGCGACATGCACGAATATCTGCCGGAGGGGCGGAACGTAGAGGTTCAGGAGATGGACGTAGCCATACCCGGCCAACAACGTCGCCTGATAGAACAACATGCAGGTGTTCCATACGGACGGCGTACCTCCCAACATGGGCAAGATCATCTTGCCCATCATGGGTTGCACTAGGAACAACAAGAAGGCACTGAGGAAGATCGTGATCGACCAGACGTAGGCCATTGTCTATTCAACCTCTCTCAGCAAGCTGCGCGGCTTCGGGAGGAGACCCAGTGAACATCGTTTAGCACCGACCGGCTTGTCATCATTCTGGTGAGCATGTTGGCGCTACTGGAAACCTTGCACCACATCGCAAACCTGCTCCTCGCCAAAGGAGTCAGGTCCATCGGCACCTTGAAGGTCATGTCGCCGGGATATGTAGTCATGGAATTCAGGCATCGGTCTCAGAGCGATACGACTAAGGATGACGTCGATGTGATAGCGGCCGGCCTGAACCCGTTGCAATCCTTGAGCAGCGCACAGAGAGACGAAACGCGGAGGTGGGAGATTATCGCGTCATAGCGGCATAAGTAAAGGCCATCTCCTAGAAGCAAGCCTCTAGTTCAATACTATTTGGATGACGCCGTTGGGCAGGCCTTTTTATTCGCGTGAGGCTCCAGGGCGATCGGTTTTTGTGCGGCGGAGAAACAGTGGCCAAAAAAATACCTTTAACGTTTCGAGGCGGTCTGCTTTAACCTGGTGAGCAGTGTTTTATAGTCAATCCCCAGCACTTTTGCGGCCTGGGTTTTGTTTCCCGCGCAGGCGTTCAGGACGCGCTGAATATGGCGCCCCTCGATCTCGTCAAGCGACAATCGGCAAAGATCGGCTTCCTGCATGGCCGAGGACCCCTGAGGAAGCGCGCGGGCAATCTCGTCTCCCGTGATGGACGATCCGGTGGGGTTCGACAGTACGATCCGCTCGATGACGTTGCGCAGTTCACGGATATTGCCGGGCCAGTGGTATCCCGCCAGTTGCTGAATGGCGTCCGGCTCGATCACTCGCTCCACTGCGCCCGGGACCCGGATTGTCCGGAGGATATGTTCGACCAGGGCCGGAAGGTCCTCCGTTCGCTCACGTAGGTCCGGCACCAGTAATGTCACGGTATTGAGGCGGTACAGCAGGTCTTGACGGAAGCGCCCGCTAGTCACCAACTGGGCGAGCTCCTGATTGGTTGCTCCCACGATCCGGACGTCCGCCTGCAAGGTGCGGGTACTGCCCACCGGTCGATATTCCCCTTGATCGAGAAATCGCAAGAGGCTGACTTGCATGGGAGCGGGCATTTCACCCAGCTCGTCGAGGAACAGGGTGCCGCCTTCGGCCGCGGTAATCAATCCCGGCTTGGCGGACCCGGCTCCGGTGAAGGAGCCCTTTTCATGTCCGAAGAGCTCGCTTTCCAGTAATTCCCGGCTAACGGCGCCGCAATTGATCGCGATGAAGGGTTCCTGCGCGCGGGGGCTCAGTTCGTGGAGGAGTCGCGCCACCACTTCCTTGCCCGATCCAGTGGCCCCTTGAATCAGCACCGGAGCCGTTGACGGGGCGACCTGCGCGATCTGGACTTTCAGTTTTTGCCAGGCGGGGCTCGGCCCTTCTACGATGACGTCGTGCCGGTAGCCACCGTGTCGCGCCGCGAAGGTTTCCCGGCGGAGACCCCGCACCGTGCGCAGCTTGGCAAGGGCGGCTTTCACGGCCATGGCATCAAAGGGAATGTCCTTGATCAGAAAGTCCCAGGCTCCCTGTTTGATGGCCTCGACGGCATCTTTCACGTCGCCGTGGCCGGTCAAGACGAGCACGTCAAGGCCCGGTTGGTGCTCCTTGGCCCACCGCAGCACCCCGCGCCCGTCGACGCCGGGCATGCGTAAATCAGTAATCACGCAGTCGAAGGCGGCCGTCTGAAGGGCCTCGATGCCGGCCTGACCATTGGTGGCCACGGTGACCTCACAGTTCTCCGCTCGGAGGGCCTGCTCGAGCACGAGCCGGACGAATGCTTCGTCGTCGATGATCAGTATTCGCATCAGGTGGTGTGGTCGGGAAACGCCAGGAAAAAGGTGCTGCCCTCGCCGGGTACTGATTCGGCCCAGACCCGCCCGCCGTGTTTGTCCATGACCATTTTCACGATGGCCAGGCCGACGCCCGTGCCTTCATAGTCTTGCGGGCTATGCAGCCGTTCGAACAATCCGAAGATCTTGTTGGCCTGATCGGCGTCGAAGCCGATGCCGTTGTCTTGAATCCAGATCACCCGTTCAGCGGATGCCGATTTGCCGCCGATGCGGATCTCCGGAGACGGACGATGGCTTGAAAACTTGGCGGCGTTGTCCAACAGATTCGCGATGGCCTGACGGATACTGACCGGCTCACCGTACAAATCGGCGAAGTGCAGATCGACGGAGATCTTCGGTTTGGGGCTCGTCACATGGGCAAAGCGATCCACGATGAGACTGCTGACCATGTCGAGAAGGTTGAATCGCTGCTTGGGCAGGTCCTGTTGCTCGAGGCGCGAATACCTCAGCAGTCCGTCGATCATATGGGTGAGTCGCAGGGCGGACCGGCGGATGACGTCGATGTGGTGTTTCACCGGTCCCTCGCCCGTCTCCGCGAAGTGCTTTTCCAGCAGGGAAGAGAACCCCTCGATTTCACGCAGCGGTCCCTTGAGGTCGTGGGCGACGGAATAGGTGAACGCTTCGAGTTCTTTGGTCTTGCGCATGAGGGCGGTGCCGCGCTCGCGGAGATTCGCCAACATCGTCGTCAGGGAGGCCGCCAACATGCCGACTTCGTCACGGCTGGGCCAGGCCTCGAACTGCGCCGTTAAGTCATGATGAGCCACCCGATCGGCCGTGGCGGCGAGGCGCTTGAGAGGCGCTGCGACGAGCCGTTGCATCATCACATAGATTGAGACGATCAGCAGCGCGAGGATGCCGATGACTCCCATGACCAGGCCACGCGCTTGATCGACGAGCCGGTCGCCCTCGATCTTCATTTCCACGTCTATTTTGCGATGGATTTCGATGAGCGTCGCGATGGCGTCTTCCGTCTTGGCCGCGGTCTGCTCATACGCCGACTCCATGGACAGCAGCGTTCCGGGCCGGCGAAGGACGCCGGCGATGTCCTCGCGCTGCGCGCGCAGGGCGCTGACGCCATCGGCGATGGCCACGATGGTGAGGTTCTCCTGGTCAGCGAGATCGCCCCGGCCGTGTTGTTGCAGCATGCTGTATAGAATGGGATGCGTCCGGGCGGCATGCGTGACCTGATAGGTGTCCAGCGCCGTCAGGGTCCGGTGCTCAACGTCTGCAATCGTGGCAAAGGTCGTCGCCCTTGCAGCGGCACCCTGATGCTCGAGAAGGTGATGCATGTGTGTCTGCATCGTGGAAATATTGCGGAGCATTTCGGAGGCCGTGACGACGCCGGGGATCGTAATGCGCTGATGCCGATCGACATAGCTATTGACGCGGGCGAGATAAAACAGCGCGGCGATGAGACTGCCGATCAGCAACACCAGAATGACGCTGAACGACAGCGCCAATTTTTTGCCGATCGAAACTCGACCAAGCCAGCCGCCAGACATGGCGCGTAGCCTAGCATAGGAAAATAAGGGGTGCCAGGCCGGCGCTCGATCGAGACCCTCGGCGAGAGTCAACGGCTCACTCTAGGCTCGCGAGGTTCCCCAGCGGCGATGCAGAAACCGTTCGATCGGAGCGAAGAGTGTTTTATCGACCGCCAGTCCGATGATGACAATGACCAGCATGACGCCGATGACTTGATCCATCGCGTTCAGCTCGCGCCCATAATGCAGCAGATGGCCGAGGCCAAACCCGGTCAGGATCGTGACGAAGATTTCCGCCGCCATGAGGGAGCGCCAGGCGAAGGCCCAGCCTTGTTTCATGCCGCTCAACAAGAAGGGCAGCGCCGCGGGGAGCACGACGTGCGTCCAGGTATGCAATCCGGTCGAGCCCATACTGCGCGCCGCGCGGGTATAGATGGGCGGGATCGTCCGCACGCCGCTGTCGGTGGCGATGATGAGCGACCACACGGTTCCCATCACGACGACGAAGAGCATGGCCGATTCTGTCTGACCGAACCAGAGTAAGGCCAGCGGCACCCAACAGACACTGGGAAGCGTTTGCAGTCCTAACGCCAGCACACCGATCGTATCCTGCGACCATCGTGAGGAGGCGGTGAGCAGGCCCAAGGGAAGACCGGCAAGGATGCCCAAGCCATAGCCGATCAAGAGCCGGCGGATTGTCACCACCGTAGCCTCCCAGAGCGTGCCGTCCTCGGCGGCAGACCGCAGATAGTCAAAGACGCTGAGAGGAGACGGGAGCAGAAGCGGAGACCACAGGTGTGCCTTGACGGCGAGATGCCACAAGACGACGAGGCCGACGAAAAACAGGGACGCGGACAGCCACCGTGTCATTCTCCGCCCACCTCTGCCTGCACATACCCTTTCAGCACCCGGGTAATTTCGGTTGCGTAGCGGGCGAGTTCGACACTGTTGATGTCACGAGGCCGGGGAAGCGGAATCGCGAACTCTTCGCGGATGCGACCGGGATGCGGGGAGAACAAGATCACGCGGTCACCGAGGCAGACCGCTTCACGGACGTTGTGGGTGACGAACACGATCGTCTTCCGATGCTGGCTCCAGATGCGTTGAATATCGCCGTACAGCTGTTCCCGTGTGAGCGCATCCAGCGCCCCGAATGGCTCGTCCATCAAGAGGACGCTTGGATTCGGCGCAAGCGAACGAGCCAGCGCCACACGTTGCTTCATGCCGCCGGACAATTCGTGCACATTGGAATGCATGAACCGCTTGAGCCCGACCAGCTCAAGAAAGTATTCGGCTTTCTCCTGGCGCTCTGCCGCGCTCAGTCCATTGCTGAGCTTGAGCCCGAAGAGCACATTGCCCAGGACAGTCAGCCAGGGAAAGAGTGCGGCTTCCTGGAACATCATGAGGCGATGGTGACTCGGTCCGACGATGGCCTCGTTATCGGCCCGGACCGAACCGCCGTCGGGTTGCTCGAGGCCGGCGATAATGTTGAGCAAGGTCGATTTTCCGCATCCGCTGGGACCGACCAGACAGACGAACTCTCCCTCGCTGATGCGCAGCGAGACATCGTCGAGCGCATGGACATGCAATGAACTGGTCTGAAACCATTTCGACACATGGTCGAGTACGAGTTTGGTGGGTGCCTGCATGTGACGGCAGGGATCCGGGCGCGTGCATATCAGTCCAGTTTGTCGATCAGCCGGGACAAGTCAGGGGTGGTACGCAGGAAGCCGGCGCGCTGGGCATTCAAGACGAACTGCTGATACTCGTCCGGCGAAACAGCCGTTGATAGCACGATGCGTTTCCAGGCTTGCGCGATGAGATCCGGCGACACCTCGGCTCTCATTTCGGCGGCCAGTTCCTGACGCACCATCTGTTTCGCCTCGTCCGGGTGCGCCAGAATCCAGTCGGTTAATTCACGATGGGCCTGCGCGAACTTCTTGGCCACCTCTCTCTTCGTCTTGAGAAACTTCACGCTGGACACGAGCACCGTAATGCTTTCGCGCGATTGTTCGACGAGCACTTTTCCGCCGGCTTCGCGTTCCAGGCGGGAAACCCAGGGTTCGACCGTCCAGACCGCGTCCAGTTTCTTCCGCTGGAACAGCGAGAGCTGATCCGGGTTGGGGGTCGGAACCAGAAAGGCATCTCCTCCGGTCTGCGTGATCTTCAATCCGCCGTTGGCCAGCCAGGCCCGGCAGGCGACGTCCTGGGTGTTGCCCAATTGCGGTGTGGCAATGGTTTTTCCCCGAAAATCGGCGGGCTGCTTGAGGCCGGAATCCGGCTGGACCACCAATGCTGCGCCGCCTGCCGCGGCCCCGGCGATGATGCGGATTTCCTCACCGTTGGATTTGGCATACGCGTTCAACGTCGGACTCGGCCCCACATACGTCAGGTCGATGGAATCCGACAGAATCGCCTCCATGGCGCTCGGTCCCGCATTGTAGATGTACCACTCGATCTTGATGTCTGTTCCCAGCCGCTGTTCAAACCACCCCCGGCCGGTGCGCGAGAGATGTTGAGCGACCAGACCTTGTACGTGTGTGATGTTCGGAAAATGTCCCACGCGGATGGTTTCTGCTGCGTTGGCCACCGTGACTGGACCCCATGCGCAGACTGCGAACAAGAACGGCAGAAGTGTTTTGACCATCATACTCATGAGCCTCAGGTGTCCTTCCTACGGTCGACAGGTTTGTATCACGAGATCGTACGTCTCTGTCTAGCCCTCTTAGCCATCGCAAGAGGCAGCAGGGGAGCTCCCTGCTGCGTCTTCAGGCCGTTCAGGGCTGTGATGGCTTGATCGATTGACGCCGCTCCAACCCGGGGATACACCGGAAGAGCGGCAAGCGCCTCACGATAACGGATCTGGAGCTCCTCCCGCTGATCGGGGGCGAATAAACGGCCGGCCGATTGGACTCGGGCGAGATACTCCTCGGGTTCGAAGGTCACCTCGAATGCCGCAGCGGCCTGCGGGACATTCGGCATCTGACGGTCGTATTTGCTGATGTCCGGTCCGGGGCTGTGCCGATCATGCACCTCGCTAAGTGAGAGTACGAAGAGGGGATCTCGAACGGAGATCCATCCGGTCGTCGTTTCCTCCTCTCCCTGGTCGGTCGCATGGCTCAGGTGAAAGTAGACGCGCTCATCCGGTGCGGCCTGCGACAGGGCTTTGGATAGGATCGGCGCCAGGAGCACGATTTCCTCATTGCGCAAGGCGCGTGTGCGGTCGGCTTCCCCGGAGAAGAGCCGGTGAATGACGTTGCGCTGCTCCCATGTGCGGACATTGCGCAGCAGCGTTCCGACCTCCGTCGGCGTCAGAACCGCCGGATGCGTGTTTGATGTAGAGTCGGGGTCCTTTTCAAGGCGGACCTGGTTGAGTCCCGACTCGTAGATCGTTTTCTTGGGCACGGCAGCGCTGCCGGCGCAACCGGCCACGATGGTCAAGGCGATCAGGGTGGCCAGCGTTTTGGCAAGCTGGTTCCATCGCCGATGGTTAAGCAAGCCTGCTTGGCTCATGGTTTCACCTCCAGCCCTTGCGCGAAGCCGACCTCTGCGGTGGCTTGGTCGAACCCGTATTGCTTCAATTCGAGCTTGAATGCGGAGCCGACAAGAGAAACTCGATGAAATCACCGGCTCCTGCTGACGTTCCTTGCGGTCCAAACAGCTGCGACTCCGTATCGGACCGGCGTATGACTGTCCGACGGCGCAGTGTCCAGGATGCGCACGTTCTTATCGGTCACTGCATCCGTGCGATAGACCACCCCGAGTTCGGCCTCTCCCTTCGAGACGAGGTCGAAGCACGGCCCGGAATGCTCACCATAGACGTATTGAGACTTCAGTTGCGGTTCCAGTTTGCTGTGCTTCAAGAACTGAGCGGCCACCTTACCGACGGACGACGTTTTGGGATCCCCGATGGCAATACGTCTGATGGCACGGAGCGCAGGTCCTGGATGGAGGCGATCGGTGCAGGGAGCGTCGTGCCGGTGATGAGGACCAAGCGAGGTGCTCGCATACACTCGCTTCGTGCCTTGAATGGCGAGGCCTTTGTTTTCAAGCTGGTCGATCTCCTCGAACAGAGAAGGCAGAAAGACATCGACCGGCGCGCCCTCTTCGATCTGTTTCCGGAGGGTTTGCGACGGGCCGTAGATGACGCGCACTTTGATCTCGGGGTGCTGCGACTCGAACAGAGGCAACAGTTTCCGGAGCGCGTCTTTCACGCTGTTGGCGGCCGCGATCGTCAGGGTCTCCGGCTGCGCCAGTGCAGGATGGGCAGGCGAGCAGGCCGACGGCGAACAGCCCCGCGGTCAGGAATCGTGTTGCAATGGACGTCGTAAACATCTCATGATGCCCTCTCTCTGTGGGTGACGTGTCTCATGGCGGTTAGAAGTAGAATTGGTACTGGATGTTGATGCGATTTTCGATCAGATCGCGGCCGAAACCCGGCTGGGTTTCGAAAGGAAAGCGATCGAACGCCCGTCCGCCGCTCCCCATCGTGAGATTCGAATAATCGATGACCAGACGATTATTATAGGTTCCATCGAAGCTGTAATTCAGCGCGACGCCTAGTTCCTTGGTCAAATCATCCTTTTGTTTGGTCGAAGGGTCCATGATCCCGTACCGGACGGCGACTTCCAATTTCCGCGGGATGACGTATTTCCCCACCTGCGCATACCAGCCCCAGGCTTGCCCGAGAGCGACCGGCGGGCCAAGAAATTGAGGAGCCGGGATGTGCCTAGGTCGAAAGGCACCGTGCCGCTGTTCGCATTCCGCTGGTGTTATGACGATAGTAGCCTTCCGCCTGCAAGGACCACCCGTGGTACTTCCCGATAAAGTCGACCTCATAGGTCTGGAAATCCTAAATGCCTCCTCCGAGAAGTCGGCCGTTCATGGACTTTGTCACGCTCTGCCGATAGGCCCGATCGACGATATCCGAGCGTATTGAACTCAAATAGTTTTGGCCGCCGGATTGTAGGCATAGCCGAAGGCGATCGCGGACTGCGGCGTGCGTGAATTCAGAATGTCACCTTGTCCATAACCGGGATTGCCACTGATCTTGTACAGCAACCGGGCGGTGTACATCATTTCGCCGGTCATGAAGCGGGTATCGTAGTTGTAGGTGCGAGTCGTTCCTGAAGGCGGGCCACCGGGACCGGTCGGAGTCAGCACCGTCTGGCTCACGGACGGTGCCTTCGCGCGTGAGATTGGGCCCGACGCCGCCCCAGATCCCGAAAGCATAGTTGAAGCGGTATTGATCTTCATCCGTCGCCAGCAGAATGCCGATGTCGCGATTATTCATGAGATTGGCCGTAAACGCGTTCTGGACGATCATATTGTCGGCGAAGGTGGACGTGGTCGATCGAACTAATTGCGGCACGGTTGAACCAGACCCGCTGCTGCCCGCGCTTGCACCGTGAGCCAGGGGATATGCCAGGATGACACATAGGCGTCGAGCAGGCGCGCGCGGCCGTTCCCTCCTTCCTGGTCCCAGGTCGTATGGTCGATGGCCCATGAGACGTTGTAGCGAAAGTCCGGGTCGAAGGCGTACCCCATGAACTGGAGCCGCGCCCTGGGCACGCTAACAAGTTTGAATCGCTCTGACGCTTGACCGCCCGGAACTCCACCTGGCCGCCCAGAATCTCCGGATTGCGGGAGTCGCCCACCGTCCCCCAGGCCTCTTGTACGTACTGTGCGTGTATCGCACCTGGGTGAGGAGTACGCAGCTTCAGAAGGAACTCGGTCACCGACCCGGAAATTCAGGCCATTATTGACGTCGACGCCGAAATTCAGGCGCGACACGCGTTCCTTGTTTTCGATCACCCGCAAGCCTTTGTCGTACTCTTCCTGGGTGATGATGCCCTTCTGATAGAGGTATTTCAGCCCCGGATCTTCGCCCGAGTAATACTCCCACTTGCCGTCTTTCTTCACCAATTGTCCTTCTTCGACCGCTGCGGCCGGCTGCGAATGAGTCAGCCAGACCGCGTCCTATTAAGCCGAGCACCAATACGCGCGAGTAGTTCATATCGCTTTCCCTTTGTGATGCCGGAATTTCCAATGCTCCGGTCAGTTCCTAAAGTGGTGTTCGTTTCGCCTCCGGTGGTCCGGGCGGCGTAGGGCGAGATCAGTTGCGACAACAACAGGAGGTCTTCATGGCAGTTCCATCCGAAAGGACGGCGTAGGGCGCTCGTGGATCGGAACCTTTTCTGCTGTCCCACCTGGACGATGTCCGAATGGTGATCGATGAATTTCAAAGGAGCCATAGCGAGTGCCTTTCCAGTTGCTCGGCGAATGGCTAGTTGCTTGCCGTTTGCATTTGCTCTAGCTACGCCATGCTAAATCACTACTAACCCGATAGAGATTGTATAATTGTGTTTATACATAAAGTGACACTTACTTTGTCAATATTATTTATAAGTTGAAAAAGTGGAACCAGAATCGCACTACATGGCACATGGTGTCGATCTCGCGGGAAGATGCTACTGGGAAATTATACTTGACATCGACGCAATTATAATTGCTACATCGGAGACCATGAAAAAGCGCACGCACGCAATGGATACGGCTTCCGAATTCTCTAATTACCTCAAGCAAGTGCGCGCTCAAAAGGGATTCTCACAGGGTGACCTGGCCTCTCGCGCGGGTGTCACGCGCCAAGCCATCTCCGCCATTGAATCGAATCTGTATTTGCCGACGACGGCCGTCGCACTCCGGCTGGCTGCTGTCCTCGACTGCCGCGTCGAAGATTTATTTATGCTCGCCGAAGGAAGCGACATCATCGAGGGGCACCTCGTCGGCACTGCGCCATCTTCAGAGGTGACCACCTCCGTCCGTGTGAAGGTGTCGACGATCGGAAAGAAAACAGTAGTACGGCCTGTGAGCGGATTGGGTGAAGTATTGTCGTTCGCGGTGCCCGCTGACGGGTTTCTTGTTCGGGGCGCGTCCCGGACAGGCAGCACCGTCCGTGTACGGCTCTCGCGCGATCGGCGAGCCATCGAGCAGGAAATTTCTGTTGCCGGCTGTGACCCTTCCATTTTTCTCGCCGGCGAGCATCTCCGCCGTCATCAGGATCTGACCTCCGTGGTGGGATGGTCGATGGGCAGCATGGCGGCGCTTCGTGCGCTGCAACAGGGAGAAGTGCATATCGCCGGAGCGCATCTGTCCGATCCGTCTAGCGGCGAATCGAATCTGCCGTTCCTGCGACGGGTGCTCAAAGGATCCGGCTATGACGTGGTGACGTTTGCGACCTGGGAAGAAGGATTTCTGGTCCGTCCAGGCAATCCGAAATCGATCCGAACAGCAGCCGATCTTGAAGAGCCGACCGTCAGAGTCGTGAATCGTGAGGAAGGAGCCGGGGCGAGACTCTTGCTCGATCAGCGGCTACGGACAGCCGGTATCGAGCCGTCACGCGTCCAAGGGTATGACAAGATCGTGGCCTCACACTTTGAGGTGGCTCGGGCCGTCGCGGAACACCAAGCGGACGTCGGCGTCGGCATCCGGTCTGCCGCGCAGCTGTTTGGGCTCGACTTTGTGCCCCTGCAGACAGCCCGGTACGACCTCGTGGTTCCCAAAACGCATTTGAAATCGCATCCCACGCTCGCACATCTCTTTGACACCCTCACCGCGCGCTCATTCAGATCCGAAATCGAGGCACTCGGTGGATATGACACGACCGAAACGGGAAAGCGCCACACCTTATGACCGAATCCATGAGCACCATGAACCGCATTTTGGGGACTCTGGCAATCGCAGCCCTCTTGATCCTCGGAGGCCCTGAAGCGTCGCGAGCCGACCGGCCGCTTGTCATCGTGACGTCACCGACGGTGAAAGACGCCATCCAGGCGCTTGGGCAGCGATTCGAACAGTTGCATCCTGATGTTCGCGTCCGGATGGCGGTCGATACCTCTCTCGATCTGCGCCGCACCATCGCGGGGATGGAAAATCGGGGAAAGTATTTTATCGAATCGGGGCCTATTCATCTGATTGCCCCCGGTGGCGATGAGCTCATCACCCGCCTCGAACAGAAGTACTACGTCCTCCCGGGAGCGAGGGCGATGTATGCGACCGAGCAGCTCGTGTTGGTCGCGCCAGAACAATTGAGCGAAGCCCCGGAATCCTTCGAGGCGCTGGCACAGCTGCAGTCGGTCCGTATCGCGGTGGCTGATAAGTCGACGAGATTGGGCATGGAAACCGACCGCCTGATGACCACCTTAGGCCTCAAGAACAGACAACTGGATGTCGCGAACGAAAGGGACGGCATTCTCGACCACCTGCTGAGCGGTCAGGCCGACCTTGGCATTATGTTCGGCCACGACGCTGCGCGGGTCCGGCAACGAGTGCGAATCCTCGCGGTCGCGCCGACCGGTCTCTACCAGCCGGTGCCCCATTCGATCGCGATGGAACGGTATTGTCCCGATCGTCAGCTCTGCGAGGAATTTTTGCGATTTGTCACGAGCCCGGACGGACAGTCGGTCCTGAAGCAGCTTGGCTACGGGCCGGGAAAGGCGCCTCAGAATCCGCTGCGAGTCCCGACACCGTAGCGGCAGCAGGCACTATTAAGCCGGTCCTTAACGGAGAGAGATGTATGAATTCTCGAAGTTGCGCTGTCCGTCTTTGGTCCATCCTGACAGGGCTGGTCATCATCGGCCTATCCTCATCCTGCGCGCGGCTCCCATACACCACTAAAGTGGTGCATGAGGACGCGCGTGTCGTCGTCGCCTTGCAGCAGGAGATCGAGCGACCGGCGTATACGCATCCGGCTCAACTGGGAAGAACGGAGCTGATCGATATCCTGCAAGGGTTCTCCTTCCGGCCGAAGCAACGCGTGCCTCTGCGCTGGTTCGCAGAAGAAAATCCCCCCAAGCCGGTGTTTCGCCCGGACGAGCTTGAAGCGCTGACAGGCTCCCTCTCGGAAGGGCTGCGGGTCGCTGGTCCGGGAGAGCGAGTGCATTTTGAACTCCGCGCGCCGGGCTATAATCCGAGTGTGCGACGGTATGACGTCGTCGGTGGATGGGTGGCGATTCGCGAACCGTACCTCTATCTCGCGCTCGAATATGTGCACGTGCAGGTGCCCAACCACAAATTCGACCCGTACGACTATAACTATCCCACTCCTCCGCAACTTCCACCCGGCTATCTGCTCTATTTCGAGCCCGGACGTTTTTGGGTAACTGACGAACAGGGTGTCTCCGCTTGGACTACCGAGAATTTTTGAAAGCGCCGAAGGTCGGCGCCCCGTCGAAACGAAACCATTCATAGGACCCTCATTCGATTTTCATCGTGGAGATCATTCACATGCGCGAGCATTTCCGTTGTGGACAAAGGGATAGTAGAGAAATGGCCCCAAGCATGGCTGCTAGCCGTGTTGGTAGGCTTGCTGAGTGTCCTCTCAAACACCGTCTGGGCCGCCGACACAGGAAAACTGGTTGAGAAAGACGGCAAATACGTGTTCGTGGAAAGCATCGATCCGGCGACGAAACTGCTGTTGCAGCGGGCAGTGAAGCAGGGGACCATCACTCAGGAAGAATATGAAACCGTCCTGAAAGAGTCGCAAGAACGGCCGTATCTGCTTCAGCCGAGTTTCAAAGCCTGGTACGACCGTGGGTTCAATTTTTCAATGAATGACAATGATTTCTTCCTGAAGATTCGATTTCGCGCTCAGCATGCGCTTCACCCAGCGGTATCGCAACGATGCCTGGCGGAATCCCGGCGATTCGAAGAATTTTCCGGAGCTCTTGGGCGTCTTTGGGGATTACCGAGCCAATCGGTCGGATCAATCATCCAGTACCTTCAACTTGCGCCGCGTGCGGATGTACTTCATGGGGCATCTCTTCAACCCCGATTTTAAATACTACATTCAAATGCGCGCAGAAACAGCGGAGAACGCGCAGTCCCGGGAGGGCTGGGATTGATGGATCTGGCCTTCACGAGCACGCATTACCCGCTGGCGAATGTTCAATTCGGACAGTACAAGGTGTACTTCAATCGGGCACAGATCAATTCCACTGCCTCGATGCAGTTTCCTGAACGAGCCCTGGTGATGGACGCCTTCACAGCCAGCGGGTTGGACCGTCGGGATATCGGCATCACGATCATGAACGACGAAGAGATGTATCCCGTCAACTATTATTTCGGTGTCTTCAGCGGGACGGGTCCGAGTTTCAATCGATTCGGCAATTATGAAAGCGAGCAGCCGACGGAAGGTTGTCCAGGAGGCACGACAGGGCAGTCCCCCTTTCCTTCTCCGAGTACTTGCCCTGCGCACTCAGCGTAATATCAATGCCAATGTTCGGACGAACATTAATCAGTTGATGTTGACAGCTCGTCTGCAGTGGAACATCGTAGGCCGTCCCGGGTACGGCGAAGGCGATTTGGCGTACTCCGAAACGCCGCAATTCGCGGTTGGTGGAGGCTACTCGTTCAATCCTTCCATCAATACGAGTTCGAACAGCTCGTTCGTCGGCACGGATCTGGCCAATCTGAACATTCGGCGGCAACTCGCCGCCTTCGGCAATGCGCGCCAATTAGGGACGGGGAATCGTCGACTATTCGACGTGGGCGACAGATGCCGTCTTCAAGTATCGGGGTTTTTCACTCCAAAGCGAGTTTTACTTTAAGAATGTGATCAGACATGACAAGGGAGTCCCTTGCATGAATACCAATTGCACGTTGACCGCCCCGGGCCTTCTCGGCAATGCGCTGGGTTGGTACGTCCAGTCCGGCTATTATCTGATCCCGCGCAAGTTGGAATTTGCCGCGCGCTATGCCTATTGGGATCCTGACACCAGGTCGGCTGACGATCTGGTCCATCAGGTCGACACGTCGCTCAACTGGTTTCTGAACGGCACGTATGATCATCAGATCATGGTAGGGCTACAGCTTTACGCAGATGGGCACCGGCGGATTCGCGATCGGGCGAAGCGCGCCGTTGCCACCCCTATCAGGAACGGTTCCTTTGGATGCCGTGGGGGGGAAGCTTCTCGAACATGCGATTCGCATTCAATATCAAATCTTTTTCTGAGGAGTGATGGTCATGACTCGCCTATTCCTCGCACTCATCATGTTGGCGTTATCGGCCGTCGGTGTTCGCGCTTCCGATGAAATTACGATCGCGGCGGCGTCAGATCTCAACTTCGCCTTCAAGGATCTCGTCGCTGACTTCGAGAAACACACCGGGCATCGGGTAAAACTGACGCTGGGATCGTCCGGAAACTTCTATGCGCAGATCCAGAACGGCGCGCCGTTTGATCTCTACTTTTCGGCGGACATCGGCTATCCCAAAAAGTTGGAGGAAGCCGGGTTGGCGGTGCCTGGTTCGCTGTATCGATACGCGGTGGGTCGCATAGTCTTATGGGCCGGCAATCAATCAAAGCTGGACGTGGCCAAAGGCATAGAGGTCCTCCGCGATCCAGCCATCAAGAAAATTGCCATTGCCAATCCGAAGCATGCCCCCTATGGGCGCGCCGCCGTCGCGGCGATGGAACATTATCAGGTGTATGATCTCTCGAAAGACAAATTGATCCTGGGCGAGAATATTTCCCAAGCGGCCCAGTTCATTGAATCGGGAGCCTGTGATATTGGCATCATCGCCTTATCGCTGGCGCTGGCTCCGACGATGAAGACGGCAGGGTCGTATTGGGAAATTCCAGCTGACGCACATCCACCGATTGAACAGGGCGCCGCGATACTCAAAGCGTCGAAGCATCAGGATGCGGCCAAGCAGTTCCTTGACTATATGAAGAGTGCTGACGGCCAGGAGGTCATGAAACGCTATGGGTTTACGCTACCCAACTAAGCGTTCGGGGCTGGTCCTCCTGGCGTTCGCGATCGGTGCGGCCGGCTGCTCCGACGCCGTCACGCTCACGCGGGAAACGGAAACCGGAGGCCTTGTGACGTACTTGTTCAAGGAAGATCGCGGAGGGCCGATGGGGTCGCCTCATCGAAAAGACGCCGTGCGGATGATGGAAAAGAAGTGTCCCTCCGGTTATTCGGTCCTCAAGGATGGAGAGGTGCCCGTCGTACGGCAGTATGTCCAGCGTGGAAGGGCAGGAGGGCGAAGTGACCGGCCGGCGCTGGGGGATACAGTTCCGCTGTAAGTGAGAACCATCATGCAAGCGATTCTGGCATTGCTGAGCCTTTCACTCGTGCTCGTGCCCGTTGTACAAGCGCAGGATGCCGGTATCCATGGAACCTCACACGTCCACTGAGGAGAGCGGGTGCCACCAGTCTCTGGGAGAAGGATTTGAGAACGTCCAGATCGAAACGTCCGATATCCGGCTTCATGAACTGTTGTTCGAGCAGGTGCTCCATGCGGCTGCCGTGCAACGGCTCGATCATCCGCAGACCGATTACCTTCGCACCTATTGCTATCGCGGGATTCTCGTTGTGATCCGCCAGGACCTTCGCACGCCGCGGCCCACTGGATGGGTGCAGCTTAATTTCATCGTCTCGAATGTTGCCGCTGTGCAGCAGGAATTGGAATCGGCCTCTCAAGTTTTGAATGAGAAGGAACGGCAAGAAGTCGCCAGGTTTCGCATGAAGCCCGGTGTGATGAGAGGCCAGCGAAAAGTGGATCGATTGGAATTGTATGGGCCGGAGGGATTTCTTGTCGGGTTCGATCAACCACACTAACGAAGGAGGTCGTCATGAAACTCAGCGCGCGCAATCAATTTCAGGGCAATGTCACACGAATCACCGAAGGCCAGGCGATGGCGGAGGTGACAGTCAAAGTCGGCTCGCTCGAATTTGTCGCCGCGATCACGGAAGGCTCGGTCAAGAGTATGGGCTTGAAGGTCAACGACTCCGTCACAGTCGCGGTGAAAGCGACTGAGGTCATGATCGGCAAGTAACAGCGTTGACTCCCAGGTCACGGCTTTCTACTATTGCGCCGGTTCGGCCGGAGTTGTGGATGAGACAGGCGAAATTGTGAATTGGACCGCGATCTGGGTCACGTTTAAGCTGGCAAGTCTGACGGCGGTGGCATTAGTGATCCTCGGCTTGCCGATCGCCTACTGGGTCACGTTTTCTCGGCGGCGTTGGAAGTTCATCGTGGAGTCCATTGTGGCTCTGCCCTTGGTACTGCCGCCCACCGTGCTGGGCTTTTATATTCTGGTTGCCATCGGTCCGCACAGCCCCTTCGGGCAATTTTATAGTGAGATCGTCGGCCACCCGCTTCCCTTTACCTTCGAGGGCTTGCTCTTCGCATCCATTCTCTACAGCCTGCCCTTTGCGGTACAGCCGTTTGCCGCGGCGTTTGATCAAGTAGATCGCCGTCTGATCGAAGCGTCCTGGACACTGGGGGTGTCCAAGTTGAAGACCTTCCTCAAGTTGATTGTTCCCTTGTCGGCAGCCGGCGTCATCACCGGGTTTGTGTTGAGCTTCGCCCATACACTGGGTGAGTTCGGGGTGGTATTGATGGTCGGTGGAAATATCGACGGCGTGACCAGGACGGTCTCCATTGATATCTACGACGAAGTCCAAGCGCTCAACTATGCCGGCGCGGCCAAGACGGCCGCATTTCTCCTCGCGATTTCCTACCTGGTGCTGCTCCTTGTGTATGCCATGAACAGGAAAGTCTGGGCCGTATGGCCGCAGAAATAAGCGTCGACATCACGAAGACCTTTCCGGGGCGCGCGCCCATTCGAGCGCGGTTTGTCTATGCGGTCGAGGCGGCGACCGTGTTGATCCTGTTCGGCCCCTCCGGTTCGGGAAAAACCACCATCCTTCGTTCAATCGCGGGGCTGGAATGGCCTGAAGAAGGGTACATCCGGTTCATTTCCAGGACCTGGCTGGATACTGCATCTCAGATCAGAGTCTCACCGCAAGAACGACACATCGGCTATATGGCGCAGGATTATGCGCTGTTTCCTCACTACAGCGTGGCCGGTAACATTGCGTATGGGTTGAATGAGATGTCTTCAGCCGGCAAGACAGCGCGCGTCGACGAAATGGTCGAGCTGTTCCAGTTGCGCGGATTCGAGCATGCCAAGCCTCATGAATTGTCGGGCGGGCAACAACAACGCGTGGCGCTGGCTCGAGCCGTTGCGCCGCGGCCCCAACTCTTGTTGCTGGATGAACCGCTCTCGGCGTTGGATGCGCCGACCCGTCTTCAGCTTCGCGGGGAATTGAGAACCTTACTCAGACGATTGGCCTTGCCGTCCATCATCGTGACTCACGATTGGGCTGAGGCGCTGACGTTGGGCGATATCATGGCGGTGATGAGCGAGGGCCGTGTGCTGCAAGTGGGGGCGCCGCAAGACGTGTTCAGCCGGCCGGCCGACGCGCAGGTGGCCAAAGTCGTGGGCGTCGAGACGATTGTCCAGGGGACCGTCGTGGAGACCCGGGATGGATTGGCCACGGTCCAGGTCGGCCGGGTCCTGCTGACCGCCGTCGCCTCAACGGAGGTGGGGCGTGATGCTTTTGTTTGTATGCGGTCAGAGGACGTGACGTTGGAATTGGGAGAAACAAAAGGCACGAGTGCCAGAAATCATCTCCCGGGAAAGGTCAGTGCCATTTCATCGCTCGGGGCGCTTGCCAGGATTACGCTGGATTGCGGCTTTCCCCTGACCGCCATGATTACCCGCTCCGCAGTACACGAGCTGGAGCTGACCGTCGGTTCTTCTGTCAACGCCGTGTTCAAAGCCGGCTCTGTACATTTGATCCCCCGCCAGTAGCCGCTTGTCTCTGTTTCTCCCGACTGTTCAAAAGAACTTGCCGGCCTGCAACCTTCGTTGCTGCATTCAAAAGCCGCAAATTCACCACTTGACAGGGCCAAAGTATCTGTGTAACCATTGGCTACATGATGAAATCAAGCGATCTCAGACGCATTCGAGAAGGATTGGGCCTCACGCAGCAGCAGCTTGCCGACGTCCTCCACACCACTCGGGTTTCCATTGCGCGCTACGAGACCGGTATGCGGCGCATTCCCGGGATCGTGCGCGTGGCGTTGGATCAATTGCAGCGAAAGACGGAAATTCCCATGGCCGGTCTGGTCGCCGCCGGTTCGCCGATCGATCCTATCTTACAGTCGGAACTCGTGGATGTGCCCTCAAGCATGCTGCGGGGCGGGAACACCTACGCCTTGCGGGTGAAAGGTGAATCCATGAAGGAGGAGGGCATCCTTCCCGGCGATCTCGTGGTCGTACGAAAACAGGAGACGGCGCAAAACGGACAGACCGTCGTCGCCTTGGTCAATCGGGAAGCCACGATTAAAACCTATTTTAAGAAAGATTCGCACATCGAACTCCATCCGGCGAATGCGGCCATGCAGCCGATTCTGGTTCAGCCGTCGGACGAGTTTCACATCGAAGGCATTGTCATCGGCGTCATCCGGCACTGCGATGTCTAACAAGGAGGTCTACATGATTATGGGAGGACGCGATTGTACCAAGGACCGGCTCGTGCACCTGGAACGGACCGTGAATCATTTGAACGGGCAGCTGCGCACGATGCAATCAGAGTTACAGCAGACCAAATCGAGTCCCATGAAGGACAGGCTCTGGAGCAGTTTCCTCGGACCCTGGCAAAGCGGGGTCTTTATGTCTGACGTGTGCAATCGGCGGGTCCGACCGAACACCAAGGTGACGCACAAGGTGACACATGATGACGCAGTCCACAGTCGCCATTAAAATCGTCGATGCAGGAATCTGTGCCGAGTGCGGAAGGACGGCACCGCGGCGCATTGAGTGTCTCGATATGAGCACCGGTTCCAGGCGGATACTCTGTGACAGGTGCCGGGAAGTGTTTCGACAGCGCCAGGCGTTTACGGGCGGTTGTTGCGGATGAGAGGGAGGTGAGCGTGTCGACCATGGAAGCAAGAGTGGAGCGGGCAGGGGTGCCGGTCGGGGGATGGTCAGCCACGCGGCGGTTGCGTGGAAAGCAAATCGCGCGAGCCGAATCCTGGAACCCGGCATTGCGTCATCTGGAAATTCCGTTTCATGCGGACGACCGGCTGACGATCATCAGCGGCCATCCTCTCGTGACCCGGCTGAGTGTGTCCGCCGCAACGGATCGAGCCTTGGCCGGTGAACCGGTCGTGTATCTCGATGGAGCCCATAGCTTTGATCCATTCATCATCGGGCGGCTGGCGAGAGCGCGCCGGCAACAGCCTCGAAAAGTCCTCGCCCTTATTCATGTTGCCCGTGCGTTTAGCGGCTATCAAATGGAACGGCTCATCTCCAACTGCCTCGCCGGAGCCCTGGATCGATATCAAGCGCGGACCGCGGTGATCTCTGGTCTGTGCGACATGATGGTAGACGAGACCGCGTCAGATCGCGAGATCGCGCGCCTCTCGGATCGGATGCTGGAGTCGATTCGACAATTGCTGTTGCAAGGCTATTCTTTGCTGTGTCCTGTTCCATCCATTCCGGCCGTCAATGCCCGAGGCCATCAGTTGTTTGCCGGCTTATCTGAGTTGGCCGACCGCCTGATTCGTGTCCAGGAGAAGCAAGGCAATGTGCTGGTTGAGGAGGAGAGGTCGATCTTACAGGCAGCCTGTACCGTCCAAAAGTCTGCTCCTGAGCGCCTGATTTAATGGTCTGTGTGGTTCAATCTCCTGGACCGGGTTCACGCTTTGAGGCCACCGACAGTGCCGCCTTTGGAAGCGTAGGAATCGGATTGCCTGACTTGACCTGCAAGGACTGCTCAGCAATCGCGTCCATGATTCCGGCAGTCATGCGACGGTACAGCTCCTTTTTAGGATACAGAGAGATCTGAACCGTGAAATCAATCAGTTCCCCATAAACGACGGTGATAGGACGGAAGGAAACCCGGCGCGCCCCTATAGGAAGGGCTTCAAAGGTGCCGTGTATGTAAGCCGGTAGCACATGGCATCCTGTTTTCGCGACGAGTGTGGCGAAACCAGGTTTGCCTTCTCCAAGTTGCCCCGTCTCTGTCCTTGCACCTTCCGGGAAAATGGCCACCGCGTGCCCTTCACGAAGTAACCTCTCCGCACGCCGGAAACCCTTCCGGTCGAAGCGATCTTGTTGAATGGGTATCCAGCCAAGGCGTTGTAGTAGAGGGTTGAGTATGGGGATAGGAAACAAGTTGTGGCGTCCCATGAAAGAAACGTGACGTCGAATGCCGCACCCGAGCAAAGGGATGTCGAGGATGCTGGCATGATTCGCCACGATCAGGACGCCGCCTTTTCTAGGAATCCGCTCTTGACCCACGAAGCGGACACCGAACAAGGCCGTCGCTAAGACACGAAACAGTATCCACAGGCACCAATACACGAACTTTGTCATTGCCTCTGTAGCTTTCTTCAATCTCCCCTCGCTGATAGGCAAAAAGTTGTCAGGGTCCTGGCTCCGTCTTGACCGCCATTATGCTTGCCCTCGTTGCTGAGAGCCATGGTGAACTTAATTGCTTACGATCTTCCATTGTTAGACTGAGCTGTTTTGATCAGATCACTCGGTCTGAACCGACTATGCTGAGACGTCTGGCCACAGACCACGGACCAGAGCTCGAGAACAGATGTCGTTTGATTATAGCGTTACAAGGAGGTAGTTCCATGAATCGTATCGGATCTTATCTAAGCATTCTGTGCCTGTGCCTGTCGGGATGTCAGGCTACGCCCACCGTGACGAGAACCGGAGACGTCAAGGATGTCACCGTCGGGGATGATCTGACTTCGGGCGACATCGCCGTCAATCCAGGCGATGAGGTCCGGTGGGTCAATAAAAGGACGGCCCCTGTGCGAGTCGTGATCATCGACCCTCTGTCGGACAAGCAGGTCTCCTGCAAGAGTAATTTCGGCGGGTTCATGACCCCCAGTGATACCGCCCAACTGGCCATGAACGAAAGCGCCAGTCTTTGCTTCCGGGATGCCGGCACTTTCCGGTACACGGTCAGAATGACATCAACCAGGACGACGGGCGAAATCAATGTCCCAGGAGTCATTAAAGTAGGGGGCCAAGGCGGCCAGGCCGTTGATCAGACGAGTGAGCAGAACCGAGGCCGATCGAGTGGTCAGGCGAGTCAGCCGCTTGCGGATAAATCGAATGACCCAATGCGTGACAAGCCAAGTGAGCCAACCATTAAGCCAGATTCTCCTAAGCCAGATTCTCCGTCAGGCTCAACATTGACCACGACGACGACCACGACGACCATGCCTTCCAAATAAGTGATCCTCGCTGACTGCGTGCAGGGCTCCGGAGGCATTCGGTGCCCCTGCACGCACGGTGCGAGGAACGGGAGGTCGTGAAACGTAGCGGCAGGGTGTGCTTCCTCGAATTACGTGCCTTGCCTGAGCGGCGCAGTCGACAAGTGGCCAGAAAGACGGAACCGACGACGTCACATCCGCAGGCATAGGTCTCAATAGCGCTTGACACCCGCTCCCACTGCGCTTAGCGTGATTCTAGACGTCTCAAGCTCCGCTGACTGTCCCATCCTCGCGCCGTTCCGGCACTTCCTGCGCGACTGATTCTCCGGTCCGCCGCTTCACACGCCAGTGTCTCTCGAGCAATAAGGAGTTGTCGATCACCGGAGCGATAGTCGCTTCCGTGGCGGAAGGGACTCCTCACTTAAGGGGCCAAACTGAAATATCACGTAAGGTGTCCATCATCAGACAAAGAGGGAGCGAACATGATTACCATTACAGCGGCGGCGCAAGAAAAGATCAGGGAGTTGATGCAGGAAGAGCAGGAGACGCTCGGTCTGCGTGTGTACGTGAAGGGCGGTGGGTGCCATGGCTACCAGTATGGGATGGCCTTTGAGTCGAAGATGGCCGAAGACGATACGGTCGTCGAGAAAGGCGATGTGAAAGTCATCATGGATTCGCAGAGCGCCCCCCTCTTGGTCGGCTGCGAAGTTGACTACACGGAGAGCGTGCAAGGGTCAGGCTTTGCGATCAAAAATCCGCAAGCCAAGACGACGTGCGGGTGCGGCAGTTCATTCAGCGCCTAACGGGTTCGCGACGTGTCGTGTCGGCCGGCCGGCCACCTCGGACAATAGGGAGAACCAGCCATGGAAACCAAGTCATTGATCGGAACAAAAAATAAAAAGGGCCAAGTCTTCACCGAACGCGCCGTCATGATGACGAGACGCGCCCCGCACGCCCTCGTTCTATACCGGGAGCGAAGTCATCAAAGAAGCCATCAGGCGAGCCAGCATCGATGTGATGGTGGCCTATCCGATCACGCCGCAAAGTGAAGCGGCGGCCTTGATCGGCGAACTGTTTGCCGAGGGCTATATCGGGGACTACTTCCGCGGCGAAAGTGAATTTGCCGTGATGTCGCAGTGTGCCGGCGCGGCCTTCGGCGGCGCCCGTGTGTTTACGACGACGGCCGGGCCTGGCACGATGCGGGCCATGGAAAACTTCCCCATGTGGGCCGGGGCGCGATTGCCGATTCAATGCATCGTGACCTGTCGCGGCATCAATTCACCGCTGTCAATCCAGCCGGACACGATTGAGATTTCCTACCTGCATGCAGACCGGGATGTTGGTCTGGCATGCCGAGACGGCGCAGGACTTCTATGATTGGATTCTCAAGGGCTACATGGTGTCGGAAGAGCCGGATGTGCATCTTCCCTTGGCGCTCTGTTGCGATGGATTCTTCGTCACGCATACCAAAGATGTCGTCGACCTGACGCCGGCTGACATGTGCCTTCCGCCGTACGATCCGTACCGATCTCCTGTCCCCTGCATGGATATGGAATGTCCGCCGGTCCGGATGATGCGCGATCCGTTCGTGATGAAGAGCAATTACATCAGCTATGCCACGCACGCCAGTTGGCAGCAGGAAGTCTGGGCTGCAGCGGAACGGTCGCGGAAGCATACCATTGCCTGGCTGGACGGTCTGATCGAGACCGAGAACGTCGATGCCGACATTCTGATCGTCACCTCCGGCACGGCCGTCTCCCAGGGACGGGAAGCCATCCGCCTGCTGGAGGACGAGGGAATCCGCGTCGGACTGGTGAAGATCAAGACGCATCCGGCCTTGGCCGGCGGAAGAAATTCGCGAGGCGACGAAGCATGCGACGCATATCATTGTGCCCGAATTCAATGTCGATCGGCTGGATGGCGAAAGAAATCAAAGCCACGATTCCGCGAAGCTGAACGGGTCATGGCGGGGCCGCGCGTCTGCGGCGGGATGACCATGCCGCCTGAAATCATCGTGGAGGAAATCAAGAAGAGCGCTCGGCATGCGAGCGCGCGTCGCTGGCCGGACGTGGATAGCTGAATGAAGCGACAGCAGCAGGTACATCTGACTTTAATGCCGACACAGTCAGCAGAGCTGAGAGGAGAGAAATATGAGTAAGGAACGCATCAGCATTTCCCCGGATCTCTTTGACATTATGCCGTCGGATTATCAGGATCTCGTCAGCGAGGCCACCTACGGGAAGGAAGACCGAGGCTGGAAAGACATTGGAACCTCGTAAGGAGCTGATCGAACAGCATTCGCTCTGCGCCGGCTGTCCCGAGTCCATGGCATTTCGCTATATCCTGGCCTCGCTTCCCAATCCGGAAGACACCGTGATGGTCGGATCGACCGGATGCACGAGTCTCGTGTTTCCGCATGGTCGCCGTTCACAATATTCACTCGCTCTTCGGCAACCAGAATGCCATCGCGTCGGGGCTCGAAGCGGGCGCTGAGTGTGCGCTTTCCCGATCGCATCAAGGACGTGGTGGTGCTCGCAGGAGACGGCGCGACGGTCGACATCGGCCTGGACATGACGCTGCAAGCGTGGTTCCGGCAGGAAAAATTCACCACCATTTGCTTTGACAACGAGCTGTACGCCAACACCGGCGGGCAGGAGAGCGGGCTCATGCAGAAGGGCTTCGTGGCGAAAATGGCGCCGGTCGGCAAGCTGTTCGATAAAGTGCGCTTGCCGGAAATCGCGCGAGAATCCGGTTGTCACTACATCGTGAACTGTACGGTGAGCAAGCCGTCGCTGGTCGAGAAGGTCGTGCGTAACGCGGTGCTGATCGCCAGAGAAATCGGTCCCACCTATCTTCAGCTGTACACGCCCTGCATTCTCGAGATCGGAAAGAACAGCATGGAAGGGCTGCAGGAAATGCGGGACTCAGAGAAACCCAACGAACGCTTTGCCTACAAGGAATACGTCAGCGAGCCGGCAAAGCAGCTGCTGGCGGAACTGGCTGCCAAGGCCAAGGAAAAGAAAGACGCCGCCAAGCAGTTGGTATCCTAAATCAGACGACTGCCGCGCGTGCGGTCAACAGAAGAGAGAGCGAGGTGTTGCATGAGTCTCGATTATGTGAAATTTACGCCGGGGTTTGAAGCGTTCATGCCGAAAGAATATCGGGATATGGTCGAGCACGGCCCGTTCGGCAAAAAAACGACCGTGTCGCAGATGGGCAGCTTCAAGGAAATTCTTGAAGAGCATCCGATGTGTGCCGGCTGCGCCATGACCTTGTTCATCCGATTGGCGATCATTGCCTTTCCGAATCCGGAAGACACCATTACGGTCGGGACAGCCGGCTGCGGTCGGCTGGCGATTTCGCAAGCGGCGATTCCGTTCGTCTACGGCAACTACGGCGACCAGAATGGCGTGGCCAGCGGGTTGTCGCGCGGCTTGCGCCTTCGATTCGGGGACAAGCCGAAGGATGTGGTCGTGATCGCCGGCGACGGCGGCACTGGCGGATATCGGATTCCAGCAGGTGCTCCATTCCTGGTTCCGGAAGGAACGCTTCACGACGATCATGCTGGATAACGAGGTGTACGGCAATACCGGCGGACAGGAAAGCGGCATGACCACCAGAGGCGCGGTGCTCAAGATGGCGCCCCTCGGAAAGAAGTTCGACAAGATGGACATGGTCGGCATGGCCAAGCTCGCCGGCTGCGCCTATATCGCCACGGTCGTGCCGAATAATCCGCGCCGCGTGGAAAGCGTCATCAAGAAGGCGGTGCTGATCGCCCGAGAGGTCGGTCCGACCTATATTCAGGCCTACACGTCCTGCAATATCGAATATGCCATTCCGACCGACAAGGTCATGGAAGACGCGAAGACCGTCGAGGACGACCGCTATAAGTTTACCGAGTATGTCAGCGAGGACGCCAAGGAGTATCTGGCAGAGCGGTACGGGTACAAGGAGTTCCTCCCGAAGCCGGCTGCGGCAGTCAGCACCGCGTAACGTCATGGGTGGAAGGTTTGGACAACGGCCGACACGAACGCCACGAATCTTCCACCCGTCAGCTCTTAATCGCTGTCGACGATCTGACACGAGGTGGATTATGGCCGACATAAAAGCGACACACATACTGGCAAGGACTCAATATACGCTGGGCTATGGCATGCGGCTTGATCAAGGCAGGGCTCCGGAATTCGTCCATCCTGAGGTGCCCTATGTTCTGCCCGATGGATCGCAAGGACGCCTGACGCTGCACGTGATCAACGGCACGCCGGACGAAATCAAAGCCCGGCTACTTGAAAGCGTGGATGCGTTTTTCGACATTCACGCCGAAGCATGAGCCCGATTACTGAGAACTGAGGCGCCGACGCAGTAGTGACTCTGCCGGTGCCTCACATGGGAGGACCATGGATCATGCAGACGCTCGACATTCACAAACCCGGCATGCCCGATCTCCAGTTTGCGTTGCTCGTGACGGCGCTCTGCACCTCACGCCTGACGGCGCTCAATGTACCGGACGCCGTCCGCGCGCGAGTCTTTGACCGGTGCTGGGTGCTGATTCATGAGACGCTTCCTCCTGGAAGGCCGGAAGAGCGCGTCCTAGATCTACGGCCGTGGACTGAACTGACGCTGGATGCGATGGTCGAAACCATTCGAAGTGTCCTCATGGACGCAGGGATCCAGACATTGACCTGGGATCATACGCCCGGTGATCCTGCCCAGATGAGCACGGTGGAACCGCACCTATTGATCGATCGATCGGCTCAGGTTGATGATCAAGAAACGAAAATCTGTTCCACGACAGCGGGTGAGCAGTCAGGGGGCGCTGACCTTCGCCAACTGATCGGCGAGCTGAGGATGTTGATGTCGGCATTGCCTCCGGCGCTCAAGCGTTGCGCGGCGAACCTGGCAAGGGAAGGACGCGATGATGACTCGGTGGCCAAGTTGGTCAAGGGTGCCGATGTCATGAAGGAAAGCGGGTTCGTCTATCTGTCCTGGGCGGGTCATTACGCAGCGCTGTCAGACGGTCTTGAAGAGATGGATGAGACAGAGGGTTCAGGGTCCAGTCAGTGAAGAGCTTTCGTCAAGGACTGGACGGAATGTAATCGCGCTCGGAGGTTCAGATGCAGATCTGGCGGGATGTTTGGCCTGAGCTCTCCGTGTTACTCGTCCTGATCGGTATGGCCGGCGTACTGGCGGTGACCTACCTTTTCGGTCGATAGGCAAGACCTGGCCGCGGCGGAGAGTATCCGCACGGCTCAATTGCCCCCGTTCCCCCGGGTTGCGTAAAAGTGCAGCGGGTCTCTGAGGCTCTGAAGCTCGCGGTAGTAGTACAGCGGAGTCGGTCGCTTGTTCCCGAATGCGAGCGTGCGCAGAAAGGCGAGTTCCTCTTCTGTGGCCGTTCCGCTCATGGACGTATCCGAGAGAAACTCTTTGAATCCTGCTTCTTCCTCTAAGGACGTCCCCGGACCCTTTTCCACAAACTCGTACCGTTTTTGGTGTCCCCGGGCGACGCGCCGGTTGAGGACAATCTCGATGCAAAAGGTGCCCAGATCGATGTCCCACGATTCAATCAGCGGATTCAAAAACCCCACGCAGTGCGCTGTGGAAAGTTCGAAAATCGTCGTGTCCAGGAACTGCAGCATCCTGACCCGCATTTGCGGATAGTTTGTCTTGTTCAGCTTGGCCACCCGGCGCAGCCACAAGTGATTGTCCAGCTCCTGCCGGGCGACGTCTTTGGCGACCGTGAGCAGCTTTTGCGTGATAAACCGTTCGAGTTCGCCGAAGGGTTGTTTCTCGAAGATGGCGCGGATTTGCCGGTGTTTGTCCGGTTGGCATTTGCGCAGGATCAGTTCGCGCACCTCGTGCATCAAGGGACCCGGCTGATCACCCAGCCGTTTCCTGAGCTGTTCCTGGCGCTGTCCTTCGGCGAGCTTGGCAAGTTGTCCCGGTGGTAGTTTCAGCACTCGTCCGAGCTTGTCGTACATGTCGGTGCGGCTCGGAGCAGGCGGGAGTTTCTTCCGGGTGAGGAGCTGCGAAATGTAGGATTCCGTCACGTCGGCCGCCCGCGCGAGATCTCGCTGTCCGAGCTTCATCAGTTTTAAGCGATTCCGGATGAGCAGCGCGAGATCCACGCGGCAGTTTTCCCTAGGTCAACGTTAACAACGGACGGTTAATAGTAATGACAAAGC
This sequence comes from uncultured Nitrospiraceae bacterium, assembly GCA_963728135.1. GTDB lineage: Bacteria > Nitrospirota > Nitrospiria > Nitrospirales > Nitrospiraceae > Nitrospira_D. Next base: position 9,456 of record CAVSJC010000011.1, on the reverse strand, counting down.
ATGGCGATGGCAAGCGCATACTTGACTATTGATAGTTAATCCTAGTAGGCTGCGCTATGCGTAGGGCGCCCATCGAGGTCTTCCTCGGGTGTCGTGACGCATGACTCTTCTTGTTCCTGCGTTGCTTCGTTAGTCCTGCGCGATTCACTCCCTCCGTCCGGCGCTGCACAGCGAGTAGTCACTCCGGTCATTCGTCGTAGCCCCGAAATAGAGGAAGGCAGGCAAGATCGTTTGCCGCCGAGAACTCGTCTAAGAGGAGGATGAAGATGAACGCCCAGCCCACGGTCCATAGTCACATTGAGATCACCGATACCCTCGTGCGCCTGTATGTCTTTCTCGCGCAGCACATGGACCGCTGTATCAGCGAGGCGGCCCGCATCAGCTATCCTGAGGCCGAACTCCAGTCGCACCTGGCTTCGACCCGCGCCACCATACAGGACATGCTCTCGATCAACCAGGTGGTGAAGGGCAAGGTTGAGCAGGAATGCCTTCGGGTGCTTTCGCTGGTGAGGGAATGCCTCAAGGAAGGCGCCGGGAAGACCCGTGCGCTGGATGAACTGAAAGCAGAACGTGCGATTTTAAAGCATAAAACCATGGCGCTGAGTGATCTGCTGGCTGTCTTTCGAGCCGTATAACCGGCGCCAAGCCACCGCCACCGAGTGCTCGCGACAATGGAGGAACTATGAAGACCGCCCCCTGCACGTATGTCTTGACGTTGAATTCGCCATCCCGCACCGGTGTCCGGCTCTGGAAGGGGAAGAGCATTCATAGCCTCCGGCATTGTTCTCAGAAGGAGATCGGTATGGCCCTGAGGGTCATGCAGCGGGACTTGGATGCGCTGCAGGCTCCTCCGTCGTCCTCGGTCGGATCGATGAATCGCGGCCGGTAGGGGCAGGAAAGCAGGCGTATGAAAGTCGTTCAATTGAACAAAGGTCGAGTGAGGACGGCCAAGCCACCGTCGCACTTGGAACCCGAGACGTTTCTGGACAAAATCGGGACCGGTAAGAAGAGCCTCACATTCATCAAGAAGCAGGGCATCTTCCTACAAGGGGATGCGGCGGATTCCGTATTTTATATCCAGGAAGGCAAGGTCAAGCTCACCGTCGTCTCGCAGCAGGGGAAGGAAGGCGTCGTCGCGATTCTGGAGGCGGGCGCGTTTTTCGGGGAATCCTGCCTCGCCGCGCAGACCATTCGTACGGCGAGCGCCACCGCCGTCCAAGACGCCCGTATCGTGCGCATCGACAAAGACGCGATGATCCGTATGCTCCACGATGAGCCTGCGTTCGCCGAATTTTTTATGGCGTATCTGCTGGCCCACACCATCCGTGTTCAAGAGGACCTGGTGGATCAGCTCTTTAATTCCAGCGAAAAGCGGCTGGCGCGGGTACTGCTGCTGATGGCGCATTTCGGAAAAGAGGGCAAACCTGAGACGGTCATTGCCAAGGTCAGTCAGGAAACGCTCGCCGACATGATCGGCACCACGCGTTCCCGGGTCAGTTTCTTCATGAACAAGTTTCGCAAGCTGGGCTTCCTCGACTACAACAACGACGGCATGCACGTTCATAGCTCTCTCCTCAATATCGTCCTTCACGATTAACCGCTTCCGGTTCTGCTGAGCGCAACCCCTTCCTGTCTTCTGACGCATCTGCCAACGAGATCCAAGCGCGAAAGCCGGGATCCGCACTGATGATTGTCCGCCGGGGCGGACTGAGCAATAGTGATCAGATATTTCCTCGTCAAACCGGCATGATGGACCTGTCATTTGCGACCATCTGCCAGGAGGAGTGTCGATGCGCTGTCAACGTTGCGGGGGACTTGTCGTTTCGGAACGTTTCGGTCTGAAAGAAGAGTCAGCCGGTATGTCGGGCGCACGGTGTATTAACTGCGGTTGGATGGAGGACTCCGTGGTTCATTCGAATCGTCTGAACCCTCAGGCGGTCTCACGAGCCCAGCCACGCCCGCCGGTCCGTAAGGGTGGAACTGAGTGCCTGTGACCGGCGCGAACGGAAGTTCGCTTCCTTTACTGAGCAAGTCCAACGGGTTGCAGCGCTCCGGCCCCGGCATTCTCGTCTTTTCGCACAAGCTGCAATTGCTGCACATGAATCAGCGGGCGCTAGATTTAACAGGGCAGGCGAAGAATGGGCCAGGCACCATGATCCTTTCCCGGGCGGTGACCGAGTTTCGCACCCACATTCAGGCACTGTTGGGCCGTTTTAAAGAGGCGCACGCCGCTGAATTCTTCGACGTCAAGCGGGTCGTGGTTGAATCCGGGCAAACGATTTCGCTGCGCGGCATCGGAGTGCCGGATAGGAATTCAGGTAACCGCCCTCGCATCGTCATGGTTCTTGAGGACATCAGTCAGCCCGACGCTTCAACGGCGCCCGAGGTCATCATTCAGGAATTGTCTGATCCCGCGTAAGGCGGGACATCGAAGAAGGAGCGTTGAGATGAATACGATTGTGATCGTCGTGTTGGTTCTCCTGCTGTTGGGCGTGTTGCCCACGTGGCCACATAGTGCCAACTGGGGTTATTACCCGAGCGGAGGCCTCGGTGTCGTGCTTCTCATCCTTGTCGTGCTGGCCCTCACCGGCCGTCTCTAATTCGTCGCCCAGCGGTTCGCCCGTTTCATCGCTCACTCAGTTGGCCAGTAACGAAAGGACTCGACCATGACCACTCCGACCATGCTTGGCGTCGCTTTGATAATTCTTGGAATTGTCGCGTTCGTGTATCAAGGCATCACCTATACCACGCAGAACAAGATCATCGACCTGGGACCGCTACAAGCCACGGTCGACAAGCAGGAAACCATTCCACTGTCCCCCTTCGTGGGCGGATTGGCGCTGGTCGGCGGCGTGGCCTTGTTGTTCGTGGGAGCGAGGAAAGCCTAGTGCCGATGGCGCACGCTCGCAGGGATGGGATGACGCAGGGCCTGAGATCGCTGACAAGCATTCAAACCGCCGCGTTCCTCATGAGTCTGCTGATCTGTCTGGCGCTGCCGGTCGGCTGCAGTGTAGCAGACGAGCCGCCGCTCGCCCGGGTGGAAAAAGAGCTGAGACAGTCGCTGCACGGTCCGATCACCGCCGGCGAGATGACCGTGAGACGAATGAATCACCGGTTGGCGGTCGTGCTCACGGAACCGCTCTTGTTCGACCCTGGAAGCGATACGATCAGCCCAAAGGGCCTGGACGTGGTCAAGCATATCGGCGCGGTGTTCAAGACGGCTCCCCTGATGGAGATCAGGGTCACCGGTCACACCGACAGCCCTGTGACCGTCGACCGATCCAAGGAGTTTTTCTTTACCTTGGCCTCTTCCAAAGCCCGTGCGACGCATGTGGTTGGCATTTTGAAGGAGAGTGGTGTGGATCCCCGTGCCTTATTCACCGAATGGTACGGCGACATCCGACCGATTGCGAGCAACGGAACCGAAGAAGGACGCCAAAGAAACCGCCGCATCGAAATTGCCGTCTCGCCCTGGATACCGGAGCCGGAGAATCCCTCCGTGTTACCGGGACATGCCTCCTGATGTAATTGCAATTTATCGCAGCGGTTTCATGGAGGAGGTGACACCTCCTGTGGCCGATTCTGCGAATGGTACACGGAAGCCCCTCGATGGCCGGTTCACATGAAGGAGTGTCGTTGTTTTATGACTGACGCGCGAATGAGCCAACACATTGTTCGGTGCGCTCTCTTCACAAGAGTACAGCTCGTCCTCTCGGTGACTGCCTGCCTACTCTTTCTGCTGCCGGGACTCGTGTCTAACACGAACGCGTCTGACGATGCCTACATCGCCGGCTACGCGGCCGCAGTGTTGCAGCAGGAGTTTAAGGCAGCCCATGCTTCGTTGGTGGTGCGCCAGGGCGTCATCACCGTCGATGCCGAGTCACTTGGCATGGCCGACCGGACGAAAGTCGAAAGCGCCCTGGCCAGCATTCCCGGTGTCGTACGGGTGGACATCCGGGAGGGGCCGGTTCCCATCGAAGCTCCGGCAGCGGTTCCTCCGCAGGTGATTAAGCCAGACGTTCCCGAGCCGGAGTCGAAATTCCTCCCTCATAGCCTACTCTTTGCGCCGCTCCACGCCGATCCCCGATGGCCGCATTTTTCCATGGCGTCACGTCGCGTCCAGTCCGGCAGCGAGCCGACATCCACTGGATCGGCCAACTTCGGAGAAACGTTTGCCCTCTATCGGAATGCGGCGCCGTTTGGCGGCCAATGGGATCTTGCGCTCCAGGCCGCGGTCTTCAGCGTGTTCAACATGGACGCTTCGTCCAAAGACCTGGTGAATGCCGACTACACGGTCGGACTTCTCAGCAGCTACCGGAATGGGCCGTTCTCAGGGTTCTTTCGCATCCGTCATCAAAGTTCGCATTTAGGAGATGAATTCATTCTCGAATAGCAGTGTCCCGGTGAACCGGGTCAATTTAAGCTTCGAGGAAATCGACCTCAAACTGTCCTATGAGCTGACCGCCTGGCTTCGTGTGTACGGCGGCGGCGGTGTGTTAGTGGGTCACGGAGACCCGACCACACTCGGACGCGGCACGACCCAGTTCGGGGCAGAGCTCACCAGCCCCTGGACCTTGCTCAGCGGAAAGATCCGTCCGGTGGTCTATGCGGACTTTCAGGCCAACGAGCGGAGCAGTTGGGTGGTGGGCCGATCCCTGATGGCGGGCCTGCAATTCGAGAATGCGCGTATCGGCGACCGCAAAGTGCAGTTGTTGGCGGAGTACTTCAAAGGTCCCTCGCCCAATGGCCAATTTTTCTCTCAAAATACCGATTGGATCGGCCTTGGCCTACATCTCTACTACTGATGCAGTTCTTAAACTTGACAGCCATTGAACCGCATTTGAGGAATTGACGATGGTTCAGTTGAAGCCGATAGGAGCATAGCGGGCTTGCTTCCAGGCTCAGGGCTTATACGTGAGCGAAATTGAACAGCGCCCCGGTCCAGCCACGTCATACAATTCACTCTTGCGGATGATTCACCCTTTTCACAGGACGGTGTTGCTATGCAACTACGATTCACTGCGTTGCTGCTGATGCTGGGAATGACATCAATGACCGGTTGCGCCTCGACGGAACTCTCTGGCCCCATCACTCCAAACAATACCTCGGATCATCATTGGCTGACACGACCGCCGGCGATCGTCGCGATGGTGGATGGGAGAATGCAGAACGGGCCGGTCGAGTCCTCGCCCACCGAAGCCGTGAAACACGCCATCCTCGATTTCCTGTCGATTCTGGGGGATGAGACATTGAGGCAGCCGGGGCGGGCGGAAGAACGCCGGGATCAAATTGAGCAAGTCATACGACACCGCGCCAATTACCAGCAAATGTCTCAACGCTGTCTGGGAGGGCCCTGGACGACACTGCGCGAGGCGGAGCAGCAGGAATTTGTCAGCCTCTTCGTTCAGCTTTTGAGAGACGCGATTGCGAATAAGATCGACCAGTACTACGGCGAGCAGGTCTTCTACCTCCATGAGAAACGCCAAGGAGGCTTTGCCGAGGTGAGAACCAACCTGGCCGGTCCGAAGGTCGATACCTCATTGGACTTCCGGTTGGAGAATCGCTCCGGCAAGTGGCTTGTCTACGATGTGGTCATTGATGGTTCCAGCATGGTGCGAAACTACCGGACACAGTTCATCCAGATTATCCGCGATGATTCCTACGCAGGACTCCTGGAGCGGATGAGGCAACGCGCCCTTACTGTGAAATGGTTTGAAAAGACCGCGCCGATCATGGCGCAGTCGGCGAACCCCAGCGCTCTCTCACAGTAGAGCTTCACGACGAGAGCCGGCCTGGTCCGGTTTTCCACAGTGGCGGTTCGCTGCGACGGCCGGCTTCCAGTGCGGACGGTCTTGTCGATCGTCCGTAAATCAGGTTTCGACCCGCCACTGACTCACGCATCTCCGAATCATAGGGTGTGCACTATTGATCAGCATGCGCCTGAGGGGAAGCTTAGGGTTGCTGTACAGCATGAATGAATCCACTCACGCAGGATAGGTCCTGTAAAGGAGATAGATGATGAACAAGAGGCAAGTATTGATCGGCGTCTTTGGCGTAAGTCTGTTGCTCGGTTCCGGGGCTCTGGCCGAGAGTGTCGGTGTCCAGCCTGCGGCGTCGGAGCATCCCAAGGGCCATATGCCGACTGAAGCTCAGACGGACATGAAAAATCAGACGGAGATGAAAAAAGAGACATCCGACTCCGCCAGTCAGCAACAGCTGAAACAGAACGTCGAAAAAACCGACGGGGGAGGCGCCGCGATTGCTGCCGAACAACTTGGCAGCACGAGCGTGCCTGCCGACGATCAGAAACCGGGAATGAAAAAACAGGGCTATTGAGGCGTGACCCTCAGCGAATGAGCAAGGTCGGGCTATACAGGTACTTTACCGGGAGGTTCGTTATGAGACGTGTGATCGGATGGATGTTGGTTTCAGCGATGTTGAGTGTTGGAGTGGTGACCCTGACATGGGCGGCGGATGGAGCCACGGTGCTCGGCCCTCAGACAGTCAACGGGGACCTGCTCAAGATTGACGGGGAATTCTATGTCCTGCGTGACATGGCCGGCAAAGAGATCCGGCTGCATGTCGATCAGGATACGAAAACAGACGGCGGCTTCAAGACGGGCGACAAGGTTGAGGCTCAAATGACCGATAAGGGTCATGCGTTTTCCATGAAACACGTGAATGCGGGGAGTGGCGGGATCGCCGCATTGGATCCCAAGACGGTCAACGGAGACATGCTGAAAATTGATGGCGAGTATTATGTGGTGCACGACATGACCGGCAAGGAAATCCGGTTGCACGTCGACAAGGAAACGAAGTTGGATGGCGACTTCAAGACCGGTGACAGGATCGAGGCTCAAGTGACCGCGAAGGGTCACGCGGTTTCAATGAAACACGGGAATCCGGCCAAGTAGTCGGGGCTGAACGGCCGCCCTGCAAGGGCGGCCGCTCCTTGTCTTTCGTTTTTCACACAGCAGCCCTCCGTGAGTGTGCTCAAGATCATTAAAGGAATGAGTGGATGGCGTCGAAACAGCCTCTTCCCGAGTTCAGTCTCAGGACCTACCTTGCGAAAGCGGGCAGCGGAAAAACCATCCTGAAAAGTGCCAAGAAAGAGGTCTTGTTCTCACAAGGGGATGCCGCCGAGTCCGTCTTCTATATTCAGGACGGCCGGGTGAAGTTGACCGTGGTATCCGCCAAGGGGAAGGAAGCCGTCGTCGCCATTTTGGATCGCAGGAAGTTTTTCGGCGAAGGCTGCCTGGGAGGCCAGACGGTCCGCATGGCCACCGCCACATCAATCGACACCTCCACCATCTTGCGCATTGAGAAAGCCTCAATGGTCCGGCTGCTTCACGACGAGCCGGTCTTCTCCAAGTTCTTCATGGCCTATCTCCTGTCGCACAACATTCGCATTGAATCGGACCTGGTCGATCACCTGTTTAATTCCAGCGAAAAGCGGCTGGCGCGGGTGCTGCTCTTAATGGCGCATTTCGGGAAGCCGGGCAAGCCGGAGACGGTCATTACGACAGTCAGTCAGGAAACGCTGGCCGACATGATCGGGACCACCCGTTCACGCGTCAGCTTCTTCATGAACAAGTTCCGCAAACTCGGCTTTATTAACTACGACAGCGGCGGAATGCACGTCCATAGCTCGCTTCTCAATATCGTCCTCCACGACTAGACGCCAGCCTTCAGGCCTCCTGTGCCGTCGGTCGGGAGCGCCACCATGGATTCAGAATCGAGCAGAGTCGATAGTGATCAATTTTGACCAGTTTTCAGACGGCTAAAACGCATACCATTGCAGTCCGCCGTGGCGGCTCGTGCCCTGCTTCTCACGGTTCCCTCTCACCGGGTCGGCTCCGTTGCGCTCCCTCACCTGAAGCCATGCGGCTGAAATGAGGGCTCCTGCTGTCTCATTAGGGATGGAGGCCTGGAAGGACAAGAGAGCGTGCGAAACAGCGGCGGGCCCCTAGTGATGGCCACGAGTGAATGGATCCGTCACCGGTCCGTGCAAGCGGTCAGACCGTCTTGGCACATCCTGTAGTCCCGGCTTCGTATGGCTGAGTGTGTCGTACGGTTTACCTGAGGAGCCTGAGTCGTGAGCGCGATCGATACCACCCCTTCATCCGCATCTGTCAGTCCTGAGTTGCAAGAGCCGATTCGCGCCGAGCTGTTCGGCATTGAACGTCTTGAGCAGCATGCGGAAAGTTTGGCGGCGGCGCAGACGGTGACCCGCGATTCCAGACAGGGCCGGTTACTCACGCCTCGGGTGCTGGAGAACGGGCGCATCCTTGTGGAGTCGTACGGGATCATTGCCCGCGCGATTCGGGAAGACAAAACGATTACTCCAGCGGCCGAATGGTTGGTCGACAATTTCCACATCGTCGACGAGCAGCTTCGCGAAATCATCGACGACTTGCCTCCCGGGTACTATCGGCAATTGCCGAAACTGGCGTCCGGCCATTTGCAGAACTACCCGCGCGTGTACGGGGTGGCCTGGGCCTTCGTCGCGCACACCGACAGCCGGTTCGATCCCGACATGCTCCGCCGCTTCGTTGACGCCTATCAACGCGTGCAACCGCTGACCATCGGTGAACTGTGGGCGGTCGCTATTTCTCTGCGCGTCGTCCTGGTGGAGAACCTTCGCCGGTTGGCCGAGCGGATCATTCGGAGCCGCGAATCCCGTCTTCAAGCGGACGAATTGGCCGATAACCTCCTGGGCCCCGGTGCGCTCATGGCAGAGCCCTCGGTCACCGCGCTGCGGCGATTTGAACGGAGACCGCTGGCCACCGCCTTTGCGGTGCAGCTGGTTCAGCGACTGCGCGATCTCGATCCGAAGGTCCGCCCCGTGTTGCGGTGGCTTGACGAACGTCTCGCCTTGCAGCAGACGACGGCCGATGACATGGTGCATGCCGAGCACCAGCGGCAGGCGGCGATGAGCGCCACCGTTCGCAATATCATCACCAGTATGCGGCTGACGTCCGCTTTTGATTGGGCGGCATTTTTTGAGTCCGTCAGCCCGGTGGATAGAATCCTCAGAAGTGATCCCCGCTATGGCGAGATGGATTTTGTCACCAGAGACACCTATCGCCATGCCATCGAAGACCTTTCCCGCGGCACACAGCTGACTGAAACCGAGGTGACGGCGCGTGTGGTGGAGCGAGCCAGGCGTGGCGGCGTTGAGCCGCATGCGAGTGAAGAGCCGGAGGGGCAGCGGCACACGGATCCCGGCTATTACCTCATTTCACAAGGTCGCCGGTCTTTTGAACGGGAACTTCGGTACCGGGTTCCCTGGAAGCGCCAGCTCGTGCGGTGGTATGTCGGGGCGTCAGCGCCCGGCTACCTGGGGTCGCTTCTCGCCCTGACAGCCGCCACTCTGGCCGTGCCGCTGTGGTACTCGATGGAAAGCGGCGTCAGCCTCACCGGCCTGGTCGTACTCGGGCTGCTCGCCCTTGTTCC
>CAVSJC010000010.1:0-252114 GCA_963728135.1 uncultured Nitrospiraceae bacterium | reverse complement strand
AACCGAACCATGCCGCCGTAGTAGGTGGTGCGTTCCGGCACAGACAGCTGGTCGGTACGCGCCCAGCGAATAGAGGCCGATATAGGATACGTCGCTATAGCGCTGCACGACCTGGGCCATCACGCCGGGGGAGCGGGTACGCGCGGCGGCCATGAACTCGCGCCCGACCTGGGCCATGAATTGCACCGCCGGGTCGGCGGCGACGGCCGCATAGAAGCACCGCCAACCAGGTCGTGCAGAGGACCGCAAACAGGCAGCCTGAGAGTGCTCGTGACGCGCGGCGCAGTTGCCACACCAACCGGGCCTTCCGCACCATGGCCATAACCGTGGTCATGCTCTGCTTGATCCCTCTGCTGCTGCTGCTCGGCGACGACGCAACAGCACGCCCCCTGCTGTTGCGCCTTGGTCCCCCGGTTGCGACTTTTGACCACGATTGAGCTGGAACGTCAAAGGCCTTGCCAATTCGAGGTTAGGCGACCCTGGCACGGCGGGCCACGCTGGAGCGTGAACAGAGAAACGGGCCCGACGCGGCCCGTTTCCCTGGCTTGCACTTCAATAGTGATGGCTGGCAGCCCTAGCTTGCGTCCTTGACTTCCGGCAACTTGCTGACCTGCTCGGCGGTGAGGCTCAGCCGAATGCTATCGCCGCTCTTGGCGTAAGAGCCCTCCGGCACCGCCACGATCCTGCCGGCCAAATCCGAGGAAGCCGCCGGTTCTGAGGTGCAGCGTCACTTTGCCGTCCGGTGCGGTATTCACGGCGCGAACATCGCCCACCTTGCTTCCATCCGACGAGAACGCGGTCAGCCCGATCAGAGGATGCGCGGCCGGCGCCTGCGATGCCTTCGGCGGGGTGGCTTCCGGCTTGGCCATCGGTGGTTTCTCGGCCGGCGGTGAAGGTTGCGGCGCCTGCTGCGCAACGGCGCCGAGGCTGTACACGCTCAATAGGGTCGCTGCGCTCAGCAGGCGTACGAGTTTCAGGTTCGACATGACTGACACTCCTTCTTGCGATCGCGAGCGATGCTGAACCGGAATGCGGTTCGAGCTCGCTTCGACTGGTAGGCTCAACGGAGAGGAGCGCGCGATGTTCCGGCCCCCGAAGCGCGCAAAGGGTGCTACATCTCGCAGCAGCCGTGCCGCTATTTCGCCTTTCTTGTGGCGCCAGCAAGACACCGCCACCGCGGTCGCGCAACCAGACCGACGCGATCAGCGCGCCGGCGTGCGCTTCGGATCAGGCTGGGTGCGCCTCAGGCAAGGGCTCGATCGCCGCGAGCCTGCCGCCGCGCCGCGTGAGACGATACAGCTCCTGCGCCGGGACCTGCGGCAGGCGGAATAGCGCTGCAGCGCGATCGATGGTGGGTTGCAAGATACTGTCCGTCGTGTGCAGCAGCAGGACCGAGCGACTGGGCGCAGAATGCACAAGGATCAGCTCGTTGCGTACGCCTGCCAGCGTTGTGCGCACGTGGTGGGCGACACCGTGAAACTCCGCAAGCGGCGCGGTCCAGAGCTTGGAGCCGAGCAGCCCGGCATCGCAAACGACGACGCGCTCGCGCGTGACGCTGACGCTGCGGCGGTTCCAGGAGCGCTGAACGATGCGACGGGCGGGAACCAGAAACAGCGCGGTCCAGAGCCAGGAGACCGACGGCGAGCACCGCCACGGCGAGGGGTTTCTGGATGAGCGCCTCCCACACGTCCCGGGCCGCATAAGCCAGCACCAGCCCGACCGGCACGATGACCATGCAAGCCACGAGCAGGAGCAGCGCCAGCATCAGGAGCGCTGAAAAGCGCGCGAGCTGGTGGTCGATGCGAAAGGGCAGGCTTTCGAAGGGCGATGCCGAGGCGGTGTTAGACGGCGGCGCGGCCTGCGGCATGACCATTTTCCCGAGGAGGATGGAAGTGCCGGCAAGGTAAATGGCCCGCCTTACCCATAGCTTAACGCTGTTCGCGATTTGGTGCGGCAGGCGCTCGGGTCGACAGGCAACCTGTAAACCACCCGACCAAGGGAACTCATATACGTGCTTGATCCAAGTTCGAATTTGGGTTCACAGCTAGCCTTTCTTCTTGGGCGAAGTTTGGCCAGCGAAGCGACCCTTATAGCCTTGCACTGGAACTCCTAGCGTCTGTTCAAAGATCAATTGGCAGATCCTCATGCCCGCTCTCAGACGAAGGGGCAATTTGCCATGATTGTACATCTCCAGTCGAATTTGGCCCGCGAAGCCCGCATGTATGGTGGGCGCAGTGATGTGGACCGCGATACCTAGCCTGGCTAAAGAGCTTTTGCCCTCCACGCGCGCGGCAATTCGGGCGTGCGGCTCTAACTTGATGTACTCGCGCGTCCAAGCCAGCAAGAGCCTGTTCGGCTCGAACAGATGGCCATGCTGGCTTGATCGCCGATGAGGTTCTTGAAAGAACCGCAGAAGCTCTTGCGTGGTCGAAATTTCTGGCACCCGGATCAACGGCTGTCTCTACCCCGCTTGGTGTCTCTTTGAAGATGCTGACCGAGGCATCAAGGGTGAGGTCTACGCTCGTAGAACTGTAGGCGAGAGGGTCGGGAGCTGGATCAATAATGATTGATCCGTACTCTAAGGCGATCTGGATCTCACGGTCAGTGAGGATCACGCAGTTTGTCGTTCCTTCAACAGCGCGGAGCTTGCGACCCACACCCGCCAAGTCCCCGCATGGTCTCCCGCGGTAACTCTACGAGGTATACATCATTATGGACCAAAATCGGATAACCAATCTCAAGTCCTCCACCTTCAATGGATCTGCGGTGCACGACGAGCCGCTCGGGTCCGTCTGTCGTAGGGACAGACACGACGACTTCGTTCGGATGGATACCTTTTCCTTCTTCTTTGACCTTAACGCGCATTGGTTCCTCCTGATCAGAACGAACTAGGAACATCTTCAATATGGCCATTCGAAGCCAAGTCTTCTTGGCCACAGTCAAGCTTGGCTTCTGGCATAACTCCATGCCCAGCCCACGCATTAGCTGTGCGTGGCTCCTGCCGGCGCTGATCAAGAGCCTGGTGGGCAACGGCCTGGGTCATAATTCGATCTAAACTCTCGTCTGAGTTCCCACTTGACGTATAAACATATCTTTATATCATTGGGGCATGTCCAGTCGAAGCATCGATGTCCGTGCCATACGCGGCCTAGGGGCTGCTGTCGGCGTTCTGAAGGCGGTCGCCGAGCCAACGAGGCTGCGCGTGCTGGCGCTGGCCCGGGGCGAGTTCACGGTGAAGGACCTCACCCGCATTCTGGGTCAAGTTCAGCCGCGCATCAGCCGGCACCTGAGGCTGCTGGCGGAAGCGGGCCTAGTCGTGCGGGCGTCGGAGGGGAGTTGGGTCTACCTCCGGCTGGCCGACGACGGCCGGGGCGGCGAGGTCGCTCGGCAGGTGTTGCAGGGAGTCGATCAGACCGACCCGGTGCTGGTTCGCGACCGCGACCGCGCGGAGGTCTTGAGAAGCGAGCGCGAGGCGGCCGCCCAGGCCTATTTCCAATCGCATGCAGGGCAGTGGGACAAGATCCGTGCCCTGCACGTGGCGGAAGCCGAGGTCGAAGCCGCGGTATCGGAGGTCATGGGCCCCGGACCGTTCGACCTGCTTGTGGACCTCGGGACCGGCACCGGCCGGATGTTGGAGCTGTTTGCCCCGCGCATCCGGCGCGGCATCGGGCTCGATCTCAGCGCGGCCATGCTTGCCTACGCGCGCACCAAGCTCGAGCGCACCGGGCTCGCCAACGTGCAGGTGCGCCAGGGCAATATCTACGATCTGCCTCTGGCCGACCAGAGCGCGGACGCAGTGGTGATGCACCAGGTACTGCACTTCTTGAGCGATCCCCAGCGCGCCGTGCGTGAGGCGGTGCGCGTGCTGGCGCCGGGCGGCCGCCTCCTGATCGTCGACTTCGCGCCACACGAGCTCGAGTTCCTGCGCGACGACTACGCGCACGAGCGGCTGGGCTTTGCCAGCGCACTCATCGGCCAGTGGTTGACCGAATTCGGCCTGGAGCCTACGGCACGCCGCGACTTGGCGCCGGCCAAGGATGCTCGGGCAGGCAAGCTTACGGTGTCGTTGTGGCTCGCACGCCGGCCGGTTGCAGCCGAGGCGCCGCGACCCCACAAACTGGAGCGGGTCGGCTGATGGACAAGACGCAGGAGCGCCGCAGCCGACTGCTCGGCGACGGCGATATCAACGTCTCCTTCGAGTTCTTCCCGCCGAAGACGGAGAAGATGGAGGAGGCCTTGTGGACCGCCATCCGCCGGCTCGAGCCGCTGCGGCCACGGTTCGTCTCAGTCACTTACGGCGCCGGCGGCTCCACGCGCGAGCGCACACACGCAACGGTGGCGCGGCTTGCCGGCGACACCGCGCTCATTCCGGCTGCCCATCTCACCTGCGTAAACGCGACCCGTGAGGAAGTGGACAATGTGGCCCGCGCCTACGAGGCGGCGGGTGTGCATCATGTCGTTGCCCTGCGCGGCGATCCGCCAGCCGGTGTCGGCGCAAGATATGCGCCGCATCCCGGCGGCTATGCCAACGCTGCCGAGCTGGTCGCCGGCCTGAAGCGGATCGGCAATTTCGAGGTGTCGGTTGCGGGCTATCCGGAGACGCATCCCGACAGCGCCACGCCGGCGGCCGATCTCGACAACCTCAAGGCCAAGGTGGACGCGGGGGCCGCGCGCGTGATCACCCAGTTCTTCTTCGACAACGCGCACTTTTTGCGCTTTCTCGAGGCGGCGCGGGCTTGCGGCATCTGGGCACCGATCGTGCCCGGCATCGTGCCAATTCACAACTTCAAGCAGGTCGCGGGCTTCGCGGGGCGCTGCGGCGCCAGTATGCCGTCATGGCTGGCGCGCCGCTTCAACGAACTGATCAGGACCCGCAAACGACCCATCTGGTAGCCGCCGCCGTGGCGGCCGAGCAGGTGATGGACCTGGTCGATCAGCCGGGGAAGAAGTGGTACAGCGACCCGATGGTGGCCTCGCTGGCGGCGGCGAGCTGCTTCAGGCCAGTGCCGGCGTAGCCCTGTCGCATGAAGAGGACAGCGCTCTGCTCGACGATCCGATCCCGGGTTGCGGCCACCGCAGCATCGTACTAGAACGATCATTCTAATGGCGACCACGACCCGTGCGGAAGCACCCGACGCCGTCGACCGACGGCTGCTGGCGGCGGCGACCTTCTTCACCGCAGTGGTGCTGTTCCATGGGTTCGACCACCTCCGTCGAGGCGTCGACACGATCGACCGCGACGTCTTCTGGGCCGGTTCCTCCGCGATGGTCCTGGAGGTGGGGGTCGTCGTCCTCATCTGCATGCGCCACCGCTGGGCGCCGCTGGCCTCAGCAGTCGCCGGGACCTCCCTGGCCGTCGGCTACCTGGTGGTCCACTTCCTCCCGCAGCGAGGCTTTCTCAGCGATTCGCTCATCAGCACATCGAATCCCGCGGCGACGTCGCTCCTCGCCGCCGGCCTCGAGGTGCTCGCGGGAGCGGCACTCGGCTACGTCGGGTTCGCCGGGCTCGCGGCCCGCGGCGGTCTCGACACGGTCACCGATCCCCACGGCGCGGAGCTGTCCTGGCGCGCCGGATTCCTTCACCCCGTCGCCGTAACAATGCTCCTCGGCAACGTCGTGCTCCTCGCCCTTTCGATCGCCCAGCTGTCCTAGCTGTTGTTGGGGGACGCTTCAGAGCTGGCGACGGTCGTGGTCAGTCGACCCAGTCGGGCGGCCTGATGAGGATCATCCACAGGTGCCCGTCGGGGTCGGCGACCTGGGCTGCGAAGGCGCTCCACTCTTGGTGGGACGGCCCGTAGACGCAGGTCCCGCCGGCGGCGCGGGCCGCCTCGAAACGAGCCTGTACGGCGTCCTCGTTCGGCGCGTACACGGAGAGCACACACTCATTGGCGCCCGACGGGGCCACGCGGTCCTCTCCGGCGACCCAGCCGAACCCGCCCGTGGGAATCAGCATCAGGCTCACGCTCGAACCGAGGCGGAACTGGAGAGGCTCGGGGACGCCGTCGTCGGCGAGCGGGCCGAAGGCTTCGAGCCCGAGCCCGTCGCGGTAGAAAGCGAGTGAGCGGCGTCGGTCGGCGGTGGCCAGGCTGATCGTGTGATTCATGGCGGTTCCGACGACCGGCGGCGACCGAACTCATCGAGGTCAACCGGCACCTTCATCACGTACCGAAGCTCCACCTCGGCCCCGTCCCGGCGATCAGGGACACCTCATTGTCCGGGGTGGTCACGACACCAACCAGATCATGAAGGTGCTCACGCTCACCTCCGTCATCCTTCTTCGCGGCGCGCTACTCGCGGGAGTGATGGGCATGAACTTCAAGGTCGGATTGTTCGATCACGCGATGGTCTTCTGGATCGTGGTGGCGGTAACTGTCCTGGTCGCTCCCTTGACCATCGGGGTGGCCAAGCAGCGAGAGTGGATCTGATCGATCGTGCGCTCGCGCTGCACGGCCTGCGCGATGCCGTGGCGCGACGCAGAGCGCCCCCCGGGCCGAGGCCGAGGGGCCGCGGTCGAGCAGTCTGTCTCTGACGCGCCGCGGGCACCGATGCGAGGCACCCGGCCGGCCCGCCCGCCGCCAGCGGTGAAGCCGTCGAGGCGGTCGGTGAACCTCTCCCGTCCGCCTCGACGCACCTTTCGGACGCATCAACTGGTCTGACTTCTCGTGGTCTCCGGGTACCCACGCGCCGAGGGCTTCCGCTGCCAGGAAGCCCTCGGTGGAGTGTCTTCAGCGCGGGACGCGGGAACCGCTAACCCGATGGGGGGCGCCTCACATCGAACGTGACGGTGCCCCCGGCAATGGGGCCGGGGGCGCCGCCGCGCCAGTTCTGACTTCGATCGGTGGCGGGTAGGAACGGGCGGCACCGACCTCATTCGTCCGTGCGCCGGTGAAGCAACCGACCTCAAAGAACGGGCGACCGACGCCGCCCGCGAGGTGTCGTCCAACGCCCAGGACCACGCCAAGGCCGCCCGTGACGACGTCTCGGGCGGAACACAGGCCTGACCCGTTCTCCGGTGGTCACCCCCACGGAGTCCGACCCTTCCCCACCTCAGGAGCGCCCATGGGCGAGAGCACCAACGGCGACACGCATGCCCCCGACGAGCAAGGCCAGCCGTCGCCCCCGCCGGCCCCGCCCGACGATGATGACTTCTTCGACGACGAGAAGCCCATCGACGAGAAATCGAGGAACGCCGGCGGTGACATCGGCGAAGGTGCCGACTGACGATCCCGGGATTTGGGAGAGGAACCCCGGCAAGTGCGTGCGAGTGCGTGCGAGTGCGTGCGAGTGCGATCCATAGCCGCGGCAGTTCCTGTCTCGTGTCGGCGCTAGTAACACCCGTCGTGCCCAGCGGACCAACCCGCAGTTGCGTCTACACCGCGTCGGCCGGGGCGTCCCCGTCACGGTGTATGTGTGCGGCGCGTCCCCCGGACGCAGGCCGCGGGCTTTACCATCGCCGCGCTCTTCCGTCCCTCGGAGCGCATCGTCGGACGTCGAAGAATAAGCGAGCCAGGGCTCAGTCATGCCCTCGGCTTCCGCGCAATCGTGGGGGACCGCTTCGGACCTAAAGCGCGTCGTGATGAAAGAGGAGTGCGAGCACCGCCGCTACGCGGTGCGTGATCTCGCCGTCCTCGAAGCGCGGATCAGAACACCCACGGAAATCTTGTCGGCTTTCGTCGAACGTGGCAGAGTGGCGGTGAACCATGGCACTGAGTGCCATCGAAGGAGGGGACATGGCTCTCACCACCGCACCGGATCTCTACTTCGACCCGTACGACGTCGAGATCACGGCGAACCCGTATCCGGTCCTCCGACGGCTGCGTGAGGAAGCGCCGCTCTACTACAACGAGCGCTACGACTTCTACGCGCTCAGCCGCTACGACGACATCGAACAGGCGCTGAAGGACAAGGACACCTTCATCAACGGCAAGGGCAACGTGCTCGAGCTCATCAAGGCGGACGTCGAGCAGCCGCCGGGCACGCTGATCTTCGAGGATCCGCCGGCGCACACGCTCCACCGCAAGCTGCTCTCGCGGGCGTTCACGCCGAAGCGCGTGTCTGCGCTCGAGCAGCAGATCCGCGACTTCACCGCCGAGTGCCTCGACCCGCTGGTCGGCGCCGACGGGTTCGACTTCGTCGCCGACCTCGGCGCCCAGGTGCCGATGCAGGTCATCGGGATGCTCATGGGCATCCCGGAGGCAGGACCGGCGGACGGTGCGCGAACACGTCGACGGCTACCTGCGCACCGAGCCGGGCCAGCCCATGCGCTTCTCGAAGGGATCGAAGTGGAGTCCGGGCTCGAAGCTCTCGGACATCTTCGGCGAGTACATCGACTGGCGCGCCGAGCACCCGTCCGACGACGTCATGACCGACGCTGCTGTCGGCGACGTTCGAGGACGAGCACGGCGTCACCCGGACGCTTGACCCGCGACGAGGCGCTGCTCTACGTCAACATCGTCGCCGGTGCCGGCAACGAGACGACGAACCGGCTCATCGGCTGGACCGGCAAGGTCCTCGGCGACCACCCGGACCAGCGCCGCCAGATCGTGGAGGACCCGGCGCTCGTGGACAACGCCATCGAGGAGCTGCTGCGGTTCGAGACGCCGGGACCGATCACCGGCCGGTACGTCGCCAAGGACGTCGAGCTCCACGGGCAGATCGTGCCGGCGGGCAGCGCCCTGCTCCTGCTGAACCACTCGGCCAACCGGGACGAGCGTCGCTTCCCCGACCCGGACCGGTTCGACATCCACCGGACGATCGGCCAGCACCTGACCTTCGGGCACGGGATCCACTTCTGCCTCGGCGCGTCGCTGACGCGCCTCGAGGGTCGGGTCGTCGCTCGAAGAGGTGCTCAAGCGGTTCCCGGACTGGGAGGTCGACATCGCCAACGCACGGATGGCGTCCGCCTCGGTGGTCCGGGGCTGGCAGACGCTCCCGGTGTTCACGCCGTGACGGGCAACGAGCCGTGAGCGGCTATCTCGGACTCGACACCGACAAGGAGAGCCTCACCTTCGGCGGGTTCGTCGCCGACCTCGCCCGAGCGCTACGGCGACGGCGAGGCACTGATCTTCGAAGACCGCCGGATCACGTTCCGCCAGCTCGAGGCGCGAGGTGCGGCAGTTCGCCCGGGCGCTCCTGGCCGCCGGCGTCACGAAGGGCTCGTCGGTCGCGCTCATGCTCGCCAACCGCCCCGAGTTCGTGATCGCCGCCTACGGCGCCGGCAGCATCGGCGCCGTCGTCGTGCCGGTGAGCACGTTCGCCCCGAGCGACGAGCGGGACTACATCCTGCGCCACTCCGACGCCTGCGGTCCTCGATCACCCAGGCGTCGCTGTTCAACCACCGCTTCGTCGACGAGCTGCTCGACAGCCACCCCGAGCTCGCGCGAGGGCGTCCCGGGACGGCTGCGCTCGACGGCCTTCCCGTTCCTCCGGCGCATCGTCTCGCTCGACCCGGCGACCCACGAGACCGTCGAGCGCTGGGACGACCTCGTCGCACGCGCCGACGAGGTGTCCGACGAGCTCCTCGACGCGGTGATGGCCGACGTGCACCCGCACGACCCCGGCATCATCATCTACACCTCGGGCACGAGCGCCAACCCCAAGGGCGTGCTGCACACGAACGGCACGCCGGTCATCCAGAGCTGGCGCTGGGGCAAGGCGCTGGGCCTCACGCCCGACGACAAGCTGCTCAGCAAGTTCCCGTACTTCTGGTCGGCGGGTCTCACCATGACCCTGGGTGGCCCGCTCTCGGCCGGCACCACCGTCATCACGATCGAGAGCTTCGATGCCGGCACCGCGCTCGAGATCATGGAACGCGAGCGGGTGACGGCCCTGCAGTCCATGCCCGAGACCTACAACGAGATCGTCGAGCACCCCGACTTCGCGCACGCGCGACCTGTCGGCGCTGACCCTCGCCGTCGGCGCCGAGCCGCTTGTACGCCGCGATCCCCGACCGGCCGTGGCGCGCCCAGGCCAACGGCTACGGCCTCACCGAGACCTTCACGCTCTGCACCTGGGCCGAGCCGGAGGAGACGGGCGGCGAGTTCCGCACCGTCCACGGCCGGCCGCTGCCCGGCATCGACCTGAGGATCGTCGACGGCGAGACGGGCGAGGAGCTCCCGACCGGGCAGCTCGGCGAGATCGCCGTCAAGGGCGTGACGTTCATGCTCGGCTACTACAAGAGCTATCCCGAGGAGTACCTCGACCGGAACGGCTACTTCCGCACCGGCGACTCGGGTCACCTCGACGAGGACGGCATCCTCCACTGGGGCGGTCGGCTGACCGGCATGATCAAGACGGCCGGCGCCAACGTGTCACCGGTCGAGATCGAATCGAAGCTGCTCGCTGTGGGGTCGGCTGAAGGTGGCCACCGTCGTGCCGGTACCCCATCCACTGCTCGACGAGGCCGTGGTGTCTGTGCGCGCCTGCCACGACGACGACCCGGTCAGCAGCGAGGAGGTCCTGGCCCACCTCAAGTCGGTGCTCGCCTCCTACAAGGTCCCGAAGCGGGTGGTGTTCGTCGACGAGCACGAGCTGTCGTACACCGCCACCGAGAAGGTCAAGCTCGACGACGCGCGCCGCGTCGCGGCGCAGCACATCGCCGCCGAGGACCCGGAGTGGGGCGCGCACCTCCGGGACGCGCACGCCGACCTGCTCGCCGAGCCGGCCGGAGCGGTGTCGCTAGTGGCGGCCTGAGTGCAGCCGGCCGATGCCGACAGGAGCGGCTGCCGGCGAGCGACGACGACCGCTACATCGTCGTGTCGACCGACGGCCACGTGGGCCCATCGGTCAAGGAGCAGCTGCGCCCGTACTGCGAGGCCGCGCACCTCGACGACTTCGACCGGTTCGTCGAGGAGATGGCCGGCGCCGGGCTCCTCTCCTGGCGGTCGAGCGAGACCCGCGATGGCGACCGAGAACTGGACGATGGGCGTCAAGCCGAAGGCCCGCAAGCTCGCGTCGGACGAGGAAGCCGCGAGTTCGGCAAGGTCGCCGGGTTCCGCAACCCCGACCAGATCGACCGCAGGTTCCTCCAGCGCAGCTACGAGGCGAGCCTCGTGCCCGGGTCTGCAGGACAGCGATGCCCGCCTGGCCGACATGGACCGCGCCGGCGTGGCCGCGTGCATCATCTTCCACGGCGGCCTGAACGGGCAGTCGATCCCGTTCTCGACCACCGGCCTCATCTCGTGGGGCCACACCCGCTACAACGACCTCGAGCCGGTCGGCGTGCGGATCTACAACCGGTGGCTCGCCGACTTCGTGTCGCAGGCACCGGAGCGGCACTTCGGCATCGCCCACATCCCGATCTCGGATCCTGAGGCGTGCGTGCGCGAGGTCGAGTGGGCCGCCGAGCACGGCCTGAGCGGCATCAACCTGCCCGCGCCCCGCGGCGACTTCCCGATGTTCAACGATCCGGTGTGGGAGCCGCTCTGGGCGGCGTGCGAGGAGACCGGCCTGTCGCTCAACACCCACGGCGGCGGCGGCGAGCACTACCCCTACGAGGGACCGGGCGCCCAGGCGATGTACATGATGGAGACGGCGTGGCGGACCCGGCGCGGCGTCTGGGTGATGATCCTCGGCGGCACGTTCGCCCGCTACCCCGGATCTGAAGCTGGTCCTGACCGAGCAGTGGATCGACTGGGCGCCGCAGGTGATGCGCGACATGGACGGCCTGTTCGACGGACCGAACGGCATCTCGCTGCGGGCGTCGCTCGGCAAGCCGCCCTCGGACTACTTCCGCGAGCACTGCTACTTCGGCGCGAGCTTCCTCTCGAACTGGGAGGCCAAGTTCGCCATCGAGCACGACCTCGTCGGCAACACCATGTGGGGCGACGACTACCCGCACCCGGAGGGCACCTGGCCCCACACCCGCGAGTCGATGGCGCACACGTTCTGCGACATCGACCCCGAGTACGTGACGCAGATCGCTCGGTGACGTCGCCATCGACGTGTACCACCTCGACCGAGCGAAGCTGCGGGACGTCGCCAACCGGATCGGGCCCTCCGTCGCCGAGCTGTCGGAGCGGTGCGGTCCGCCCGAGGGCGAGACGCCGGGCCTGTACGCCTTCCGCTCCGACGGGGAACTTCACCTGATGGGCGACACCGTGGGCGTGTCGACCGCCGTGCCGGAGCGTGACCGCCGAAGAGATCGAGCACCTGCACGAGCACGGGTGGGTGCAAGCTCGAGGCGTTCGTCGACCCCGATGCCCTTGCCCGCGTGCTCGACGTGGCGCGCGAGCAGATGGGTGAGGACGGCGACGGCAACCCGCTGCACCCGTTCGTCGAGGCCGCGGTGGCCGAGGGCGGCGCAGGGGTGCGGTACTTCAACGCCCACAGCGCCGGGGGCTTGGGCAACCCCGTCCTCCGGCCGGTGATCGAGCAGGTCGGCACGACCGCGAAGTCGATGCTGCGGCGCCGGAGCAGCGACGGCTCAGCCGCTCGGCGTCCGCTACTACCAGGACCTCCTGGCCCCGAAGCTGCCGGCGTCGAAGGCATCGCGCCACGGCGGCAACGGCCCGACCTCGTTCCACCAGGACTTCATCACCTTCGCCGTCGACCGGACCGGAGGCATGACGTTCTGGATCCCGCTCGAGGCGTACGGCCCGAGGCCGGGACGATGTCGTTCGTCGACGGCTCGCACCGCCTGGGCGTGATGGGCGACTACACGACCTACGGCGACGGCGACGCCCTCACGGCGTTCCCGGAGCTGCAGGACCTCGAGATGTCGCCGCCGATGCACTACGAGCTGGGCGACATCACCGTCCACACCCACCTGACGGTCCACGGCGCGAGCGAGAACCGCACCGAGCGTCCCCGGTGGGCCTGGCTCGTCATCGTCCAACCCGAGGACATCTGCTGGAACGGCTCGCCGTGCCCGAACTTCGACCATCGGGCCATGAAGCCCTGGCAGCCGATGCAGGGCGACCGCTTCCCGGTCATCAGCTGATGGGTGCGGCACCCGCGCTCAACCGGGCGTACATGCAGATGTGCTGGCTCGTGCCCGACCTCGAGGAGGCGATCGACGGCTGGGCCCGCACCGCCGGCGTCGGTCCGTTCTTCTGGTTCGACGACGTCGGCGCCACCGAGGGCCGCCACCGCGGCGAACCGGCGGACTTCCCGACGAGCACGGCGGCCATCGCGTACGCCGGTGACATGCAGATCGAGCTGGTCTGCCAGGAGAACGACGAGCCGGGCATCTTCCGCGACCTGTTCCCACGCGGCCAGTACGGCCTGCACCACCTCGCCGTCGTCTGCGACGACTACGAGGCCGACCGCGACGCCTACGTCGCCGCCGGCGCCGAGGTCGCCTACGAGGCCTGCATCGGCGGCCGCACCCGCACCTGTTGGGTCGACACGTCGCCCACCCTCGGGTTCATGGTCGAGCTGCTCGAGCGGAGCCGGGCCCGGGACATGGGCTTCGCCACCATGCGCGCCGCCGCCGAGTCGTGGGACGGCACGAACCCGATCACCCGCTTCTGACGTGGGCGACCCGTCGACCTTCCCGGAGCTGCTCGCCCAGGTCGTCCGCGAGCGAGCGGACCACCCGGCGCTGATCGTCGCCGACGAGACCCTCACCTACGCGCGAGCTCGACCGGCGCTCGGCCCGCATGGCCAAGGCGCTGCTCGCGAGCGGTGCCGGCAAGGGGACCCGCATCGGCGTGCTCGCACCCGACGGCACGCTCGCTGCTGACGACGTTCTACGCCGCGCTCCGCATCGGCGCGCTCGTCACGCCGATCAGCACCCTCACGACGCCGCCCGAGCTCGCCCACATCATCCGGACGAGCGACGTGCAGCTCCTCGTCGGCGCCCGGCGGTTCCTGCGCAACGACTTCGCGGCGAACCTCGAAGCGGCGCTGCCCGGCCTGGCCGACGCCGGCACCGCGACGCTGTGGCTCGCCGTGCGCACCGCATCTCCGGTCGATCTGGCTCGACGATGCCGACGGACATCGCATGGGCCCGCCCGATCGACGAGCTCCTGGCGCGCGCCGACGGCGACGCGTCGGACGACGAGCTCCTCGCGGCGCGTCGAGGCGGAGGTGTCGCCGGCCGACGACGCCTTCGTCGTCTACACCTCGGGCAGCACGGCGACCCCGAAGGCGGTCGTGCACAGCCAGTGGTCGGTCGGCGACCAAGCCACGGGCGCTGGCACCGATCTTCCTCATGAACCGCGACGACCGGACGATGTCGCTGCTGCCGGCGTTCTGGCTCGGCGGCATCGCCGCCGCGCTCCAGGTGCTGTGCACGGGCAGCACGCTCGTGTACCCGCCGTCGCCCGACATCGACGACGTGCTCGACATGATCGAGCGCCACGACGTGACCTACGTGGTGGTGTGGCACGCGCTGGCCAAGCTGCGGGCGGCGGCGAAGGCGCGGGGCATCGACGTCGACCGCATCCGCGGCATCGGGCTCACGGCCGCGGGACGAGCACGGCGAGCGCGATCCCGCCGGCCCTTCGGGCCAACCTGCTCGGGCATGTCGGAGAGCTTCTCGGCCCACAGCGGCGAGCCGATCGACCGGCGCATGCCCGACGGACAAGGAGGGATCGTCCGGTCGGGCGATCAACGGCATCGAACGGCGCGTGGTCGACCCGGAGACGGGCGAGGAAGTGGCGCCGGGCGAGGTCGGCGAGCTGCAGCTCCGTGGCGGCGGCCTGATGACCGGCTTCTACAAGGTCGACCGCGACGAGGTGTTCACGCCCGACGGCTTCTACCCGACGAAGGACCTCGTCCGCATCGACGCCGACGGCTACCTGTGGTTCGTCGGCCGCACCGGCGACATGATCAAGACGAGCTCGGCCAACGTGTCGCGCCTCGAGGTCGAGGCGGCGTTGAACGCGCTCCCCGAGGTGGCGCTCTCGCTGGTGGCCGGGCTCCCGGACCCCGAGCTCGGCGAGATGGTCGTCGCTGCCGTCGTCCCGGCGCCCGGCGCAGACCCGACCGAGGACGGTCTGCGGGCTGCGCTGCGAGATCGCCTGTCCAGCTTCAAGATCCCCCGCCGCATCGTGTTCATCACCGACGACGACGTTCCGCAGACGCCGACCGGCAAGATCCGCCTGTTCGACCTCGCCGGCCTGATCGAAGCGCGCCTCACACCCACCGACAGAAGAGAGCTCGCATGACGGAGAACGACCAGCGCCCGTCGGCAGAGGAGATCGTCCTCTACGAGAAGGACCCGGAGACCAAGATCGCCACGATCACGCTTCGACCGCGCCGACGAGCTCAACGCCATGACGATCGACGCCCAGCACCGCTACGCCGACCTCGTCCGCCAGGCCAACATCGACGACGACGTCAAGGTGCTCGTCATCCGGGCGAACGGCCCGAACCTCGGCAGCGGCGCCGACCTGCCCGAGCTCATGGACATCATGGCCGGCAGGAGCGACGTCTCGATGAACCACATCGTCCGCATCCCCGACGACGCCGACGTCGAGTACCCGCCGGGCGGCTCGTACCGCTACGGCGCGTCCAACGTGCAGTTCTACACGGACCCCGCGGCGGGGATGCGCAGCCTGCAGGACTTCAAGAAGATCAGCATCCTCGAGGTCCGTGGCTACTGCTACGGCTGGCACTTCTACCAAGCCGCCGACGCCGACCTCGTCGTCGCCGTCCGACGACGCGCTGTTCGGGCACGCCGCCTTCCGCTACGCCGGCTGGGCCGCCCGGCAGTGGCAGTGGTGCACGATGATGGGCGTCCGCAAGTTCATGGAGATGGTGTTCACCGGTCGCCCGTTCACCGCCCAGGAGATGTACGAGTGCGGCTTCGTCAACGCCGTCGTGCCGTTCGACGAGCTCGAGGCGATGACCGAGAAGTACGCGCTGGCCTGCTCGCGATCGCGGTCGACCGACACGTCTTCGCCCAGAAGACGTTCTTCGAGATCTACAAGCAGCACCAGGGCGAGTACATGGGCAGCATCCTCGCCGGGATGCTCGAGTCGATGGGCCGGCAGATGAAGCCCGATCCCGACATCGTTCGAGCTCAACCGGGAGATGCTCGACGACGGCCTGACCAACTCGGTCCGCGACAACGACGAGAACTTCCCGCCGGAGTGGCGCCTCAGCCACCGCGGTCGCTCGGCGGAGTAGGGGCATCCGATGGTCGTACTCACGAACGCCCGGGTGTTCGACGGACGGGCGATGCTGCCCGGGCGCCACGACGTGACCCTCGACGGCAAGCGGATCGCGTCGATCGCGCCGCACGCCGGCAACGCCGTCGGGCGAGGTGGTCGACGTCGGCGGCATGACCGTGCTGCCCGGGCTCATCACCTGTCACCTGCACCCCGACTTCTACAAGTTCGAGATCGGCGCCGGCGACCGGCCCGGGCACGGAGCTGCCCCCGGGCGTGATGATGGCGATCGGCGTCCGCACCTGCCGCGTGCTGCTGGAGAGCGGCTTCACCGGCTACGTCGGCGCCTCGTGCGCGCACGACATCGACGCGCAGCTCAAGATGGCGATCGCCCAGGACATCATCCCCGGCCCGCGCATCCGGGCCTGCGGCCACCACATCGGCACCACCGGCGACATGAACAACCGGGGGCCGTGGTGGAAGGCCTACGAGACGCCCGGCGTCGACCTCGCCGCCGACGGACCCGACGAGCTGCGCAAGCTGGTGCGCGACGAGATCGCCCGCGGCGTCGAGACCATCAAGATCTTCGCCAGCGCCGGGCACGGCGCACCCAACCGCACGACGCGGAACATGTCGCGCGACGAGATCGCCACGATCGTCGACACCGCCCACGAGCGAGGGCGCGAAGGTCCGGGCCCACGTCGCCGACCGGGAGATGATCCTCGAGTGCATCGAGCTCGGCGTCGACGTCATCGACCACGGCGACGAGATCGACGACGAGATCATCGAGAAGATGGTCGCGGCCGGCACCTTCTGGGTGCCGAGCCTCGTCTACCTCTGGAGCCTGCTCGAGGTCGGCTACGCCGAAGCGGTTCGGGGTGACACCGGAGCTGTACGAGCACGTGCGAACGATGCTGCCCAAGGCGCAGCAGGCCGGCGTCCGCATCCTCGTCGGCGACGACTACAGCGGCGTGTTCCGCACGCTGCTCGACGACGACCCGCTCGACCACCAGGTCGGCAACTACGGCCGTGAGTTCGGCTTCTACGCCGAGATCGACGGCCTGTCGCCGGCAGAGGTCCTCACGTGGGGCACGTCGCAACGCCGGTCAGCTCCTGGTGGACCCGCCGGCGAAGGTCGGCGTCGTCGAGGCCGGTGCCCTGGCCGACCTGATCGTGGTCGACGGCGACCCGCTCGCCGACCTCTCGCTGCTGGCCCGACCCCAGGAGGCGCTGAAGGCGGTCATCCGTGACGGCGCGTTCGTGATCGACCGGCTGCCGCCGCGGGCTGGCCGGGCGGCAGCCTGATGACCGCCAAGGTCGTCTTCGTCACCGGCGCCGCATCCGGCATCGGCCGGGCCGCCGCCGAGGCCTTCGTGCGCCGGGGCTGGCGCACCGCCCTCGCCGACCTGAACGAGGACGCGGGCAAGGCGGTCGAAGCCGAGCTCCGCGAGCTCGGCGAGTGCGCCTTCTTCCGCTGCGACGTCACCGACGACGACTCGGTGAAGGACGCCGTCGCCGGCGCCGTCGGCACCTACGGTCGCCTCGACGCCGCGTTCAACGCCGCCGGCATCGACGGCGAGCACGGCAAGCGCACGGCCGACAGCACCATGGAGAACTGGCACCGGGTGCTCGCCGTCGACCTGACCGGCACCTTCTCCTGCATGCGCCACGAGATCCCGGCGATCATCGACGCCGGTGGCGGCTCGATCGTGAACTGCGCGTCCACCGCCGGGCTCCGAGGCGCACCGACGGTGTCGGCCTACACCGCGGCGAAGCACGGCGTCGTCGGCCTCACCAAGGTGGCGGCCAAGGAGTACGGCCGGGCCGGCGTGCGCGTGAACGCCATCTGCCCCGGCACCGTCGACACCCCGATGTTCCGGGCGTCGATGTCCTCGTTCGTCGACCAGCTCGTGGCCGGCACCCCGGTCGGACGCCTGGCCGAGGCCAGCGAGATCGCCGACGTCGCCGTCTGGCTCTGTGATGGCGCACCCGGCTATCTCACGGGCGAGGTCATCTCCGTCGACGGGGGTGTCGGTGCCTGATCCCGCCTCGACCCGAAGGAGCCTGCCATGACCCGGAATCTGCTGAACACCATCAACATCGACGTGCCCGCCGCCGTCGCCGACGAGACCGTGGCGTTCTGGTCGGCGGCGCTGGGTGCCTCACCGCTGCGAACGAAGATGCCGCAGTACACGATCCTCGAGAACGCCGCCGAGCCGAACCGGCTGGTGATCCAGACCATCGAAGACGGCGCCCGCCAGCGTCCACTTCGACGTCCACACCGACGACCTCGACGCCGAGATCGATCGGCTCGTCGCGCTCGGTGCCACGCTGGTCGATGGGCAGTGGAAGGACCATCCCGGCCGGTGGGTCGTCATGCGCGACCCCGCGGGCAACGAGTTCTGCCTCGTCGACGGGACCAACCCGCTCCGCGGCGCCGTGGGTCCTCGAGGACTTCGACCGCCGGGCCCGCACGGTCGGCGGATCCGACCAAACGGAGGGAACCGAGTCGTGAAGCCCACGACCGACGACATCGTCGAGCTGAGCCACCTGTGCGCGACCTACGCCAGTCGCATGACCCAGGGCGACATCGACCATGTGATCGCGACACCTCATGACCGCGGATGGCACCTACAGCGCCTTCGGGGACACGTACGCGCTCGAGGACTGGCCGGACCTGGTCGCAGCGGCGCCGAAGGGGCTCTTCCTCTGCGGTGATCCCGAGCTCGAGGTCGACGGCGACACCGGTACCGGCCAGGTGCCGTTGCTGTTCGTCGACCAGACCAACCACCGCATGCGCCTCGGCTGGTACAGCGACACCTACGTGCGCACTGCGGACGGCTGGCGGCTCAGAACGCGGAAGACGACGTTCCTCCGCCGCCACGGCGGCGCCGACTCCGGCAAGCCCCACGACCCGCTCCGGCCCAAGCCGGCGTCGAAGGAGTAGAGCAGTGTCAGGCAACGTCCGCCTCATTGGAACCGCCCCGGACCCGGCTATGGGTCACAGGTCCAGGTCGGTCGTGGCGGATTCCGGGTCGCCGGCGTGTCGGGCGACCCTGATGCGGTGCGGACCGGAGGCGGCCCGCCAGGCGTGTGCGATGGGGTCACGGACGGCAAGTCGGTCGGCGGAGGACTCGATCTGAAACTCGGTCTCGCCACCGGCGGGGATCTCGACCCGGGTGAAGCCGATGAGACGTGGCGGAGCCTCGCTGCTCGCACCTTCGGCGTACAGCTGGACGACGTCTGAGCCGACCCGGGACCCGGTGTTCCGCACGACGCCGCGGGCGACGATGCGCTCGTGGTCTCGCGTGACCGTCACGCCGTCGAGGGCGAGCGTGGTGTAGGAGAGGCCGAACCCGAAGGGGAATGCCGCGCTGCGTCCGGTGCGGGCCAGGTGCCACCAGCCGTGCCATCGGTCGTAGGTGAACGCGTCGGCGTCGCGGTCGAACGCCGGGAGGTCGGCCTCGTCGTGGGGCACGGTGAACGGGAGCCGGCCGGACGGTTCGGCCGTGCCGGTGAGCACGTCGGTGAGCGCAGGACCCGCTTCGGCTCCTCCGTACCAGGCCGCACGACTGCTGGGACTTCGTCGACCCACTCGCTGCACACGACTGCGCTGCCGGATTGGATCACCACGACGGTGCGCGGGTTGGCCCGTGCCACGAGCGCGAATCAGCTCGACGTCTCGTCGGGCAGGCGAAGCGACGTCCGATCGCCGCCGGCCCCGAACGTCTGCTCGTCGGTGCCGAATCGCGGCGGTCGGGTGATCGTGGGGACGGTGGCCTTCCAGGCATCGAACCGCTCGACCACCGCAGGCTCGTCTGCGGCGGGGAACACCTCGGTCGGCAGCGATTCCAGGTCGCCCATGAACTCGCCCTCCTCCACCGAGGTGAAGCCGACCACCACCACTGCGACGTCGGCTGCACTCGCGACGCGCGGCACGGTCGTGGTCGTCGCCGTCGTCCACCGTGACGGCGTCGAAGGATGAGCGGCGCCCCATCTGCCACTGTCTGACACTGAAGGTCCCACACGTCGCTCGAGCCGTGATCACCGACGTTGACCACATCCGCGAGGCGGCCCAGCACAGCCATCCGGGAACCGGCGACGAGGGGGAGCACGGGAACATCCATCACTGGCTCGTTGCGCAGCAGCACGATCGACCGGGACGCAACCTCCCGAGCCAGCATCCGGTGCTCGCTCGAGCCGATGATCGTCGACGACGGCGACGGCGGCGGAGAGCACGTCGTCGAAACGGAGCAGGGTCGAGACGAGCCGGACCACTGCGGTGTCGACGTCGTCCCACGACGCTTCCCGTTCTCGAGCGCAGCCGGGAGATCGCGGGCGCGGACGAGCCGGGCCGGCATCTCGATGTCGAGGCCGGCAGCGAGTGAGCGGGACGCGTCCCAAGCCCCCAGACCCAGTCACTGATGACGAAGCCCTCGAAGCCCCACTCGCCACGCAGGATGTCGGTGAGCAGCTCCCGGCTCTCGCCGCACGCATTCACCGTTGAGCTTGTTGTAGCCGGACATCACCGACGCCACGCCCTCGTCGACGATCCGCCGGAAGTGGGGGAGGTACACCTCATGGAGTGCGACCTCGTCGATGGTGATGTCGACTGAACTGCTGCGTCTCCATCGAGTTGCACGTGAGTGCTTCGCGCAAGCCATCACGTGACGTCGAAGGCCCGGGTGAACGTGGCGCCGAGCTACCAACCAGGAAGGGATCTTCGCCATAGGTCTCCTGCGCTCGACCCCATGCAGGGTGTCGCAGCACGTTGACGCAGACCGCACCGGTCAGGGTGGCGCCGGAGGCGTGGTCGGCGCCGATCGCCACTCGACTCGCTCCTCGAGATCCGGATCCCAGGTCGCCCCCCGGGCCATCGACACCGGGAAGCAGGTGCTGTTGGACAGGACCGACCCGCGTGGGCCGTCCGCGAACGCATACCGGGAAGCCCGAGGCGTTCCACGACGGCGCCGTAGAACGGTGCCCGGGGTAGCCATCCTCCAGCCCGATGAACACCAGACCGGTGAGCCCGGGCAGGTCGCCGTCCAAGCACCACAAGCGCTCCTCTGGCGACATCTTCGCCACCAGTCCGCGGGCGGCGTCACCCGGTGACATCCCAGCGTTCACGGCGGCGCGAGCCGCGTCGAAGTCGTCGATGGCTGAGGCGCTCATTCCGTCGCTTCCGGTTGGATGAGACCGTCAGCACGGGCTTGGGGCCGCCGAGTGGTGAGCCGCACAGGGTCTCGTCGAAGCTGAACTCGCTCGTCTTGACGAAGTTGCCTTCGAGATCGCCGGGCGCCTTGGCATCGGGATCCCACCGGTAGACCGCCCAGTGGTTCGTGCCGGCTCGCTGAAACTGCTCCGGGGTGGTTCGCGTTCGGGGTCCAGTTCTCATCGCCGAAGATGCCGAGCATCGGGACGTCGTGCGGACTGGAGCATCGAGGTGATGGCTTCACCGGAGAACTCGGTCACGCCGGCGGCGCGGATCATTCGGAGCAGGGCGTAGAGACCGATCCATCCCCGCAGCGCGAACCCCTCGACCTTCTCCGGCGCGAGTTCGGGATCGTTCGGCGGCAGCCAGATCGGCTCGAAGGGCCTCGTAGACGGGCACGTCGAGGCTGGTCGCGGCGGAAATGGCGAGACCATCACGATGTTGTCCGCGACATCGCCCAGCGTCGTCATCCTGGAGTGTGGGAACCCGACTGCCAGTGGGAGGTCGCTGGCCATCTGTCCAGCCGCCTGAACAACCTGGGCGGCCTCCTGAGGACCGAGCGAAGAGCGCAACTCCGTCCGCGTTGGCCTCCTGGGCGGCGAGGATGAACTGTGTGTAGTCCGTGGTGCCGGCCGGCACCGGGATGTCAGCAACGAACGACACATCGTCGTCCTCGTAGATCGTCTCGAGGAAGCTCTTGAGTGCAGACGCTTGAGCGAGATCGACTCGCACCAGGGCGATCTTCTCGGAACCGTCCTCGAGGAGCCCCTGGGGGACCAGGAACGTTGCGCCTACTCCGCCCGCGTCGGTCGGATACGCGTTCGGGTCGCCCCAGTCCGCATTCGTGACGTTGGTTGCCACCCGGGGGATCTCCGCGTCAGCCATCGCGGCCGCGACTTCGCCCGCGCCGGCAGTGCCTTGGTCGTTGACGGTCGCGACGACCCCTGCATCGTCGAGCTGGCGAACGCAATTCAACGCGTCGTCGACGGTGCCCTTGTCGTCACAGATGACGACGTCGATGCAGGCTCCGTTGGCGCCGCCTCGCTCGTTGAAGCCGGCGGCTGATGCCTGCAGGACGGTCCCGAACGGACTTCAGCGAGATCACACTTGACTCGAGGGTCGCAATGAAGCCGATGCGGAGCGGTTCCTTTGCCTTGTCGCACGGACCGTCGTCCCACAGCCCAAGCGCCGCGTAGTCAACCGCCTTCGCCACGGTCGTGTCCGACGCGCTGCGTCGCCTTGTCGTCGCCTCCCCCGCCACAGCCTGTCGCGACCACGGCCAACGCTGTGAGCACAGCCATTGAACGGAACACTCTCACGGCGCCTCCCCCGAATCGTCGCTGGCTTGCGCCAAGTTCGGCGAGCATACTCAGAAATATTCCACTGGAAGAAAAATGGACTCCACCAGCCCGCCACCCCGCACCTTCACCCCCGCACCTCCTCCGCTGACACCGAAGTCGGCACGGACCCGGGCGCTCTTGCTGGCGATGTCAGCCGACCTGTTCACCGAACGCGGCTACGAGGCCGTGTCGATGCAGGACATCGCCGACGCAGCGGAACTCACCAAGGGGGCGCTGTACGGCCACTTCCGCTCAAGGGCCCAACTGCTCATCGAGGTCGTTCGATGGAAGCTCGCACAGCTCGACGAGCGCAGCGACTTCGAGGAGCTGAACCTGGAAGAGGGCATTCAAATGCTCGGCGCACCGCAACGCCGTGACCTCCGCCGCCTCGAGGTCGACGCCGCCGCTGCCGCCCGCTACGACGGGGAGGTCGCCGCAGGCCTCGCAGAGCTCCAACGGGAACGACACCATCTCATTCGACGCACCGCCGAAGACTTTCCCGACCCGCACGCTGCGGCGTGGTTCATCGCCGTCATCGAGGCCGGAATCGGAATGAGTGACGCGGCCGGCGTCCCGACGCCCGACCGGGACCGAGTGGAGGCCACACTCGTCGCCGCGCTCATGGGCGTCTACCGGGGCCTCGGACCCGAGGCAGCCCGACCATCAGAACACGGATGACCTGATTGCCTGGCGCCTGTTCCCGAAGTGCTGTTGGAGGGCAGGGCGAACGTTCACCTGACCCGGCACTGCGCCGCCCGTCAGGTACGTCGGCAGACCGAGGATCCGGGAGGCGATGAGGTTCTTCTGGATCTGGGCGGTCCCACCCATGACGCTCTGGGCCCGGCTGTAGAGGTAGGTGTTGAGCATTGCCGGATCGCCGCCGTCATGGCCGGCATCCGGCGATGTCGACGGCGGCGTGACCCACCGCCTGTTCGACCCAGGTGTTGAGCAGCTTGTCGATCGACCCCTCGGGGCCGTGCTGGATGCCGTCGAGGCGATCCGAGAGTCGGCGGCTGACGAGGTGCTGGAGCATGTCGGCCTCGATGATCGCCCACGCGGCTCGCGGTGCTGCTCGCCGGTGAACGCCCACGGGTCGGCACCGACGAGGGCGGTGAGTTGCTTGGCCGTCTTCGTGTAGCGACTGGCGTTGCCGAGCTCCTGCGGTTCGCGCTCGTGGGTGAGGACGGTCATGGCCACGGCCCAACCCTCGCCCGGACGGCCGATCATGTTCGCCGCCGGGACCCGGGCCTCGTCGAGGAGCACCTCGCCGAACTCGCGGTGACGCCGTTGATCATCCGCAGGGGCCGCTGCTCGATCCCGGGCTGGTCCATCCGGACGGCGAAGGCGGAGAGGCCCTTGTGCTTGGGCGACTCGGGGTCGGTACGCGCCAGCAGGAAGCACCAGTCGGCGAGATCGGAATAGCTGGTCCACACCTTGTGGCCGGTGATCACGTACTCGTCGCCGTCGCGGACGGCACGGGTGCGGAGCGAGGCGAGGTCGGAGCCGGCATCGGGCTCGCTGAAGCCCTGGCACCACCGGTCGACGCCGCTGATGAGGCCGGGGAGGAACCGCTGCTTGACGTCGTCGTCGGCGTGGCGCAGCACTGCGTGGACGAGGTAGCCGAGGCTGGGTCGGGGCGGCGCGCCGGCGTTGGCCAGCTCCTCGTCGACGATGACGTCGTAGGCGCTCGGCATGTCGTGGCCGCCGTACTCCACCGGCCAGGTCAGGCCGAAGAATCCGCCCTGGTAGAGCGACCGGTGCCACTCGGGCTGGCGCTCCCAGTACTCGTCGGAGGTCGACGACGGCGGCAGGTGCGGGTTGTTGTCCTCGAGCCAGGCTCGCAGCCGTGCCCGGAAGCGAGCTTCCTCGGGTGCATCCGGAAGTCCACCGTCAGCTCCTCATCCGTCGCTGGTGGCGACCCGGCGTGGGCGAGCACGCGGGCGAGGTTCGGGCCGACGCCGCCGAGGACGTCGGTGGCGAGGAGGGTGCGGCGGAGGTGCAGGTGCGCCAGGCACTCCCAGGTGTTGCCGATGCCGCCGTGGACCTGGATGGCGATCTCGCACACCTCACGGGCCGCTCTCGCGGCGTAGGCCTTGGCCGAAGCCGCCGCGGCGACGGCGTCCGCCGATTCGAGGGCGTCGACCGCCCATGCCGCGTGGAGAGCGCGGTGCGGGAGCCTTCGAGGTGGACGAGGCCTCGGCGAGCATGTGGCCGACGGCCTGGAAGGAGCCGATCCGGACGCCGTACTGGGAGCGTTCCTTGGCGTAGCCGACGGCCAGGTCGAGCGCGCCCTGCATCGTCCCGACCAGGTCGGCGGTCGTCGTGGCGAGCGCCAGGGCCGTCCAGCGACGCACGTCGTCGTCGCGCGAG
Organism: uncultured Nitrospiraceae bacterium; assembly: GCA_963728135.1. Classification (GTDB taxonomy): domain Bacteria; phylum Nitrospirota; class Nitrospiria; order Nitrospirales; family Nitrospiraceae; genus Nitrospira_D. The sequence goes on along the minus strand of CAVSJC010000010.1, from coordinate 227,134 downwards.
CTCGCCGACGACCTCCCCGTCGGAATCGGAACGGGGCAGGTCGGCCGGGTGAGATCGATGCCCGCGGCGCCGACGTCGACGACCAGCTCGACGCGTCCGGATGGTGCCGTCGGGGGCGAGCAGCAGCGCGCCGCTCGCGGCCGCGTCGATCGCGACCGCGACGCCGCCGGGCGTCGCCGGCGGTGAGATCGGGCCGAGGGCGACGGTCTCGGGACGTCGGCGTCGGGGACACCGGCGAGGCGGCGGAGGTCCGCGGCGAGGGTCGGCCGAGGAACGCGGTGTCGGCGAGTCCCCGTGCCAGCTCCTCGGCGACGATGGCGACCTCGACGCCGGAGGCCCACGGTGTGCCATCGCCGGCACTGTCCGCAGCTCTCGCCAGCCGGTGGCCGCGACGGCGGCGTCGAGCTTGGCGGCCCGCTCGAGGTCGTCGAGCTCCCCGACCGGCCCGCGGTCCGAGGCGGTCGACGAGTTGCGCGGCGGTGCTCCGGAGGGCCGCTGCTCCGGGGTGTGGCGGACGTCCATCAGCCCTGCGTCTCCGGGCTGGCGCCGCGGGCGAGGTAGGCGTCGAGGGTCGCGTGGAAGTGGCGGATCCGGCTCTCCTGGTAGCGGGCGAGGGTGGTCGTCGGCTTCACCGACGCCCGCAGCCCGCGCTGGACCCGGCCGAAGGTGGAGCCGTCCTGGTTGAACACCCTGCCGAACACGCCGAGCTCCGGCACGTCGGCCCAGCTCTCACCCGGCCCGAGGTGTCGGGTCGACGCCGCCGGCGGTCGGGCCTCGCCGTCGGGGACCGGTTCGAGCACCATGATGTCGATCACACAGGAGTCGGGGTCGTGGCCGTCGGGGCGGAACCGGTAGGCGAACGACGTCAGGAAACCGGCCCACGGCATGAAGTTCGGGAACAGGAAGTACTCGATGCCGTCGAGGAGCTCGGCGTCGGTGACCTTCGAGTAGTCCCGCCCGGTCCGCTTCCGCAGCGAGGCACGGACCCGGTCGCCCAGCACCTGTCGCGCCGTCGCCCCCGGTTCGATCGTGACCTCGGCGTCGCGTGAGCCGAGCATCGCCCGGACGACCTCGACGTCGTCGAGTTGGCGATCGAGATGTTCGCTGCTGACCCCGACCGCGGTGATCATGCGGCTGACGTGGGGTCCGTACACGTCGTACTCGCTCAGCGAGTCGGCGGCGGTCGGGAGCAGCTGAGGGTGCACCGCCATCGTGTGGTACGCCTCGATGAACGCCTCGAGCGCCACCTTCCAGTTGCAGGGCATCGACCCGGACCACGTGGGCGGTGAGGTAGCGGTCCTCGAGCGGCCACGGCTCGAAGTGCCAGGGCAGGTCCTCGAGGTAGTCCTCCAGCGGCGCAGCGTCGAGGTCGACGTTCACGAACACGAACCCGCCCCACGTCCCCACCTGCGCCTCGGGGAGGCCGAACTCGGCCCGGTCGACGTGCGGGAAGTCCCACTCGGCCGGGATCTCCGCCAGCGTGCCGTCGAGGCTCCAGGTGAATCCGTGGTACGGGCAGCGGAAGTTCTTCACCCGGCCCGGGCTGGTGCGCAGCTGCGTGCCGCGGTGGAGGCAGGAGTTGTGATAGGCCCGGATCTCGTCCGGTGCGGTGCGGACCACGATGAGCGACCAGTCGGCGACCTCGTAGACGACACAGGCGCCGACCTCGGCGATCTGCTCCTCGCGGCACGCCATCTGCCAGGTGCGGCCCCAGACCCGCTCGACCTCGAGGCGGTGGAACTCCGGGTCGAAGTACCGCGACGGTGCCAGGTCCACCGGTTCGATGAAGCCGGCGGAGGTGGCCCGGAGGCTCACCGGCACCTCGCGGACCTCGTCGTCGAGCAGCCGCTGGTAGAAGTGCTCGCCTCGGGCGATCTCGCCCGCCTCGACGCGCCGTCGTCTGGTCGATGCTCAGGTTTCGGCCTCCGGGTCGGGGAGCAGGACCTTCTTGAACGCCCGGTAACGATCTCGACGCACAGGCCGTCGGCATCCGGAAGTAGGCGCACATCGGCGGCGCCTCGTCGGTCATGGCGACGGTCCCGAGGTGCTCGGCACCGTCGCCGCCAGCGCCGTCGGTGCGAGCGACATGTCGTCGACCCACCAGCCGAGGTGGTGGGCGTGGCCCGGCGGCGGCACCGTCCAGAGCGTGTCGCTCGATCGACTGGACCAGCTCGACGTGGTGCGGTCCCTCACGCCGCGAGCGCGTAGGCCCGCGCACGGTGCGGGCGCCGTCGTCGGTGATGAGCCTGACCGCCGCGCCGCCTTCTCCGCCAGGTGAGCCCGAGGTCGCGGCCCAGAGCGTCGCGGGCGGCCGCCAGGTCGTCGACGACGATCCCGGTGTGGAACAGGTCGACGCTCCGGAGCACCACGTCGCCGATCATCGAGCCACCCGATCGTGCACGAGGGCGAGGAGCCAGTCGTGGTTCACCAACGTGCCGTACCTGGTCATTGGGATCTCCTCCTCGGTGAAGAACCGCACCCGTCGCGGGAGCGCCGGGTCGATCAACAGGTCGCCGAGCGTGGCCCCGAGAGCGGACGGGTCCGACAGCTGTGGGCCCGTGAGCATTTCCGGCTTCGCCACGCCGCCACCGTACCCGACCGTGACACTCAGTGCCACGGTCGACTAGACAGGCGCCCGATGAAGCCGCCCGCCTTCGAGTACCACCGACCGGACACCGCTGACAACACGGTGGCGATGTTGGCTCAATTGGGTGACGGAGCGAAGGTCCTTGCCGGCGCCGGCCAGAGCCTCGTGCCGATGCTCGCGCTGCGGCTCACGATGTTCGAGCACCTGATCGACATCACCCGCATCAGCCAAGCTGCGGGCATCGAGGGGCGCGACGCTGCAGATCGGGGCCGGGACCACCGATGTCGACATCGAGACGAGCAGCAGGTGGCCGCCACGGTGCCGCTGCTGGCCCGGGCGACACCGTTGATCGGGCACTTCCCAGATCCGCAACCGCGGCACGATCGGTGGGTCGATCGTGCACGCCGATCCCGCCGCCGAGTATCCGGCGGTCGCGCTCACGCTCGATGCGACGCTCGAGGTGCTCGGAACCCGCGGCGCGCGGAGCGTTCCCTCCCGGACTTCTTCACCGGGTTGTGGGACCACGCGATCGACGACGACGAGCTGCTGACTGCCATCTCGTTCCCGGTCTGGTCGGGCCGGTGCGGGCACACGGTCGAGGAGGTGGCCCGGCGCCACGGCGACTTCGCCATCGCCGGCACCGCCCTGGCGCTCGAGGTCGACAGCGGCGACACCGTCGTGCGCTGCGGAATCGGCCTGTTCGGCCTGGCCCCGACGCCGGTACGGGCCTCGGCGGTCGAGGCCGAGATCGTCGGTCGCCACGTCGACGAGATCGACGCCGCACGTCGGGCGGCGTTACCCGGGCGAATCGCCGGCGATTCGCCGGGGCGAGAACGGCTGGTCGGAGCGTCGGTGGGCGGTGTCGATTCGCCGGTGGGCGAATCCGGCGAATCAGGCGCCTCGCGGTGCCCGCCACCGGTCGACGTCACCGTCTCGTCCTCGGCGCCCTCCGTGGCCGCCTGCCGAGCCGCCCGCAACTTGCGCACGGCCAGGAACTCGACGATGCGCTTCTTCACGTCGTCGAGCCCGTAGTGATCGGCGTCGAGCACCGCCCGGGCGCCGGGGATGTCGATGCTGTCCGGCGTCGTGGTGCCCCACGGCAAGGCCAGGACCCGGTCGAGCCACGACCGGATCCACCCCTGCTCGGGGCTCTGCCCGCTGGTGCGCTCGAGGCGGACGATCTCCTTCTCCACCGCCGCTCGCACCGACGCCGGCATCGTCAGGGCGTCGAGCTTGGCCCGGTACTCGCCATCGGGGTCGGTGTCGTCCTCCCCCAGCTCCTTGCGGATGGCCGCCAGCTGCTGGCGGAGCAGATACTCCCGCTGCTGGCGCTCCATGCCCTCGGAGACGTCCTGGCGGATCTGGGCGTTGACCTTTTGTTCGGCGAGGAAGTCACGGGCCCACGCCAGCACGAGCTCGACGCGCACGCCGACCTCCGTCGCCTCGAGGATGGTCAGCTTGTGATCCGCGGACGCCTCCGACCAGGCGGTGGCGGCGTCGGCCAGGGCGCCGGGCTCGCTGACGGTGCGCAGGATCTCCGGCAGCCGGCGGACTGCGGCGCAGCTCGGCGATCTCCTCCAGCACCACCCGCAGCTCCCGGGCCATGGCCTCCACACGTGGGGTCACCCGGCCGTCTCGAACCGGGTCGGCCTGCACCCACAGGCCGCTGCGCTCGCCGACGATGCCGGCGCCGAGCACCGCCCGCTCGGTGCCGCGCACGATGGCGGCCAGGCCGCCGCCGGGCAGCTCGCCGGCGTTCTCGACGTGGGCGATGACGCCGACGCGCGCCGAGCGACCCTCGATCTGGGGGACGAGCAGCACGCGACCGTCACCCGCCCGGGCGGCGCTGACGCCGGCGGCGGCGTCGTCGCTGTCGAGGGCGATGGTGACGACCGTGCCCGGAAACACCACACCAGCGCCGATGGGAACGACCGGGAACGCCACACGAGTCTCCGTATCGGACATGGGCCAGAGCGTACCGATGTTTGCTGTGATTACAACCTTACGCAGATGGGTCTGCGTCGGCCCCCATCACCTTTTCTGTCACGCAAAAGCACCTATTCCGCGCCAACGTGCGTCAGAAGCTCAGCCGGCCGCCGCCGTCAGGGCCTCGTCCCAGCTCATGGCGTCGGCGAGGCGCTTGCGGTAGGGCATCACGAGGCGGGGCTGGTTGACGCCGAGCACCCCGCGCAGCCGGCCGGCCCGGCCGAACAGGGCGACGAACGACCGCTCCTCCACCGACCCGTGCACCAACCGGACCTCGTCATCGGGTCCGGGCCGGCAGGCCGAGGAACTGGATCCGGCGGTCGTACTGGTCGCTCCAGAAGAACGGGCACCGGCGCGTAGGGCGTGCCGGCCCCGCCGGCCGCCGTCGCCAACAGGTTGCGGGCCGCCGCCGCCCCCTGCTCGGCGGCGTTGGTCCAGTGCTCGACCCGCATCTCCTCGCCGTAGAGCAGGCGTTGGGCCAGCGCACGAGGTCGCCGGCGGCGTACACCCCCGGTGGCCCGGCGCCGAGCGTGGCGTCGCACACCACGCCGTCGCGCAGCTCGAGGCCGCTGCCCTCCAGCCAGGCGGTGGCCGGCGCCACCCCGATGCCCACCACCACGACGGCGGCGTCGACCACGGTGCCGTCGGTCAGCCGCACCCGGGCGACCCGGCCCGCGCCATCGCCGTCGATCCCTTCGACCCCGGTTCCCAGGCGCAGGTCGATGCCGTGATCGCCGTGGATCTCGGCGAAGGCATGGCCGAGCTCGTGCCCGAGCGCCCGGGCCAGCGGCACCGGCAACGCCTCGATCAGCGTGACCTCGAGCCCGCGCCCGCGGGCCGTCGCCGCCACCTCGGCCCCGATGAAGCCGGCGCCGATCACCACCACCCGGTCGGGTGAGGCGTCGAAGTCGGCCCGCAGCGCCAGGCAGTCGTCGAGCGTCCGCAGCTCGTGCAGGCCGGCGAGCGACGGCTGGGCGGGCAGCCGCCGCGGTGCCGCCCCCGTGGCGATGATCAACCCGTCGTACTCGACCCCGGTGCCGTCCGACAGCTCGATGCGGCGGGCCTGGATGTCGAGGCGCTCGGCCCGCACGCCCAGGCGAACATCGAAGTCGAGCTCGGCGTACTCGTCCGGCTTGCGCAGGTGAATGCGGTCGGGTTCATGCTCGCCGCTCAGCACCCGCTTCGAGAGCGGCGGCCGGTCGTAGGGGAGATGAGGCTCGGCACCGATCAGCACGATCCGGCCGTCGTAGCCCTCGGTGCGCAGGGTTTCGGCGGCGCGCAGACCGGCCAGTGAGGTTCCGACGACCACCACGTCGCGCACCATCGGCCCACGATGTCATGCCCCGCCGCCCCAGAGCCGCAAAAGCAGGTGGAGCACCCGACCGGAACCGGGTCAGCGGTCGCCGCCGAAGACGACGACCAGAGCGCCACCGATCAGCAGGATCATGATCAGCGCTGCCACCACAGCGAATGCGTCGATCACGATGCTCACGGTGAAGCCTTGGTTCCGGCCGGATGCTCACGCACCCGAACCCCACACGGATGGTGGCAGCCGTTCGCGCCGAAGGCGTTGCGCCTCTTTGACGATCGCGCGCGCACCGTCCGGCGGCGGGTGGCCGACCGTGGCCCGGCGGTGATGAACCCCGGTCGGCTCGGGTGATCCGTGCCGGTAGGTGATGCTGATCCGGGGGCCGGCGCTGGCGACCTTGGGGACGGTGTGCTCCCACTGGTGCTGACAGTGACCACCCATCACGAACAGGTCACCGTGTCCGAGCAGGAACGACCGGGACGGCCCGCCGCCGGCCGGACGGACCAGGAAGGGGCGGGGCGACCCGACGCTGACGATCACGACGATCGGGTCGACGTGGGTGAACCGGATGCGATCGGCGTGCCAGGCCACGCTGTCATGCCCGTCCCGGTAGAAGTTGACGCCGATCGAGTCGAAGGCGCGCCCGTAGCGACCCGACACGGCGGCGGCGGCGTCCGTCATCACGGGCAGCGGGACGGCCTCCCGCGGATCCTCGGCCGCCGACCACCACCACGTGAGCCGAGGCTCGTCGACCAGACGGTCGTACATGCGCACCACCCGCTGCCGCCACGGCAGGGTGACGACGAGCGACGCGAAGACGGTGTCAGAGCCGCTGAGCCAGCGGGGCTGATGATCGATCCAGCTGTCATCGTCGAGCCAGTGGCGCTGCAGGCCGGCGAAGGAGGCGTCCACCGACGGTTCGTCGAACGCGAACAACGACGCCTGCCACTGCACCTCCTCCCCCGTGGGGCAGGCCTCCTTGACGAACATGAGTTCGATGATCGACGCGCCGCTGCGAGACGCCGTCAAGGCGTCGACCACAATGACCGCGGTGGCGAGGGTCACGACCGTCGAGGACCCGAACGACCCTCGCCTGGAGCCGTTCACCGCCCTCACCGACGCCGAGTTCCGGCGGCAGCGGGAGACGGCGAGCGGCATGTTCGTGGTCGAGGGCGTCACCGCCATCCGCCGACTGCTGGCGTCGCCCTATCCGCCGCTGGCGGTCCTGGTGACGGAGCACCGGCGGGCGGCGTTGGCCGACGTCCTCGATGACACCGATGTCGACGTGCTCGTCGCCCCTCTCGAGGTCATGACGGCCACCGTCGGGTTCGACATCCACCGCGGCGCAGTGGCGACGGCGCGCCGCCTCCCCTGCCGCGATCGCCACACGAGCTCGCCGCCACCGCCGCCACGCTGGCGGTGCTCGAAGGACTCAACGACCACGAGAACCTGGGCGCCATCGGCCGCAGCGCCGCCGCCCTCGGCGTGGACGGGCTGCTGCTCGACCCGACCTGTGCCGACCCGCTCTACCGGCGCAGCGTCCGGGTCTCGATGGGCGAGCTGCTGCACCTCCCGTTCGGCCGCGTCGAGCCGTGGCCCGCCGGCCTCGACGCCGTGCGCGCCGCCGGCTTCCGGGTCGTGGCCCTCACACCGACGGCATCGGATGAGCTCGCCGACCTCGCCCTCCGACCGAACGACAAGATCGCTCTGGTCCTCGGGGCCGAGGGGCCGGGTCTGAGCAACGCCGCGCTCGACGCGTCGGACCGAACAGGTCCGCATCCCGTTGCGCCGCGGGCTCCGACTCGCTGAACGTGGGCCACGCCGCCGCCATCGCCTTCCACCACGTCGCCCAGCGACGGTCGGCGCGAGCTAGGGCTCGACCGGGGCTCCGAACCGGAGCAGGCGACCGCCGAAGGCGATCGAGCACAAGGCGAACCAGCCCCACCCCAGGGCGAGACCGGCGACGACGTCGGTCACCCAGTGGACTGCCCAGGAACACGCGCGACGACGCCACGGCGACCGCGATCCCGACGGCCGCCCCGGCCAGTGCCGCCTTCCAACGCAACGGATACGACCGCCCGACGACGAGAGCAGCGGCGGCGTAGAAGGCGGCGGCCGCCGCCGAATGCCCGGAGGGGAACGACGTACCGGCGGTGCCGATCAACGGATCGATGTCGGGGCGAGCCCGGTCGACCACCCACTTGGCGGCGGCGACGATGAGCGCCTCGCCGAGGATGACCACGAGCAGGAAGCAGGCGATCGCCCGTTGCGGCCGCCGGCGGTACTCGATCACGACGGCGATCACGGCGACGGCCACGATCACCACCGTCCCGCCGAGTTGGGTGATGGCGCGCAGCGCGTTGGTCGACACGACCGTGGCCTGCCGACTCCCCCATTCCGCCGCCCCACGGTCCCACTGCGCCAAGCCGTCGTTCTCGTGGACCATGTCGAGGACGATGCCCACCACGGCGGCGCCGACGACGACCATGGCCAAGGCCACCGTGAGCGCCAACCCGGTGATCTCTCCGGGGTCGAGCCGGGCGCGGGCGAAGGCGCGTGTCCGAGCGGCCCGGCCGGTCGCGGGTGGGCGGGGCAGGCTCGGGCTGGCGGCGGCGGGCCAGCGGCGAACGATGAAGTCGACGGCGACGCCGGCCACCACGGCCAGCCCGATCGAGCACGACGAGCGTCAGCACGGCGAGCGCCGGTCCCGCATCGCTCAACGACAGACGGTCAGCCGATCGTGCCGACGCACCCGTAGCCGGCGGCCACGGCGACGTCCTCGGACACGGAGCCGAGGTCGATGACGGTCGTGGCGTCGCCCTGGGCGCCGACGAAGGCACTGGCGGCGCCGTCGAACGCCGCCTGACCGACCTGCGTCCTGAGCTCCTCCACGAACGGGGCCGCCGTCGTGACGCCGTCGAGGGCATCGGGCGCCGAAAGGGCGGTGGTGAGGCGGCGGTCGATGGCGGCGATCTCGGTGTCGGGCACGCCGAGGCGCTTCAGGGCGTCGACCGCGGCGCGAGCACGGGCGAGGAGGCCCTGGGCCTGAGCGGCGAGCTCGACCGGGGCCGGCGCGACGTAGGTCTCCATGGCCGGTCACCAACGCCGGGCCGTACACCAGATCGGCGATGCCCTGCTGCTCCGGTGATCTCGGTGAGGGCGGCGTAGAGCCAGCCTTCGAGCACGGGTCGCACGGTGTCGATGGCGGCGCAGAACTGCGCCGGGTCGCCGCCGGTGAGCGAGGTGATCTCGACGCTCGGGGGGATGGGGTCCACCGGCTCGGGCGGCGCCGTCGTGGTGACCGGCGGCGCGGCCGTCGTCGTCGTGGCCGGCGCGGCCGTTGGCCGCGTCGGCGCCGCGCGCCCGGTCGAGCAGTTGGCTGGCGAACTCGCGCACCGTGTTGGCCACGCCGCCCGCGGACCGCGAAGTCGGTCGCGACCACGTTCGGCATGAGGCCGCGCTCGATCGCGCACCGTTCGAGGCGCCCGCGCAGGACGTCGGCGTTGTTGGCCGCCTCGCGCCTTGCCGGCGTCCGGCGGCGATGCCGCCACCCAATGGTTGACGAGGAAGAGCGGCGCGTCGGGCGGCCCTCGATTGGGTGTGCAGTTGAAGTCCTCGGTGCTCTTGAACTCGTAGATGGTTTCCTGGAACCACTGGTCGTACGCGCTGTGGTACCACGGCGGGGCGCCGGTTCCACCCTCTTCGGCGAAGATCAACAGCCGCTGGTTCGAGTCGATCAGCTCGCCGAGGGTCGGCAGCGGCTCGTCGATGTCGAGCGTGGCGGCCCGGTCGCCCAGGCCCGCTTTGGCGATGGCGGCGGCCGTGTCGGCTGGCGTGGTGGCGTCCTGGATGATGAGCATGACGACTTCGTCGGGCTTGGTGTCCATGAAGTGCTTGATGTCGGCCAGCACGCTGGCGAAGGACACCGCACCCATCTCGCAGAAGTTGTGGCAGAGGTAGATCTGGCGCGTGGCGCCCGCCTTCGCCGGTGCCCGCGCCGCCAGCTGGGCGGCGCGCGCCGCGATCGCCGGATCGAAGTCGACACCGGGTGGCTGCTGCGAGCTCGGCGGCCCGATCGGTGAGCACCACCGGCGTGTTGGCGCCGGGCATGCGCGACGACGGAGGGCACCCCGTAGTGGGTGTCGATGAGAAGGGCGCGGATGCCGCCGTCGAGTTGACCCTTGATCGTCTCGACCTGCTCGGCGAACAACCAGCCGGGATAGAGGGTGGACGACATCGAGTTGTGCGACCCGGGGAACAGCACGTCGTCGAGTCGTTCATCGCACGCCTCGGCCGAGCCGTTGCACTTGCGTTCGCCGGCCTCGGCGGCGCGGCTGGCGGCGCTCCTCGTGGTGAGGACGAGGCCGGCGCTCACGATGCCCACGGCCACCAGCGCCACGCCCCCGACGGCGAGGGCCTGCCTCCAGCCGCTTCCGTTGCACCGGGCGCGCACGCCACCACGTTCGCGCACGACCGTCAGCAGCTCGACCACGGCGAGGTAGCCGAGCCACAGCGCCACGCCGATGATGGCGGCGCGCAGCCAGAAATCCGGCGACGCCGCCAGCAGGACGCTGGCGATCAGTCCCATGAGTCCGAGGAGGACGCGCCGCCGATGGGGTCTGGCGCATGCGCCCGATCCAGTTGCCGATGACCGTGGCGACCTCCCGCGGCGTGTACCGCCGCGTCGTGCGCGACGACGCCGCCGCCACGATGACGCCGTACCCGGCGAGCCAGTACCCGATCGTGGAGAGGTCGGCCATGGCCGTGCCGACCGCGCTCGACACGGCCGCCGAGAGGCCGCCGTCGTCGACGAACCGGCCCGCCAACCACCGCACGAGTACGACGAGGAGGACAAGGACGGCCCCGTCGATCACTACCGTCCATCCGAGTCGGTGCACCATGCGCCGCCGGTCGTCGGCCAGGAAGATGGCGGCGGCGGCGCACACCGCGGCCCCGAAAGATGCCGAACAACAACACGGCGGCGGTGATGTCCTGCCAATCCCAGAAGCGATAGCTGTCGAGTTGGCCGGTGACGTCGGCCAGGCTGTCGCCCAGCCCGCCCGATGTCTGTTCGCCCGCCTGGGCGCTGCCGGGCAGCTGCAGCGTGGTGGTGATGATGGCGATGGACTCCGACAGGTTCAGCCCCGCCTCGCCGCCCTGTCCCGACAGGACCGCTTCGTGCAGGCGGCGTACCGCCGTGCGGAAGATCGATCGGAACGTGTCGGTGTCGATGGCGGCGTCGACGGCGAGCTCGAACGCCGGCCTGAAGTTGATCGCCTGTTGGTTACCGCCCCGGGCCAGCTGCTCGGTGAGCTTCACCGCCATCTCGCGCCGCACCACCGGTGACTCGAGGAGGGCGACGGCGCGGTTGCTGAACTCCTCGCTGTCGTACAGCGTGGCGTTGGCCCAGCCCGCGATGACCGCCACGGGAATCAGAACGCCGGCCACGACCAACAGGACCGTGGCGAAGAAGGATCGTGCCCGCCCAGCGATGAACGATCAGCGTAGAGCAACGGACGCCGGGCGATCCGGCGGCTGTGCTCAGGCGGGATCGACGGCGATGACCTTCGCCGACCAGGGGCAGTACCGGTCCGATGTGATGGTCCCCGCCTCCACGCCGGACGGCAGACCGTCGCAGACCCCGGTCGTGAAGTCGGCGAACTCGATCGACGCCGGATCGAGGTGCCAGGTCCACGGAGCGTTGACACCGCCGTCGCCTCTGACGACCACACCGTTCGGGATGCCGGGCGCCTCTTCCCCCTGCAGGAGCTTCTTGGCGATGTCGACGTTCTCGCGGGTGATCAGCAGGGCCTTGAAGCGCTCCCGCTCCTCGCCGGCGACCTCGAACGTGACGACGGCGCGGTCGGTGGCGTCGCTCCCCTTCGTGTTGTCGGCGCAGCCGCCGACGACGAGTACGACCGTCAGTGCTGTCAGCAGTCGGACCATCACCGCCCCATGCATAGCGCAGCCAGGCCGCTGTGTCGCTGATGGTGCGATGCTGGTGAGATGGCGGATCTGGCGGCGGCCGAGGAAGCGCTCGAGCGGGCGGCCGAGGCGCGGGCGCGCTTCGACATCGATGCGCTCGTCGCCCATCTCTCGACGGCGACGCGCGCCTTCACGGCGGCCGGTGACAAGTGCCGCGCCGCCATGGCGTGCGTGTGGCTGGGCGAGGTGCTCACCAACTTCATGGGCAACGTCACCGCCGGTCGGGCGTGGTTCGCCCGGGCCCAGCGCCTCATCGCAGACGAGCCGCCGTGCCTCGAACAGGGGTGGGTGGCGGTGGCCGCCATGGGCTGCGACGTCGACGATCCCGAGGTGCTGCTGGCCGCCGCCGAGCTGGCGATCGAGCGGGCGCGCCGCTTCGGCGACGTGAACCTCGAAACCAAAGGACTGGCTGACGCCGGTCTGGCGCACGTTCAGGCGGGTCGTGTCGCCACCGGCATGGCCCTGCTCGACGAGGCCATGGCTCTGGCGTGTGGACCCGCCGACGATCGCGACACGGCATCGAAGTCGGTGTGCTCGTTCTTCACGGCGTGCTACGTCGCCGCCGACTACGAGCGGGCCAACTCGTGGAGCCCGTTGCTTCGCCATCACGGACTCATCGGCCTGGCGTCGGGGTCACCGGTGTTCCTGTCCAGTCACTGCGACAGCGTGCAGGCGGCGCTGCTCATCGAGTTGGGGCGGTGGGGTGAGGCCGAGACGCTCCTGGTGCGAGCCAAGGCCGACTTCGACCGGCTCATGCCGGGACCGGGCTGGCACGCCGACATCGGTCTGGCCGATCTCCGCATCCGTCAGCAACGCTACGCCGACGCGGAGGAGCTGCTGCTCGGTCGGGACATCAGCGTGCACGCCCTCCTTCCGGCGACGCGCCTGCATCTGGCCCGCGGCGACATCGAGTTGGCGCGAGCGATGGCGAAGCGCGGCCTGCGGTTGATGGGCGACGACCGCGCGCACGCCGTTGATCTGCTGGCGGTGCTGGTCGACGTCGAGTTGGCGGTGGGCGACACGGCGGCCGCCACCGAGGCGTGTGCCGATCTGCTGGAGCGCATAGGCACGCTCGACATCGCCGCCCTTCGGGCCCGAACGGCGGCCGCCCACGCCCGGCTCCTGGCGGCGACGGGCGATCGGTCGGCGGCCATCGCCGCACTCGAGGCGGCCGTCGACGGGCTGGACGGTCGAGAGTTGCCGTGGCTACGAGCCACGTTGCTGCTCGACCTGGCGGGCGCCCGCGATCGCCGTAGGCGACCGGGCGGGCGCGCTGGTCGACGCCGAGGCGGCCGTGGCCGCGCTGCGTCCGCTCGACGTCGTGTTGGCACCCGAGCACGTGGCGTTGCTCCAGCGTCTCCAGCGGGGCGGATCGACGCCGACGACGGCGACGCTGACCCGGGATGGCAAGTGGTGGCACGTCTCGTGCGGCGGCGTCGAGGTGCCGCGTCCCGGACACCAAGGGATTGCGTTACCTCGCCGAGCTGATCGCCCGGCCCGGCGTCGAGCAGCACGTCCTCGACCTCGTGGACCGGGTCGAGGGCGTCGACGGCCAGGTTGACCGGCGGGCCATCGGTGACGCCGGCGCCGTGCTCGATGCGGCGGCCCGGGTGGCATATCGACGCCGCATCGAAGAGCTCCGTTCGGACGTCGCCGACGCCCTCGACGACGGCCGTCTCGAAACGGCGGAGGCCCTGCAGACCGAGCTCGACCAGTTGCTCGGGCAGCTGGCTCAGGCGTTCGGCCTCGGCGGCCGCGACCGACGGGCGGCGTCGGCCGCCGAGCGCGCCCGACTCAACGTGACCAGAGCGCTACGGGCGGCGACGGCGCGGCTGATCGAGGCCGTGCCCGGTGCCGGCGAGGTCCTCGATCGTCACCTGCGCACCGGTGTGTACTGCGCCTACGAGCCGGGTGACGAAGAACCTCGCCTGGATCGTTCAGTCGTCATTGAACACTTCGGGCCGGCGGTGAACGCCATCGGGCTATGGAGACACCGCAGACCACCGTGACCGAAGTTGCCGACGGCATTCATCGCATTTCCACCTGGGTCCCCGACGTGACCCCCGAGGGCTTCACCTTCAACCAGTTCCTCGTGACCGGCGACGAGCCGCTCCTCTTCCACACCGGTCCCCGTGGCATGTTCCCGATCGTGGCGGAGGCCGTCGCCACGGTGCGCCGGTCGAGTCGCTGCGGTGGATCAGCTTCGGCCACGTCGAGGCCGACGAGTGCGGGTCGGTCAACATGTGGCTGGCGGCCGCGCCCGACAGTCAGGTCGCCTTCGGCGCCCTCGGCTGCCTCGTGTCGCTGAACGACCTCTGCGATCGCCCGCCCCGTCCGCTGGACGAGGGTGAGGTGATCGACCTCGGCGGCAAGCGCCTGCGGCAGATCTCGACGCCGCACGTGCCCCACGGCTGGGAGGCCCAGGTGCTGTTCGAGGAGACGACGAAGACGCTGTTGTGCGGCGACCTGTTCAGCCAGGTCGGCGGCGGCCCCGCCCTCGTCACCGACGACATCGTGGCGCCGGCGATGGTGGCCGAGGAGATGTTCCATCAGTCGAGCCTGGCGCCCCAGACGGTGGCCACGATCCGGGGGTTGGCGGACCTCGAGCCCACGACGCTGGCCGTCATGCACGGGTCGTCGTTCCAGGGCGACGGCCGACGGGCGCTGTCCGATCTCGCCGACCGGTACGAGCAGATGATGGCGGCCAGCGTCAGCGTGCTCTAGGCCGACCAGGTCACGATGGCCGTATCGGCACATGAACAAGTGATGGCGTTCGACGCCCTTTCGGTCGCCTCCGGCGCCAGCCGTGTCGAGCTGAGTCGTGACCTTAGCGGCGGCGACGCCAGGGCCTGGGTCGTCTGGCCGTTCCCCACAGGCCACCACCGGTCACGAGGAGCACGGCGGTCACCGTGAGCAGGGCCGCGACGGCCACGCCGGTGGCCGGGAGCGATCCCTCGGGTGCGGACGGAGCGTCCGGTGCCGGGTGGGCTCGGTGGTTCGGCGGCGGCGACGACCAGGATGGTGTCGGCGTCGGCGTTGTTGGCGGCAACGGCGTCGGTGCCGTTGAACGCGACGGTCGCCGTGTCGACGAGCGCGGTGCCCGCGGGGGTACCGGCGCTCACGGTGCCGCCGAACACGAACGTGCGGCCCCCCCGACGGTGAGGTCGCCGAGGCCACACGTCACGGTCGCTCCGACGGGCTGGCACTCGGTCGGCAGCAGCTGGGCGAGGAGCCGGACTCGCTCGTTGAGGTGGCGACGATGGTCGCCGGCACAGCTGGCCGGGCAGCTGGTTGGTGAGCGACGACGTTGCTGGCGAGCTGGGGTCCGTGATTGGTGACGACGACCGTGTAGCTGACTTGCGCCCGGCGGGCACCTCGGCCTGGTTGGCGGTGACCGTGACGCCGACGTCGTTGAGCGTCGTCGACGGTGCTCGTCAGCGTGGAGGTGTTGTCGGTCGTGTCGGGTCGACGAAGCCGGCCGCGCCGCTGCCGATCGTGGCGACGTCGGTCAGCACCGTGCCGAGGGCGAGGGCCGGATCGACGTCCGCGCGTGATCGTGACCGAGCCGCTGGCGGCAGGTGCGAGCGACGCGACGGCGCAGGACACGGTGGCCCCGCCGATGGTGCAGCCGGTGACGGGTCGCGGTGTCAACCCGGTCGGCAGGGTGTCGGTGACCACGATGTCGGTCGCCGTCGATGGTCCGTCGTTGCGGTAGGCGATGACGTACTCGACGGCCGCAGCCGACGACACGGTCGCCGGTCCGGTCTTGGTCACCGAGAGGTCGGCCTCGGGGTGGAGGGCGAACCTCGACGCCGTCCTCGTTGTCGAGGGTGAAGATGTCGAGGCCGCCGGAGCCGGCGAAGGCGATGTTGGAGATCGTCGTGAGCGACGGGTCGGTGTCGACGACGAGGGTGGCGGTGACGGTGGCGCCGACGGCCATCCGGCCGAGGTCGCACGAAGCGGTCACGGCGCGCTTCCGCTTCGTCGAGCCCGCACGTGCCTTGCGAGGCGGAGCCGGACACGAACGTCAAGCCCGGGGCGAGGGTGTCGGAGATGCTGGCGTTGGGTGCCACGGTCGGCCCGTTGTTGACGACGACGAGGCGGAACTCCAGCGGTTCGCCGGCCACCGGGTTCGGCGTGACCAGTTCCTTGGTGACGGTGACGTCGGCTTGGGCGACGGCCTCGACCGTGGCGGTCGCCGAGTTGTCGGCCTGATCGGGGTCGTCGATGTCCGACGTCACCGACGCGACGTTGGCGAGCGGTCCGGGTGGCAGCGTGTCGGGAACCTCGAGCACCAGCTCGAGCAGCAGGGTGTCGCCGGCCGCGAGGTCGCCGATGGTGCACGTCACCGGGCCGGTGCCGGTGCAGCCGGGCGGCAGCGTGACGACGTGGTGCCGTCGGGGATCGGTCTCGGTGAGCACCACACCGGTCGCGTCGGACGGTCCTTCGTTGACGACCGTGAGGGTGTAGGCGATGGTGTCGCCGAGCAGCACGCCCTCGGCGGCGGCGCGTCTTGGTGACGGCGAGGTCGGCGGCCTGGGTGACGCGTCACCGGGACCGACGCGTTGTCGTCGGTGTCGTCGGGATCGTCCACATCGGAGGTCACCGACGCGGTGTTGACCACCTCGTCGGGAGCGGCGTCCGGCGGCAGGGTGGCGGCGATCGTCAGGGCGCTGCGACTCGCCCGGCGGTGACGGTGCCGAGCGCGCACACGACGCCGCCGCGGCCGAGCGCGCACTCGTCGTCGGATCCGTCGGGGGAGAAGACGAGCGGGGCGGGCAGCAGGTCGGTCACGCACCACGTTGGTGGCGTCGGACGGCCCGGTGTTGGTGACCGTGACGGTGAACGTGATGCCGCCGCCCGGCCGTCGCCGTGGTGCTGTCGGCGACCTTGGTGACGGCGAGGTCGGCGCTGCGTTCGATCGGGGTCGTCGACCGACGACGATCGACGACGCGTGCCGCCGAGCAGCGGCGTCGACGTCGGTCGCCGCGGCCGTGTTCGTCGACCTCGTCCCGGTGATCCCGGGCGCGACCGTGCCGGTGATCGTGATCAGGGTCGGTGGCACCTGGCGCACGAGGGAGATCGACGATTCGACGGTGCCCAGCTCGCACGTGACGACCTGGCCGGACACCGTGCACGACCCCTGCGACGACGTCGCCGCGGCCGGGACGAGACCGGCGGGCAGCGTGTCGGTGACGACGACGTTCTCGGCATCGGAGCTCAGCCGGAGTACGTCTGTTCACGATGTCGATGACGGCCGGCCGACACCGCGACCTGGTACGTGAACGTCTCGCCGGCGACGAGCGGCGACGTCACGGCCTGCTTCTCGATGATCAGGTCGGCGACCCGGTCGATGACCTCGATCGGGCGGGTGTCGACGTTGTCGGCGAGCGTCGTCTCGTCCGTCGACGTGCTCGCCCTCCCCGTGTTCGTGACACACCCTGGGGTGTGTCGCCCTCCAGGACCGTGATGATCTGGACACCGAACTGCTGGCCCGGCAGCAGCAGGTCACCGGTCGCCGCGTTCGCTGTACCTGCAGACCGTCTCCCCGTTCAGGAAGTCGCAGTCGCCGACCGGGAAGTACGTCGGCATCGAGCGGGAAGGCGTCGATGAACTGCACGTCGGCGGCCGCCGAGGGGCCCTCGTTGGTGACGACGACGGCGAAGCTCACGGCGCGGCCGGGCGGGACGCCGAGCGGGTCGAGACGCCCGCGGGAAGAAGAAGTCGGGATCCGAAGGATGGTGGACGAAGTTCGCCGTTGGCGTCCATCTCGACCACGAGCTTCTCGACACGAGGTTGACCTCGGCGCGCACCGGCACGAGGGCGGTGGAGGAGTTGTTGCCGGGGTTGCCGTCCTCGGTGGTGGAGGCGATCGTCGCCGAGTTCGAGATCACCGTGCCGTCGGGGACGGTCGGGTCGAGGGTGAACTCGATCGCGAGGAAGGCGTGGCCGACGTTCGCCGGGAGGCCGAAGCGTCGGGTCGAACGTGCACGTCACCGTCTGCGGGTCACCGACGGCGGTCGCCGGGCAGAACGGCGAGAGGTCGAAGTCCGCTGGACCGTCGCGTCGAAGAGCGCGCACGAACGTCACGCCGGGCGGGAGCACGTCGGTGAGCACGAGGTTCGACGCGATGGACGGTCCGAAGTTGACGATCTCCAGAGGCGATCGGTACGAAGCGTGTCCTGAGGCCGGCGACCGGTGCGGGTACGGAGCTCAGGTCCGTCCGGCCCGGGGTCGGGCGACCGGGCCGCGGTACTTGCGGATCGACATGTCGGCCTGGGCGCGCCACCCGACGCGGTGAACGTGCTCGTGTTGTCGGCGTCGTTGGGGTCGTCGGTGGCCGAGGTGACCGACGGCGGTGTTGGCGACGCCGACGGCGGGGTCGATCACGAGGTCCGCCGTCGACGAGGACGTCGAGCTCGAGCTCCACGGTCGTGCCGGGCGGGAGGTCGCCGAGGTCGCACGTGGACGGTCGCCGTCGACGCACGCCGGCGTCGGGCCTGGCGGCGTGACGGACTCCACCCGCCACGCCGTCGCCGTCAGTCCGGCGGGCAGCGTGTCGGTGACGACGACGTCGTGGCCACCGACGGGCCGTCGTTGACCACGCGGATGCGGTACGTCTCGGTGGTACCGGGTGTGATCTCCGCGTCGGGAGCGTCCACGGGGAACGCCTTGATGATCGACACGTTGGCGCGGGCCTCCACGGTGACGGGTGCCGACGGGCTGCTGGTCGGTGGCGGGCACGCTCCACCTGGATCCGGCCGCGCTGACCCGCTGGTGCGAGGCAAATCACATGTTCCGCGGGATGCGCCGAATTCGCTCCGCACTGGCCTGGGCGGACTCGGCGAGCGCCAGTCCCTGGAGCAGCAAGACTCCGGCCGTTCTACCGGCGGCAGGCGCACCTGCCGAAACCTCTGGTCAACCAGCCGGTATTCGATCTCGAGGAGCGCCTGCTCGGGGTTCCGGACCTGTTTGATCCCGAAGTGGGCCTGGCCACCGAGTTCGACGGGCAGGCTCACCGTGAGCGGCGGCAACATCGTGCGGACAATCTGCGCGAGGAGGCGCTCGAGTCAGCCAACCTCGTAGTGTGCCGGGTCGACAGTCTCGACTTCCGATCCCCCGTTCCGCTGGCCGAGCGACTGCGCCGCCGCTACGAGCAGGGACGCAAGCGGGACCGGCGCCAGGATCGGTGGACTCTTCGGCAGCCGGAATGGTGGCGGCGACGTCGGGCCGCCTGACCTGCGGCAGGTTGCTGTGGTCTTGACGCCCGGAGAACCACCGAAACCTGCCGCACGAGAAGGGCGGACCTAGGATGCCGGGCGTGACCTCGCTCCGGCACGGCGTACGGCTGGCGATCGACTGGGGTGACGCCCGGATCGGGGTGGCCGCGTGTGACGCCGACGGGGTACTGGCCTATCCGCTGACCACGATCGCCGCCGGGGACACCGAGATCGCCGACCTCGCGCAGCTCATCGCCGAGCACCAGCCGATCGAGGTACTGGTCGGGCTGCCCCGGTCGCTGTCCGGAGGCGAGGGACCTGCTGCCACCAAAGCCCGTGATCGGGCACAAGGCCTGGCCGGGGCCGTCGACGTCCCGGTGCGGCTGGTGGACGAGCGGCTGACCACGGTCACTGCCGCTCAGCGGCTCCGCGCGGGCGGCAAGCAGGCCCGCCAGCAGCGTCCGCTGATCGACGCCGCGGCCGCGGCGGCCATCCTGGAGCACGCGCTCGCCGTAGAACGTGCCCGGCAGAATCCCCGCCCGGAGAGCTAGTATCACCCGGACCGGACGATCGCTGATCCCGCGGCCGCCAACCGATGAAGGAATCCAACCAGCGTGTCAACGATGCTCGACCCCGAGGTCAAGCCGAGCACGGCCAAGGAGGTCGTGCACCGGGGCAAGGGCTGCCTGGCGGTGATCGTGGCGGCGGCCGTCCTGATCGTCGGCGGTTACCTGGTCTGGGACAAGACCAACACCTTCATCGCCAACCTCAACGAGCCGGTCGACTATCCCGGTCCGGGCAACGCCAAGATCACCGTCAACATCCCGGCCGGCGCCTCGCTCGATGAGATCGGCGGGATCCTGGTCTCCACGGACGTGATCAAGTCGTCCAAGGCCTGGAACAGCGCCATCCGCTCTGAGGAGCGGGCGACCAGTGTGCAGTCCGGCAGCTATCTGATGAAGACCCAGATGCGGGCGATCGACGCACTGCGGCTGCTGATCAACCCCGGCGGCTCCAAGATCCGGCTCAGCTTCACGGTGCCCGAGGGGTTGCGGCTGAGCGCCCAGGTGGACGTGCTCGCCAAAGAGACCAAGATCAAGAAGACGGGCTATCTGGCCGCGCTGGACAAGCCCAAGTCGCTCGGCCTGCCCAAGTACGCCACGCCAGGCCATTCTTTAGCTGAATCATGCAGGCAGGGCAACTGGTCGCCACGACCTCGGCCCCCACCTGCTCGACTGCCCGGGCCTTCCGTTCAAATATTTTTTGCGACGTGTCGTAATCTTTCACGATGAACGTCCCGGCGCCGCCGGCGCAGCGGTCGGCATCGGGCATCTCCGTAAAATTCATCCCCGGCAAAGAGGCGAGAATCTTGCGCGGCTCCTTCGTGACGCCGGCCGCGCGGAGGTGGCATGAAGAGTGGTAGGTGACGCACCTGGTCCGGGAGGCGGCTTGCGCCATCGGCGGGTGTTCGGACGAACGGGCGACGAACTCGGCAATATGCACGACTTTCTTTGCCAGTTGTCGCGCCTGCTCGCGTTCCTGACCGTCCGGGAACAACGCCGGATAGTCCTTCAGCATGAGCGTGCAGGAGGCGCAGCCGGTGACCACCGTGTCGTACGGCGCGAACGAGCGCAGGTTGAACCGGGCTCCTTCGCGCACGAGATCGCTGTGCCCGTACGTTTGAATCGGCGTGCCGGAGCAGCGTTGCTCCGGCAACGCCGGTTCGACGCCGTGTCTGCGCAACACGCCGATGACCGCATCCCCGACGCCATCGTCGAAGTAATTGGCCGCGCAGCCGTGAAAGTAGGCGACGGAGCCGGGCTTGACCCGGTCGTCACGAGATGGAATCAAGGACCGGTAGCGTTCGCGTAAGTGCCTGCTCGCCAGCCGGGGCAACAACAGATCGTGCGGAAGTCGCGCCGTGTTGGCCAAAAGCTTCATCACCGGCCTGGTCACCCGCTCCAGCACCCGCCTCAGCCAGCGGCCGGTCCCACACCCATTGCGTCCTGCCAAGAAGGCGCAACAGGAATTCAAAGCCGGCGCCTCGGGCCTGCAACCGGAAGATCCAGCCGGCCAAACGGTTCGGATGTTCGGCGCGCTTTTGCAAAATCAACTCGGAGACATCCACGCCGGCCGGGCAAATGGTCCGGCAGGATTTGCAGTTCACACAGGCCTCGACGACCCGTTTAGAATTGAGATAGCTGTAATCCTTGGCCGTGACGATCTCGAACCAGCCCCTGGAACTCATGTCTTCAGATTGAAAGACGTCATAGACCGGGCAGACAGAATTGCACTTCGCGCAGGTCGCGCAGGACTTGGACAGCCTCGTGTAGTCGATATGCTCCGTGAACGGCGTCTCGCTGATCTTGATGCCTGGATTGAGAATGTTCGCCGGATCGAAGGCCTGCTTGACCTGGACGAACAATGCATACAACTCATCGCCGAACATCTTTCTCACATATTCCGCACGGACGCGGCCGTCGCCATGCTCGCCGCAGATGGACCCGCCGAAGCGGGTGAGCACGACGTCATGAATCTCATGGTAAGCTTGAACCATCTTCTCGAAGTCCTGCCGATCGTTGACGTTGAGCAACGGAACAATGTGAGCATTGCCGTTGCCGATATGACCGAAAATGGCGACCGGCACGCGCTGACCCGCGAAGAAGTGTTCCAGATAGCGGATCAGTTCGCTGATGCGTTCGGCGCGGACAACCACATCGTCCACGAAGTTGATCGGCTTCTTCCCTGGATCGAACCGATAGAGCGTCGGATAGAGGGCCTTGCGCGCCTTCCACAATTGCTCCCGCCGCTCGTCGTCGAACGCCACCGTCAACGCCGCCGCCAGCTTGTACGGACGGCACACCGCCGCCATCTCCTCGGCCCGTTGGCGCACGTCCACGTTGTAGGAATCGGCATCGAGTTCGATCAAGAGCGTGGCGGCCGCGTTGGCCGGAATGTCGTGCCGGCTCACGCCCGATCAGATCGAGCGTATTCGCATCCATGACTTCGAGCGCGCTGGGACCCAACTCGAGCAGATGCGGTACCGCGTCGCCGACCTCCTCCAAATGCTGAAAATGGATCAAGGCTGTGAGCGTCGCCTTCGGCTTGTCGACCAGCTTGAGCGTCGCCTCGCTCATGACCCCGAGTGTCCCCTCGCTGCCGACAAGCAGCTTGGGCAGGTCCAGGAGGTTGGCCGCCAGCCCATCGACGAGGCCGAACAGATTGTAGCCGCAACTGTTCTTGCTGACCGTGGGCTTCTTTCGACTGATCAGGTCGGCATGTGCCTGGGCGAGAACCAAGACATGCGCGCACCACCGGCGTCGTCGCGAGCAGTCGCTCAAGGGATGGATCGTCGAGCTCGTACGATCGGGCGTCGAGCCAGGCGCCGGACGCCAGACACATGCGGAGCGCATGCACGTTGTCTTTGACGGCGCCGTAGCGCAACGTGTGCGGACCGGAGGAATTGTTGGCCACCATGCCGCCCAACTTGCACATGTCGCCGCTTGAGGGATCGGGACCGAACATCAGCCCCCGGCGGGCGAGCTGCCTGTTCAGTTCGGCCAGCACGACGCCGGGCTGCACGCGCGCCCGCCGCGCTTCCCCATCCACTTCAAGAATGCGGTTGAGGCGCGAGACGTCCAGGATAATGCCGGAGCCGATGGCGGAGCCCGTCAGGTTGGTGCCGGCCGCGCGTGGCGTGAGCGGAATGCCACGCGCCACCGCATAACTGATGGTCGCCGCGATATCCTCCTCCGACTCCACCAGCACAACCGCCGTCGGCACCATGCGATAGATGCTGGCATCGACCGCATAGGCGGTGAGCGTGGGACCATCGTCTTTGACTTTGTGCGAGCCGAGTTTCGCTCGAAGGTCGGCGGCGATGGCGCGGGATCGTTCGGGGAGGATGAGAGTTGGGGCCGCCATGGTGAAGGGTGGGTCATTCTAACAGGATGCTTAAAAATTCCGCCAGCTTTTCGATCCCCTTGCAGGCTTCATGCGGCGTCGTGGGCGCCTTGCACGTTGTGGGCGGACATAAATGTTCCTACAATGGGCTCCACTTGATGGAGATTCGAGATGCATGGCGCTCGACTGTACGTCACCCGTATCCTGCCCGAGTCCGTCATGCTGGCCCTTAAACAGCAGTATGACCTGCTCAATGAACCGACCGACGCGGCCCCATCCGACGATGAACGCCGGGCCGGATTCGCCAAGGCGGATGCGGTGATCTGCACTCTTGGCGACCGGGTTGACACCGCACTGCTCGCGGGCGCGACCCGCCTCAAGATCATCGCGAACTATGCGGTCGGCTATAACAACATCGATCTCGCGGCCGCGAGATCACGCGGCATCGTCGTGAGCAACACGCCCGACGTGCTGACGGATGCCACCGCCGATCTCACCTGGGCGCTGTTGCTGGCCGTGAGGCGTCGTGTCGTGGAAGGCGACCGGTTGGTTCGAGCCGGTGCCTGGCGTGGATGGGCGCCAACGCAGATGCTCAGCCATGATGTGACCGGAACTACGCTCGGCATTATCGGAATGGGACGGATCGGACAAGCGGTGGCGCAGCGAGCCGCCGGTTTCCGGATGCCGGTCATCTACGCCAGTCACCGCGCCGCCTCGTCACCCGGCAGAGAGGCGTCTTGGCGGCAACTGCCGTTCGATGAGGTCGTAAGGCAGGCGGACGTGCTGTCCTTGCACGTTCCGCTCACGGATTCCACCCGCCATCTCATCGGAGCACGCGAGTTGTCACTGATGAAACCAACTGCCGTACTGCTGAACACGTCACGCGGTCCGGTGGTCGATGAAGCGGCGTTGGTGTCCGCCCTTCAAGCCGGCACTCTCGCAGGCGCCGGACTGGACGTCTATGAACAGGAGCCGTTGGTCCATCATGGACTGATCACCTTGCCAACGGTGGTGTTGCTCCCTCACCTGGGTTCGGCGACTGCATCCACACGCATCCGCATGGGAATGATCTGCTTGGACAATATTGACGCGGTATTGAACGGACGGCCGGCCCCGAACGAAGTGCACTGACGAACTAGCTGGCGAGGCGGAACTGCGACGTCTGGGGCGAGCGGTTCTTCAGCGAGGCCAACCGTTGCGGGACGTCATGGAACGACGGAATGGTTTGGAAGGTGTGGGCGGCTTTTTCCCACTGCGCTTCGGCCTCATAGAGCAGGCCGAGTTCATAGCGGATCGCCTGTCCCTTGGCGCCTTGGCAGCGCGGATCGGTGAGCACGGCTTCCAGTCCCCTGATGGCCTGGGTGAACGCCTTCTCTTCCTTGCAGCAGAGGGCGGTCATGAGACAGGCATCGAGGTAGAAGCTTTCCTCATTTTTCGCAATCTCAAATTCTTCTTTTGCCTCGCCGTACAGACCCATGTTTTTGTAAGCGATCCCCAGCGTGAAATGCGCTTCCCAATCGGCGACCACGATCGGCTCCGGTTGCACCGGAGCGTTGACTGCCGGTTCCTCTACGTTCGACGGCTGATCAACCGCTGCCAACGGCTGGATCGCCAGACACGCTTCTTGAGGTGAAGCGCTCGGGGCCGGCGTTGCCGTCTCATCGGTGATGGCAACCGGTCCAACCGCATCCTGTAAGAGTTCCTCTGCCGCTTCCATCGGGGACATCAGGTGACGCCCATCGGCAACCACCTCGACGAATGCGTCCGGAACGCCAGGTGCCGGGACAATGATCTCGCCGGCAGGAGCAGGCCCCAACGACATGTCGTCGTCCGGATGAGCGCCGGCCAGCGAGAAGCTATTGACCGGAGGAGCAGTCTCAACGGCAGCCTCCGCAACAGGCGCGGGCGGCGCGGCCTGATCGCCGCCGGTGGAGGCCTGCGAGTCGCCGGCCAGACGTGCCGCCAGGCGCGCGATCAATGCACCATCGGTCGAGAGCGTCTTCACCTTTTCAAACAGTTCCTCATGGAGGCTCTCCATGCCTGCCTCGGGATGCTCGACTAACAGCAGGACCGCCTTCGCATATTGCTGCGCCGCGGCCTGGCCATCCCCTCGCTCTTCATACAATTCTCCGGAGAGTTCGAGCAGCGGCACAGAGTTCGGTTCTGCGGCCAGAAATTCTCCAATGAGAGATTCTGCCAACGTGTATTCCTGCGCGCGAAGCGCGGCTCCGGCGAGGAACCGGTACTCGCCCAACGCGACTTGGACGTCGCCACGCTGGAGGTGCAGGCGCGCGAGCAATTGGCAGACTTGCGGGTTGCCCGGCTCCCGGGTGAGTAGCTGATTGAGAATCGCTTCGGCGCCGGCATACTGCTTTTCTTCTATGCGGCGGGTCGCTTCGGTCAACAGATCAAGCGGCTCGGATTTGTGCGTCGCGGCGGCGGCCGACGTCGGTTTTGCCTCCTTAGATGAACCGGTGGCGCCTTTGTCCACGCTGTCCACAAACTGCGCCGCTTCGCTGTTCTTGGGATCAATCCGCAGCACGGCGAGGTAGGCATCCTTCGCTTCGTCAAAGCGACCCTGGGCGCTGCGCTCGCGGCCCAGTTGCAGGTAGACCTTCGTGGCCTCGTCTTGCAGATTTTCCTGCACGCAGAGTTCGGCCACGCGCTGCTGTGCGTCCAGGTTGGCTGGATCCTGGCTAACGATCTTCTTATAGATCTCCAGCGCCTCTTTGCCTTTGCGCTCCTTGAGGTAATGCTTGCCGAGTGTGAGGTAGTCCTGAACGGCGCTGCTGAGGAGCCCGCGTTCGGCGTTCAGATCACCGAGATGGCGATACACCTCATACCGTGAAGGATCGATCTTGAGGACTTTTTTATAGGCGGCGATGGCTTTGAGCGTGGCGCCTTCGGCCCGAAAAGCGGCAGCGGCTTGCAGAAAGGCGGTGGTTGCTTCGGCGCCGGCGTTCCGCTTCAGATGCAGATCGCCGATCGAGTTGTGAATGCTGCCATCGTTGGGGCCATCCGTCGTTAACTTCTTCCATTCGGCAATCGCAGCGTCATACTGGCCGCGCGAGGCAAGCAACTGGGCTTGTTGAAGGACTTTACTGCGATCGGACGCCAAAAGAGACCTCGACTAGCAAGAATACGCAAACGCTAACAGTATCAATGGGTTTTGTCTATGAAATGGCGAAAATGAAATGGGCCCGTCGTCCATTTGGACGACAGGCCCATTATTAGAACAAGACGGTTGTCTTAGGAAGCCGCGACGGCTGCCTTCAATACGTTGGCTGCTTGAGGTCCCTTCGCTCCCTGCACAATGTCGAACTCGACATTTTCACCCTCTTTGAGGGTCTTGAACCCTTCTCCTTGCAAGGCGGAATAGTGGACGAAGACATCTTCCCCACTGTCGAGCCGGATAAATCCGAACCCCTTCCGGTCGTTGAACCACTTGACGGTACCTTTTGTCTTCACGAACCCCTCCTTTCCATAACGACCACGCGCAGTTACGTAGCCGGCCCAATAAGCCGTAACAAGTGTGATGATAAGAACAATAGAGATAAGACACGAGCGTGGCGGGTGTGACCGACGGGCACCTTCAAAACGGTAAAATCGCTCACGGGACCCATCTTACTTAAAAACGATTTCGGGCTGCCATGTAACATACGACGCACACTCTGTCAAGCGGTTGTTTGTGGCGGCTCGTGGTCGGCGCATCGGTTTACATGGCCTGAGGACTTGCCTATAGTGTCGCCTAACGCTCCCGATGTAAGAATCCCGTGACATTACGAACCCTCCTCGATCGCTACATTTTCACTGAGCTGCTGTCGCCGTTCGGGCTCAGCCTGGGCGCTCTGTGCTTCATTATGCTGACGCGGGAACTGCTGCGCCTGGTGGAGTTGCTCGTCTCCAAGGGCGTCGGGTTCTGGTCGGTCTTAAAGGTCTTCTCAATTCTGCTGCCGTCGTTTCTGGTCCTCACGCTGCCCATCGCCGGCATCATCGCCTCCATCACCGCCTTCGGCCGGCTCTCCTTCGATAAAGAGCTGGTCGCCATGCGCGCTGCCGGGCTGAGCCTGCTGCGTCTCTCCCAACCCGTCCTCTTGTTCGCCTGTTCCGTCTTCGCGCTGACGCTGATCCTGTCGCAGTGGGGACAGCCCTGGAGCTCGCTGAACCTCAAAAAAGTTGCGCTCAATCTGCTTCGCGATCAGCTCGTCCTCGCCTTGGAGCGGGGCACGTTTAACGAGCCCATCCCACGCATGATGATTTATGTGCAGGACAGCAGCGACGGCCATCCGGGGAAAGGCATCTTCGTCTCCGACGAGCGCGCGCCGGATGAACCGCGCGTGATCGTCGCGGATCAATATCAGGTGTTGATGGACCAGGCCAACGACCAGGTCGCGCTGCGCCTCCTGAACGGCGTCATCCATAGCCGCCCCGATGAACTGGATCAGTATGAACAGATCTCGTTCACGACCTATGATCTCAAGCTGAATCTCAGCCAGAGCGGCTATTCGACCGCTGAAGAACGGCCGACCTACGAGGCGATTATGGCCCAGCTGGCGCAGTCTCAGGGGAAGGATCCCATGGCGCTGCGCCGCTTGATGGAGCATTACAAGGACCTGGCCTTCCCCACCGCCTCACTCGTGCTGTGCCTGCTGGGAGTCCCCGTCGGCATTGTCTCCAAACGCTCCGGCCGCATCGGAGGCTTTGCCGTCGGGGTGCTAATCGTCGTCCTCTATTACGTGCTCAATGTGGCGTGTGAATTTCTCGTCACCACCGGGGTCATTGCGCCCTTTGCAGGAGCCTGGCTCCCGAACGGCATCCTCGCCGTCGTGACGATCCTGTCGTTTCTTCACATGAGCCGACAATAAGGTCATGACCATTCTGTTTCGCTACATCCTGCGCGAGTACGCCAAGATCTTTTCGATGTGCTTCGCCGGCCTCTTGACGATCTATCTCGTGATCGACTTCTTTGAAAAGGTCAGACGCTTCTTGCGGTACGACGTGACGGTCGTGCCTGTGATTACCTACTTTGCGCTGAAGATCCCCGCCATTTC
Source organism: uncultured Nitrospiraceae bacterium (assembly GCA_963728135.1). Lineage (GTDB taxonomy): Bacteria > Nitrospirota > Nitrospiria > Nitrospirales > Nitrospiraceae > Nitrospira_D. Next base: position 199,093 of record CAVSJC010000010.1, on the reverse strand, counting down.
GTTTCAGATTGCGCCACTGGCGATCCTCATGGCGACCTTGCTCACCCTCGGCCTGCTGTCGCGAAGCAATGAAATTACCGCCATGCGGAGCTGCGGCATCAGCCTCCCCTGGATCAGTTCGCCCTTTGTGGTGTTTGCCGCCGCGGTGGCGCTGGTGCTGCTTCTGTTCAGTTCCACGGTTATTCCGCTCGCCTCCGAGGAGGCCGAGCGTATCCGCCTGCTCCAGATTGAAAAGAAGACCACTCCTCTCACGGTGAAGGTCACGCAACCGTGGGCGCGAGTCGGCGCCGATGCGCTCATGCAGGTGAAGGAGGTCGAACTGGGAGGCGAGACCATTCGAGGCGATCAAGCTGTTTCATTTCGATCGCTCGTTTCACCTCGATCGCATGACCGAAGCGGCGGAAGCACGCTTTACGGCAGACGGCTGGGTCCTGGTCAACGGCAATCAACGCCGGTTTCAACGCGACAGCACGGTGGACCTGACGACGTTCGCCGAACAACCGGTCGATCTGCCATTGATCCCTGTCGACTTCGTGACCTCGCTGGCGGGAGATTCCGAGACCATGACCTTTCGGGAAATCCGGGGCTACGTCAGTCGGTTCCGCCACGAAGGGTTGTCCTTCACCCGCTTGCTCACCGACTACTACGGCCGTCTGGCTTTTCCGTTTGTCACGATCATCATGGTCATGGTCGGCATTGCGCTCAGTCTGCGCCGCAGCGGCGTCCGGGGCGGCAGCATGGCGATGGGAATCGGACAGGCGTTTATCGTCGGATTTTGCTACTGGACCACCCATTCGATCGCGATCGCCTTGGGACGCGGCGGCGTGCTGATGCCCATGCTGGCCGGCTGGATGGCCAATCTCCTGTTTGCCAGCTTCGGCCTCTATCTGTTGTTGAAAGTCCGCTATTGAAGGCGTGGATCCTCTGTTGACTGCGTGCGCACCTTCCGGTAAGTAATGGCCGGATTAGGTGGGCCGTATGAAGGAGCAGGGCGGTGCCGACGCGTGTTGTGATTACCGGGCTTGGAGTGGTCTCTCCGATCGGGATCGGTGTGAGCGAATTCTGGAAGGCCGCCATGGCCGGCCGTTCCGGCATTTCCGCGATTCAATCCTTTGACCCCTTTCCCATGGACGGCTATCGATCGAAAGTCGCCGGCCAAGTTCGCAACTTTTCACCCGACCAATATCTGCCTTCGCAACAAGCGGACCGTGTGGATCGGTACGCGCAGTTTGCGCTGGTCGCTTCGAAAGAAGCGCTGGCAGACGCCGATCTCGTCATGGCCAAGGAAGCCGCCCACCGCGTCGCTGTAATTGTCGGTGCAGGCATGGGCGGCATGGTCATGGGAGAGCGGGAGATCACTCAACTGTATGAGCAGCGAAAGCCGCACCGCGTGCATCCGAATTTTATCCCGGTGATCACCCTGAATTCCGCCTCCGGTATCATCGCGATGGCCTATGGCGCGAAAGGACCGAACCTGACGATTTCGACTGCCTGCTCGTCCAGCGCCCATGCGCTGGGTCAGGCGCTGCAATGCATCCGCAGCGGCCAGGCCGATGTCGTGATTACGGTCGGCGCCGATGCGAGCATCACCCCGCTGGTCTTCGCCGGATTCTGCTCGCTGCGGGCGCTGTCGAGCAAGTACAACGACCGGCCGGAGCAGGCTTCACGCCCGTTTGATCAGGGCCGCGACGGCTTCGTCATGGGCGAAGGCGCAGGTGCGTTGATTGTTGAATCGCTGGCTCATGCTAGAAAACGAAAAGCGCGCATTTATGCGGAATTGGCCGGCTACGCCGCTACCAGTGAGGCCTATCATATGGTGATCCCCCGGGAAGACGGCGAAGAAGTCGCTCTCACCATGCAACTGGCGCTCAAGAACGCAGACGTGCCCCCGGCACAAGTCGACTACATCAATGCGCACGCCACCTCGACGACCATTGGTGATGCTGTGGAAAGTCAAAGCCGTTCGCCATCTCTTCAAGGGCCGCGCGGATAAGATTGCCGTCAACGCCACGAAATCTTTGATCGGACATACACTAGGGGCTGCCGGAGCCATCGGAGCCGTCGCCTCGATCGCTGACGATTCACACCGGCCAGATCCACCCGACCGCGAACTATGACCATCCGGATCCGGCCTGCCGGCTCGCAGGCATCAGTCGATCGGCGCAGGAACGAAGGATTCGCACCGCACTCTTAAACGCCTTTGGATTCGGCAGCAACAATGCGGCGGTCGTGCTGAAGAAATATGTCGCCTAGATCGACGCTCCGACGCATTTATTTCGACGAAGGAACCGCATCATGACCGATCGTGCGATTGTTTCCCAGATCATTCAAGCGCTCGCCGACTATCTGAAGCAGGACGCTGCCAGGATTACGGAAGAGCATCATTTGCGAGACGACCTGGGATTGGATTCCATGGCGGTCATCGAGCTGCTCTATAAGATTGAAGAAACCTTCAACATCCAAATTCCCGATCAAGACCTGGCCGGCATGAGCACCGTAGGATCCGTGGCCGCCTATGTTCAAGGTCGTCTGAAGCCCGCGCCGGCTTCAGCGGCGCCGGCCCGCGCCGCCAAGCCTTCACCCGTGAAGCCGAAGGCAAAAAGAAAGAAGGACTGACACCGGTGGCCACTTCTTCTTCTCCCGCCGTCAGTCTTTCTGCGATCCATCAGTTGGTCGGCGGTGAACTGTTCGGAGACGGCGAGACGCAGATCTCTGCGCTGGCCAGCCTCCCAGAGTCCCACCCGCAGGCCTTGTCCTTTATTGCCAACGACAAAGCCGTGAAATCAGCCGCGGGCCTCCGCGCCGGCGCGTTGCTCGTGCATCGTCATTTTCCGGACGTGGACAGTGCCCAAATCGTCGTCGGCCATCCGCTGCTGGCCTTTGCGCAGGTGGCTCAGAAGTTTTTCGCGCCTCATCCTCCTTTCAGGGGAATCGCGGAACAGGTGACCCGGGGTGCGGACGTCCGCATTGGCGCCGACCCTTCCGTGTGGCCATTCGTGACGCTGGGAGATCGCGTCACCATCGGCAACCGGGTCACGCTGTATCCCGGTGTCTATATCGGTTCTGACTGCCGCATCGGAGACGATGCGATCTTGTATCCCAACGTCGTGGTTCGTGAAGGCTGCTCACTCGGCAATCGGGTCATCATCCACAGTGGAACGGTGATTGGAGGAGACGGCTTCGGCTATGTCCAGCATGAAGGCCGCCACCATAAGATCCCGCAACTCGGCGGCGTGATCATCGAGGACGACGTTGAACTCGGAGCCAATGTGACCGTCGACCGCGCGACACTCGGCAACACGACGATTAAGCGGGGGACCAAAGTCGATAATCTGGTCCAAATTGCTCACAACGTGACCATCGGCGAACATTCGATCTTGGTGGCGCAGGTGGGCATCGCCGGCAGCAGCACCATCGGTCATCATGTCATGATCGGCGGACAAGCGGGCATCGGCGACCATCTGCACATCGGAGATCAAGTGATGGTGGCTGCGAGAGCTGGAGTGAATCGCAGTTTGGAACCGAATCAGGTCGTCTCAGGCGCGCCGGTGATGCCGCACGAGACCTGGATGAAGGCGCAAGCGGTCATTCCCCGCCTGCCCGAACTCAGACAACTGGTGCGCAGTCTGGAGCAGCGAGTGGCGACACTCGAAGCGCAACTCAAAGCCGCCGTGGCCCGACCGGCCAAAGGTCGCTCCCGCCAGCCATAAGCTCTTCCGCCTACTTCACGACACGCCGCCAGAAGAACAATCGCGACCAGTAGAATCCTGCCCAGGGCAGCAGCAACGCAGGAACGACACTCACCTGACCATAGGCTGATGCGGCGATCGTGCTGCCGATCAACAGCGCCGCACCCGTCATGTAGGCGACCGGGACGAACTGACGGCCCGGGTGATCGATGGCCATCGGCTGCGCCTCTTTCTTCGCCTTGGCTCCCCGCCTTGCCGAGGCCAGACGCATGCGAGCGGCCAGCACATCGGGGAAGCGGCGGAAGACAAACTGCTGGTAGCGCGTCTGTGCAAAACCCAGGACAGCGCCTGTCACGATCAAGGCGGAGCTCTGATAAAAAGTATCCCAGGTGTAGTTGCCGCTGGCGATCAGTTGATAGCCCAATCCGCCCACCCCACCGATCAAGCAGATGAGTCCCACGAGACCTGACGGCAGCAGAATGTAAGATTTCACATACTCCTGTGCCTGCTGAGTGATCTGTTCCGGTCGACGAACGGTAATCAGCCTCGCCACATCGTCCTCATTTCCTTTCGAGCGATGCCCAAGAAATGATCGTATTATACGTTCCCTCTCAAGAGATCAACGCGTACAACATTGAACGGCGTTAAAGTCGATACGCTGGTCCACCAAGGCGGCGAAGCTTTCACCGACGGCGAGCGGCGATTATTTGAAGAAGCGAGCAATGAACGGTTGCCATGCGGCACTCGAGTGCCCCATCTTTGTTTCGACCGTTCGCCATGAAAGAAACGCGCGGGTCTTCATGCTTTCCTGCACTAGAAATGGCGAATCTCGATTTAACCAGCGGGGCTCCTCTGTCCTAGAGGATATTCATACGTCACTCTCATGGCCGTCGAAACCCATGTCCACAAAATCTGTGCGCGATGTGTGGATATCCCTGTGGATGGAGTCGCGGGTCCATTCAAGAGGGCAATTTCAACCAGTGTGCACAAAAAGTAGGCAGTAATTCCATCATTCATTCCAATAGATGCGGTGGATACGCCATGAAGGATGAATGGCCACAAGATGTTGGGGCGGTCACTGATTATCAAGCACTTAGATGGGGAGTATGAGGCAGCTTTCAGGGCTGGACAAGGCTGTGTTTAGGCCGGAAGTATTTCTTCGATTGCCGCGCGTTCCAGCCGGCCGAGACTCACCCATTGCTCGGCCATGGGAACCAGCGCGTTGAGCCGTTCCTCCACGGCTTCCAATCGCTGATCAAGGTCGGTCATCTTGCGGTAGGCGGTCATCGTGAGGAACGATTTCACTCCCTGCAGAAACATCGTAATGGTTGCGGCATGAAGCGCCTTCGCCACCTCATGGAGGGACTCGACATTGGCGACAATGGGATCCAATTGAGAGGCGGTCACAAAATCCGAGAGGCCACGATCCCGCAACTGCGCCAGCACTGTGGTCATGGCAGGTACCCGTTCATGGACCTCGCGAAGAAATTCTTCATCCAGGCGGTCGAGATCGCGAAGGATGCGTTCAATACCTTCGACGTTGATCTGATGATCCTGCCCCTCCGTCTCCTGTTCCGCCCGCTCGATCACCGCCTCCAATACATCGCGGGCCGGCTGCATCGAACGGGCTCGCGCCTGCTGAAGTTCGCGCAAGGCACTGAGCAAGGGCATCGTGGCTGGCACCCGTTCGGGCATTTGAGAAGGCTCACACCCGGAGGTCGCCTCCTCCTCATGCGCCTCTTCCTCCCCCCGCTCACGACGATCCTGTTTTTCTTCTTGCGCCGCAGCCTGCGCCTCAGCATGAGCGGCTCGTTCCACTGTCCTCTGATCTCCAGCGAGGCGCTGAACCGCCGCCATGATGCGATCCAGTCCCGCTTGGAGCGGCCGCACTGCTTCAGGCATGGCTTCCATTTTGGCACCGCCGACATCCCGTAAGATGGGCAAGAGATTCGATGCCATGGCCTCGATCTCGACCAATTCAACGGTGGACGCCGACTTGGCGAGGTTTGAAATGCCGTTCAACATGAAACCGTAGAGCTTTGAGCGCATGAGACCATCAGTGCCGCCACCCATTTTCTTCAAGGCCATTTGGATCTGAGCGAGCCATTCCCGAGCTTCGAGCGCAAAGAGCCCGACGATTTCTTTGCGAAAACTCAAATCACTCCGCTCGACGTTCCGCCCCCGGTCTTCCGAGCGACTATCATGCTCACCCGCAAAGGCGCCTGGCTCTTCTTCTTGGGGCGTGATCCGGGTTTCGACAACGCCTTGAATGGCCGAGGCAATCGCGTCGAGACTTTCCAGCAATGAGGTAAAATGATCGGACACCAGCCCCACTGAGGCAGCCGGTTCCGCTTTTATGACGCCTTTTGTGAAGCTGACACGGCCCACGATCGGGGGATTCAGCGTTTCGATTATCGAAACGAGCGGTGTCAGGCTCAAATCAACCTGACGCAACCCGAGCCCGTCCTGACCCTCGTCGTTCACCTTCACCACCGGACGAAGCGGATACTGAGTGTTCACATGCACGACGGTGCCCACTTCACCCGTCGTCAATCGGACCGTGGTGCCCAGCGGATATACGGACAGCTGTTGCACCAGGGCCTTGAGAATTTCGCGCGGGAAGGACGACCGTTCGGCGACGAGCAGTTCCTTCACCGCTTCATGCGGAAACAGCCGGCGCCGGTAGGGCCGGTCGCTGACCAGCGCATCGAACACATCGACCACGCCGAGAATCTGGGCCATCTCACTCACCTGTCGACCTGTCAGCCGATTAGGATAGCCCTTACCATGGAATCGTTCATGCGCCTGACGGACCACTTGGGCTAGCCACTGATACTCCGGTCCGATTCGCCGAATCACCTGATAGCCCAATTCGGGATGCTGCTCGATCAACGTCCGCTCATCATGCGTCAACCGCCCGGCCTTTGTGACCAGTGATTGCGGCACCGCAAACAATCCAATGTCATGCACCAGCCCGGCCAGCGCCAATCGCTCCAGCTCTTTGCCATAGTACCCGAGCCCGATGCCGACCTTAGTGCCGAGAATAGCCGCATTCAGAAGGTTCGTGACCAACGGCGTGCCGGATGGACCTGAGAGGGCCTCCACAATAAGCTCATCGTTCTGTTTGAGCGCAGACACGAGCTGTGCGGCCAAGGCCTCGAGACGCTCTATCCGGACCGGGCGCTGACTTTGCACGGCCTCGGCGACGTCGATCAATTCCGTCTCTGCGTCACGATACCAAGACATCAGCCTGTTGACTCCTTCTTTCCGTCAGATTGGAGCGCCATGTCGTCGCCGATTCGCCGCACGAAGGTTCGTCCAATATACGGGGCTTTGTTCACACTTCCAAAATAGAGACACAAATCGCATAGCGCATTGATCAATCGGCACACACCGCCGGTGCGCTCGTAAATACAGGTAATCGCTCCGGAGGAAAAGAGGTTCCGAGAAGAGCCCGCCGCCTGGAGTCGTCCAAGAATGTATGACTTCGTCTCAGCATGATTAAAGCGCTCGATATGATAATGAATCGCCAGACGCTGAGCGAGCTGAGGAATGCGCGCCACCCGGTCACGCAGCTCCGGTTGTCCTAAGAGCACGACGGTCATCAGAAACCGATCGTTTAACTGAAAATTGCTCAGCAAGCGGAGGTCTTCAAAGCTCTGATCATCCCCAATCGCCTGCGCTTCATCGACGACGAGCACCGTATCCACGCCGCGATGGTAATTCGCCAGCAGCCGGTCATTCAGCCGTCGTAACTGGTCAGCCTTGCTGACGCCGGGCGGCAAGCCCAACTGGAACAGCATTTCTCCCAGAAACTCGGAAACCGGGATCGAGGGATTGGCCACCAGGCCCACCTCATACCGGTTGCGCGGCAACTCGAGGATCAGCGAACGGCTGAGCAGGGTTTTGCCGCACCCGATTTCGCCCGTGAGCATGACCATGCCCTTGCGCATGTGGATACCATACAGGACCCGCTGCTTGGCCGATTCATGTTTTGCGGTCCGAACGTAGAATCGTGGATCGGGCACATTCTCAAACGGTCGCAGTTCCAGCCCCCAGTATGGCTCGTACGCCCCGACCATCGGGGCGGCCAGATCCTCGCCTGCCTCAGCAACCGGTACCGCCACACATCCTCCACGAGAGCCGGAATTTTTGGTCCTGCAGCGGTCAGCTCTGACTGGGGAGCAAGCCGCCGATGGCCGCGCGTTCGTCACGGCCCGCATCCACCCAGGCGGTGATCAATCCCGCCATCGCGCGCAAACGGGATTCTACCGCATCGTACTTTTGTGCCGCGACCACCACCCGTCGTTGCATGACCACACTCAGAAAGCCGTGCAATCCCATAAAAAACGTCGTGGCCTGAGAGGCGTTCACCTGCTGGGCCGCCGTCCATAACTGCGCCACCTCATCCAATACGGCCTGACATCGTTCGGGCGATGCGGCCGGCGCTTCGGCCGTCATCAGTTGGGCCAGACCTTCGGTCACGTGAGGAAGCTGCTGCGCCACGGACGCATGAAACATTTCCTCTGCAGCCGCCAGGCGATTGAGAAAGTCTCGCATGGACGTGACGTCGCACTGAGTCACGCCATTACCGATTAACCCTTCGATTTGGGCAATCACTGTGTGCACCAGGTTGCGATGCGCCAATCCGCGGTCAGAGCGGCTCTGTTCCAAGGCACGTAGCGCGGCCAGCAATTCGCTCGACGCGATCGTCACCGGGATGCATTCGGCAGATTCAGCGACACTGTCGGCGTCAAAATGGACACCGGTCGCCCGTGTCAAGGCCGTATGGATATGGCCAAGCTGCTTGCACAGGAGAATGAAGTCATTGACGGAAATTTTTGAGGCGGGATTCTCCACCGCTTCGACAAACGGCAGAGTGGAAAAGCTGGCACGTTCGACATCGCCGAGGGAGATGGTGGCCGCAGATCCGCCTAGATTGGTAATCCCGGCTTTGATGGTTTGAGCCAGCTTGAGGTGCCGGTCCGGCGGAGGGCCCTGCTGCAGTTCGTCCAGCGCCACGTGGATCTGCTGCAGCCACTCATGCGCTTCTTGCACAAACAATTCGATAAGTTCTTTTTGAAACGCGTCTTCTGCTTCGACGGCCATCGGTCTTGGTCCCTATGGGACATCCTGGTCATGGGACAGTCCGGTTGACGGAAGTTACGACCGTGCCTTTCCGCTGCCAAGTTGCGAAGCCAGACCGGCAATTTCCCCCAGCTTGCGCGCCATCTCCTCGAATCGTTTCGTGGCATTATCGGCGGCTTGCTCTGTCTCCGAGACCCGTCGAGCGAGCAGTCCATTACGGTCACGCTCCGTCGACAGCAGCGCTTCTACCTCCTGCAGCTTTTTCGTCGCTGCGTCGAGTTGCCGAGCCCGATCAGCAGCCTGCTGTTGTTCGGCCACCACACGGCCCTCCAACTGGGTCGCATGCTGACGAACCCGTTCAGCTTCAGCCAACTTGGCGCCGAGTTCGCCGACCCTCGCGCGTTCGGCGGCTAACGCGGATTCCGCCTCCTTCGCCTTCTGTTCCAGGTCAGCGGCCCGGTGTTCTTCTCGGACGAGACGCGTCTCGAATTCCTGCGCTCGGGCGGCAGCCTTTTCCAAGCCCGTCAACTGCTGGACCAACTGAGCCGCCGCAGCCCGCTCGGCATTCAAAGTCGCCTCCAGTTCGGCGACTTTCTGCAAGGCCTTCTGAAGGCCCTGCCCTTCCTGTCTCAGTTTTGCGGTAAGCTCCTGCTCAGTTTTCAGAGCCTGCTCGAGATTCTGGAGGCGAGCGACCTGCTGTTCACTCGTGGAAATCTGCCGGACGAGCTGAGCCGACCGTTCGCGTTCGCTTTCCAGGAGGGACGCCAATTCCTTTTCCCGCCCGCCGGCGCGTTCCAGTTCGGCCAGGCGTGTTGTCAGTTCAATCGAACGGGCTCGTTCAGCCTGCAGCTGCGATTCCAATCCTTTAGCCGTTGCGATAGCTTGATGGTACGTTTCCAGCTGTTCCGATGTCACACGTGTCTCGTTTCCTTCTGCGGGCGACGTGGTAGCGGCAACCGGGCGAGGAGCCGGTGCCGGCGCGGGAGACTCCTTGCGTTTCGCCAGCAGCTCGAGCACGCGATCTTTCAAAGACGTCCCTTGAAAAGGTTTTTTCAGCACCCCGTCCGCTTGGCAGGATTCGGCTTGCTTGTTGACCTCATCGTTGACAATACCGGAAATGAGGAGCACGGGCGTCATAGCGAGCATCGCGTTGGCCCGCACGAACGCGCATACCTCATATCCGCTTTTATCGGGCATGATGACATCGGACACGATGACGTCCGGCCGCTCCTTGGACAAATAGGCCAGGGCTTCTTCACCGTTCGCGGCCAACGTCACGCCAAGGCCGGCTTCCGTGAGCAAGCGTTCCGCCACTTTCCGCACCGCGATACTATCGTCCGCAACCAAAATCTTCGGCATACCCACTCCCTTCAACCCCACTCTAAGAAGCCGGATAATGCGTTACGCCAATCCAAGTTTGGCGAAAGACATAATAGGAATTTGGTCAAACCCGCTCGCAAAACTTCCCACGGCGTCGAACTCCCCTCCCTGATACGCCTGAATCTCGGACAGATCAAGGGTGTGCAGCACGGGCATGTCTTCGTCTATGCAAATGGCCATCGCCCCCTGCGGATGTTTGGCCGTCAAGCAGAGCAAGTCGCCGCCTTGCACGCGCACATGAAGCAGTTCCGCCAAGTCAAAAACTGGAAACACGTCAGTTTCCTGCCGTACAACCGCAGACACAAATGGCGTGCGGCTGGGTACCGGAATACTGCCCTTCCAGGCTGCAATGCTGGCCACTTCATCGGTATTGACCGCCAGCTTGCGTCCACCGACAGAAAAAATTAAAAGATGACAAGCCTTAGGCGCCGCCGATTGCTGCCGTCGGACAAGGGATGGCCTTAGCATGCGTTGCTCTGACCGCCGACCACGGCCGGCGTTGAGGGTGACACGAGCGAAGGGAGGTTGTCCTGCAGATCGGATCCGGTAGCGGACGCTGCAGCGCATTCCTCCAGCACCCATGCAGGATTGAGCACGAGCGCTACTGTGTTCTCGAATAATATCATTCCCTGGTACCACCGTTGCTCATCGCATCGAAACTGAGGCGGCAGCGGAAGAATCTGAGACGGGTCTACGTCTTTCAGTCCATGAACCTGAGATACACGGATATTGCCTCGCGCGCTTCCCTTTGAAAAAAGGACAATGCGCGTCTCTGGTCCTTCGGCATCCATCGGACGGCGAAGCCGCGCCGGCAAATCGACATACGTATACACGAGGCCTTGAACCGTCATGGCCCCGGCGGACCCGGCTTCTTCGATCGTCCGCAATCCTTGTACCCGATCAGCGTGAAGGGCCAGACACGTGCCACCCGCGCTCACAATCAGAAATCGAACTGAGGGTGCTAAGGATCTCGCCCCTGCTTGACGCCCGCGCAAACTCATTTCATTGCCCTACAGGTTGGATGCTCCGCCGCTTCAGACAGCGGAGCTATCGAAGACTATTTTCGAACGGCTGACGCGCGTCCCACCCATCGTTCCACTTCTTGCAAGAGCGCGCGCTCTTCAACCGGTTTCGCCACGTAAGAACTGGCGCCGATGCTGATGGCCATCTGCCGGTGCTTGTCACCCGCCCGGGTCGTCATTACCACCACCGGTGTCTGCTGTGTTTGCGGACGGCTTCGTAACGCCTGGATGACCTCGAAGCCGTTGAGTTTAGGCATCTCCAGGTCTGTGAAGATCAATCCATACGAATGGGCAGCCGCTTTCCGCAAGCCATCTTCACCGTCCACGGCCGTGTCAACCTGATATCCGGCGTTTTCCAACATTCTTCCCACGAACTTGCGAATGCTCAGCGAGTCATCAATCAATAGGATGGACGCACCCGCTCTTTCATCAGCGGGACCCTCGATGGCCGTCGTTCCGTCCATCAACATTGCCGGATCCGACGCGTTCGAAGTCGCCGGCGCCTCATCGGCCTGACGAGCCATCAAGCGTCCGGGGTCGATCACCAGGACCACGCGCCCTTCCGGGTCGATCGTGGCGCCGCCGAATACCGAACGCTCGAGCGGCCTCAATGAGCCGAGCGTCTTAATGACGATTTCCTGTCGTCCCAGCAGTTCATCAACCGCCAGGCCGATTGGTCCAACCACCGTCCGGACAATCACGATGGGCATCGTGATATCGACAGTGCCCTGTTCGCGTCGAAGCAGATGGCCGAGTGATCGGACTTCGATGGCTTCATCGGCGAGCTGTAACACGGCCCGGTCGCCCATGTGTTGCATAGAAGAGGCCGTCGGCATCGTGACTTCCCGGACGCTCGGCAGGGGGATGGCATAGCGCTCGTTTCCGGCGCGAACCAGCAACGCCGTGGCGATCAGCAAAGTCAAGGGCAGATCGAGCGTGAACTTGGTGCCGATGCCCGGCATCGACTCGACGTTGATATGGCCATTCATTCCTTCGATGACGCGCTTGACGACATCAAGCCCCACACCACGCCCGGCCTGATCTCCCACTTTGTCAGCAGTGGAAAATCCCGGTGCAAATATAAATTTGAGCGCTTCCGCTTCGGACATCGTTTGCGCCTGCTCCGGCCGCACGAGACCGAGTTTGGCCGCCTTCGCCCGGATTTTTGCCAGGTCCAAGCCGGCGCCGTCGTCCTCCACCTCAATGATGACCGAGTTGCCGCGATGAGCCGCATGGAGATACACGGTTCCGACGGCCGGCTTGCCTTTGGCCACGCGATCCGCGGCCGATTCAATCCCGTGATACACCGCATTGCGCACCAGGTGGATCAAGGGATCAACCAATCGCTCGACGACGCCGGTGTCGACTTCTGTATGTTCACCCGAGGTTACCAGGGACACTTCCTTGTTTGAGGCGCGGGCGATTTCCCGAATCGCGCGTCGAAAGCGGGTAAACGGAGTCCCTACCGGCACCATCCGGGCTCGTGCAATTTCATCCCGCATACCCAGGGTCAACTGCTGCAGTTGGCTCATGTCATCATGTGAACGGCGAATCGAGCCGCTCAGTTGGGACATCGACTCGCTGATGTCGGCGGTGACCTCGCTGATACGACGAGCCAGAATATTGAAGTCGTCATATTTATCAAGTTCCAGGCTCCCGAAATCGCTCAGCCCGGGAAACGCTTGGGGCGTGATCTCGCCCGGATTGCTTGGAGCCGACTGCTGATAGGTGAACGTGTGCTTTTCCTCGAAGGATTGGACTGAATCCACCAACCTTGATTTGCACGCCTGCACTTGCTGCGACAATTGCTCGAGCACCCGCAGCCGCTGTTCGAGCCGTCCGCGACCGATCACCAGCTCACCCACGAGGTTCAAGAGCCGCTCTAAGCGGTCACGACTGACACGAATGACCTCGCGGTCCTCAGCAGACCTGCCGTCACCGCCTTTGGCCTGGGCTTGGTCATCACCCTGTCCGGCGGACGCGTCCCCTGTCATGCCGGCCGAGGCGACCGGAAGAACAGGCGTCGCCTCGATCGCGTCGCCATGTTCCAATCGCTTCAACTCCGCCAGGGCCGCCGCAAAGCGTTGGCGGGTGGTGGCCACCATCGCCGCATCCCGGCGCATCAGCACTCGAACGACATCCACCGACCTGAGCAACAAGTCCGTATGGCCGGACCTGACACTGTGCCGCCCTTCACGCACGCCGCCCATGAAATCTTCGACGTGGTGGACAAGGTCGCCGATCGACTGGAAACCGACTGTATAGGCGGATCCCTTCAACGTATGGGCCGTTCTAAACAGCTGGTTGATCAGCTCCTTATTCTGGGGGTCTTTGTCCAGCCTCAAAAGATTGGCTTCCAATGTCTCGAGATATTCCTGCGCCTCCGGAGCGAAATACGACAACACCTCGGGGTCGAGATGAGGAACGAGGTAATCGTCCGCCAGATGCGCAGGAGTTTGATCCGCTCCCACCACTTGGGCCGCGGCCACCGGAGTGGGGCTTGGTGGGCTCGCGGCGGCTTGGCTCTGATCAACGATCTGCTCTGTATTCACAATCACGACCGATGCGCCTTCGCTCAGTTGCCTGAGCAGGCCCAGGACGACCGGAATGTCGCGCTGCAGACCCTCGGCATGCGCGGGATCCCGGCGAAGAATTCTCCGGATTATCTCAGCACCTTTCGTCATCACGTCGCATAGAACGCTGCTGAACTGCACCCGCTTTTCGCGCACCGCGACCATGCAGTCTTCCATGGGATGCGCAATATCGCCGATGATCTGGAATCCGACCGTGAACGCCGATCCTTTCAGCGTGTGCGCCGTGCGAAATAATCGGTGGCTCGCATCCTCGTCAGCGGGGGTCGCCCGCAAGGTGCCGACCAGCCTGTCGATAGTGTCCAGATACTCTTCGGCCTCAGGCACGAAATACGAAAGGACTTCCGCGTCCAGAACCGGAATCAAATAGTCCTCTCGCAGGGGCACGGCGCCAGCGGGTGCCGCCCCGGCTGGCTCATTAGCAAGAAAACCTTCCGACGCCGATAGACATCTGGCTTCCACGCCTGCGTCCTCTCGTTGCCCCTGACTGATAGATTGAATATGTGACTGGATGCCTTGGACGACTTCGCGCATGGCTCCGACCGCTCGCGGCCAATCTCCTTCGGCAATATCGGACGCGTGTTCGAACAAGTTCTCGAGCCGCTCGGACAGTCGAGCGATTCCGCTGTAGCCATACAGCGCGGCCGCTCCGCGGATCCGATGGGCGACAATATAATGTTCCTGCAACTGCTGTGGACCAGGGACGCTTTCGTCGGCCGGGTGCAGGGCCGCGGTCAACACGTTCATGCCGTCTTGTGCTTCTGCGACAAAAATGCTGACGAGGTTTTGTTGGTCGAATTCCGAACTCATCCGTGCCCCTTTATGCCCGGAGAACGTCGAGCATTCTCCGGGTCAGGTTCGCCCTTAGGCTATCTTGAACTGCGCCACGGACGCCGTCAGACTTTCGGCCAGCTTGGCCATGTCTTCGACGGTTGCACGCGCCGAGTCGGTGGCTTTTTGAGTCGCCACCGCGCCTCCGGTGAAGTCTTTAATAGACCGGCCGACCTGGTCCGTGGATGCGGTTTGATTGGCCGCCGAAGACGCGATGGTCTGGGCCAACTCGGCGGAACGTTGGGCAATCGTCGAAATTTCCTTAAACACGTCACCGGTACGGAGGGCCGACGCGGATCCGGCTTCCACCGCCTGCGTTTCATGTTCCATGGCGACGACGGCATCCTGCGTCTCACTCTGAATGACTTTAACGAGGTCCGCAATTTCGCGGGTCGCCTGCGTCGAGCTTTCTGCGAGTTTCCGCACCTGGTCAGCGACGACGGCGAATCGGGCTCCGGCCTCGCCGGCGCCGGCCGCCTCGATGGCGGCGTTGAGCGCCAGCAGGTTTGTCTGATTGGCGATTTCTCGAATCGTCGACACGATCTGCGAAATTTCCAACGAGCGGTCTCCCAGGGCTTTCACTTGCTTTGACATGCGTTGCACCGCCGAGCGAATACTTTGCATGTCCTGCACAGTTTCCTGCACCGCGACACGACCGCGCTCTGTGGCTTGGAGCACTTGACGGGCCGACTCCGAAGAGGCACCGGCTGTTTCCGCGACCTGACGCATACCGACCGCCAGCTGTTCGACGGCCCCAAGCGCCTTGACTGATTCATCAGCTTGATGTTTGGCGGTTCCCGCCATCTGTCCGGCGTTATCCCGTAACGTACCGGCCGACTTGTTGACGCGCTCGGCTGATTCGCGGACTTGTTTCATGAGCTGGGCGAACCGCTGAATCATGAGGTTGAATCCGTCGGCCAGGTTTCCGAACATGTCCGCTGTGACCTCGCCGCGCTTCGTCAAGTCTCCTTTACCGACGTCCGACACCAACACAAGAAATGCCATCAGGCGCTTTTGCATCGTGTCTCGTTCTTCTTCTGTGGACACCAGGGCCGTGATGCGGTCCAACATGGAGTTAAACGCTTTGGCCATGTGACCGACCTCGTCGTCGGTATCCAGCTTGGCGCGCGCTTGCAGATTCCCCGCGGCCGCCTGTTCGGCGACGTCTGCCACATGCACAATGTTCCGGGCAATGTATCGAGCCAGGAAGTAGCCGATGGCGCTGCCGAACACCAAAGCAAATAATCCTCCGATCAACACCACGTTGGACCGGTAGGAGGCTTCCGCCTGGCCGCTATCGTTCAATTCCTTGGCGATTTCACGAATTGTGGTCATCAACTCCCTGACACGCAAGGTAGCTGTATTGTATTTGCCTGCCACTTCGACGGACAACGCGAGGTTACCGAGGTCCCGCATCGACTGCTTTTGATCGTCAGAAAGAGACGATCCATAGCTGTCGGCAAACGCACCGACGGCACCTTCCGCAGAAACAAAGTATTCCCTCAATGCGGCTTTCAGCGCGGCCAGATCTTTGCCCTCGTTACGGCCGCTGGACGACTCATGCAGTTCGGACGCCTGATAGGCTTCCAGGGAAGCCAGCGTCTGCTTCTTCAACTCGGCGAGGGGAGCGACCGCATCTTCAAAGTCGTTCTTTCTCGTCTGACGACCCGAACCGAGGAGCGCGTCGTGGTAAAGACCCAAGTTGCTACTGCTAACACCCGTGTTCGAGAGGGCCAGCGTCGATCCGTCATAAATCGTCTGCAACTCGCCCTTGAGCTTGTTGAGACCGATCAGACCGACCAAACCCACCATGATCATGATGGCGCCGACCGCCGAGAATCCGATGATCAGCTTGGGCAGCGTCTTCAGGTTTCCGAACCATGACTGAATGGACCACGTCTTTGCCGACTTGCTTTGCCTCGCCATGACTTTCCTCCTCCTCACCCCTCGAGATAGTAGATGTCGCTCACTCCGATTGTGACTCGCTCACTCTTCATTGGTCGCCCATGTCGACGTCATCGTTCTAATTGGTTGTGCCTTCTACGGAGGCCAGCAACCGCGATACTTCCACCATGCCGCTCATGCGGTCTTCGACTTTCACCAGACCGGAAAGAAACGGACGGCTTTCCGTCACGCCGCGTGCGGAGGCCGCCAACAGATCTTCCGCATGGATGGTCCGAATCTCCGGCACGTCATCGATCAAAATGCCGACTTGCTGTGCGCCATGCCGCACGACCACCGCATACTTCGGGGCCGCCGACGCGGACACGCCCAAAGACGGCCGCAAATCGGCAAGCGGGACCACGGTCCCTCGAAGATTGGCGACACCCACGAGCGAGGCGGGCATCCCCGGCACCGGCGTGATCGATTCGAGCTCGAACACCTCACGGACGTGACGGAGGTCGATGGCAAAGTATTCACCGCCCAATGTAATGAGACAGATTCGCGAGGGTACGGCAGATTTGACGTGTTCCGACCCTGGACGCGCGCTGGATTGGATCTGTTCTATAATCGGTTCCATCATCTCCTACAGGGTGACAGGCCAGGCATGGTCCGTGACTTACCCGAGCGCACGCTTCACGGCTGCCAACAGGTCTTCCGACTTAAACGGCTTGACCACGTGGCCGTTGGCGCCCTGTTGCTGTCCCCAGAACTTGTCGCTCTCCTGTCCCTTTGACGTGCACAGCACGATCGGAATGCCCTTGAACCTGTCGTCGTTCTTAAGATCGCGGCAGGCCTGAAAGCCGTTCCGTCCGGGCATCACCACATCCATCACGATGAGGTCCGGCTTTTCTGCGGCCACCTTGTCTTCCAGCTTCTCGGTATTTGGAAAGGACACCACCGTATGGTTGGCAGCCTTGAGATAGCCTTCGATCATCTGCAGTTCAGCGTACGAGTCATCAACAACCACAATCTTGCTCATGAGCCTGTTCCTCCAGTTCGTTTGTCAGTCTCTGCTCTAGCGCATCGGGACCACGACGCTGATCGCGCCGGCCAATTCGCCTTCTTTCCAACCTTCCTTCTTCATTCCGGTAATGTCTCGCTCCCCCTTCGGATTGCCATGGCACGTCAAACAAGTCGGCCCGGCATATTCCGGATCCATGACTCGCATGACGGGCTTGCCGCCCACCATAGTGGCCTTCGCATACTGCTGTCCCTTCGGATGTCGTGGATCGGCGAACATGCGCAGGACTTCTGATTCGAAGTCATCCGGCTTGTTCCCGGGATACCGGTAATCTGTTCCTGTCAACTTCACCTTAATGCCGGTCTTCTTGTAAAACTTTTCTCCTGCCTTACGGCCGAATACCGCGGGAATGAATCCCTTGAACGCCACGCCCTGTTTGTTGATCACCGGCTGCGCTTCTAAGACGACCTCGCGCTCGGATTCCAACAGAGACAACAAGACCGGCGCCTGAGGGATGCCGTTGGGGCGGCTAAGGTCAACGCGGGTTTTCCCCTTGAATTTTTCGATGATCTCATGGGCCACGAATTCATCGGTAAATCCTTTATTCCCTTTGGCCGGGTCGTTGATCAGCGCCTGATGTTCGGACACGACCGCGCGACCAGCTTTGAGCAAGGCAATCAACAACTCGGCGGTCTCTGCTTCATCACCGGCCCTGGCATGGGAAGGCATTCCCACCACCATGGCACAGAGGCCGGCTCCCAGGATCAGTGATGACATCCGCACTTTCATAGCGCTCCTCCTCTTGACAAGACCAACTAGTGTGAAATCTCAGGCAAGTGTATCGACTTGCTGACAGTTGGCAAGAAAACGGTGAATTTCAACGGCTCCTGTCCTTGTGTTTGTACGTAATCGACGAACAACTGCTACGCCCTTCTTCAAACGCACGTAGAGGGCTATGGCAACTTTTGTGCCGATGCAACTCGCCATGAAACGGGCTATTTTCCCCTCCTGCAGAATGCATCCAAATGCTGTCAAACACACACGAATTGCATTGTCCGCCTGCAAATACCATCGATCGGAACCATCTGCCTGCCTTTGTGCACTGTTGTGCAATAAGTAACAATTCTTGCTACCCGGAGCCGGCGTAGAGATGCGGTTGTTGAGAGGATTTTAAACGGGGAAAACGGAAGGAAATCCGATTACCTAGGCGGAATTGGATTATCTGACAGACCGGCTATCTCTGCCACGGCATGCATATTCAGATGGGACGCGACACAGTCAGCCCAGGCATCGAGTCGCTGGTCCAAGCTGGCTACGCTCGAGGGGCTGAGAGGTGGCCATCCGTGCTTGAGCCGTAACTCGTTCAGCAAATGCCTGCGAAATTCGGGACGATCGAAGAGACCATGGACATAAGTGCCGCAGACCCGTCCTTCAGCTGTTACGGCCCCATCCCGGTGGATGACGGCTCCCTCTGCGCTCGTAAGATCGAGGAACGGTTGGACCCCTGTGCCAAGTGTGGTTTGCCCCATATGGACCTCATAGCCATTGATGGGCATCCCGGAAGAGCGATGGCACCCTGATACCTGGGTCGTCACCTTCTGCGAATGGAACATCGTCTCAACATCTAACAGTCCAAGGCCCTTTTCTGACGGGGAGTGAGACTCGATCCCTTCAGGGTCACGAATGGACCGCCCCATGATTTGGAACCCGCCACAGATTCCCATGATGGTCCCGCCCCGTTCCAAGACGCGCTGTGCCAGTCGATCGATGTTCCGCTTCCGGACCAGATGTAAGGCCTCAATCGCATGCTTGGTGCCGGGAAAGATCAGCAGGTCGGGAACTTGGTCCGAGTCTTCTGTCACTCGGTATAAGCACACATCCGGTTCGTCTGAAAAGGGATCAAAATCCGTAAAGTTCGACAGGCACGGGACTTCAACGACGCCGATAGTTACAACCCGGTCATCATGAGAGATGCGTCGATATCTCTTCCACTCGACTGCGTCCTCTTCGGGTAAATCCAAATCACGCACAAATGGAACGACTCCAAGACAGGGTTTGCGAATTTTCTCTTCGACGATCCGGATGCCTGAAATCAGCAATTCCTCTGCGCCCCGGAATTTGTTGATCACGAATCCTTTGATCCGTGCCCGTTCGTCCGCATTGAGCAGTTCCACCGTGCCTACTAATGAGGCGAGCACGCCGCCGCGATCGATATCGCCCACCAGGATCACCGGCGCATCGGCCACCCTGGCCATATGCATATTGACGATGTCATACTCTCGCAGGTTCACTTCAGCCGGACTTCCGGCGCCTTCCAAAACGACGAGATCGAATTCTTTTCGTAAGCGATCCACGGCGCGACGAGCATCCCCCTCGAACTCTCGCTTGATCCGTCCGAAGTCCGACGCCACGAGAGAGCCGGCGACTTCTCCATTCACCATCAATTGTGCTTCCAGTTCTCCCGACGGCTTGATCAAAATGGGATTGAAATCACTCCGGGGCGGCACCCGGCAGGCAGCGGCTTGAACGGCCTGAGCCCGGCCGATTTCCTTTCCATCCGGCGTGACAAAGGAATTGTTGGACATGTTTTGCGCCTTGAAGGGCGCCACTCGGAGACCGCGTCGCACAAAGATCCGGCACAGCGCGGCCACAAGCGTCGACTTTCCCACGTGCGAACCGGTGCCCTGAATCATGAGCGTTCGAGCGAGCATGTCCTCACTCCGACTTATTCCTTCTCTATGTTGCGGACCCACAGAAACTCTTTCTCGCCCTGCGTCTTGGCAGCCCACCGCGCCAGGACAAACAACGCATCGCTCAACCGGTTCAGAAATTTTATGATGTGTGCGTCTACCGGTTCTGCTCGTGACAATCGGACGCAGATCCGTTCAGCTCGACGGCAGATGGTCCGAGTCTGGTGAAGAAGGCCTGATACCTTCCCCCCTCCGGCAAGAATAAATTCCTTGAGCGGCGGCAAATCTTTTTGACAGCTATCGATCACTTTTTCGAGCCACAGGACATCCTTCGCTGTCACACGCGGCATGTTTTTAAAGGTCTGACCGGGAGCCGTGGCCAGAATGCCGCCCACATCAAAGAGCTTGTGCTGAATCCAGCGAAGCTCATCCTCCAACCGGTCTGCCTGCGAATACGTCCCCATCACCTCGGCATTAAAGACGCGCACGAGGCCGACGGAGGCGATCACTTCATCGACCGTCCCATAGGCCTCAACGCGCACATCGTCCTTCCAGACCGGCTGCCCTCCCGCCAGCCTGGTCTTCCCGGAGTCTCCGGTCCTCGTATAGACTTTGGTAATACGCATTCACCGTTCCTCCCGTCTGATGTGTCTAACCGACGCGCTTACAGTCCTTCGAAGCGGTAGCTCAGCCCTCCGTAAATCGCGATCCCGGGAGCCGGCATGACGAACCGTTCGACGGCTCCGCCTCCCGTGAGTGTATTCGGGGCCATGATTCCTGAGGTGTAGTATTGTTGATCGAGCATGTTATTCACCATCAGAAATCCGCTCAGGTGGCCGCCCGGAACCGGACGCTCATACGCAATACGGCTATTGAGCGTAAAGTATCCAGGGATGCGTGGTTGTGCGTTCTCTTCGTCGCCCTGGTGAAACTGTGTACTCACATAGAGTCCGGTTAACGACAGCGTCCAGCCCGGTGCCGGATGATAGTTGCCGGTCACACTCAACCGATTCTTTGGAACGAGAGGGAGCGTGTCGCCCTTCTTGACATTTTCCAGGAATGGATTGAAACCGACAAAATACGGATTGAGAACCAGATCGCTCTGAAATGTCGCCTCGGTATAGGTGTAGTTCACCACTCCATCGAAATACTGGTTGAATCGCGCTTTGAAGGTCGTTTCCACGCCCTGACGCCTCGATTCAGGAATGTTCTGGTTCGTCACGCCCGGGCAGAGTGTGGGATCTCCGCAGGCGAGAAAAATCTCATCGCGAACATCAATGCGGAACAGGGCCACGCTCGCCTCACCCCACGCTTGTAGACGCGTTCTCGCGCCGACCTCGTAATTATTCGAACGTACGGGCCTGAGATTGGGATTTCCAGACCCGAACGGTCCGAGGCCCGATCCAAACAGTTCATTGTAGGTCGGCACACGGAATCCTTGCCCATAATTGAAATACAAGCTCGCACCTGGCGTGACGAGATACGTCAGTCCTACCCGTGGCGTCGTTCGATGAAAGACTTTCGAACCGTTATTCGCCGTGTCGAGATTGTCGATGAACTCCAGGTCATTGCGATCATATCGAACGCCGGCGGTGAGGATCAGTTGCGACGTCAGATGCAGCGTGTCCTGCGCGTAGAGCCCAAGAATCGTTTCATCTGTGGAGCGTAAGGACGGGAATGATCCGGGAAACGCAAAGAATGAGGCCACGGACTGATTGCCGAAGTCGTTTTTGGTGTATTCGCTCCCCAAGACCAACGCGTTGCGGCGGCCTAGCAGATTGGCTTCATGATTCAGTTGTAACACGCCTCCGCGAGATTCGGTTGTGAGGATATTGCTGCTTTGCGAGCTCTGACCTCTGGTGAATTGATCTTGTGCCAAGCGCCGGTAAAATCCATTGCCGTTAATCGAAAACCCGAATGGCAGTTCATGCCTGGCGTTCAACCGCAGCACGCTCGTTTCGGAATCAAAGTAATCCCCCGGCGTAAAGTTCCGCTTCGGATCGATGGCGGCTTCACTCAAGGGCAGGGTGCCCGCCTGTTGAAGACGGTCTTTGACATAGGTATAGGAGACGGTGACATCGGTATGTTCCGTTGGCCGATAGCCAAGCTTGCCGAAAAATCGTGAAATGCGCGCCGCTGATTCGTCCCGGTAACCCGACTCCGTTTCCCTGCTGAAATTGCCGTAGTAGTCGAACTTTCCTATTGGGCCGCTGGCATTGAGTGTATAGCGCTCGCGATGAAAGCTGCCGAAGAGCGTCTCGCCGGTCGCCTGATGCCTGTCCGTGCCTCGCTTCGTGATGATGTTAATGACGCCGCCCATCGCGTTTTTTCCATAGATCGCTGCCGCTCCGGGAATAATTTCGATACGATCGATGGTTTCATACGGGATCAAATCGAAATTCACTGTATTAAAATCAGGTTCGTTCATTCTCTGGCCATCGACGAAGACCGTGGTGTTGGGAACTGGCAACCCATTGAATCCTCTCATGTCGATCGTCTGCTGAAATGCGTTGCCGACGCCATCGTACATGACAATGCCGGTGGCCCATTGTATGGCCTCTTGCACCGTTTTGGCGCCGGACTGGCGGATGTCCTCCGCCGTGATGACCGTCACTTTGGCCGGGAGCTGGCGCGCATCGACCGGCGCGTCCGGGAGTCTGGTGCTCGTCACAACAACGTCTCGCACAACGACGGGTTCTTCTGATTCGGCCCGGACAACAACAGGAAGAATAGCGAAGCACACAGTGGCAAGCAGAAGTGGGCGGAACGGGGCGACACGATGATCCACGATACACCTCCCTCAATGCGCGAAGGGCTGAGTTGAGCGTTCACGTGGGCTGGGTCTCCTGACTTGCGGATCCTTGCTCCTCTGCGCCTTCCCACGCGATTCCTCGCACAGTGGCTTGCTGCAGAGTCACTCCCCGCTTACAGTGGCGGCACCGTGACGGATTTGCACCGTCTTCCCCGACACCAACGTGATTTTCTCGAGAACTCCTCCACCAACCGGTTAATAGCGTACCCTGACTGGATGGCAGGAAGACGGGTACGGCCGTCCTGCCTGGACTCTGTCACACTGTTGAGAGTGAGCTGCGAGGGACGCTCGTGCGACCGGGCATCGTAATGCGCGGCAGACCCGATGCGGGATGTTGGTCAATCAACACGTCACATCCGTATACGGTTCGGAGCGTGTCCGCTCGAAGCACCTCATGAGGCCGGCCAACCGCGGCCAATCGTCCATGATTCAGCAAGAGCAATCGGTCGCAAAACTGACTGGCAAGATTCAAGTCATGGGAGACCAGAATCACCGTCATCGCCCGATCGTCATTCAATTGCCGGAGGAGACGGCAGGTCTCCAGTTGATGATGCAGGTCCAGATGCGCGGTCGGTTCGTCCAGGAGCACGATGCGAGGTTCTTGAGCCAGCGCGCGGGCTATTAACACGCGTTGCCGCTCGCCGCCCGAGAGCGACGTGATAGGTCGCTGCGCGACATTCGCCACACTGGTCGCGTGCATGGCAGACCACGCCACCTCCACATCCCGCTGGCTTTCCCACCCCATCCCTGAGAGCGAGGCAAACGAGTTCTTGGCGCGATGGTGCGGATAGCGGCCCATGAGCACGATTTCCAGGACGGAGAAGGGAAAGGTGAAGGAGGTCTCTTGCGGCACCAGCGCGACCGTGCGCGCAATCGCGTCTTGTCTCAAACCCGCAAGCGAGTCGCCAAAAAGTTCAATCGAGCCCATCTGCGGATTGGTCAGCCTCGCCAGCACATTGAGCAGGGATGTCTTGCCGGACCCATTAGGACCGATGATGCCGAGAAACTCACGTTCACTCACGGAAAAGTCGAGGCCCTCAAGCACCCAGTCCCGCTCTGCAGAGCGGGCGTGCCCGTGACGAAAAAACAGTTCTGTGACACGGTAGGCTGGAGCTGTCATCTACTCATGCCCCCTTTCTTCGACACCAACAGGTAAATGAAGAAAGGCCCACCGGCCAGCGCCGTCACGATGCCCACGGGAATCTCCGCCGGCGCGAGGACGGTCCTGGCGATCGTATCCGCAATCATGAGAAACATAGCGCCGACGCAAAAGGAAGCAGGGAGCAGTCGCCGATGGTCTGCCCCGAGGACCATCCGCACCATGTGGGGAATCAGCATACCGACAAAGCCGATCATGCCACTCACTGAGACCACCGCTCCCGTCATCAAGGCGCTCAAGAGGAACACCTGTCGTTTCACTTGTTCCACTTCCACGCCCAGAGAGCGAGCCACCTCCTCGCCGAGCGCGAGCAGATTCAGCGGGCGGGCGAGACGAGTGAGAAGCAGACTCCCGGTCAACAAATACAGGGCCACCACGGTCAATGCCGGGTACGTCGGCGCGGTGAGCGTGCCCATCAGCCACATCATCATGCCGAACGAACGACCCGGTTCCATGATGGACGTCATAAACATCAGGCAGGCAGAAAACACTGCATTGAGGATGACGCCGGCCAGCAGCAGAACCGACACAGGCAACTGGCCGCCGACCCTCGTGATCTGATACAGCGCCAGCAACGCCACAAGCCCGCCGGCAAACGCGAAAAGAGGCAGTGCGGACAGCGCCCAGACAGTTGTTCCAATACCCAGTAATATCGCGAAGCCTGCACCAAGCGCGGCGCCGCTTGAAATCCCGAGCACATAGGGTTCAGCGAGGGGATTGCGTAACAGGGCTTGCAGCACCACCCCCACCGCCGCCAGGCTTCCCCCCACCAATCCACTCAACAGCACTCTCGGTAATCGGATGTGAAGAAGGATAAGGCTCGATGCACTCGAAGCGTCACGTCCTTCCAACGCATCCCTCACCCCGATGAGCAACTGCCCCGCGGTATCGAGAAAAGACAAAGGTTGCGCGCCAAGGCTCACACATCCGAGAAGCACGACGACGCTGGCGCCTGTTAACACCAGCATCATGGTGAGCCAGGAGGACTCGCCTCGAAAAGCGCCTGCCACTGCGGCTCGATTGAGCGTGGTCATGCCGCTCCGCTCAGGACCATGCGGCATCGTCTCGCCCACCGCTTCGTGAGTCGGCGTCACGGAAGGCATCAGGGACCATCACTCGTCTGGAAGGCTTCCGGATGGATGGCTTTCGCCAAGGCTTCCAAGCCTTCAATCACGCGCGGCCCGGGCCGATTGATCAGATTGGTCGGCACCGTGACAAAGCGGCCATGTTTGACCGCACTCATCGTCGTCCACCGCCGCCATGTTCGCTGTTCCTCCTCCGGCACCGCTTCAAATGCTCCTACGGGAAACAGGAGTACCTCCGGGTCCTGCCGAAGCACCTCCTCCAAGCTGAACCGCGGATACGGGAGACTCGATTGCGCCGCCACGTTCACGCCGCCGGCGACTTCAAGCATCTGATGGATAAAGCTCCCAGGCCCGACTGTCATCAATGGTTCGCTGTTCAGCACATAGAGCACGCGCCTGGTCGGCTGCCCGCGGAGACGCGCTTTCATGTCCGCAAGTCGCTGACGGATATCTGAGGCCAGAGTATTCGCTACGGCCGTTCGATCAAGCATCCGTCCGATCGTCGTCACGTGCGTCAGAATGTCTTCGATCGACGTGTCCCGGAACACAATCACGGCGATCTTCAACTCTTCCAGTTTTAAAAGCAGATCGGGCTGGAGAAATTCATCGGGAGAGAGGATGAGATCCGGTCGCAATGCGACCAACGATTCCACATTGGGGCGCGTATAGCCGACCTTCGGCTTGGCTTTCGCTTCAGCCGGATAGTCACAATATTCGGTCACGCCAACCACCTGGTCGCCCGCACCGAGCGCGAAAAGGATCTCCGTGACACTCGGCGCGAGTGAAATAATCCGGGCCGGGGCACCGGCCAGATACGTACGGCGACCCAGATCATCCACAAAACTGCGCTGTGAGACATGGGCCATAAACGGCATTCCCGTGAGAATGCCTTGCTGGCGCCGCTTTTTCTCCAACGGTTCCTCCCCCGTCGCCGCCTGTACAGTGCCGGAAAGCATGGCGGCCATGCCTATCACTACTGTCAGGACTTGCACAATCTTGGAATAGGCAGAGCTCAAATAAAAAAATCCCCAGGGCAGAAACCCTGAGGATTGCAGTACAGTTCCATCCTCATGCCCTCCCCAGCCCACGAGGGAGAGATCGATCGAACCCTGGGGAGGTGTTCTGGCTCAGGGGTTCGGTGTGTCTGCACCGACCTACTTCCCGCGCCTTCCCATCCTCTTTGTCAGGACAGTGGCATCAGCGGGTTTCGCCCCTTCACAGCGGCGGGACCGCGAGGGATTTACGCCCTCTTCCCATCGCCCAGGATCAGCACCAATGTGCAGGCACTCTAGGAGAGGGCGCCAAAAATTGTCAAGTCCATTATTGTCCTCACAACTGAAGCCTCCCCCGACAGCGGTCCTGACCGTCCGCAGAAGTGATTGTTCAGCAGGGGAAATTTCGCACCCTGAGCGGCATAGCGCTTGCTCCTCTATCATGAGACAAATCAAGCGGCATCGCTGAAAGAACAACTGCTCATGCGCAACATCATCATCGGACTCTGCATAGCCGGCATCTTTCTCGAGGTGTCAGGCCTCATCTGGTCTTCAAAAGCGGATGCGCCGAGCGACACGTTCATCATGCTCACACAGCCGCCCGCACGTACAATCGATCGCCCTCAGGAGAACGGATATTTTCTGCTGCTTGGATTTGCGGCCCCTGCCACGGCGAATCCCGTTCAGACCGGCTACGACACCTGGATGGACTCGGATAGGCCGGCGCAGCCTGGGTTCGATGTCGATAAACCGGGACGGTCCGAACTGCGCATTCCTCTCCCCATAAAGGATGTCCTTCCGGAATGGTACGCGGAGAATCCGATTGCGGAGTTTCAACGACATGCCGTCCGGCTCCAAACCTCTGCCGCTCCATACAACACATGGCTCACACGATATCGCCAATGGCTGGCCATGCGGTTTGAGGACTGGGGCTATGCGCGCAGGGGGACGCCCAGACCGGATGAACTCTTCGCCGCTCACCGCTGGTACATCGCGGAGGGATTCAGCCGGCACGCAAGGACCGGAACCGAGCGGTGGGCCTCCGATGTGGCCCGCTGGCGTCAGGTGCTCAGTGAGTCACGGACCCTGGCCATGAAGGTGCTGGCTCAAGTCATGATCGAGGATGATCTCGAACTGCTCTCACGCATGGTCAATCACTCCGCAATGGATCATGCCATCACGGCGCAGACCGTCAAGCTGCTTCAGCCGCTGACGGCTCCTGAGTATTCGCTTCGATGGCCGGTCCAAAGCGAATTTGTGTCAGGCTATCGACGGTCGCAGCAGGCCGCCTTCGACAGGGGCGCGGCAGACAAAGGATCTGCTCTTACATCCCTTGCCCAACTCTCGCATCTTCCGCCGGATCTCTTTCATCTGATCGAGCACCCCGCTACCCGGCGCATGCTGGGCACGTCGCCGGCATCTCAGCGGACTTGGAACATCTACGCCGCATTCTACGAAGCCACCATAAAAACCGCAGACACGGTCCATAGTCCCCTCCCGAAGTTGCGCGACGTCGCGCACAGCTCCCGGCTCACGCTCCTTGAGCAGGCTAGTTATCCATTTGAATTTGAACCGGCCTGGGAACCATTCAGCCAACGACTCGTTGAAACGGACGCCCGGCTGCGCTTGGCATCCCTGCAATTGCTGCTACACAAACCGGTCTCCACGGGATCGCTCCCCGCCCGGTTAGCCGAAGTCGGGTCGATGTACTTTGACCCTTTTACAGGTTTCCCGATGCTATGGAGTCCGACGCAGAGAAAATTATACAGCGTCGGAAAGGATGGATTGGATGACGGAGGCGATCCGACCTTTGATCTTAGCGTGCCGTTTGTCGTCCACAATGTGCCCGCCGCGCTGCGTTCACATTCAACGCGTCGATGAGCCTGACTCAGCGGTCATTGCCGCCCGCTATAACGCAATTTCAAGATGAGGATGGCGACGGTGAGGACGAACGTGACGAGGTTCGTCAGAATAATGGGCCATGATTGCAGCAGCAGGCCATAGACCAACCACAACAAGACACCGGTCGTGAAGGTCAGCAACATTCCCAGTGACACATCAGCGGCGGACCTGGTCATCCAGGTTCGCCGCAACTGCGGCCAGAACGCAATCGTCGTGAGCGCCCCGGCCAGAAATCCTATACTGGTCACCAGGTCCATCGCGAGCCCTTTCATGATCAGCCGCTTGTCAGCATTCGCCGGCCTGTGATAGCATCAGCCCGCTTGTAGAAGAATGACTTACTTGGAAGGAGTGTAGCCGTGGCCTTTGTCTGTGATCTTTGCGACAAAAAACCTCAATCTGGAAACAATGTCAGTCACGCCAACAATAAGACGAGACGGACGTTCATCCCCAATTTGCAGAAAGTGCGTGCGGTGGTCAATGGAGCGACGTTGAGGATTCGCGTGTGCACCCGTTGCCTCCGTTCAGGGTTGGTCAAGAAGGCGGTCTAGAGCCTCTCGAAGTTCCTCCCTCCGCTGTTTACGGCGCACTCCACAGCACCCGGCCTCCCCGCTCAACGAGCTTGAGGGCGACACGATCGTCCGGCGAGAGCGTAAGAGTCCGGCTGCCGTCCTTGCTCGTCAACACCAGCCCGACTTCACCATTCGCGTCAAGGCCAAACCCCGCCCTGGCCTTTCCAGCCGCATCAATGAGTAAGAATTCTTCCGCATTCACACCGTTCGCTTTTTGGGCGCCGGCCGATCGGCCGGAGAGCAGCTGATCGCTCACCACCCCGCCGACAACGCCTCCCAAGAAAGCCATGCATACAAGCAGCATAAACCGTCGTTGTGCCACAACCCATCCTTTCGTTCCGGAGCTATGGATTCCCCTGAGGTCTGACTTCTAATCTCACCAAAACTTTGCGGGTACGGGGCGCAGACTTCTCCTGGCCTTGAAGGGCTCATCCTCATGCTTAGCCCCAGGCACAGCTGATACGCTTTTAGGAATTCGGCATGCTCCTCTTAAAGGTCCGCCTTCGTTTTCATTGACTCCATACTCTTCATAGTAATGACAGCCGGCGGACCGGAAGGATGGCGCTGAGAGTTAGAAACCTGAAAAGCCCCTAGGAAGATCGAGGGCATGAAGTGAGGTATGCGGCATAAAAGAAGCGAGGCGTCCATTGGTGGGAATGTTGGAGCGGGCGGCGGGATTTGAACCCGCGACAACTTGCTTGGGAAGCAAGGACTCTACCACTGAGCTACGCCCGCTCACTGCTGTGATTCCCTGCACGCCGACAGGCAGCCTTATCTTTATACAGGAACACCCAATGAGTGTCCAGGCGCAGCGGCCGCGGTGGACATATCGAATCGAGAAGCGTCGAATGTTCAAGGAGCTATTGGCTAACGGCTTTGATTCGGTTGCTTGCGGGCAAGAGCTACGGGTGGCAATACAGCGACTAAGTTCGCCTATCCCTTAGCCTAAGGCCCCACCCTTCGCTGCTTAGAGCAGGGCCTTTCCTGGTCGGTAGATTAGTGGATCAGCCTGATGCTTTAAATTAATGTACCTTGGCAAGTTCAGGTTTAGCGGCGACAAGCGGTTTAGGGGCTAAACTTTTCCTACGGTTATTAGCGATAGTCTTGTCGATCACTGCACCACAGTTTATGCACTTCCACGCGTAGAACACTAAAAAGAAATCTGAGAACCGCTCCAAATCCATCAACCCATTGCATTTCGGGCATTCCATATGTCCCCCCAGGTCAAGTTCAAAGCTATAACCTGACATAGCAATTTTTGGCCCTTTATAGATTCCATTGATTTCCAACACTTAGAGAATCAGGCAAGAGCAAAAATGAACAGTCCCGAGCTTCTAAGTACTATTTCTGTACGTATTGCCAATAGACCAGCGTCGCAGGAAAGGAAGAGTGAGTTTCGGAGGGAACGCAGCACATCGAACGAGACGGAAAACTCGTCGCTGGAGCGGGCATCGTCTGCTGCTCCTTCGGCCGGCGCGGCGCGCCGTTCACTCCTGCGTCTCGATGGTGAGGGAATGGCAGCCAACACGCTCTCGAAACTGTCACTTCTGACAGTTCTGATGACGGCGACGGCGTGTTACGACAGAACGCGACGAGCGATGACGAGCGAAGTACCGCTGCCTGATCGATCAAAGGACCATCGAGACAACAATCAGGGGAGCTTGCAGTTCATAGAGGGCGTTTGGCGTTTATGGGTATGACGGGGCAGAATAGGAGCGGATATGAAAGCTGAGAGGAAGCAACACACTGACCGAACACGAGCGACTGATCTCTGATGGTCAGGCCTGGAGGCACTGGGGACCCTATCTGAGTGAACGGCAGTGGGGAACGGTCCGGGAAGATTATAGCGACAGCGGGGATGCGTGGAATTACTTCACGCATGAACATGCCCGCTCCCGCGCCTATCGGTGGGGGGAGGACGGCCTCGCCGGTGTCTCTGACGACCAACAGCGGCTCTGTTTTGCGCTGGCGCTCTGGAACGGGAAAGACCCGATCCTCAAAGAGCGCCTGTTCGGATTGACCAATAGCGAAGCCAATCATGGAGAGGATGTTAAGGAATATTACTTCTATCTCGACAGCACGCCCACCCATTCGTACATGAAATACCTCTACAAATATCCGCAAACGGCGTTTCCCTACAACGACTTGGTCCAGACGAACAGAGGGCGAAGCCGCGAGGAGATGGAGTACGAATTGCTGGACACCGGCATCTTCAATGACGATCGGTACTTCGACGTGTTCGTGGAATATGCCAAAGGCGGGCCGGAAGATCTTCTCGTGCAGATCACCGCGGTCAACCGGGGGCCGGAAGCAGCCGAGCTTCATATTCTTCCGACTCTCTGGTTCCGGAACGACTGGGCGTCTTGGCAGGCCAGGCCCGCCGAGAGGCCGAAACTGAAACAGGTCACAGGTCCCAAAGGGACCAGCGCAGTGGCGGTCACACATGCGGAGCCTCGGCGAGTATCGTCCTGTACTGCGATGGCGAGGTACCGCTGCTCTTTACCGAGAATGAAACGAACAATGAACGGCTGTTTCCTCAGTATCCCAATCCCACTCCCTATGTGAAGGACGGCATCAACAACTATGTGATTAACGGGAAGGCGGAAACCGTCAATCCAGCCAAAACCGGTACCAAGGTCTCGCCTCATTATCGCTTTGAGATCGGCCCAGGCCAGTCGGCGACGGTGAGAGTACGTCTGAGCCGGCAGAATGCGCCATCCGCCACGGACATCGGGGAAAAGGCTCCCCTCTTCGGAACCGCCTTTGAGCAGATCATGAAAAATCGGTTGGCGGAGGCGGATGAATTCTATCGCGCCGTGACACCACCCACCGTGAACCCCGATGCTGCCAGGGTCATGCGCCAGGCGCTGGCCGGCATGCTCTGGAGCAAACAGTATTATTTTCTGGATGCCGATCAGTGGCTGGCAGAACACAAGGCTCATCCCCTTCACCGGGAAAGCCGGGAATTCCGGAATCGCGACTGGTTTCACATGGTCAACAAGGACGTAATCTCGATGCCGGACAAATGGGAGTATCCCTGGTACGCGGCCTGGGATCTCGCCTTCCACACGTTGCCGCTCTCGATCGTGGATCCGGAGTTCGCCAAGCAGCAGATGAAGCTCATGTTCCAGGGGTACTATCTGCATCCGAGCGGCCAGATCCCGGCTTATGAGTGGAATTTCAGCGACGTGAACCCTCCGGTCCACGCGTGGGCCACATTGTTTCTCCACCGCAGCGAGCAGGCTGTCCGTGGCGAGGCCGACGTGGAGTTTCTCAAGTCGTCATTCAACAAGCTGTTGCTGAACTTCACCTGGTGGGTGAATCGCAAGGACCGCTTCGGCAAAAACGTATTTGAAGGCGGCTTCCTGGGTCTCGACAATATCGGTGTGTTCGACCGGAGCGCGGCGCTCCCTACCGGTGGTCACTTGGAACAGGCGGACGGCACGGCCTGGATGGCCCTGTTCAGCCAGAACATGGTGGAACTGGCGGCCGAAATCACGGCGTACGATCCGACGTATGAAGAGATGGTCGGAAAGTTCCTCGAGCACTTCCTGTATATCGCCGCGGCCATGAATAGGCCGGACGGCATGTGGGATGAGGAAGACGGATTCTATTACGATCTGTTGCGGTTACCCGATGGCAGCGCCACCAAGCTCAAGGTCCGGTCCATGGTCGGCCTCCTGCCGCTCTGCGCCACGACCGTGGTTGAAGCGTGGCAGCGCGAAGGGGTTCCCCAGGCCGCGGCCATGTTTCACCAGCGTATCCTCCAGATGCCGGACCTTCTGAAGTCCATTCATCAGACCGGTCCAGGCCACTTGGGTGTGGCTGATCGCGGGATCTTCGCGCTCGTGAATCAGGAAAGGCTGCGCCGGATTCTCTCGAAAATGCTGGACGAGAATGAATTTCTCAGTCCCTACGGCATCCGTTCGCTCTCCAAGTTTCACCAGCAGCATCCCTACACGTTTTACACGGGAGGACAAGAGTACCGCGTGGACTATCTGCCGGCCGAATCGAATACCGGCATGTTCGGTGGCAACTCCAACTGGCGAGGGCCGATCTGGATGCCGGTCAATGCCATGATCATTCGGGCGCTGCTTTCCTACTATCTGTACTATGGAGACAACTTCAAAATCGAATGCCCGACTGGGTCCGGCAAGATGATGAACCTGTTCGAGGTCAGCAAGGAGATTGCTGATCGCTTGACGAGCATGTTCTTGCGGGATGCCAAGGGCAGGCGTCCGGTGTACGGCGGCACAAAGAAGTTTCAGGAGGATCCGCTCTGGCAGGACCATATTCTGTTCTATGAATATTTCCACGGGGATAATGGAGCCGGTCTGGGCGCCAGTCATCAGACCGGTTGGACTGGTCTCGTAGCCAAGATGATCGAGCTGTACGGCAGGCTCGACGCGCACAGTCTCCTCCAGCAGGGTAAACGGGCCGCGCATGTGAGCGAGCGCACGATTGAAAGAGCCGCGTGATGAGCCTATGGGACTAAGCCCGACGATGCTTGCGGACTTCCGCCGCGTCTCTTCCTGAAGGAGTACGGTCATGGAGCGAGTTAAGCAGGTTGGATTCGCACCGGCTCAACTGTTCAACGCTGAGCCTCTGTGATTCGGAGTTTTGACAGGATGACATGAGCAAGTGAGAACCTGGCCGACCTGACCATGCCGCGCGCTGTACACCTTGCTGGGCCACAAGGATTGGTGTGCCGCTCGCCTATGAGTCCTTTCAAACGTATGACGACGTCAAGACAATGCCCTCCGTGATGGCATAACGGACGAGTTCCGCGCTAGACTTAATCTCCAACTCCGCCATCATGCGGTACTTATGGAAGGCAATCGTCCGAGCGGCCACATTCAGGATACTGCCCACCTCCTTCATCGAGTGCCCTTCTGCCAAAAGCTGCAACACCTGGCGCTGTCGCGGCGTTAACGCCATGCCTCGATCCCGGCGGTGTGGGAGCTGGCGTCCGGTCTCCGACATGGCGGTCCCGGCGAGCGGGCTCACGAAAATTTTTCCCTCCAGGGCGGCGTGGATGGCCGCCCACAGTTCCGCCTCCTCTGAGTGCTTCGACAGAAATCCGGAGGCTCCCAGACGAAGCGCCTCATTGATCACATCTGCATCCTCCACCATGGTCAGATAGATTAGATGGATCCGGGGCAGCAGCTGCTTCAGCTGCCGGCCGGCATTCAGCCCCGTAAGCAGGGGCATCGCAATATCCATCAGGATAAGGTCCGGATGCAGCTGATGGGCCATGGTGAGAAGGGCACGGCCGTCTCCAACGGATCCAACCACCTCGCACGACGGTTCGAGCATCCTGCGAAGGGCATCGCGGAATAGCTGATGATCATCCGCCAATAGAACACGAGGGCGATCTGGTATGGCCATGTGTCACCTCTCCTATGAAATGCATCGTATCGTTGTCAGATTGATCTCGCTGCCAAAGTCCCCAGGGCTGAAGCGCAGCCCCAACTAGGGTAGCGAATGTTACAAGGCCGACGAACCGGTGGACACTCGGTGACCTCCTAGTTGCAGATGGATCTCTTGTCGATCTAACGATGACACGAGTATCATAGTTTCCTCGCCTCCCACCGGCCTAAACCCATCATGCGCTCAAGAGACTTGCGCGCGAAAGATCGCGATCTGCGCTGTGGCGTCAATCCCATCATTCGGGGCATCTCAATGTCCATCATGACACATCAAGGTGGCACACCTCCGTGACACCAGGGCTTGCCATCCGTCGAAACGCGCACTTTACCGCGTCCTCTGAGCATCAGTTGCAACCCGCTACAATCTCCACGGTGGTGAAGATAGCACGTGAGCAAATGACGTATACCGCCCGGCATGAGCAGACGAGGAGGAGCTGTCAAAAGACAGCTTCATTTTTAAATACACACACCGTGAAGGGCGAATTAGCCCGGAGCGACAGACCTGCCACTGCCTCTGGCGGGGAACAGTACATCGTACGCGATCCTCAGAACCAGGAAGTGCCGATTGACCTGTCCCCGCAATCGAGCAACCAGGTGCAGGTGGATGACATGGTTGAGGCCCAACTCGACTCCGAAGGACGAGTGACTTCAATATCGAAAGCTCAATAGAGCGCGCCGAAGAGCAGCCGAGCAGGTCGAGCCGCACCATACGGGTTCCACCTGCATGATCGTAAATTCCCGAGCAGAAGCTAGTACTGCCCTATGGTGACAACTGGCGACAAAACAGCGGCCTTTTGAGGTTTAGAGAGGCGGAAACAACCACCGGGCGAGAACCAACCAGAAACACGAGGAGATTGCTCAAATTACAAAACTTGAACAGTCTCCTTTCATCTGCCGGCATGAGGGCAAGTCAAGAAATCGACCGCTAGGAAGCGCGTTCCACGATCGCAAATTTTCTGCGGCCGATTTTAAGACGGTATGGTCGGCCGGCCGTAACAATCAGGAGAAAGTTGGCGTCGTTTTGCTTTACTCCATCAATCTCCACGCCGCCTTGAATGATCAGCCTTCGAGCCTCACTCTTGCTGGGCACCAATCCTGTCCTTGCAACGAGATCGACCAGGCCGATGCCACCACCATCGCGTAACATGTCCGCCGTCACCACTAACCGTATGTCCGGCTCGTCGGGAAATTCGCGCTCCTGAAATTTCTGCTGAAATTCGGCCCGCGCCTGATGGCCGGCCTCCGGGCCGTGATACCGGGCGACAATCAACTCCGCGAGCGACTGCTTCGCTTCCATGGGGTGCAAGCTTTTGACGCGGACAAGATCCTCGGTCGTGAGCAACTCATAATAGCGAAGCATCAAGGCATCGCTGATCGACATCAGCTTGCCGAACATGTCGCCCGGCTTATCTTCCAAAGCAATATAATTTCCGACGCTCTTGCTCATCTTCTTGACGCCATCCGTCCCTTCCAGCAACGGCATGGTGATGACCACTTGCGACTCCTGACCGTAGTCCCGTTGCAGCTCCCGCCCCATGAGCAGGTTGAATTTCTGATCGGTCCCGCCCAATTCCACGTCCGCCTTGAGGGCCACCGAATCGTAGCCCTGCACCAGCGGATACAGGAATTCATGCACGCTGATGGGCTTTTGCTCGTGAAAGCGTTTGTGAAAGTCATCGCGCTCCATCATGCGCGCCACACGATAATGCGCCGCCAGTTCGATCAGCCCTTCCGCCGTCATGGATCCCATCCAGCGGCTATTGAATTCAACGGTCGTTTTGTCGGGATCGAGAATCTTGAAGATCTGTCGCTGGTAGGTTTTCGCATTGTCCTGCACTTGCTCTTTGGTGAGCGCTTTTCTGGTCTCGGAGACGCCGGTGGGATCGCCGATCATGCCCGTGAAGTCGCCGATGAGAAAGAGCACATGATGACCGAGATCCTGAAAGTGCTTCAGCTTGTGGATCAAGACCGTATGGCCGAGATGCAGATCCGGGGCCGTCGGATCGAATCCCGCTTTGACGCGCAAGGGCCGCCCTTCTTTGAGGCCGCGCGTCAGCTTGGACTCCAACTCAGCGGGATGAATCACTTCCACCACCCCGCGCAGGATCAGCTCCAGCTGTTGTTTGAGATCATTCATAAAGACTGCTTCTCCGTCTTTCCTGCTCCCGGCGACACCCTCACGAGTGGACGCACGCGGTCGAACTTCTTGGCGCCGATACCTTTGACCTGTCGCAAGTCCTCGACGGTGTGAAAGCCGCCGGCGGCCTTGCGGTACTCGACGACCCGGTGTGCGATCACGGAGCCGATCCCCGGGAGCGATTCAAGTTCCTCGGCGCTCGCGCGATTGAGATCGAGCGGCCCTTGTCTGTGAGATGACGCTGCGGCGTGGGACTGAGCAGGAGCGACCACCGGCCGGGCCGCTTCCCTGGAAGCTTGCGCCGGGACGGAGTCAGAGTTCAACGGGGCAACCGGCTTGTCGATCGCTGGAGGAATGGCTTCTGCGGCCACGACTTTGGGGGAAGGCTGCGGCGCGTGCCAGCCGATCCAAAACACGACTCCCATGGTCATCGCCAGCATCGCAAGCTTCAAGAGCAGTGACTGCATCATAGGCCCGCCTTCTTCCGCGCTCGATGGAGAGCCGCTCTCTCCACGTCTTCCGCCGCTTGCATCAGGCCCTCGGCGCGAATAGCGGCAACATAGCCGCCTGGCCCTGCGCCGACTATGGCAATGTGGGATGGATCAGCCATGGGTGAATGCGGTCACGGAAGCAGCGGACTCAGAGCGGACACCATGACCACTAGCTCTGAGTCACTCGTCTGGCGAATCAATGCTTTTGAGAGGCGAGGAACTGTTCGTACTGCGCCGCCGTCATCAGCCGGTCGACTTCTTCAGGATTGGCGAGATCGATGAGCGCGATCCATCCCTTGCCGTAGGGATCGGAGTTGAGGACTTCCGGATGATCCTTCAGATCCGTGTTGACCTTGGCCACCGTCCCGCTGACCGGTGTATAGAGCGTGGAGGTCGTCTTGGTCGACTCGACTTCGCCCATCTGCTGCCCCGCCTTCATGACGGCGCCGGCCTTCGGAAGATCCAGGAACACGATGTCGCCGAGCGCGTCCTGCGCGAAATGACTGATGCCGACCGTCGCCTGCGTGCCGTTGACCCGCACCCACTCATGTTCCTTGTGATACCGCAAATCCGCTGGAATCATGGACTCCCCTTCGTGCGATGAAGAACATCCGAGAATGGAAACGGATCGTAGAGGGCTCCGCGTCGGTTTGTCAAGGAACAGCCGGAGCCAGCTGAGGCAGGATGACCAGAGGTCTGCCGGCATGATCGCGGGTGTCCGTCATGGCGCGTTGCAGCCCCGCCGCAGAGGGGGGAAGCGCCGCCATACTCGTGGCGATCTCAACCCACAGGCGCTCGACGTTTCCCAGTTGCTGCCCCAGTCTATCGAGCGGGCCCGACCCGTCCTCACTGTCGCGCAGGACGACAAACGAACCACCCGTTTGCTGGGCAAGATCGGCGATCTCCTCGCCATACTGCTCCAATCCTGCCAGCGGAGCGGTGAGCGTCGTCTGATGCACTTCGAGAAAGAGCCCCGCAGTCGGTTGATGTTCACGCAACGCCGAGCGAAGGCGTGTCAGGAGCTTCGCATAGGCCCGCGCCTTCCATCCCACCCACCGCCAGTAGAGGGCGGTTTTATCCTGAGCCGGTGCATCGACCGACGTGTCTAAGCCGAAGACCTGCTGGGGCGAGAGATCCAAGCCGAATGACAAGGCGAACGTACGGAAGGAACCCTCGGAGAATTCCTCCCCGAACCCCGGGTCACGTCGCGCCGGGAAAAAGAGCCCGTCATACCCGCTCGCCGACAACTCTTTTACCTTTTCCTCAAGAGCTGCCTGGTAGTCGGGATTGGCACTGTCGGGCCTTGCGACCGGGACACGTTCTCTTGTCCCGCGATCAACTTTTTGACTCAACCAGTCTTCTTTGCCGTTCCATCCCTGAGGCTCATGAACATCCAACGATACCCAGACAGACAAACCAACCAGGTGCGCTTCGATCACAATCTCACGGAGTCGTTCCCGACTGAGCATGGCGCGACTCGCGCTACTGGCGGCTTCGATAATGAGCGCGGTCACGCCGCCTCTGGCCATGTCTTCGAGCCATGGTCTGAGAGCGGGCATGGGAGGCAGGTAGTGGGCGCCCAGACGCAGGGCCACCTGCTCGGCCCCTGCAAGAGGGTCAGCATGAACTTGTCGTAGTTCATCCAACCGCTGAAGGGCATACCCGGCATACTCAGCTCCATGGTATTGCCCGGCAAGCTGACCGGAGGCCACGATTCGATACTGGGCCATCGCGGAGCGGTAGTCGCCCAGTTGCTCATGCGCCCGGCCCAACCACCAGCGCGCTTCCATCAGATGCGGCGAATCCGGAGACCCGTCGATGAACCGACGGAGAAACAAGACGGCGGTCTGGTACCGCCCTTGAGCCATGGCCCGATAGGCTTCTCGGAGCAGACGCACCTGCGCATCCCGAGCGGGATCATCATGCGGCCCTTCTTCAAGAGGCGGCAATTCCGGCAAAGAGGCTCTTTCGACGTGAGGGGCGCAGGCAGAGAACAGACAGAGGGAAAGCACCCACGCCATGCCTGTTGCCTGTCTATAGTGGAGAATGAAGGGCAATGAGCCGCCGCCCTCCGGGATGTCAACTAGCCGAAGATGTCCATGCCGGGAAAGAAATACGCGATCTCGAACTGCGCAGTTTCCGGCGAATCGGATCCGTGCACCGCGTTGAACTCGATGTTGGCTCCATGCGCTTTCCGGATCGTGCCGGGTTCGGCCTTGGCGGGATCCGTCGCACCCATCAGCTCACGGTTTTTCTTGATGGCATTATCCCCCTGCAGGACCATCACAAGCGAGGGACCGGAACACATAAAGGAACAGAGACTGTCGAAGAAGGGCCGCGCTTTGTGAACGGCGTAAAATCCTTCCGCTGTCGGCTTGGGCATCTGCATCAGCTTCATGGCCACCGGCTTCAATCCCGCCTTTTCATAGCGGCTCAGGATATCGCCGATCACATTCTTTTTCACGGCATCAGGCTTCACAATCGCCAACGTTCGTTCGCTCATCGTCGCTACGGTTCCTCCACACAGTTAAAGGATCAATTGAAGACTTGCGTAAGGCATTATAGGGGGCTCATGACGGGCTTGCAACAGGAGGGACGCGGGGCCAACCTCGCAACCCTCACTGCCCGAACCGCTTGGAGCGATCCGTATTGTAGCCGATGATGAGGTCGAGGAGAGAGGGATGAAAGAGTCGCGACGGTCGCCAAGACTACGCACTGATCGGGCAACCTGCAGAATTAAGAATTTGAACTAGCATCCGGCCGATCCGATCGACCGGCCGGATGCTAGCTCAGCTATGGCGCTGCGCAGGCCACCTTCATAGATTCGATATCGTTCGACATATCCAGCTTCGAAAGATCGGGCACCCGCTGACCGGGAGCGAACGCGAGCTCGGTTCCCTTGAAATCCTTGTCTTTATAGGCGCGCACCGTCGCATTCGAGCCCACGATCACGCTTTTAATCTCGTTGTTCCAGTTTCGACCGTTCAGATTCTTGAGTGAGGAGTATTCCGCCGGACCCTGCACCTTCACGTGCGGATCATCGGCGTCATATTTGGTGTCATCGAACACTTCGATCCAGCAATTCTTGTCGATCACTTGCACTTCCGTATCCGCGGCCTGCACCGCAACGCTCCCGCACGCCATCAGGCCGACCATCACCAGCACAGTTCGCAGCCACATAGAAGCCTCCTTTTAAACAATACAACGCACACCACTTTGTCCGGCTCACCACCTGACTCTATGGCCATAGAGCAGTCTCTTTCACTACAACACAGGTGCAGCACGGTCCCTACTGGGTGAACGCCTAGCGGCGGCAAAGCAGGCATGGAGGCAGGCACGCACTCAACGCTCTCAGTCCGTCTTTCGTTCCAACACGACCAGCATCCGGAATGCCAACTGTCTTCCTAAGCCTCCCAATATCCGTTCCACCCTTAAGAGCGGAGTCACCGCCCAGCCGGGAAGCCATGAGGCATGATCGAATCCTCCGCTCAGAGGATAGGCAAAGAACGCCGTGCGCTTGAAGTGCCGAACGACCAGCTCGGGGTAGCGAGCGTGAAACTCGTTCCATCGTGTTTCGAACAGGATCGTTGAGACGGCTTGATTCGAATCGAACGGCGTTCGGTCAGGCCGGGGGACCGTCAATTGCAGCGGATCATGGGTCAGATCAAACGGCTCGGGATGGAGAAAGCGGTAGACCGGCCAGGAAGCCCAGGAGATGTAGGGATCCATGATGACAATGCGGCCTCCCGCCTCGAGTGTCCGGAGGGCCTCGTCAAAAAAGAGGGAGACGTTCTCGATGTGATGCAACGCGTCAACGAGCACGAGATTGGCGAGCGAACCGGATTGAAACGGCAATCGCTGGGCGTCGGCGACAACGTCCAACCAGGGCAGAGGCACGACATCCGTGCAGCAGACTCCTGAGGCAAAGGCTTTGAGGTTCCCTGTGCCGCCTCCCACCTCCACGGTTCTGCCCGGCGCCAACCATCCGGCTATCTCTCGATACCATGCTTCATAGAGCCGGCGCAGCACCGGCTTGCGCTGCCAAATCTCTCGATGCCGATGCAGGACGGCATCGGACATTACACGGCTTTCAAGCGGAAGAAGCCATAGACCGTCATCTTCAGAAGCAGCCAGCCATGGGTAAATCGCTGAATGTTTGTCGTACCGTAAGTCCGATCCTGATAGCGGATCGGAATTTCCAGAATGTGCAGGTTCAACTTCGACGCGCCGAACAGGAGATCGAAGTCGCCGAACGGATCAAAGTCGCCGAAGTACTGGCGATTCGCCGCGAGCCGCTCATAGTCCCGCCGGAACAGGACTTTCGTGCCGCAGAGCGTGTCTTTGATCCGCTGGTTCAGCAGCCAGGAAAACGCCAGGCTGAAGAATTTATTCCCGATCAGATTCAGCATCCGCATCGCTTGCGACTCCATCGGATAGACCAGGCGGCAGCCGTTGATGAACTCACCCTTCCCGGTGGCGAGGGCGTCATAAAACTTCGGCAGATCCTCAGGGGGCATCGTGAGGTCCGCATCCAGGATCATGAGAATATCTCCTGTCGCCTGCGCGAACCCTTTCCGCACCGCATCGCCTTTGCCCTTCCCTTCTTGAAGCAGCAGCCGGATGTTGGTTGTCGGATAGGCGGCGATGACCCGCCTGATCTCCTCCTGTGTCCCGTCAGTGGAGTGACCGTCCACGAAGATGATTTCCTGACGTCCTCCGAACCGAGGAATCCGCCGCACAGCGGCTTCGATGTTGCCTCGTTCATTGCGGCACGGGATCACGATGGTCGACGAGTAAACCGGTGTTGACTGGCGCACACGGGGACGCGCAACCAGGTAGTGACAGAGGCACAGTTTGTTGAGGAGCGGGACATAGGCCAGAAATCGATTGAACAGTGTCGACAGCAGCGGGATTCGAATCGGCAGCAAGAGCCGCCGCTCCGTCTTGACCATCTCAAAGTCCGCCAACGCAAGCAGATTGGCGATGTCGTCCGGAGAGAGCCAGCTCTGCTCAGGCTGCGGCATCTTCATGCCGAGCTTCTCCACCAGCTTGAGTACCGGCTCCCACAGATAGTTGTAGTAGGCGATGATGACCCTGGTCTGAGGCGCGCATACCTGATGCAACCGTCCGAACGACTCTTCCACATCCAGCAGATAGCCGAGGACATCGGCCACGACGATGACATCGAATGTCTCGTGGAGATCCAGGCTCTCCGCATCGCCGACTCGAAATTCCAACGACGGGTGCCGGCGAGACGCCTCGGCGACCATTTGCTCGCTGATATCGAGGCCTACCCCGCGGGATGGCTTGAGCGCCGCCAGTAGATCGCCCAGGCCCGAGCCGATCTCCAGCACACGCAGTCCTTCGGGAACCAGAAATTTGAGATACCGTTCCTGATCCTGATAGTAGCCGGCAGACTTCTTGAGCCAATGCTCGCGCCGGCCGGCCATCCGGTTGAAGTGGTCGCGAAGGGCGCTTTTCTTGTCTTTGATCTGAAAGCTCATGGCTGGGAGGGGCATCACCGGCATGAAGAGGACCATCCCCGACATGCATCGGGGACACAGTACCACTCGGCTGAAAAAATCTCATCAGTTGGCGATGAATTGGGCCGGGCAGTCGCGCGCCCAGGCCTCCAGAAGGCATTCAATTCCTCTCGCGAATTCCAGGTTTGTTGCGGCCAGAGCTGTTAGGATGTCCTGCTTGCTCGATTGACCCACGGCATCGATAGAAAGGACCTCCCTCGTGAATACAACCAGATTCATTGCGGCATGTATTGTCTGTGCTCTGATCGGAAGCCCGACCATCTCCTTTGCGAAAGCCAGAGGCGGAGGCGGCGGCTATTCCAGCGGCTCGCGGAGCGGCGGTAGTTCCGAAGGCTTCGGCAGCCGGGGATCCCGCACGTACGACCAGAACGGCGCGAAGCCCATCGAACAGTCGACGACAGCAAGACCCGCAACAACGCAGCACCAATCAGCAACGGGCAGCCAGGCTCCCGCCGCCCAGCCGGCATCCGCCCCGCAGCCTTCGTTTCTTCAACGTCATCCTCTGATGGCAGGCATTGCTGCAGGCGTCGCCGGTTCCTGGATCGGCCACATGCTGTTCGGCGCGACGGACAGCAGCGCGAAGACCAATGAAGCCGGTGAGCACGCCGGCGCGGTGGATGCCTCCGGAGCGTCCAATTTCACCGGCCTTCTCCTGGTCATGCTCCTGGCAGGTGCAACGCTGTATTACGTCATGAGAGTCCGGCGAACGCCCGCCCCTGTGCTGTCCGGACTGACCCGACGCAGCACCGTCAGCGGATCGCTGCCGGGAGAGTCTTTGCCCGCCACACTGCGGACGGCCACGGTGGACACCGAAGTAACCAACAGCGACAAGGCGGCATTTCAGCAGCTGCTGATCGAGATTCAAACAGCCTGGGGGAAACAAGACCTCATCGGATTGCGGCGGTTCGTGACGCCTGAAATGCTGACGTATTTCAGTACGGCTCTGGCCGAACAGACCAGCCGCGAGATCGAGAATCATGTGGAAGATGTCGTGCTCGGCCGTGCAGACGTGCGGGAATCCTGGTCCGAAGAGGCCATGCAGTACGCGACCGTCACCCTGCACTGGAAAGCCCGTGACTACACGGTGTCACTGACGAAGAAGCGCGGAGAGCCGGGGTATGTCGTGGAAGGCAGCGAAGAGACACCGGCGGAAACGAGCGAAGTCTGGACCTTCATGCGGTACCAGAACGGAAAATGGCTGCTTTCCGCGATCCAACAAACGGAGTAGGAAAGTTCATGGCCCCCTGTGCGCGTCCAAGGCGAACGCTTCCCTTGGATGCGCGACCCAGGAGCAGGTACGAGATCACCACCGCAATCGGCCGGGCACCGGATAACGCTCGCCCATCGTCTTGAACGTTGACAACCTATTCCGCTCTTTCGGCTTCCATGGAATCATTGAACGCTTCAAAATGTGCTTGCAGTCCATCTGCCGCATAGAGCACCTCCAGGTCCTTCATCAGGCTCCGGACTTTGGCCAAGAGCTTCTCTTCTTCCCACTTGACCTGGCCCCGTAATCGAGCGGCTTCAAGCGCCCGATGCACGGCGAGCTGGAAGAGCCCTTCGTCCACCGGTTTTACCAGCACGTCATAGGCGCCGGCGGCGATCGCCTGCCGGATGAAATCCTCATCATGTTTTTCGATCAACAGCAGCACCGGCATCTCGGGGTGCAGCTTCCGCACGACCCGCACGAATGCGATACCTTCCATCCGGGGCTGGTGTCCGTCGCAAATAATGACGCCATGCTCCATCGACCGGATCCGCTGCAGCGATGTCAATGCGGAGTCGGCCGTCTGGATCTGCGCGTCAGGAAGGCGGAGGCGCAGGGAGGAAGCCAGGGTGTCGAGGAGAATACGATCGTCATCGATGATCAGCACACAGAACGTTTGCATGATGATGGTCCCGCGAGAAAGATGAGGTCATGTCCGCCAACAGGTTCTCATTATATGCTACTTTGGTGAAAGGGTTCTGTCCGGATCTTTGGCGACGTGAGCATGGAGGCGCGTGAGGGAATGAGAATCTGGCCCGGGCGTCCGTATCCCTTGGGGGCGACATGGGACGGCGAAGGAGTCAACTTCGCGCTGTTTTCCGAGCATGCCACGGCAGTGGATCTCTGTCTATTCGACGATCCTGACGCGGCCAAAGACACGCACCGGATCCGGATCGAGGAATGCACCGATTACGTCTGGCATGTCTACCTGCCGGAGGTCCGGCCCGGCCAGCACTATGGCTACCGCGTCCATGGTCCGTACGAGCCGGATGTCGGCCATCGCTTCAACCCTGCCAAGCTCCTGCTCGATCCCTATGCGAAGGCGATTACCGGCACGATCGATTGGTCCGATGCGTTGTTCGGCTACCGGATCGGCGACCCGCTCGCCGATCTCTCTCTCGACGAACAGGATAACGCCGGCTCGATACCCAAATGCGTCGT
The DNA here is from genome assembly GCA_963728135.1 of uncultured Nitrospiraceae bacterium. Taxonomy (GTDB): domain Bacteria; phylum Nitrospirota; class Nitrospiria; order Nitrospirales; family Nitrospiraceae; genus Nitrospira_D. The sequence continues at coordinate 154,350 of CAVSJC010000010.1, read as the reverse complement.
GGTCGATCCAGGCGTTCACCTGGGGCGGCGACCAACTGTTGCGGACGTCCGTGGGACCGGACGGTGATCTATGAAGTGCATGTGCAGGGCTTTACCGCCCGGCACCCGGACATTCCCGAGCAACTTGCGCGGCACCTATGCCGGACTCGCGACGCCGGCCGTGATCGAGCATCTGCAACAATTGGGCATCACCGCCGTCGAATTGCTGCCGGTCCATCATTTCATCCGGGACAAACACCTGGTCGATCGCGGCCTCACCAATTACTGGGGCTATAACTCCATCGGGTTTTTTGCGCCGGACAGTCGCTATGCCACCTCGTCGGATCGGGCCCAGCAGGTCTGGGAGTTCAAGACGATGGTCAAGGCGCTCCACAGCGCGGGCATCGAAGTCATTCTCGACGTCGTCTACAACCACACGGGAGAAGGCAATCAACTGGGCCCGACCCTGTCGTTTCGCGGCATCGACAACGCCTCGTACTACCGGCTGGTGCCGGACCAGCCGCGCTACTACATGGACTACACCGGCTGCGGCAATACGCTGAACGTCCGCCATCCCCGCGTCCTCCAGCTCATCATGGACAGCCTGCGGTACTGGGTGCTCGAGATGCATGTGGACGGCTTTCGATTCGATCTGGCCTCCGCGCTCGCGAGGGAACTGCACGACGTGGACCGGCTCAGCGCGTTTTTCGACATCATCCATCAGGATCCGGTGCTCTCGCAGGTGAAGCTGATCGCCGAGCCCTGGGATTTGGGTGAAGGCGGCTATCAGGTCGGGAAACTTTCCGGCCGGCTGGGCCGAGTGGAACGGGAAATATCGCGACACGATCCGTCGCTATTGGAAAGGCGACGGAGGGCAGGTGGCGGAGCTGGCCTATCGGCTCTCCGGCAGCAGCGATCTCTACGAAGGCGGAGGCCGGCGGCCGCATGCGAGCATCAATTTCGTGACGGCGCACGACGGCTTCACCTTGCACGATCTCGTGTCCTACGACCAGAAACACAATGAGGCCAACGGCGAAGACAACCGTGACGGGACCGACGACAACCTCAGCTGGAACTGCGGCGTCGAGGGACCGACGGCGAAACCGTCGATCATCGCGCTCCGGGAACGACAGAAGCGCAACATGCTCGCCACGTTGCTCTTGTCACAGGGCGTGCCGATGATCTGCGGCGGCGACGAGATGGGGCGGACGCAACAGGGCAATAACAACGCCTATTGCCAGGACAATGAGATCAGCTGGGTGGACTGGCACGATGACCAAGCCGCAGCAGACGCTCCTGGCCTTCACCAGAAGTCTGATCGCGCTGCGCCAGCACCATCCCGTCTTTCGGCGCCGTCGGTTCTTTCAAGGCCGCCGGATCCGTGGCGCGGAGGTCAAGGATCTGTCCTGGCTCCGTCCCGACGGCAAGGAGATGACGGATGAAGACTGGGCCAAAGGCTATGTGCGCTGCCTCGGGCGTCCGGTTGGCCGGCCATGCCATCGAGGAAAAAGATTCGAGAGGACGATCACTCCTGGACGACACATTTCTGATCCTGCTCAATGCCCACCACGAGCCGCAGGCCCTTCACGCTGCCCGCGCACAAGCGCGGGGTCAAGATGGCAGCCGGTGATGGACACGGCCGTCTACGAAGGAGAACGCCAAGCAGGTGACGATCTTGAAAGCGGGGGTGCAGTACGATCTCGAAGCCCGGTCACTCGCCGTGCTCCGGTTGCGGGCAAAATCCTAAGGGCGGTGGTTCTGCTGTCGTCTACGCGAATTCATCGGTGCGTCTAACTAAACTTCCCACGTCTTCCATCTGGAGTATCCTACAACTTAGGATCTAGCAGATTCAGCCATAAAGAGCCCTTTTCTAAGCACCAGTCGGTTTTCTAGAGGCACAAAAGTGAGCTGTTTTGATCAGACTGCGCCTGCCGAAACGCCTAGTCTGTAATCAAACTCCATCGATATACCAGTACGGCTGAACTGGTCAGTGTTCAATCCATCGACCTTTGTTTGATGAAGTGGTTTTGCAGCTTCTCGTCATTCAGCTCATTAGGGCCTGGCCTGAGAAATTTATCAATGAGCTTGTACTACCGCCATTCACGGGCTCTCACCATGTAAATTGGCTCCAGTGAAGGACGTGCCATATGACTACCACGCCTCTCTCCCAATTCAATCCCTCAGCCTTCTTCTCCCAAGCTAGAAGGGGGAGTAGCCTTCTGCAACTGAACAAGGATGGTATTCTCTACACACAAGGCGATATTGCGGATTCCGTCTTCTATATACAGGAAGGGAAAGTCAAAATTTCGGTGCTTTCACGAAAAGGGAAGGGGGCCGTCGTCGGCATCCTGCATCCGAAAGCCTTTTTTGGCGAGCAATGTCTCACAGGGCAGACGACGCGTATGACGACCGCCACGGCACTAGAGCCTTCCGCCATCGGGCGCATACAAAAAGCGACCATGGTCCGCATGCTCCATTGCGATCCTGCGTTCTCAGCCTTGTTCATGGCCTACCTCTTATCTAACAATCTTCGTATTGGAGAGGATTTGGTGGATCAACTCTTCAATTCCAGTGAGAAGCGCCTCGCACGCGTGCTGTTGCTCTCGGCTCAGTTTGGGCAGGAAGGGAAACCACAGACGGTCATTGCCAAGATCCCTCAACAGACGCTGGCTGAGATGGTCGGCACCACCCGTTCCCGCGTGAGCTTCTTCCTGAACAAGTTCCGTAAGTTGGGCTTTATTGACTACAAGAAGAAGGAAATGCACGTACATGGTTCTCTTCTCAAGGTTGTTCTCCGCGACAATGAGGTCAGTGAAGAGAAACCGAAGGCCGTGCGTGACGTTTAGCCGAACTGTCGAGATGGCGGGTTTGTGTACGAGCAGTGTGCTGGGTATCCCTGAAGAGGCGCTGCGTGGAACTGATTGTAGCATTCATACAATAAGAGCTTGCGAATGCAGACTGAAACGAGACCTGACGAGTGGTGAATCGCCGAGTCCCTTGCTCAGAATGGACGATGACCAGCATGTGTTTACGGAGAGGTACGAGAGTGGTGGAATTGAAGCCATCTCCAATCCATGAGGTTGCTGCGCGTCAAAAGACCATGGGTTCGGATTCGACGCTCTCCCCCAATGTTGTGCCCTGGCTGCATAGACTCTTGCATCGCGTGACAAGTGCGTTTCACCGGCGACAGGCTCTTCCCACGGACCAAGAGCAAGTGACTACAACGAAAGGCGTTATCTCATGATCATGCTCATCACGCATCAATCGGAGCTGAGAGAACAAATTGGCAAGAGTCTAGGGGAACATGGCCACGCAGTCGCCATTCCTCCGCATCGACAGGACATGCTGACGACGCTCAAGGATACACACCCGGATCTCATAGTCCTAGACTTGTATGTCAGTGATCCGAGTGGAGCGGAGGATTGGAAAATGCTACGCGAGCATGGGTTCCAAGGCGCGATCATTATTCTCGCGGGGCCATCCATGATGTCCGTTCTCAAAGGTATGCATCACGGCGGCACTGTCCGTATCTTGCAGGTCCCTACGATGATAAATGGGCAGTTCCATCTCGGAGAACTTCTCTCCACTATCCATTCGCTCATGGAGCAGGAAAAGACAAACAAGGTAGCAAACGTTATGCACTGAGGTTCACTGTGCGTCAATTATATTTTGCACCAACTCGGAACGAAGAGTCAGTTGGAGCACCATATCCGGCCGTAAGCTGCTTAGGCAACACCCGTTAATGTTTCACTACGGCTCCAATGAACTCCTTGAGCGCGGACATCACACGGTCGAAGTGTGTTGGACAGATGCCGTGTGTTTGTAATCCACACTCGAGTGGATGCTTCTCACCCAAAGTCCCGTTCAATCCTTCTCGCTGACACCAAGAGCACATGACTGTCACGGTTAATATCCTTTGCTGTATTGATAATAAGCTATTACAGACCTAACAGGTGCAAGGCCGATCAGGGTTCGCCCATCCTGAAAGCCCTGCATATAGCGCTTGACCTGTGAAGGGTAGCAGACCCTAATGAGAGTGGCGCGCAGCCTCCCGAACGATGCATCACGGAGTCCTTCTTCCTCTGCTATCCAAGCTTCTCTCTCCTCCTTCCGACCAGTCTGATTTCGGATTTTTCTGCACCAGTCCACGCGGGAAGCTAGCGACGGTTGTTTCACATCCATAGGTCCTCCGTTATTTACGTACCTTTGCTGTCGACCTCGGTCGGTACCTTCCAATGTTGGTCTCACCCTCTTCAGGGGGAAGATGGTACCCGCTCAAAAGCAGCATGGTTTGACTACCAGACTATGCCAGTTGATAGATGCAGTCTGATCAATAGGGCTCATTCTTTAACCAAGCCCCTTATTGACGTTCTGACCTTTTCCAGGGGCATGGTCGCCTCTCGGAAATCTGCGCGAACAGCGGTAGCATTACCGCCAAGTCGAGTCGGAAGAGTTCAATGATGAAGAGGCTGAAGGTGGTGGGAGCGGATGGGCTTTAAGATCGTCCACAATTGCAAAGGCAGACGAGATGGAATGGACGAGATACTTTCTATTTAGACAGGCTCTTTTCGAACACAAACGGGCCACTCCCCTCATGGGGAGCGACCCGTTAATGCCACAGTGACCGCGTCAGAACTTTGTCGCTTCGGGAACGAGTTGTCTTGTCTGTTGTTGGCCGGCGCAATTTTGTTCAGCCAAGAGGCGCTGACCACGAGTGGCATCTAAGGGAATTCTCACCATGCAGGCCTTAAGGGTGTCCTCGACGGCCTCGGAGGCCATCACGTCCTGTTGGGTCGCCGGAGTGAGTATCATGGCGCCTTTCATGTGTTCGTCCGCCGCGGCAGCCGCCGCCGTCACGACTGGTAAAGCCAAGAGTAGCGCGAAAAGAAGCAACGCACCTGAGATGTAGGATTGATTGGTCCTCATACTGCGACCTCCAGAATTGAAGCCCGAGATTGGCACTCCAGCGTGGGCTCCGCCGCTGAAGCACATTGGGCCATGGCATCGAAATGCACACAGTCCTCTCCGATCCACGTTCGTGACTATCAATGCTGCTATTGTGAGTACGGACTTGATGAGGAGACTGGGGAATCAGACGCGCGGTGAAAAACAATGCGCGAGAGATGGGACAGTCGGCGTAGCGCTCATAGCGCTATGCATTACGCTACGAGCTGCCTAGCGCAATAGTCAAGCGATGAGACAGGGGTAGTGAGTTAGTTCCGGTTTGAGACGTTTTATTTCCAGTGGGCTTTGGCTTATTCCTAGCGATTTCCTGCATGTTTCACTTTTTTGTCATGCTTGGCATGCCAAATATTGAGGAATGTCTGAAGGCCGTCAATGGTTAAAGAGATGGACTGTAGCTCAAGATCGGTGAGCCGCCCGCCTTGCTGCAAATACTTCTCAACAGGCGTGCTCGCCGTGATGAAATTGGCGATGAGCCGCCGAGTGGTTACGTCCTCCTCTTCAGCCATGCGGTCACTGTACATGACTGCTTAAGACCTAAGCAATTGACCGTGCCTTGGGGTAAAATCCCGACGATCGAAGATCGCTTTAATAATGAAGCGGGAAGGAGTGCTTATTTTTAAATCGACCGTGGTGGTTTTTACGTTGTTAGAGATGACCATACTGTTCAAAAGTGATCAGCTTGACCGACTCGAAGCAGCGTACACTGAAAACCTGCGAATGAAGCGACAAGAACGTCCGTAGAAGCATTAAGCGATATAACGGCGAAAGAGAGAGCCGCCCATGAGTTTAAGTATAAACAAAAAAGATATTCCCCCTCCCGTGACGACTCATATCCCTTGGTCTACTCGTACGGCTAAGGTCGCCACAAGAGCTGGCCAGTCGGGTTTTCGAAATCTCAAGGAGGCTCGACTCAAAATGCGGTGAGCCTTTGTAAGCATCTTGTACTTGTCAGTGATGGTACTGCTTAAGGTGCGATACACTCCTTGAGTTCACTTCCAAACGATGCTTTTGAAAAGCACCCTGTAAAGGGCTGATCGGGCTTTATTGGCATGGACGTTCTACTTCTCTTGTCCAAGGCGAATCGTTTAACCGGCATTCCTCAACGTTTGGACCGAGCAAAACCGTCCTTCAAACCAATAACCTTAGCGGCTTCAACAAAGCGTCAATTTATTCGGCCCCCCCTCGTTAACAGGGGCTTACGAATGGGTGCTTGACGCTAGGGCCTAAAAACTTATTGGAGGTTTGACCATGAAAACAGTTATCTCTCTCTTCTTTATCCTGCTCTTTGTGCAGACGACCGCTTCAGTGCTTGCACAGCAAGATGTAACAAGCACCGCAGTGATGAAAGGCTCAACCACGATCAGCGGCCAGAAGATTGTATATCCCAAAACCGATAAGGCAGAGATGGCCTCGGCTCTGGTCGAAATTCAACCTGGAAAGGAAAGCGGCCGCCACATGCATCCATTCCCTACCTACGTCCATGTCCTTGAGGGAACATTGACGGTGGAAGTCGAGGATGGCTCTCGCCAGACATTTACACCTGGGAGTGGGTTTTTAGAGGCTGTGAACACCTGGCATAACGCAAAGAATTTAGGAGAAGTACCGTTGAAATTCCTGGTGGTCTTTGCAGGCGAGGAGGGACAACCTAATCTAATCCGACCCGAAAAACATAAAACATCGACCTCGACAAACTGATTGAAGGCGGCTCCGGGGCTCGGGGTACAGGTCATTTTGAGACTTACGAAAACGAATGGTTCATATCTGTTGTCCTCAACATTACAGGATGAAAAGAGGAGGGCTGAAAATGGCGGAGTGGGTGACTTATAAAAATCATAAAATTAAAGCCTGCTCCCAACCTCTCGGAGACGACCGATGGACGCCAAAAGCGCTAGCATGGCTCTCAGCAGGCAGCCGCGAGCCAATGAAAACCCTAGAGGGTGAATCGCATGAGATCAGCAACACGGAGAAAAAGGCGAATGAGATTGCTCTTCGCAAAGCCAGGAAATGGGTGGATCAGCGCCAATAGGTTTGAAGCGGACCATTACCGTGCCTCGCAACGCCGTATGCAACATGGTAAGTCGATAATCTAGACCGCGAAGAAAAAGACTTTCAGAGGGAGACTTAATGAGCAACAAAGAAGCAATCCGTGTCGAACAGAATCAAGAAGTTATTCGAGAATATCTGATCGGCGAATTCAAAGGGTTTGAACTTACTGACACGCCTGATCGGCCACTTTCGCACACGTTCACCGTGACAAGATCATCAGAAGAGCGATACAAATTGAAGGTTGCATGGCCGCAGATTTCAGGCAGAAGCAATACCCCTCAAAGCATCAAACAGCTCCTTGTCATAAACAATGTAGCTGGCAGGATGAGAGCTACCTCTCAGGGCGAGTATTTCGCGTGGGGAAACTACTAGTGTTGGCACACGAACGGGAGGAAGTTTGATAAAGGCTATCCCTTTTGACGAATGTAGTCTGGCCAAAACTCTCACTATGGCTGCTTTTTTAGACGGTCGGAATCCCGTACGGAATCCCGGTCTGTAAGCGCAATGTGTGATCCGCACCATCCCTCATCTCCCATTTATAGGACTTGACGCCCGTACGCAGAGCGTCCAAGGTGATGTTGTCCTTGTGGCGTTCCGCTGACTGTCCTATCCTCGCGCTTCCTGCTTTTTCCCAGCGTGACCGATTCCCCAGTCTCCGCTGTAAGTGCGTTTCCGGTGTTCTGACTCCTTGCCTGTCCGATGTCCGCTGATGGAGGCGGACCGGACTCCGGCCTTGGCGTCAGGAAACCGTTCGATTCACGTGCATCCCATGAAGAAGGGTGAGCCGTGATTTACGACAGGGTGTTGCCGGTGGTGGGGACTGGTCGCCCCGCCTGCTGCGGATGGCAACGACGCAATCTGTACAGGAATTCGAATCTTGTGGGGTTCCTGACGGGTGCATCCTTTCCTTGCAGTCCCAATGAACCAGCGAACTCGATTGGTAACTGCGTTGCCTCTTGGCCAAGGAGGCGGGTGAGGAAGTGTTGGTGTGAGGGAAAATAAAGGATAGAAGTGCTGTCACTTCACTGCGGTCGAACAGCCATTGGTCGATCTTGTCAAGCACTGAAGCGTCGTGACCGTCCAAGACATTTCGGTTGGTGAATGAATGAATGAGGGAGGGATTCATGCAATGCCCGCGCTGTCAAGGCCTCATGGTCGGTACTCAATTTAATGAATCATGCAAATCGGAAGCAGTAATGGGGTGGCGTTGTCTCATGTGCGGGGAATCTACAGACCCTGGCATTGAAGCCAACCGGGCAAGACCACCTCGGTCAGTCCGAAGCCGGGCTCGTGTCCCTGGGTCTCCCCTTGCCAGGTACGGGAAGGCTAGAGTCTAAGAAAAGAGGGTTTACTCGAAGTTGTGAACGTCTTCTTTCAGCAATCGTCGCTCGTTCAAGGCACCTCTCTGACGATAAACAGCCAACTGAGAAGGTCCTACTGTCAGGAGATTCTCAGAAGAGGTAATCGGCTCACAGTGGGATGATAGAGCGACGGGAGTAGTAGTCTCGGCAACACTTGCAGTGCAACCTAGTGGTATTGACCGCGGTGAACTGTTTCCGACTAAACAGATTCAGATGCTCACAACGTCGAGACCTGAGAACTTGATTCTGAACTATAGTACTTCAGTGTATGACACTGTTCTGCGGTCAAGCCGCCCGCCTGATTAGCGAAGCCAAATAGCCGTTTCCTGAGTCTGAACAGTATAAGCGGGAGATGACACATGCCCATTGATGAAACAACCAATCAATCTGCTAATCGCGAGTTTTGGCTGGTAGAGTTGGCATCACTCTATGTATGCACGGCCTGCTACGAGCAGGTGTTTTGGAAGAAGATACCCAAGCCTAGCTGCCATGAATGTGGCGCTTTTTCCTCTTATGAACCCTTTGCAATTGAACATATCAGGGAGTGGGCTAGCTCAGGGCTGGTCGATCAAGCAGAGAAGGCTTTGGCCGATAGTTGCAACTAGGGTTGAAAACACTCCGTTGCCTGAAGATTAAGGATTAAGACAAGACTCTTACCACATAGCTATTTACTTCGTCAGTCCTTCTCGTGCCCTGTACGCAAGAACTGAGGCATCTACTAGCGGGCACTGAGTGGCCAGTGTGCACAGTGACGCAGTGCCCTCGGCTCACGGTTCGGTGTGTTTATGCCCCGAGTCCAGCCCACCAGCTTCGTTATCTCCCACATAGTTCTGCAATAGTTCTGCGCCATCTTGTTTTACCTTGACTCTCGGCTACCTGCCTCGTAGGGTGAGAAGAAGTTCTACCTCGGCTGTCCCATCCTGCGCGCTCTACATTTTCTTGTACCGCGTCTGATTACCAGCTTCGCTTCACCCCGTCTCTACCCCGCTTAACAACCATTTACTGGATGCTGTGTGTGAATACGGACGCAACTGGTGTTCGTAGCGAATGGCAACAGCATCTCAATGCGGAAAAGCAGCGATTGCGCTGCTATTCATTAATCAAGGAGAGTGCATGAACAAATTCCTGAGAACATCCGTCATACCGTGTTGCTTGGCTGCCGCTTGTCTTACTTTGGTAGCGACGCCGGTGAGCGCGCATGACCGTGACATGGCCAGAAAAGTCAGCGGAACCATTACGAAGGTGGATACCAGGCGTGTGGCTGTCGCCACATCCTGGGGGCACATGAGCGTGCAGTCAGATGCGCTGCGCAGTGCCAAAATCGGCGATGAGGTGACCATGTGGGTCAATGAAAGTAATGTCGTCATCGATGCCTACCCGAAGGCACTCGCAAGGCCTGCACACCATCAGATTCGCGGCACCTTAACCGACGCGTCTCCGGAAAAGAATGCGATTAAGCTCTGGACGTCAACCGGCGAACAAGAGTTTACGGTCCAAAAGAATCGCCCGAAGTTCACGATGTTTAGCGAGGGAACGCCACTGACCCTACAGTTGAATGACAAAGGCGAAGTGATCGACGTGCACCGACAGGTGGACCTCCAACTCGGCCTCGCTCCCATTCCGGAGCCTGGCTTTCGAATCAAGCTGGAGGGGGTGGTCGTACGAATAAAGTCAGGGCAGGTGTTCGTGAGGACTCCGGGAGCCGAATACAGCCTCAATGCAAAGAGTGTCCTACAGGATGTCAAAGTGGGTGACGAATTGACGATCTGGGTGAGCGATAACAATGTGGCGGTGGATCACCATGCGAAAGGCAAGGCCGGTGCGCATCGCTATATCATGGGCCAGCTGACCTCTGCCTCAGGGGATCTGAAAGAGATTACTCTCATGACGCTCCTCGGGACCCAGTCGTTCTCGGTTCAGCATGGGGAAAGCACACTCTCAGGAATGAAAGAAGGCACATCGATCAGGGTCGAACTGAATGAAGCGGGCCATGTGATCGAAATCCGGAAGGTTGGATAACGCTCTCCTGATTAGGAGTTAGGACAAGGCAGACGAGATTTTGGAAGGGACGGCTGAAGGGCATCAGCTCATAATTGTGCTGATGTTCTTCAGCCCGTGCCGCACAGACTCCGCTTCTTCCATCTGGTCGCCTACGAGCGGCGCACTCTCCCGAACCGGCCCACTCTGGGGTTGGACACTCGTGCCGCACTTGGGACAAAGCGCTTGTGGCCTCATAAAGACCTTCCGCGGAACGCTTCAGCCGGCTTGCGCTGACATCTAGCCGAACCGCAACGTCTTCATTCCAGAATCATGCTTTGGCTTTGGATCTGGGAAACACCACTTCATAGTCCGATCGGTGGGGAATGAGTTGGATGACTCTTTGCCCGGCGAGCCTGTTCAATGCACTGAACAAGGTGTGCCAGGTGTACTGTGGCATCGAACCGGCAAGGTCGGAAAACATGATGAATTGATGCGTGTAGCGAAGAGCGAGGATTTCTTCGTCGACAGATGATTCGACTTTCGTCAACGTCTCTTCAGCAGCTGAGCTCATAACGACCTCCCATCGGTTTGGGAAACGGAAAAGCAAAGCCTTAAAGACGCAGGGATCATAGCCCGATCAACAAATAGCTCTACTAGGAGTAACCCTAGTCTGCCGCATTCGAAATTGTATCTCCTGCCTCCAAATTCTCCTGAGTCTGCGATCGTGCTTTCGGGTCTTGGATCTCTTCACACTTCCCCCAGAAGCGTCGGTGCTCTGCGCGTCGGTCATAACAATGGCGATGGGCTTAAAGAGATCCGAACATGCGGCGAATGCCGATCTCGATGTTCCATATATAGGCGCCAGGTTCCGTGCGGCCCCAGAGGCCGATCCCCGGGCGCACATATACGCCCCATCGTCCCGGCAGGCTCCGGCCGGCTTCGAATTCGAGCGTCATGCTGCTTTTAGCGCTGCGTTCCCAGTTGACCTGCCCTATTCCCTGCACCGTCGTCCACCACCGCTCTGCCCAGATCGTGTTGATTTGTAGCGACGCCCGCGTGAGCTCAATATCCCTGCGCGAGGGATCCCCGCCGACTGAGAACAAATGCTGGAAGACCCCGAAGAGAAAGGACTCCCACAGGGGAAGAAACCGCGCCGTGGCGATGAGAGGCCCGACGTTGTATTTCCCGGTTCCCAATCCGTCTTCATCGGCGGTAGGAAGCGTCGACATGGCGCCCAGAAAGAAGGCGTACTCCGGGGTGTTATACATGCGCCACCCGGTTGTGACGACGAGGTCGCTCAGTCCCTGTGCGCTGCCGACACCTGAACGATTCGGATCGCTCCACCGCAGGAACGGGAAATCGAACCGAAGCAACCAGTTGTTTTTGAAGGGAAGGTCCAGGCGGACTAAGTTTTCTATCGCTTGGCCGCCTTGGGGTAGGTCGACGTACTGACTAGACAGTTGGAAGCGACCCACGATCGCCGTGGGATCGGTTCCAAATTTCGCGGATAGTTTCTTGAGGCGCTCGGCGTCGTCCAGTTCCTCCGGCGTCAGCACTTTGGGCCTGAGCACGGGCGGCAAAAACCGCGGCTCTCGAGCCGGTTCATTGCTCTGCCGCTCGGTTTCAGACTGTGGCTCGGTCACAGCCTGTCCGGCGTCGCCCGCTTGCGCGGCAGGCTCGCTGCCTTCCTCTTTAGCAACCGGTTGCTGGGCCCAGACAGGGTGCAGAGGGCCAAACCAGGCTAACAGGCTCAGCGTTCCGGCAAGTCCCACCGCCACAAGGCGAAGATATCGCTTTCGCAAGCCTGGTTGCGTTTGGGTGGTCGCTCTGTTCTGCATCACCCCTGTTCCGCACGTGACTTTCCAGCGTACACGGCTACCCCGGTCCCCGACGCGGCCAGCCGTAGTTCTCCCCTATGAATTCACCATTGCTCGTTTCTATTTGACCTGATCTTTCTGCATCGTTTCGTTCCCTTTCACTGTCGTCTCTTTCTTCACAGCTGGAAGGGCCACCGGCTTGGTGAGTCCCGCGTCGTACTCATCAGATGTGATTTTTTGGACTTCTGAGGACTGGAGTGTCACGTGACTGCCGCTTTTGTCATCTGTGAACTTCACCGCGCCTCCTCTACCCGCATCCTCCACCTTTGTCGTGAAGTAAGCTTTCCCGGTACCTGGATCGTTCACTCTGTAATGCTGCGAGCTGCAACCAGCCACGATCATCGTGAGGCCGCAAAGAACACCAATCGTCATCAGATTCTTAGGCATGTAATGCTCCTATTATTGTTGTGCTATCCCTGACTTATTGATGATCACTGGAAACGGCTCCTAATAGCCGTCGATCCCTCGTTCTCTCATGTATTAGCGAGAGAGCTTGCTCACATAAGGCTCTGCAATCGTCACCTTGATGAGCCGCCCCTCTTCGAGTGAACTTTGAGCGGAAAGCCCGTTGGCGACTGCGATCTCCTCCTTATTCCAGGCCGAGCCGGAACGGACGGCAAGGGCTTCAATCGTTTCTCCTGTGTGTGCCTTGATCAGCCTGATCCGTTTTTCCTTCACGCCGGTACGTTCGGCAGCGGACAAAGGCCGGAAACTCCGGGCCACAGCCGTCAACAGGGGGCGCACCGTCTCAAACTTTGCCTTCGGCGCGATTCCCGCAATTTGATAGACGAGTCCGCCATGGGCAATCCACGTCAAATCGGCGCCAATCTTGCCGTCGGCGTCAATGTGAGTATGTGCAGCCGGCAGGCCATTGATCGTCACTCTCTGGGCCTTGTCCGCTAACGGGGTTTTGGCAGCCTTTTCAGCCGCCCTGGCACCGTCTAATGGATCGTTCCCCTCTGCAACGGCGGTCACCACGATGGCCGCGCTTCCGTCCGGCATGGCGGCGACGAGATTTTGAGGAGAATTGTCCAGCTTCCACTTGTCAGGAAACTGGAGCATGAAATTCGAGTCCGGATGGATGAAGGTGCGACCGTCAATGATCCCATTGGCCCCGCGCTGACCCACGACCAAGCCGTCCAGCCTGGCCAGAAACGCTTCACGTGAGGCGCTGATGGGGTCACGTTTCGCCCGCGACAATTTTTTCGCATGCTCCCCGGTCTTGGCCACTCGATCCGGTGTCGCCGGATGGGTGTCGAAGAAGCTATGCCGCTGCGGTCCCTTGCTCATCAATTCCACTTCCCGCTCGAGTGTCGCCAGAAATGCCGTCAAACCTCCCGGGTCCCAGCCGGCCTTTGCCGCCATCTCCTGACCGACACGATCCGCCTCCGTCTCCTGGCCCCGGCTATAGGGAGAGAAGATCAGGCTCTGGGTAAAGTCTCCGATGCCGCCGATCAAATTGCCTACTAATGGACTGACGAGACCTGTGAGACCGGAGGCAATGCCGAAGACGACGGCAAAGGGTCCTTGCCTCGAAATTTTTTGCACACTATGCCGTGCCGCAACGTGACCGATTTCATGCCCGACGACACCGGCCAGTTCCTCCTCGGCATTCGTCAATGCCAGCAGACCTCGCGTCACATAGATATATCCGCCGGGCAAAGCAAAGGCGTTGGGATCCGCCGTATCCACGACGAGAAATTGATAGGTGACGTCCTGGCGCGGAGACTCCTTGGCCAGCCGCTGTCCCAGCGCATCGAGGTAGGTGGTCAGCGCGGCATCGTTGAGGACGCCCATGTTGTCTAGAACCTTTTTCGCTTCTTCTGCCCCGATCTTTTTCTCCTGTTCAGCGGAGACCAGCGTGACCTCCGGCATGCCGCTCACCGGATTCCTCGCACAGCCGGACAGAGCCGCCGCGACTGCGGCGGTCACGACTAACAAAGCGCCCAGGTGGGACTCAAACCTGTTCATCATCGTGCGTGACTCCTCTCGGTCAATTCGTTCATGAGCGCCGCCGGACCGTATGATCTGCTGACAGCCGAGAACGCCCGGCGGGACGAACAGGGCATCATCAGTCGGCTGTCTTCCGCTCGTCCGGCTGACGCGTGCTACTTTACGGTATAGCCTTTGCCGTCCATGCAGGCTCCAAAAGCGCGCTGGTAGCCGTCCACGCTCGCCGCCTGCTTTTGTGTCGCCTGTTGCTGAGCGGCGGCCTGCTGCTGTTCACCCTTCCGTCGCTTGTGCGCGCCGGCTGCGGCCCCGACTCCGGCGCCGACCGCCGCGCCTTTTCCGGCGTCTCCCCCGATCGCTCCCCCGATCGCGCCGACCGCGGCGCCCTTGGCAGCGCCCTTTGCCGCGCCACCTTGCGGGGCCGGTGCGGCGGCCTGTTCGACCGGCTTATTCGGGTCGAACCCGGTTTGCTCTTTCGCCCATTTGTAGCAGGAAAACTCGTCCTGCTCCTGCTGCTCTTTGGTTTGATTGTTCTTGGGAAAGACGAAGAGATCGGCTGCCATTACCGGCCAGGCGATCGACATCATCAGGGCCGTCAGTCTTATGATCTTCTTGCTTGTCATGGGATACCTCCCTGCTGTTACTGATTTTTTCAGTGGAGCGCTAGAACGCATAGAGAGTCGCGTACAGGTACATGAGGTTGTAACTGAAATTGATGTTGAATCCCTGGTTTCCGCTCGACCTCAACCCGGCTGTCAACCTGTCAAATGCAGCGCCCATCGCAAAGTGCTTCAAGAGCCGATACTCAAGGCCGGCATAAAACTCAAACATGTTTCCGTTGTAATCACCGACGGTCAGGTAGAAGAAATCATAGCGGCTCTGAAACTGCAGCTTCGGCGTGATGTTGTAGTTCGCGATGAAACCGATCGATGGAAGCGGAAGCGTCAGTTGCTCGTTCACGACCGCTGAGGCTCCAGGATTGCCGTTAATGCTACCTTGTGCCGCGAAATTAAACTTGGTCTGCATCATGTAGAGTCCCGGCGACACCCCCAATTCCACCTTCTCGTTGCGGTAAAAGGAATAGTTGTAGAGCAACCGGTAGATATTGAAATTCAGGCTGGTTGTGGTACTTGCACCGGCGGCAATCCTTTGGTCGTTGATGTCAATTTGCTGATTCAGTGATTTCTCTCCACTCAATCCAACCCGATACCAGGACAATCCAATGGCATGCCGGTCATTGAATCGATAGAGGCCATCGAGCCTGAAGGCATCGGTGGAGCTGTCCACACCCAAGGTGTTGGTTAAGTCCACGTTCGTGCCAACTCCCAACAGAGGGCCACCTTTAGACACGTTAGCTGTGACGCCGAATACATAGGCCCATCCGCCGCGGATCATCAGCTTGTCCGAGAGCGGCTCCTGCGTCGCCTGCTGCTGCGTTGGCTCTTCTGCGGCTCCCACGGGTGAAAGCGGGAGGACGAGTGAAAGGCTGAGTGCCGGCAATAGGCAGACAAGGTGTCGCCAACCGGACGAAACTCGAGCACACGCACCCCTGTCACAACGCGAACCGGTAAGAACCTTCATGCTGTCTCCTCTTCTGCTCAAGGTTGACGACCGTCTCTCCATATGCCCCGTCCTCAAATGATCCTGCTAATGGGTGGAAAACTCCGCCTGAGCGTTCACGGCCGTAGGATCGGCCGCTGACCAGCCGCCCCCAAGCGCCTTGTAGAGCTGCACGACTGACACCAATTGTGTGCGTCTGGTCCGTCGCCAGCGAAATTTCAGCATTGTACAGATCCCGTTGAGCCGTCAGAAGATCGAGATAACTGGCCCGACCGCCCTTATAGCGGAGATCGGACATCTCTAACGCCGAGCGCAGCGACGCGACCTGACGCTCCTGGGCCACCCGCTGTTCGCGGGTTTTTTGAATCGCGATGAGCACGTCTTCGACTTCCTTGAACGCGGTCACGACCGCTTTATCGTATTGTGCCCTGGCTTGCCTGGTTCTCGCTTCGGCGACCGTGACCTGATAGCCCAGCGAAGAAGCATTCAGGAGCGGTCCGGCGATCGACGCGCTGGCGGCCTGTGTAAATGCGACACCCGGGGAAAATGAATTGAGTTGCGGGTTTGCAATTCCGAGTGCGCCTGTCAGTGAGAGTTGCGGAAAGCGACCGGCTTGGGCGACGCCGATGTTGGCCGTCGCGGCGGTCAACTCCTGCTCCGCTTGCAGAATGTCGGGACGGCGCTGCAACAGATCTGAGGGAAGTCCCGCCGGCACGTCCGGCGGCATCACCTGGTCGGTCAGCGCGATGCCTCGCGCGATCGTGGCGGGTTTTCGCCCCAGCAACAGACTGATCTGATTTTCCTTCTGGACCACCTGGCGTTCCAGATCGGCCAGCTGGGCCGCCGCATTCGACCGCTCCGCCTCGAAGCGGTCGAGATCCAGTTTCGAGATCACACCCTGCTGCAACTTCACGCGTGAAATTCTGACCGTTTCCTCCCATGCGTTCAGGGTTCGTTTGGTGATCTCCACTTGCAGGTCGAATTGACGGAGATCGAAATACGCCTCGGCGACATTGCCGACGAGTCCGAGAATCACCGCCCGCTGACTTTCTTCGCGCGACAAGAGTTGCGCCCGGGTGGCCTCGACCGACCGCCGGATCCGGCCCCAGACATCCAATTCCCATTTGACCCGGCATAGGCGCTTTCATTGCTGAGTGTGACCGATCTGGAATCGCCGGTCTGTCCGGGAAGCAGCACGGCGCCGCCTCCCGGACTCGGGATCCCGACCGCATTCCGATTGGCGTTGTACACGAAGGCCTGGCCTCCGTATCCCAACGCCGGCGCCAGATCGAACTTAGAAATCACGAGCTGCGCTTGATACTCTTCGACGGATGCCACGGCCGTGAGCAGATCCTGATTCTCAGTCAGGGAGGTCCGGATCAACCGCTGCAGTTCCGTATCTCTGAGGAGTTCCCACCATGGCAGATTCGCGATGGACTCCGACGAAGCCTGCGCGAGCCGCCAGGTGTCGTCGGCGGGCGTATCCGGGCGCGTGTAATCCGGTCCCATCATGCAGGAGGTCAGGAGCACAGAGACACCACGGCGAGAGGCGATCGAATCATTTCAGTGCCCTCCCTCTAGACGTGCGATGGGCAGGAAGCGGGTTCGTGTGAGGCACCGGCTTCGGTGCGTGGCCGTCGAGGGGCGGCTTCGGCGATCCGGCTTGCGGCGTGGCCGGTTTCGGCTGATCCTCTCCATGAGAGAGTCTCTCGACGACATAATAGGTGACCGGGATCAGAAAAATGGCAATCACGCTCGCAGCCAACATGCCGCCGAAGACCGCGAGCCCGAGGAGAACCCGGCCATGCGCCCCGGCTCCCGTGGCGAGAACCAGGGGCACGACCCCGAGGATAAAGGCGAACGCTGTCATGAGAATTGGACGGAGCCGTAACTTGGCCCCGGCCAGCGCGGCATCAATCAAGGTCTTCCCGCCTTCATACTCGACCTTGGCGAATTCCACGATCAGGATGGCGTTCTTGGCAGACAGGCCGATGAGCATGACCAGGCCGATTTGAGTGAACACGTCATTCTCGCTCGCCTCCGGCGCGGCAAGCTTGAGCAGCCACAAGGCCCCGAACGCCCCGAAGACGGCGACCGGCGTTCCAAGGAGCACGCTGAACGGCAAGGCCCAGCTTTCATATTGTGCGGCAAGAATCAGAAAGACAAACAGCAGAGAGAAGCCGAAAATCACACTCGAGGGCACACCTTCCGCGGCGACCTTTTCCTGAAAGGACATACCCATATAATCGAATCCCATCCCGCCCGGCATCGTGGACGCAAACACCTCTTCCAATGCTTTCATGGCCTGGCCCGAACTGTAGCCGGGCGACGTGCCGACGAACAGCTGGGCAGAGCGGTACTCGTTATAGCGCATCGTGAATTCAGGGCCGTGAAACGTCTCCATCGTCACCAGGGTAGACAATGGCACCATGTCACCGTCGCTGTTACGGACGTAGAACTGCCCGACATTCTCCGCTTGGGTGCGGAAGTCGCCGTCTGCCTGCACGTAGACCTGCCAGACTCGTCCGAACCGGTTGAAGAAGTTCACCATCACGCCGCCCATGAACGACTGCAGCGTCTGATAGACGTCCGACAGATTGACGCCCTGCTTAAGGACCTTCTCACGATCGACCCTGGCGAAGACCTGCGGAACGTTGGGGATGAAGGTGGTGTCGATCCGGGCGATTTCAGGACGCTTGCTGGCCGCTTCCATGAACTTCTGCGTATTGTCCGCAAGAAATCCGATATCCTTCCCGGAGCGGTCTTCCAGGACAAACGACACGCCGCCGGATGTCCCGACGCCGGGGATCGCAGGCGGCGGAAACAGGAAGGCCTTGGCCTCCGGCAGATCCGCGAGTCGCTTGTTGACGTTCTTGAAAATCGACATGAGCTGTTCGTCCGGGTGCTTCCGCTCTTCCCAGGGAGCGAGCGTGACGAAGAAAAATGCGTTGTACGTCGTGCTCACGGTACTCAACAGACTGAAGCCGACCACGGTGGTGGCGTATTGAATACCGGGCGTGTCCTTGAGGATGGCCTCGATCTTTCTGCACACCTCATCCGTGCGTTGGAGCGAGGAGGCATCGGGAAGCTGCACGTTCAGGAAGGCGAAACCCTGGTCTTCCATCGGAAGAAACCCGTTCGGGAGTCGCATGCCGAGCCAGCCTGCCACGACGGCCACCACGAGAAGAAACAGCATCGAGCGGCCGGCTTTTCGAATGAGATGGCCGCAGATATTCACATAGCCGTCCGTGGCGCGGCCGAACCATTTGTTGAACCAGCCGAAGAAGAGGCCCAACGGCCCCCGGCTCGGTTTCCTCGGACGCAACAGCAAGCCGAGAGGGCGGGGCTGAGCGTGAGCGCGTTGAAGGCCGAGATCACCACGGACAGGGCGATCGTCACGGCGAATTGCTGATACAGTCGTCCGGTGATACCGGGAATGAACGCCGTCGGGACGAAGACCGCCACCAGGATCAGCGCGATCGCCACCACCGGTCCGGAGACTTCCTCCATGGCCTTGAAGCTGGCTTCTTTCGGCGACATGCCGTGTTCGATATGATGCTCGACGGCCTCAACGACGACGATGGCATCGTCCACCACCAGGCCGATGGCGAGCACCAGGCCGAAGAGCGACAGGGTGTTGATCGAGAACCCGAGCATGGGAAAGAGCATAAACGTGCCGATGAGCGAGACGGGCACCGCCAGCAAGGGGATCAACGTGGCCCGCCAGCCCTGCAGGAAGATGTACACCACGAGGATCACGAGCATCAGCGCCTCGAAGAGCGTGTGGACGATCTCCTTGATGCCTTCACGAACCGCCTGCGTCGTATCGAGCGAGGTCACGTAATCGAGGTCGCCAGGAAATCGTGACTTCATGTCCTCCATCAGCTTCGTGGCCGCGTCCATCGTTTGAATCGCGTTGGATCCAGGAAGCTGATAGATGGCGATGATCGCGGCGGGTTTTCCGTTCATCCGTCCGATGTTGCTGTACGACTGCGCGCCAAGCTCGATCCGGGCGACGTCCGTCAACCGGACCATGGAGCCGTCCGGGTTGGCGCGGATCACGATGTTGCCAAACTCCTCTTCCGTCTCCAGGCGGCCTTGCGAGCGGACGCTGTACGTGAACTCCTGCCCCGCCGGGACCGGCTCGGCACCGACCTGGCCGGCCGGATTCACGGTGTTCTGAGCCTTAATGGCGTTCAAGATCTCCGTGACCGTGATCCCCAACTTGGCCAGCTGATCCGGCCGCACCCAGAAGCGCATGGCGTATTGCCCGGCGCCGAAGATCGTCACCTGACCGATGCCCGGGACGCGGGTCATGGGATCATTGATATTGACATAGCCGTAGTTGGTCAGGAACGTGGCGTCGTAGGTGCCGTTCGGTGAATACAATGAAAACAGGGCGAGGGGACTGGTGGTGGCTTTCTTGATCGTGACACCGAAATTTCTGACATCGGTGGGCAGTTGGGATTCCGATTGGGTAAACCGCATCTGCGTCAGGATCTGATCGTCGTTCGGCCGGGTGTTGATGTCGAAGTTCACGCGCAACGTCATCTGACCGTTGTTCGCGTTGACCGAGTACATGTAGAGCATGTTGTCGACCCCGCTCATCATCTGTTCGATGGGGGTGGCAACCGATTTTTCGAACGTCACCGCATCGGCGCCAACATAGGTGGCCTGTAACATGATTTCAGGAGGCGCGATGTCGGGAAACTGCGCGATCGGAAGCTGGACCATCGCGATGACGCCGAGGATCGTCATGATGATCGAGATCACCATCGCGACGATCGGACGATTGATGAAGAACTTCGCCATCAGGCGGCCTTGTCCGGCTGTCCTGACTGGCTCAGTTTAGGGGTCACCGCCATTCCCGGCTTCAGCTTCTGCAATCCCTCGACGACCACGCGTTCTCCCGCGCTGACGCCCTGGTCGAGCACCCAGAGACTGCCGAACCGCTCCGCCACCTTCACCGGCCTGAACTCCACTTTGTTGTCCTGCGTGACGACGGCGACCTGATACTTGCCCTGTATCTCCGTCACGGCGCGCTGCGGAACGAGCAGCGCGCCCTTTTTGGTGTTTGTCTTCGCCCGCACGCGGGCGAAGAGCCCGGGACGAAGGAGATTGTCGGGATTAGGGAACTGTGCGGCGAAACGAATGGTTCCGGTTTTCACATCCACCTGTCGATCGACGAGCATGAAGCTGCCCTTATGCACATAGGTGGCGCCGTTTCCCAGAATGAGATCCAGATTGTCGTTGCGCTTTTCACCGATCGATCGATACGCCTCCTGAATTTTTTCGGCCACACTCAGGTACTCCTGTTCACTCATCGGAAAATACACCCGGATCGGATCGACCGTCGAGACCGACGTGAGGGCGCCCGTGCTCGGACCCACCAGATCGCCGATTTGGCCCTTGGCGATGCCGGTGACACCGTCAATCGGAGCGACAATCCTGGTAAAACTGAGATTCAATTGAGCTTGTTCGACCGAGGCTTTAGCGGAGAGATAGGAGCCTCTCGCAGCCGCGAGCGCCTGGATCGAATCATCCAATTCCTTTTGGCTGATGGCTTTCGCCTCGGCCAGCGGCGTGTCGCGCTTGACGTCCATCTGGGATTTCACGAGCTGGGCATGCACGCGACTGAGCTGGCCCTTGGCCTCCGCAAGCGCCGCCTCGAAGGGACGCGGGTCGATTTCAAAGAGCAGATCGCCTTTTCTTACGAACGCCCCTTCGTCGAAGTTCCGTTTCATGAGGTAGCCGGTGACTCGGGCTTGAATCGTGGCATTGACCAATCCGTCCGTCGTACCGACCCACTCCGAATAGATCGGCAGGTCCTGTTGCCTGACGTCCGCCACTTCCACCTCGGGGCCCGGTTGAATGTTCGTGGAAGCGGCTTCCTCTTTGCAGCCCTGTATCGCACCCCCGATGGAGAGGGCGAAGAGAAGCGATCGACAGGTGGCCATACGAAAATAGGTAGACATGATGCGCTTTCGTTCAGTCAGTAATGCGTGATGAATGATGTCATGCTGTTCGGTTACTTCTTGATCGCCGGATTACGCGACGCCAACTGCACGTCCACCAGCTGCTGAAGCCGGCGTTCAATCTGTAGAAATCTCACTGCGGTCTTGGGTGACACCACGCCAGACAACTCGTCAAAGTACTTTTTCCGCAGATCGAGCGTCATCTGGTCGACACTGAACACGCCCTGCGCCAACTCTTTGGCCTTCGCGTCATCGAGCGTCTTGTGGGAATGCATATAGTCCATGAGCAGCGCAACTTTCTTGTCGTTGATTGCCGCCAGCTCCACATCGTATTTTCTGTAGATCGGCCAGAACGCATCGGCTTCCTTGCCGGAGAATTCCATCCGTTCTGCAATCAAGGCCATTTTTTTGGTTCGAATATCCGAGCGCAACAGCTCGAACTCCGAGTTGGAGATGGATTCGTCGGCACAAAGGGCGGAATCGGTCATGGCCAGGTGGCTCGCCGCAAACAGATTCAGGGCCATGAACACTACAAGCACGTTTTCTCTGGTCGTCATGAGTATGCCCCTCTTGTGGATGGTCTCGCTCGCCCGCACTCTTTCCGCCTCTCTTTAAGACTCGTCGAACGTTTCAACAGACACCTCTGTGTTGCGCCAACAAGCCGGGTCGGATTCCGCTTGAGATTGAGCCGGTCCGTAGCCGGGAACGGACAAGCAGCGTGGGCACTGTTGTAGAGATTATTGGTGGCGGTCAACGACCAGCACGCCGGGGTTGGATCGCGGGGAAAACGCAACGCCATCCAGATTGAAGGACCGGCGCGCATCGAACGATTGAGACTCACCATGAAGGACCTCGCAGCAGCGACCACCGAGGATCCTGCATACCGTGGCTCAGACGTATTGCAGATGAAGGGCAGCAACCCTATCAAATTGGCAGCGACAAGGCAATGTTTCAGGACCGGTGCCGCGGAGCCCCTCAACCAATGCCCGCGAACGAACGTGGAGACACTGCGCTACGGGGAGCTGATGCCTTTGAGAGGCTCTGGAAATTGTTGCGGCGTTCTTCTTCGGTCAGATGACGAGCATGCAGGCAAAACAACTGTTCGGCAGGCAGCTCACTGTTTTGTGTCTGGGCGATCCGCAGTTCGCTGGTCCTTCTTGCCGCCTAATAGACTTTGAAAGAAATCCTTGGCCGTTTCCACGGCCCCTTTGGACGCTTTCTGGGCGGCATCTCCACCCTGGCAGACGGTCAACAGATCCGCAATCGTCCCGACCAGCGCCCCCGCGTGACGGCCGGCTATACTGCCGGCGGTGGTCTGCGCAGATAAGGCCGGATCAGTTGCTGTCCCTTTGACCGATACGGCGACCGGCAAGACGGTGAATCCATCGGCGGTTTTTGCAAACTGATCCAGACAGGGAATACGGACACGGTCGGAAAAGTCCGGTCCGATCTTCGGTTGAACGTGGGCGTCCAGTCGACCATCCAACCCGATTTTCCCGTCGGCCTCCAGGATGACGCCGGGCCCCTCCGCACGAAGCTGTTTCAGATGCACCCACCCGTCCTTCAACTGAAGGTCTCCGTGTAACGTCCGGAACGCCAATCCTCTGAACTGTTCGATACGGGTCTGCTCCGCCAGAAATTCCATGACCCGCGACTTGACGAATTGGCCGTCGGCCATGTCAAAAACCGCTGTGCCGGTGACACTCTGCTGTACGGCCTCGCCCCGGCCGCGACCGGTTCCCGACGTTGTGAACCGGCCAAGGCCGGTAACGCGCGGCTCCGATTCCCCCAACAAGCGTTTGCTGAGAAGGCCGATATCCAATGAGTTTCCCTTGGCGTCCCACACGAATTGCGGCTCTCCGTTCTCCAGGGTGACAGTCAGGGTTGCATCGACCGATCCTCCCGCGAGACCGGTCGGCTCCAGCGTTGCCTGCATGCTTGTCCCGTCTCCCTTGGCGAGCAATCGTCCCTTTCCGAACTCAAGAGTCCGATAGATGACGGACCCGATGGCGAAGTCAACGTCGAGATCCAACAACGCGGGAACACCCGAACCTTCATCCGTTGCATCGTGCGGCTTGCCGGCCCGCCCTTGGTCTGGAGGAGCGGACATCAGCGCGGCGTACCAGTCCGCATCGACCGCGCCCAGGTTTCCACGAAGCTGCACGCCAGGGCTGGGTCTCATGCGGATATTTCCTGTCATCGCCACCCGGTCCGCTCGTCCGTTCGGCCGTTCCGAGGTGAGCGACAGCATGGCCACGCGCAGTTCGTTCCCGTTCCAGGTGACAGCATGCTCTAGATGAATGGTCGCGGGTTCTGGAACCCCACCCTTTCCTACGATGCTGATCGATCCCATGGTCTCTTTTCCCTGGAGCGCAACGGTCTGGCTTCCGGCCTCTCGAGTCAGCTTGAGCTCGCCGGTCACCGGTAACGAACCGGAACGACGGCCGGGCAAGAGACCGAAGAAATCCACGGACGGCCCGCTGTCCCATTCGTAAGCCGTTACGTTCAGCGATACCGCCGAAGCATTCGTATCTGCAGTTGTCAGCGGCCATCGCCCGCTCACCGTCAGGGTCCCGGTCCCGGCACCTCCGGACTCCGTGGCAATATGCACTCGTTGGAACTCGGCCACCGTCCGGGACGCGTCGACTTCAACCTCTGCCTGCAACAGGACGGTTTGGGTCAACTGATGCGATGTATCCATCCGTATGCTCAAGTTCGTCGACTTCAATCCGGTTGTCACTGTGACCGGTTTCCCCGGTCCCGGCGTGG
Organism: uncultured Nitrospiraceae bacterium; assembly: GCA_963728135.1. Classification (GTDB taxonomy): domain Bacteria; phylum Nitrospirota; class Nitrospiria; order Nitrospirales; family Nitrospiraceae; genus Nitrospira_D. The sequence continues at coordinate 129,888 of CAVSJC010000010.1, read as the reverse complement.
CGAGCCGCACGTTGCCTGTGAGGTTGCCGCCTGCAATCATCTCGCGTTGCCGTACCGTGAAGATCCCGAGCCGGCGGATGAATTCGCTCACATTGCCGACGGTGAGATCCATTTCGAGACGCGTCGGGCCGGCGGCACCGGCCGATCCGGTGAGGCGCGCCTGAGCAAGAACTGTGTTCCCGTTGAGTGCCCGCAGTTCCCACGACTCAAATTCTACTTGCGACCGGCCGATGACAGACGCACGGACTTCCGTCCCCAACCTCAATGAGGCATCCGCGCTGTTCCGGCTATGCTCGAAGATGATCCTATCGAGATCCACTCGACCGGCAACTGTGACGTCATCCGTTCCCCTGAATCGGACTTTCAGATCCGCATCCAGGTCGCCTCGTTGGATCTCCGCCAGGACCTGATTTCCTGATAGCGCGATCCAGGGCCGGATGAGATGCACGGCCAGCCGGTCGATGCGAACCGCGAGCGTGATCGGTTCAGAAGATCTGCCTGTCTTGGAACCGTCCGATTCAATCCCCTGGCCGAGGTTCAACATGAGAGGGTGATCGAGCGAGACGAGAAGAACGGGACGACGGCGCTCGACCACATGGACTCCCAGCTGATTCAGACGGAGCGTTCCCCCGATCCGATCGAATTCGCCGGTCTGTTTAATCTGAAGAGTCAGTGGTGGCGCGTCGGATGTCGTGTCGGGTAAACGCAACTGAACATCACGGCCGCCGATGTCGATGTCCCAGGTAGCACGGCTTTCATCGACGGTCATCTCGGCATGACCGTCGAGCGTCGCCCGTCCGATCCTGACCTCACTCCACAAGCCGAGCAGCGGATTGAGCGTCTCCCCTCGCAATCCGGTGAGCTTCAATGCGCCGTGCAGTGCCGTCAGTCTCGTTGTGTCGACAACAAGCCACGCGCCGGTCGCCCGGAGCGTGGCAACCTGCTTACCCTTCAGATTGATGGTGGCCGTCAACGAATCCAGCTCGAGCACTCGCAGATTTTTTAGCCTCGACTGCCACTCGGCGGCCATGCTGAATGGACCGGTCAGGCTATCCCGGCCGCCTTCTTCATTGCGCACCATGACACCGGTGCCATCGAACCGGCCGGCTACATCAATGGTCATTTCTTTCTCGTGTACCGTGACGGTCAGTGCACCTCCCAAGCGAGCAGCCGCGAAGCCTTTCAACAGGTCGCGGCCGGATAAGGCCAGCCAGGGCCGCACCTTCTGAATCTCACATGGAGCCAGCCGGAGAGACCACCTAGCCGGCACGATCGCCGCAACGGCCGACGATGTCATGGTTTCGAACCGATTCAGATGGAGGACGAACGGATGGTCCAATGATCCGGACAATAGGGTCTTGGCCTTTGTCGCCGATGCTGAGGGAGAGCTGTTCGAGCACCACATCGCTGGTCACCGAATCGAACGAGCCGCCGTGCTGCAGTGAAACATCGACCGGCGGGCTGGTCTCCCCGTCGCCCAGTCGTAGGCTCACCCCCGATCCGGTCGCGTGCCCTCGAACGGAGGTCCGTGTCCCCTCCACGCGCGCCTCCAGCCGCGCATCGAATGCTCCAGCCTGAACGCGTACGATCGAGGTCCTGTTTAACCAGACATTGAGCGTGTCGCGCTGCACCTGCCTGATCCTCAGTGACACGTCTGTCACAGCCGGGCGTTGCGTTCCGTCCATCGCAGCCGTTATGTCGGCGGTTCCGAGATAGACTCCGGCGTTGTAGATGGCGATGGTGGAAGCAGCGCCTAGGCGCTGCGTGGAAGAATCGTGCTCGCCCGTGAGGGTTTGTTCGACGGTGAAGACATCAGGATCCCCGGACTCAAACGATCCTTGTCCGGTCCGTACACGGGCCCGGCTCGATCCGCTCCATTTGACGGGCGTGCCTCCGGACTCGACATCCACTGAAAGCGTGAGTTCCATGAGGCCGGACAGGTTCGGCGTTCCGTCACGCTCCAACGTGGATTCCGTCCGAAGTGTGATAGTCCCCGACCGACCCGGTCCAAGTTGATCCAACAGCGCAGTGGCCCGTCCCGTGATCCGGCGATCATCATGATCCAGCGTAAAGGAGAGGTCCTCAAGTCGTGCCCGCTCAATGACAACCGGCATCTGTGGAAACGTTCCCGGCCTCAGCAGCCCATGCTCAGGAACCGGCCCCACGCCTGCTTCCGGACGAAGCAGGATGCTCAGGTTCGCTCGCTTCACCTCCAAATCGTCGATGCGGGGCACGCCCTGCCTGAAAAACGACCATGGGGCGACACGAAGCGCGACCCTCTCCGCCTGGACTGAAATCCCCGACACGGAATCGTCATAAACGAAGCCGTTTGCTTCGAGCATCCCAAACAGAGAGAGGTATCCGTCCTGAACTTCCAGCCTGGCTCCTGTCAGCTTCGCTGCGAGTGGAATGAGGACGTGACGAAACCCGTGCCGCGTCTGTATGTAGAAAATCACGGCTGCGAGCAGCAGGAGTGCGAACAGGAAGAGGAGACCGAGCTTTTTCAAAAGAGACAGGCGGGCATCTCGGGTCGCGGCATTCATGATTTAATCATGATGCGTGGATCGAGGGGAGCTTAGCAAGGCGCAGACCGGTGCGTAACGAGGACACCAGCGCTGTGACACCCTCGTACAATCAGGCAGGAAACCGGCGACCACCTGTGTTGGTCATAAAAGTCTGGCGGCGTATTAGAGGACCTTGGCTTCTTGAGCCGCATGAAGAAACCGTTGCATGCAGTCAGCAGTCGCCTTTCGAATCAAGATGCCGTCTTGGACAAGGGTGTCCGGCCCTTTCTGGAGAGAGGAGCAATCCCAGGTAAAGAGCGTCCGTTCTTGTGAGCGAATAACATACGTCACCCTCAGCTCGAACAATCGATTCGCTCCCGTTTTCCAGTCGATGTAGAAACGGCTGATGCTACCGGAGACCGTCAGCGCGCTGGATTCGTTTTGTGAATACCCGGCTCTGCTCAGCTCCTTGCGAAGCGCCTCTGTAAAAAACGAGCTGATGTCTCGCGAAAGGAACAGGTCAGTCCTGGCCGCGGGATTGCCTTCGACTTGCCTGGCCCGCACGCGATGCTCCTCGAAGGGTTGATATTGAAATGGGGCGATCTCGACCGGCCCTTGCCCTTGCAATGAGTTGATTGGTTCGTAGTCGAGCGAAATGACGCGACCGCACGCCGCAATCATCACCGCACACAAGAGCAACTCGATGGCCAGGATGCGTTTGTGGAAGCACAAAAACATAGGCGCCAATTGTAGCTCATCCGGCGAATGCGCAACAGGTGCCTTCCTGAGATAGTCAAACACCGGTTATATATTTCGGTTGGAGGCGCCTTCTCTTGGACTGGTGGTTCTGTTACTATTCCGCGCCGGAAGACCTCTATGAAGCGGATACATCCTCTGAGCTGGTTTCTCTTTCTGTTGGTGGCGTCGGCTTCGGCCTGTGCGTCACCCAAGGTCGGATACGATTATGATCACAGCGCGAGTTTCACTGCCTACCACACCTACGAATGGGTGCCGGGCAAACAGGAGGCGACCGGGGACAAGCGCCTCGACAATGCTCTGGTCGACACCCGTATTCGACAGGCCGTCGAAGCCCAGCTGCGGTCAAAAGGCTATGCCGCGCCGGTCGATGGCAAGCCCGATTTCTATGTGGCCTACCATGTCGGCATGAAGGATATGATGAAGGGGGCTTCCACCCAAAACTACATCGGGGATCGGGCACACGGCACCTACACCACGCTGAGCGATATTCAGCCATACAAAGAAGGCACCCTCCTCATTGATATTGTCGACGCGCCATCCAATCAACTGGTCTGGCAGGCCTCTGCACTCGCAGAAGTTCATCCGGGGATGACTCCTGAAGAACGGAACGAACGCATCGGCAGCCTCGTTCGTGCCATGCTGGCCCCGTTCCCTCCACGGTAAGTCCCGTCGAATCAGGAGATCACGATGACATGGAAACAAGCTTTGTGTGCGTTCCTGTTGATGGTATCCGTCACCACCTGTGCGTCGCCGAAGATCGGGTACGACTATGATCGCAGCGCAAATTTCACCGCCTATCACACGTATGACTGGGTGCCGGGCCAGCAGGAGCAGACCGGTGACAAGCGCGTCGACAATTCTCAGGTCGACATTCGTCTTCGCATCGCAATCGATTCACAGTTGAGAACGAAAGGGTACGTCCACCCTGTGAACGGGCAGCCCGACTTCTATGTGGCCTACCAGGTCGGGTTGAAGGATTTGAGCCCCGATATCTCCACTCAATACTATTCAGACGGGATGGCCGGAAGACCCTTTAGCCACTCAGCGGATACTCGATCGGCAGGTCACACAGATCCGCCGGCTCTCGAGGCCCAAGTACACCTGACGGGCTCGCTGTTGATTGACATTTTTGACGCCGCATCGAACAAGTTAGTCTGGCGTGGCACGGCTGCCGGTGAGATTGACCCCGGACTGACCTCGAAAGAACGGGACCAGCGAGCCAGAACCATCATTCACGACATCATGTCGCATTTTCCGCCCAAATAACTTAAAGGGACCGTCGACTGCCTGAGGTCCCATGAGTGGTCGTCCATGACCAAGCCTGGAATCATTCCCGGCATGCGCGTCAGCCTGGCGGAGCCTGCCCCGCTTGATGGACGTGGCTTTGGTCTGGTCAACTCCGCCCAATACTTCTTGCCGTCAGTGCCGGCGGCTTCCGCCTTCAGCATGCCTTCGCCATTTGCCGGATCCGTATACAGCTCAACGACGATTTTCCCTTGATCGGTTTCCGCAATCAATTTGCCGTCGACCAATTCGAATGTCCCTTTGCCCTTGAACACACCGATCGTCCGAACACCGGCGAACTCATAGGTTCCGTTTTCACGAATGGACACGCGAACCCAGTCATCTTGGCGCAACCGAGGGGATTGGATCAGAATGCCTTCCCACATTCCCGCCACGGTCTTCACGTCTTCAATGGGAGTCGAATTCCACTGTCTCGGCTGCACGGGCGCGCCGGAACTACACGCGACGAACGAGTGCACTGCCAAGGCGACGAGCGCACACTGCAGAGTCCGTGCACATCTCACCATCATATCTCCTCCTGTGTTCGAACTTTCAGCACTGCGCACCCTGTAGCCCGGGTATGCACCTGAACAAAAACGACTCACTTTGCGATGATCCGCGACGGGGCAGACTTTGCGGGTGGATAGTTTTCAAAGGCCTTGGCTATCGCCCGATTCCCAAGATCGATGTTATTTTCGGTCGTCCCCTCTAACGCGGCGACCATCGTGGCGCGCCACTGCAGCTCCTTCTTGACCGGCTCGACCAGATCGACGACGAGCGTCCCCTCTCTGTACTCATAAGTCGATACATTACTGGCGCTTCCCCCCCATCCATACCCCCCGCCATAGTATCCCCCAGGCCGGCCATAGTACCCCGCACTCGGGCCGCTCGTCCCCATCACTCGCTCCTTGTCTTTCGTCCCGAGCCAGTAATGAACCAGGAGGTCGGGACGTTCATCCACTGTGACCTCCTTAAGCCCCTTCTGAGTGAGTTCTCTGGTGACGGCCGCCTCAATGCGTTTCCGGGTCAGGGAATTATCCAGGAGGCCCGTTTTAGTGATGTCTGTCAGACCCGCATACGCGAAGGTATGGAATTGCGTGAAGTCCGCCGCAGGATCAAAGTCTGTTTTCACGTCGATATTCGTGGCGCAGGCCTGAACGCAGAACCACGCCATCACCACACAAAGAGTGGCACCCCCGTTGCGCATCGTTGCCTCCTCAGAAATGAAAATGTCTCATAGACACCATCACGCAGCATTTGTCGCTCACCGCGATTCGTTGTTCCTTGCTTCGCGGATCCACTCATGCGACCCGGCGTCAGTTGCTCCCGACGCTTCTCGGCACCGTCGGCATATAGTTGGGATCGACATGCTTCCAGATCCCGTCGTGTTCTCCGCTCATCCCCCATCCTCGGATATAGACAATCGCCAGCACCGGTTCGGTACCGAATCGCTGAGCGTCCGTGACTCGTCCGACCACTGTCATTCGCGCCCATTTCCGGTACTTGGCCGGCAGTTGTCCCTTGCCCACGATCAGCCAGTAGTGGCCGGCTTCGGGGCCATCCAGGTCCGCAGGACGATGGGGCAGATAATCCTGATCCAGCGGGCGGTTGTTGATCCTCAGCCAGAGATATTCCTCACTCTCTTCTTCTTCAAGGATCGTCCCTCCTAACACCACCATCTTGCCGACATAATTCTCCGGATGGGCTGTCAGCATGGAAAGCGTCGTGCCGGGCTCTGCCCTCAGCGAATAATAGCGTGGCACGTTGGCACATCCGACCGACAGCAAGACGGCCGTGCCGAGAGCGATGGCCGCATACCCTGACCAGCGTGGTAGCCGAGCGTTTCGGGTCATCGATGATTTCCTTTCATACGCACGTTCCACCCGCGGCCCTCTTTCCCCTGCCACCCGGCATATATCGCGCACAATACTGATCCGTGCAAAGATAGGAACCGCCCTTCTGAACTTTCTTCGCGACGCCTGGTTCGCTCGGATCGAAACTGTCGCGAGGCCCTTGCGGATTGCTCACGACGTCGCCCGGTGCGGCGATGGTTTGGTAGTAATCGTGGCGATACCAATCGGCCGTCCACTCCCAGACATTGCCGGCCATGTCGTACAGCCCATACCCGTTGGGCGGAAATGAAGCGACTGGAGACGTGGTCTCGTACCCGTCGTGCCCGGTGTTGTGATCGGGAAAGTGCCCTTGAAAAGAATTGGCCATGGCTTCGTCCGTCCGGTTCGAAGTCGTCCCCCCACGTGTAGGCTTTCTTGTCCAGACCGCCACGGGCGGCATATTCCCATTCTGATTCGGTCGGCAGCCTCTTCCCGGCCCAGGCGGCGAAGGCGACGGCATCTTCGTAGGCGACATGGACGACCGGATGATGCATCTTGTCCGTGATCGTGCTTTCAGATCCGTGAGGATACGCACATTCCACCAATGACTATGGAGTGTCCCGTTACCGGCGGGCGCGTGCACATCGTTATGCCCTGCTCAACAAAGGGACTCGTCAGCAATATAGGTATCGAGTACTCCATAGTGATCCGATCCTGGTCGACCGGAGACTGCCGTAGGGGCTCCAAACAGTTCCTGTTTCAGGCAACCTTTCAGACTGTCGGTGGACTTGCGCATGAGAAATAGAAAGTCCACCCGTCTCGCCTGACTGATCCCCTTCTGATACCCCTCAAGAATCTTCTGCTGCTGGCTCTGCGGAAGCCGCGCCATCGCATCGCGAAGTGCTGACGGCACCTCTCGCACCCCTTGACCGGCGATCACATTGCGCTGAGGATCGAGACTGTAGACTTCGCTTCGGGAACTCGCAATCGCGAAGGTGTCCCTAAGACCCGCGCGTTCGAGTTCGCGATATTCAGGGTCATCAGGTTCAAAATTAAAGTCTCCTCCGACAATGACGCCTTGATACGTCCCTTCCGCCTGCAGTGTCTGTATCTCGCTGACGAGCAGCCGGATCTCGCCGAGTCGGCGTGCCTCGTCTTGTTCCATTGCGGCGACAATGCCTTCGAGGTCTTCGCGCCGTGCTCTCCCTTCCTCCACGGCCTGGTTGATTTTCTGGATGAAAAAGGCATTGCGCTCAATTCCGGAATGCAGATGGAGGCTCACCGCGATGACTTTTCTGCCGGTGTCCGGGTTTTCAATCTCGGCGATCAACGCATAGCGAAGCTCGCCCGTCTGCAGACCCGTGTAGTCGTCGCAGCGTCCAAACCCGCCGCTGAGTTTGAGTCCTTTCAGTTTCCGCAGCCGCAAGGGAGCCTTGGCCAGCACGGCCAGTCCGTTATTCAACCCTGGCACCACTGCGAGACCCGGCATGAGACGAACCCCGCACGCATCCACCTGATGCACTTCCCTGTACTGCACACCGAACCCTTTCATGGCCGCGACATAGGCCTCGGCCATTTCAGGAAGAGGATTCACCTCCTGAAGCAGCACCAGATCCGGTTGAATGAGTGATAACTGTTCGAATTGGAAATTGAGCCGCGCCTGACGCACCTCTTTCGATTCGCTTGCCTTGACGGTCAGTCCGCTGGACTCGAGTCCATGCAGCGTGTTGTACGTCAGGACTTTGATCCGCTGCATCGGTGTGCCGCTCGGAGGAGTTGCCGGACGCGCGGTATCGGCGCAGCCTGTCGCAAAGCGAGAGAGCAGTAATACGATGGCCGCCATAACCAGCATGCCCGATGATCGTGTCCGCTGATCAAGTGCAGGTGTAGGTTTCATGTTTCGCTTCCGGTGCATGCGCCCTCGGGTGACCGTTCATTTCCAGATTCCCATCACTGCACTGTCTTGCCCGGCACAGTGATTTTTTGTTCTTCCGGCTTCTCGGAAGGCACGGCCTCCTCGATCAGATTGTTCAGAAATTTATTCACGGGTGTATAGGTCGAGGCCGTTTTGCCGTTTATGAGGTCCGCAATCATACTGCCCAACGTCGCCCTGGCGATGTCCTCCAGATACACAGGATCTTGCGAGATGCCTTCCATTTGCATCGTCGCTTCCGCCATTGAGGCCCATACGATCTCTCCCGACTCTGCATCCCACAGTTGGAGCGACATCCGCATGATACTCGAGCGGGTCTGCATCATGCGCAAATCGACCGGCGGGAACGACCAGCGGTCGGTCATCGTTTGCGAGAAGGCCCCCAGTTGGGGTTGAAACACATACCGCACACCGATTGCGGAGGCAATTTTTCTCAGCGCGATGCCGTCAAAGATATCGCTCATTTCGTAATCGGCTCGCATCCTGACATACTCCCCGATTAATCCCTTCTGATTGAGACGGTTGATTAATCCGTGCGGCAAGACCACGGTCCAATTCGGCCCGATTTTTTGAAGAATCTGGCCGAGATAGTATGACAAGGAAACTTCATTCCCTTTAAGGACAGGCACCGTGACCGTGCGAAATAGCGCAATCGGGTGCTCGTTCAAGTCGGCCGGACGAAACGATTGAGACATCGGCACTGAATTGGTTCGAACTTGCCATCCATACAACGAACTCGAGCAGCCGGTCATCACAGCACAGAGCATGAACAATCCTGCGTATCTCGCATACCGTGCGAATGCCCCATTCATCCCGCCGCCCTCCCCTCGCAGTACTCGTAATGCGCCAGCAGACACGTTCGTATTGTGCACGATCTCATGCTCGAAACTTTGGCGTCGTTGCGACCGCTGGACCCCCGCCCTTCCCCAATCGCTCGGTGAACAAGTATCGGAAGGCGATCTCACCCTGAAAGACAGTCTCGTGTCCGCCGTTGCGTTCGTCTCCAGGAATGCCACTCGTCCAGTTGTTGCGCTCATAATGCAAGCCGGCCTCAATCGAAAGCCGCTCGGTCAGTTCGCCTTCCAGTCCGACCGTCGCATAATGATTGACGTACGACGTGTCGTCTTTGAGCTGCGGCTCTTTGCGCCCGTCTGCCAGCCCACGCTCATAGTGGTATCCGATGACCAGCGCAACGCGTTCCATAAAATGCCAGATGACATGCGGGCCGATGGTCCAGAAGGTCGTATCCCGTTGAGCAAACGCCTCGTTGTACGTTCGAGTGCCATAGCGGGCCAGCAAGCGCACCTCCCACTCGTCCGACAATCGCTGCTCCAAGCGCGCCGATCCAATATGGCTTGTCACACGCTCTTCTTGAACCGTCCCTGTCGCCGTCTTGCGGCAGAAGCAGTCTTCAGCCTGCCGATCGCTTGAGCGACAGCATGTAACTCGTCAGCTCTCCCAATTCCTGTTCCGTCAAAGGAATCTTGGGCATGATCGACCCCGGCGAAACGGACTGTGGATCCCTGAAATGACGAAGATGCCATTCGCGATCAGGCCGGGTATCCCCGTCATAAGAGAGATCCGGTCCCAGCGCTGCCTCCCTCTCCGTGAATCCGGTGGCAGCCGGCACAGCCGGACTGGGCATAGAGCGCTTTGCCATGGGCGATCGTCGGATCCGTCCGCTTCACGGCGTAGATGTTCTTCACGGAAACGGCCAATAAGGAAAACACGATCACCAGGAACAATACCCCGAGAGTCATTCCGATGGGCCGTGACGCAGGACTTCGGGACTGTTTTTTCCAATCGAGAAACGGCCAGAAGAGGACGATGAGCACGAACACGATCGGCAACACCCATGTGACCAGTGGTTCAAGCGGTCCGTGGATGTATTTGAGCAACTCATAGTAAAAGAGAAAGTACCATTCCGGCACCGGCACGAAACTGGTGTCGGACGGATTGGCCTTATCGGCCAGCGGAAACGGCACCAACGTGGCCAGAAGACGCCAGCGCCACGAAACACGAGCAGCATCACCACGGCATCCATATAGACCTGCCGAGGATAGAAGGTCTCGCGGCGTGAAGCCGCCTTCCTGTCATCCCACGGGCCGGCCGGTCCCACTCGCCGAAGAATAAACAGGTGCAGTGCGATGCCCAGGATGATCACCGCCGGAAGAAACAGGACATGCACGGCGAAGAACCGCGAGAGGGTGAGCGCGCCCAGCGTCTCGCCTCCGCGCATGATCCTCGCCAAAAAGTCACCGACCAGAGGCACCGTGCCGACCATGTTGATGCCGACCTGCGTGGCCCAGTAGGCCGTCTGATCCCAGGGCAGGAGATAGCCGGTGAAGGCAAACGCCAGGACGAGCAGAAAGAGCAGCACGCCGACCATCCACATCAACTCGCGCGGCGGCTTGTAGGCGCCGTACAAGAAAGACTTGCAGCATGTGCAGGCCGACGGCAATCATCATCCCCGACGCGCCCCAATGGTGAAGGCCGCGAACGAACCAGCCGAACGTCACCTGGTTGTCGATAAACTGCACGCTGTCATAGGCATGATCCGGCGTCGGCGCATAGTAGATCGCGAGAAACATCCCGGTCACCGCTTGGAGGACGAACAGGAAAAGCGTCGCCGAGCCGAACACGTAGATCCAACTGGCTCCTCCGGGAATCGGTTCATCAAGGAGCGTGCGCTCAACCGCCTTCAAATTGAGCCGACTGTCGAACCATTCGTAGAGACGTGACGCCATCTGTCCTCCAGAACGCGGCCGACGCGTTTACTTCTTCAGGGTGGGCAGATACACAAGAACATCGGTGATCTCTGTATCAGAAAGCGGAGGCTTCCAGGGTCCCATCGCCGTTCCGGGCTTTCCTTTCTCGATCGCCTGTCGAAGGTCCGCCTCAGACTTCTTCCTGCTGTCGGCGCTCGTCAAGTCCGCGGCCGGCGGCTTGAGCATCTTTCCAGCCGGCCCATCGCCCTTCCCCTGCGGTCCATGACAGACCACGCAGTGTTTCTCATAGACGGTCCTGCCTTTTGCGGGATCACCAGCCGCCTCCACCTGAGGCGACGCGAACAGCATGAATCCGAGGCTCGCGGAGCAGGACCACGCCACCATTTCCCGACATTCATTGTCATGACCTCCAGAAGTGTTCTCACATCCTCTCGATGACACCTTCAGCTTAGTGCGACGTCTTCGCCCGTACCGCAGCCACCTCGGCAGCCGAGACGGCATCTCCTTCATTGCCCCATGAGCTGTCGCACGTAAGTGAGGATGTCGGCGATCTCGTCGTCCTTGGGATGCCCCATGGGCGGCATCGTCCCGTTATAGTGCTGCCCATTGACCTCAATGGGTCCAGTCAGACCGTTCAATACTGACTTCAATCGATGCGTGACTTGTCGGCCATCAAGTAATCGGACTTCGCAAGCGGCGGAAACGTTCCCGGCATGCCTTGTCCTTCGGCTTGATGGCATCCCATGCAGTAGGTTCTTGTACAGCGTAGCCCCCGTGCGCCAGTCTGCCCCGAGGCATCCTTCCATCGCAGGGGTCTTCATCGGACATCGCGTTCGGGCGATGGACCTTTCGGCTGGTATTCCGATTCGCCCTGCTTGCCCGAGTAAATCGCCTTGTTCGGCTGCCCCTCCACCTTCAATTCTCCCAGCGCGCCCTTGTTGAACGCCCGCAAAATGGAATGATCCACGAGCTTATAGGAACCGGGCACGTCGACCTTGAACTCCACGATGGCGGCGCCTCCCGCCGGGACAAGCGTGGTCTGAATCTGTTCTGAGTATCGGGTGCCCGCTTCCGCATACACACGATCGAAGATCTCGCCGATCACATGGAAGCTCGACACCAGATTGGGACCGCCGTTGCCGACAAACAGCCGGATACGATCACCGGCTTTGGCCTTGAGCGCGTGTTCGCCCAAGCAGGGAGCCTTCGGCGCCGTTAAATACCACGTAGGTCGGATGCTCTTCGATCGCTTTGCCCATATCGAACGCCTGATGCCCCTGCTCACGGTACTTTCCCACCGTGTAGAAGTCGCTTTGCATCACATAATATTCCCGATCGACCGGAGACAAACCACCCGGTGGCTCGACAAGAATCAACCCATACATCCCGTTGGCCACATGTTCACCCACCGGTGCGGTCGCGCAGTGATAGACATAGAGCCCTGGATTGATCGCTTTGAAGGTAAACTGTGTCTGGTGGCCGGGCGCGCGTGTTGCTGCTGGCCGCTCCTCCTCCTGAACCGGTGACGGCATGCAAATCGATGTTATGTGGAAATCGGCTGTCGGGATGGTTCATAAGATGAAACTCGACCGTATCGCCCTGGCGCACGCGAATAAACTTTCCGGGCACCTTGCCTCCGAATGTCCAGAAGGTGTACTCGACGCCCTCGGAGATGGGCAGATTCACTTCCGTACCTCCAACTCGACGATGACCTTGGCGGGCTTGCTGCGCTTGATAGGCGGCGGCACCATCGGTGCATCCGTCAGCACCGCTTTGAGATTTGATGGCGGAGCAGCAGTAGCCTTGGGCTTGGCCGGGCCGCTCTTCTTTTCAGCTGTTGGGGCCGGGGCGGCATGGGCAATCAGCGCAAATCGATCGACTTGCCAAATCATGAGTACGATGCTCAGGAACAACAAGAGCTTGCAGCTTTTTACCTCAAGAAAACGTTTATGGTATGAATCCAATGTAGTAGAGTCGCCGTTTCTGTCTGATCCATTCATGAATGCCTCCGGTCTTGGTAACCTCGAACCGTTTTTCCGCCGCTGCATCACGTGTTTCACCGGGTTCACAATTCCGCCTGTTCACGAATGCCCGCCTTGAATTCTTTGTACATGACGAGAACACGACCGTTCTCCACTTTGGAGGGCAACTGATCCAAGGGCCTCGGCGCGGGACCTGCTTGTACCGCACCAGACACATCGAACACACTGCCATGGCAGGGACATTTAAATGTGTTTTGGCCGCCGTCCCACGTATACCCGCAACCGAGATGGGTACACATCGGAGAAAAGACCGTGACACGTCCATCGGGTTGTTTCACAGCCCACACCGCTTTGTGCATGGTCGTCTCGATATAGCCGTCACGGATCGTGGCGACATAGTCCAGCGGTTTCGGCACACCGGCCGAGAGATCGTCCACCCCGCCCACTTCAACCCAGGTCTTGTCCCGACGTTTCAGGGCCGGAGACACGACATAGCCGACCAACGGAATGGCCAAACTGATGCCGATGAACCCGGCGGCCGCCCGTATGACCCATTCAAAAAACCGGCGGCGGGATCGTGTGAGGGCGGAACCGCTTTCCGGCTCCGACCTGTCCTGCTTCTCCGATGCCATCACGACCTCCTTGTCATCCCTACCTTGCGCCCCGAGCGGGAACAGCCATCGGGAACCTCTGCTAAATCCTATTGAGGCCTCCGCACATCGTCACTTCGCCGCATTCGCCCCTCTCGCACGCAGGCGGACTCCATACAGTCCCTTGCTGGCCGCAACAAAGAGAGTGTGTTTGTCCTTGGCGCAAAAACTCACATTCGCCGTCCAATCCTCAGGCACGTTGAGTTGGTCAATCTGCCGGCCTGTCTTGTCAAAGACTCGAACACCCTTGCCGGTCAGATAGAGATTGCCTTCTTCGTCTATCGTCATGCCGTCCGAGCCCTGCTCAGCCACGAGCGTCTTGCGGGTCAGCCGGCCATCCGAAGCGACGTCGAACCGATAGGTTTTTCCCGCACCGATATCGGCGACATAGAGTGTCTGCCCGTCCGGCGTCCCGATGATCCCGTTCGGCTGCTCCAGATCATCGGTGACGCGTACGAACTCCCGCCGGTCGGCGGAGAGAAAATAGACGTGCTGGCCGTCTTGCGGCATCGTGTCATGCGTCCACCAGGATCGTTGGTAGAACGGGTCCGTGAAGTAGAGCGCCCCGTCCGGACGCACCCAGACATCATTCGGGCCATTGAGAGGTTTACCCTTGTATTCGTTCACCACCACAGTCACTGCGCCGTCCGGCGCAATGGACCACAACGCATTTGTTTCATCAGCGCAGGCGATCAGGTTCCCCTTGTGATCGAAATACATTCCGTTGGCGCGACCAGCCGGTTGCAAGAATGTAGACAGGCCACTCTCCGCGCTCCACTTCATGATGCGATTATTGGGCTGGTCAGTGAAAAAGACGTTGCCCTCCGCATCGCAGGTGGTCCCCTCAGTGAATTCAAAGTCGCCGGCGAGCTTCTCCACTGTGGCGCCAGGTGCGACCACCCCGTCCTTCGCGACCGACTGCGATTGAAAGACGAGCAATGTCCATCCCAGCACCATCGCAGTCGATATTCGTCTCATGGTGACTCTGCGCTGACAGCTCTAAACTTTCATCGGCCGTTTTACTTGAGAAACTTATCTGCCGCGTTGCGCAGATCGGCGGATTTCGGATTGCTGACGCTGCGCTTGACGATAATGTCGGTGGGCCTCACCGGCTTGCCATAGTAGAGGTGGTTAGACTCGTCTGATACGGAAATCATGGAGCCGTCGACTGAAATTCCGGCAAATGCTCCTTTTTTTCTGGCATAGGCGACGAGGTCACCCGCAATACCTTTCGCAGACGCGCCCTCGCCAACCGACCCCACGGCCATGCTCACGTCGCCTCCGAGCTTGAAATCGCTGCGATAGAACTCTTCCAAGCCTTTCTGATTCCTGACGATAAAGATCATCTCCGACACGTCGCCTCCGACCTGCAGGCCGAAGCTGGCAGAGCCGATGGTATAGAACGCCGGTTCGGACCATTTCTTGGTTGTGTCGTCACGGACGATCAATACACCGCTCCCGCCGGCGCCGCCGAACACGAACGCGCCGCGGATGAATTGCGGCACGATGAACAAGGCTTTGGTCTCGCCCTTCAGATCGCGCATCGCAACACTCACGCTGGGATCAGTCGTGAAGGCGTCCAGGGTCATTTTTGCTCTCTCCACAAGTTGCTGTTGTTCCATCCCCTCGGCTGCCCGGGTGGGCACGGAACCAACGGCCGCCATGGTCCCGAAGCACACTGCGGTCATGAGCATCAATCGTGATGGAGCAGATAGAAATTTCGACAGTTGATAAGCCATAGTTCCCCCTTGTTGTGATTGCATCGGCGGTTGCTCGCAGATGCTGATAGTCGTCGCAGATGACGTCGGCGCGCTCTGATTATCTCTTTCAAACCAGTTTCATGCGCGTTGGCATGTGCCGCCGACACCTCGTGCAGGGAACAGCATCATACAGATCACGATGGCAGTGATCCAGCGTGTCGGTCTCATGACAGTTCCTGTCCCTGTGAATTGTGCGCGCACTCGCGAAAAGACTTTTGCAATGACTGGCCCGGCACCGGCAGATGGAGAGGGACCGCATCCATATGCGGTCCCTCTCTCTTGTCCTGGCCCTTATTAATAGACCAGCGGGATGTTGGCCGCGAGCTCCGCTTTCAAGATGGCGCGAACCTTCGTCTCGATCTGGACGTAGCGTGCGGTCTTGGACGCCGGCAACACTTTGCCGACCTTCTCCGCAATCGCCCGTTTTGCCTTCACCTCTCCCTCTTCAATTGACAAGACTTCATTCATCAGCTTTTTCGCCTTGTCGTCAGGAATCGGCCCCTTGTTGAAGGCGTCAGCATACTCTTTAATGGTTTTCATCAGACGCTCGTTCAGCTCACCTAACTCCTTCTGATAGCCGTCATACACCGGCCAGAAGTTTTTGGCTTCGGCATCGGTCAAATCCATATTGCTGGCTACCAGCAATTTCTTGTCCGCCTTGATCTTCTGCATGAGAATTTCCATATTGGCATGGGAACTTGCCCCATCCTGGGCGAAACCCGGCACGGCGAACAAGAGAGCCGCCAGCAGCGCAAACAGTGTCAGTGATTTCATCTGTCTTTCTCCTTGTGAGTGTGTGAAACATGAACGTTGGTTCCATCGATTGGATTATCGTCTTCAGTTAATCGCCCTGTGGCTGCATATCCCGTTTCTCCTTTCCTTCTGTGGTAGCTCAACTTCACTGCACGTTCTCTCTTTGAAAGACCGACACGTGCGGGGTCATCCTGCTCTCATTTCATGACGGTCATGGCGGGCAAAGTAGAGATACGCCCCGACCACGAGAAAATTGATCCCGACCGCGACGAGATTCCAGACAATGACCGGTCTTGAGGCGATCAAGAGACCGTAATACACCCACACGACTTGAAACACGCACATGATGCCCGCCATCCTAGGATTCATGCCTTTGCTCGACCTCCGCTTCAGCATTCCGATCAAATCCGGCAGGGCGGCAAAGGTGGTTCCGAATCCCGCCAAAAATCCGATAACTTCAGACCGGCGAAAGCTGGGTAGCAACAAACTGTCCGTATCTTGAATGGCCAGTTCCCCACAGCCGGCAAGGATGAGGATGCTGAAGCAGCAAGACAGCAACTGAAGTCTCTTGGACAAAAGCATGTGTACCTCTCGCCTTGACGATTACGCCCCTACGCTCATCTCGAGGAGGTGATAGCCCCACGGCTCAAGATCCACGTACAGACCTTCCGCCTGCAATTCGTCGCCGGCTCTTGTGAAGACCGTCTGTTGCAGAGGATCGGTCAAACGCCATCCATGCCCTGCGAGATCGGCCCACGGAAGGATGACGCGAGCCTGAGAGCGCGCCTCGGAGAGATTCACAACGATGAGATGGCGATCGGCTCCCTTCTCCCAACACCATGCGACCACATTCATGCCACTGTCGTTGCCGGGGAGGCCGTTCCGTTCACATAGTTTCCACGCCCCGTCTGTGAGATCGGCGCTGCGAATGGTCTGCAGAAGGAGCGTGTAAAACCCGTGCAAGCCGCGATCCTGGACTTCCTCCGGACGCCTGCGAAGAAAGACGGGAAGCCTCACGCGGTATCCCTGGAACTGCCCTTCATGAAACAGCTTGGCGCCGGGCAGCGTGGCGACCGTGACGGCGACAGCCCGGGCTTTCTGGTAGCCGAACGTCGATGCGGCTCGCGGCTCGTCATGGTTCTCGATGAATCGGATCAGTTTTTGTTGGTACGCCTCGTCGGCACAGAGATGGAGCCGGACTTGTTCCGCAGGGCCGTGTTCCAGCCGATCGTACAACCGCTTGTCATAACAGTAGTCAAATCCCTGCTGCTGAAGCTCCCACTCAAGATCCCAGTAGGCCTCTGCGATGAACAGGACGTCCGGATATCGCTCGCGCACGGCTCCGATGATTTCGGCCCAATATTCCCGTCCTGGTTTCTGCCCCGCGCGTGCTCCCCACGTCCGCTCAAACACGGCGTTGATCATGAGCATGGCCATGTCGCAGCGCATGCCGTCGCATTGACCGGCTATGGCCAGCACGGCGTGCATGGCAGCCTGGCGCAAGGCCGGGCTAAACGCGTTCAACTGAGCCACATCCGCCCAGGGGGCAAAATACGGATCCCTACCGTGCGCAAGAATCGCGCTCCCCGCTTGAAGAAACTCACCCGGCTTTTCGTCCAGGTCACGCGGCTGTGCCCGGATGAAATATTGCGGATGATCCGCGATCCAGGGATGGTCTGGTGCCACGTGGTTCGGGACGAAATCCAGAATTAACCGCATGCCGCGATCGGACAACATGGTTCTGGCGCGTGCCAGCCCGTTGGGGCCGCCCAGTTGTTCGTCCACGACGTAGCGACGGACGCAGTAGGCAGACCCGACATTGTCATCCGGTTGGTAGTCCGGTAGCACGCGGGCAAATTCGGCCTGAAGGCCGGCATTGGCTTTCGCAATACCGGTCCCGGCCGGGCTCCGCTCCCACACGCCCATCAACCAGACGGCATCGAAGCCATACCGCGCGAGCGCATTCCACTCGTCCGTCGGCACATTGGCCAGCGTCACCGGCTTCCGCTCCCGCCGGCTCAAATCCTGAAGCCACGCCCAGGTATTGATCTCATAGATAATCGGACGTCGAGGCCAGCTATGCATGATCGATCCTGTACCTCAATGAGCGATCCTTCAGGACTTCCTGCGTGGCTTCCGCTTATCCGTACCCGTATTCATCAGTCGAGCCGTGGCTCCCACTCGTCCTTCTTCAATCAATGCCGTCGCCTCGACCGTTCCAAAGAGCTGGATCAGCCGGCCGACGACGCCCGTCCAACCGGTCTGGTGACTGGCGCCAAGACCGGCGCCGGAGTCGCCGTGGAAGTATTCATAGAACAGAATGTGGTCACGCCAGTGGGGGTCCGTCTGGAACGTACCGGTGTCGGCATAGACTGGGCGCGCGCCCTGTTTGTTTCTGAGGAAGATCGCACCGAGGCGACTCGAAATCTCCCGGCTGACCTCGAAGAGGCTCATGTGTCTCCCCGAGCCGGTCGGACATTCCACTTTGAACTCATCTCCGTAGTAGGCGTACAGGTTGAGCAGAGCGCGCACGAGCAGGATGTTGACCGGCATCCAGATGGGGCCCCGCCAGTTGGAGTTCCCACCGAACATGCCGGTGTTGGATTCTCCCGGCAGGTAGTCCACGCGATACGTCTGTCCATGCACGTTAAAGGTATAGGGGTGGTCGAGATGGTATTTGGACAGTGAACGAATGCCATAGGCGCTGAGAAACTCATTTTCATCCAGCAATTTTGACAGCACGCGCCGCAACTTGGTCTCGTCGAGAATCGAGAGCAATCGCCGTTCCTTGACGCCGAGCTTTGCGGGGGGATTAATATTCGCGCTCAGTTCCGGATGTTGCCTGATAAACTTCCGCGCCCGGTCGAGAATGCCGGGAAATCTTTCCGCAACTTCTTTGTCGAAGACGGTCGACGCACACAGAGGAAGCAGGCCCACCATCGAACGCACTTTCAGGCGAGTGGCTGAGCCGTCGGGCATCCGGAGCAGATCGTAAAAGAATCCATCCTCCTCGTCCCACATCTCATCGTTGTGTTCACCAATCCGGTCCATGGCTCCGCTGATCCAAAGAAAGTGCTGGAGAAACTTCAGGGCCATCTCTTCATATGCCGAATCGTGTTGTGCCAGTTCCAAGGCGATGTCGAGCATGTTCTGACTGAAGAGCGCCATCCAGGCCGTGCCGTCGGCCTGCTCCAGATAGCCGCCTGTCGGGAGAGGGGCGCTCCGGTCGAACACCCCGATGTTGTCGAGACCGAGAAATCCGCCCTCGAACACGTTCCGTCCTCCGGGATCTTTGCGATTGACCCACCAGGTGAAATTCAAGACCAGTTTATTGAAGGCTATTTTCAGAAAGGTCACATCGCCGGTACCCCGCAGCTGTTTGTCGCTTTGATACACCATCCACGTCGCCCAGGCGTGCACCGGCGGATTCACGTCTCCGAAATTCCACTCATAGGCCGGTATTTGTCCGTTGGGATGAATATACAGATCGTGAAGCATCAGCCCGAGTTGCTGCTTGGCGAAGTCGGGATCCACGCCCGTGAGGGCGACACAGTGAAAGGCGAGATCCCAGGCCGCATACCAGGGATACTCCCACTTGTCGGGCATCGAAATCACATCGTCGTTCACCATGTGATACCACTGCCGGTTACGCAACTGCTGCGCCTTGCTCGGCAACAATGGATCGGCGCCATGTTCTTCGAGCCACTTGTTCAGGTCGAAGTAATAGTACTGCTTCGTCCACAGCATCCCGCTCATGGCCTGCCGCATCACAAGAGCCTCATCGCTCCCGATCGACGGCGGCGTGATCGTCAAGTAGAACTCGTCGGCCTCTTGCAGCCGTTGAGCCATCGCTTTATCGAAGGCCTTGCCGAAGGCCGCCGACGACTTGCCGCCCGGCGGCTTCGTCCCAAGCCGCACACGAATGACCTTCGTCTCTCCGGCCCCGAGATCAAACCGGTAATGCGCCGCCGCCTTGGTTCCGGTTTGCAATGGATTCACGGCGTCCTGCTGCCCGTGGACCACAAAGTTATTGATGCCGTCTTTGACGTATGAGCCTGCATTCGGCTGATTGAAGAGACGCTGTGTATTCGTCTCGTTCTCCGTAAATAATAGCGGGACTTCTCCCTCGCACAGAAAATACCGGTTGCCCAGTTCGGGATGCGCCGCCTGTATGACACTCATGCCTCCGGGCCCGTCAATGCCTTCGAGACTCGGCTTCGGCGTCCCCTGAGCCCACGACCAGGTGTTCCTGAACCACAGGGTCGGCAGCACATGAAGGGTCACCGCTTGATCCCCTCTGTTAACGATACTGAGCTTGATCAGGATGTCTTCCGGGGAGTCCTTCGCAAACTCGACGACAGACATCGACGTAGCGGTTCTGGTCGAACACGCCGGTATCGAGCAATTCATACTCAGGTTCCTGCCGGGTACGGCTCCGGTTGGTCGCGACAAGGTTGTCGTAGGGATAGGCGGCGTGCGGATACTTGTAGAGGTATTTCATGTACGAATGCGTCGGCGTGCTGTCGAGGTAGAAGTAGTACTCCTTCACATCCTCGCCGTGGTTCCCCTCGCTGTTCGTAAGTCCAAACAACCGCTCTTTTAGAATGGGGTCCTTGCCGTTCCACAACGCCAGGGCAAAACACAACCGCTGCTTGTCGTCGGAGAACCCCGCGATGCCGTCTTCTCCCCATCGGTACGCGCGAGACCGGGCCTGGTCGTGGGTAAAGAAATCCCAGGCATTCCCCGATTCGCTGTAATCCTCACGCACCGTTCCCCATTGCCGTTCACTCAGATACGGCCCCCATTTCTTCCAGGCGATGCCCTCGCGCGCCTCATCGAGTCGTTTCCGCTCTGCATTGTCACTCATGTGTCGCCTCAATTCGGTTTTCACGGCTTGCCATTTTCTGTGGTGCTTATAGAAACAGCCGACTACTTCTTCGTATACGACTGATTTTTTAGGCAGCAATACTCGGGTCAATCGCCCACGGCACCAATACGTAGAGGGGGTCCCACCATACAACAGCCATTGCGCGGAAAGCGAGTAGTACTAACCAGAAAATGTTTGAATGACGGCACAGGTTCGCAAGCAGGGATTTGTACTGGCGGAGTATAGGTTGAACCCCAGATTTGTCCCCTGGGGCAACCCCCAGTCACACGAATTAAAACGGATCTACTGAGGCACCGCTGGGAAGAGGAAATGGCAGGTTATGGGAGATATCTCGATTCGAACCGTGCAAGCGGCCGACCGTTCCTGTCGTACAGTTCCAACGTCTCGCCGACGATCGCATACGTCGCGGTCGCTTCAATGGCCTGCAGGAATGCGGCTTCTTGCTCCATCGACTCCTGGCAGAACATGCGTGTGGTGGCCGTGCCGGTGAATCGCAACTCGTTCCCCTGAAGTTCGTACCGGCCCTGTAGCTGGTTGCAGCCTCCGAATCCCCGCATCGTGCGTTCGCTCGCAAGCACCAGGTGCGGTTCTCGCTGTCCGGCTGCGACACCCACCGGTTTTCCATCGATCTCGACCGGCCGCCAATAGGTGCCTATGAGGGAAGCCTTTTCTATGACTTGATATGCGCAAGCGATGTCTCTCGTAAAGTTGCCAGAAGGTGTTATGACACAGGCTCGAGCTGCGGCAAACCGTGGTGCATGACCACCAGAAAGGAGTTCACCCTGCCAGGCCAGAAGTGCAACCATTCCGACGGCCAACAGAGATGATCGAGTCATGGAACCCTCGACGTGATCGCAATGATTCAACTGACGTCTCAATCCCTCTGACAACCTGTTACGGGTGGCGCCACCTGGATCCATAGACCACACCGCTCTCCGTGGTGGTCGCGGCTATGGAAGCGGCTGCTGCAAAAATTTCAGGATTTCCTCTTTGTTCACTTCCACCAGCTTCGCCGCTGCCATTGACACCAAGTCGCGATCGCAATCGGACTCGATCCATAACCTGGTGACGACACTCGAGAGACGCTGTTTAACCATCGGCGGGTTCGTCAGCTTCACTTTCTCGTTCTTGCATGATTCCGGTAGATCGCTGACATCTTCGTTCCATACCGCGTCCACATGTCTCAGTTGAAGGAATTTCAGCCGACTCTCGTCCGGCATTACGCCCTGTTCCGACATTGTGCGGAAAAACAGGGTCCGGTACGCTAACGCCCGTTCCTCCATAATTCCGGGGATTCGACCAAAGTCGTAATTAAATAAGGTGAAGCCCTCGGGAAAATGATCCAGTCGATCGGACCCTATCTGGAAGGGAAACGAACTGTCGAACGCAATGATGAGCACCCGACGGGCCGTATTCTGCTGGAGGGCGTTTAACGCAACCGTTGCCAGCGACTCCAGGCCCATATTGTCGGACAATCCCCCGTCCCCTGCATGCCAGTACTGATCGGCTCCCTCAACCTTGAAGGTAATGGGGCCGATCACCGGAGGGAATGACATAGACCCGGCAACCGCCGCACCTAGTTTAATGGGGCACAGGTCGAGGTTCAGGGCCTGGGGAGTCACAGACTGCAGCGATGCCCACTTTACTTTCATCAGCTCGGCGGATTCCTTCGAACGAGGGCTCGTGCCGAGCGATCGCCTCACATCTTTCAATAAATCGTATTGGGTCTGTTCGTGGGGCAACGTCGTCATCACAAAGCGACGCCCATCATTGTACAGCGTGGTATTGATCAGAAGCCGAGGAATGTCGCCGTTTAATTCCCGCTCTTGAACATCTTTAAACGTCAGGTCGTTCAAGAACTGACTATTCAAATATTCATTGAGAGACCTGGCTGTCCAGGCCGGATTGAACCAGCGCAATCGCGTCATGTTCCGCCAAAAGAGAGGACCCTCATAATCCTGGTTCATGATTTTTTTGTACTGCGCAAAAAACGTTACGTACTCCGCGCTGAGGTCGCCTGACGCGGTCAGCATCGGCACGTCCTTTCGCGGTTTTACAGAGGCAAAGTACGACGTCGCCATGCTGCCGCCGGAGACACTGGAAATCATCGACACGTCTTCCAGCAGCGAATGCGCAGGAGGACCAACTTGCAGCTTCGCCAGCGCTTCTAGGCCGGCCGCCCCGAACAATGCCGCTCGGCTTCCCCCTCCCGAGATGGCGAGCCCGATCAAGGTGTCACCCGGTTTCATCGGATGGTTGCAGGCTGTCAGGTCGGGGTTTTGCCGCGGAACGGTATAAACAGGAGACGTGACACATCCGGACACCAGGACCATCCCGATGGTGATCCAGGCTGTCAACTCATGTCGTGCATCCCTATTGATCAAAAACCGATTCCGAGTCGCCATGAAATCCTCACTGTGACAATGTCTTTCAATTTCCGATTACGCGATCAACCCACATTCCCACGCACAATGCGTCGCGCGCCGCCGAATACGAACGCACGCCGTACGAATTGCGGCACGATGAACAAGGCGTTTGTCTCGCCCTTTAAATCGCGGAAAGGCGCCCGGTGTATCCTGGCGTTGTCGACGAGTTGCGTTGTGCTTATTTTCGCTTGACGTCCCTGGCGGATTCGCGCGCATCCTGCTTGGTATCGCGCTTTTCGTGCCGACATTCCGCGCGGCTCTTATCATCGGCCGCCTTGCATTCGGCCTTCTGCTCCCTTGCATCCTCACGGCCGGCCTGCTTGACATCCCGCGCATCCCTCCGGTCCTCACCCCGCTCCGTCGCATACGCCGGTACTGCCGTCAACTGCAGACCGGCAGTGATGGCCAGAAGCGATACGGCAAAAACCGTCGTTGCCAAACCAATGCGCTGCAGACAATCAAAATGTCGTCGTGACATAGATAACTCCTTTGTGTGAGTGACCGTAGGAACGAGAGCCTAGGCGGTTCATAGGTGCGAGTCAATGGGTGAGAAGTGTCGGCAGTACTTGTATTGTGTCCAAAACAATTAACCTGCAGCCAGACGCGGCTTACTGTTCCTGCTGCGTGGAGAAACGGAAGGACCGAGGGGTGACTGCCTGAAGTGGCCTGCGGCAAGAGGAGTCGATTGTGAGACTCATGAAATTAAGGACGTCTACCGGGGTGGGGGCCTTACTTGAGCGCTTCCGCTCCGCCGACGATATCCATGAGTTCTTTGGTGATGACCGCCTGCCTGGTCTTGTTGTAGTAAACCGTAAGCTTCTTGATGAGTTCACCCGCATTCCGCGTGGCGCCTTCCATGGCGGTCATACGGGCACCCTGCTCGGCGGCCGAAGATTCCAGCAGAATGCGGTACGATTGGACATGGAAGTTCCGGTGCAGGAGTTCTTTGAGCAGTTCGTCCTCATTCGGTTCGTACAAATACCCTCCGGGGACCGTCTCCGTGGCCTGGTCTAGATCCTTGGCCTCGGAAATTTCCACGACCCAGTCGAGCGGAAGGAGCCGTTCGACAACGACCCGTTGCTGGATGGCGGATTTGAACTCATTGTAAATGACATACACCGCATCGACGCGCCCCGCCACGTAGTCCGGAATGGCCTGAAGCTCGGATCCCAATAGCATGCCGTGCTCGAACGACAGCTTGTCGAACATGTCCACCACCTCGCGGCGCACCTTCCAGGCGCGTCTGCGGAAGTAGTCACGGCCTTTCCGGCCGATCACCGCCACCTCAATCTGCGCCCCGCGGGACTGAAGTTCTGTCAGTGCCGTCGATGCCGCGCGAAGAATGTTGGTATTAAAGGCTCCGCACAATCCGCGATCGCTCGTCACGACTGCGACGACCACACGGTTTCCCTGCCTGATCTGGAGTAACGGGTGCGCATCGCGATTGACGCGTCGGCTGAGGTTCCGAATCGCGTCACGCATCTTCAGGGCGTAGGGTCGTGCCGCAAGGATCCGGTCCTGCGTGCGCTTGAGCTTCGCCGCCGCAACCATTTTCATGGCTTTGGTAATTTTCTGGGTTTTCTTCACGGAGTCGATTTTGCGTCTGACGGATTGAAGACTCGGCATATCGACTCCACTAACATGGTGATCTGCAGCGGACCCGTCACGGTGAAAACTTGCGCAGGACGGGTACGCTACCATCGGTTAGTCAAGCCCGTCAAGATCGAGACGGCGGCCCGGTGTCTGTAGCGAGCAATTTCACCGCGAATAGCCACCTGCTATTTTTCCTAGTATCTGTACGCCCATCAGTCTCGTAGTATCGCCGCTCCGTGGCTGACAGAATGCTTCTTAAATATTTTCCCCGCCATTGTACGGGCTCAGGCCTTGATTTCTTTTTGAGAAGCGAAGAAACTGACTCCCCCGTCAGCGAGCACCCGAAAGGAACAACAATATGAGTGAGGCCGACCTGGAGAGCACGGCGAGGGCGTTGGTTGCCGACGGCAAAGGAATTCTGGCAGCAGACGAGACCGTTCCGACGCTCACCAAACGCTTCGCCGCACTCAAGATCGAGTCGACACCAGACAGCCGCCGCGCCTACCGCGAAATGTTTTTTACCACCCCGGACATTTCCGTGTGTATCAGCGGCGTGATCCTGCAAGACGAAACGATCCGACAGAAGAATGCCTCGGGTGTGCCGTTGCCTGACGTGTTGGCTAAGCAAGGCATCATTCCGGGAATCAAAGTGGATAGCGGAGCGAAACCGCTGGCCGGGTCTCCCGAAGAAACCATCACCGAAGGTCTCGATGGGCTGAGGGACCGCCTGAAGGACTATGCGGCGATGGGCGCGCGATTCGCCAAGTGGCGGGCAGTGATTCGTATCGCCGACGCGCTGCCAACTCCCGCATGCATTCGCGTCAATGCTCACGCCTTGGCCCGCTACGCGGCGCTGTGTCAGGAGCAAGGGCTCGTGCCGATCGTCGAGCCGGAGGTGCTGATGGACGGCGCCCACACCATTGAACGATGCGAGGAGGTCACCGGTTCGGTGCTCCATGCCGTCTTCGATGCGCTGTTCGAGCAAGGTATCAGATTGGAAGGCATGCTCCTGAAGCCCAACATGGTGGTCCCTGGTAAGGCCTGCCGCCGGCAGCCTTCAGTCGACGAAGTGGCCATTGCGACGCTGCGGTGTTTGCGCCGTCATGTACCGGCCGCAGTCCCCGGCATCGTCTTTCTGTCCGGCGGGCAAACTGACCTTCTCGCCACCACCCATTTGAATGCGATCAACACACTCGACGCGCCGAAGCCGTGGGCGATCAGTTTTTCGTACGGGCGGGCGCTTCAGAATCCGGCGATTGAAGCCTGGCTCGGCAAGCCACAAAATTTGAAAGCGGGCCAGGAGGCGTTCTATCACCGGGCGACGTGCAACAGAGCCGCTGCCCGGGGCAGACATACCGATGACGTGGAAGGCACGAAGCGGAGTGCGGAGGAAGCCGCGCATCGCTCGGACTGGCACGATGACTGACGACACTCCGGCGCGTACCTTGAGACGTCGGACATTGATATGCTCATCTGCTGGCAGCGTTTGAGAACGATTGACTGCGGGTCGTAACCCGGGAGGAAAAACTTATGGCGAATCCATTGTCACAGAAAGAACTGAAATTGATCGATGCCTACTGGCGGGCGGCGAACTATCTGTCCGTGGGGCAGATCTATCTGTACGACAATCCCCTGCTGAAAAAGCCGTTGAAGAAAGAACACGTCAAACCCCGCCTGCTCGGTCATTGGGGCACCACGCCCGGCCTGAATTTCATCTACGCCCACTTGAATCGAGTGATCACACAACGGGATCTCGACATGATCTACATCATCGGTCCCGGGCACGGCGGTCCCGGCATCGTCGCCAATGCCTACATGGAAGGGACCTACTCCGAGGTCTATCCGAACATCGCACAGGATGAAGAGGGCATGAAGCGGCTCTTCACCCAGTTCTCGTTCCCGGGCGGTATCCCAAGCCATGTGGCGCCCGAGACGCCGGGATCCATTCACGAAGGCGGCGAATTGGGGTATTCCGTCTCGCACGCCTATGGGGCCGCGTACGATAATCCGAATCTGATCGTCGCTTGCGTCGTCGGGGACGGAGAAGCCGAAACCGGCCCGCTCGCGACCTCCTGGCACTCCAACAAATTTCTCAATCCCCTCTCTGACGGTGTGGTCCTCCCGATCCTGCATCTGAACGGGTACAAGATCGCCAACCCATGCGTGCTGGCCCGCATCAGTCATCAGGAATTGGATCAGCTCTTCCGCGGCTACGGCTATACGCCGCACTTCGTCGAGGGCAGTGATCCGGAAAAGATGCACCAGACGATGGCCGCCACACTCGACAACATTGTCGAAGAGATTCACCGCATCAAGACCGACGCGCGGGTCAACGGCGGCAAGAAGCGTCCGCTCTGGCCGATGATCGTCCTTCGTTCACCGAAAGGGTGGACCTGCCCGAAGGAGATTGACGGCAAACGAACCGAGGACTACTGGCGGAGCCACCAGGTGCCGATGGGTGAAATGCACGAAAAACCGGAGCACGTGAAGATTCTCGAGGCCTGGATGAAGAGCTACAAGCCGGAGGAGTTGTTCGACAAGAACGGGAGTTTGAAACCCGAGCTTGCGGAATTGCCGCCGAAGGGCACTCGTCGCATGAGCGCCAACCCGCATGCCAATGGCGGCCTGTTGCTCAGAGATCTGCGGCTTCCGGACTACCGTGAGTATGCCGTGAAGGTGACGAAGCCCGGCGCCATCTCGGCCGAATCCACCCGCCTGATGGGCAAGTTCCTGGCCGATACGATGAAACTGAACATGGAAAGCCGCAATTTCCGTCTGTTCAGCCCGGACGAGAACAATTCAAACCGCTGGCAGGATGCGATGGAGGTCACCAACCGTGCCTGGATGGCGGACCGCTATCCCTATGACGACCATTTGGCCCCGGACGGACGCGTGATGGAAATGCTCAGCGAGCACCAGTGCCAGGGGTGGCTGGAAGGATATCTTTTGACCGGACGGCACGGATTCTTTTCCTGTTACGAGGCGTTCATCCACATTATCGACTCGATGTTCAATCAGCATGCCAAGTGGCTCAAGGTGTGCAACCACATCCCGTGGCGGCGCCCGATCGCCTCGCTCAATTATCTGCTGAGTTCCCACGTCTGGCGGCAGGATCACAACGGATTCAGCCATCAGGACCCGGGCTTCATCGATCACGTGGTGAATAAAAAAGCGGAGGTCGTGCGTGTCTATCTGCCGCCGGATGGAAACACCCTCCTGTCAGTCACGGATCACTGTCTGCGCAGCCGCAATTATATCAACGTCATTGTCGCCGGCAAACAACCGGCTCCTCAATGGCTGACCATGGACGAGGCGATCAAACATTGCGCCGCGGGCATCGGCATCTGGGAATGGGCGAGCAACGACAAAGGCGGAGAGCCCGACGTCGTGATGGCCTGCTGCGGAGACGTACCGACGCTGGAGACGCTGGCCGCCGTGGATCTCTTTCGCCAGCATTTACCTACATTGAAAATTCGCGTCATCAACGTCGTCAACCTCATGAAACTGCAGCCCACAATCGAGCACCCGCACGGGCTGTCGGACCATGATTTCGATGCGCTCTTCACCAAGGATAAGCCGGTCGTGTTCGCCTTCCACGGCTACCCCTGGCTGATCCATCGACTGACCTACCGGCGAACGAATCACAAGAATCTGCACGTGCGCGGCTACAAGGAAGAAGGCACGACCAGCACGCCCTTCGACATGGTGGTGATGAACGATCTGGACCGGTATCACCTCTTCGGGGACGTCATTGACCGGTTGCCGCAGCTAGGGTCCCGGGCCGCCTACGCCAAACAAGCGATTCGCGACAAGTTGCTCGAGCACAAACAATATATCGCCAAATACGGAGAGGACATGCCCGAGGTCACCGACTGGCAATGGGGGCAGCGCGGCGCTGCCGCGCAGCGGCGTGCCGGCTCCACAGAGGGAGACAATGTATAACCGGACCAAGGATGGCGTCAGACCATTTCTGGAATCAAGGGGTTGATGTGTTACCTCTCGCTCGAAGGATGTAAATTCACGAAGCTGATAAGCACTGAAGGTCTCGCCTGACTGGCAGTCCGGGGCGAATCACAATTGTCAGTCAGGATGGTCCACGATCCAACCATGCGCCGCAGGAGCACAGTGACCTTTTCGTGCGGCCGCGTACTGTCTGGCCAGATCGGGGCTTGGGTGATGGAGAGGGTGCGGCCAATGCCCGTCCGCCGAACCTATCCTCAAAATAAACGATGCCTGTCGACTTCACCAGTGGGGAAGGAATCCTAGCATGAGTACAAGGAAACCAGAGCCCGGTTCAGCTTTGACAACGCCCGATACGATCGCGCCGCTTCTCGAGCAATATGGATGCGGGCCTGTTCAGTTTACCGGCACACATGACGCGCTCTACGAACGACATCTGACCTTCGACCATGTGATCGATCCCAAAACCGCCGACGCGCGTGAACAGTTCGAGGCGGCGGCGCGGTCCGTCCGCGATATCATCTCGCAACGCTGGCTGAGGACCGAAACGACGTACGAGCGGAACAACGCCAAGCGGGTGTATTACTTGTCGATGGAATTCCTGCTCGGGCGGTCGCTTGCCAACAACATCACGAACGCCCTCTTGCCCTCGTTTGCATTCGAAGCCATGAAAAAGAGAGGCGTCGATCCCTTGGCCCTCCTTGAGACGGAGCCGGACGCCGGCTTGGGAAACGGCGGACTTGGACGGCTGGCGGCCTGCTTCATTGATTCGATGGCGACGATGCAGATTCCGGGTATGGGGTACGGACTACGGTATGAATACGGCATCTTCAAGCAGACCATCATAGACGGGTGGCAGTGTGAACAGCCCGACAATTGGCTGCGCCGTCCTGATCCCTGGGAGGTGGTCCGGCTCTCGGAAGCCGTTGAAGTAAAGCTGAACTGTTCATTCGAGCTTCGCGATGGCATGCTGCGTCCCGTCATCGGCAAGCCCTCTATCCTATTGGGCATTCCATTCGACCGGCCGGTCATCGGCTACGGGGGAAAGACCATTAATACGCTCCGTTTATGGGCTGCGAGCACACCGGACTATTTTGATTTCCAGCAATTCAGTCGAGGCGACTTCGCCGGAGCATTGGCCGAAACACTCAGCGCCGAATCGCTGACGCGCGTCCTCTATCCGGACGACTCGACGTCCATGGGACAAGGATTGCGCTTCCTGCAGGAGTACTTTCTCGTCGCCTGTTCGCTGGGCGATCTGATACGTCGCTTCCGCCGCAGCAATGCCGATTGGAGCGCGCTGCCGGAGCACATCGCGATTCAGCTGAACGATACCCATCCCGCCATGGCCGTCCCAGAACTCATGCGTATTTTATTGGACGACGCCCATCTCGGCTGGGACCAGGCCTGGGATCTCACGCAGCGGTCACTCGCCTACACAAATCATACGCTGTTGCCTGAAGCCCTGGAAAAATGGCCGCGTCAATGGTTCCAAAGCATGCTGCCGCGCCATCTGGACATCATTCATGAGATCAATCGCCGGCTGCTCGATGCGGTCCGAACCCGGTTCCCAGGCGACGAAGCGCGCGTCGAGCGCATCAGCTTGGTTGAAACCGGAGGCGGCCACAAAATTCGCATGGCCAATCTCGCCATTGTCGGATCGCACAGCACCAATGGTGTCGCCGCCATTCACTCGAAACTCCTGCGCTCAATGACGGTGAGAGATCTGGCCGAGCTGTATCCGGAACGATTCAACAACAAGACAAACGGCGTCACGCCCAGGCGATGGTTACTACTCGCCAATCCCGCCCTTGCCAAGACGATCACTGAAGCCATTGGCGATGGTTGGATTACGGATCTCGGTCGACTCAGCCGTCTCAAAACACTGGCCGATGACGCAGCCTTGCACACCGGGTTCCGCACGGCGAAGCGTGAGGCGAAAGCCAACTTTGCACGTTGGCTGCACACGACATCCGGACAGACCGTGGATCCGGACAGCATTTTCGATTGCCAGGTGAAGCGCATCCATGAATACAAACGCCAACTGCTCAACGCGCTCCGTGTCGTCGTCCTGTACAACCGGCTCCGAAACAATCCGGATCTCAAGATGACCCCGCGGACGTTTTTCTTTTCCGGCAAGGCGGCGCCGGCCTACCACCTGGCCAAAGTAATCATTAAGTTCCTGAACAATTTGGCCGGGACGATCGATGGCGATCCTCTCATTCGCGGACGGCTCAAAGTCGTCTTTCTGCCCGAGTATTGCGTGTCGCTGGCTGAGCGGCTGATTCCCGCCACCGACGTCTCGAACCAGATTTCCACGGCCGGCTATGAGGCGAGCGGCACGAGCAACATGAAATTCATGATGAACGGAGCCTTGACGCTAGGCACCCGAGATGGTGCGACGATTGAGATGGCCGAGGAGGCCGGCGAGGAGAACTTCTTCCTGTTCGGCCTGACGGCCGATCAGGTGGCCGGCAGCCGGGGCTGGTACAATCCGCGCTGGCACTATGAACAGGAGGCGGAAACCCGATCGGCGTTGGACCTGATTTCGTCCGAGTACTTCAGCCGCAACGAACCTGGGGTCTTTGCACCGCTCTTGGGCGCCCTCCTCTTCGGCGGCGACCACTACATGCATCTGGCTGACCTTACCTCCTATCTCGAGGCTGACGACCGGCTCCGCGCCTTGTACGACCATCCGGATGAGTGGACGCGCAAGGCGATCCTTAATGTCGCCGGTTCCGGAAAGTTCTCCAGCGACCGCACCATCGCAGAGTACGCAGCGAACATCTGGCATGTGAAACCATGCGCCGTCCCGTAGGACAAGGCTTGCTATGGCGGCGCCAATGCAACAGGTGGTTCTCGTGCGTCATGGTGAAACCGAGTGGAGTCTCAACGGACGACACACCGGGACCACCGACATTCCCTTGACCGAACACGGTCGCGAGGTGGCCAGGTTATTGCGACCGATCCTGGCAAAGGAATCGTTCGCGCTGGCCCTGACGAGTCCGCTCCAGCGGGCACAGGAGACCTGCCGGCTCGCAGGCTTCGGGGAGACCGCACACATCGAGCCTGACTTGATGGAGTGGAACTATGGGCGTTATGAGGGATTGACGCCCGACCAGATTCATGCGACAGCCCCGGGCTGGCTGCTCTTTCGAGACGGCGCCCCGGGCGGAGAACAGTCAGGGCAAATTGGCGCGCGGGTCGATCGCGTGATTGAGAAAGCTCGGGCTGTCAGGGGTGACGTCATCCTGTTCGCCCACGGACACGTGCTGAGAGTCTTTGCCGCTCGCTGGCTGGGCCTCCCTCCTTCGGAAGGCCAACGGTTTTTGCTCGATACGGCGACCATGAACATCCTCAGCGTCTACCGGGGCATTCCGGCGATCAAGCGATGGAACGCGCCGGTTCAGTTCTGAGCACGAGCGGCCAGGGCGTCGTTTCGAGCGCCGGCTCGGATAAAGGAGGTGCGGTGATGACGGGTGCAGTTTCAGTTCCGCAAGGCCCTGCCTGGAACGCCCTCCGTGAACATTACGAGGCGATGAAGGCGGTGCATCTGCGCGATCTCTTCGCTCAGGATCCTGAGCGCGGCACACGCCTGGTGTGCGACACAGCAGGGGATCTACCTCGACTATTCCAAAAACCGCCTCACGAATGACACGATGCGTTTGCTGCTCGACCTTGCCGGCGCCGCGGACTTGCGTGCCAAGATCGACGCGATGTTTCGCGGCGACAAACTCAATGTGACGGAGAATCGCGCGGTCCTCCACGTCGCGTTGCGCGCCCCGGAAGGCGCCGTCATTCGAGTAGACGGCGACAATGTCATGCCGAAGGTGCACGCGGTGATTGAGAAGATGGCCGGCTTCGCAAACCGCGTTCGCAGCGGTGAATGGAAGGGCCATACCGGCAAGCGCATTCGCAATATCGTGAACATCGGCATCGGGGGCTCGGACCTGGGGCCCGTCATGGCCTACGACGCGCTTCGGGCGTACAGCGATCGCGCGCTCACGGTTCGTTTTGTTTCGAACGTGGATGCGACGGATGTCGCGGAATCGACGCGGGACCTCGATCCGGCGGAAACGCTGTTCATTGTCTGTTCGAAAACCTTTACCACGCAGGAGACCCTCGCCAATGCGCAGACTGCGCGGACGTGGTGCTTGGACGCCCTCAAGAACGACCAGGCGGTGGCCCGCCATTTTGTGGCCGTGTCGACGAACGCGGGCGAAGTCGCGAAATTCGGCATCGATCCCGCCAACATGTTCGAATTCTGGGACTGGGTGGGCGGCCGCTACTCGCTGCCCTCGGCCATCGGACTCTCACTGATGGTCGCCATCGGGCCTGAACGGTTCCGCGAGATGCTGTCCGGCTATCATGCCATGGATGAGCATTTCCGGACCGCCCCGTTTGACAAGAACCTGCCCGTGCTGCTGGCCCTCATCGGACTCTGGTACGTGAATTTCTTCGGCGCCGAATCCCAGGCAATTCTGCCCTATGACCATTATCTGGGACGGTTGACGGCCTATCTGCAGCAGCTCGACATGGAAAGCAACGGAAAGCGCGTGGACCGGGACGGGAACGTGGTGAAGTATGACACGGGCCCGGTGATTTGGGGGCAGCCGGGCACCAACGGCCAGCATGCCTACTATCAGTTGATCCATCAGGGCACGCGGTTGATCCCCTGCGACTTCATCGGCTTCTGCCGTTCGCTCAATCCCATAGGGCAGCATCACGATCTGCTCGCGTCCAACCTCTTCGCACAGACGGAGGCGCTGGCCTTCGGCAAGACCGCCGAGGAAGTGAAGGCCGAAGGAGTGCCTGCCGCCCTGGTGCCGCACCGGACGTTTCCAGGCAATCGCCCGACGAATACCATTTTAATCGAGCAACTGACGCCGGAGATCTTCGGGAAGCTGATCGCCCTCTACGAACACAAAGTCTTCGTCCAGGGCATGATCTGGCGCATCAACTCGTTCGACCAGTGGGGCGTGGAACTGGGCAAAGTGCTGGCCAAACGGATCACGCCGGAACTGATGAGCGGGACGGACGCTGATCTCCGGCACGACAGCTCGACCAATGCTTTGATCCGGCGGTACCGCAGCCGCCGCCTGCCCGGCTAACCCCTCGGTCCTGAACCGAACGTCATGAAAGTGAAACGCAAGTATTCGGGACTCGACGCGGGGATCATGGCGGACCGGCAAAAGGCGATCATGAAGACCACCGGCAATAGCTCGCCTCTCGGCGCGACGGTGCGGCGCGGCGGCGTCAACTTCAGTCTCTTCTCGCGTGACGCGACAGGCGTGGAGCTGCTGTTGTTTGAGAGGCCGGATGACGCCAAACCCGGGCGAGTCATCCGCCTTGATCCCGTGACCAACCGCACGTACCACTATTGGCATGTGTTCGTACCTGGCGCAGGACCCGGACAGATGTACGGCTATCGCGCGCAAGGCCGGTTCGAACCCGCGAACGGGATGCGGTTTGATTCGGACAAAGTGCTGCTCGATCCCTACGGTCGCGGCGTCGTGGTGCCGGAGCGCCTACAGCCGTGAGGCGGCCAGCCGGGAAGGCGACAATACGGCGATGGCCATGAAGAGTGTGGTGGTAGACCCATCGGCTTACGATTGGGAAGGTGATGCGCCGCTCAAACGGCCCGCCTCGCGGACGATTATTTACGAGATGCATGTGCGGGGATTCACCCGCCATCCCAGTTCCGGCGTCGCTGAGAGCAGGCGGGGCACCTATGCCGGTCTGATCGAGAAGATCCCGTATCTCCAGCAACTCGGCATCACCGCCGTTGAGCTCCTGCCGGTATTCCAGTTCGATGCCCAGGATTGTCCAACGGGAAAAATTAATTACTGGGGCTACGCGCCGGTTTCGTTCTTTGCGCCTCACCAGGCCTACAGTTCGCGCCGGGACGTGCTCGGTCCGATCGATGAGTTTCGTGACATGGTCAAGGCGCTCCACCGGGCCGGGATCGAAATCATTCTCGATGTCGTGTTCAACCACACCGACGGAAGGTGACGCACGCGGGCCGACGCTGAGCTTCCGTGGTCTCGACAACAGGACCTACTATATTCTCGAGCCAGACCAGGCGCGGTACGCCAACTATACCGGCACGGGGAACACGCTGAACACCAATCAGCCGATCGTCCGCCGCATGATCGTGGACAGCCTCCGCTATTGGGTCGACGAGATGCATGTGGATGGATTCCGGTTCGATCTCGCATCGATCCTCGCGCGCGGCGAGTCGGGCGCGGTCATGGCGAATGCGCCGGTCCTGTGGGATATCGAAACGGAGCCGTCAATGGCCGGTGTGAAGTTTATTGCCGAAGCCTGGGATGCGGCTGGGCTCTATCAGGTGGGCAGTTTCATCGGGGATAGTTGGAAAGAATGGAACGGACGGTTTCGCGACGATGCCCGCAGCTTCTTCCGTGGCGAAGACGGTTCGTTGGCGCGCTTTGCCGACCGCTTGGTCGGAAGCTCGGAGATCTACGGACACAAGCAGCGTGAGCCTGAACAAAGCGTGAATTTCGTGACCTGCCACGACGGGTTCACGCTCAACGACCTTGTCTCCTATGATCGGAAGCACAACGAGGACAACGGCGAAGACAACCGGGATGGAGCCGACGACAATCGAAGCTGGAACTGCGGCGTCGAAGGTCCGACAGACGACGCCGCGGTGGAACGGCTGCGCAACCGGCAGGTGAAGAATTTTTTGACCGTCACACTGCTTTCATTGGGGCTGCCCATGATTCTCATGGGCGACGAGGTCCGGCGCACCCAGCACGGCAACAACAATGCGTACTGCCATGACAATGACACCAACTGGTTCGACTGGACGCTGGTCGCCAAACATGCCGACGTGCATCGGTTCGTCAGTCTGCTGAACGCGCGCCGGGTCTTGCGGGACGAGGAGCACGAGCGTCAGCGCTTGAGCCTGACTCAGTTGATCCGGCAGGCGAACAAGGCGTGGCATGGAGTCAAGCTCGGCCGACCGGACTGGAGTCCTGGATCGCATAGCGTGGCGTTCAGCGCGCAACTGCGAAAGGAAGGACTCCTCTTTTGCATGATTCTGAATGGCTATTGGGAGCCGCTTGAGTTCGAGCTTCCCTCACTGAGCAACGGTCGCGTCAATCAGTGGCGCCGCTGGATCGATACGGCGCTCGACTCGCCCCTCGATATCGCTCCATGGCAAACCGCTCCAACGATTTCCGGCTCGACCTATCGGGCCGAGACGCGCTCTGTGGTGGTGCTGTACGCCGGTTTGGATGGGCATTCGGATGAGCAAAAGAAGTGACGTAGCGTGACGGAGTAGTCGGTCAATCTGATTCGGGTAGAGAGGGGGAGGGTAATGGCAAAAGACCAGGAGCAGGAAGGTGAAAACACCTCTAAACTGAAGCGCAAGGAGTACGAGAAGAGCTTGCGCCGGCTTCAGGCCGAACTGTGCCATCTTCAGGCCTGGGTGAAACACAAGGGTCTGCGGATCATGATCGTATTCGAAGGCCGGGACGGCGCCGGGAAAGGCGGCACCATCCGCGCCATCACGGAACGCGTCAGTCCTCGAGTGTTCCGGCTCGTCGCCCTCCCCGCGCCGTCCGATCGCGAGAAAACCCAGATGTACATGCAGCGTTATATGGCGCACTTCCCGGCCGCCGGCGAAATCGTCATCTTCGACCGCAGCTGGTACAACCGTGCGGGGGTCGAACATGTCATGGGCTTTTGCAGCAAGGAACAGTACGAAGACTTCCTCGAAAATGCTCCGGTCATGGAAGGCTATGTCACGAGAGGCGGGATCATCCTGATCAAGTACTGGCTTGAGGTGAGCAACGAAGAGCAGGAGCGTCGCTTCCAGGCTCGTATCGAAGACCCCGTCCGCCAGTGGAAGCTCAGTCCGATCGACCTGCCGTCGCGTGAGCGGTGGTACGACTACTCCCGGGCACGCGACCGGATGCTGGAGGCCACGGACTCGAAGCACGCGCCATGGTATGTCGTCCCGTCGGATGACAAGCGACGCGCACGCCTCAACTGCATTTCCCATCTGCTGTCGGTCATTCCGTACAAAAAGCTGCCGGTCAACAAAATAAAGATTCCCAAGCGATCGAAAAAGGGTCAGTACGACGATCACGTGACATTGAAGGGGAAACGCTTTATTCCTGAGGCCTACTGAAGTCCGGGCCTGCGGCACGGCGGCTGGAAGTCGCCTTCGGCCGTCGACACCGCCCGGGAGATTCATCAGCGCTTGGTGATAGAGTGGACGCCACCTGGTTGATAAGTTCTGCCTGTTCCGGTCGATTGGAGGTGCGTGAACGTGAATCCTCTGCTGACGGAAATCCGCCGCAATCCGCTTCTCTGGCTGCTGGCACTGGTGCCCATGGCGATGGCAGCCGCGAAGGTAACCCCTCAAGCGCACACAGTGCTCTTCGTGTTGTCCGCGCTGGCCATCGTGCCACTGGCGGCGCTGCTGAGTCACGCCACCGAATCCGTCGCGGCCAAGACGGGCGATACGGCTGGCGGCCTCCTGAACGCCACGCTGGGAAACCTGACTGAACTGGTCATCGCACTCACGGCCTTGCGCGCCGGGCAATACATGTTGGTGAAGGCCTCCATTGCCGGCGCAATTGTCACCAACACCCTGTTCGTATTAGGGGCATCATTTCTGCTGGGCGGACTGAAATATCATGTTCAGGAATACAATCGCGTCAATGCCCGGCTTCAGGCGGGCCTGCTTTTCCTCGCGACCGTCGCGCTGCTGATTCCTTCTACAGTCTCTCATACCGACGCCGCGGCGGAGGCGGTGTTCATCCGGAAGCTGAGCGTAGGGCTGGCGGTGCTGCTCATCCTCACGTACGGATTGGGCATACTCTTTTCTCTCAAGACACACAGGGAATTCTTTGCCAGCAAGGAATGCGCAGAAGCCGGCGACGCGCCGTGGCCGATGAGTCTGGCCTTGGCCACGCTGGCGGGCGTCACTCTGCTGGTCGCGCTGGTCAGTGAGATTTTTGTCGAGTCCGTGCAGAAGGCGGCGGAGTCGTTCGACATGAGCCCCGCCTTTGTGGGATTCATCGTCGTCTCGCTGGTGGGCGGCGCGGCTGAGATGGGCGCAGCGTTCTCGGGAGCGCGCAAGAACCGGTTGGACCTGAGCGTGGGTATCGCTCTTGGGAGCGCCTCCCAAATCGCGCTTTTCGTGGCTCCGGTGCTAGTTCTATTGAGTTATGTCCTCGGCCCTGCTCCAATGGAGCTGCAGTTCTGGCCCGGCGCCGTGGCCATGATCCTGATCGCGACGATCACCGTGTCGTTCGTGACGAACAGCGGGCGCTCGGCATGGTTCATCGGAGTCTTCATGCTCATGATCTATGTCATTTTTGCCATGACACTGTATCTCCTGCCGCCCAGAGCTCAATAGACAGCGTGATCTGTTGCTTGCCGACAAGCTGGAGTCTTCTGTGCTTCGAATAACGTCTCACGGTCTCGCCCGCGGTGCTGGTTGGGTGTGGATGTGTGCGCTTCTGGTTGCCTGTTCGGTGAGTAAAGAGCCGGCGGCGCTGCCGCCCCCACCGGCGCCGGGACCGCTCGGATGGGAGGTTCCTCCTGCCGATGTCGGCACACGCGCTGCTGCCGGCGGACTTGCTCAAGGGGCCGCACCACCTGGTTCAGGACGAAGTCGTGAACGATGGCGCCCAGCACCATTTTGTCGTGACCTCTGACTTCGGGGTATTTCCCGCTGACCGGGACATCCGTGCTTCGGACTCGAGTCATCGAAAGCGAGGCCATCGCGGCGTTGAAGGCTATGCGCCAATCGAAGGTCTTTGTCGATGCCCTCAGTTCCAAGTGCTTCATCCCTTCCGCGGCGCTGAAGATGATGATCATGGAGCCTGGACGCGTCGGGAGCAGTGTTGGCGGCGGACTCTTGGAATTTCTCGCCATGCCCGGACGCTTTAGCAAGTTTGAAGAAAGCGATCGAGAAGATTCCATCACGAAGTCGACGATTGGATTTTCTTATATGAAGCGAAAACTCGCCTTTGAGTTCGGGGTGGATCCCTATTCGTCTAATCCGGCGTTGCAGGACGAACTGAATGAACTGGCCTGGATCGCCTTCACCGCCGATCTGGCGCCTCAGTTCGGCGTATCTCTTCATGCCTGGAGGCGCCGTCCTCTGGATGACCTTTAGCGCGACCCGCTGGACCTCATACCTCGATGAGCAAGTCCGCGATTATTCACCGGGCGATCTTCGAGCTATGAGCCGGGACAAATTTCAGAAGATGGGAGTCAGTGAAGATGATATTCACCGCTTCTTTCTCAATCCTCTCTATTCACCACGACACTTGACCATCATCACCACGGCGCTCGATGAACTGACCGGTGTCGATGACCGTGAGGCGTTCCTTGCGGTGGCGAGGGAGGCGAATTCCGAGGATGTGGTCCTGTTTTACCAGCATGTCGCAGAGATGATGCGCGGCTATCACCCCATATAGGTGCCGTCGACCGGCTGCTTGCGCTGCCTCGTATCCCGGCCCTCTATACCAAGGACCGGTCCCTCGTCGTCATGCTCCCGTCGATTATATCTTCTGGACCTCACGCGTCGCTCATCTTGCGCAATCCCTGACCACCCACGTACCCGGTCGACCTCGCATTGCACGGCGCGAACTCTGGATCGCCGGCAATGTCTCGCCGCGCGCCAGACAGGAACTTGAAGAGCTGGGGTGGACGGTGTACGAGCAGGTCACCGCACGGCTCAATCCGCCAGCGTGAGGTTGAGGGACCGTCTATACTGCCGAACACCAATCCAACAACGGCGGCCACCCCGACTTCGGCTCACGCTGCAACACTAGCCAACTCGAAGGGCTTGTCCCAGCCAATTCCCCGATCATGGACCCGTCCACTGTACTAGCGGCACAGTACACATCATCACCGTCGTTACCGCCGGGTGACCGCACCGGGTGAGCCGGTTGGCGGATAATCCAGCGAACCCTGCAGTTCGGCGACCTTCTCACGAGGAAAGTTCGGCAGGTAGAGGGCGTGCTGCGTTCTCCATTCACCGACCTGCTTCTCGACCGTTTTGGATTTCTCCCCGTCCATCGGCTTCGCCGGCGCCTCAAACTGGATTTGGGCCGGAATGCTGAAATCAGTTCCCGCGGCGGTCACGATGTCCATGATGCGCAGATTCAGATCCTCCGCCACCTCCAGCGATTCGTTAAAATCAGTCACGCCGATATAGGCGAAGACATCGATGTCCAGCGAGTAGTCCTTCATGCCGAAAAAACGCACCCAGAGCGGATCCGGCAAGACCTTGGGGTGGGCGTAGAGCATCTTCCTGACTTCAACAAGGACGTACCGGATTTGCTCCGGCGTCGTTTCATATCGCAGTTTGAGGCGAGGATGGTACCAGAAGCGGTCACGGACTGAGTAATTCTCCAGATGCATGTTGGCGAACTCCGCATTCGACACGGTGATCACGCTTCGATCGAGTGTGCGGATGCGGGTCCCGCGAAGGCCGATCTCCTCGATCGTGCCGACCTTGTCGCCGAAGCCGACGAAATCCCCTACCTTCACAGTCCGGGACGTATAGAGGGTCACCGCGCCGAAAATGTTCTCAAGGCTCTTTTGCGAGGCGAGGGCGACCGCAAAGCCGCTGATGCTGATGCCGGCCAAGAGTGTCGTGACCCTGTATCCGAGATTGTCCAGCCAGAGCAATACCGCGGCGACGAGGACGACGAACTTGAGCAGCCTGGCTGCCGGTCTCATGAGGATGATGGCGCCGGCAAGGCCGTGTGATTCCAGGTTTCGCGCAATCCGTTGTGTGAACAGATCCAGCAGTCTCAGCCCCAGCCAGGCGAGCGCCACAAACACAAGCGTGGCGGCCTGGGACAGTGCCTGGGCCATCAGTGAAAGCCCTGTCAGACTCATCACGGTGCGGGTGAGCAGGACTGCGATCAGCAACGTTAAGGGTGCCCTGAGAAAGGTGGCCGTTTCATCGGCGCTGGCAGGATGAATCCACCGTCTGACGGCGAGCACGACCGCGGTCAGCGCCATCGCGACCGGAAAGGATAGGATGGCGACGATTACAAGCGCCAGCCAGAACCATACTTCGATTCCCATGATTTGCACGTCGAAGAACCATGGAGGGAACACGGACTCCAGCCGACCATAGCCGAATTCTGCATACAGATTGGGAATTTCAGCGACCGTCGCACCGGCGAATTTCCAGATATAGACACCGTCCCCACGAGGGACGCGCTGCAGTAGAATGTCGTACGTCTTCTCGTTGCCGGCGATCTTCCCCACCCGGTCCCGCATGAGAGGCAGCGTGTCGTTCTCGTCACCGTCCGGACTGGCGCTGACAAGATCCGGATCGATCCACAAGACCCGGTCGAGCACGATCTTCAGCTGCCGTGCCAAGTCGGGACCTTGGCTCTCCGTCATGCCGGGCGGCAAACTGCGCAGGTCCAGGTATTCGGCCGCCCGGGCATAGTCACGTTTGTGCGCCGCCGCGAGAAACCCGCTGACGCTCGAACGCGGGACTCCCCGATTCAACGTGTCCTCAGGTACTCCGGTGGCCGCACTCTCAGAGAGCGGAGATTCAGCCGCCTTCGCTTCTTTCGCCCGCTTCTGAACCAGTTCCCTGAGAC
Organism: uncultured Nitrospiraceae bacterium; assembly: GCA_963728135.1. Classification (GTDB taxonomy): domain Bacteria; phylum Nitrospirota; class Nitrospiria; order Nitrospirales; family Nitrospiraceae; genus Nitrospira_D. The sequence continues at coordinate 88,218 of CAVSJC010000010.1, read as the reverse complement.
TGGGCTGAGCCGGATTCGTATCGGCCGGTGCCGCCGCTGCCTCGCCGATGCTCAGGATCACGGCAACGGATCCAAGAAGGATCATCGTCACGAGTCGCCAACGATACGCTGCTCTTCTCATGATCAGGCCTCCTCTCGCTGCATCCACATGATGGCATCCCCCTAGGCAAACCGTGCCGGCAGTTGTGGATGTTCACGGGTGCTATTGAATTGCTTTGCAATCATTGTGGCTTCTTCTCATTTTGTGCCACGCCAGAGCCTCTCATGCGGCCGCGCACGTTTCCTCCCGGCGAATCTACGCCAATGATATGTGCAGAGCAACTTTCGAGGTTTGCGAGCCACTGGACGGCCACGACGAATGAGTCTATGCTTTCGAGCGTTTCATAAAGTCGTTTCTAACGGTGCGATCCGTTCCTTGAGTAGCCATTCCTAAAATTCCGCCGTTCCTGATCCGACTCCTAGGAGGTGTTGCGATGACCCAGCCAGAGAACGGTATCGGTGCACGGAAAGTAAGTATCCGCACGATCGTGTTGTGTTCCGCGATTGTGCTGGTGGTGATGCTCGCGATTTATATCTGGACCAAGGCGACCCCGATCTATACCTTGCAAGCCGCGTCGGAAGCTCCGGAATGCGTCGCTCCGACACCGGATGCCGACGTGCTCGTCGGCCTGGCCGTATCCGGTGGGGGCAGTCGGGCGGCGCTGTTTGCAGCCGGCGGCATGGAGGCTCTCGCGAAGATACAGGTTGGGTCGGAACGCCGGTCGCTGATGGAACAGGTCGGGTACATCTCCAGCGTGTCCGGTGGCAGCCTGGCGTCGTCATATTACGTCGTGCGGAAACCGACGCACGAGACGCCGGTTCTGTCCCAGGATGGCAAGATGAGCGAGCAGTACCGCACGTTCTTCGCTGACTTCAAAAATAATATGGCAAAGGACTATGAGAGCATGTTGTTGAAGCGCCAGATCCTGGGGCTTCGACCGTTTAACCCGGCATGGACGGCACGGTCTCTGTTTGAAATCGTGGATGAGCAGCTCGGCGGGATGAAATTCGAGGGACTGGCCAGCCGGCAGGCACAAGGCGATAGCCCTCGCCTGATCGTCAACACCACGCTCTACAATAACGGCCGCCGGTTCATCCTCAGCACGCTGCCTCAGGAGACGTCTCAGTATGACGTGCTGTCCGATTTGAATAAGATCCCGGGAGCGAAGAAACTGGACGAAGCAAGCGAATATATTCTGCGGACCAGGTGGGATACGTTACTCTCCGTTACTCCCCAAGACATCAAGATGAATGTCTGTCCGGTGAGGGTGGCGGCGGCGGTCACCGGGTCCATGTCGTTTCCGCCCGTCGTCGGCCCGATCAGCTTTCGCGTCGAGGGTCAAGATCAGTATTGGCATATTGGCGACGGAGGACTGGCCGACAATACCGGTGCCGAATCCTTATTAATGGTGTTCCTGAAGAAGTTGCAAGAGGGGAAAGCCCGCCGCGCCGTCATTATTCTGTTGGACAGCTCCTTTCCCTTTTCGATCGGCGGCGAAGTGCTGAACCACCGCGCGGAAGGTTTCACGTTCATGAGCTATGACTTTTCGAGAATTCCGAGCATCATGGAGGAGCGCGCAACAGCGTACCGGACCTGGTTCTTCAGGATGGCACAACGACAGGGATTGGTCTCGGACCAGCTCCGGTTGGTCGTGCTCCGCCACACCGATGCGGAGTGGAACGAAGACCTCAGTGATCTACCGGACTCGTGCCGCAAGGAAGAATTCAAATGGAAGCTACGGAAAGAAGTCGTCGCGCGGTTGGCCGGGATCGCCACGCGGCTCTGGTTGGCGTCGCCTTGTGATCGGGACCTGGCCCTAGTCGCCGCCGAGAAGGTGGTCGCTCAGAATGCGGGCAAGATCAGACAGATTCTAGAAACCAGTGACAAACAGATACATCTGACAAAAGCCGGGATAGCTCACCAGACCCCGCAAGCCGCCGTGGCGGTCGGCGGGAGAATACGATGAAGCCAACACTGAGCTCGCTGTCCATCGCCCTTCTGTGCATCCTCAGCTTCGGCTGTGCAGGCAAGCAGATGGTCCCAGTTTCGGACGTTCATACGGTCGTGGGAAGATGGGACGGGGTCGTCGAGAAGCGTCCCTTGCTGGCAAGGCGGGGCCCCGTATCACTGACCATTCGAGAGGATTCCATCTATATCTATGTCGGAGTGGACTTCTGGGACGATCGTCTGATTTCAGGCACCGGGCAGTTGGTAATCAGAGACGGGCGACTTTATATGGAAGAGGATGAACGCCACGCGGTTCTGACTCTGCACAAGCGGGGAGATGAGGAAGTTCTTATTGTCGAGGCCACCAACGCGGCCGGCAAAAAATTTCATGTCGACCTGAGTAGAAGCCTGTCACCGCCGCTACCATAGCGCTGTATTCGATCAGCGATTGACCTCCGCCGAGGTCTGCTTCCTTGCACGTTTGAGTGCCTTGCGCTCGGCCATCTTTTTGAAGAACTCCTCGTACGACTGCACCATGGTCCTACCCGCCTCGAGAACAAACAGGAGAAAAATCCCGACGCTCAGGAACAAATACAGGATATTGAAGAGGACGCCGCCAGTCGTCTGAGGTCCCCACCCGATCCCATAGGGAGAATTCATCGCCATTGTCGCCGCCGAATAGGCCAGAGCATGAAGAAAGGGCCGTCCCTCGGCCAGCCAGAAGAACAGCGTGCCTATCAAGAGCATCATCAGGAGGGCGCTTCCAAGCGCCCTGAAATAGGCGTCATGGATCAAGCGTCTGACGATGTCGAATCCAAACTTGAGCACGAGCAACAATGACGTCGCCATGAGCACCTCCTCTGCGACCTTCCGGTAGCCGGACCGACACAGCTCAATGAATCCGCTTGCGTTCTAAAGACGTTGAAACCGCAAGTGTCTGCCTCTAATAGACCTGCCTCACATCATCTCAAGCATTCGATAGGCAAAGGCATGGCATTGTGCCTCCGCGTCCGCCAAAAGGTCAAAGCTGAGGCGCACACTGATCGGATGGATAGTGCGAGGGCTTTTTCGTCTGGTTTACAACGGATTCACGAGGTAAATTGCCGCGCGAGATCTTCCGGTTTGAAGACGCCGCGTTCCGTGATGATGCCGGTGATCAACTCGGCCGGCGTGACATCGAAGGCGGGATTGAAGACCGGCACCCCGTCCGGAGCGACCGGATGGCTGCCGTGGATGCTGGTGACTTCGAGTGCATTTCGTTGCTCGATCGGAATGTCCGCCCCTGATTTCGTCTTCAGATCGATCGTGGAGTATGGCGCGGCGACATAGAAGGGAATGCCGTGTGCTTTAGCCAGCACCGCGACAGAATACGTCCCGATCTTGTTCGCCACGTCGCCGTTGGCGGCGATGCGATCCGCCCCTACCACGCAGAGTTGGATCTTGCCTTGCCGCATCAACGACCCGGCCATGTTATCGGTGATCAGGGTGACGGGAATATGATCCTGCATCAGTTCCCAGGCCGTGAGTCTTGCGCCCTGTAAGACGGGTCTGGTTTCGTCCGCAATCACCTGGATCTTTTTTCCCTGCTCCCACGCGGCCCGGATCACGCCTAAGGCCGTCCCGTATCCCGCAGTCGCCAGGGCGCCGGCATTACAATGGGTCAAGACAGTCTGCCCGTCCTTGATGAGGTCCGCTCCATGCCGTCCCATCGACTTGCAGAGGGCGATGTCTTCGTCGAGGATCGCTTGCGCCTCGGCGATCAGGGCTTTCTTGATCGCGGCCAACGGCTGGGTTTGAAGCGATTCCAGCTTGTGCTTCATCCGTTCGATCGCCCAGAACAAATTGACCGCAGTGGGCCTGGTGGCGGCGAGGTGATCGCAGATTTCCAGGACCTCCCGTGAAAACGCCGGGTACTCGGTCGCCTTGATGGCCTCGGCGCCCAACGCCACGCCCAGCGCCGCCGTCACGCCGATGGCCGGTGCGCCTCTGACTTTCAAATGACGGATAGCGTCGGCCACCGCCAGATAGGTCCGGCAGGTCAGCACCTCGACGGTACCGGGCAGTCGGCTTTGGTCCAGCAGGCAGACGGCGCCGTCTTTCCATTCCACTGTGGGTATCATGAAAGAATCTTCTAACGGGAACCGGCAGGAGAGTGCAAGAGCTCCCGGCAGGCTGGGCAAAAAGACTGTTTAGCGAGGCCGCAGGCGATGCATGCACTGGAGGCGTAGCCTCTGGGGCGCACGGTGCGACGAATAAGGAGCACCACGTCTGTGCGCGACGCCGAGATGGTGAGGCGGCCGGGTCTCCGTTGAGGATGCTTTCGAGACGAGAACGAAGCTAATGGGATTTTTCACCAGTCTGCCGCCGGCGACCGCTGATTTCGAGGAGCGTCACCATGGCCACGATCAATCCGGCCTGCAGGAGCAGCAACATGGCTTCCACCGTCCCGGCGTGGCGCAGAGCGACGGCGGCCAGACCAAGGCAGATCGTGAGGAGGAAAATCATCGCGACACTGGCCTGGCGCGAACCGAGCGCCCGCTCCAGCCGATGGTGCAAATGATCCTTGCCCACATAGTCCAGCCATTCTTTCACGGAGTGGACCTTCCCGGTCGCAATCCGTTCGACGGTGATGTGGATCATGTCGTAAATCAAGACGCCGAAAATCAGCAGCGGATTGCTGAACGAGACGATGGGACTCGCATCGGCCCAGTTGCCCTTGACGGCCAGGCAGGCGAGCGTAAATCCGATGAACGTGGAGCCGCCGTCTCCCAGGAACATCACCGCCGGCTGGCTGCCCCGAAAGTTATACGGCAGAAATCCGAGCCCGGCGCCGATCATGGCGACAGCGAGCCATCCGAGCCCGGCTTGATTCGTTTCGAAGGCCACCGCCCCCATAAATCCCGCCATCAAGATGGCGAGGCCCGTGGCGAGCCCGTCCATGCCGTCAAAGAAGTTGAAGGCGTTCGTGATGCCGACGATCCACAAGAGCGTCAGGGCGATGTTCGCCACATCGCCAACAGGGCCCACTGGAAACAAGGTCAGGACTTTCCCCGAGCCGATGACGATCCCGGCTGCGGCCAATTGCCCCACCAGTTTGACCGAAGCGGGCAGTTCCCGGAGATCATCCAGCACGCCGATGATCAGCAACAGAGAGCCGGCCGCTAAAATCGCCGTCATCCACTCGGGCAGGATCGAATTGAGCATGACGGATCCCACGAAGCCGCAGTACAGGGCGATGCCGCCGAGACGCGGTGTCGGTTGTACATGAATCTTGCGGTCAGTCGGAGTGTCGACCAGCTGCCAGTGATGCGCCAGCTGCACCATGATCGGCGTGAGGGCGGCGGTGCCGAGAAATGCAAACAATAGAATATAGAGCCATCGCAATCCTTCGACCTGGAAGAGGCCGCGGATCGAGGGCACCGCGAGGACCAACGCGCCAAGCGAGGCGCCGACGACCGCGGGCGTCAGCCAGCGCCAGGACTGGACGAATAAGGGAGGCGTGAACTCGGTTTCAATGGCTTTCATGCCACTCCCTGCGCAACGCAACGAGAATCTGCGCCACTTCCTCATCAGTCAGGTCAGGGTAGAGCGGAATCGACAGCGCCGTGCGCTCCGCTTCTTCACTGGCCGGGAATCCGTCCAGGCGCAAATAGCGATGGAGAGAGCGAAACACCGGTTTACGGCACTGCACGCCGTGGCCTTCGAGCCTTGCAATGACCTCATGCAGCGCATCCGCCTGCTCCTTGCAGTCCGGGACACGAACCACGAACCGGTAGTAGATGTGACTGCGGCCGTCCGGCGGGATCGGCCGTACGACACCGGCGCCTTCAAGCGCGGCATGGTAGATACGTGCCAATTCGAGACGCCGCTCCAGGAAGGAGGCGACACGCTCCAATTGCGCCACGCCGATGGCGGCTTGCAAATCCGTGAGCTTGAGATTTGTGGCGGCCGGAATCAGGGAAGGCGCGCCGTCGTACTCCCGTAAGCCCCGCGCGCGTTCCAGCAGAGCCGGATCGTTGGAGAGGACCATGCCGCCTTCGCCGGCGCAAATCAGTTTCGTGGCGTAAAACGAGCAGACCGTCAGCAGGCCGACCGATCCCACTGCTCTGCCCTGCTCCATCGCTCCGAGCGTCTGCGCGCAGTCTTCAATCAGCGGGACACCGAACTGCTCGAGCGCGCGCAAGTCGGCCGGCAGACCAAACAAATGCGGGACGATGATCGCCTTCGTCCTGGCGGTCATGAGGCCGCGTACGGAGGCGGGATCAAGGTTCAGAGATTCTAATTCGATATCGGCGAGCCTGGCCAACGCCCCGACACGCTGCACGGCCAGCCAGGGCGCGGCACAGACGTAGCTCGGCAGAATGACTTCGTCGCCGGGCCCGATGCCGAGCACGCGAAGCGCCACTTCGAGTGCGACCGTCCCTGAATTGACGGCGACGCCCCCGGCGACGCCCAGATACGCGGCCATCCCGCGCTCAAACTGCTCGACCGCCGCCCCGTGAGCCAGGTGACGGGAGCGAAGCACATCGGCGGCCGCTTGGAGATCTGCTCCTTCGATGGAGGGACGCGAGTGCGGAATCATCGTGGCCAGCGTCGTCATACCCCGATATTAATAAACAAACGCAAAGGGAGGAAGCCTTCTGCGTTTTTCACCCGACCCTGGATGCCGCGAAAATGCGCGGATGAGCGGACCAGATCTGCGATGCTGAGGCCTTCGATATTGGTTTTTTTGACCTGAGAGACATGGGCTTGCAGCGACTCGATCTTCCGGTCCAATGCCTGCTCGATATCGACAAACACGGTGGGCGCGAAATTCTGCGTCGTCGGGCCCTCGTAGAACAAGACGTTCTTCGTGTACCGGGTCGCCGTGATCGTGCTCATGGCGAGATGCCGGTGATCCTGATGCGTGTCGTCATGGTAGTGGACGAAGATAAAATGCGGATCGATTTTCTTGACGATTTGCTCCACGGTCTGGATCAGATCGCGCCCCAGCGGAACCTCCGTATCCTTATAGCCGCCCCAAAAGACTTTTTCAGCCTGCAACAATTTCGCCGCACGGGCCTGCTCCCGCGCGCGCACAGACGCCGCCCCGCCCTGGCCGCCCTGCGTCATCACCATCAAGAAAATCCGATGGCCGTTTTCCGCGTATTTGATCAGCGTGCCCCCGCATCCGGCCTCGATGTCATCCGGATGGGCTCCCAATGCCAGGATGCGCATCGCCTCTGTGCCCTTGCCCATATGCCGCTCCCTTCCTACACGATTGTCATCGACCGTTCTTTCGCTCGCGCCTGACGCAATGTCGCCAGCGCCTCCGGCCCCTGCATGAACAAGAGGTCGACGGCGGACAGATTCGGTTCAAACGGTTCATACACTTGCTGGTACAAGGGATGGTGGAAGGCCTGCATCTCGAGCCGGACGCCGGAGGCTTCGAATCGCGGCTTGTTCATATACCCGTCGGCGCCGGGACCGGCGAGATACCGGCTGGCGCCGACCGCACGGCAAAGATCCACTAGCCGATCGGTCGCCTCTTCCCTGGCCGTCCATTCTGAGGCGCAGTGAAGCGGCGTGGTCATGCCGAATGAGTCCAGCATCCAGCGGATGACCGCCAGATTCAGATCGCACAGCCTATTCCACTGTTGCTCGTAGATTCGGCGCAGGCCTGGCAGGTACCGGTCGCGAAACGGCGCGCGGGCGTAGTGCACTTCCAAGGCGCGAAGATGTTGCGCTTGCCAGGAGGCCGTGGGATTGATCGCCACGTCGGTGATGCGCTGACCGAAGTGCTGCAACACCGGCACGGTCAGCCACTGCCAGCCCGTCGAGGTCCGGATGCGGTTGCGGTTCTGCCATTCATTCTTTTTAAACTGAACGGTATCCAGGACGATGAACAGGTCCGCCTGGTCGATCTTGTCGAGGTAGCCGAGCCAGGGTAAGTACTGCGGCTGATGAATCGTGACACGCATGGTTCAGCCCACGTCTCGTGTCACGGCAGCCAGGTAAATGGGGTTCGTCAGCAATTCTCCGCTCTTGCCGATAACTTCGACACGGTAGTACAGCCGTTCACCGGCCGGCGCCTCCCGATCAGTCAACTCATAGCTGAGCGGCGTGTCTCCCTCGATCTGACCGATCACCTGACCGGACCGGATGAGCCGGATTCTGGCCGGATGCGGTTGCCGGTCGGCCGCGGACACGGCCACACGGATCAGCGGTGGCCCGGAATGTCTGCCATGCAGAGTCTCGCCCATGCCGGCAACCCGTTGACGATCACCTGACACGACCTGAAACTCGTCCAACTGTAAGAGGATGTTCTGATCTCCTCTCGCCACCGCATAGGCATGGCCGGACTGCAACGCTTCAAGTACCCCGGCCGCCGTTCGATCCTTCGCTGCCACGACCGTATAAACGCGATCGAGATCCTTCGCCCTATCGGATAGGCCGTGAAACGCCACTTCGCCGATCAGGGTCGGCGGAGTGCGACGTTCGGCCGCCGACGCGGTCAAGACTTGGTCCCAGACGCCGTTAGGCGCCGTGACGCGTCTCGTGTCCTGATACAACCCCCCGAAGCCCGTATATCCGTGCGTCAGGATCAGACTGTCCGGGTGAGGCTCCGTCGTCACCGTCACGGTTCCGAGCGGACCGAATGCATGTTCGCTAAAGTCCCGCGCTTCCGTCATCGACCAGAACACTTGGCCTCCGCGCTGCGTGGCGGCATCGATCAACGCCTGATACGGCTGGTAGCCGGCCTGTGCGTCGTAGGAACTGAACGCGGGGCTGCTCAGCGGCCACGCATGGAATGCCAGACCAGCGCAGGCCAGCAACGCCGCCGCGGCCACGGTACGGCGCAGCGGAGAATCCGGATTCTGAGACTCCGCCGTCGCGCGTTTTCGCGGCAACCAGAACCAGAGAGCCGGCATGCCCAGCACAATCGGCAACCCGTTTATCACGCTGTGTTCATCCCAGGCAAACGACTGCGGGTTGCCACGCGCCGGCAGGCCTTCATAGTCTTCTATCTTGTTCAGGCCGATCACGAGAAGATTTCGCTGCGCATTGTGCATCCTCAGGTCGTGTCCCGCCAGCGATCCCGTCCAATAATAATGGGGTGCGACCTCTACGCCCGGCACGATAATCAGACCTGGATGACGCTGCTGCACCGCTCGCACGTCGAGAAGAAACCGCTCAATCCCGTATTCCAATAAGGACGGAAATTTGACTTCATATTTGAGGATCCCCTCCAACGGACGGAGCCCATACTCGTACCGGAGGCTAAAGTTTTCAGACAGGATGAGCGCATCCAACCCTTGCTGTTCGGCCCGCTGGGCCAGTGATTCCAGGCTGAGCATTCCCGTACTGGCCGTACTATGCACATGTATGGCGGTCTTCAAGGTGAGGCGTGGTCCGTTCTCATCGGCTGCCCATGCCGTCGTAGTCGAGAAAAGACCGAGGATTGCGATAAGTACTGTGCGCTGTCTCTTATCCATGGCGCGCACCGGCTTCCTGATACAGGGCTTCAATGCCGCGAACCATCGAAGCGATGCTGTACTCTCCCCCGATGGTGTCCGCGGCCTTGGCTCCCATCTCATGCGCGCATTGCGGGTCACGCAGCATCCGGCGCAAGGCGCCGGCCAGTGCCGGGCTGTTACCGGCCGGAACCAGCAGACCGTTGACTCCGTCATCAATTAAAGAGGGAATCCCGCCGACACGGCTGGCGATGACCGGCAGACCGGCCGTCATCGCTTCGATCAACGATCGGCCCATGCCTTCGTTCAGCGATGGCAGGGAAAAATAATCAAAGCCGGCCAGACAGTGCTCCACGTCCTCGCGGGATCCCACGAGATGCAGGGCCTCGCCAATCCCCGCGCGCTCCGCCTGCGCTATGAGGGCATCCCGCTGCTCCCCGGTTCCCACGATCACGAGATGCAGCGCAGGCCACTCGTGTTTCAGTTGCGCCACGGCCTCGACGAGGAACCGGTGTCCCTTGATATCCGTCAGCCAGCCGATCGATCCGACAATCAGGGAATCCGGCGGGCAGCCGAACCAGTCGGGAACCACTTTTCCGGCTCTGCGTGCGTTTTTGAATCGTTCCACATCAATGCCGCTCGGAATCACGGCGAATCGATCCCCCCGGCCCACCCGGCGCATGAGGTGATCCTGCCGCTCGGCAGCGGTCAGCGCAATCAACCGACTCGTCATTCGTGCCAAGCCTCGTTCGATGTACAGGAACAGTCGAGACCTGACCGGTCCGAAATGGCCGTAGAAAACATGCCCGTGCGGCGTGTGGATGATGGTCGGGACACCGGCGATCCACGCCGCGAGGCGGCCCAACACCCCTGCCTTGGACGTGTGAGTGTGTACGATCTCCGGCCGCTCGCTCTTCAAGAGACGAACGAGGCGCCACAACGCGATACAATCCTGGCCCGGATTGATCGGCCTGATGAGGGACGGTAGGACGTGATAGCGGATCGACTCTTTCTCAAGCCGTCGCAGATTGTCGTTGGTCGCCGCCACACCACCCTGGGCGTCCCACGAACCGGCCTCCCCCATTACAACGACCGGGTCGAATTGCGTCCGATCGTGACCCAAGACGGTGAGCATGGTGTTCTGCGCGGACCCCCTCGGTCCAACCGGGTAATGATATGAACCACCTTGCGAGGCGCCATGCCTGATTCCTATGCCGCCCGCCGCACTCTCTGTTCTCCACCGAAGAGAGCCGCGAGATCCGCACAGTGTTTGGTCCAGTTATACCGTTGCTCGATCAGGGTTCGCCCCTTTTTCGAGAGCCGCTCATATTCACCCGGCTCTTGGATCCGGGCCAGCACCCGCTCGATGGCCTTGGCCAAGGATCGGCCATTCGTCCCTTCAGCCACCAGAATGGGATCAACTTGGTTCAAAATTTCCGGAATGGCACCGACCGGTGTGCCCAGAACAGGCGTGCCGCAGGCCATGGCTTCCACCGTCACGAGACCGAATCCTTCCAGCTGCACGCTCGGCATCAGCACCAGATCGGCCGCCTGGTAGTAGGACACCAGATCAGCCTCCGGAATAAAGCCGGCCAGCCGCACGTTGTCGTGCAATCCGCGCGCGGCCATGCCGGCTTCCAGGGCCGGCCGCAGCGGCCCTTCGCCGCCGATCACCAAGGTGCAAGGCCGTAACGCCGTTCGCAAGACCGCCATGGCATCCAGGAGATTGTCCAGCCCCATCCGCGGCACGAGATTACGGACGGTAAACAGGATCGTCCGTTCGGCGGGTAAGCGGAGCCGCTCCCGCACCGCCATCCGGTTGCTCGCAGGCGCAAATATTTTCAGGTCGGTCGCGCCGGGAACCAGCACGATCCGCTCCGCTGAAATTCCGTGCACGGCCATCACGCGCCGGCGCATGAACTCGCTCAGCACGACCACCTGGTCGCAACGCGAGATGACGGCGCGTTCAATCCACCGGCGGGCGCGACTGTTGAGGCGGCGGCGCAGGTCTCCCACCGTTGACCGGCTCGATCCTTGCCTCGTCTCGAATTCCTGGTGGGCCAGTGAGTGACAGACATAGATCCAGCGCGAGGCGGCCTGACGGCGGGAGAGAATCGGCCCCAACCCGGCCAAGGCCTGATGAATGATGACGGCATCCATCGGCTCGGTCTGCCGGAGCTGATCGAACCGGCAGATCGAACGGCGGACCGACGACCAGAGAAACGACGCTTCGTGCGCACGGTTGACCGCGTAGCGCCATTCGCGAATGCCACCCACCATGATAGCGTCCTCGACCGCTCCTTCGGGCGCTCGTGTCAGCAATTCGACGCGATGACCCAGGGCGGCCAGACCGATGGCCTGGTTGCGAAGGACGCGTTCCGCGCCGCCGATCACCCGTTCGGCCGTCACCTCTGCCATCAGCACCACTCTCATGATACGGTCGCCTCCGCGACGCGCTCTGAAGACCGGACCCCGATCCCTTGATGCCAGAGTTCCAGGACCATGAGCGCGTAGAGCTGATCGGCGCAGTTCCGCCGGCCGGTCTGATGTTCCTGCAAGAGCCATCGCACATAAGCGGGCTTGACGTAGTCGCGCCGGCGAATCGCCTGATCAGACAGCAGGTCGCGGACCATGTCATGCAGGTCCTCCCGAAGCCATCGGGCCATCGGCACCATGAAGCCCTGCTTTGGCGCGCGCAGAATGGCGTCCGGCAGAACGCCTCGCAACATCTGCCGCATGAACCCCTTGAGCTGCCAGCCCTGGAAGCGTGCTGATGACGGAATCCGCAGGGCGCAGGCCAGGACCTCATGATCGCAAAAGGGCACGCGCAACTCGAGCGAGTGCGCCATGCTCATCCGGTCGCCCATGCGTAAGAGATCATCCGGGAGATACGTTTGCAGATCGACTCCCATCGCACGATCAGCCGGGTCCGGCAGCGGCCACTGATCAAAGAGCGAGTCGGTATGGCCGTCGGGCCGGCTGGCCGAGAGCACCGCGTCGAGCGCCGGGCTCCACAGCCGGTCCTGCCATTCGGCGGGGATGAAGGTCGTCCAGCGGCGATACTGCTCGTTGAGCGGCCGATGACCATCCAGCAAAAATCGCTTGAGCCTGGCCAGTTGATCGCGCCCCGTGCCCCGCTCAGAAATGGAACGCGCGCCGACCCGCGCCATCCAGCGGAGTCCGCGGGGCATCCGTTGATAACAGGCCGCCGCTCGCATGCCAAGATGGCGTGGATAGCCGCCGAACAATTCATCTCCGCCGATGCCGGACAAGGCTACGGTCACTGATCGCCGTGCGATTTGGGATACCAGAAAGGTGGGAATCGCCGACGAATCAGCAAACGGTTCGCCCATTCCTCCCACAACTCGCGGAAGGAGCGACACAGCGTCGGGATTCACGACGGTTTCTGTATGAACCGCGCCGAAACGATCAGCCAGCCATCGGGCAGAAGCCAACTCATTGAAGGACTGATCGGACGGATGCTCATAGCCGATCGAAAACGTTTTGACCGGACCGCTCCCCGCTTCCTGCATCAGCGCGAGAAGCGCAGCCGAATCCAGTCCGCCCGAGAGAAACAGCCCCAGCGGGACATCGCTGACCAGATGAGCCCTCACGGAGTCGCGTAGGACGTTCAACACTTCGGCCTGCGCTTCATTGGAAGACGGCAACCAGGCGACCGGCATCTGTGGAACCGGCTTGTAGTATTGAACGAACTCAACGCGCCCTTTCGACACTTTGAGCGCTTCACCCGGGCGGAGTTGCGACACGCCCTCGATCATCGTGTCAGGGCCCGGCACATAAAGGTTGGTCAAATAGTCGGCAATCGCTTCATTGCGCAGGCGCCAATCCGGCAGCGCTTCCAGGAGTGACGGCAGCTCGGAAGAAAACACGACACGGCTTCCACTCCCGGCCGCGCCGGGACGAACCGCGTAGTACAGCGGCTTGATGCCCAGGCGGTCACGGACCAACCAGGCCTCCTCCCGTTCACCATCCCAAAGTGCGATGGCAAACATCCCTCTCAGCCGGTGAAAGCCCGCCAGTCCCTCATCCTCATACAGATGCACGAGCACTTCCGTGTCGCAACGGGAGGACAATCGATGCCCTCTATGAAGCAGATCCTTGCGCAGTTCGCGGTAATTATAGATTTCGCCGTTCATCGCGGCCCAGATTGTTCCTGTTTCATTGTGAACCGGTTGATGCCCGCCTTCCGGATCGATGACCTGCAGCCGCCGCGCACCCAAGGCTATGCCCCGCTCGCGATGCACCCCTTCGTCGTCCGGCCCGCGATGTATCAGACGCCGCAGCATGGGTAGCAGCGTTTCTCCCTCGCCCTCTCCAATGATTCCGCAAATGCCGCACATGATCTATTGCGTTTTCTCCAGTTCACGTTCGCGCCGCTGATATTCCTCTCGTTCGCGCTCATGGCGCGGAGACACCTCAGCGGGCGGCACATCGACCGGTTCATACCGCATATGTTTGGCCGAGCCGACCGAGTCCAGCAGCAGTCTTACGGCCAGCGCGCCAGCGGCCCCCAACAGGCACACCAGGAACACCATGCCCCATTTGCGCAACGTGCGGCGCCATGACCGTGGGTGATGTGGATACAGGCTCATTTGTCACCCGGGCGGCTGGCCGCCATGATCTCGAAAGAAGGCGCGCAGACTAGACGGCCGCCGCTCAGGGTATACAGGGTCTGTGAGACCGGCCACAGGATGCCGCGGCTGACGGTCCATTTCAATTGACTCAACCAGGGGTGTGTGGGTGACAGCGGGCCATGACTGGGCCGTGAGTTCCGGATCCCGACCACGCGGAGCCCGGCCGCCTCCATGACTCTCTGCATCGCTGCGGCCGTATAGAGGTACCAGTGGAAGGCCTGGTCATACTGGGAGCCGATCCAACGAGCCGGCCGGCGCATCGGCAAATGGAAGCCGGCGTTCGTCGCCCGCACGACGACGAGGCCGCCGGTACGCAGGACAGCGGTCACCTGGCGTAGCATGGCAAACGGATCGGCGACGGTTTCCAAGACGTTGATCAGCGTCACGACGTCGAACTGCCCCCTTCCGCGTCCCTCTTCAAGGACCTGCGGCGGCAAGATCGCCAGTCCCTTCTTGGCCGCTCGCGCCGCGGCCCTGCTCGACAGCTCGATTCCTGAGCAGGTCCAGCCCGCCGTTCGGCAGAGCGTCAAGAATTCGCCATCGCCGCACCCGACGTCCAACAGACTGCCGGGGGGCCGGCGGTGCGATGACAGATGCTCCAGCACGCTATGAAACACCGGCCATCGATCATCTGAGGCTTCGACTTCTCCGTAATCGCCGTCATAGGCTTCCCGAAAATAGCCTTCCACCTTCTCGCGAGCCGGGCGCGGGTGCAGGAACACCAGATCGCACGATGGACAACGGACATAGCGCCTCGTGGCGGTATGAAAGACCTCGAAGAAGGTGTCGGTACTTCCGCAGGGACACCCGTTCGTCGTCGGAGCCACGGCAGGCGCTGCGTTCATGCGGCATCGCTCCGGGCGAATGAGCCTGACACAGGCAGTGGAGACGGCTTATAGGCCTTCACCGTTTCCTCGATCATCTTCTCCACCGTAAACCGTTGAGCGACACGCGTCCGCCCGGCTCGGCCCATGTGAGCGGCTTTCGCCGGATCCAGAAGGAGACGGCGAATCGCCGTCTCAAGAGCCTGCGGATCTCGCGGCGGCACCAACAGTCCCGTACGGCCGTCCTCAATGATTTCCGGCACTCCGTTGACGCGAGTGGCCACGACCGGTCTCGACATAGCCAGCGCCTCCAGCAACACGAAGGGAAATCCCTCGGAGAGCGATGGCAGGACCACAATATCCGCGGCGGCATAAAAGTCAGCCACCGCATCACTGCCTCCCACGAATCGGCAGGCCTGCTCGACGCCAAGCCGTTTGGCCAGGTCTTGCAGCGACTCCCGGGAATCTCCTTCTCCGACAAACAGACAAGAGAGCGCCGGCCATTCCTTGACTAGATTGGGCAGCGCTTCAAGAAGATACCGATGCCCTTTCCGTTCGATCAGGCTGGCAACGGTCAGCAGCACCGGGCCGGAGGCGTTCGCAAAGGCAGCTCGAACTGCCGCAGCATGCGAGGCCGGCGGGAACGAGTTAAGATCCACCCCGTTGTAGACCGTACAGGCGCGATCCGCTGCCTCAGGACATTCTTGCAGCAGCTCCCGGCGAGTGCCGTCGGACACACAGATGATGCGATCGGCCAGCGGGACGGTCAGGCGCAGCGCCGTCGCATACAGCCATCGTCTTCCTCGATGCACTGGATAATCCTGGATGGAATTATGGACCGTAGAAACGATCCGGCCGACACCCGCCAGCCAGCCGGCTAGACGGCCGTAAAAATTCGAGCGAGCCCCATGCGTTTGCAGCAGCGTGACGCCTTCATCCCGCAGGAGCGTGGCGAGGCGCCAGAGGGCAAGGGGATTGAAGAGCGGCGCAAGATTGACGACGTGCACCTGCGCCCCGCGGTCACGCATGCGTCCGACGAACGGGCCATCCTCCGGACAGATCAACACCAACCGATAGATCCGCCGGTCCAAGCGGTCGTACAGCGATTCCAAGTACCGTTCACCGCCGCCGTAGGCAGCCGACCCGGCCAATTGCGCCACCACGATCGGCTTCATGGCTTACGGCCCACAACCAGCAGGCTGCCGCGCAGATGCGGCACGAGATAAAAGGGCCACTTCGCCCAATCGATCGCATGCTGCTCCGCGGACTGGCGACATTCCTGCGTGTCTTCTCCGAGGAAAAACCGGGCTTCGGCGATGTGGAACCCGGTCTGACGCAGCATCTCCTTCAGCTCATGCATGGCGTACTCGCGTGCGTGCGGCCGCCACTCGTCGTCCGGATTGTCGTAGCCGGGCGGCGCCAGACGGTCATTCGGCGTGCGGCCGACCGCCAGCTTGAAAATATTGCCGACGCGTGTGACGTTGGGTGTCGTCAGCACGACGTGTCCCCCCGAAGCAAGGATGCGAAAGGCCTCCGCCAGGAGATGAAAGGGCGAGGTCAGGTGCTCAATGATTTCCAAGGCGAAGACCAGATCAACGGAGCGGTCGGGAAGCGGCACAGTGGTCTGATAGCCTTTGTGTCGAAATTGCTGTGCGGCCGGATCAAGGTTGACGGTAAAAATATCCGCCTGCGCGTCTTCCGCGATTCGGCGCTTAAATTCCTCACTCACCATCAACCCTGCGCCAACGAGTCTGGCGGACCGTGTAAATTCGAGACTGCGGAGCAGGCGCAGCAGGCTTCCCGGATAAGGTCCGAAGTCTACGATGGTCTGCTTGTCCGTCGAGAGCGTCCGCAGTCCGCTCCGCAGCGCCACATGCAGACGATCACGGCTTTTCAACGCATGGTGCATCGGAGTGGCAAACCGCGCGTCGTCCTGACCAAACGTCTCGTAAGGAGAGGGACGATAGCAGGACAGGAGATCATGAAACCGACGCCTGGTCAGTTCATATGCCATGACAGCTCGTTCCGGAAACACAGAATGAGCGACGAACGAGACGCGAACGCGTCGCAAATCCGCGCATCACCAGCGCCACTGAGAGCACCATAAGGCACGGTAGCACAGGAAGCGCATAGCGACCAGCTTCTACCGTGAATGGAATGTAGCCGGCCATGAGCCCGAGTGGAAACACATACAACGGCAAGAGCTCCCGCCAGCGCGCGCGTTCGTACCAGGCGCTCAAGAGTGCCAGCAGCACCAGCCCCGGCACGAGTACGAGTCGTTTCGCGAGACTATAGCCGGCAACCAGCCAGCCTCGATCGGCCGCGTCGGCTTGGAGACCCTGAGCGAATCCTTCTTCGGAATTCACCAGGTACATGGCATTCCCGATCCAGAAGTCCCAGGCCCGCGTGCCGGTCAGGATCAGATATGTCGACGGATCGGCGGCGATGCGCGCCCATCCCTTCTCTCGCAGCGACCGGTCCGTGGGCACGTCATACATCGCATGCGCATAGGGAAGCGGCGTGATACCCGCGCTGTCCCAAATCGCGGACTCGCGGCCGGCCGTCATCGGCCAGCTTCCGCGAGAGCCCGGATCGCTGCCCATCCACAAGCCTGCTCCCATCCCTGCCGAGACAGGAATCACCTCGTCAAACGCGCGATAGTTGCGAACCGTCCAGGGGAGGACGATCATAAGACAGGCGAGCAGGTAGACAACGGTAGACGTGACATGTTGGTGACCTGAGTGCGTTCCTGCCCAGAGAAGGCCTGCCACAAGGATCGCAAGCATGAGCACGACCGGCTTGCAGAGTATCGCAAGGCCGGCCAGGACACCTGCGATGGCGCACTGCCAGGCGGATGGCCGGCGCAGGGATATCACCGTCGCCCAGACCCATGCGCTGACCAGGAAGGTGAAGAGGGCTTCGCTCCGGATTCGTGGGTCATAGGTCCAATAGGCCGGATACAACAGGAACAAGCTAGCCGCGCCGGCTCCGATGTATGAATTGAACAGCGCTGTGCCGACGCGATAGACACACCAGGCCGTGCCAAGATCGAAGCCTATATGGAGGAAGGGCACCCATGCCTGGTGATGCCCGAAGCAGGCATAAAACAGCGCAAGGATTAGGGGATACAACGGCCCTACATGGGCAGCGGGCAGTTCGCCGTCGAGCGTGAAGTGATGCAGGGTCGCTAGGTTCCATGCCAGCGTATCGAAGAGGTGATCGACCGCAAAGTCACGCCCCGGTCCGTGGGTGACGATCCAGCCCCTCGCCAGTACACCTACGACAGCGGCGAACGTCAGCAGTGACAAAGGCGTCCATACCCGGCTATGGCAATTCCGTGACGGCTGATTCATTTCATGCAGATCCCGATGAGATTTGTATCTGCTGCGACGCCATCCGTGTATTCAACATCGGCGGGAACCAGATCACCCAGAGCCGGTCCGCCTCGCAGCCGGCTGATCACACTGCCGATGAAATGCCGGATCGGCCGGGGCACCACATTGCGAAGCCCCCCCGGATCCAGACGACGGACGGCATCCATCGACCGTTCGGCGGCCTTCAGCCGGCTGCCCTGGCGGCGGCCGTACCAGCGAATGGAGGAAAAGTGCGGAACCAGCAGGGCGTGAAATTCCTCCTGGGTATATTCGCGGACATGAAACGGATCCTCGGGCCTGACATCTCGTCCTTTTCCATGAGGCGTAAAGATGACCAGTGTTCCCGTCGGCTTCAGCACCCGCGCCACCTCAGTTACAAACCGGCCGTCATCGTGGATATGCTCAATCGTGTCCTGCGACACGATGCAATCGAACGTGGAGTCCCGAAATGCCAGCGCACAGCCGTCCATCGCGAGAAACGACACATTGGTTCTCGGATACCGCACCCGGCTCTGGGCGACAATCTCAGGCGCGCAATCAATGCCGACAATCTGCCCTGCGCAGGCTCCGAGATAATCCGCGCCGTAACCGGTTCCACAGGACAAGTCCAACACCCGGCTGTGATCGAGGCAGCCCAATTGTTCGGCCGCCCAGACATAGCCGGACAAATTCACGACATGCTGCGTATCCGTTGGATAGGCGTCCCGTCGCTCCACTGTCTTGCCCTTTCTCCTAGCCTCTCGCGGCTCGGCTCAAGGCCCATTCGGCCTCAGGCCGGCGACGGGAGTTCCAGAGCCGGTGAACAACGGACAGAACGGGCCGAATGCTCTCTCGCTGTACGGCCGCTCCCCGGATCATACGGACGCAGGCGCCGATCCCGATCCACAACTTCATGACCAATCGCTTGGGCCAAGGAAAGTGCTTTTCCACATACCGAATGCGGCTGAATTCCCATTCGACATTCAGACGGGCCCGGTCGCGTTGACTGCTGCCGCCCACTAGATGCACGATGTCGGCTTCGGCCAGGTGATGCACCCGATACCCCTGCCGGTGAATGGCCTGGCAGAGGTCCACGTCTTCGAAATACATGAAATAGCCCTCATCCAATCCGCCACAGCGTTCCAGCACATGCCGGCGCACCATCAGGCAGGCGCCGTTGATCCAATCGACGTCTTGCGATTGAGTGCAGTCGATGGCATGCGCTGCGGCCACCGCCGCCTGGGCCGTGGGAGCCATGTGATGGAAGAGTCTGGCATGCCGGAGATGATCGCAGATGGAAGGAAACTCGAAGCAGGATTGGTATAAGATGCCGTCACCCGTTCGTTGCTTGCAACTGACCGCACCGGCTTCGGCATGGCCGTCCAGATAAGACACCATCTTGTCGAATGCGCCGCTCAGTATCCTGGTATCGCTGTTCAGCAGCAGCAGGTGGCGTCCGCTACCGACCGCCCACGCCTGATTCACCGCTCGAGAAAACCCCCGGTTGTCCGGATTGACGATGAGACGCACGTCGGGATACTGCGCGCGAACGGCAGCCACCGTCCCGTCCTGCGAATGGTTGTCCACGATGATGATCTCGCACCGTAAAGATCCGGTGTGTTCGACGATCGAGCGGAGACAATCCAGCAGCAGATTCCGCGTGTTATAGCTGACAATGACGATGCTGAGATCGATCGACATCACTCGTCCTGCCGTTCAAAATCGGCCACGATGATCTGCCGGTAACAGGTCCCGTAATTGAGCCACCGCCGCACATGGATCAGCAGAATCGCCAACCGATGGAGGAGATAGCTGACGGAATCTGTGTTGATCCACAGCCGAAGTAGGACCCGGTGCACGCCGAGGTTGAGATTCGGTTCCGCTCGAAGCCTGAGGGTTGTTCCCGCCTCTCGAGCCAGGGCACGCAACTCATCCAAGACCGGTTCCAGCCTAGGCAATCCATGGGCCACGTGTTCATCGAGATAGGAAAATGACTCGCCTTTCTGAGCCCGGTAGTAGGCTTGCAATTCACGGTCTTCCTGTTCGGCCCCGGATCCCATCGGACATCCGATGTACAGCCGGCGCGCGGTCACCCGCATCAGTTCGCTGAGAAACAGATGCCGCTGGGACGGCTCGACATGCTCCAGCGTATCCATGCAGACCGTCGAATCGAATGCAGCCGTGCGGAACGGCAAGGCCTGTCCTTCGGCCACTACCGGCGTGACCAGCGCCGAGGGAACGGCGCCGCTGATCCGGTCCACCCCGACGACCGGCCGCTCCAAATACCTGGTCAAGCCGGATTGATTGATCCCCACTTCCAGGGTCATGCCCTGAACGGGTGTCTTCCGCATCGATTCCACGATCGGGAGATACCGGAGCGCCACTTCTGGCACCCACTCCGGATAGCGGCGATTCCACCACTGGTTCAGCAGACGTCTCATCCGATGACCTGGTCTCGGTGTGCCCACAATAACCGCAGACGCGGCACTTCGATCGACCATACAAACCATGCGTAGCATGCGACAGCGGCCGACAAGATAATCGGCCATCGAAGGGCCGAGGTCGGCACATCGAACGTGGTCGTGACGAGTACCATTCCTGTCAGCACGCCCGCCACCGCACCGGCCCGTCCCACGGAGCGAAATATGCCGTCGGCAGCAGCGCCAAGCAACCGCCTCGTCCAGAGTGCCTGGAGGAGGACACCAAAAACGTAACTGCCGGCTAAAGCCAATACGGCACCACTGACGCCGCCGTACAACACCAAGGGAACGACGAGCACCAGGTAGAGCAGACCTTGTCCCGCCCAACTGTTGGTCTGTAAGTCCGGCCGGCCCACTCCGTAATGCAATGCCGTCATGACGCTGCTGTACCCCGCGCAGACGGCATACAGGCAACCGATCCGAAGCGCCTCGATGATGCTCGCCCATTGCGGGCCCAAGAGCAACGGCACGAGTAGCGGAGCAGCGACGGCGACTGCCGCAGCCAACGGGAGGTACAGCACCCCGACCAGCCCCATCTGCAGATCAAACACCCGGAGGATACCCCTGCGATCCTCCTGCAATTTCGCATACGTCGGGACGCTGATTTGCTGCATCAGGGCAGTCGCCCGCGCGCCGATCAAGAGCGGAATGGCAAGAGCCACTTGATAAAATCCCAGCGCCTCCTGTCCAAGCAGACGTCCGATGATGAGTTCGCCTCCTGTCATCACTCCAAAGGCGCACAGCGTCGTCACATTGAGATGCTTCCCGTACTGCAGAAAATAGGACACCGACGACCTGCACCAGGACCACCGTGGACGAAACGGCGCCATCCAAAACGACAACAGACAGCCGATTGCGAGCGCCGTCAACTGCCCGATCACCAACGCCCAGACGGTGCGATACAGCAAAGCCAATGTGATCGTGACCGCGGCTTCCACTGCACGGCGCACCACATCGAGGGTCACGCGCTTGCGCAGGTCCAGATGCTTCACGCACAAGGCCATCATCGGACTTTGCGCCCCTTGAAGAATGAGCGCCCAGGCGTGCACGCGCAGCAACGACGCCAGGAGCGGCATCTGCATGACCTCGCCGACCCAACCGGCACCAGCCCAGACCGCAGCCGCCATCAACACCCCCCGGCCGAACGTAAGGCTCCACGCCACGGCGAGATCGTCATCGTTCACCTCGCCTTTGGCAATCAAGGCGGATTCCAATCCTAATTCGCTCACTGTCAAGGCGGCGAGTAACACCGCGGCCGACGCAGCCATCAATCCGAAATCACCAGGCGTCAGGATGCGTGCGATCACCATCAATTGCCCTGCGGCCATGAGCTTGTCGAACACAAATCCCCCACCGGCCCAGCCGCCGGCCCGAAGGATGCGATGGCGCAGCCGCACCGGCTCGGTTGCATCGTCCGGCAGATCAGCCAGGGCCGCGGCATGATTCACGCTGGACCTCATGCGGCGAGCCTCCTGCCGGTCACAACGTGACGACAGACAGTTTCCAATTGAGCCGCCCGGGCCGCCCATGAATGTGACTGAAGCACCGCTGACCTGCCACGTTCTCCCATCTGAGTCCGTAGATCCTGATTTTCGAGAAGACGAATCAGCTGACGGGCAAGATCCGAAGGATCGTCCGGTTGCGCTGCCAACCCGGCACCCATCGCCTCGACCGTGTCTCCATATCCAGGACCGGCCGTCGTCACAACCGGACGTCCGCACGCCAGATATTCCCACAGTTTCATCGAGTCTCCGGGATACGACCGAGTCTGTTTATGGAGGACGATGCAGACATCCATGGCGGCCACCCACGTCGGCACCGCTTCCAATTCCGCTCGCCCGACAAACCGGACCTGTGCAGTCAGATGCTTCTGATGAACAACGCGTTCAAGCACAGGCTTTGTCTGGCCGTCACCAACTAAGAGCACTTGCAGGTCGGGAAAGGTCTTCATCACAAGTGGTACCGCCTCGACGAGCGTCTCCAGACCATGCCAGGGAAAGAATCCTCCAACGAATCCAATATACGGGCCTGATCCGGTCAGCCCGAGAGTGGCCCTGGCTTGTGAAGCGGACTGCGGAGCGAATTGCACCGGATCCACTCCGTTGCGGATCACGACACATCGTTCTGCCTCTACCGGCCGGACACGGCGAAGACTCTCAAACACTTCCGGACACACACTGACAACGGCCTCCGCTCGTCTCGTCGCCTGGCTGATCCCATAAGACAGCAACTGCCGGATGGGAGTACGGCGCCAGAACCCCTGCACTTCTTCATCGGGGATGCCATTGACGAAGTAGACGATGGGACAGGTGTGATCACGGAATGCCCACAACGGCGCCATTTGGCCGGGCGAATCAAACCAGAGCACCACATCCGGCCGCCAGGTGCTGACCGCGCGGCGCAAGACCGTGAGGGAGCCCAGGAAAAATGACAACGGGCGCAACCCGCCGCGTCTCACCACCGGGACCGTGTCCATTCTTAATCGATCGTGTGCCTGAGGGTCGCCTGTCACCATCGGCTGAGGCGCCACGACCGTCACGTCGTGGCCTCGCTGCACGAGCGCTTTGGCCAGTTCCAGCACCTGGCGCGCGCCGCCGGCCGCCACGCTCAAATCTTCGTCACAATAGGCGAGAATGCGCATGATCCACCGAGACCTCACATCGAAGAAGCGGATTCCGCAGCCGGTCGATGATGGCCGCCCAGGTAAAATGCCGTTCGACGAACCGACGTCCCTGCTCTCCTAAACGCTCGCAGGCAACCGGATCATTCAAGAGAGCGAGAACGGCATGGGCCAGCACAGTCGGATTATCCGGCGTTACCAGCCGGACGCCGCTGTCCGCCGTGAAGGTGGCCTCGACGCTGGGAATGGCGCTTGCTACCACCGGTCGCTGACAAGCCAGATAGTCGAATACTTTCACGGGAGACGTTTCTCCCCGATCGCTCCTGAAGGGGGCGACGCATACCGTCATGGCACCGATGTAGGAAGGAACGTCCTCATAGGAAACCCTGCCGGTCCAGCGAATAGATGACATCAGGCCCATGCGCTGTGCCTGGCCCCGTAACTCGCCGGCGGCTTCTCCGTCTCCCACCAGGAGCAGTTGGACAGCCGGCAGCACGGCCTTGATGAGGGCCATGGCATCGAACAGGCACGACAACCCCTGATAACGGTAGAAGCTCCCGATGAAGCCGATGACAGGCACGTCCGCAGGCAATCCCGCTTGTCGACGGCAGCCCGTGACCTCGCGCGGCGAGAACAGTTGCGAATCCGTTCCGCTCGGAAGCACCATAATGCGTTCAGCTGAAACCCCGTATCGTTCGATCAGAAGCTGCCGCAGCCCTGGTGTCAGCACCACGACCCGGTCGCATCGAGTGAGCGCGAATCTAGCCAGTCTATGTCGTATCGTTCTGACGTGCCCCTCTTTACTTCCTTTCCATTCGGGAACCGGTTCTCCGTTGACCTCACAGACACAGCGTGCGCCCAATAGCTTCGCCAGCAGCAAGACATGCGGGCTATCCATCCATCGGTAGTAGAGGATCGCCGGCCTTCTTCTGAGGGCGCTGAACAGCCCCTGAACAAAAGACGACACGGCATACGACAGCGGCCGGAGCAGCGGCCAATGAACCAATCGGATGGGAATGATGTCGCAGCCACGCGAGACGAGCGAGGAGCGATAGCGCGGCGCCAAGACCGTCACCGAGTCACCGGCTTTTGTGAGTGCCTTCGCGAGGGTCCAGATACGAATCAGGCCGACCGGATCGTTTGGCGCATCCGGCTCGAACCAATAGCAGAAGATCAACCAGTTCACACCGGCCTCTGCTGGAGGCTTCCAGACTCCGGTTGCGCCGACAACATGGGCAACAACATGACCAGCCCGGCGCAGAGCCAAAAGGGTTCCATGATGCGAATAATGATGAAGGTGTTGGCGCCGATGCCATGCGCCAACATCGCGACCAACCCGAGGAGGAAACCGTGCGCCAGCCCTTTCGCAAACGGATCGGTCTGTGACAGGAACGACTCTCGTGCGCACCGCCACAGCCGGTAGATGATGACGCCGAACGCCACCAGGCCTGCGAGGCCCGTCTCTCCGATGATCTTCACGTACTGGGCATCCGCCCAGGCATAGCCGGTGACCCCTCTCCCGAGGATCGGGTCGTGCACCCAGTCCTTGAGGACATAGGCCCAGGACTTGAGCCGTTCAGTGGTGGAGAGATCGAGCGCCACGCTGCCGACTTGGATTTCGCCGCCGTATTGGCGGCCGAAAAAGGTTTCGTTGACGCGCTGCTTCACGTTGGCCGGCGCGAACAATGGGATCAGCGCCACGATCAAGAGAAGCACCGACACGACCCGCGGCCTGCGCCACTGCGTCACACCGACGGCCAGGAGCAGGACCGCGCCGGCCAGGTACGAAGACCGCGACAGCGTCGCCATGAGCGCGAGAATGCCGAACCCGCCAAGCACGAGCAGCATCAGCCGGATCGGGCCCGTTTTAATGTGCAACAGCAGCCCGGTCATGATGGCCAGCAGAAACACCAGATATCCGCCCAGCGTATTTGGTTCGCCGGCTTCTCCCTCGAACGGAGCCGATGCCCGCTGCCCGCTGGGGATCTGATAGATCGCATAGAGGCTAATGATGAAGCCCGTCGCCAGAAGGGCCACCACCAGGCCGACGACCTGTTGCTGGCTTCGCACGTGATTGACAACCATGAAGAAGACGAAGAAGTACTCGAAATATTTCAGCACAAAGAAGAAGCCCGTCGTCGCATTCACACGCCCGCTCAACGTCCCGATCAGCGTCGCCACCACGCACACGACCATGTAGGCCATAATCGGCCGATTGAGCGGCGTCTCCCGGAACAGCGCCAACTCGCGGTAGAGGATAGTCTTCACGAGCCAGCTGAAGCCGATGATGACCAATAACAGGTCATCCATCCGCAGCGACAGCTCACGGGCGCCGACGCCGCGTCCGTCCACGCGTCCGATGGCCATCTCCGGAGACAACAGCATGGAGGCGATCAGCAGATACAGCGCGGCAGAGACGGAGGTAAAGGCGATGAGCACAATCAGAAAGCCGAATACGGCTTGAAGGCCGACGGTGGGGGTCGAGAGAGTAAGGCCTAACGCAACGGCGACGGCAAGCGCCGAGACAACGAGTGTGTCTTGTGGACGAACGGTCGCATGTTGCATGACACGGGAACTCCTGCCATCGCGTGAACGGAATACTCAAGCCCTGCGATAAACTCGTCCGGTTCCGCCGCTTCCCCGTCCTCTGCAGGTTGTTCAAAAAGGCCGTTCAGCTAGGCCGCAGCCAGTGAAGGCTCGAGGCGTACCCTCTGGGGTACGTTGAGGGCCTGAACGATGCGAGAACGCCGCTGACGGACTTTTTCAACAGCCTGCTAGCGGTATTCGTACCGGTACAGCCCATATTCCGGCGTCACTTCCGACTTCACGTTGGTCAAGACCACCCCCAGCACGTTGGCTTGCGCATGATCGAGCAGGAACTTTGCGCGCTTGAGCGCATTCCGGCCGATCCGTCCGACCTGATAGACGAGAATCGTTCCGTCCACGCGCGAGCTGAAGGCGACGGCGTCGGTCACAGGCAGAATCGGCGGGGTGTCGATGAGCACGATGTCGTAATCTTCCTGCATCTCGGAGGTCAACGCTTTGATCTTCGCCAGATTCAAGAATTCGTTGGGATTGCCGGATTCAGTGCCGCTGGTCAGCACGTGGAGGTTGTCTAATCCGGGCGTGTTCATGACACGGTCCACTCCGACGGTGCCCAACATGAGATCCGTGGCAGATCGCACATAGGAACGCCAGGAGGTGGTGCCGAGCAAGGCGTCGACCAGCCCGGGCTCGCGGTTCAATCCGAGACGCTGGTGGACAATCGGTTTGCGCAGGTCGGCGTCGACCAACAACACCTTCATCCCTTCCTGCGCCATCGTGATGGCCAGGTTGATCACGCAGGTGCTCTTGCCCTCCCCCAGCCCCGCGCTGGTAAAGATGATCGATTTCACCCGGCGATCCATGCTGGCGAATTGAATGTTCGTCCGTAGGGAACGCAGGCTCTCCGATAAGACTGACTTGGGATCGATCAAACAAATCAGCTTCGACAAGCTGTCCACCACGGACGGCGACGTGTGGGCCGGCAAGGCAGCCTTCGCCATCTCTGCCAGTTCCTTATGGTCGAATTGGGGGATAATACCGAGCACCGGAACTTTCAGGAATTCTTCGACACCTTCGATGGTGCCGATCGACGTATCGAACGACTCCCGCGCAAAGGCCAGGACAATTCCCAGAAAGCATCCCATTAAAGAGCCGATCATCAGATTCAACGTCGGATTCGAGGCATTGATCGGCGACGTCGGCGTCATGGCAGGAGCAATGACGGTCACCTCTTCAATACGCTCGGCTCCTTTGATCAGCAATTCCTGATGCTTCGCCTTCAGCGTTGCCAGCAAATCTGAATTCACTTTCACGTCGCGTTCCAGCCGGCTCATGTGAATCGCCGCCTTGGGATAACCCAGATATCGCTGGCGATAATGATCGCGCTGGCTTTGCAACGCATCCTCGCGGTCACTGAGCGTGATGACCTTGGATTTCAGTTCCTGGATCATCTCCGATTTGACGTTGTCGATCTTCTTCTGCTGCTCGATGACCAGCGGATGGTCCCTGGTGTAGTTGATCATCAACGTGTCCCGTTCCTGGATCAGATCGAGCAGCCGTTGATTCAAAATGGTCAGCAGAGCATTCTGTTCCTCGGTAAAGATCCGCCCGGTCTGATTGCCGATGACGGCATCCGATCGCTTCAACACGGCAATCTGCCGCTCCCCCTCCGCCCGCTTGCGCATCACCTCGTTGTACTGATCTTCCAGTTTGGTGAAGGTTTCCAGGGCGGCCCGCGCTTCGTCGGACAAGAACACCTGGCCTTCCCGCTCCTTGAAGGCCCGAAGACCTTCCTCCGCCTCATTCAGCCGCTTTTCCAAATTTCCCAACTGCTCCTCGACAAACCGGCGGGACTCGGTCACCAGCCGGTTGCGCGCCGCAATATTCTCCACGCGGTACGCGATCGCCGTTGAATTGGCCATACGCTCCGCCTGCTCAGGCTGATCCGACATGGCGGAGATCCGGATGATGTTGGTATCGCCCTCTCGCTGCGCCTTGATTTCCTGGCCTAGATTGTAGATCGTGTTCAAATAGGCGGCTGACCGCTTGTCCTCGGACGGCACGGCAGAATCGACGCGGCCGAGATCGACGGCGACACGTTCCATCACCGGAAAGCTGCGGATGAATTCCGTTTGGGTGGCCAGATCGTTCGCATTGGAATACGAGAGAGACTCAAGCAGCTGTTGAGCCACCGTCGTGTTCCGTTCAAACTTGACGCGCGCAACGGCTTCATACAGCGGACTCGGCTTGAGCACCTCAGAAAAGATAAACGTAAACAGCACGACCAACAGCGCCGATAAAAGGATCAGGTACTTCCTCTTTTTAAGAATCAGCCAGTAGTCGATGACATTCAGTTCATATTGAGCCATAGCGTTGCGCCTCGATTACTCGACCGTCGCCTATCGCACGGTTGTGAACGCCGGAATGAGATATGCCGGATAGATCGGCATGATGGCCACCTGGATAATCGGCATGATTTTCTTGGCCGCCTCGGACGCGTCGCCCAAGTGTTCACGCGGCACAAACACCACATCATTTTCTTCCAGCGCCAGGTTCCGTGATAAGTCGCCATAGGTAAACGCCCGGGCCAAGTCGGCCGTCAGCATGCGCGGCGTGGCGAGATCTCCCCCTCGCACGACACGAATCTCTTCCAGCAACGCGGTCTCCTGATAGGCGTCGGCGGCCGCCACGGCCTGGAGCACCGTCATGTGTCTGGCCATGGGAATCATCCCGGGCTTCTTCACATCCCCGAACACGAAGATCCGCTTGACCTTGAGAAGCTTCTTTTTCAACACCACCTGCACACGGGGCTGGCGCATGAAGGGCGCCGCCGCTTCCTGCACGCGCTGTTCGGCCTCTGCCGCTGTCAGTCCGCTCACGTCCATTTCCATGAATCCGACCGACAACTTGCCGTTCTCACGTACCACCCCTGTAAACTTTTCCTCCCCCGCCCCTCGCCGAATGACAATCTCGAGGGTATCCCCGGTTTCGATCGGCGTCTCGGCCGTCGGGACCGTTTCGTCCGCATAGACATCCCCCTTGGGTAACGGGGGAAGCGCCGGACCGGCTGAACTGATCGCGGATGGCGGTAGCGTCGATTGCGAGGGATTCCGGCAGCCGGGCACAACAATCAATCCGGCGCTCAGCATCAGGAGGACCATCAGGGTTCGTGCGGTAATCAGGTGTCCCATGTTGTCACCTCTCCTATCCCGCGCTCGCGGACTGCAGCACTTCAACAATGTGCACCGACGTCCTCTGCACGAGATCCACCTCTCCGTCCGCCTCCAGACCGCCGCTCAATCCGCCCCGCTGCACCACCAGAGTCGGACGCAACGGGTACCGCGGATTGACGCGCGACACTGTGCCACGCTCGCCGGTATTCAACCGCACCGGGGTGCCGACTGGATACAACGTCACCTGATCACCGAGCGCTTTCAGGGCTCGATGGGCAAACGCCGCCTTGCCATGCACGAGCAGCTCCCGTAGCGCATGATGTGGAGGAATGTGTTTCCTATAGGGGCGTGCCGTGACGAGGGCGTCGAACGTATCGGCGAGTGCAATGATCTGCGCCGGCTCCGAGATCTGCGATCCTTTGAGTCGACAAGGGTATCCGGTCCCATCGCATCGCTCATGCTCCTGTGCGACAACGCTGGCAAGCCTCTCATAGGAAGATCCGCAGTTCATGATGAGACGGCGTCCCCGCTCAGGATGCGCTCGCACGGCGACCAGTTGCTCCTCTGTCAAGGCGCCAGGGTGTTGAAGGACCGCATCCGACAGCGTCCACATACCCACGTCATGAAGCAAACCGCTAAGAGCCAACTGGTCAAGACCTTCTGTCTCATAGCGCAGGCCCATGCCGATTTTTACGCTGATCACGGCCACGTGGAGCGCATTATCGAGCACGTAATCATCGGTCAATCCGCGCAACGCCCATCGCACGGACTCCTCGCCCTGGCGCAGTTCCTGGACCAGGTCGGCGGCCAATGCCTCACAGCAGTCGAGGCGCAGACTGTCACCCAACCGAACCGCATCCCGTAACCGGATCAACTCCTCTTTGGCCGCCGCAAACCATCGACGACAGCTTTCGGATGCATCCGGCTCTGCCGGTAAGGGTTTCGACGTGACTGCGTTGGCGGAAGGGTCCGGCGATTGGCCGCGAACTAGATCAGACAGTCTGGCCACTCTGGTCTCCACTCTCGCTGACTCCGATGGGCGGCAGTTTATTCATATTCAGGAGTTACTTATTCACGACCTTACGCATGGCTGGTTGCTGCCGCGTCTCCAATTTGGCCAACTCTCTTTCCAGCATGGCACGAATGAATCCGCTAGTGGTGTAGCCCTGCTGCTTGAGGGCATCAAGCTGCTCTTTCAACTCGATGGGAAGCTGAATCACAATGCGAACGAGCTTTGACATGTTCATGACTCCCTTGAGACACAATGGTGCCTGCAGGCGTGACACGTGTGCACATGCTATGCCTTGATAGCATTGCTGTAACAGTGCGGAATGTAGGGTACTTGTGCTATGGCTCCTGACCATTCATGCCAGGAAGGGCCAAAAACTGTCAGCGCTGCCCACCAATGTACGGCGGCCGTTTTCCTGGATTGGGTGGAACCTAGGCGTGAAGGAAGGGAAGGGAATCAGAATGCAGCAGCTGCAGCCAAAGCCGACGCCAATTCTCTCGCTCGCCCTGCCAGAGACCGGTAGCGAAATGAATGGGAGCGAACTCGACATCACGCATGCGTGTCACAGCCAGTTCTGATTGGGAGAGACGCCCTGTGATCCACACCGCTCCGTCAAGGTCGGTCCGAGAGAGGATGACGTGCTCCTCGGCATAGGCCTCGAGCACCGCCCCCACCGGATGTCCATAGGGATTGCCGCGACCCACCGAGATGACGGCATACTGCGGATGAATCGCTTGGATCCACTCGCGATCCAGCGAGCTGCGCGCTCCATGGTGCGGCACCTTGAGCACCGTCGCGGGCTGAATCGCCGCTCCCGTCAGATGCCGCAAGCCTTCTTTTTCGACATCAGCAGAAAAGAGAATGGAATGAACACCGCACTGAAGCCTCGAGACAATCGATTGATTGTTCAAGGATGTGCCGCTGCGGGAATACACAACTTGATGGAGCCCTTCAGCGGGTGCCGGATTCAAAATAGTGAGACGGCAGGATCCTGGCGACAACACATCTTGACCACGGACGGCAATCTGTTCGGCCAACTGCCTCTGCTCTAACACCGTCTTCAAGTCGGTGACGAACTGCTCAGGCCTGTCAACGCCCGTCCCCCAGTATCGGCCCACCGACAGGTGGCCAAGGACCCAGACGAGCCCACCGACATGGTCCAGCTGCTGATGCGTGCCGATGACGTGGTCGACATGCCGGATGCCTCGGTTCCACAAGAAGGGAGCGACCACCCCCCGTCCCATGTCGAACCGTTCGTAGCGCGCGCCTCCATCGATCAGCACCGTTTGGCCGTCGGGCAACTCGAGGACGGCGCTATCGCCCTGTCCCACGTCGAGGAAGGTGACCCGCCAGCGATCACCGTCCAAGGCCAACCGCGGTGACCAGGCCCACCAGCACACAAGGAGGACGACCACCGCCGCAGCCACGAACCGTGAACGCCCAATTTCCATCTTGGTGGCGGTCATCCATAGGGCTGCATAAAATATGGCGATCGCCGGCATCGACGGCGCCGCCACATGCCATTCGGCGCCCGGAACAACGGCGCACCAATGAAGCGCCTCCACAAACCATGTGAGGAATGACCCCTCGACTGCGCCCAGAAATAATTCGTCTGCTCCGGTGGCCAACGTGCCGGCAGCTGCCACGAGTCCGACAGGAACCAACACAATACCGGTCAGCGGAATGGCAACCAGGTTGGTCACGATGCCCATCCACGGAATCTGATAGAAGTACAACCCGACGACGGGCAGCGTGGCGAGCGTCACGGCTCCACTCATGAACAAGGCGTCGCGGCCGTATCCTGCTAACGAGCGGCCCCAGACTTTGTCCTTCTTCTCCGCCGCTTCTTGCCATTCAGCCATCCACCGTCCGCATTGAACCATCATCAGGACGGAGAGAAAGGACAGCTGAAATGAAATGTCGAAGACGGCACGCGCGTCGTGCAGGACAATGACGAGAGCGGCCGCCGCCATGGCATGGTGCACATGACGCAGGTGTCCAAGCCATAGCGCGACCATGGCCAGGGAGATCATGACAAGTGAACGCAGGGTCGCCAGCTCGGCTCCCGCCAACAGTGCATACAGGCAGACCACAGGCCAGCTGACCAGAATGGCCACTCTGGAAGGGATCAGCACCCGTGACATGGAGAGCAACATTGGCGTCGGCAGACATAGGACCGCGTGTTTGGCGAACCAGAACATGACCACGGCGACCAGACCGAGATGCGAGCCGGAGATTGAGAGCAAGTGGACAGTCCCGGTCGCCATGAACCATTCTTGGACATCCTGCTGAAGATAGCCGCGTTCGCCGATGACGATGCCGAGAAACATGCCCAGTGCCGGCTGATGCAGTCTCCGGATCGCCGCCTCGCGAATCGTCGATCGCCATCTGTCAATGTGGTTCCAGAGCGCCCACAGCCGGTCTTGCGATCCCGACTCAATGAGTTCGATCCCCTCCGGTCCCGATACCGTGGTGACGGCTTCGATGCCTTGGCGATCCAGATACGCCGCATAGTCGAACCCTCCGGGGTTCAGCGATCCGGTGGGCGGATGCAGCCGGCCGTGAAATCGAATTCGATCGCCTTCCAGCAGCGCGGTTCCAGGATCTCGCCAAACCAATCGGATCGTGCGTGCCGGCGCCTGGTCCGTTTGGACGAGAAGCGTCTGACGTCCCGGTGCGTGCTGGACAGGAGAGACGATACGCCCGGCTATCTCGCTGGCCGCGTTGTCTCGACTCGGGAGCATCTCATGAACGGACGGAAGCGGCGTGCCAAGGACCCAATACAAAATTCCAAGCAGCAGAGCGGCGAACCACAACCCTCCATGGCGAGCATCGAGAAGGCCGGCTTGTTCACAAACGGTCAGCAGAAGGGCGGTCGCCAGCAGAAGACCTGACACCACGAGGGGAATATACGGAGTTTGAGAACCGGCGACGAGACCGACAAGGAAGGCCACGGTGAGAGATGGCAGCATGAGCCTCCCTCACGAGAGGAGAGCACGTTAACCGATGTGGGCTCGCACAACGCGCGCGAGGTCCTCGGCGACCTCATTGATGAGCGCGTCCCTCTCTCCCTCGATCATGATACGAAGCAGGGGCTCGGTCCCGGAATAACGAACCAGCACGCGACCGCTGCCATTGAGGCGACGCTCGCTCTCTTGAATGGCCCGATCGAGATCGGGAATGGATTGCAACACGGGTTTGCGCGTCACCTTGACGTTGAGCAGCACCTGCGGCACTGAAGACATGGCCTTTGCCAGGTCGGACAACGGCCTTTTCGTCCGTTTCATCAGGGACACGATTTGCAGGGCGGAAATCAGCCCGTCCCCGGTTGTATTATGATCGAGAAAAATAAAATGCCCCGACTGCTCTCCTCCAAAGTTATAGCCTTCGGCCAGCATGCGCTCGAGCAGGTATCGGTCGCCGACGGGCGTGCGGACAAGCTTGATGCCCGCTTTCGCCATGGAGAGTTCCAGTCCAAAGTTGCTCATGACGGTGCCGACCATGGTGTGCTTGGCGAGTAAACCTTTCTCTTGCATGTCGATCCCCAGGGCCGCCATGACATGGTCGCCATCAACAAGATGGCCCTGCTCACAGACAAAGATGGCCCGATCCGCGTCTCCATCCAGGGCAATCCCGATGTCTGCGCCGGTTTGCCGCACGGTCTCCTGTAGCTGTTCGGGATGCACTGCTCCGCAGCCGGCGTTGATATTCATGCCGTCCGGCTTATTGCCGATGACTTCGACTTTCGCGCCTAATTCACGGAGCACCGTCGGCGCCAGCTTGTACGCCGCCCCGTTGGCGCAATCGACCACCAGCTTGATCCCTTGGAAGTCCAGCTCTCTGGGAAGGGAGCGCTTCGCGAACTCGATATAGCGTCCTTCGGCATCATCGATGCGATAGGCTTTGCCGATCAAGTCGGCGGTGGGTCTCAGATGGCTGATCTCGTCCGAGAGAATCAACTCTTCGATGCGCGCTTCGACGTCATCCGGAAGTTTGAATCCGTCGTTCGAAAAGAACTTGATACCGTTGTCCTGGTAGGGGTTATGTGACGCCGAAATCACCACGCCGGCATCGGCGCGCAAACTCCTGGTCAGGAAGGCGATTGCCGGTGTCGGCATGGGGCCGACAAGCAACACATCGACACCCATGGAGCAAATACCGGCCGTCAAGGCGGACTCCAGCATGTACCCGGAAATCCGGGTATCTTTTCCAATGACGATTTGATGCCGCCCGGCACGGCGCATGAAGATGTGGGCCGCAGCCCGCCCTAACTTCATGGCGGTCTCGCTGGTCATCGGCTCCAGGTTGGCCACGCCCCGAACCCCATCAGTCCCAAACAACTTACGCATGATGCTCCTGTTCGGTTGCAGCCCGGCGGCCGGCCACGGCCGATGCCAAGTTGACCACGTCCTTCATAACGCCAACATCGTGCACCCGGAGGATGTGCGCCCCTCGATCGACAGCCAAGGCGACGGCTGCGGCCGTGCCCCATTGCCGATCCTCGACCGGGCGATGAACCACCTGCCCGATAAATCCTTTTCGTGAAAGACCGACAAGCAATGGACGCTGGAGCATAGCGAAGACCGAGAGCCGATTGAGGATGTCGAGATTGTGTGTGAGCAGCTTACCAAACCCGATGCCGGGATCAAGGACGATCTGGTTTCTGTCTATGCCCGCTCCGACCGCCGCCTCCATCCGTTCTTCAAAAAATTGTTTAATCTCTAAGACGACGTCGTGATAGGACGGCTCTCGTTGCATGGTCTCCGGAGTCCCCTGCATATGCATCAGCACGACAGCGGCGCCGGACTGGGCAATCACCTGAGCCATTTCGTCATCGAACCGCAGAGCGCTCACATCGTTGATCATGGACGCCCCTGCATCCAACGCGCGACGGGCGACACCCGCTTTCCTGGTATCGACGGAAATCGGGACGGAGACACGCCGGGCCAGTTCCCTCACCACCGGAATAACTCGTTCGATCTCGTCTTGCACTGGTACGGCATGAGAACCAGGCCGGGTTGACTCGGCACCCACATCCAGGATATCCGCGCCTTCCTCCAGCAGCTTGAGGGCATGGGCCACGGCTTGCTCCGGTGTCCCGTATCGTCCTCCGTCATAAAATGAATCCGGCGTGACGTTCACGATGCCCATGATAAGCGGACGTTGGCGACAGTCTATCGCCTGACCTCTGGCGAGGAAGCACCGGGGACCGGACTCCAGCTTCGTCGTAGACCGTTCCATCCTCATGACCTGCGTCTTCGACTATCATGCATTGGAACGCATTCCAAAGCAACACCAGTTCTCTGAAGACGTCGTCTTCCTTTTGATGTCCGGGTGAAACTGTCGTCCGCGGCTTCCCGTGCCCAGGAAGCCGCGGCGTCATGCGCGGGTTAGGCAGGAACCGTCTGTGTGGAGGACTGCAAGAGAATCTGATCGATTTCAGGCGCGTCGAGGACTTCCTTTTCCAGCAGCGCCTCAGCCAGCGCCTTGAGGCTCGCCATTTGCTCAGTGAGCAGCCGCTTGGCTCGTTCGTAATTCTCCGTGACGAGACGCTTGATCTCGAGATCAATTTCGAGAGCCACTTGGTCGCTGAAATCGCGCTTCGTCGCGATTTCTCGCCCGAGGAAAATTTCCTCTTCTTTTCTTCCAAACGTCAACGGGCCGAGCTTTTCGCTCATGCCCCATTCACAGACCATCTTACGCGCGAGATCGGTGGCGCGCTCCAGGTCGTTCCCGGCTCCGGTCGTGATGTGTTTGAACACCAGTTCTTCCGCCACCCGTCCACCCATGAGAATGGCGAGCGTGTTGTACAAGAACTCTTTCGAGTAGTTGTGTCGATCGTCGGTCGGCAGTTGCATTGTCACACCCAGGGCCCGTCCCCGGGGGATGATCGTGACCTTATGCACCGGATCGGTGCCGGGCAGCAGCTTGGCCATCAGGGCATGTCCCGCTTCATGATACGCCGTCACCCGCTTCTCCTCGTCACTCAAAATCATGCTCTTGCGCTCGGCGCCCATGAGGACCTTGTCTTTGGCCATCTCAAAGTCAACGACCTCCACTTCCTTCTTATTCTGCCGGGCGGCCCACAGCGCGGCTTCGTTCACGAGATTTTCGAGATCGGCCCCGGAAAATCCGGGCGTTCCTCGAGCAATTTTCTCCAGTTCGACGTTCGATGCGACCGGCACCTTCTTCGTATGGACTTTCAAGATCTCGGAACGGCCGCGCAAATCCGGCCGGTTGACCACCACCTGTCGATCGAACCGGCCCGGCCGCAGCAGGGCGGGGTCGAGCACGTCGGGTCGATTGGTCGCCGCGATGAGAATGACCCCTTCGGTCGTGTCGAATCCGTCCATCTCCACGAGCAGCTGATTCAGCGTCTGTTCGCGTTCATCGTGACCACCACCGAGCCCGGCGCCACGTAACCGCCCCACTGCATCGATTTCGTCGATAAAGATGATGCAGGGTGCGTGTTTTTTGCCCTGTTCAAACAAATCCCGCACTCGTGACGCGCCGACGCCGACGAACATCTCCACAAAGTCCGAGCCACTGATGCTGAAGAACGGCACACCGGCTTCTCCGGCGATCGCTTTAGCGAGGAGTGTCTTGCCGGTGCCCGGGGGCCCGACGATCAACACCCCTTTCGGGATGCGTCCGCCCAGCTTTTGAAATTTCCGGGGATCTTTGAGAAACTCGATAATCTCCAGCACTTCTTCCTTCGCTTCGTCAATTCCTGCGACATCAGAGAACGTGACCTTCTTCCGTTCCTCGGTCAGCATGCGCGCCCGGCTCTTTCCGAACGATAAGGCCTTGTTCCCGCCGATCTGCATTTGACGCATCAGGAAAAACCAGAGACCGAGGAAGAGGATGAACGGCCCCCACGTCACGAGGAAGGTAATGTACCAGGGGCTTTCATCAGGAGGCTTGACTTCAATTTGAACGTCTTTTTCGCGAAGGACCTTGACCAGATCGGGATAATCGGGCGCGTACGTGCGAACCCTCGTCTTATCCTTTAAGACCGAACTGATATGACTACCTTTGATAGTCGCCTTCTCGACATCGCCCTTATCGATCTTGGCCATGAAATCGCTGAATATGACTTCTTCTTCAGGGGCATGAGTCGGCACGCTGAACAAATTGAACAGCAGAATCATGAACAAGCCGACGACTACCCAGAAGAGCAGGTTCTTCACCCTGGAATTCATCCAGATCTCCTTGTGGGAACGTTAGATCCTACCACATCGTCATGAAATATTGATGATGTTAACATAGCGCTGTTCGGGCTGACAACCTGAAGGCACGCGCCTATTCGTCCTGTTCATCCGTCTGATCGAGGACCGCCAGGTAGGGAAGGTTGCGGTATTTCTGCTGGTAGTCGAGGCCGTACCCGACGACGTATTGGTCAGGGATCTTGAACCCCACATAGTCGACTTGCACTTTGACAGTCCGTCGATCGGGCTTGCT
This sequence comes from uncultured Nitrospiraceae bacterium, assembly GCA_963728135.1. GTDB lineage: Bacteria > Nitrospirota > Nitrospiria > Nitrospirales > Nitrospiraceae > Nitrospira_D. Next base: position 50,658 of record CAVSJC010000010.1, on the reverse strand, counting down.
GAGCAACGTGCACACCTTCACGCTCCTGGGCTTCTTCTTGTTCAATGATTTCACAAGGTGCTGGACGGTCAATCCGGAGTCGACGATGTCCTCCACGAGCAACACATCTTTACCTTTGATGTCCTCCGTCAACTCGGTCACCAGTTTGACCTTTCCCGACGTGCTCGCCCCTGATCCATAACTCGCGACCACAATAAAATCGACTCGTACAGGAATCCGGATGGCCCGGGCAAGATCGGCGTAAAACGCATAGGCTCCTTTGAGGACGCCGACCAACACCACATCTTTCCCGGCATAATCAGCGCTGATCTGCCTGCCTAACTCCCGGATCCTGGCGCGCATCTGTTCCTGGGTGACAATCGGCCGACCGAACATTCGCTCCATCCGACTCAGGCTCCTTCCGCGCGAGCGGCGTCACGTACGGTCAAGATCAGACAACGCCGTGTCTGTTCCGTCACCGCCCATCTTTCGTCCTGGCGATATCCCACCACCCACACAATCCCTTCCTCCGCAATGACCAGAGGAACCTTGTCTCGATCGGCGGCGGGTACCTTCGCGTCCGTGAAATAGTCCTGAAGCTTTTTCGAGCGTCCCTTCATGCCCATCGGACAAAAACGGTCTCCCGGCCGCCAGGACCGCACGATCAGGGGCCTCGAAAGACGCGCGGCGTCCACGACAATCCGGCCAGATCCCCGGACGCTCGTCTTCGCATCCCCTCGTTCACACTCTTCCGCGCGAATTGTTTGATTCGTTCCAGCCCACAAGACTGGAGAGGGACTCGCCAGGACACAGACAGACGACTCCTGTGCCGACACAGACGGGGCATCCTGATGGCCGGGACGATAGAATCGAACGGCGCTTTGCGTGAGCATCACGGGCGTCCCCCGTATGGAAAAAGACAGAGGGGTCTTGGCGCTGCCGACAGACTGGAGGATACGATCGACCGACCGGGCGCTCGGAGCCTTGGATAACGGGTCACAGCGGCGCAGCAACTCTCGCAGAAGGCGCCGCTGCATCGCCCGCGGCAACCGTTGAACAAAGAGCCGGTCTACGGTCCATCCCTGTCCGTCTTCTGCCACATGCTTGAGAAATAGGTCAGCCACTTGAGCGTCGAGATAGCGGTGATCCTCACGGCAGAGATCCGCCAGGCGGCAAAGCGCCTCGACACTCGAGGGACTCATCCGTTTCAGCACAGGCAGGAGCTGGTGCCGGACCTGATTTCGCCGATAGACAAGCTTGTCATTACTTGAATCGTGACGATAGGACAGTCCCTCCTGCTTCAGATAGTCGAGAACTTGGTCTCGCGAGACTTCCAGCAGGGGACGGATGATAGCGCCTTCTCGAGCCATCGGCATCCCGGAGAGACCGGTCAAACCTGCGCCCCGGAGCATCCATAATAAGACCGTCTCGGCCTGATCATCCGCCGTATGTCCAACGGCAATGTGATGGGCCCCGCATTCCTTTGCCGTATCGGACAGGACGGCATACCGTAGGTCCCGGGCCTCGGCTTGAAGTGACCTGCGCGGGGCACGGTGAGATACGTCCAGTCGCCTCGCGACAAGAGGAACCTGCAAGTCCCGGCATAAGGCAGTCACAAACGCCTGGTCCCCGTCAGACTCCTTTCCACGAAGCCCGTAATTGCAATGGACGGCATTGACGGTGAGCTTCCACGACGATCTCAATCGGCACAGGAGCGCCAATAAGGCGACTGAATCAGGCCCGCCTGACACCCCGACGACGACGTGCTGGCCTTTTTCAAAAAGGGCTCCAGACCGGACCGTGCGAACCATGCGGTGCAATAACGCCGGCCATGGGCGCCGCTTGGCCGATTGACCGGTCCCTATGGTGGTGGCGGCGGTCATGGCTCCACCACCATCTCGTGGTGCCGGCGTAACAGGGTCCTGGCGCAATCCACATCCATTGCAATCTGGCGGCTCAGCGCCTCTCCACCCGCAAACTGCATGTCTCCCCGCACCGCCTCGACGAATTCGACTGTGATCGATCGGCCATAGAGCTCGTGGGCACCTTCCAAAAGATACACCTCAAGTAACCGCTGCCCGGCATCAAACGTGGGCCTCTTTCCAATGTAGGCGACTGAATCATGTCGATGTCCATCCAGGGCTGTCATCGCCGCATAGACGCCATCGGGAGGAATCACTCGATCGGGTGGCAGCTGCACATTCGCCGTCGGCCAGCCGAGAGCCTGCCCCCGTTGGGCGCCCCTGGACACGACCCCACTGATGGCATATTGCCGCCCGAGTAAGAGCGCGGCATGGCGGACGTCACCCGATTGAATGAGCTGGCGGATTCTGGTCGAGCTGACAACGCCGCCCTTGACGATGACCGGGCTCAGCGGATGCACGGCAAATCCGAACCGGTTTCCAAACGCCAGGAGATCTGTCATCGTGCCCGCTCGCTTGTGTCCGAACGCAAAGTGTGACCCGACAAACAACTCCTTCAGCTGGAGCCCCCGGCCCAGCACCTGCTCGGCAAACGCCTCAGGTGATAAGGCCGCGAACGTCTCGTTGAACTCCAGCAACACCACTTCATCAATCCCCGCCTCTTCGAAGCGCGCGAGTTTCTCGTCGGCGCCGGTGAGGAAACGGAGGTCGATGTGCGGCGCCAGAATTTTTACCGGGTGGGGATCGAAGGTCAGGGCCAGCGCCGTCCCCCGAGCATCGCGCGCCGCCTTCACGACCTGTTTCAACAGGGTCCGGTGACCGACATGGTGACCATCGAAGTTGCCGATGGTCGCCACGGGATACGGCCGCACGGCCCCTCCCAAGTATCCGCGGGACACCTTCATCGGTTCGATCAATGGAGCTGCCGAACGGCGTCTTTGGCGAAATAGGAGAGGATGAGGTCGGCGCCGGCGCGTTTAATGGCGACCAGCGATTCCATCATAGCCCGTGATTCATCCAGCCATCCGGCCTTCGCCGCGGCTTTGATCATGCTGTATTCGCCGCTCACTTGGTAGGCCGCAATAGGCAACAGGGTCATTCTTCGTGCCGCCGCGATCACGTCGAGGTAAGGGAGCGCCGGTTTCACCATGACAATATCGGCCCCTTCCTGAATGTCGAGATCGATTTCGCGCAGAGCCTCTCGCGCATTGGCGGGATCCATCTGGTACGATTGCCGGTCGCCGAACTGCGGACTGGAAAAAGCGGCATCGCGAAAGGGCGCATAAAAACAGGAAGAAAATTTTGCGGCATAGGCCATAATCGGAAGATCCGAGAATCCGGCTTGGTCCAACTCGTGCCGGATGGCCGCCACCCGCCCATCCATCATATCAGAGGGAGCCACCATATCCGCTCCGGCCTGGGCATGGGTCCGGGCCATGGTTTTCAAGCAGTCGAGCGTCTCATCGTTGAGGATCTTTCCGTCCTTGACGATACCGCAGTGGCCATGGCTCGTGTATTCGTCGATGCAGACATCGGTGATCACCAGCAGATCCGGCACGTGCTCTTTGACGGCTTTGATGGCCCGCTGCACGATGCCGTTGGGATCAAGACCCGCGCTGCCATGTTCGTCCTTATGCGCCGGAATGCCGAATAAGATGATCGCAGGAATGCCCAGCGCCTTGACCTCCCCCGCCTCTTTGATCAGCAGGTCGATCGACAGGCGATGCTGGCCGGGCATCGAAGCAATCTCTTCCCGTCGATCCCGTCCCTCGACTACGAAGACGGGATAGATGAAGTCGGCGGGAGACAAGGCGGTTTCCCGCACCATCCGCCTGAGCGACTCGTGCTGCCTCAACCGGCGCAGTCGTTGAATCGGAAAGGGCATGTCTCTTACTTTCTTGGAAGATTCGTTAAAAACACGACCAGGTCGCGCACGGATATGATGCCGACCAGCTTACCGTCACGCGAGACGCCCAGGTGCCTCACGTGCGACTGTGCCATGAGGTCATTGGCATCGAGAAGGGTCTTGTTCTCCTCGATCGTCATGATCGGAGCCGACATGATCTGCTCGACCGTCGTCTTGGTGGCATCGGCCCCGGCAGCGACGACCCGACGCATCATGTCGGTATCCGTCAGAATGCCCACGATTTCCCGGTCGTTCGTCACAAACAAACTCCCGATACCGCGATCCCGCATGATCCGCGCAGCGGTTTGCGCATCCGTATCGCGAGGCACCGTGACAAATTTTTCACGCGGAATCATAAACGACTTCACCGGCACCATACCGTCTCCTCCTTTAGCGTGTCCCCTACGTCTATCCGACCAGCGGCACTCCCGTCGCGACCTGCTCCCGACTGCCGAAATGTTGCGCAATCGCCGCGGCCAGCGCAGGTACGGTATTCTCGCTCGACATGATCGATACCGTCAAACCATATTCCTCCACGGTCTTCGCGGTGATCGGGCCAATACAGGCGACGGACACCGACTGTAAGAGGATCTTGACCGCGTCCACACCGCCGAGCATCTCGACAAAATTCCGAACCGTCGACGAACTGGTGAAGGTGACAATGTGAATCTGCTGCTTCAGCAGCTGTTGGCGCCAGTCCTCCACATCCGTCTTCGGCACAACCGTCCGGTAGACCGGCACCACATCCACGCGGGCGCCGAGTGCCCGGAGTTCCTCAGGTAACAGCTCTCGGGCCACTTCAGCACGGGGGATCAGGATGTGCGCGTCGTTGAGTTGGTGCTTACCCACCGCCTCCAGAATGCCTTCCGCCTGGTACTCCTCCGGAACGAGGTCCGCCTTGAGGCCGAATCGTTCCAGCGCGTGAGCCGTCTTCGGTCCGATGCAACAGATTGTCCGGCCGGCCAAGGCCCGTGCATCCCTCCCCTGCTTCAAGAGCCTCTCCATGAAGCGGAACACTCCGTTCACGCTGGTGAAGATCAGCCATTGATAGGAGTCAATTGCCGCAATGGCGCGGTCGACAGGAGCCCAGTCGGCCGGCGGCATCATGCAGATGGTCGGCGCTTCCAGCGCCTCCGCTCCATAGGCAGCCAGAAGGGCAGCAAACTCGGCCGCCTGCTCTTTCGCGCGCGTGATCAGCACTCGTTTTCCGAACAACGGCCGCCGTTCGAACCAGTTCAATTGCTGCCGGAGTCGAACCACTTCACCCACGACGATCACAGTGGGCGGTTCCAGTTTGGCCGCATCGGCCTGTCGCACGATGTCAGACAAGGTTCCGGTGACGGTCTGTTGAGAGGCCCTGGTCCCCCACCGGATGAGGGCGACGGGTGTCGTGGAAGGACGCCCTTCCGCCAATAAATTGGACACGATGGCAGGAAGGTTTTTCATGCCCATCAGAAACACCAGCGTCCCGCGGCTGGTGGCTAACTTGGGCCATTCGAGCGCGGTCGCAGGTTTCTCGGGGTCTTCGTGCCCGGTCACAAACGTGACCGTCGACGCCAGGGTCCGATGGGTCACAGGAATCCCGGCATACGCAGGCGCGGCAATCGCAGCGGTCACACCTGGGACGACTTCAAATTCGATTCCGGCCGCTGCCAGCGCTTCCGCTTCCTCGCCTCCCCGCCCAAAAACAAAGGGATCGCCCCCCTTCAGGCGAACGATCACATGGCCCTGGTTCGCGCGGTCAATGAGCGCCTGGTTAATGTCGCCTTGCGCGGGATACTTTCCCTTCCCGCGACGACCGACATAGAGCCGCTCCGCATGGAGCGGCGCATGAGCGAGCAGCGCGGGGTTGGCAAGATAATCGTAGAGAACGACATCAGCCTGCTCCAGGCACTCCCTTCCCCGGAGCGTCAGCAGCTTGGGATCTCCCGGCCCGGCTCCGACAAGATACACTTTGCCCTTCGTCCGGGGTGTCATCACGCCGCCCCGTAAATCTGACGGAGAATCTTGTCCGCACCGCGGGCGAGCAGCCGCTCGGCCAGTCGGACGCCCAGCGCGTGGGCATTCCTGCTGGCCCCTTCGATCCGTTCACGAATGATGGTTTTTCCATCCACACTGGCCACCAGTCCTTCCAGCGACATCTGGTCTCCCGTGAGGATGGCATAAGCGGCGATCGGCACCTGACAGCCGCCTTCCAACCGATGGAGCAACGCGCGCTCGGCCGTCACGGTGGTCTGCGTCGGCACATGATTAAGACGATCCAGGAGGGATCGCACAAACAGGTCGTCGGCGCGGCCTTCAATGCCCAACGCCCCCTGGCCGATCGCGGGCAGACTCACGCAAGGATCGAGATACTCGGTAATTTCATAATCCCAATCCAAGCGGCGGAGTCCGGCGGCGGCCAGGACGATGGCATCAAACTGCCCCTCTCTCAGCTTTCGAAGGCGCGTATCGAGATTCCCTCTCAACATCTCGATCCGCAGATCCGGACGGGCATTCAGCAGTTGTGATTGCCGGCGCAGGCTACTCGTCCCGATACACGCTCCTGGCGGCAGCTCTTTGAATGTACGTCCCTCGCGGCTGATCAGCGCATCGCGCGGATCTTCGCGTGGCGGCACACAGAGGATCTCAAGCCCTGCAGGGAGCTGCGCAGGCACATCCTTCATACTGTGGACGGCAAAATCGATGTCGCCCGTCAACAGCGCGTCCTCGATTTCTTTGACAAACAGGCCCTTGCCGCCGACCTTGGCTAGCGGCACATCCACGATTTTGTCGCCCGATGTGTGTATCTTCTGCAGGGTCACCTGGACGTCGGGAGCGATGTCGTGTAATCGTGAGCGAAACCATTCGCTCTGCTGCAGCGCCAGTTTACTCGCTCTCGTTCCCAACACCAGGCTGGACCGTTGACCGGTCGGTATCGGCACGCTGACATCCTTCCTTACGCCCCCGCGCTCTCAGGGCATGCGTTTCGGCAACACGGTTTCCGCTATCGGTTCGTCCTCGCCCGTGCGATCAGCCGTGTGAAGACAGGGACCCAAGGACATGTCTTCACCCGCTTGGTCTGAAGCCGGTGGTGGATCCAGATTGAAGAACCGCCGCGCAGCTTCGACAAACGCGGCTCCGCCTGACGAAGTCACCTCCGACTTGAGCGTGACCATCGTGCTATGGATCATCTTGTTCACGATGGACGACGCCAGGCCTTCGACCAATTCCCGGTCGTGCGCGGAGAGATGCCCCAGCCGGCTCATCACCTTTTCGACTTCCGCACGCTTAATCTCATCGACACGGCTGCGCAACGCCACGATGGTCGGCGTCACCTCCAGCGACTTCATCCATTCCCGCAGCATGCCGACTTCTTCCACCACCATACGCTCGGCTTTTTCCGCTTCATTCAGCCGTTCCGCCCGGTTTTGTTCGACGCGCTGGGTGAGGTCGTCGATGTCGAAGAGAAAGGCGTTGTCCACGTGTCTCACGGACGGATCAATGTTGCGAGGCACTGAAATGTCGATGAGAAACATGGGCCGGTTCATGCGCTCTTTGACGGCGCGGGCCACGTCATCCGCGCCGATGAGATACTGCGCGGCGCCGGTCGAGACGAGGACAATGTCGGCCGACGCCATTTCGTCCTTGAACTGGTCGAACGGCACGGGAGTTCCGCCGAATCTGGTCGCTAAATCCAGCGCGTGCTGAGGGGTTCTTGTCGTGACCCGGACGTGCCGCACTCCCTGCGCAATGAGATGCCTGGCCGCTAATTTGGCCATTTCCCCGGCTCCCACCAGCAAGACGGTCTTCTCTTCAAGGTTCGAAAAGATCTTCTTGGCCAACTCGACAGCCGCATAGCTGACAGACACGGCCATTTCAGATATCTTCGTCTCCGTCCGCACCCGCTTGGCCACCGAAATCGCCTTCTTCACGACTTTGTTCATGATGACGCCGGTGGTCTTGTGCGCAAGGGCGACTTCGAACGCGTCCTTGAGTTGGCCGAGGATCTGCGACTCGCCGACAATCATGGAATCCAGACTCGCCGCCACTCTGAACAGATGTGCAATGGCTCGATCTCCCGTGTGCCAATACAGATGAGGCGTCAATTGTTCGGACGAGAGGGAAAGATGCGTGTCGGCCAGAAACTCTTGTATCCGGCCATACCCTGGCTCGATTTCTTCAACGACCGAATACACTTCGACCCGGTTACAGGTCGAAAGGAGGATGCCCTCCTTCACGCCTGGGTAGGAACATAACCGGCTCAAGGCTTCGCCCAAACGGCTTTCGGGCACCGCCAGCTTTTCACGGATTTCCACTGGCGCAGTCTTATGGCTCAGGCCGACGACAATCAGGTGCATCGTTATGACAGCGCTCCGTGCCCTTTCAGGACCACTCCGACCAAGGTGAGAATGACGCAGGCGAATCCGATGACCGTCAGATATGCGGCGCGCTTGGCTCGCCATCCGACCGTCAACCGGCCGAGCAGCACGATGAAATAAAACAGCCATGTGACGAGGGCCCACGTCTGCTCTGGATTCCAGCTGACATACGACCCTCGCGCGAAATCGGCGGAGATGGCGCCCGTCACAATCCCCAAGGTCAACAGGGGAAAACCTATGACAATTGATTGCTGGTTGAGATGATCCAAAAAGTCGAGGGCCGGTAGCTTAGAATACAGCACATTGAATCGTTTCGACTTGAGAAGGCGTTCTTGAATCAGATACATGACTCCGGCCACGAAAGCGACGGCGAACCCCACCGTGCCCAGCATGCTCAGTGTGACGTGAAACCAGAGCGTTTTAAAGACAGGTTGCAATGTGGGGACGGTTTCCGGAAGCGCAGCCGCCGACACGAGGGAGACCAGGGCGAGCGGTACGATAAAAGAGCCCAGCACATGAATATGGTGGCGAAACTCCACCGCCAAAAAAACCAGGATCAGCATCCAGGAGAAAAAGGAGAGCGCCTCGTGAAAGCTTGGGGGGGAAGGCGCAGCACTGGTGCCAAACATTCGCGCCACAAGCGCGGCGGTATGAAAGATGAACCCGACAGCCGTAATCCCCAGTGAAATCTTTGTCAGTGCTTCTGAACGGCGCAATAAATAGGCGAGATAAGACACAGTGGCCACAAGATACAGGACCATGGTCACGATGAAACACACTGCCGCCATAGTGGATAACCCTGCTGCGTGCGTTGCCAGATTACTGCGCCGGACGGAGTGAGGGCAAAATTATATCGACGCGATGAGAACGGAGTCAACAAATCGTGCGGCCTAAGCGGAGTCCGCCAGCCGGGGTCCTCTACGTGATCGGCATGCCGATCGGCCATCCCGATGACATTACGATCCGGGCGGTTCGCATTCTGAGGACGATTGATGTCGTTGCATCGGAAGATCCCTCCGCGACCCTACCACTGCTGGCGCGGCACCGAATCCGAGCGACACTGACCAGCTATGGTCCAAGAGGTATCAAAGACAAGGTGGCTGTCCTCATTGATCGGTTGCAGCAAGGAGCGCATATCGCTCTTGTGTCCGACTGCGGTTCTCCGGTGATTTCTGATCCCGGTCATCTATTGATCCAAGCAGCGCGCGCTCATAGGATTCGCGTCCTGTCCGTTCCCGGCCCCTCTGCGCTCACCGCCGCCATGTCGGTTGCCGGAATCTCGGCCGATGCATTCTACTTCCGCGGAAGCCTCCCGAGCTCATCATCAACGCTACGACGTGCCATCAGTCAGTTACTTCGATTTCAAGAGCCGACCATCAGCTTTGTTCCCGCGGCAGCAGCCTCGAATGTCTTGAGACTCCTGGCAGAACTGGCTCCTCGTCGCGGTATCGTCTTCGCCTGTAATCTCACAGGTCTTGACGAATGGATGGCAAGAGGAACGCCCGGCCAGGTGCAAAGGATGCTAGCGGAGGCACCTCATTTAGACAAGGTGACGCTCATTGTGAGGGGGCGCGGCCGTCTAGGGTACAAGGGGCCAACTGAGTGACGCAGGTCGGTTTTGGCTAGTCACAATCTTCCCGTCGGATGAACACGCGAAACGATTGGTCAATTCTCTCCTGTGCGAGGACCGTATGCCCTTCATTCTGAACGCTCCTCGGAACGTTTTTGATCGGATCTCCGTCATCCAAGAGGACCAAGAGAACCTGCCCTGTCTGCATCGTTTCGAGCTTGAGCTTCGTTTTGACGAAATTATACGGACAGATCACACCGCGGAGATCGAGTTCCACATCTGCCGCAGGAACCACCGCTTCATTCTTGCTGTTCATCAAGCACCTCGTAAACAGGACCCTTGAGCAGACCTTTCAATGAACCTACCAGGGAACCGGGTGTGTCGCAAGGACCGGAATCCCCTGCGGCAAAAAAAAGGGGCAGCCGAAGCTGCCCCTTTCCAAACACTGATGGTGAGTGGCCTTACTGAAGACCCTTGACAAGGTTCGGCTTGGAAGAGTCAGTCCCGTAGTCAGACTTATTCTGGGTCTGATAGCCCCAACCTGGCTGCGGTTCGCAGTTCCAGCAAGGAGCCGCTCCGGTAAACTCCCCGACCGTGGTCTCGACACTTCCTCCCATCGCCTTTCCAGGAAGCACCGACCCAGCAATACCACCGGTGGTGCTGCCGCTGTTCGTCTCAATGCCACGCTCGGTCATGGGATTCGGACGCTGTCCTAATCCACCGAATCCGGCGAGCTTCTCGTTACCGCGAAGCACGGTGACTTCCCGGACAATCTTCCGCCCGGTTCCGAATGGCTGGTTCGTTGAAGTTTCTTCTATGGCTTGAACCGTCACATCGTCCCCTGCCTCCAGGACCCGAATCTGGTCAAAGTTCGTGCGATCATCAAAATACACGGTGCGGTAATTCATCGCTCCACCGCCAGCTCGCCCCTCATCGTGCGAGCTTCCACCCATTTCCAGGTGCATTTTCTTTCCCGGAAGGTCGATGCCGATCACGCGGCCATAGACCGTTTCTGCCTGAGAGAGCCGGTCGAGAAAGGCGCTCCGATCGAACGTTTGAGTCCGGCCCGAGCTTCCTGAGACATCGCCAATCCCGGTGCCGACGCCGAGTGACGATCCGGATGCCCCCTGCTGCAGGCGCTCTTGGGCTACTGCAACACTCACTGAGCCTACGATCATGACCGCGGCTCCTAGTGCCAACACCTTACGCATGTGCTGCCTCCTTGTGAGTTAAAAGATAAAGTGTAGAGATGATGACCGAGAAGGGTTCCTTGACGTGGATCAACATAAATACCCGCCACTACCAATGACCGCCGCATATTAGGACAACACCAAAGACCTGTCAAGAGGCTGGACCGCCAGGTGGTGCCCAGAGGGAGGGTCGAACTCCCACTCCCTTGCGGGAACCGGATTTTGAGTCCGGCGCGTCTGCCAGTTCCGCCATCCGGGCAAGCACCACGCACAATCAGTTCCTTCTAGCAGAAATCTCCGCGAAGGGTCAATGCGGCGGCCTCTTTTATTCCCCACGAGGGCTCTGCTAGAATGCCACGTCGTTGCTGAGACACTGTGAGTCCAGAACGACAAGACCCGGACAGCAGACAAGGAGCATGTCGGATATGGCAGACGTCGCGTGTGTCACCTGCGGACAAAATGGCGAGGCAATTTCCGCCCCGCTCTTCCTCGGCAAACTCGAAAATGAGATCAAAGCCAAGGTGTGCCTTCCCTGTTGGAAAAAGTGGGAAGCCATGCGGGTGATGGTGATCAACGAGTATCAAGTGAATCTTGGCGATGAAAGCGGACGAGAGCTGGTCCGGAAGCAGATGAAGGCCTTTCTAAAGCTCGGCGAACAAGCCGACACGTCGAAGGTGGCTGAAAACTATCGACCGCCCAGCAGTTAGACCCATTGTTGACTGCGCCAGGTATTCCCCAGCGATGTCGCCATCTTCGTTGACATGGCGATTTCGGAAATGCTAATGTCCCGCTTTCTTGGCCATCCTTTCTCTCAGCTTCCTCTGAGAGAATCGGAAGATTCACCATGATTACGCAAATGCAAGTGAAGGGGTTGATGTTCGACCCCTACAACAACGCCTATATCGTCATTTTGCGGGATGAAGACCAGGCTGAAATGCTGCCCATCTGGGTCGGCAAATCGGAAGCGAGTTCAATCAGCCTGGCGCTTGAAAACGTCGCCCCTCCCCGTCCCATGACTCATGATTTCATGAAGTCCTATTTGGAGGCGTTCAACGCGAAGGTGATCAGCGTGGTCATCACGGATCTTAATGAAAACACGTATTTTGCCAAGATTCATCTGATGTATGAAGATTCCGAATACACCGTCGATTCGCGGCCCAGCGACGCGATCGCACTGGCACTTCGCTCCCAGGCGCCTATTTTTGCCAGCGACTCGGTCATTCGCAAGCAGAGTTCAGAAGAACTCGAACAGTGGCTGGAAAACTTGAAACCGGAAGATTTTGGAAAGTTGGATTCCTGAGCATGACCACGGGAGAGTCCACAACAAAACCCGCGGAGCCGTTGATCGAACTGACCGTCAACCGCGTCGTCGAAGATGCCAACACCGATACTCGAATCGTGGTCCTCACACGGGCGGACGGTTCCGCGGAGACGTTCATGATCTGGGTTGGGGCGCCGGAAGGCGAATCGATCCGTCGTGCCTTGGATACGGCCGTGACGCCGAGGCCGATGAGCCATGATCTGGTGAAAAGCTTCGGAGAGCATTTCGGCATTAAAACGGAGCGCGTCGTATTGACCGACGTCAAAAGCAGCACCTACTATGCGTCGGTGTTTCTGGAGAACAAAGGTGTGGTGCGAACGATCGACGCCAGGCCGAGCGATGCGATTGCCTTGGCGCTTCGCAGCCATGCGCCCATTTATGTCACGCAGGATGTATGGAGACGCCGCAGCGGTCAGAACCTGGATGCCTGGCTGACGAAACTGGAAACAAAAAATATCGGCACACAAGAAGTGTGAGCGATGACAACTCGACGATGATGAGCGCCTTACTTGTTGCGAGAAGTGGAGAAAGACGATCATGACCTATCTCGAAAAACCTGCAGACGTGAAAGAGACCTGGCACCTGGTAAATGCGGAAGGTAAGACCCTCGGACGCCTGGCGGCGAAAGTGGCGAGCATTCTCAGGGGAAAGCACCGTCCGACCTTCACCCCGAATGTGGACATGGGCGACCATGTGGTGATCATCAACGCCGAAAAGATTCACTTAACCGGCAACAAGATGAAAGATAAACTGTACCGGCACCATTCGGGCTATCCGGGCGGATTGAAAACGACCACGGCCGAGCACCTCTTCCGTAAAGATCCGACTGAATTATTGACCCGGGCCATCGAGGGGATGCTTCCTAAGAATCCCCTTGGTAATGGCATGGCGAAAAAGCTTCGTGTGTATGTGGGACCGAACCATTCCCACCAGGCTCAACGACCTGAGCCGATCTCTCTTTAGCACATTACATTAGTATAGGAGGCGAGTGGCATGGCAGCGGTGACACAGTATGCAACAGGGCGAAGAAAGTGCGCGATAGCCAGAGCGTGGGTCACCGGTACGGCCGGTGAGATCACGGTGAACGAAAAGCCTTTGGAAAAGGCTTTTCCCCGCCTCACGCTGAGGCAGATCATCCAGCTCCCGCTGGAAATGGCCGGCGTGACCGGGAAATATTCGATCACTGCGACCGTCTATGGCGGTGGCCCCACGGGCCAGGCCGGGGCACTCCGTCATGCCATCGCGCGCGCACTCGTCGCCATGACGCCCGCGACCCGAACGCCCCTCAAGAAAGAAGGCTTGCTCACGCGCGATTCTCGTGTGAAGGAACGCAAGAAGTACGGCCAAAAAGGCGCTCGCAAGCGATTCCAGTACTCCAAGCGCTAGACAGCGGGAGCCACAGCATAAGAAGGGAAGGCTCCTCGGCCTTCCCTTTTTTGTGCCTGCTGACGGGGTGGAACATGAAATCGACCAAGAAATTTCGGATTGTGATCGCGGGAGCCAGTGGATACGCAGGCGCGGAACTGGTACGCCTGGCCGCTGCCCACCCTCATTACGAGTTGACCGCGGTGACCTCCGAAAAGTCCGCGGGTCAACGGGTCTCGGCGGTGTTTCCAAGCCTGACTGGGATTGTGAACCACACTTTCGAGGCCCTGGCGCCGGAAGCACTCGCCGAGCGAGCCGATGCGTTGTTCCTCGCTCTCCCTCATACGAAATCACAGGAGCCGGTCGCGCGCTGCATGCAGGCCGGAAAGTTGGTCGTTGACCTGAGCGCTGATTACCGGCTCAAGGATGTGACCGCGTACGAGCAGTGGTACCAGACGCCTCATGCTCATCCGCATCTGCTGAAGGAAGCGGTCTACGGTCTTCCTGAACTTCACCGCAGTGACATCGCCCGCACGAAACTGGTCGCCTCCCCGGGCTGCTATCCCACTGCAGCCATTCTGCAACTGGCTCCGCTTTTTTCAAGGGGTCTGGTCCAACCGGATACTATTGTGATCGACGCGAAATCGGGGGTCTCAGGAGCCGGACGGACACCTGCCCTGCCCTATCATTTTCCAGAAGCGCATGAATCGCTCGAACCGTACAAGATCGGCCAGCATCGCCATATTCCTGAGATTGAACAGGAGCTGGCGGCTCTGATGGGCGCGTCCGTGACCGTCTCATTCACACCCCATCTCGTCCCGATGAATCGGGGGATTTTGAGTACCGCCTATTGCAAACTCAAACAAGACATGCCGGTGAACGATCTGCGAGCGCTGTATCGAGATTTTTATAAAGGTGAACGGTTCATCCGGCTCTTCGAAGAGACCGTGCCGAATCCCCGTTACACGAAAGGATCGAATTACTGCGACATCGGAATCTATGCGGATAGGCGCGCAGGATGGGTGGTGGCTGTCGCAGCGGTCGATAACCTCGTGAAAGGCGCCGCAGGCCAGGCCATACAGGCCATGAATATCATGATGGGAATTCCGGAAGAGACAGGCCTCACAGCCCCCGGCAGCTACCCCTGACGAATCGCCAGGCATCCTTGGCAGTTCTAAACCCACGATGAAAACATCGAGTTCAACCACAGGCATCACCGCGCCTCAGGGATTCCAAGCGGCCGGCCATCATTGCGGCATAAAAAAATCCGGCATCCTGGATCTTGCCCTCGTCGTGTCTTCGGTCACCGGACCGGTTGCCGGCGTGTTTACTCGCAACAGAGTCGCAGCGGCCCCGGTCATTCTCGATCGTCAACATCTTCTGAAGCGTCGTGGCCGGGCGATTATCGTCAACAGCGGCAACGCGAACGCCTGCACCGGCGCACGAGGCCTGGCAGCCGCCAGGACGATGGCCTCGATGGTGGCGAAGCGACTGGCGGTGCCGGTCAATGAGGTCTTTGTGGGATCGACCGGCGTCATCGGTCGGCTTCTACCCATCGATCGTGTCAAGGCAGGCATTCCGGGCCTGGTTGCGAAACTCAGCGTGGGAGGCGGCCGGGACGCCGCGCAGGCGATTCTGACAACCGACCTTCGCCCCAAAACGACGGCCGTGCGTGGCCGAATCGGCGGCCGTGTCGTCACGATTGGCGGAATGGCCAAAGGATCCGGGATGATCCATCCGGATATGGCCACGATGCTGGCTTACCTCACAACCGATGCGTCAATTGCGTCTTCTGCCCTTCAAACAGCGCTTAGATCGGCGGTTGACCAGTCATTTAATTGCATTACCGTGGACGGCGATACCAGCACCAACGATACCGTGCTCTGCCTGGCGAATGGGTTGGCCCGGAATGCCGTGATTCGACAAGGCACTTCGGACTATCGTCGATTCGAGGCGCTCATCCTTGAGGCTTGCCAGACCTTGGCCTTGGCCGTGTGTCGAGATGGCGAAGGCGTCACCAAACTTGTCAGGATCGACGTCAAGGGAGCCACCACGGCGGCGGCAGCCAAGCAGGTCGCGGTCACCATCGCCACATCCAATCTCGTCAAGACGGCGCTCTTCGGCGAGGACGCCAACTGGGGACGGATCATGGGCGCGATCGGGCGCTCCGGCGTCCCTGTCGAACAAGACAAGCTCTCCCTGCACTTTGACAAGGTGGCCATGGTGACGCGTGGAATGGGAACAGGTCTCGCGGCAGAGCGACGGATCGCGCAGATTTTTAAGCAAAAAACATTTACGATCTCCGTAGATCTGGGCCAGGGAAACGCTCGCGCCCATATGTGGACGACCGACCTGTCCTACGATTACGTCCGGATCAACGCAAGCTATCGATCCTAGATATTATTGAGATGCACTCGCTTGAAAACACTAGATGACTGTGATAGCGTGCCAAGGCTTTAGGGTCTACTAGACAGCCCCAGCGACGCCGTTTTTGTCTGCTGGATCTTTTATACAAATCCACATCAGCGTATGTACGCTGCTTGGCTTGAGAACAAGGGGACCGATGCCCCTCATCCGCATTGCGGGTGCTCTGCAAGCCCTGAGGGGAGGTGAAGGCATGGGAGTCGTAGCGATTAAGGAACTATTGGAAGCCGGTGTCCATTTCGGACATCAGACCAACCGTTGGAATCCGAAGATGAAGAAGTTCCTCTTCGGCGAACGGAACGGGATCTATATTATCGACCTGCAGCAGACGCTCACCCGGATGGAGCAGGCCTATGCCTTCGTCCGTGATACCGTGGCCGCCGGTGAAACCGTCCTCTTTGTCGGCACGAAGAGACAGGCAGCGGAAATCCTCGAAGAGGAAGCCAAGCGGGCGAACATGTTCTACGTGAACCAACGCTGGCTCGGCGGCATGTTGACGAACTTCAAGACCATCCGTCTGAGCATCGACAAGATGAAGAAGATGGAAGCGACGTTGCTGAATCCCAGCGAGCACGGCTTGACGAAAAAAGAAATCATGCTGATGCAGAAAGACATCGTCAAGCTGCAAAAGTATCTCTCGGGCATCAAGAACATGCGGGGCCTTCCCGGCGCCGTGTTCATCCTCGATACCAGGATCGAACAGATCGCCGTCCAGGAAGCCACGCGATTGGACATTCCCGTCATTGCGATCGTCGACAGCAATTGCGATCCCGATCACATCACCTACCCGATTCCGGGCAATGATGACGCCATTCGTTCCATCAAGCTCATCACGTCGAAAATTGCGGATGCCTGCATTGAAGGCGCGCATCTCAAATCGCAACGCGATGACGCGGAGTTTCAAGCCGCCCCTGCCGGCGACAAACAGCCGGCCTTGAGCTTTGAAGGAGCGCCCGCGTCCTAGTCGACAGTGAGCATATCGTCGACGTTAAAGACACCTCCTCTTTTACGGATTGAAGGCGAAGGATAACGGACCATGGCAGGATCAAGTCAGCTAGTGAAAGAACTGCGCGAGAAAACGGGTGCAGGCATTTTGGACTGCCAGAAAGCGCTCACCGAAAACGGCAACGACATCGACAAATCGATCGATTACCTTCGCCAAAAAGGACTGGCGGCGGCCGCCAAAAAAGCGGGCCGCGAGACCAACCAGGGCCTGGTCCATGCCTATATTCACATGGGCGGAAAAATCGGAGTGCTGATCGAAGTCAATTGCGAAACGGACTTCGTGGCACGAAACGAAGAGTTCAAGGCCTTTGTGAATGACCTGGCCCTTCAGGTGGCAGCCGCGAAGCCGTCGTTCGTACGACGGGAAGACATCCCGGCCGACGTGGTGGAGAAAGAGAAAGTGATTTATGAAGGACAGGCCAAGGAAATGGGCAAGCCCCCGGCCGCATGGCCAAAAATCATCGAGGGCAAGCTGGAAAAGTTCTTTCAGGAAAACTGTCTGATGGAACAGTCCTTCATCAAGGATCCAGCAGTGACCGTCAAGGATCTGCTGTCGCAAAAGATCTCGAAGATCGGCGAGAACATGAACATCCGCCGCTTCACGCGCTACCAGTTAGGCGAAGCATGAGCTCTGCCAAATACCGGCGCCTCCTTCTGAAAGTCAGCGGGGAGATGTTGGCCGGTGAGCAGGGTTATGGCATCCAACCCTCCGTGCTCGAAGGCCTCGCAGAAGAAATCGCCTCAGTCACTGCAATGGACATTCAAGTCGCCGTCGTCATCGGCGGCGGCAACATCTTCCGCGGCATCGCCGCCAGCGCCTCCGGCATGGAACGCGCGTCGGCGGACTACATGGGCATGCTGGCGACCATCCTCAACGCACTGGCTCTTCAAAACGCGCTTGAGCGTGTGGGCGTCATGACCCGCGTGCAGTCGGCCATTGAAATGCGCCAACTCGCCGAGGGGTACATCCGCCGAAGAGCCATTCGCCACCTTGAGAAAAAGCGCGTCGTCATTTTTGCGGGCGGCACCGGCAATCCCTATTTTTCCACCGACACCGCCGCGGCGCTGCGCGCCATGGAGATCGGCGCCCAGGTGATCCTGAAAGGCACCAAGGTGGACGGGATCTACGACGCCGACCCCGTGACACATCCCACCGCCAAAAAGTATACTGAGATTCCCTTTCTGTCGATTCTGAACCAGAATTTGAAGGTGATGGATTCCACGGCCATCAGTCTCTGCATGGATAACAACCTGCCGCTGATCGTGTTTAACCTCAAAGTCAAAGGCAACCTGAAGCGGGTCGCGACCGGTGAGCCGATCGGAACGCTGGTCACGCTCGGCAATCGCTGACTGATTACGGAGTGTCGCCATGTCAAACGCCGCGGCCGTCAAACAGAAACTGACCTCTCAAATGGACCAGTCGGTTGAACATTTAAAGCGGGATTTGGCCGGCCTGCGCACCGGCCGTGCCTCCGTCGCGCTCCTGGACAGCGTCCGGGTCGACTACTACGGCACGATGACACCGCTGAAACAGATCTCCAATATCTCGACGCCCGAAGCGCGGCTCATCACCATTCAGCCCTGGGAACCGCAACTGATCAAGGAAATCGAAAAGGCGTTAGCCAACTCCGGGTTAGGTGTGACGCCGTCCAACGACGGCAAGATGATCCGGGTCCCCCTGCCGCCTCTCACAGAAGAACGTCGTAAAGAGCTGACCAAAATCTGCAAAAAACACGGCGAAGAGACGAAGGTGCAGATCCGAGGCTTTCGTCGGGATGCCAATGAAGAGTTGAAGAAGCTCCAGAAAGATGCGAAGCTCACCGAAGACGAATTGCGAAAGGCCGAGCAGGAAACCCAGAAGCTCACCGAGCAATACGTCCAAAAAATCGACGACGTGATCAAGAAAAAGGAACAGGAGATCATGGAAGTCTGAATCGGTCTTCCAGACTCCCTCATCACGTGCCGACCACTTCGACGTTTTTACCAACCTGTGCCACCATCGATCTTGCGGCCCTCGTTCATAATCTGACTCAGTTCCGCCGGATGCTTTCTCCCGGCTGTGAGGTCATGGCCGTCGTCAAGGCGAATGCCTATGGACACGGCTCTGTCGAGACCGCGAAGGCGCTGATCCGCCACGGCGCCGGGCGCGTGGCCGTCGTCTCGCTGGAGGAAGGCATCGCCCTGAGGCAAGCCGGCATTGAGGCGCCTGTTCTGGTCCTGGGCCCGTTGTTTCCGGAACAGATTCCCGACGTCCTCGAGCATCGTGTCACACCGGTTATCAGTGACCTCGGTCTGCTGCCTGCCCTTGCCGAATCCGCCGCCTCGCTTTCCGCTCCGTATCCCGTCCATCTCAAGGTTGACACGGGCATGGGACGATTGGGACTCGCGCAACATGAACTGGCCGCGCTCATGCGCTCCGGACGATTTCCGGCGACTCTGCAGTTGGAAGGGCTCATGACGCACCTGGCCGACACCGACGGCGCCTCCACAGACGTCACGGACCGCCAACTGACCGAATTCAATCAGGCCATCGACATGGTCAAGGCCTGCGGCTTCACCATGCCGCTCGTGCATGCGGCCAATAGCGGAGGAGCGGTTCGGTTTCCCCGTGCTCAGTATTCGCTGGTCCGTCCCGGCATCATGCTCTACGGCTATCACACGTTGCCCAAATCCGTTCCGGCGCCGGACTTACAACCTGTGCTCTCTCTGAAAAGCTGCGTGGCGCAAATCAGAACGATTCAACCAGGCCATACAGTCAGCTACAACGGGACCTTCACCGCTCGACGCCCGACTCGCCTCGCCATCCTTCCGATCGGATATGCGGATGGTGTCAGCCGACGCCTCTCGAATCGTGGACACGTCCTCATTCGTGGTCAGCGCGCCGCCATGGTCGGACTCGTGTGCATGGATATGGTGTTGGTGGATGTCACAGACATCCGGGGTGTGATCGTTGGTGACGACGCGGTATTGATCGGGCGCCAAGGGCAGGAACAGATTACGGCCAATGATATCGCGGCTTGGCTGGACACGATACCCTACGAAGTCTTGTGCTCAATCGGCCCGCGCATCCCGCGGATCTACCAGCCCGCCTAGGCGATGCGTCTCTCACGGCGTTGGACTCTCGAGGCGGCAAGAAACATCGGAGCCCTCAACACGGCTAGAAATTGACCCGGATTGACACGCCGCCCGTATGAAAGGTGGATTTGTAGACCCCATTCACCCCGGCGCGCAGACCGGTATTCCCTGTCACCGTTCTTTGTTCATAGATGGATGCCTGATAGGAGAGATCGAGTCCCACGCCTTTCACGCCAACCGATCCGATTCCCAGGCTTCCGCACTCAGTGAGACCGAAGAAAGAGCCGTGCTCTTTGCACAGCAGTCCGAGCCCGGCTGAAAGTATATGGACATCAGCTGACGGGATGCCGGGATTAAAGGTCAGGTCCGGCATCTGCGTTTGCTGATTGGTGTAGCCTGCACGCGATGCGACTTCCCACTGCGGCATGAGTTCCAGCGCGCGCCACTTGTATTCTGTCCCGACCATGACAGCGTAGGTATTCCTCCAATTCTGCGGTTGTGCGATGACCGTCCCGTTTGCAAGGTGCAGATCGAGGTTCCGAACAGACTTCCACCCCACGTAATCCACGTCCAATTCCAGCTTCCATTCCCGCTCAGGCGTCCGGACGGGCCACAAAGCAATTCCACCGCTGATCACTTGCGGCAGTACCAGGGTGGTCGTGGCATCCTGAACTTTCCTGCCATTGGCCAGCAAAGCGCCTGCCAGGTGCAAGGTAGCCTGACTGCGGTAGACGATTCCGATATTGGCCACAGGCTGCCCGTCGCCGTTGCGCAACGCCGTATACAACAGACTCGTGTTAAACCCGACAGCCGTATCCTTCCCGTACAATTCGAGCGTCGATCCGGCGGGAGCCAATCCACCCGGTGAAATCGAGCGCTGCTCGGCATGCCCTTCCCCGAATAGTCCGCTGAATGTGTAGATATCCGCTCCCACGCCAAGTGAAAGATCGCGGCTCAGTCGATAGCCCACGGTCGGTTTGATATCAAGCAGCGGCAGCGTATTGAACGTCGTGGTAGTCCGAAAGGGACCGTCTTCCGGCCAGCGAGTCACCGATCCGAACGGAACCGTCAGTCCCACGCCAACCGTCAGCTCGCCGAGCGCGGTCATGCCCAGGTCTTTCAAGTTGGCGGTGATAAAGGTGTGGGCCGGCGGCGGCCAGGCAAGGCTCCCATTGCGGTCCCCGGTGGCATGGACTCCGGAGGGGCTGGTGAAATTGGTGGAGCCTCCGGACAGCAGACCTCCGAACATGACCTGCACCCCGGGAAGCTGCGTCATCCCTGCGGGATTATAATGGATCGCGGAAGGATCATCGGCCTGCGCGACAAAGGCATTGGCCATTCCCGATGCAGCAGTCCCCTGTCCTTGAATACGAAACATCTGCGCGTGAGCCGGACGCGGGATGCTGAACATCGATAGCCCGACCGAGAGCAGGCAGACAAACACGGCAGGGCCCGACAGATGGCAGGGCGGTTGACGGCTGGAATTGATCATGGGTGACGTCTCTCCGCTCTGCCGTGATTCCTGGTTCTATTCCCGGACAAACCAGGCATCCATCACACGCCGTAGTTCGCCGGCCTCAAACGGCTTGAGGAGATACGCCTGGGCGCCCAGACCGATCGCCTTGATCGCCAACTCCTGAGACCCGGACGCCGTAATCATGACGATCGGAAGATGTGGATGGGACCTCCGGATACGTTGCAACACGTCGAGCCCGTCTACCGGTCCCATTCCGATGTCGAGAATCGCCCCGGCATAGGGAGCCGAATTCACCGCTTCCAGCATCTCTGCTCCGTCGGCGGCCGGATGCGGATCAAAGCCGAGTGCCTTCAGGCGATCGAGCAGCCATTGACGGATATCGGGGTCGTCATCGGCTACCAGAACCTTTCGTCCAAGCGCCTGAGGTCCCGTCAGCTGAGACCGGGCCGTCGATCGAAGCGGGATCGTAAAGGAGACCTCGGCCCCGCCCTGCGGATGATTGCCTGCCGTCACGCGTCCGCCTTGCAGTTCCACGAGCGTTTTGACAATCGAAAGCCCCAAACCTAATCCCTTGGGCCCCCGTCGTGGGTTATGTGGAACACGGACAAATGGATCAAAAATCCTTTCGAGATAGTCCGGTGGGATTCCCGGCCCCGTATCCCGGACCAGGATGCGGACGAGCGCAGAACCGGCCGACTCGACGGTCACCGTGATCAGGCCGTGTTCAGGCGTATACTTGATGGCGTTCTGAACGAGATTCACAATGATCTGGATCACTCGATCGCGATCCGCCCATACGGTTGCGATGCCGGCCTGATAGCAGACACTCAGGCGATGCCGTTTGAGACCGGCCAACGGCCGCAGCTGTTCGATTGCATCCACGACACAGGCCTGCACATCCACTTCAGCGGGAACCAGCGCAACATGCCCGGCCTCAATGCTGGTGCGATCCAGCAAATCGTCGATCATGCGAATGAGCCGATCGGAGTTCTCCAGCATACGCAACGCATAGCGTTGCTGCTTGTCGTTCAGCGGGCCCGTCAAGCCGTCCAACAAATTGTGCAGGAAGCCGTTAATCGAGGTCAGCGGTGTTTTCAGCTCGTGAGAGACGTGGGACAGAAATTGAGACCGCAGCTG
Source organism: uncultured Nitrospiraceae bacterium (assembly GCA_963728135.1). Lineage (GTDB taxonomy): Bacteria > Nitrospirota > Nitrospiria > Nitrospirales > Nitrospiraceae > Nitrospira_D. The sequence goes on along the minus strand of CAVSJC010000010.1, from coordinate 27,926 downwards.
ATCGGCGCGCTGGAGCGCAGCCGTCCGCTCCTGCACTTTCAGTTCCAAACCCACGTTCCAATCCTCGATCTGCTGATAGGCCGCGGCGTTGTCGAGCGCGATCGTCACCTGGTTGGCCACGGTGGTCATCAGTTCGACATCGTCCTGCGTCAGGCTGCCCTGGTGCGTCCGGTCCACTGTCAGCGTGCCAAGAATCCGGTCTTTTTTCTTCAGCGGTACCACGACGAGCGCCTTCGTCTGACTCAGGTCCACCAGCCGTTGGTTCGACGGATGGAGCGCTGACCGGACGGCGCCGATATCCCGGATCAGCAGAGGGCGGCCCTGGAGCACGACCATCCCTTCAGGGCTGTCCGGATCCATCACCGGCACTTCACAGGACTCCACGAAGGCCTGCACTTCCGGCGACACACCGATGATACGGGCATGCCGGATCACGCCTCTCGCCGGATCAAAAAAAGACACCATGGCGCGGTCGTAATGAAGATCCTGTATCAGCGTTTCCAATACCTGTTGCAGCAACGTTTCGCGGTCCAGCGTGGAACTGAACAGGAGGCCGGCGCGATGAAGCGCCGTGAGCTGGGTCACTTTGCGGCGCAACTCCACTCTCGTCTGTTCCTGTCCCAGATAGGCTTCCCGCAGTTCTTCGTGGCGGGATTCGACCAGACTGATCTGCTCCCCGATCAACGCTTCCCGCTGACGGCTCTCCTTCCGCAACGAGCGGTTGATCCACAGACCGGCAACCAGGACAGGCACCAGGCCGGCAAGAATTAGTTCAGCGAGACCTACGGCTTGGACCGTGATGCTGAGGCCGAACGCCAGGCTGACACCGGCAAGACTGCTTCCCAGAAACCACGTGAGAGAGTGCCTGAAACGGGTCTCACACCGGAGATCCCATGCCGCACCGGTATGGCTTGATGGCGCACCGGCCGCAGTCTGCTGATGCAAAGACTCTTCGAGAACCGTCTTCACTCGCTCGCGCCGGGTTGTCACCGGTTGCGTCTGCGGCGCCGCCAGAGACTTGTGTCGTCTCCACCAGGAACCCGGTTCATCCGCCTGCCAGCGAATCAGCCACTCGCACCACTCATCGTCGTTCGCAATGCAGGAGACGTTGGTCAACGTGGCGGGAGGCAGTCCATGCACACGCTCCGGTACCGCCGCAAAAATGCCCTGTGCGGACTGACAGACCAGGTATGCGCAGCGCCGGCGGAAGGGGCCGAACTGCCTCAGCGTGCGGTCCGTGAATCGCATGGCCAGCCTCGCAGACACCGGCGTGACCTCGACGACACGGCATTCGATGGACCCGGACGCAAACTTATTTCCGAAATAGGGAAACATGCCGTAGATCTGCTCGAGCGAGAACGGCCTGGCCAGCACCTGGATAATCGGAGACATCTTCTCCGCCCCGCCCTTATAGATAAACAATGGATCGCCGGTCAGCTGTTCGCAGAATTCGTATACATAGGTCGCAAACTCATAGGAATAACTGTTCCATGGATTCTTTAAAATTTCGGGCGTCACATGGTAGACGGGATCCTTGATCCGCCGATTGAGCATCGCGCAGAGTCCATGGACAGTTTCCTGTCCCGCACCATCTCCCTTCTCGCGCGAAATCGTTTTCTCAAGGTCCAGAATGATCGCCCGGATGCTCATGCCGCTCAAATCTCGGATCGTGTGCCCCCGTTCATCCAATCCGAATGGGCGGAACTCCATGACCGCACGATCGAGAATCGTCCGGTCCTTCGGCAGCAACTCATACTCCGCTGACGTTGTCGGTCCGATGCGGTCTACCAAGTTAGAGGACATGCATCCTATCCACGAATGACATTGTCGGCTGCACAGGGCCGGTTGAATACACCATCAGGGCAGCTGGCGGGTCTGGCACACGTTCAGAGATCTGCCTCATAGTCACGCACCGGTGATCGTCCCACGAACCGGCATGAACAGCCGGCCGTAAAGCGCGCGTAGTATAAGTAAGGAATACGACTTATTTCAATCGAAAAATACCTAGAGAGGCGGTATTAGCTGGAATAATGACCGCAGCCAGGATGGGCGGGCGCCTATAAGGAGACTTAGATTTCTGGCAGGACTGGGCCCATCTGAGGATGATGAGGGGGCTTTAGGGCCCGGCGAAAGCTAATGCTTGATGGTTCGTTTCAGCTTCTTTTCGACACTGGCGACTTTGCTGTCCAATCGGCCGGAGTGGCCTTTGCGGTAATCGACCTTAATTGTGCAGGATATACGGCTACAATCCTTCTTCATGCGTTCATAGCATCTCCGCACGACGCCGAAGACCTCGTCCCACTCCCCTTCCAGGACGGTGCCCATTGGATTCAGGCGGTAAGACACACCGCTCTTATCGATGATATCGAGCGACCGCGCCACGTACTTCCCTACGCTCTCCCCTTTGCCCAGAGGAGACATGCTGAATTCTAGTAAGACCATGCCGCCATGAACTCCTTCCTTTATCCCAAACCTAGATTAACTCTAAGACTTCGTGACCTCCGGCGCTTCACTCTTTGTGCCCGATGGTGATGGCCGCTTGGCCCGCTCATCCAACCAGACTTTCGGATACTGGACCTTGCCCAACAGCCGAAAACCGTCGAGCGCCTCCCGAAGCAGGGCTCGCCGTTTTTCGGCATCCGGCTCATTTTTCTTCGCCTCCTCCCGCAGTTCTCCGAGCCAGTCGACGAACGATGCGAACTCGACGTCCAGAACCCGCTCCAGGTCTTCCTTCATAAATCCCGATAACGCCGGCGCGACACCGCTCGTGCTCACCGCCACGCGGACATGGCCGGACGCGGCGACGGCCGGCATCGTCACGCTCGACGCCTCCGGATAATCCACGGACCAGACGAGGAATCCTTTTTCCCGCCCTTTGGCCAGCAACATCTTCGCGAAGTCCCGATCTCCGCGCAGGGTATTTAAAATCAGAATCGTATGTTCAAGATCCGTCTCACGAAAATGCCGGCCCCGGTGAATGATCTTGGCCGAGGCCGCCAACTCTTTCAGCGTCTCGTGAAGCGTCGGGCTGATCACCGTCACCCGGGCGCCGGATTCTAAAAGCCGCTGTGTTTTCTCAGCCGCTTCCTCATCGCCGCCGATGACGAGCACCGACCAGCCTTTGACATCCAAGACAAGTGGAAAACCAGGATTCGGAGCCATATATTCATTCCCCCCATGAAGACAGGGCCGTATCATACAACAGCGCTTTCCGGACCGTAAACCGCGCTCTCCCCTTTTCTTTTTGCTGCCGCTATAATGCCCGACTCACACAAAGGGGACGGCATGGCCGCATTTTCAAGTCGTGCGCTCGGAATGGCCGGTGGCATCATCGGTTTGGCGGCTCTCGCTGCCTGGCTGGGGTTGGCGCATAGTTGCGATCCTGCGCAAGGGAGCGGAGTCATCGCCGGACAGGTCACCGTCGCGCCGAACCTGGCCGATCAGGTGCGCCCGACCGACGTCCTTTTTGTGATTGTACGGCGGCCCCAAGGCGCACCCCGCCCGATCGCGGCGAAACGGATCGACCATCCGACGTTCCCCGTCTCTTTTGAAATTACGAATGCGGATGTGATGGTCCAGGGATCAGAGTTGCGCGGCATGGTCGATGTGGTGGCCCGGCTGGATCGTGACGGCCAAGCCGGCCCGGCTCAACCGGGGGACATGGAAGGGAAGTATGCCAAGAATCCCACCCTGGCCGGCGGCCGCGACATCAATATCGTGATTGATTCGGTGCACTGAGGTCCGTGAAGCCGTGACGAGATTTTTTTGTATCAGGGTTGAGATTCAAAGAGGCTGCTCAAACAAGTTTTCGGCAAGGCCGCAGCGGAGTGAAAGCCCGAGGCGTACCCTTGCGGTACGTTGAGGATCTTGCACGACGCGAGAACGACGCCGAAAACGTCGTTTCAACAGCCTGATTAGGAATCGGCGGGGTCGGCTTCCAACTCCATATTCCAATACAGGTAGTCGCGCCAGCTTTCCGGGGTATTGCGGATGCCGATGGTGATGGTGATGACGGGGCTCCAGCGGGGTTTCACAGGCCGCTTCTTCAACCTCATGCCGGCTTCTTCAGGCGTGCGCCCGCTCTTACGGTTGTTGCAACGCCAGCAGGCCGTGACGATGTTCTCCCAGGTTTTCTTGCCGCCTTTGGCAATAGGGACCACATGGTCGAACGTCAGCTCTTCCGTGCGGAACTTATGGTTGCAATATTGGCAGGTATATCCGTCGCGGGTGAAAATATTGATGCGGGAAAACTTGACGGCCCGGTGGCTGTCTTTGAGTTTCACCAGCTTCAGCAGCCGCATGACCGCCGGAAGCTTGATCGAAAGGGAGATGCCGTGGATTTCGCGGTCGTAGACTTCGAGGACTTCGACTTTTCCCTGCCACAGGAGGGCGATGGCTTTTTGCCAATGCACGACCCTCAAGGGTTCGTACGTCGAGTTGAGCAGGAGAGTCATTTCCATGCAGCAACCTCATTTCCCGGCCGCGGCTCCTCTGTGAGGGACATCCCGCTGACGGGGCACCTACGCACCTTTCTATGCCATAGACGTCCCTTGAAATCAAGCAAGGCCTCTTCCTGCGCCGGTTGACGATCATGAGCCTGCAACCAGAATCGAGCCGGATGAGCGGGTTTGTCACCGTCGCGCAGGTCAGTGAGATTCCGCCGGGGACCGGTCGAACGGTGGATGTGAACGGTGTGTGGATCGCGCTGTTCAATGTCAACGGAACGTTCTACGCGATTGACAATGCCTGTCCGCATGCCGGTGGACCGCTGGGCGAAGGCAAGCTGCGAGAGGGCGGCATTGTAGAATGCCCCTGGCACGGTTGGCGCTTCGATGTCGCCACGGGACAGCGCGTCGGGAATCCGGACTTCGAAGTGCCTTGCTGCGCCGTCAGGGTCACGGGTGACCACGTCCAGATCGCGTTACCCGCCGACTTGGCCAGTCCATGAGCGGCTCAACTGGAGGTGGAGGGAAGACCGCCGGAAGGCGGAAGCGAGGGCATGGAGGGCGCCGGCTCCCTGTCCGGCTCTTTAGGGGTGATGCCGTCTGCGGGCAGTGAGGCGGCGTTGACCTTCTTCAGGCCCAGATGGGCATGCCAGATAAATTCACGCTCGAACCATTGGCCGTTCACACTCTGGTCCCGCAACTGAAGACGGATCTCATACATCTCGCCATCGACCTGCTTCACGCGCCACTCCCCTAACCGGACGCCCTGTCCCCGGTCCTTCATGGAGCGGACATGCTCGTTCATCGCTTGAAGAATCGTCGGAAATCCCAAGGCTCGATGCGTCTGCACCAGGGCCAGCGCCTCGGCAGCCCGTTTATCCACCATGGGATTAAGCGTCGGCGGCTTGGTATACACATAGTAGGCGGTACCCACCAGCAGGACGGCGACCACGGCGTAGTGAATGAGGGTCACGACGGAGATTGACCCGGCAGAAGATCGAGAGTGAGCGCGATTATCCATGTGCAGTGCGGGAGTCGTGACGCTGGCGAGGACACCGACCCAACAGCCAAGCAAGTGTGGCGCATCTTAGGAAGGCCCTCGTCTATTGTCAATGGAACCGTTGCGGACACACGACTGGAGGCAGGAGCCGCTTGTCGGATGAAAACCCGGTGTGTTACAAGTACCGAGCCTGACAACTTATTATTGTTGACCATGGGCCTCTCACATGAAGTTTTTCCTCTACGGGGACAATCTGAATCCGACCCAGCTCAAACGGCGGGCGCCCGAACACAAGTTTCTCTATCTGGCGACGCTGCCTGAACATACCATCAAGTTCTGCCGGTGGTCGTCCCAATGGCGCTGCGGACTGGCCAGCGTGGCGCCCTCGCCTGGCGAAAAAGTGTGGGGCGGTGTCTTCGAACTGACCGACGAAGACATCAAACTGCTGGATGAGTTTGAGCAGGACGTCCCGCAGGGCGCGTACCGGCACGTGCAGGTCAGCGTCGTCACCGAGTCGGGCGAAAAAGAACTCGTCACGACCCATGCCGCGGCGGCGATCGGCAAGTTCAAACCCAAAGACCACTATCTCGACTGGGTACTCAAAGGACTCAAGCAGTGGAACTTGCCCGAAGACGCCATTGCGCAATGGCAATCGTATCGGCCACACTAGTGCTCTCAACCACCGGCCGTTAAGAAACGGACCATCACAACATCGAGGAGACTATGCCGAAACCTAAATATCATATCCTTGTCTGCACCAACTCAAGGCCCCCCGGACATCCCAAGCCATCCTGCGGAGCGGCGGGCGCCGCGCAGTTGCTCATGGCCTTCAATATGGGCCTGATGCAGCGTGCCACACCGCCCGGCGAAGTGCTGGTGAGCGCCACCGGTTGTCTGGGTCCGTGTGAACAAGGCCCCACCGTCGTGGTCTACCCCGACAACACCTGGTACTCGAAGGTGGCGGAAGGCGATGTCGCCGCCATTCTCGACGAGCACATCGGCAAGGGCACTCCCGTGGCCAAGCTGAATCCCGACGCTGCCTGGAAATAATCGTCTCTCATCGTGAGCACGGCGACGCATCAGGAACATAAAGCCCATGCACCCCGCTCCGTCGGGTGCATGGTCATTACCTGCAGCGACACCCGCACGCCCGAGACCGATACCAGCGGCCTGCTCATTCAAAGGTTGCTCAAGGAGAAGGGTCACACCATCGCCGCCTACCACATCGTCAAAGACGAGCCGGCTCAGATCACAGGACGAATCGCCGAGGGCCTCTCCAACGACGCGGTTCAAGCGATCATCATCAATGGCGGCACCGGAATCTCGCGGCGGGATTCCACCTTTGAAGCGGTGGATGCGATGCTGGAGAAGCGCTTGGATGGATTCGGTGAAGTGTTCCGGTTTCTGACCTATCAGGAAATCGGATCGCCCGCCATCATGAGCCGGGCGACCGCCGGCATCGTCAACGGCCGCATCCTCTTCTCGACTCCCGGATCAGAAAACGCCGTCCGTCTCGCGATGGAAAAGCTCATCCTTCCTGAACTCGGCCATCTGGTCAAAGAACTCACCAAGTAATCTGCGGCTGTTGAAAACGCCCTCTGTTTTCACCCGCCCAACCCCAGCACGCCGAGACGTGCCTTACCGCGGTTGCGTTCTCCCCTCGCAAGCATCCTCAACGTAGCCGATCGGGGAGAAGTTGCTCCAGCAACTTGGGGCGGGCGAGTGGGAAGGCTACGCCTCTGGTGCTTTCATCGTCTGCGCCTTGCTGAGAGGCGGTTTTGAACACCCGCCTAAGACGGCTAATCCTGGCCGATCTTCGGTTCCGAATATTCCTGCTCAGCCGCAATCTTTGACTGCGCATAGCGTTTATAGAACATCAACAGATCCCGCACTGACACGATGCCTGTGATGTCTCCGCCCTTGGTGACGGCCACATGGCGTATTCCGAGGTCTCCCATCATGTCCTGGGCATCATCAACGGTCTGATGACTCTCGATCGTGCAGATGGGGCTGGTCATGATTTTCTCGACCGTGAGTTTGCCGAGGGGCTTCCCGACGGCGACAGCCCGACGGACAATGTCCGTCTCCGTGACAATCCCGATGAGTTTCTTGCCCTTCTTCACGAGCAGCGATCCGATACGCGCGGCTTTCATCGTCTTGGCCGCGCTCACCACGGACGTCCCCGGCCCCACTGTTTTGAGCTGTTTCGTCATAACGCGAGTGATCGTATTCGGCATACTTCCCTGTCCCTTCCCTCTTTACGCCCGTGCCCGTTACATGGTTCGAAAACCATGCCCTTGATGCTCTTGAAAGATGCCCCGAACGCTCAGCCGGCCACGAAGCCGGTGCGACCGGAAACACAGTAAGACTCAGCATCCTTACATTGTCAGCACGATCTTACCAAAAAACTTTCGGCTAAGCAGATATTCTTGTGCCGCCCTGGCCTCGTTAAGCGGGAACGTCCTGTCGATGACGGACAGCAACCGGCCCTGACCCATGAGTTCGGCCACCTTGACCAGCTCGGCACGAGTGCCCATGTAGGAGCCTTTAATTGTATATTGCCTCGAATACACATACCGGAGGTCCAGTTTCACTTCCGCTCCTGTCGTGGCTCCGCAGGTAATCAACCGGCCGCCTTTTGCCAGCGAGGCGAGACAGCGTTCCCAGACCTCCGGGCCGATATGTTCGATCACGACATCCACGCCGCGCCCTTCCGTCAGCAGCTTGACCCGTTCCGAGACGTTCTCCCGCGCATGGTTGATGACGGCATCGGCGCCCAGGATCACCGCCTTCGGTATCTTGTCATCGGCGCCCACCGTGGTGATGACCCGTGCTCCGGCCAGTTTCGCCATTTGAACGGCCATACTGCCGACGCCGCTCCCGGCTCCCATGATCAAGACCGTTTCTCCATGCTGGAGCTGCGCGCCGGCAAACAGCATGTGGGACGCGGTCACGGAGACCAGCGGAAAGGCCGCGGCCTGCTCGAACGACAGATTGCCTGGAACGGGCAGCACATTGCGGAACGGCACTTTCACATATTCGGCATATCCGCCTGCGACCATGGCTCCGAGCAGGCCGTAGGAGCGGCAGAAATTATCCCGTCCGGCCAGGCAGGCCTCACATTTCCAGCAACTGATCCCCGGCGAGACGAAGACTCTCTCGCCGACCGTCACGTGCTCCACCTGCGCTCCAACCTGTTCAACCAGCCCGGACACATCCGCTCCCGAGATGTGCGGCAGCGGCATCGGGTACGCCGGATTGCCCTGGCGGATCCAGATATCGAGATGATTCAGCGCACAGGCCTTCACCTTGATCAGCACCTCGTCAGGCCCGATCACCGGCATCGGCACATCTTCATACGAGAGCTTGTCCGCGCCGCCATGCTGCCGGAACAAAACAGCTTTCATGCTTTGCCTCTCTTCTTCTTTTCTTCTCCGGTCGAGCGATCAGCGATGACCGTCTTTCTTTCGTTCTTCATATCTTGCGAGATAGCCCGCAGGATGCTCAAAACGGCCGTTCAGCAAGGCCGCAGGGAACGCGGCGACTGAGGCGTACCCTTGCGGTACGTCGCAAGGAGACGCGTGACTGAGAACGCAGCTGACGGTCGTTTTCAGCATCCTGCTAAAAGTTGAGAGTGCCGGAGATCACCATCACACACTCCCCCCCCACTCTGACCGACTGGATAATGTCGTCATCGGAATCCACCTGCACGAGGATGCGCGACGGCCGATCCATCTCGTAGCCCTGCTCGGAAATAATTTCCGTCATGGGTGTCACTTCGATCACGCCGTTCTGCACGAGGTACGCGCCCAAGGCGCCGCTGGCACTCCCTGTCGCGGGGTCTTCGAGGATGCCGATGGAAGGCGCGAACATGCGCGTGTGCACCGTGGCGGTCGGGTCCACCGTCACCGTCGTGAAGACCATGATGCCGTTGGCGCCGAAGCGCCGGCAGACATCCATAATGGCGGACGCGTCCGGCCGGATCGAACGGACGGCCGTCAGGGTACGCACGGGCACGACCATGACGGGCAGGCCGGTGGACACCACCTCAATCGGCCATTGGGTATCGGCAATCACATGTTTGGACAGGCCCAGGGCCACGGCCACCTTATAGAGATCATCCGTTTCCTCCACCGGTCCCAGAAATTCCGGCTTCGGCTGCGTCATCACGATACGCTCCACCCGCCCTGCCAGCGCATAGAGCTCCACGGGAAAGAGGCCGATATTGCACTCCTGCATGACCCGCGTAATGGGTTCCTTGACGGGAATGATGCCGAGCTCGGCGAGGATGAAAAACGTGCCCAGCACCGGATGACCGGCAAACGGAATTTCCTGCGACGGGGTGAAGATGCGTAGCCGCACCACCGCGGCGGGATCGGTGGGAGGAAAGACAAACACCGTCTCGGAGAGATTCATTTCGCGGGCGATCTGCTGGAGTTGATCGTCGCTTAACCCGTCGGCATCCGGCACCACCGCGACTGGATTCCCGCCAAAGGGTTCTGCCGTAAACACATCGGCCTGATAGAACTTGATCGTATGGCGATCAGCCATTCAGCTCCTCAGGCGGGGCGGGGCAAGGCTTCGTATGACTGCGTCATGGGATGGCGGACGTAACTCTCCACGTAATTCTGGAGCGATCCGTTTTTGTAGAGCTGCTCGTTGGCAAAGCGGGTGTCGATTTTGTGGAGGACCTTCACTTTCACGTTGGTCTTCTTCATGAACTGCTCCAACGTGACGCCGGTGATGTCGCTATATGGGCCCCGGCCGGACTGCATGATGCACTTGGGAATGTGCACGACCTTTTCCTTCGTCAACCGCCGGGCGATGTCGTCGAACGTCAGAAGCACGGTGCAGTCCGAATCGCCGCTCAACATTGTGTTCGGCACGTAGAGGAACCGGGCCCGTTTCTTCCGGTACATCGTCAGGATCTTGTACACGCTCCAGGCGGTGACAATCGTATCCTTTTTCTCCAGCTCAAGTGAATCGAAAAGATTGATGATCCGTTTCCGGCTCAAAAAGGCGGTCGTATAAGCTTCCGTGTGAATGGTCTGCAGATTGGGCAGCGCCGCATCATAAATGCGCTGCGCTTCTTCGGCCAGGAACTTTCTTCCCTGCCGCATCAGGCTCGCCGTGTCCTCTTTCAGTCCGCGCACCGGCGTCAGCGTGCCCATCCAAAGCACGCACTTCTGGTTGATGGCCGAAATCTGCGCGGCATCTTTCGACATCGTGTGAACGTCGAAGGCGTAGAAATTTGCGGACGACACGGCCGGACCGTCGAGCACCTTCATCAGATGCTTCACGGACGGCGCATGCGGCATGAGCCGCTGGCGATACTCGCTCAAGGTGATGACGGACAACTCGAAGTTGATCCGCCCCGGGTACTGGGCCACGAGTTGATGGATCTTCGGCACGTGGACGAAGCCGACCGTAAAGAACTGGATGCTCTTGTCCGTGTACTTGAGAAAGTCCTCCACCCATTCCATCGCCTTGGGATGGAGAAAGAGGTCGGTCCATTCCATGAACTCATTGCCGCCGAGACACCAGAATTGCTTCGGGTCCGTCGGCTTCCTGCTGATGTAGTCGAGGATGAACTTCCAGTCCTCGTCGGTGGTTTTGGGCGGGATCCAGCGTTTCGCGGTAGGAATGGTCGAGCTCGTAGCAAAACTCGCACTTCACCGGACAGTCGCGACCGAGGCTCAGCGGGATCTTGCCGGCGTCCATCTCACGACGCAGCACATCGCGGTAATCTTTCTTCTGAAAAATGGGCGTTGGCTGAAGAATCGGGAGGACGGTTGGCATGTTGTCCAGTCAGGAAAGAATGGTCAAGAACATCGTCTTTCTCACCCGCCCAACCCTGGCGCGCCGAGACGCGCCCTGTCCCAAGCGAGGCCGCAGCGAGTGAAGGCCCGAGTCGTACCCTCCGGGGGCGCACGGTGCGACGAATAAGGAGCACCAAGTTTGTGCGCGCCGCCGAGTTGGTGAGGCGGCCGGGTCCCCCCGTTGAGGATTTTGGCGAACCGAGAACAAAGCTGGCGGCGTTTTTCAACATCCTTGCAGCATTGATTGACAGATCAGACCGGCTTTGGCACAGTACCGCCATGAGTGAAGACGTGATCCATAAAGAGATTGCCCACGCGCTGGAGATCCTGGAACTCACACTCCCCGTCACATCCGAAGACCTCGAACGGGCCCGACGCGTGCAGCTCTATACCTGGAATCCCGCCCGCTTCTCGAATCTGACCAACAATCCCAAGCAATACATGCAGGCCTACAAAAAGGCCGAAGAGATGACCAAGCTGGTTGAAGCCTCGTATGCCCTGCTCTCCGTGATGCTCGTCCCGACGACACATCGAGCGAACAGCAGCCCTCTTAAACCAGTCCTTACTGCCGGATGCTCAAAACGACATCTCACAAGGCCGCAGGAGACGGCAAAACCGGAGGCGTACCCTCTGGGGTACGTCAAGGATTCTGACGAGCCGAGAACGACGTGAGACGTCGTTTTCAGCATCCTGCTATCCGACGCCGTGGGAGACGACCCGGCTCATCCCGTCGTCTCCCTCGGCCATCGCCACCGGCCATGTGACCAGACCTGACACGCTGTCCGACGAGCCGATCGTTTGCCGCTGCGCGTAGATCTGCGGCAGGTTGTTGGTCCCGAATTTGGAGATGTAGAGAAAGACGTGCTCGCGCGCATTGACGCGCACGGCCCAGGGCTGAAAATCGTTTTTGTAGAATTCTTCGCAGAGCTGCATCGCGTCGAGGCAGGAGATGCCCACCGGCTCGTTCAGCGTGTAATAGTAATCGAGCGGCAGATCGTACTCCTCCTGCTTGTGGATGGTGATGCCGAACTTCTCCGGATTGCGCACCATCGGCGTGTGCCGGTAGGCGACGAAGTAAAACAGCTCCACCGAGTGAATCGCCGGCTGGTTGTCGATGACGAACTGCCGGGTTTCCAGCGCCTCGTCTTTCGTCTCGCCGGGAAAACCATAGAAGGCCATCACGTGGTTCCAGATGCCGGCCTTGGCGGCCAGATGGAGATTGTTCTGGATCACGCTCTTCTTCGCGTGCTTGTCCATGAGATTCAGCACGCGCTCGTTCGCCGACTCCATGCCGTAGTAGAGCGTGCAGCAGCCGGCCTTGGCGGCAAGATCCCAGATCGCCTGATCTTGTAAGGTTTCTTCAAAGCGGATCAGCGTCGTCCACTTGATGCCGACGTTGTGATCGACCAGCAGCTGCGACACTTTCTTAAACAACGCGGGCGGATAGGATTCGTCCGAGAAGAGGAAATGCCGGCACTGGTACTTGTCGCGTAGGGCCGTCACCTGCTCGACGACCAGCTGTGCCGTCATCCCGCGATACTGATCGAAGTACCCCTGCCCGTGATCGCAGAAGGTGCAGCGCCCCCAATAGCAGCCGCGCGTCGCGAGATAGGGAATGATCCGCTCCGGCACGAAGTAGTGATCCAGCGGCAGGCCGTCGAAGTCCGGCAGCGGCAGCGCCGTCGTCTTCTCCGTGTAGACTTCCTTGCTTTGATGGACGTGCCCGTCCGCGTCGCGATACAGCAGGTTGGGCACCGAGGCGATATCCCGCTGGCCGTTCAACGCCTCGATCAGCCAGAGCAGCGCATGTTCGCCTTCGTACAAAATCGCCGAGTCGAAGACTTCGTTGAAGAACCGCTCATGATGCGGCAGTTCCTCTTGCAATCGCGTGATGACGTTCCCGCCGACCACGACATGGACGTTCGGAAAGGTTTCCTTGATCATCTTGCAGAACGTCAATCCAGCCAATAGCTGCATCTGCGTGCCGATGGAAATCCCGACGACATCCGGCTTTTCCTTGCTGACCGACGGCAGCACGAGCTGATTGCAGATATCGCGGTAGACGTTCACCTGCTCATCGTCCAGACAGGCGAAGACTTCCTTGGAGACGCCCGGCCGGTAGCCGAGGTTGCTTTCCATCGGATAGAACACCAGCGAAGCCGGATAGTAGGCGGCGGAAATGTACTGCATCGCCTCGCGAAACGTATTCAGGGCCGATTCCAGCTGGGCCGCGTCGTAGAACCGCTCGCCGCGGACCACGAGCTTCGCATCCTCCGCCCGGTCCGCCAGATCGAACACATCCACGGCATAGGCCTGCTCGACGACCGCCTTCTGATCCGCTTCGCGGTCCGTCAGCGTCCCGGCCTTTTCCCTGTCCTGAAGCGGCTTGAGCTGCATGCCCAGCCGGGCCTTCACCCAGATCAAAAACTCCGTGGTGAAGAAGTGATCGTACATCTCGATGTTGATGTCGCGCTGGACGACGTGATGGCCGGCCTGGCGCAGGACTGCAGTCAACGACGGCAGCGCCAGATAGGGCGCCGTGGGCACCCACTCGGGCGGGAACAGGAGCATGACCTTCGACGGCTTCCGCTCTTCCTTCTTGATCGGCGTCAAACCGTCGATTTGTACGAGCCCGCTAGCACTCATAATTATCCGCCAATCTCTTCATCTCTCAGGATGTTCAAAAAGGCCTTCCAGCAAGGCCGCAGATGACGAACGCAACGTACTCGTCTGGAAGCCGAATTTTTCAACATCCTGCCTATCATTACATCTTTCCTGCCAGAGTGGGAGTCACGCCGGCCGTTTTCATCGCTTGGTACTGGAGGTCGGACAATTTGGATAGGCCGAAGCGGCAGATGTAGAGAAAGATATATTCACGAATGTACAGCCGCAGGTCCCAGCCCGCATAGTGATTGCGCTCAAACTGTTCAAACACCCGCTCGGCCTCTTCGATGCTCATCCCGTCCTTCACCGTGTAGTAGTAGTCGAGCGCGAGATCCCATTCGGGATTCTTGTAGGCCGTCACGCCCCACTTCTCCGGATGCTTGGCCACCGGATTGTGCCGTCCGAGATCGAACGTGCCGAAGCCGAGCGAATGGACATAGTCCTTGTTCTGCTCGAGGAATTCCACAGACGACCAGGCTTCTTCCTTGGTCTCGCCGGGAAAGCCGAAGAAACCCATGCAGTGATTCCAGATCCCCGCCTCCGCCGTGTACTTGAGGTGCTTCGTCATGATCTCCGTCGTCGTGGCCTTGTCCATCAGCTTGAGCACGCGCTCATTGCCGGACTCGTAGCCGAAGTGGAGATAGCGGCAGCCCGAGTCCTTGGCGTCCTGCCAGACTTGGTCTTCCAGCAAACTCTTCTCGAACCGCATGTGCGTCGTCCAGAAGATGTCCATCTTGCTGTCGATCAGCCCGCGCGAGAGCTTTCTGAACAGCGCCGGCGGGTACGACTCGTCGGTGAAATGGAAATGCTTCGCCCCGTACTTGTCGCGCAGATGCTTGATCTCGCCGAGAATGTCCTGGATCTTCTTGGAGCGGTACCCTGCTGTGTAGCCCTCGCCATGGTCGCAGAACTCGCAGCGCCCCCAGTAACAGCCGCGTGTCGCCAGATAGGGCAGGATCTTCGTGGGGACGAAATACTTGTCCAGCGAGAGGCCGTCGAAATCCGGCGGCGGGAGCGCGGACATGTCCTCCGCATAGCTCGTCACGGATACATGGACGCCGGTGTCGTCCTTATAGATCGTATTAGGCACCTCGGCGAGGCTCCGCTTGGCGCCGACCGCCGAGACCAGTTGCACGAACGCCGTCTCCCCTTCATAGACCACGGCGCTGTCGAAGTACTGAAACAGCGGCGACTCGGGCAGCACGTCGCGCAGACGCGTAACGGTATTGCCGCCAATCGTCACATGGATGTGCGGGAAGTGCTGCTTGATGAGCGCACAGAACGTCATGGTGGAGAACATCTGCTGCTGCAGCACAATTGAGATCCCGATCACGTCCGGCTGCGCTTGCTTCGATGGCCGGCTTCACCAGATGATCGAAGACGTCGCGGTAGACGTTCACTTGAGTGTCTTGCACCGCGTCGACCACTTCCGAAGACGCGAAGACTTTGTAGGAAAGATCGGTCTCCATCGGCGGCATGCAGATCCGCGCGGGATAATAGACCATCGAAATCGTTGCCGTGACTTCGCGAAACACTTGAATGGCCCATTCTAAGCTGTCGATATCGTAGAATGTTTCTCCGCGGATGATTGACTTGGCCTTTTCTGCCTTTTTGATCAATTCGTCGATCCGCTGCCGGGTCAGGTCGCACAGCGCCATCTGCAGATCCATTTCAGCGGCGTCCAGATCGCGCTTCTTCGAGAGCTTGCGGAGCCGGTCGAGCTGCTGCGGCACCCGGCGCAGGACTTTCTTCAAAAAGTCCTCGCTGAAGTACCAGTCCCACATCTCGAGATTCACGTCTTTCTGGATGACGGTATGGCCGGCCTGGCGGAGGACGGCGGTCAGGGAAGGAAGGCTCAGATAGGGTTCGGAGGGAAACCAGTCGGGCGGGAAGATCAGCATGACCTTCATCTTCCGGCCGCTGGTCGCTTCCGAGGTCTGACGATGCAGCAGAATCAGTTCTTTGGAGGCCCGTTCGCCCTTCGAATACTCCACTTTCATGAAGGCGGCTCCTCTATCGCACCGGCAGTCTGAAACGTCCAGATTGCCAAGGGGTTAGCCGGAGTCTTTCCAATATTACCGTTCGTGACGAGGCGAAGGAGGACCAGGCAGATATGAGGCCGCAGGCTGCGAAAAACCGGAGGCGTATTCGCTGGAATACGTTGAGGATTTTTCGTGGCCGAGAACAAAATAGATGCCTGGTCATCGTCCGCCGCAGTAGAAGGGCAATGTTGGACAGGCTCCAAAGAAGCGACATTGTACGAGGGGGGAAGATGGATATTCAAGGGTGGGGGGAAGAGAAGGAGCGGCCAGATGGTCCTTTTGCTCGCTGAGGCCCCACGGTGGAACTGTGGTCCCTCAATGCGCGCAATGAAGGACCATTTGCCCGCTCCTTCCGGGAAGAGGTGGAAGATGCGGAAAGAAAGATGCGCGCTTGTGAAAGACCTCTGACCGCTCGACGGGCGCAGTAAGGACCAACATGCACGCCCTTCCAAGGGAGAGGTAAAGAGGTAAAGAAGAAAGAACAGAGGATGGTGGTCCCTCAGGTGCATAGTGAAAACGAAGATGAATAGAGAGAGGGAGCAAGGTGAGGATTTGGTTCTAGCGAACCTTCCAATACCCTGGTCTTCGTCGGCCATGAGCGAGCGCTAAGACCTCGATGCGATCGTTCATGACTCGATAGATCAGCTGAAACGGGAACCGTTGAAATAGATAGCGCCGAGTTCCATGGACAAAGAGCGGCCAGCGTTCCGGTGTAAGAGCGATTGCTTCGATCCCCCGGTCCAGCTCAACAAGGAACGAATCAGCAGCAGACGCGCTTCTCGCCAGATACCATTGTCGAGCAGCTTGAGCTTCCTCAACGGCATTGGGATGGAAAACAATGGACAGGCTCGGCATTAGAGGCCGAGGATCTTTCGGCGAGCATCACTCCAGGAAATGAGTAGCGGAGGTTGAGATGAGTCGAGGTCTTTCAATCGGCGAGCAATTTCTTTCTGCCACTCCGCTTCGGCATCGGCATCAACGGTAGTGTCCAGGCTCTCCAATAGCGAACCGGCAATCGCAGCCCGAACCTCAGGGGGAAGTCTGAGAGCCGCCTCTAACAATTTCGTTGCATCAGAACCCATAACGGAATAGTAGCAGAGTGGCGGGATGAATCAAAGCGGCTTTGACCGCAGCGATGACCGAGGTGCTGATGCCGGCGGGGTTTCTACTGGATCGAGGGATTCCGGCCGTGATTTTTGGCCGCTTGCTGCGCGGTCTTCTGAATCGCAGAATACAACTGGTCAACAGCGGCTTCTTTGGTGAGTAACATCGCGGCTCCCGCCGCTGTCATCGCCACTTCGTTCTCATGATTGGCGTTGACGGACAGCCCGATCACGATGGTACCGGGATGATGCGCCTTGATGCGGGCCGTCGCCTCAATCCCGTTCATGACCGGCATGTTGATGTCCATAATGACGACGGCAGGGAGCAATTGGTCCACGGCCTCGACGGCCTCCTTCCCGTTACTGCACTCGCCGATAATTTCGATATCGGTGTAACTCTGCAAGACCGTCCGCAATCCCTGTCGCATCATCGCGTGATCATCAACAAGCAAGACTCGAATCCCGATTGAGGGCGGGGTCAGCGAGGCGTCTCTTGCCTGCTCGAGTCGGGACGGAGCCGTGGCAGGGTCTTGCAGCACCCGTTGGGGTAGCTGGAGCTCAAGAAGACACCGTGTACCGAGGCCCGGGGCCGATTCGATGTGGAACGATCCACCGACAGTTTTCAGGCGCTCTCGAATGCTGAACAGCCCGAACTTGGACGAGGATCCATCCGGTGCCTCTATGGCAAATCCTTTTCCACTATCCCTCACTTCGATGCGTAAGAAAGTATCCTGTCGCTCCATCGTGACCGTCGCATGGCCTACACCGGAATGCTTCCAGATGTTCATTAGCAGCTCGCGAACTGATTGGAACATCAGCGCTGCGTGTTCTTCTGCAAGTGTTGGCTCCTCCTCTGGAGCATGGACCGCCACGGTCATGTCATATTTTTTCATGTAGTCGCCCAGCCATCTCAGACCGGCGGCGAGTCCATGGTCATGAAGGACAGGAGGACTGAGTTCGGCCACCAGCGTGCGCGTGTACGAGAGGCATTCGCTGATGATCCGTTCAGTTTGCGCCGCGAGCTCGGTGGCCCGGTCACCGGCCGTTCTCTTCGCCTGGCCCATCTTCAGGCTGGCCAACACCAGCATCTGTGCCAAATGGTCATGCAGTTCCATGGCGAGCCGCTTCCGCTCTCGCTGCTCAGTCAGACTCAACTGGTTTGCCAGCGCACGCAGTTGCTCCTGGGACTGCACCAATGCGTTTGTCCGCTCTTCAACACGGATCTCCAGGCGCGCTTCACTTTGGCGCAGTTGCTCCTGGGAACGCTTGAGGCGGCTGATGTCGAGATTGATGCCGGCCCAGCAAAGAATCTGCCCCTGCTCGTCTTTGACGGGCACGCCACGAGCCAGGATATGGTGCCATTGGCCATCCACACCCCGGAACCGGTGCTCGCGATCCCAGAGGCTGCCGTCCTTGACACAGGCCTGCCAGGCCGCAATCGTCGCGTCTACGTCATCGGGATGCAGCACACTTCCCCATCCGAGATTTGAACATTGCTCTTGGGTGAGGCCGACCAGCTTGAGGAAACTTTCGCTCGCATAGGTATTGCGTCCGTCCGGAGCACAAACCCAGACCCCATAGTCGATGCTCTCACCAATGGCGCGGTAGAGCGCTTCGCTACGCTGGAGCGCCTCTTCAGCTGTTCGATGCCTGGTCACATCCAGCGCAATGCCGCCGATGAGCATGCCGGCGTCGCTCGGTATCGGAAACTTGTTGACCAGTGAATAATGATGCCCGTCGCTATGCTCGAGTTCCTCGATGATCTCCACCGGAGCGCCGGAACTCAGGACCGTCCGATCATTCTGTTGAAACTGCCGGGCGGTCGCGGGAAGAAACAGTTCATCGTCGTTCCTGCCATAGACCTCGTGCCGCGGTTTGCCGAACGCATGGAGCGCGGCCTCGTTGGCAAAGACGTACCGGCCGGTGTGATCTTTGATCCAGGCAAGACCGGGCAAATGGGTCATAAAGCCCGCAAAGCGCGCCTCGCTTTCTCGGCGTGCCTGTTCAGCCTGCTTCCGATCGGTGATGTCTTGCTGCGTTCCCCACATGCGGACGAGGTGTCCATTTTCAACGATGCCTGTCATGCTGTTGAGAAAATAGACCGGCTGTCCGTTCACATCCCGCTCGATGGATTCCACGTGTGTCGACCGGTACCCGGCACGGATAACTGAGGCCAAAAAGTCACGGGCAGCCGCATCAGTGGCGGGCAGCATAAAATCCAGGCTCTTTCCGATCAGATCGCCGGCCTTCGAGAGGCCATACATCCGAGCCATCGCATCGTTGCATTCCACCAGCCGCGCAGACCGATAGACCTGTTCCACTTGGACGTCCACCGGGAGAGAGGTATCGAGCGGTGGGGTGAACTCGATTCGCCAAATGCCTTCCGAGCTGTTGCTGATAAAGGCCCGGTAGCGCTCTTCACTATCGCGAAGCGCCTGGTCGGCTTGATGCTTGTAGAACGCGATCTCGAGCTGCGTCGAAAGATCCCGTGTATCCCACGGCTTGAGGATATAGCCAAAGGAGCCGGCGAGACTCGCCCTCTTCAGGGTGTCCTGATCCGAATGTCCGGTGATGAAGATGACGGGGATGTCCCACAGGGCGCGAAGACGCCGGGCGGTTTCAATGCCGTCTAAACTGCCGCCGAGCCGGATATCAGTCAGAATCAGATCCGGTTGCTCCCGTTCGGCAATACGGATGGCCTCTTCCCCGGTCGGTGCGACCCCCAGAACACGATAGCCGAGAACGTCCACCTCTCTGGCAAGATGAGCGGCGACAATGGCTTCGTTTTCAATAATAAGGATCGCACCCTTTGCCATGGGGAACTCCAGTAACCTTACGGGTGGACGGCGGAGTATAAGGTCACAGATCTAGCCCGAGGCCTAGGGAGAACCCTTGTTCTCATACTTATCGGAGCAGGATCGTCCAGCGGGTGGTGCTCAGTTATTTGCAGACGAACTGAATGCCCCAGATCCGGTCTTTTCCAGTCTGAAGCCTGCGGGCCTCGTCAGCGGCATTGATCGCCGTCTGGAACTCGCCTTCCTTCACAATCCGCCAGCCAGATCGGCACTTTGCATCCATGATTCGAAGCGCATCCCGCCTGCCGGCGGATTCAAGAATGTCGGATTCGGTTTCCAGCGGGAATGTCACAAGACCTCCCGTCGAGGTGTCCCGCTCTAGCGATGCTTCAGTGGCGCACCCCAGTAGGCCGACCGTGTACAACAAAACGCCTATAACACACCGGGCGGTCGACGGCACGTACGTCATGGTGCTTCTCCGATTTTCCAAACGAGACCAGGAAGAAATTGTCCTCACCCGGGGCAAGATTGTCCTCATTGATGCCGCTTTTTTGACTCTCGGCTGTTCCGTGTCTTCGGCGTGGCGTGGCTCACCTTTCCACATCCTTACACATGCACCCTTGCTAAATCCGCCGTTCCATTGACTCTCTAGTCGCATACCTGGGCTAAACCCTAGTTCAAAATCTCTCGACGAAAACGTTATCTTTTCGCTGTGGACGAGCGGTGCAGCAGTTGCATCTACGTTCGGCAGTTGCAATCCACGACTGGTTAACATGGACAGGACTGTGGAGGGAACACATGGACGAATCGTCATTGAATAAGTTTTTCGTTGCGACCCAGAACCTTCGTGACGCCATGGAAGACGACATCCAATTAGACGCCACGGCTCAGCTGCGTCTCGAAAATTACATGGCCCTGCTCCACATGACCTACAGCGAATGGAAACGCCGTAACGTGCCTCCGAATCCGGTGTACTGGCCTGCTTCGTATTCTGACCGCCAGGACGAATCCATGTCTTCAACGGCGAACTGAACGCATCCCATTCCGTGATCGTCTAGCGCTCCCCTGCTCGCCTTCCTGTCATCCCCAATTCGACGGCCTCTCAAGGCTTGCCGTCCTGACGCAACAATCTCTATAACTGCGTCCTAGCTACATCACATCATCGGAGGCTTCATGTATTGGGGATCATTACTCACCACTCTCGAATTTCTGGTATTCGCGCTTGTCGTAGGTGTCATCGCAAAAGTGCTGATGCCGGGAAAAGATCCGGGTCAGTTGATCGGGACGACGGTCATCGGGATCGGGGGCGGCATAATCGGCGGCTGTCTTGGCGGGCAAGTGGGTCTCAGCGGGGAATCGGATATCGTCGCATTTGTCTCCGCAATCATCGGGGCGCTGTTACTGCTGCTGCTCTATCGCTGGCTCACGGCCTAACAAATTGGTGAACACGGCGAGTCAGCTACGCTGGGCCAGCCGCCGTTCGGCCGGCCTGGAAATGCCGGCCGACGTGGCATGCCGTCTCACTCTTCGATGCCAGGCCCCAGGCCTATGCGAGCCCTCAGAAGATCATGACGTGTGATCGAATAGGCGACCACGCCTTCTTTGATCACGGGAATGTTTAAGAGATGCTTCTCTCGCATCAGCCGAATAGCATCAGCAATGGACGTGGTTTCATTGGCGACGAAATGCTCCTTGTTCATGAGCTGCTCCGCCGTGACCTTGTTCAAATCCTTCCCGGCTTCCATCGCACCCAGCAAATCATGCTCACTGACGAACCCAATGTATTTCCCTGACTCATCAGTGATCGGCGCACCAGAGGCATGTGAAGACAGCAACTCAAGCGCGATGGCCATTCCTGTTTGGTTGCCACGGAAACTCAAGGCGTTGGTCCCGTCGATTTCACCGACCTTGGTAAATCCACCGGTGGGGACACCGACAGTATTCACAGTATTCATCTTGCGACCTCCTTAGGATAGTGAGATTGGAGTGACCATTCCTCGACTTGCTGCGGATTTCACTATCTATCAGGCTCGCAACTGCTTCAGGAACTAGTACGATCCCAAGCGTTCCTCACCTTGCTTGAATAAGCCGACTCTCTTCTCTCCATTAACCTTTTCTGCTGCGGCATAGACCCGCCACCTGTGAAACAGTACAATGCGCTCTCTCCTGAATCTCCACTAGTTCGAAAGAGAGGCTCGTCATCGAACTCAAAATCCCTACTGCCGAACAAGCCTACTGGGGTTTGCGGGCCATGAAGACGGTGGCGCTGGCGGACGGCGTGCTGAGCGAATCCGAGGTGCGGCTGATGAACGCCGTCCAGCGGGTGTTCGGGACGAGCCATCCGTTGGACCAACTCGAGCCGATCTCGCCCGCCGAGCTGGCGCGTGCATTGCCGGATCCGCAGATCAGGCGTCAATTGATCAATGGCCTCATCGTGATGTCGCTGATCGATCAGCAGACCACTCCACAGGAAGCCGAGCTGGTCGAGCAATTTGCGCAGGCGTTGGGGGTGTCGGCTCCTGAAGCGAAGAATTTGCGTCACGTCGCGCGGCAGGAGCTCCTTCCGCTGCGCCTGGATCTGGCCCGTCGATTCTGGCTCCGGGAAAAAGTCACGGAGATTTGGCGCGCCGAAGGCCTTCGCGGCATCTATAAGTTCGTGCGGGGCATGCTCGGCAACTATCAGGATGCTGCACTCGCGGCCCGCTACCGGGCCTTGGAAAACTACCCGCCTGGATCGTTAGCACGATCCTACTGGGAATATTGCAGGAACAATAAGTTCGCGCTGCCTGGAGAAAAAGGCGGCGCGCCCGAACAGATCCTCTTCCACGATTGCGCCCATCTGTTGTCCGGCTACGGCACGGCGCCCGAAGAAGAGGTGCTGGTCGCCTGTTTCAGCGCGGGATTCCAGCGGCGCGACCCCTTCCTGTTTGTCTTCTTTGTGCTGCTGCAATTCCATCTTGGCGTCCGCATGACGCCGATTACCCAAGCCCGCACAGGGTTCTTCGATCCCGAAAAGGCGTTGATCGCGATCCGGCGCGGCGCGGCGATGAACCTCGACCTGAACAACGGCTGGGACTATTGGCCGGTGATGGGAGAGCAGGTCGAAGCACTCCGGAAGCGCTACAACATTCTGCCGGTCGAAGCCTTCGCGCCTCTCCCCTCCTAGCCATGGCGAGGCGATGAACCAGCTCGGCCGAATGCCAGGACATGCGGGATACATTCAGCAAAGGAGAGCGTCAATGATGCGTTGGCTGGCTCATGGTGGCATCCTCGCTGGGATGGTGTTCCTCTCCGGATGTCTATCGTCGCCCACAGTCAATTGGGCCGGCGAGAAAATCGGTTTTACCCGGGCACCTCAGGTTGGCGGGACGGAGACACTGTGGCTCATGAACGGCGATGGATCCGGCCAGTCGCAGCTCAGCTTAGGTGCGGATGGCAATAGCTCTCTGACATGGTCTCCTGATGGCCACTATATCGCGTTTGAATCCTTCCGGGACGGCTACCATGAGATCTACACCGCGCAGATTATCAGCAACGCTGACAACACGTATTCTGCTCAGGACATTCAACGAAGGACGACCACCTCTGCCGACAATTCATTTCCAGCATGGTCGCATGATTGCTCATTGCTTGCATTTTCATCCAACAGAGCAAACCAGACCCACTACAACATTTATCAACTCGATCTGAACACCAACAACGTGACTCCCATTACGAGCGGAAACTATCAGGATGTTGGTCCTTCATGGTCTCCTGACGGGTCCAAAATCGCATTCACGCGGAACGTCGGTGATGCACCGGGGGAGATTTATGTTCACGTGATGAGCTCGGGGAAGGACATCAGACTGACGAACAACAGTGAGCATGATACTGATCCCTCCTGGTCGCCGATCGGCCGTATTATTTTTTCGAGGCATTCCGAGGACGGCAGCCGTGCGGCGCTCTTTGAAATGGATGCGGTCGACGCCAATGGTGACGGGAACGGAGACCATCTGGACCCGATTTCCACGCCACAGGCACACGAATATGACCGGAAGCCCGAGTATGCCCGCAATGGAAAAGCCATCGTCTTCTTTCGAAATCAGGAGGCCGGCGGGGAAGGACCCGGGGATGTGTATAGACTCCTCATCCAAGACTGGAACATCACAGAACCCCTCCGCAACCTCACACAGACCAATCGGCAACACGAACATGGCGCGACGTGGAAGCGAACCGGAGTCTGTATCAGGAAATGGAAGTAGCCGATGAGCGTCTACGACATCGACGTCGTCACCATCGACGGCAAGCCGCAGAGGATGGACGTCTACCGCGGCAAGACGCTGCTCATCGTCAATGTCGCGAGCCAGTGCGGCTTCACGCCGCAGTACGCGGGGCTACAGGCGCTCTACGACAAGTTCAGGGACAGGGGGTTCGTGGTGCTCGGTTTCCCCTGTAACCAGTTCGGAAGCCAGGAGCCGGGCGGCGAAGCAGAGATTGAGCAGTTCTGCACGCGGAACTACGGCGTCACCTTCCCGATGTACCAAAAGATCGAAGTGAACGGCGTGAATGCGCACCCGCTCTATCAATACCTCAAATCGGAAAAGCCCGGCATTCTCGGTACCGAGGCGATCAAGTGGAACTTCACCAAGTTCCTCGTCGGCACCGACGGCACGGTATGGAAGCGCTATGCGCCGAGGGACAAGCCAGAGGCGATTGAGGCCGACCTGGCAGCGAAGCTGTGAGGGAGGGCTTACGGAGGGCCCGCTCAGCCAACCATGTAGAATGGTGTCAAAGGCCGAAGACTTTTTTCAGAGACGAACGCGTGGTGACCGTGGCAGCACTAAGGTGACCGTTGTGCCCTTCCCGCTGTCCGAGACGACGTCCACCCGGCCATTGAGTGATTCCATCCGCTCTCGAACGCTTCCCAACCCCAGATGACCTGGTTTCTGAGGACGCTGCATCTCATCGGCATCCATGCCTCTGCCCGAGTCTGCGACCGAGACGCGGACTTCGTGTTCTTCAACAGCGCATCGGACCGCAGCTCGATCCACCCCGGCATGCTTCAGTACGTTGAAGAGCAACTCGCGCACACATTGAAACACCATCACGGCCTGCTCTTCGGTCAGTGGAATGTCCTGGGCGTTCGCCTGAACATCCACCGTAAGTCCGTCCTTTTCGATTCGTTCCGTGAACCATTTCAAGGCGGACATCAAACCGTATTCATGAAAAGACGGTGGGCTCAGGTCAGAAATCAGCGTGCGGGTATAACTGAGGGCCTGGTGAAACATCTTGTCCGCGTCCTGAAGCACCGCCACCGTCGATGGCGTCAGGCCCGGCTGCCTCTTTGCAGATCCCATCTTCATACTTCCCACGACAAGCAGCTGCGCCAGATAATCGTGAAGATCGCGCGAGAGTTTTTGACGCTCCCGCTGTTCCGCCACAGTCAATTGGGCCGTGAGCGCGCGGAGGCGCTCTTGAGAGGCAACCAATTCCTGCGTCCGCTCCTGCACCCGGACCTCCAACGCATCTTTCAGTCTGCGCAGCTCGTCTTCCTGCTGTTTTCGTTCCGTGATATCGGTGTTCGTGCCGACCCACCTGACGATCTGTCCACCGGCATCACACACCGGGCATGCGCGTGTATCAAACATCCGGTACTCTCCATCATGCCGGCGGATGCGGAACTCCACGCGGAATTCCCTTTGCTCATGCACGGCCGCCTGCCATTCCTTCAACGTCCGCTCCCGATCATCCGGATGGATCTGTTCGAGCCAGTTGAAACCCAGCTGCGCCGATTCATCCTTGCCTGTGTAACGCACCCATTGGGCGCTGAGGAAATCGCAGGAGCCGTCGGCACCGCAGGTCCATACGAGCTGCGGCACGGAATTGCCCAGTTGGCGGAACCGCGTCTCGCTTTCGCGCAGGGCCGCTTCCATGCGCTTCCGCGCCGTAATGTCGGTGGAGACTCCGACGATGCCGACGACCTCGCCCTGTTCATTGAACAGAGGCGCCTTGATGGAGCTGTACCAGTGCAGGCCGTCCGCCTGCGGGGCGGTCTCCTCGAACTCGAGCGCACGCCGTTCGACAAACACCATGCGGTTGTGCGTCTCAAACACCGCGGCCGTGTCCTCAGGGAACACGTCGAAGACCGATTTCCCCTTCAACTCTTCGGACGTCATGCCGAATAGCTCTTCGAAACGCCTGTTCACGAGGACGAACCGGTTGTCCGCGTCCATCTGGTACATCACCGCAGTCGTCGCCTGCAGCACCGTCCGGGCCCGCTCCTCGGCCGCGCTCAGGGCTTCCTCCATTTTCTTGCGCGCACTGATGTCCCGGGCGACTTTAGAGGCACCGATGACCCTCCCGTCGGAATTCTTGACCGGCGAGACCGCCAACGAGATATGGATGCGACTCCCGTCCTTCCTCATACGGACGGTTTCGTAGTGGTCGACCCGCTGACCGTGAAGCACTCGCGTGAGAATCGTCTGTTCCTCGTGCAGGTGATCGGGAGGAATAATGGCTGTGATCGGCCGGCCGATCATCTCTGCTGCGGTATAACCGAACAAACGCTCAGCGCCGGCGTTCCAGCTGGTCACGACACCCCGAAGGTCCTTGCTGACGATGGCGTCGTTGGATGAATCCACAATGGCCGCCAACCAGGCGCGCGCCTCGTCGGCCTGCTGTCGAGCCTGCGCCGCGTACGCTTGAGATTCCTCGACTTTGCGGTCGAGGGCTTCATACACATCCGTGACGTCGATCGTGGATCCCACATAGCCGAGGAAGGCGCCATCGTCCGAATAGCGCGGCATACCGATGGACTTCATGGACCGGTACACCCCGTCATACCGCCGCATGCGGCAGGTGGCTTCGAACAGACCTCGCTCAGCCCGAGCATGCAGATAGGCCCCGACATAGTGCGCCCGATCTTCAGGGTGAACGAAGTACGCCCACTCATAGCCGACGACGTCCTGCAGTGTGACGCCGAGAAACGCCAGATACTCGCGGTTCACAAATTCGCAGCCACCGGGTCCATTGATCCACATGAGCGCCGGCGCATTGTCGGCCATGAGGCGAAGCCGGTCGGCGTCGGTCTCCTGGAACAATAACAACGCCGAGGGGTCTAGCGCGGCAAACGACGAGCGCCTCCTCGTTAGTCGAAGTTTCAATTACCCGGTAGCCGGCTTCGCGCAAGAGTTGCGTCCTTGGATGCGCTTCGGTGGCCCCGACGTGGATGACGGTATAGACAGGAGCGGTAGGCATGCTCAAACCTTCGTCACTGGTGGCAGGTGAGTGAACATCGAAACGGCACGCTGAACGGAGGCACGCTTGAGTATTTGGAGGGATTTAACCTGCATGCTTGTCTCATTTAAAGCTTGGGGCCTTCTCCTTATACTCGGAACTTCCCTAGGCCCAAGACAAGCTGAAATGGCGGGAAGGATCAGGCTGCGGCAAGGACCGAGGCCGCCGCCTTGACGAGCAGCCCGACGCCTCGCTTTTCCTTTAACGTCGGTGAACGGTGGTCACGATAATAGGTGCCGAACGTTCCGAGAATCTTTCCGATCGGGGAGATGATCGGCATGCTCCACGCCCCGACGAACCCCAGGGCAAGGGGAAGGTGCCGAAGCTCAGCCCACTTGTCGTCGGCATGAAAATCTGGGGTCATCACCATGGTCCCGCTCGCGGCCGCGGCCGCACAGGTGCCGACTCCGGCGTCTGGCTTGAGATAATCGATCGCCTCCAGATAATCCACCGGGAGGTTGGGTGACGCGCCGTTTCGAAGCAACCCGTTATGATCGAGAATCAGAATGGAGACCGATGCGCCGGGGCCGGCCAAGTCTTCCCCGGCCGTTGCCAGACAGGTCAGTATTTCACGCCAGGGCACCCCTGCCTTCAACATCTGTTGCGCACGGTCGGAGGACTGCTCGACGAATTCGTCGTTCGACGCTGCCGCCTCTGCCAAGAGTACGCTGTGTGGTTCCTCTTGTTTCATGATAATTCCCCGATCAAATGTGTCTTCACCTTAGACTAATGAAAGACCCACCTGCAACAGGTTGTTTGCCACACTTTTCAGCCATGGAACCG